>JANWWL010000009.1 GCA_025056155.1 Sphingomonadaceae bacterium
CGGCGGTTTTCAAGACCGCTGCCTTAAACCACTCGGCCACCTGTCCCTAGGGCCCAGGGATATCCGGCTCGGGTGCCGGCGCAAGGGGATTCCCAGCCCCGCGCGCCCATGGCATGCGCGAACCCATGTTGTGGGGCCCCCTCCGGCGGATCCTGGCCGGCCTGTTGGCCCTCATGGCGGCCCCTGCGCGCGCGGACCTGCAGCCGGCCTTCACGGCCTGGCTCACGAACTATCGGGCGCATGCCATCGCCCAAGGGCTCGACCCGGCGACCGTGGACCAGGCGCTCACCGGCCTGCGCTACGACCCGGCGGTCGTGGCCCTCGATCGGTCCCAGCCCGACGATCCCGCCCGCCCCCCCCTGCTGGGCGACTATCTGGCGCGACGCCTTACGCCGGCAAGAATCGAGCGCGGCCGGCAGGAGTGGCGGGCGCGCGCCCAAGACCTGGCCCGCATCGAGCATCGGTTCGGGGTTCCCGCCCCCGTCCTGCTCGGGATCTGGGGCATGGAGACCGACTACGGCAGGTTCACGGGCCGCTTCGACGTTCTGCGGTCGCTCGCCTCCCTCGCCTTCGACGGACGCCGCCGAGCCCTGTTCACGGCCGAGCTCGACGCCGCCCTCCGCCTGCTCGCCGAAGGTCGCGTCCGCCGCGAGGATCTGCGCGGCAGCTGGGCCGGTGCCACGGGTCACCCCCAGTTCCTGCCGTCCTCGGTTCTGGCCCATGCCACCGACGGTGACGGCGACGGCCGGGCCGATATCTGGAACTCCGTGCCGGACGCCCTGGCGTCGATCGCCCGTTACCTGGTCGCCAACGGCTGGCAACCGGGGCTCGTCTGGGGCGTGCGCGTCCAGGTGCCAGAGGGCTTCGACCGGGCGGCGGTCGCCGACCCCGAGCGGCCGAGGAGTTGCGTACGGCCGCTCGAACGGCACAGCCGGCTCTTGCGGGCGGACGACTGGCGGCGACGCGGCCTGACACCAGTGGGCGTCGCCTGGCCGCCCGATGACACGGAACTGAGTCTCGTCGAGCCGGACGGGCCTGGGGGACCGGCCTTTCTCGCAAGCCGCAACTATCGAGCGCTCCTCGCGTACAACTGCTCCAACTTCTACGCCCTGTCGGTAGGCTTGCTGGCCGATGCGGTGGTCGCCGCTCGCTAGCCTCGCGGCCTTGGCGCTGCTGACGGCCTGTCTGGGCCCCCGCCCGGCCCCGCCCTCGCGTCCTGGGCCCGCGGCGGCCCTGCCTGCCGGCGTGAAGCTGGGCCGGCCCTACACGGTGCTGGGCCAGACCTATGTGCCCGTGGACGATCGGAGCTACGACGAGACTGGACTCGCGAGTTGGTATGGGCCGGGCTTCGCCGGTGTCCCGACGGCCAACGGCGAGCCCTACGACCCCGAGGCGCTGACGGCCGCCCACCGCACGCTGCCCCTGCCTTCGTGGGTGGAGGTCACCAACCTGGACAACGGCCGCCAGCTGGTGGTGCGCATCAACGACCGCGGCCCCTTCGTGAAGGACCGAATCATCGACCTGTCGCGCCGGTCGGCCGAGCTTCTGGGGATGGAGCGGGCGGGACTGGCGCGGGTGAGGGTGCGCCGCGTCTTTCCGGAGGGCGGCTGGGCGCGCTCCATCCCGCCGTTGCGGCTGGCCGATGCGACCCCGGCACCCGCCCCGGCTCGAGACAGGGTGACCGCCGGCGGGTTGTTCGTGCAGGTCGTGGCCCTGACCGATCTGGGCCGCGCCCAGTTCCTGGCCGCCGACCTGGCCGAGATCGCGCCGTCTTCCACCAGCCGGGCACCATCGGGGTTGTGGCGGGTGCGTCTGGGGCCGTTCGCTGATCCACGGGCCGCAGAGGCGGCGCTCGGCGCCCTCAGCCAGCGTGGCTTCCGCGCGGCCTGGATCGTGAGCGAGGGTGGTTGATGTTCATCGTGCTCGAGGGGGGCGAGGGGGTGGGGAAGTCGACCCAAGCGGCGCGCCTCGCCGCCCGGCTCGAGCGCTTGGGCCGCAAGGTGGTGCTGACCCGGGAACCCGGTGGAACGCCAGAGGGCGAGGCGGTTCGCGGTCTGCTCGTGGGCCGGCTCGGTTGGTGTGCGCAGGCCGAGGCGCTGCTCCTGAACGCCGCTCGCGTGCAGCATCTCAAGCGGGTGATCGAGCCCGCGCTGGCCCGCGGGGCCGTGGTGGTGTGCGACCGCTTCGTCCATTCCACCCTGGCCTATCAGGGCGCCGGTCGGGGGCTGGACGAGGCATGGCTGATGGCCCTCCACCGATTGGCGACGGGCGATCGGTGGCCAGATCTCGCCCTGTTGCTGGACCTTCCCGGCGGAAGGGGGATCGACCGGGCACAACCTGGCTGGTTCGAGGGCGAAAGCGCCGCCTTCCACGCCCGGGTGGCGGCGGCCTTTCGCAACATGGGGTTGGTCCACGTCGATGCGTCGGGCTCGCCTGATGACGTCGAGGAACGAATCTGGGCGGCGGTGGCGGCGCGCTTGCGCTGACCTGGTCAGACGCAGTCGGACAATCCGGCGTCGGTGCCGCACCAGCGGTCCCACCAGCGGAAATAGAGACCGAAGTTGGCGTCGTAGCGGCGATGATGCAGCTCGTGGTGCGACGCCGTGATGACATGACGGCCGAAGCGGCCATGAACCCAGGACCGTGGGAACATCTCGTGGCCCATGTGATTGGTGACGGCCATGATCGTCGCGATCACGAGGACCAGGACCAGGGCGCCCGCATGGATGGGCACGAGGAACACCATCGCCGGGTAGAGCCAGGCGGCCGACAACGCTTCGAACGGATGGAAGGCCATGGCCGCGAACGCCGTGGGCGGCCGGCTTTCGTGATGGACGGCATGGGCGGTGCGGAACAGCACCGGCCAGCGGTGCATCGCCCGGTGCGTCCAATAGAACCAGGTGTCGTGAGCGAGGAGGTAGAGGGCGACCGAAACAGGCAGCCACCAGATCGGGCGATCGGCAAGGTCGGTGTAGATGCGCGTCCCACCGTTGAGGAAGGCGGCCAGGGCCACGGCGGCTGGGCCTGCATAGAGGAAGGCGGAGAGTAACGACCAGCCGATCTCGCGACGGATCTGCCGGGCAAGGCGCGCCCGCCGGGCGGGATCGGCCGGACGGTAAAGCTGAGGGCGCCGGCGCGCCGCCCACCAGGCGAACGCGGTCGAGACCAACAGATAGCGAACCGCCACCAGCACGCCCAGCTGAAGAGCGAGGAGCCCAAGCGTGTCGGGCGGCGCGGGCAGCAGCATGCTGGTCATGAGGCTCACCTAGCCAGCGCAGTGCGAGCGGGCTAGACGGCGCCATGGACTGCGACGTGGCCATCGTGGGCGGGGGCCTGTCGGCAGGCCTGGTGGCGCTTGCCCTGCGCCGCAGGCGCCCCGAGCTGCGCGTGAAGGTGTTCGAGGCGGGTCCGACCTTCGGCGGCAATCACACCTGGTCGAGCTTCGCCTCGGACCTGTCCCCCGAAGGCCAGCGGTTGGCGGAGCCGCTGATCGCCCACCGCTGGCCCGAGAACAGCATTCGCTTCCCCGCCTATCGGCGACGCTTCCGGGCGGCCTATCAGTCGGCCACCTCCGCGCGGTTGCACGCCGCCCTCGTGGCGGCCTTGCCCTCGGAAGATCGGCACCTGGGCGTACCGGTCGCTCACGTCGGCGCCGAGGGCGTTGTCCTGGCCGACGGACGCCACTTCGCAGCCCGCGCGGTGATCGATGCCCGAGGGCAGAAATTGTCGCCGTACCTGGATCTGGGCTTCCAGAAATTCGTGGGCCTCGAGGTGGAACTCGATGCGCCGCATGGCCTCGAAGGGCCGATCATCATGGACGCCACCGTGCCCCAGCACGACGGCTATCGCTTCGTCTACGTGCTTCCCTTTTCCGAGCGGACGGTCCTCATCGAGGACACCTACTACGCCGACGGACCGGCCCTGGACCGGCCGACGATCTTCGGGCGGATCCGGGACTACGCGACCTTCCAGGGCTGGCGGATCGCCCGCGTGCTGCGCGAGGAGGACGGCGTGCTGCCCATCGCCATCGACGGCGACATCGAGGCGCATCTGGCCCAGTATCCCGACGGCGTCGCCCCCGTGGGCATGGCCGCCGCCCTGTTCCACCCCGTGACCGGCTACAGTTTCCCCGACGCCGTGCGCCTTGCCCTGTTCGTCGCGCGCCTTCCCGACCTCAGCGGGCGCGCGGTGTCGCGACACGTGCGGGCCTATGCCGCGGACCGCTGGGAAGAGCGCGGATTCTATCGCATGCTCAACAAGATGCTGTTCCGCGCCGCCGAGCCTGAGCAGCGCTGGCGGGTGCTGCAGCGGTTCTATGGACTCGACTCGAAGCTGGTCGCGCGGTTCTACGCCAGCCACTGCACCTTGTTCGACAAGGTGCGCATCCTGACCGGGCGGCCGCCGGTGCCCTTCTTCCGGGCGGTGGCCGTGGTGATGCGGGGCTGATGGGATGGGCAAGACGGCGGTCGTCATCGGCAGCGGCTTCGGGGGGCTGGCGCTTGCCGTGCGGCTGCAGTCGGCGGGCATCGAGACCACCCTGGTCGAGGCCCGGCCGCGGCCTGGCGGGCGGGCCTATGTGTGGGAGGAACGGGGCTTCGTCTTCGACGCCGGGCCGACGGTGGTGACGGATCCCGACTGTCTGCACGAACTGTTCCGCCTGACGGGGCGGCGGACCTCGGAATATGTCGAGCTCATGCCGGTCACGCCGTTCTACCGCCTCGTCTGGGAGGACGGCACCGTTTTCGACTACTCGAACGACAACGAGCGACTTCTGGCCCAGATCGCTGCCCTCGAGCCGGCCGACGTGGAGGGGTACCGGCGCTTCATGGCGTTTTCGGAAGCCGTCTACGAGGAAGGCTATCGCAAGCTCGGGACCGAGGCGTTCTGCGATCTGGGGACCATGCTGAAGGCCGCGCCGGCGTTGTTGCGGCACGAGGCGTACCGGTCGGTCCACGCCATCGTGGCCCGGTACATCCGCCATCCCCGACTGCGGGAGGCCTTCAGCTTTCACACGCTGCTGGTGGGTGGGAACCCCTTCGCCACGTCCTCGGTCTATGCGCTGATCCACGCCCTCGAGAAGAAGGGGGGCGTGTGGTTCCCGAGAGGGGGAACCCACGCGCTGGTGCGCGCTCTGGTGCGGCTGTTCGAGGACCTGGGCGGCCGGGTCCTTTTGGGCGTGCCGGTCGAGCGGATCGAGACGGCCGGCGACCGGGCGAACGGCGTCCTGCTGGCTGACGGTCGCCTGCTCAAGGCCGATGCCGTCGCCTCGAACGGCGATGTGGTCCACACGTACCGGGACCTGCTGGGCCACCACCCGCGCGGGGAGGCCATGGCCCGAAGGCTTGCGCGAAAGTCCTTCTCGCCCTCGCTGTTCGTGGTCTACTTCGGCCTCAGGTGTACATACCCTGAGATCCGCCATCATACCATCGTCTTCGGCCCCCGATACCGCGAGCTGTTGCGGGACATCTACGACCATGGGATCCTGGCGCGCGACTTCTCGCTTTACCTCCACCATCCCACGGCCACGGATCCCGCTCTTGCGCCGGAGGGTTGTTCCACCTTCTACGTCCTGTCGCCGGTGCCGCATCTGGGCAAGTTCGCGGCGGACTGGGGGGAGTTGGGGCCGCGCTACGCCGACCGGATCCTCGCCTATCTCGACGAGCGCGGCATCGTGCCCGGGCTGCGCGAGAATCTCGTCGTCCGGCGCCTGTTCACCCCGGCCGACTTCCGCGAGGAACTGAAGGCGCATCTGGGCTCGGCCTTCAGCCTGGAGCCTGTGCTCTGGCAGTCGGCCTATTTCCGCACCCACAACCGCGACGACGCCATCCGGAACCTGTTCTTCGTGGGCGCCGGAACGCATCCCGGGGCCGGCATCCCGGGGGTCGTGGGTTCGGCCAAGGCGACCGCGAAGCTCATGCTGGCGGAGCTCGGGGCGCGCTATCCCGACCCCCCGGTCTGGCCGGCCAACGCTGGGCCGGTGCTGGCCGCCGTCCAGTAGACAGGCCCCACAGGCGCCGACCGTGGCCGATCCGGTTCTTTCTGCCGCCCGGGAAGCGATCGGCAAGGGATCGCGCAGCTTCGCCTTGGCCTCGCGCCTGTTCGATTCCCGCACGCGCGTGCGCGCCACCTTGCTCTATGCCTGGTGTCGCCATTGCGACGATGTGATCGACGCCCAATGGCTGGGCCAGGGCCGCCACGACTGGGGTGGCACGCCCGCCGAGCGCTTGGCCCGGTTGCGCCGGGAGACCGAGCGTGCGCTGGCGGGCGAGGCCGGGCCCGAGCCGGCGTTCGCAGCGCTCGCCCGCGTCGCCCGCGAGACCGGGCTGCCGCACCGCTACGCCCACGATCTCCTCGACGGATTCGCCATGGACGTCGAGGGCCGGCCGATCGCCGACGAAGCGGGGCTGCTGCGCTATTGCTACCATGTGGCGGGTTGCGTGGGCGTCATGATGGCGATCGTGATGGGGGTCTCACCGCAGGAGCACGGCACGCTGGCCCGCGCGTCCGACCTGGGGCTTGCCTTCCAGCTCAACAACATCGCGCGCGACGTGGCCGAGGATGCCGCGCGGGGCCGCTGCTACCTGCCGGCCGAATGGCTGGCGGCGGAAGGGCTGGAGCCCGGACGACACATGGATCCCAACCGCCGGGACCGGCTGCATCGGGTCGTCTCGCGGCTCGTGGACCTTGCGGAGCGTTACGAGGCCTCGGCCCTCCACGGTCTGCCCCGGCTGCGCAACCGGCAGGCCTGGGCGGTGCTGTCGGCGGCCCACATCTATGGCGACATCGGACGGAAG
Source organism: Sphingomonadaceae bacterium (assembly GCA_025056155.1). Classification (GTDB taxonomy): domain Bacteria; phylum Pseudomonadota; class Alphaproteobacteria; order Sphingomonadales; family Sphingomonadaceae; genus Thermaurantiacus. The sequence goes on from JANWWL010000009.1 coordinate 6,795, forward strand.
GTGCGCCGCGGCGGGCCCGAGGCCCTGTGCGTCCGCGCGGTGACCCGCCGGCGCGAGCAGCTGATGGCGGTGCTGCTGGCGGCCCCCGAAGCCTGGTGGACCCGCCGCCGCGGTGCCTCGACCCCTGCGGATCGCGCAGGCTTGTGGACGCCGGCCTTCGCTTGACGGCGCACCACGCGCCTCACGCGAGGAGCGCGGGGACGGGCGCGCCGAGCGCGGGTGGCCGGCGTGGGCAGCAGCCGCGATCGCGCGCCGGCGGAGCCGGAAGGGTCTAGGGTTCGGAGGCCGGCAGGGCAGTGGTGCGACGCAGCCGTGCGCGACCACTGCGCAGGTTGGCCTCCAGCCGACGCTGGAGCGTCGGGATGGGTGGGGCCCAGAGGAACCCGAAGCTCACCGCCCCATCGCGCGATTCCACCACGTGATGCAGGCGGTGGGCCTGCACGATGCGCTTCATCCACGCCGAGCGCGGGACGTAGCCGGTTTCGATCCGGCGGTGCACGATGACGTCGTGGAAGCCAAAGTAGATGGCGCCATACCCCGTGATGCCCGCCCCGATCCAGGTGAACAGGCTTCCCCCGCCTTCCATCCCGAAGGCGATGAACGCGATGGCCACCACGGCCCCCAGGAGGGCGTAGACGTCGTTGAGTTCGAAGCGGCCGGTGCGCGGGCGGTGGTGGGATTCGTGCAGGAACCAGCCGGGCCCGTGCATCACGTAGCGATGGGCGACGATCGCCACCCCCTCCATCGCGAGCACGCAGCCCAGGAACACGAGGAGCCCGGCGGGCCAGGGGATGTCGATGGGCATGAACCGAGCTCTAGGCTGCCCGCGGCCGGGGCGCCAGCGGTGGCGTGCCGCACGGTCGTCCGGCGGGTCGCCGGCACCTCCGTGGCCCAAGGCCGCGGCCGCACGACCCTTCCGGCCGTCTGGTCCGCTTCCTAGACTGTGGCCATGGCGATCGCGATCCGCACCAGCCTAAAGGAGGTGCCCGAAGCCACGGACTTCGTGCCCCACCGCCCGCCCCGGCCCGAGAAGTCGGAGGGCGGGCGCCGGTTCGAGCTCTTGTCGGAGTTCGCGCCGGCCGGCGACCAGCCGCAGGCCATCGACGCCCTGGTGCGAGGGATCGAGGAGGGGGAGCGGACCCAGGTGCTCCTGGGGGTCACGGGGTCGGGCAAGACCTTCACCATGGCCAAGGTGATCGAGCGCCTGCAGCGCCCGGCGCTGGTGCTGGCGCCCAACAAGATCCTGGCCGCGCAGCTGTACGCCGAGTTCAAGGGATTCTTTCCCAACAACGCGGTCGAGTATTTCGTATCCTATTACGACTATTACCAGCCCGAAGCCTACGTCCCCCGCACCGATACCTACATCGAGAAGGAAAGTTCCATCAACGAGCAGATCGACCGGATGCGCCACGCGGCCACCCGTGCGCTGCTCGAACGCGACGACGTGCTCATCGTCGCCTCGGTATCGTGCCTTTATGGCATCGGGGCGGTCGAGACCTATTCCGCGATGACCTTCAGCCTGCGCAAGGGCCAGACGGCCGACCTGCGCGAGGTGGCGCGCAAGCTGGTGAGGCTGCAGTACCGGCGCAGCGACCTCAACTTCGTCCGCGGCACCTTCCGCATCCGCGGGGACACGCTGGAGATCTTTCCGTCGCACTATGCCGACATGGCCTGGCGGGTCGGCTTCTTCGGCGACGAGATTGAGGAGATCGTGGAGTTCGATCCCCTGACCGGCGAGCGGATCGCGAGCCTGGATCGGGTGAAGATCTATGCCAACTCGCACTACGTCACGCCGGGGCCAACCCTGGCCCAGGCGATCGACGCCATCAAGCGTGAGCTGGAAGTGCGCCTGAAAGAGTTCGAGGCGGAAGGAAAGCTGCTCGAAGCGCAGCGGCTGGAACAGCGCACCCGCTTCGACCTCGAGATGATCGCCGCCACGGGATCGTGCGCCGGCATCGAGAACTATTCCCGGTTCCTGACCGGCCGGCGACCCGGCGAACCCCCGCCCACCCTGTTCGAGTACCTTCCCGACAACGCCATTCTGTTCGTGGACGAAAGCCACGTGACCATTCCCCAGGTGGGCGGGATGGCCCGCGGTGACATCGCCCGGAAGGTGACGCTGGCCGAATACGGCTTTCGCTTGCCCAGCTGCATCGACAACCGGCCGCTGCGCTTCGAGGAGTGGGACCGGATGCGACCGCAGACCATCTGCGTGTCGGCCACGCCCGGCCCATGGGAGCTGAACGAGACCCGGGGCGTGTTCGTGGAGCAGGTCATCCGGCCCACGGGGCTGGTGGACCCTGAGGTGATCGTGCGGCCCGTGGAGGATCAGGTAGACGACCTGATCGCCGAAGCGAAGGCCATGGCCGCCCGCGGGTTGCGCACGCTGGTCACGACGCTCACCAAGAAGATGGCCGAGGACCTGACGGAGTATCTCCACGAGGCCGGCCTCAAGGTCCGCTACATGCATTCGGACGTCGAGACCCTGGAACGGATCGAGCTGGTGCGGGACCTGAGGCTGGGGGTGTTCGACGTGCTGGTGGGCATCAACCTGCTGCGCGAGGGGCTGGACATCCCCGAATGCGGCCTGGTGGCCATCCTCGACGCCGACAAGGAGGGGTTCCTGCGTTCGGAAACGGCGCTCATCCAGACGATCGGCCGGGCGGCGCGCAATGCCGAGGGTCGCGTGATCCTGTATGCCGACACGATCACGGGCTCGATGGAGCGGGCGATCGCCGAGACCGAACGGCGGCGCGCGAAGCAGATGGCCTACAATCGGGCACACGGCATCACGCCTGCGACCGTGCGCAAGCGCATCGCCGACATCGTGGGCGAGGCGCAGGCGAAGGAACAGGCCGAGGCGGCGGCGCCCAAGCCGGCGCCGGCCGGGCACAACCTGCGGGCCTGGATCGCGGAACTGGAGCGGCGGATGCACGAGGCGGCGGCCAACCTGGAATTCGAGGAGGCGGCCCGCCTGCGCGACGAGATCCGGCGGTTGGAGGCCGACGAGCTGGGCCTGCCCGAACCCGCGCTCCGCCCGGCGGGCCGGGCCGAGGCGGGTCGGCCGGGGACCCGTACCGACCGCTGGGGCAAGGTGCGGGCCCGGCGCATGAAGGGCCGGCCCTGAAGGTCCGGACCCGACCCGTCAGCGCTCGTGCGGGTCGCGTTCGGGCGTGTCGAGGACGAGCACCAGCCGCACTCCCCGGTGCCGGCGATGGAGGCGACCGGTGCAGGACGACCGGCGGATTGCCCGGGAACAGCCGCCCCTCGAACAGGCCGACCGACCCTCGCGGAAGGCGGGCCACGGATGAGGCGGGGTCGGTCGTGGCGTGACGCTCCGTACCGGGGCCCGCGTAGGTCGTGATCAGGCGGAGGTCGATGTCTTTGGCGTGGAAGCGTCGGCACGCGGCATCGGCGACCCGCTCCATCCGGAGGCGAGGCGGGGACCTTCATGAGGCTTGCGAAGCGTCGGGCGAGCTCGCCGATGTCGGCCGCAACGGGCGCGGGCAGGTCGGCGAGAGCCGGGCCCAGGTCGTCGACCGGCGCTTCGAGCCGCCGGGCCGCTCGGGGTGGGCGAGGGCCAAGGCCTCGGGCACGGGCGGAGGCCGGTCGGGCCGGAGCAGCGGCACGTGGGGCTCGAGGACGAGGCTCCAGTCGGACTCGAACGGGCGGATCGGAAAGGCCGGGGCGCTCGGCATGCGCCGGGCCTCAGATGAGACAACATCACATTCAATCCGATGGGCGCGCGGCATCGGGGGCGGCGCGCCAGCGGGGCCAGCGGCAGAAGCGCTCGGCCGGGGGGCAGGGGCGCCGGGCGACCCGGCCCGTGCCCGGCAGCGCCCATTCGAGGCCCAGCCGGACGCCGGCGGCGAAGGCGCTGTCGTGGTCCTCGCCGTCCAAGACCCGCACGTCGAGGTGGAGCGAGGGATAACCCCGCGCGCGCAGGCCCTGGGCGAAGGCCAGGGTGTCGCCCACCATGTCGTGAATGGCAGCCGCGAAGGGCTCGGTGTCGGCGTTCTCCACGGTCTCGAGGCTGCCCACCATCAGCAGCACGCGGGCCGGCAGGTCGCGTTCGAGCGTGGCGCGGCCTCGTTCGCGCGCCAGCATCAGCCGTCGGTCGAACCAGAGCGAGGGGGAGATGAGCACGTACTGCGCGAACATCCGGGGCGCCGTGAGCAGCACGTGCGCCCCGAACAGGCCGCCATAGCTGTGGCCAAGGAAGATGCGCCGCTCAGCGTCGATGGGATAGCGGCGTTCGAGCTCTGGCAACAGTTCCGTTTCGAGGTGGCGGCGGTAGGCCTCGGCCTCGCCATAGACCACCGGCCGGCCCGGCATGTCGGAGGTGGCGTCGATGTCGCCGTGGGGGCTGGGGGTATAGTCGCGCCGACGGCTGTATTGCGCGGTTTCGCCCTCGGCATGATCGAGGCCCACCAGGATCGCGTCTTGAAGCCCCCGGCCGCCGGAGCGCAGCGTGCGGTAGAGGCCGGCCACCAGTGCCGCTGACCGGGGCAGGTCGGTGAAGAACAGGGCCGGATACCGCCGCGCGGGGTCGAAGCGGGGGGGCAGGATCACGACCGCCCGGTAGGTGCGGCGGAGAGTGGGGGAATGGACGCGCACGACCTCGCTGCCGGGCAGTGGCCAGGGCTCGGACGACGCGGGCGAGCCCACGAGCAGAAGGGCGACGAGAAGGGGCAGGACCGGCGTGCGGGACGAAGCCGGCCGCAGGCCGGCGTCGCGCGAGGGAATCGAGAAGGGGTTGGGGCTGCAGGCGGGTCGGGCGTGATGGGAAGGATGCCGCTCCACGGGTCCGCTGCCCCTGCTAGGCCGCGCTGGGCGCGCGGAAGCGGTTGTCGCGGGGGAAGCCCGCGGGGGCCATCCGGCCCGCCGTCCCGCGGGCGCCCCGCCAGGGGGAAAGGTCGGCCTCGGTGCGGATGCGCCCGGTGGCGCCGCCCAGCGGCCACGACAGGCCATCGGCCCAGTGCAGCGTGGTGGCATCCGCCAATCCCCCGTCGCGATAGCGCTGCAGGATCACCCCCTGGCCCCGCTCCTGCCGGGGGATTTCGGCCAGCGGCACGACGAGCAGCTTGCGGTTCTGCCCGATGAAGGCCGCGTGGTCGTGCGTGTCGGCCACGGGTCGCACGACGAGGAGCCGGGCGCCCGCCTTGAGACTCATCACCTGGCGGCCCTTGCGGGTTTCGGCCAGCAGGGCGTCGGCCGGCGCCAGGAAGCCTCGCCCGTCGGAAGCGGCCAGCAGCAGGAGCTGCCCCGGACGGAAGGGAAGGGCGGCGGCCACCGCTTCGCCCGCCGGCCAGTCGACCAGCAGCGAGAGGGCTTCGCCAAAGCCGCGCCCGCCGGGCAATGCATGGGCAGCGAGGGCAAACGACCGTCCGCCGGATGAAAGGACCAGAATGCGATCCGTCGTGTGGGCGTGGAACCAGGCGAAGAGCTCGTCGCCCTCCTTGAACCTCAGCTGGGACGGGTGGGACAGGTCGGCGTGGCCGCGAGCGCTGCGGATCCAGCCCTTGGCGGAGAGGATGACGGTGAGGGGCTCGCGGGGCACGACGGCCTCGACCCGAATGGCATCGACGGGCGGGGGGGTGTCAGCGAAGTCGGTGCGGCGCCGGCCGAGGGGCGTCGTGGGGCCGTAATCGGCCGCGAGCCCGGCGAGCTCGGCGCGCAGCGCCTGTGTCTGCTCGGCGGGGGACGCGAGGAGCGCCTCAAGGCGGGCGCGCTCGTCGAGGAGGCGCGTGCGCTCCTGAACCAGTTCCTCTTCCTCGAGCCGGCGCAGCGCGCGCAGCCGGAGGTTGAGGATCGCCTCGGCCTGGCGTTCCGACAGCGCGAAGCGGGCCATGAGGACCGGCGCGGGATCGTCCTCCTCGCGGATGGTGCGGATCACCTCGTCGAGGTCGAGGAAGGCCCGCAGATAGCCGTCGACGATCTCCAGGCGGTCGGCGATGCGCGCCAGGCGGTGACCGGCCCGGCGCGTGAGCACGATGCGGCGATGCTCGAGCCATGCGAGCAACGCCTCCTTGAGGCTCATGACGCGGGGTGTGCGCTGGGCGTCGAGGACGTTGAGGTTGAGCGGCAGGCGGATCTCGAGGTCGCTCTGCCGGAAGAGCGATTCCATGAGGGCTTCGGGCGGGACGCTGCGCGCGCGCGGCACGATGACGAGACGGACGGCAGCGTCGCTCTCATCGTGCAGGTCGTCCACCAGAGGCAGCTTCCGGTCGGCCAAGAGCGCTGCGATCTGCTCGACGAGCCGCGCCTTGGGCACGCCGAAGGGGATTTCGGTGACGACGGCGACCCAGGTACCCCGGCCCTGTTCCTCGACCTGCCAGCGCGCGCGCAGACGGAAGGCGCCGCGGCCCGTGGCGTAGGCCTCGATGCGCGCCGCAAGCGGTTCGACGATGACGCCGCCCGTGGGCAAGTCGGGTCCCGGGACGAGGGCCACGAGTTCGGCCACCGTCGCATCGGGATTCTCGAGCAGCCGGTCGGCGGCCGCCACGAGTTCGGCCAGGTTGTGGGGCGGGATGGCGGTTGCCATGCCGACGGCGATGCCCTGGGCGCCGTTGGCCAGAAGGTTGGGAAAGGCCGCCGGCAGGACCTCGGGCTCCTCCTCCTCGCCGTTGTAGGTGGGGCGGAAGGGGACGGTCGCCTCGTCCACGCCGTCCATCATCAGCATCGCCGCCCGGGTGAGACGCGCTTCGGTGTAGCGCATGGCGGCGGCCCCGTCGCCGTCGATGCTGCCGAAGTTCCCCTGTCCCTCAATCAGGGGATAGCGCAGGGCGAAATCCTGGGCCAGGCGGACCAGGGCGTCGTAGACCGCCTGGTCGCCGTGCGGATGGTAGCGGCCGATGACGTCGCCCACCACGCGCGCGCATTTCTTGAAGGCCTGGTCGGGCGACAGGCGCAGCAGGCGCATGGCCCACAGCAGCCGGCGGTGCACGGGCTTCAGACCGTCGCGCACGTCGGGCAGCGAGCGGGCCGTGATCGTGGAGAGCGCGTAGACGAGGTAGCGCTCGGCGAGCGTCTCGGCGAAGGGAGCGTCGACGACGGCATCGGGCCGGAGTGGATCGCTCATCGGACGGCCCCGGCCGGGTGGCGCTCCAGGCGGGCCACGGCGCGCGCCCGCAGCGGCCCGAGGCGCGGGGCGAGCGGCCAGGCGTGGCGGGCGAGGAAGTGGCCCGTGAGCCGCAGGCCGTCGACCAGGTCTCCTTCCGCGGATGTGGGATCGCGAAGGAAGGGGGGGAGCCTCAGCAGCCGGTGCGCCCAGGGCTGGCCCTGGGCGGCCGGGCCCGAGACCGCGCGGCCGGAGCGGGGTGAGACGAACTCGAGGCGGTCGTGGGAACCCGTGAGCGCGCAGGCCGCAAGGTCGAGCCCAACGCCCAGTTCGGCCAGCAGCCGCGCTTCGAAGCGCACGAAGTCTCGCGGCCAGCCAGCGTCACCCCGCAGCATGGCCTCGAGCAGCCCGTCGAGCGCGCCGGCGAGTTCCGGGCAGGGATCGCCTTCGGCCAGCAGTCGGGCCGGGCATTCGAGAAGGTAGGCCACGATCGGCCCCACCGAAGGGTCGAAGGCCAGGAGCGCCCGGCTCGCCTCGGCCTCGATCCGGGCGACGGGCAGGTCGGCCCCCGGCCGCCGCGACAACGCCAGGCGCACGCGACCGCCCGGGACCAGGTCGGCGCGGCGCCGCCGGCTGCGTGCGCCGTGCACGAAGCCGGCCAGCAGTCCGGCCTGAAGATCGAGGAAACGGACGATCGCGTGGTGCTCGCCGTGCGGGCGGCTGGTGAGCACGATCGCCGTGCCGGCATGGTCCATGAGCCCTGGCTCTAGCGGCCGCGGGCGGGCAGGCCCAGTTCGCGCAGCACGCGCGGGTCGTCGCGCCAGCCGGGCCGGACCGAGACGTGGAGGAACAGGTGGATGGGACGGTCGAGCGCGCGGGCGATCTCGGCCCGGGCCGCCTTGCCGATGGCGCGGATGCGGGCTCCGCCCCGGCCCAGCACGATCGCCTTCTGGCTGTCGCGCTCGACCAGGATCTGCTGGCGGACGACGGCGCTCCCGTCAGGTCGCTCTTCGAACGTTTCGGGCAGCACGGCCGAGGCGTAGGGCAGTTCCTGGCCCAGCTGGCGGAACAGCTGCTCGCGCGTGAGCTCAGCGGCCAGCAGCCGGGCCGGAGCGTTCGTCACCTGGTCGGGCGGATAGAGCCAGGGGCCTTCGGGCATGGCCTGGGCCAAGGCGTGCCGCAGGTCGCCCACGCCGTCGCCGGTGAGGGCGGCGATCATGAACGTGCGCTGGAAGGGCACGCGCGCGTTCGCGGCTGCGGCCAGCTCGAGCAGCCGCGGCTTGTCGACCAGGTCCACCTTGTTGAGGGCGAGCCAAGGCGTCCGGGCGACCGAGGGGAGCCGGTCGAGGAGGTTGACGGCGGACGGATCGAGCCCCGTCTTGGAGTCGAGGAGAAAGAGGGTGACGTCGGCATCCCGGGCGGCGTCCCATGCGTCGCTCACCATGGCCCGGTCCATGAGCCGCCGGGGCGTGAACAGTCCGGGCGTGTCGAGGAACAGGATCTGGGCGGGCCCCTCGAGCACGATGCCCAGAAGGCGGGTGCGGGTTGTCTGCACCTTGGGGCTGGTGATGGCGAGCTTCTGACCCAGAAGCGCGTTGAGGAGGGTGGACTTGCCGGCGTTGGGAGCGCCCACGATGGCCACCACGCCGCAGCGGGTGGGCTCAGGCGGGGGCATTGGCGTGGCGCTCGAGAAACTGGCGGGCGGCTTCCGTCTCGGCGTCCTGCTTGGACGAGCCCGTGGCCTCGATCGGCGGGTGCTGGGCGAGTTCGAGCCGCACGAGGAACTTCGGGGCGTGATGCGGCCCGGAGCGCGCCACCAGCGTGTAGGTGGGCATGCCGAGGCCCCGGGCCAGCGCCCATTCCTGGAGCGCCGACTTGGGATGCTTGAGACCCTGGGGGGCCTCGCCCATCCGGCTGGCCCAGGCGTGATGGATGAACGCGCGAGCGCAGGCCTCGCCACCGTCGACAAACAGAGCGCCGATCAGCGCCTCGACGACGTCGCCCAGGATGTTGTCGCTGTCGGCGCCGCCGTCGGCACGCGCCTGCGCGTTGAGCCGCACGACCTCCGGCACCCCGAGGCGGCGGGCGATCGCTGCACAGGTTTGGCGGCTGACCAGCTGGTGGAACCGCCGGGTCAGCTCTCCTTCGCCTTCGCAAGGGTAGCGGACGTAGAGGTGGGCGGCGATCACGAAGCCCAAGACACGGTCGCCCAGGAATTCGAGCCGTTCGTAGTTGGGAACGCCGAGGCTGCGGTGGGTGAGCGCCTGCTCGACGAGGCCGAGGTCGCGGAAGTCGTGGCCCAGTCGTTCACGACACCACTGGGCGAGGTCGGTCATCGGCACGTGGGCGGTGCGAGCCGGAAGTGGAGGCCGGTGCGCGCCATCGGCAGGTTCTAACCTCCTCGATGAGAGAGGAGCGGGCGATGTCAAGCATGGGTGTGGTAGCGGCGTGCCCGCGCGTTCCCTAGGAGCGACATATGGTGTCGGCCGAGCCGCTCGTTCGTCCCAAGCCGCCCGCCTGGAGGCGACTGGAGGAGCTGGCCCACGGGCCCTTGCCCACAATCCTCGCGCACGTGGCGGGCGGCGGTGGCCCTCGGTTCGAACTCGACGGCCTGTTCTTCGAGCTGTCGCGCCTGGGAATCCCTGAGCCCGTGTGGCAGGCGCTCGACGAGCTCGCACGGGCGACCGGCGTGGCCGAGTTTCGCGACCGAATGGCCCGGGGCGAAGTGGTCAACCCGTCGGAAGGTCGGGCCGCCACCCATATGGCTCTTCGCGCCCCGGATGGCCGGGCGGGTCTCGGCCCCATGGCCCAGGTGGCCGACTGGCTGCGGTCGGGCCGCTTCGACCATGTGCTCCACCTGGGCATCGGGGGGTCGGCCCTGGGGCCTGCCCTGCTGATCGACGCGCTGGGCCGCGACGGCGACGGGCCCGAGGTGCGGGTGGTGGCCAATGTGGACGGCGAGGCGTTCCATCGGGCCTGCCACGGCTGCCGACCGCAGCGCACCGCGGTGATCGTGGTGTCGAAGACCTTCACGACGGTGGAAACCCGCCTCAACCTCCGCTCGGCGCTCGCCTGGCTTGCGGCGGGTGGCGTGGAGGACCCGATGGGCCAGGTGGTGGCGGTGACGGCCGCGGCCGAGCGGGCGGTCGAGGCGGGCGTTCAGTCCTTGCGCATCCTCGAGTTCGCGCCGTCCGTGGGCGGGCGCTTCTCGCTGTGGAGCGCGGTGGGGCTGCCCTTTGCGGTGCGCTGCGGGATGGCGGCGTTCACGGCGCTGCTCGACGGGGCGGCGGCCATGGACCGCCATTTTCTGACCACGCCTTGGCAGCGCAACGTGCCGATGCGCGCGGCGGCGGCCGACCTGTGGTTCGCCGCGATCCTCGGCCGGCCGACCCGCGCCGTCTTCGCCTATGATGAGCGCCTGCGCTGGCTCGTGCCCTACCTTCAGCAGCTCGAGATGGAATCGAACGGCAAGGGGGTCGCGAGCGACGGTGCGCGGCTGGCCTGGCCGACCGCCCCCGTCACCTGGGGCGGGACGGGAACCGACGCCCAGCACGCCGTGTTCCAGCTGTTGCATCAGGGCACGCATCAGGATCCCGTGGAATTCGTGGCGGTGGCCCAACCGGGCCACCCGCTGGCCCCGGAGCACCATCGGCAGCTGTTGGCCAACTGCCTGGCCCAGGGCGCGGCCCTGGCCGCCGGGCGCGGCTTCGCCGAGGCGCTGGCCGCAAGCGGCGGCGATCCGGCGGTGGCCGCCCAGCGCGTGCTGCCGGGCAACCGCCCCTCGGCCACCATTCTGATCGACCGGCTGGCGCCGGACCGGCTGGGGGCGCTCCTCGCCTTCTACGAAGCGCGGACCGTCTCGTTGGCCGCCATGCTAGGGGTGAACCCGTTCGACCAGTGGGGCGTGGAGCTGGGCAAGGAGCTGGCCGCCGCCCTGGGCCGCGGCGAGGACCTGACCGATCCCGTAACCCAAGCTCTTCAGGACTTCATCCGGCGCGCTCAGGCCAAGGCGGCGTAGACGAGCTGGCGGAGCTCGCGCCGGATCGGCCAGGTGGAGGACGGCATGAGCTGGGTCATGAACACGACCGACAGCTCCTCGGTGGGGTCGCACCAGAAGAAGGTCGAGGCGGCCCCGCCCCAGAACCAGTCGCCGTTGTGGCCGGGGAGTCCCGTGCGGACCCAATCGATGGTGGTCGCGAGGCCGAGGCCGAACCCCACCCCGGCATAGGACGCTTCGGAGAAGAGCGCCCGTGAGAGGCCGGGCAGGTCGGCACCTCCGGGCAGGTGGTTGGCGGTCATCTGGGCGAAGGTGCGCCGGCCCACGAGGTCGCCTTGGCCGGTGCGCAAAGCCTCGACGAAACGCAGATAGTCGGCCGCGGTGCCGACAAGGCCCCCGCCGCCCGAGAGGAACCGGGGGGGCTGGAGGAACGGGGAGGTTTCGGCCGGGTCCTGGACGTCGAGGCCGCCGCCGGCACGGGCCTGATAGCAGGTCGCCAGACGATGGGCGGCGGCTTCGGGAACGAAGAAGCCGGTGTCGACCATGCCGAGAGGCCGGAAGATGCGGTCGGACAGGAACGCGTCGAGCGGACGACCGGACAGCCGCTCGATCAGGAACCCCAGCACATCGGTGGCCACGGAGTAGCACCAGGCGGTGCCGGGCGAGAATTCGAGGGGAATGCCGGCCAGGGTGCGCACCATGTCGGCCAGCGGGACGGTCGAACCGATCTCGCCGATCCCGGCCCGTCGGTAGGCGGCGTCGACGTTCGAGCGGAGCTGAAAGCCATAGGTCAGGCCGGCCGTGTGCCGCAGCAGGTCGATGACCTGCATGGGTCGGTCGGGCGGCCGGGTGAGAAAACCCGTCTTGAGCGTGCCGCCGACGTAGACGCCGAGGTCGGTCCACTCGGGGATGTGGCGGTCGACCGGGTCGTCGAGGGCAATCCGACCTTCCTCGACCAGCATCATGAAGGCCACCGACGTGATGGGCTTGGTCATGGAATAGATGCGGAAGATCGTGTCCTCGGCCAGCGGTCGGCCAGCCGCAAGGTCGGCGTGGCCCAGAACCGAGCGATGGACGACCTCTCCCCCGCGCGCGACCAACAGCAGCGTGCCGGGCAGCCTTCCGGGAACGACGTAGCGATCGTTCAGGAACCGGTCGATCGCTTCGAGACGGTGCGGTCGGAAGCCGTGCGGCATGCCTTGCCCTCCCCCTTGGCGGTGACGGAGGCCGGGGCTAGCAGCGGGGGGGCGGCGTCGGAAGGGCGGTTAGCTCAGCGGGCAGAGCATCCCGCTTACACCGGGAAGGCCGGCGGTTCGAACCCGTCACCGCCCACCACCGTCCCGCTCGGCTGTTGCACTGCGGCAACGGGGGCGCCGGCCGGTGGTGCCGTGCCTCGATCTGTCATGGTGGCGTCACGATGGCAGGCCATGGCGGGGGGCGCCAGGGCCAGGTGGCCCGGACCCTGATGGCCTTGAGGAGCATGCCCTATGTGGAGCCGTGCGTCGGTCTCGTTCGCGGTTTCGGGCCTGAAGGCCGGCGTGGCCTTGCTGGCCCTGGGCTGGCCTGCCGTCACGGTCGAGGCGCAGGAGGTGACGGGGACCATCCGCGGCGAGGTGACCGACGATGCGGGCAAGGCGATCCCGGGGGCGCGCGTGACGGTGGTCCACGTGCCGTCGGGCACGCGCACGACGGTGGCGACCGACGCGACGGGTTCGTTCAGCGCGGCCAACCTGCGCATCGGCGGCCCCTTCGAAGTGACCGTGGAGGCCCCGGGCTTCGATCCGGCCAAGGCCACGATCCGCAACGTCACGGCGGCTGAGCCGCAGCGGGTGGCGGTGTTCCTGGTACCCGCGGGCCAGACGATCGAGGTGACGGCCGCGCGCACGGCCGAATCGTCGATCCAGCTGCGCACCGGACCTACGACCATCCTGACGGCAGACGACATCCGGGGTGTCTCCAGCGTCAATCGCGACGTGCGGTTGCTCGCCGTGCGCGACCCGCTGGTCACGCTGGACCCCACGAACGGCACGGGGGCCATCTCGATCGCGGGGCAGAACAATCGGTTCAACCGGATCACGGTGGACGGCATCGCCTTCGGCGACCCGTTCGGCCTGGAGGCCGGGGGGCTGGCCTCGGCCCGCGGGCCGGTGCCGCTCGATGCGATCGGCGAATTCACCGTACAGGTGGCCCCCGTCGACATCCAGCAGGGCAACTTCCAGGGGGGGGCGGTCAACACGGTGCTGAAGTCCGGGGCGAACCGCTTCGGCTTCACAGGGTTCTTCAGCTGGGCGGGCGACGAGCTGGCGGGCACCCAGTCGCCGTTCGAATCCCGCATCTGGGGAGCGCAAGTGACGGGCCCCCTGATCCGCGACCGGCTGTTCTTCGCCGTCACCTACGAACAGCTCGACAATACCACGCCGGCGCTGGTGGGCCCGGCGGGGGAGAATTTCTCGAGCACGCTCAACACCGTGACCCGGGCCGATGTGACCCGCATCCAGCAGATCGCGCGCAGCGTCTACAACTATGATCCCCTGGACGTCGCGACCGACGTGCCCGAGGTGGACAAGAAGCTCGTGGCCAAGCTGGACTGGAACCTGGCCGAGAACCACCGCGTCGCGCTGACCTACATCTACAACAAGGGCACGCTGTTGGCCGGCCAGACGGGCCCCGGCCAGGTGGTGGCCGTGAATCAGACCCTGTCGCTCCAGTCCAACAATTACGAGCTGGGCTCCATCAACCACTATGGCGTGTTCCAGCTGAATTCCGACTGGTCGGATAGCTTCTCGACCCAGGTGCGGGTGTCCTACAACGACTACGAGCGCCTGCAGGTGCCCTACGCCGGCCGCGAGTTCGGGCAGTTCCAGGTCTGCCTGCGCGAGGGGGCGACGGTCGGCTCGGGGACGCCGCCTTGCCCGGCGGGCGTCGGTCGCATCCAGTTCGGCCCCGACATCTCGCGGCAGTCGAACGAACTGTCGGTGGACACGCTGGGAACCGAGTTCCTGGCCCGACTGCGCAAGAACAACCACGACGTGAAGGTCATCGTCGAGCGCCGCCAGCAGGACTTCAACAACCTGTTCGCGCAGCGCACCTCGGGCGAGTGGCGATTCGACTCCATCACCGATCTGCAGAACCGGCGCGCCAACCAGCTGATCTTCGCCGCCCCCACCCGCGGTGGGATCGACACCGTGCGCGCCATCTTCACCAACACGATCTGGAGCTTCGGCGCCCAGGACAGCTGGGACGTGCGCCCCGATCTGACGTTCGTCTATGGCTTCCGCTACGACCTCTATGACAATCCGGAGCGGCCACTGCTGAACGAAGCGTTCGTGGCGCGCTACGGCTTCGCCAACAACGCCAATCTCGACGGGCGGGGGATCCTGCAACCCCGGTTCGGCGTCAACTGGCGGGCGACCGACCGGCTCACGCTGTCGGGTTCGGCCGGCCTGTTCGCCGGCGGTTCGCCCAACGTGTGGATTTCCAACAACTACTCGAATTCGGGCCCGCTCCTGGCCGCCACCACCATCATCCGCCGGGCGGACGGCACCTTCTCGGTGTCGGACATCGTGGGGCTCACGCCGGCCGAAGTCCAGGCGCTGGGTGCGGCCGCGCTCAACAACGTGCGGGGTGGGCCCGGCGTGCCGCCGCAGCTTCTGGAAGCGCTGCGCCGTTCGGGCTCGGCGCTGGCCGTGACGAATTCGCTGGACCCCGACTTCGAGATCCCCTCGCAGTGGCGGGTCACCGGGTCGGCCGACTACCGCCTGGCCCTGGGGCCGCTGGGCGACGACTGGCAGGTGGGCTTGGACGTGGTGTGGTCGCGGGTGCGCGACGCGCTTACCTGGACCGACCTGCGATCGGTGCGCAACGTGGTGCAGGGGACGCTGCCCGACGGCCGGCCGCGCTACCAGGCGCTGGTGCCGGGCTCGAACAACCAGGACGTGTTCCTGACCAACACGGACAAGGGCTATTCGTGGAACGCCGTGGCCCGAGTTCAGAAGCAGTGGCCATCGGGCCTGGACTTCAGCTTCGCCTACACCTTCCAGCGGGCGAAGGACGAGAACCCCGGCACCTCGTCGGTCGCCCTGTCGAACTACAACAACGCGGCTTCGCTCGACCCCAACAACGCGGCCTACGGCACCTCGATCTATCAGCGCGACAACAGCTTCCGCGTCACCCTGGGCTATCAGAAGGCGTTGTTCGGTGACAACCTGACCCGGGTGGAATTCTTCTTCAACTCGGTTTCGGGGCAGCGGTTCAGCTACACCTTCCAGGATCCGACGCCGGCGCGCTCGGCCGTTTTTGGCGTGACGGGGCGGAACGACCGCTACCTGCTGTACGTGCCCAACGTCTCGGCGTTCAACGCCGACCCGCGCGTGACCTATGCCGACCAGACCACCTACGAGCGGTTCCGCGACATCGTGTTGAACTCGCCTCTCAAGGATTACCAGGGCCGCATCGCCCCCAAGAACATTGGCGAATCGCCCCGGTTCAACAAGCTTGACCTGCGCATCAGCCAGCAGATTCCGTTCTTCCTCGGCGGCAACTGGGAATTCTTCTTCGACTTCGAGAATCTTCTCAACCTGATCGACCGCGACTGGGGCCAGCTGCGGCAGGTGGAGTTCCCGTACTACGCTCCGGTCGTGCAGGTGTCGTGCACGGGCGTGACGTCGCTCACCGCCCCCTGCACCCAGTATCGCTACGCCAACGTGCGCGATCCCGCTCTCGCCATCCGGCCCCAGCCCGACCCGTCAATCTGGCGGCTGCGGATGGGGGCGCGCCTGAGTTTCTAACCGCGTCGCCGGCCCCCCTCTTTTCCCCCGGGCCGGCCCCGGTTAGTGCGGCCCCTCGGCGCGGGCGTGGCGGAATTGGCAGACGCGGCGGACTCAAAATCCGCTTCCGGCAACGGAGTATCGGTTCGACCCCGATCGCCCGCACCAGTGCTCGGCACGGAGGGAGGACGGCGAGGGAGGACGGCGTGGATCTGGGACTGAAGGACCGGCGGGTGATCCTGACCGGTGGCAGCCGGGGGATCGGGCGGGCGACCCTGGAACTCTTCGCGGCGGAAGGCGCACATCTGGCCTTTTTCTCGCGCCGGGCCGAGCAGGTGGCCGAAACGGTCCAGGCGCTCGCGGCAAAAGGGGTCAAGGTGTTCGGAGAACCCTTCGACTTCACCGACACCGCCGCCTACCGCGCCTGGCTGGACCGCGCGGTGGCCGCGCTCGGCGGGTGTGACATCTTCGTCCACAATGTCTCATCTTCGGGCATGGGCGCGACCCAGGACTGGGAGAAGACCTTCCTGCTCGACATCCGGGGGGCGGTCGACGGGATAGAGGTGTTGACCCCGCACCTTGCCGCCAGTGGCGCGGGGTCGGTCGTGTTCCTGTCGTCGACGGCGGCCGTCGAGACGTTCATCATGCCCCAGGCGTTCAACGCCTTGAAGGCCGCGCTCATCACCTACGCCAAGCAACTCGCCCAGGCGTTGGGGCCCAAGGGGATCCGCGTGAACGTGGTGACGCCTGGGCCCATCAAGTTCCCGGGCGGGAACTGGTCGATGATCGAGCAGGCGATGCCCGACTTCTACAAGGCGACCGAGGCAGGCTTCGCCCTCGGCCGCTTTGGGACGCCCGAGGACGTGGCGCGGGCCATCGTGTTCCTGGCGAGCCCTGCCGCGGGCTACGTGACCGGCACCAACCTGGTGGTCGACGGGGGCTTCACCAAGCGAGTCCAGTTCTGAGCGTGGCACACATCGCGGGCCCGCTTCAGGACCTGACGGTGCTCGATCTGTCGCGGGTGCTGGCGGGTCCCTGGGCCACCCAGTTCCTGGGCGACTTGGGCGCCAGGGTCATCAAGGTCGAGCGGCCCGGTGCGGGCGACGACACCCGCGGCTGGGGTCCGCCCTTCGTGGGCGACGGCAGCGGGGATGCCACCTACTATCTGTGCGCCAATCGCAACCGCGAGGCGATCGCCATCGACTTCGGCCGGCCGGAAGGAGCCGAGCTCGTGCGCCGGCTGGCCGAGCGGGCAGACGTGCTGGTCGAGAATTTCCGGACGGGAACCCTTTCCCGCTATGGGCTCGACCCAGCCCAACTGCGGGCGCGCAACCCGCGGCTGGTCACCTGCTCGATCACGGGGTTCGGGCAGACGGGCCCCGATGCGGGGCGCGCGGGCTATGACGTCCTGATCCAGGGCGTGGGCGGGCTCATGTCGCTGACGGGTCGGCCCGACGGCACGCCGGGGGCGGGACCGCTGAAGGCCGGCATTCCAGTGGCCGACCTGGTGACGGGCCTTTACGCGGCCGGCACGATCCTGGCGGCGCTGTGGCATGTGCGCTCAGCTGGTGAAGGCCAGCACATCGACCTGGCGTTGCTGGACTGTCAGGTGGCGGTGCTGGCCAACCATTGGGCGAGCTACTTGAACGCGGGCGTGGTGCCCGGGCGCCTGGGCAACGCGCATCCGACGGTCGTTCCCTACCGCGACTTCCAGACGGCGGACGGCGACGTGATCGTGGCGGTGGGATCGGATCTGCAGTTCCGGCGCTTGGCCGAGGCCCTGGGACGCGGAGACTTAGCCGCCGACCCCCGCTTTACCACCAACGCCGGCCGCTGCCGGCATCGGGAAGAGCTGGAGGCACAACTCGAGGGGACCCTGAAGGACTGGCGCACGGCCGAACTTCTGGAGGTGTTGGACCGCGTGGGCGTGCCCGCCGGCCCCATTCAGGACCTGAGCGCCGTCTTCCATCATCCCCAGGTGATCGCGCGAGCCCTCGTCCAGCGGGTCCAGCGCGTGACGGGGGCGGAGGTGGCCCTGGTGGGCCATCCCGCCCGGTTGTCGCGGACGCCGGCCGCGGTGCGGACGGCGCCACCCGTGCGGGGAGAACACACGCGCGCCATCCTGGAAGGCGACCTTGGCCTCAGCCCGGCGGAGATCGACCGGCTGTTCGCCGAGGGCGTGGTGGCCTGAACGCGCTCGGCCGGGCGGGATGCGGTCGAGGAGGGTCGCCCGCCGGGAAGCGTGGGGGCGGGGCCGGGACCTCGGCGTTCGGAACCCGGGCGCCCCGACGGGGCGGCGGGCGGGTGGTCCGGTGGTAGGGGCGGAGGCCGGCGCTCCCCTGTCTCTCGAACCGGCAACGCTTGAGGAAATCCGGAACCGACGCTTCGTCCGCCGGGGCCTTCAGCCTTGGCCGACGGAGCGTCCCGAGCTGCGTGGTCGCGCGCGCGACATCCGGCTGAGATAGCCCTCGAGCTCGGCGCGCAGGGGCCGGGCCAGGAGGTAGATGCCCAAGACGTTGGGAATGGCCATCAGGAAGAAGGCGGAGTCCACGAGGTCGAGCACCTCCTGGGGCTTGAGGAGCGTGCCGAGCGGCAGGACGAGGCAGAAGGCGGCCTTGAAGGCGAGCTCGCGAACCCGGCCATGGCCCACCAGGAACTGGAAGGCTTCCGCCGCGTAGAAACCGTTCGCCAGCACCGTGGAATAGGCGAACAGGAACACCACCACCGCCAGAACGGCCGGGGCGGAAGGAATGGCGGTGGAGAGGGCCGCCGACGTCATCGCCACGCCGTCGAGCGGGGCGCCGTCGAGGCCGGTGACGACGAGCGTGAGGCCCGAGAGCGTGCAGATCACCACCGTGTCGACGAAGGGCTCGATGAGCGCGACCAGGCCTTCGCTTGCGGGCTCGCGCGTGCGGGCCTGGGCGTGGGCCACAACCGCCGTGCCGATCCCGGCTTCCGAGGAATAGACGGCGCGTCGCATGCCGACGACGAACACGCCGAGCGCACCGCCTGCCACGCCTTCGGGCGAGAAGGCGCCGAGGAGGATCCGGGCGAACGCTTCGGGCAAGCGGTCGAGGTGGGCGAGGACGGTGACGAGGCACGCCAGCACGTAGAGAAGGCACATGGTGGGCACCAGGCGGCCGGCCACGCGGCCGATCCATGCCACCGAGCCCATGAGCACCAGGGCCACCAACAGCGCGAAGCCGACTCCGAAGCCCACGGGGGAATGCCAGCCGAAGGCGACGCTGACCTGGGCGTGGGCCTGGTTGATCTGGAAGAGCGACAGGCAGCCCAGGATCATGAACAGGGCGTGGGCCCGCGCCAGGAACCGGCCGAGCCCTGGGAGGCCGGCGGCCGCCAGGCCGTTCATGAGGGTGATGGCCGGGCCGCCCATGACGCGCCCCGAGGGCAGGCGTTCCCGATACATGAGGCCGAGCGTCACTTCCGCGCACTTGAGCGCCATGGCGAAGACGCCGATGACGCCCATCCAGAAGATCGCGCCGGGTCCGCCCGTTGCGACGGCCACGGCGACGCCAGCGATGTTACCGAGGCCCACGGTCGAGGCGAGGGCGGTGGAGAGCGCCTGGAACGGCGAGACGGCGCCCCAGTCGCGAGGGTCGGACAGCCGACCGGCCAGCACGCGGAAGGCCAGACGAAAGCCGCGGAGCTGGGGACACCGCAGCCACACGGTGGTGAACACCATGGCGGCCGCCAGCCACAGGACGACGAGCTGGACCGGCACGCCGGCCACCGGGATCTCGGCGAAGACGGCGGCCGCCAGGGCCTGGATCGCGAAGGACGCCCAGTCGGCAAGCGGCACCGCGGTGCCCTAGAAGGCCGGCTGCGACGAATCCACCGGCGACCCGGAGTTGACCGGGCCGAACGGCCTGAAGCAGCGCGCGACCATGGCCTTAAGCCCGACGTGGATCCGGCCCCGGCCCGAGGGGATCCATCTGCCGGGCCCGGACGTCTGGATCGATCCCGCCCGGCCGGTGGCCCGCGCCATCGTGACCCATGGCCATGCGGATCACGCCCGGGCCGGTCATGGCGCGGTGTGGGCGAGTGCGGAGACGCTCGCCATCATGGCCGCGCGGGGCCAGGCGCCCGAGGCCGGGCACGCGCTGGCCATGGGCGTTGCCATCGGCCTGGGTGACGTGACGGTGAGCCTGCACCCTTCGGGCCACATCCTGGGCGCCTGCCAGGTGCGGCTGGAGGGGCCGGACGGGCGGGTCGTGGTGGTGACGGGCGACTGGAAGCGCGCGCCCGATCCCACCTGCGCTCCCTTCACGCCGCTTCCTTGCGACATTCTGGTGACCGAGGCCACCTTCGCCCTGCCGGTGTTCCGCCATCCGCCGCCCGAGGCCGAGGTGGCGCGCGCCTTGGCCATGTTGGGCCGCCAGCCGCGGCGCTGCCTGCTGATCGGCGCCTACGCGCTGGGCAAGGCGCAGCGCCTCGTGAGGCTCTTGCGCGCGGCCGGCCACGAGCGGCCCATCTTCCTGCACGGGGCGCTGAAGGCGCTGTGCGCGCTCTACGAGGCCCGGGGCGTCGCGCTGG
Source organism: Sphingomonadaceae bacterium (assembly GCA_025056155.1). Lineage (GTDB taxonomy): Bacteria > Pseudomonadota > Alphaproteobacteria > Sphingomonadales > Sphingomonadaceae > Thermaurantiacus. Next base: position 27,172 of record JANWWL010000009.1, read on the forward strand.
GGCCGCTCGTGCCCGTGGCCGAGGCCACGAAAGCCGACCTGGCCGGAGAAATCGTGCTTGCCCCCCCATCGGCCTTGGCCGACCGCTGGTCGCGCCGCCTGCCCGATCCCATTCCGGCGATGGCCTCGGGCTGGATGCGCATCCGGGCCCGGGCGCGCCAGCGGGGCGTGGAGTTGCCCTTGGTGATTTCCGACCACGCGGATTGGGCGGAGCTGACGGCCACGATCGCGGAGTTGGCGCCCCGCGAGGTGTGGGTGACCCACGGGCGAGACGACGCCCTGGTGCATTGGTGCCGCACGCAAGGGATTCCCGCACGCGCCCTGGAACTGGTGGGGCGCGAGGACGAGGACGACTGATGGAGTCGTTCGCCCGCCTCTTGGAATCGCTGGCGCTGACCCAATCCCGGACCGGGAAATTGGGCCTTCTGGGGGACTGGTTCGCCACTACGCCCGATCCCGATCGCGGCTGGGGTCTGGCCGCCCTGACGGGCACCCTGGATCTGCCGGCCGTGAAGCCAGCCGTCGTGCGCACGCTGATCGAGGAGCGGGTGGATCCAGTGCTGTTCCGCCTGTCCTACGACTTTGTGGGCGATCTAGCCGAAACGGTGGCGCTGCTGTGGCCCGACCGCAAGGACCAGCCCCCGCCCGGATTGGCCGAGACGGTGGAGCGCCTCGCCCGTCTGGACCGCGCCGCGGCGCCCCGAGTGTTGGCCGACCTGCTCTCGCGCCTCGACGTCGGAGGGCGGCTTGCGCTGGTGAAGCTGGCGACCGGGGCCATGCGGGTGGGGGTGGCGGCACGGCTGGTGCGGCAGGCGCTGGCCGAGCGCTTCCGCCTGCCGTTGGCCGAACTCGAGGAGCGATGGCACGGCCTGTCGCCCCCCTACCTCGAGTTGTTCGCCTGGGCGGAGGGGCGGGCGCCGGCACCCGCCGCGGCGGCCGACACGCTGTTCCGGCCGTTCATGCTGGCCCACCCCTTGGAGGATCCCGCCACCCTCGACCTGTCGGCGTTCGCGGTCGAATGGAAGTGGGACGGCATCCGGGCCATGGCGGTGGGCGGGCGACACGAGCGGCGTCTTTATTCGCGCGACGGCAACGATATCTCGGCCGCGTTCCCCGACCTGGCCGCCGCCATCCCCGCCGGCCTGGTGCTGGACGGCGAACTGATGGTACGCGGCGCCGACGGGCAGCCGGCCGGGTTCCAGGCGCTCCAGTCGAGGTTGAACCGCAAGTCTCCCGACGCAGCCTTGATGGCCCGGCATCCGGCCTTTCTCAGGGCCTATGATCTGCTGGTGGAGGGAGGCACCGACCTGCGGGAGCGGCCGTGGGCGGAGCGCCGTGCCCGGCTGGAGGCCGTGATCGGGGGATGCGACGCGCGCCGGTTCGACCTGTCGCCGCTGGTCGAGGTGGCCGATGCGGCGACGCTGGCCCGCCTTCGCCGGTCACCGCCTCATGCCAGCATCGAGGGCGTGATGCTGAAGCGGCGCGACAGCCCCTATGTGCCCGGGCGGGTGACGGGCCTTTGGTGGAAGTGGAAGAAGGAGCCGATGCGCGCGGACTGCGTGCTGATGTACGCGCAGCGCGGGCACGGCAAACGCTCGAGTTTCTATTCCGACTTCACGTTCGGCGCCTGGGCCGACGGCCAGCTGGTGCCCGTGGGCAAGGCCTACTTCGGCTTCACCGACGCGGAGCTCGCCTGGCTCGATCGCTGGGTGCGCCAGCACACGATCGCACGCTTCGGGCCCGTGCGCGAGGTGGAAAAGACCCTGGTGCTGGAGATCGCCTTCGAAGGGCTCCAAGAGAGCGCCCGGCATCGATCGGGCATCGCCATGCGGTTTCCCCGCATCGCGCGCATCCGGCCGGACAAGCCGGCCGCGGAGGCCGAGACGGTGGAGGGCATCCGCCGGCTGAGGGGACTGGCTCCGCGTGAGGTCGCCGGCGGGCCAGCGCGGCCGGGCGTGGCGACCTCGAGGCCGCCCGCGTGCTAGGGTCGCGCCGGCCGGCCGCTACATCCCGGCCGGCGCCGAGCCTGACGCGGCCTTGGGATTCGTGATCAGCGCTCGTTTAACCTGATTCCGGCGGTTCGCCAGCGGCCGGCCGGCCGTGAACCGAGGACGTGGCGCGGCGGGCGGGCCTTGGCGGATGGGTGGTCTTGATGCTGCTCCTGGCGCTGGTCGGGCCGGTCGGCCAGGCGGCGGGCGCGGACTGGGTGGAAGCTCGCTCGGCCCATTTCCGCCTCTTCCAGGAAGGGTCCGCCCAGCAGGCGGTGCGGCGCGTGCGCGAGCTCGAGGAGTTGCGCGCGCTCATGATGGCCCTCGTCGGGCCGGCTGCCCCGCACCCGGGGCGTGCGCCGCTCGACCTGTTCGTGCTGCCCGACATCGAGGATCCGGTGACCGGCGCCACCCCGCCAGCTGGCGTGGCAGCGATCTATCGCCTGTCGCCGGGCGGGGCGGTGGTGCTGGCGCGCGCCAAGGCCCTTGCTGGCCCGGGGGGGGAGGGCGTGCTGCGCCACGAAGTGGCCCACCATCTGCTGGCCGCGGATTGGCGCCACCGCTACCCGGCCTGGTACGTCGAGGGCGTGGCCGAATATCTGGCCACGGCCCGCTTCGAAACGCAGGTCATTGAGCACGGCCGGGCCGACCCAGGGCGGCTGGCGTGGCTTGGGCGTCGCCCATGGCTCCCGCCCGAACGGGTGCTCCGTTGGCAGGGCGAGGTGCAGGGTCCGGCGGAGACCGCTCTCCTCTACGCCCAAAGTTGGCTTCTGGCCCATTGGCTGTTGCGCCGGCCGGACGGGCCGCAGCGCCTGCGCGCCTATCTTGCGGCGTATACGGAGGGTGCGGATCCCGTGGCGGCCTTTCGCCACCACGTCGACCAGGATCTCGCGACCCTGAACGCGCGCCTCTGGGCCTATCTGCGCGATCCCGGGCGGGCGACCTACACCCGCATTCCGCGCGCCGCACCCCCGGCGATTCCGGTCGACGTCGAGCCGGCGGCGTCCGCCCCGTGGCTTGCCGCCTACGTGCGGCTGGTCCACGGCTTGCCCGCTGCGGGCGCGGCCGCGCTGCCGCAGACGTGCTCGGCCCCCGCCACGTGCGCCTTCGCCCGCCGCGTAGAGGCCTTGGCCGAGGTGCGCCAGGGCGATGCGCGCCGGGCGCTCGCCCTTCTGGACAAACTGTTGGACGAGCGACCGGGAGACCCCGAGCTCCTCCAGTGGCGGGGGGAGGCGCGGCTGAAAGCCGAGGGTGCCCAGGAGGCCGCGCGGGCGGATTTCCGGCAGGCGCTGGCGACTGGCCCTGCGGGATGGCGTGCCGTGGTGCCTTTGATCCGCAGCCAGGCGCCAGCCGACCTGAGCACGGAAGACTTCGCCCGGCTGGCCGTCGCCGTGGCGGATGCCCCCCAGGCGCCGGAACTGCGCCTGCTGTGGGCGCAGGCACTGGCCTTGGCAGGCCGGACCGAGACGGCGGTGCAGGTCGCGCGTTCGGTGGGGGCGGATGTTCAGGGCGTCTTCCGGCCACCCCGCGGGGCGTGGCTCAGCGTCATGGGGCTCGAACCGGCAGCGCACCGAACGGCACCAGACCCGGCCGGGGTGCCTCAGCGGCGGTAGCGGATCAGCCCCTCCTGCACGACGGAGGCCACGAGCCGGCCGTCGCGGGCGAACAGGCGGCCTTCGTTGAGGCCGCGGGCCCCGGCGGCGGCTGGCGAGACCTGGACGAAGAGGTGCCATTCGTCGGGACGGTAGGGGCCATGGAACCAGATGGCGTGGTCGAGGCTGGCGGCCTGCAGCTTTGGGTCGGTCCAGGAGACGGCGTGGGGCAGAAGACAGGTGTCGAGCAGTGTCATGTCGGACGCGTACGCCAGGAGGCAGGCGGCAAGGCGCGGATCGCTCGGGACGGGGCCGTCGGTGCGCAGCCAGTGCATCGCCCGCGGGGGTCGCCGCGCCGGGGCGAGCGGGTCCATGGGGTCGACGGGTCGGAAGTCGAGCGGGCGTTCCCGCTGGGCCCACAGCGAGCGCCAAGGCTCGGGCACGCGATGGGCGTGGCGCCGGGCCAGCTCGGTTTCGGACAGGAGTGTCTCGGGCGGAGGGGCGGGTGGCATCCGATCGGCATGGGTGAACCCTTCCTCCACCAGTTGGAACGAGGCCATGAGGGCGAAGATCGGTCGGCCGTGCTGGATGGCCGAGACGCTGCGGGTGGTGAAGCTGGTGCCGTCGCGCTCGCGCACGACGCGGTAAAGGATGGGCACCTGCGGTTCCCCCGGTCGCAGGAAATAGCCGTGGAGCGAGTGCACCGGGCGGTCGGCCGGAACCGTCCGCTGGGCGGCGGCCAGAGCCTGGGCCACCACCTGCCCGCCGTAGACGCGGATCCACCCCGGGTCGGAGTTGGCCCCGCGGTACAGGTCGACCTCGATCTCCTCGACGTCGAGGAGGCGAAGCAGTCGCCCGAGGGCCGATGAGGGTTGCGGTGTCGGGCCGTGGCGGATGGCGTGGTCCATGCGGCGTTCCCTTCCGGCGATGACGGGCGCGCTGCTAACCGAGGGGCCTGAGGGGCGGAAGGGTGCGGGACCTCTTGTTGGCCATCGACGCAGGGACGACGTCGGTCCGGGCCGTGGCCTTTGACCGTGAAGGGCGGATTCGGGCGAGCGCCCAGCACCCCCTGACCACGCGGCATCCGCAACCCGGCTGGGTGGAGCAGGATGCGGCCCAGATCCGCGACCTCTCGCTGCGAGCGGCGGGTGCGGTGGTGGCCAAGGTGGGTGCGGGCCGGGTGGAGGCCATCGGCATCACGAACCAGCGCGAGACCGCCATCGCCTGGGATCGGGAGACGGGCGAACCGCTGGGCCCGGCCATCGTGTGGCAGGACCGGCGGACCGCTGATGTGTGCCTCGCCCTGGCGCACGACGGGTATGAGGAGAGCGTACGCAAGCGCACCGGCCTGCGCCTCGATCCCTATTTCTCGGCCACGAAGTTCGGCTGGCTCATCCGGAACCTGGCCCCCGTGGCGAAGGCTGCGGAGGCAGGGCGGCTGGCCCTGGGGACGGTCGACTCCTGGCTGCTGTTCGCCCTGTCGGACGGGCAGGTCCACGCCACCGACCCCACGAACGCGTCGCGCACGCTGCTTATGGACCTGGCCTGCGACGCGTGGGATGCGGACCTCCTGGGCCTGTTCGGCGTCCCCCAGGCAGCGCTGCCCCGGATCCTGCCGTCGGTGGGAGAGGTGGTGCGGACGCGGGCGTTCGGGCCCCCCATCCCGGTGGCGGCTGTGGCGGGTGACCAGCAGGCCGCCTTGGCGGGTCAGGGCTGTGCCGCCCCGGGCGAGGCCAAGTGCACCTATGGCACCGGGATCTTCCTGTTGGCGCATTCGGGAGGCTCGATCCCCAGGAGCCGGCACCGGCTCCTGTCCACGCGCGTGGCGGGAGACCGGCAGTGGGCGCTCGAGGGTTCCGTGTTCGTCGGTGGCGATGCCGTCAAATGGCTGCGCGACCGCTTGGGCCTGATCGCGACGGCCGCCGAGACGGCGGCGCTGGCCGCCTCGGTCGAATCGGCCGGGGGCGTGGTGGTGGTGCCGGCCTTTGTCGGACTGGGGGCGCCCTGGTGGCAGCCGAACGCCCGCGGGCTGGTGACCGGCATCACCCCGGCGACCGGCCGGGCCGAACTGGTGCGCGCAACGCTCGAGGCCATGGGCAATCAGACCATGGACCTCATCGAAGCCTTCCGTTCCGACGGTGTGACGCCGAGCGCCCTGCACGTCGACGGCGGCATGGTGGCCAACGATTGGCTGTGCCAGGATTTGGCGGACGCCACAGGCCTTGCGATCGTCCGGCCGGCCGAGGTCGAGACGACGGCCTTGGGCGCTGCGATGCTGGCCGGCGTAGGGGTCGGGTGGTTCGCCGGGATCCCCGAGGCGGCCGCCGCCATGACGCGCGTGGATCGCCGCTTCATGCCCCGGACGAGCGAGACCGAGCGGCAGGGCCGCCGGGCGGCCTGGCGGAAGGCCATCGCCCAGGTGCTGGCCGGCGTGACAGGGGAGGGGCCTTCGCACTAGGGCAGCTGCCATGCGCATGCGCGAGCTCGAGCGCCTCTCGGGGGTGGGGCGCGAGACCATCCGCTTCTATATTCGGGAGGGCCTGCTGCCGGAGCCCATCCGGACCTCGCGCAATTCCGCCCTGTATGGCGAGGAGCATCTGCAGCGCCTGCTCGCCATCCGGCGCCTGCGCGACGACCGGTTCCTGCCCTTGGGCGTCATCCGCTCGCTCCTCGATTCGCCGCCCGACGCCGGCTGGGATAGCCCGGACATCCTGCCCCACGTCGATCGACTGCTGAGAGCCCGGCTCGACCGGCACGGCGAGCGGGAGGACGCCCGGGCCATCCTGGCCGAGGCGGGACGCGCACAGGACCTGGACGAACTGGTGCAGAAGGGCGTGGTTCAGGTGGCCCCCGATGGCACCGTCTCGCCACGGGATGCGCGGATCCTGCGGATCCTCGTCGATCTCGCCCGCCTGGGCTTCACGCGCGAGCAGGGGTGGCAGGGCGAATCGCTCGCCCGCTACGTCGAGACGCTGCGCTGGTTGGCCGACGTGCAGGTGCGCGAGTTCGTGGCCAGTGCCGGCGGGCGCATGGGCGATCAGGAAGCGGCCGAGCTGGCGGAACGAGGGCTGGGGCTGCTCATCGAGCTCATCAGCGAGATCTTCGTGCGCGAGCTGCTGGCCGCCCTCGATGCGCGGGCGGGCCGGACTAGAAATCGCCCACCAGAGTGAGCGCGGCACCCGACCGCGGCAGGGCGTTGCCGGCAACCTGCCAGCGATAGTCGAGCTGGAACGCCACGGGGGATCGCCGCGGTCTGAGCTCGATCACCGGCCCCAGGTCGAGCCGATGGGAGCTGGTGAAGCCCTCCTGCCCGGCCGCCCACAGGCCCGCCCCTGCGGCAAGCCGCAAGCGCCCGGCTTCGAACAGGGGGGTGAGGCCACGGGCCTGGAGGCCGCCGTAGGGAATGGGATCCTGGAAGTCGACGATCCCGCCCTCGGCGTAGACGTCCCAGGCGATCGTCCGGCGCGCGAACTCGACGCTGCCCGACCCCCCGGCGGCAAGGCGCGCAGCCCAGGCGTCGAGGGCGAAGCGGCCGACGGCGAAGCGGCGTTCGACGGCGGCCGAGACCGATGCCCGGGGAAAGGGGTCGACGCGAAGGCCGATGGCGGCCTCCGTCGTGTCGGGGTCAAGGGCGCCGGTGGCATCGGCCCCGCTCGCGACCCGGGCGAAGACCGTGAGGCGTCGCCGGCCCTGGGGGTTGGGGGTGAAGCCGAGACTGAGCCCGGTCTGGGTGGCTCCGAGAACCGGGGTGGCGGCCAAGGGGTCTCCGCCGCCCTCGTGGCGAAGGAGAGCGTACATCGAGGCCGAGAACCGCCGCGTGAGGGGTCGAAGGTCTTGGCGCCATTGAGGCGCGTTGGGCGCATCGGGGGCGAGGGCGATGGCGCGGGCAAGACCGTCGGCGGCGGCGCGCCGGTCGCCGGAGCGCAGCGCGGCGTAAGCGTCGCTGGCGAGGGCGTAGGCTCGCTCGGCCGCCTCGGGCGACGCGCCGGCGGCGGCGGTGCGGGGTGCCGCCACGGCAGGAGCGGCCGGCGGCGTCGCGGCGCTTGGGTCCGGGCCGGTCGGGACGCTGGCGGGCGGGGATGGTGGCAGGCGGAAGCCGAGGACGGGATCGACCGCCTCGAGCCGGATGGGAACGACGACCGGCGGTGTCCGCACCGGGTTGGCCGGGGGCGCGGGTGGCGGCGGCGCGGGGGCGGGTGCGGGGCCCAGCCGGTCGGGCGGCCCCCAGCCGGCAGCCACCAGCCGGGCGACCGTCTCGCCGGCCACCTGGCTCGCCACGGCGGCGGCCAGGGCGGCGGCATCCTGAACGGCCACGGGCGCCGCAGGCGCGGGAGCCGACTCGGGGCGCGTTTCGTCCAGCAACTCGGGCAAGCGGCCGGCGGCCCAGCCCGCGAGTAGGACGGCGAGCACCTGGTAGAGCCGGAGCGCCCGCCCGGGCCGGGGGGGCTCGAGCTCGCTCATGCCGAGGCCGCCTGCCGATCGGGGAAGCGGTGGGCGGTCTTGCGCCAGGGAGGGGGCCGGCCGTGCTCGACCGCCTGGCGATAGACCCCGATCGCGTGCACTGCGGCCACGGCGTTGACGAGGTTGGCGATCGGTGCTCGGGGAATCGACAGCAGCCCTTGCACGAAGCCGGCCGTGCGCCAGGTGGCGACGAAGCGGACGAGAAGCCGCCACGCAAGCGCGACGCCCGTGAGGCCCAGCAACACGGTAAGGCCCGGGTCGCGCTGCAGCAGGAGGGAGATGGGGTCGACGGCCAGATCGGACGACCTGCCGAGCAGGCTGGCCGCCGCGGCCAGCGCCAAGAGCGCGTAGCCCGCAACCGCCACCCACGCCACGACCAGCGACTTGCGATCGCGCCAGAGCATCCAGCGGGCCACCCATCCCTGGGGCCAACCGAGGCGGTCGAGGCCGGCAAGGCCGATGCCATAGAGCCAGCGCGCCTTCTGGCGGACGGCGGCGTCCAGCCGGTCGGGGAAACACTCGCGCACGGCGACCAGGCGACCGCCCGCCCGGACACGGGCGAAGGTCGTGGGCCGGCCCAGTGCGTGCAGGCGGATCCCGAGCTCGTAGTCTTCGGTGAGGCTGGCCGGGTCGAACGGGTCGCCGGACGCGCGCGCCAGCGCCTCGACCGCATCGCGGCGGAGCGCGGTGCCCACCCCTGCGCTGGGCAGCGGGGCGCCCAGGGCGGAGCGCACGACGAGATCGCGCCCGTGGGTGACGGCGAACTCGTCGAGATAATGGCCGGCCACGAACGCCCCCCAGGACTCGACCACGGGGATCACGGGGATCTGGACCATGGCGTGGCGGGGTAGGAGCGAGTCGAAGAGGTCGAACTGGGCGCCGTCCACGACGTCTTCGGCATCGTGCAGGACGATGGCGTCGACGGCGCGGCCCTCGGCGGCCTCCGCCGCCTGCACCGAGCGCCAGAGCTGGTTGAGGCAGTCCGCCTTGGTGGTGGGGCCCGGCCGGTCGGTGACGACGATCCGGATGCGGGGATCGGGAACGGCGCCGGCCGCGGCGGCCGTGGCGGGATCGTTGGGGTAGACGCCCACGTGGACCCGGGCGTCGCGATCGCCCAAGGCCTGGACCAGGTGGCGGAGCATCGGGCCGATCACCTGGGCTTCCTGCCAGGCGGGAACCAGGATGGCGTAGCGCAGCGGCCGGGCCGGTCGCGGCGGCGGGCGGAGCGCGGCCCAGACCCGCGCCCAGGGCCACAGAAGGTCAACGGCCAGGTCGTCGAGCGCGTTGGCGAGGACGAGCACGCCCGTGAGCCACAGGCCCTCGCGAAGCAGGAGGGTGAGAAACAGCGTCGCCGACGGGACATCGACTGCCAACCCGAAGTCCCCTCCCTACCCGGACGCCCAGGTGGACACCCCGGGGCTGCCGCGATTCCGAACGTGGGGAGGGCCACGTCGGAGGCGGGGGGCCAGCCCCGGGGCGTCCCAGGAGCCTGCCGACTTCAGGTGACGCAGGGTCGGAAATCGCCGCCTGAAACCGCCGACTCCTGTCTCGAGCGCGCCGGTGCGAGGGCCTTGGGCCGGGCACCCGGACCGGCGCCGAACCGATGGAACGATTGCCTTCGCCCGCGCGAATGGCCGGCGCACGCCGGGCCGTCGGGGGATGTGGCGGGGAGCCCGAGCCGCGCGGCAGCGGGCAAACACGGCCAGTGGCAGGCCTGCCTCGCGACCGCACGACCACCGGGCCGCCTGCCCACGGCGGGCGCGACGGGCATCCGCGCACCAGCCGCCCGGTCGAATTTGGCCGGCGGGGCATCCGCGACGGCCATGGCGACCTCTCGGGCCAGCGACCCGATCCGGGCCTCGGCCGACCCGGAGGAGACAGGCGGAAGCGCGGGATCCCACGGGGACCCGGAAGCGAAGAACGGCCAACACCGCGCGTCGGGCCATGTCCACTTTGAAAGGACGGACCCGCCTCCGGCGACCGAGGGCCCCGGGAAGGCCGAGCCATGCGCCGGCCCTTTTAGCCCTGCAGGAGGATCGCCGAGGGCGGGCGGGACGTCGGGCGCCGGCGCACGTCGCGTGTCTGCCGTGCGGGATAGGGCGGGGCGCGCGCGATCATGGCCAGCTTTCCGTCGACCGGCCGAAGCATGCTGACGGAAAGTGCGCGGCGCCAACATCGCGGGGTATGACCGGCCGATGATTAACGGGATGAACGGCCAGAGGCCAATACCCCCGATTGGGGGCAGGCTTGACGGGCCCCATGCGGCTTTCGAAGGCGGCCGGGATGACCAAGAGCTGGCACCCTGAGCAGCCGATCCTGGACCTCATCCGGCGCGTGTGGACCGAAGGCGTAGAGCGGCGTGACCGCACCGGCGTCGGCACGCGCGCCTTGTTCGGGGCCACGCTGCGCTTCGACCTGTCCGGCGGGACGGTGCCGCTGATGACGACCAAGCGGGTCTACTGGAAGACGGCGGTCAAGGAACTGCTGTGGTTCCTGTCGGGTGAGACGAACATCCGGCCCTTGGTGGCCCAGGGTGTGCACATCTGGACCGACTGGCCCCTGGCCCGCTACCGCGCGGAGACCGGCGAGGCGATCGACCGAGACGCCTTCGAGGCCCGGATCCTGGCCGACGATGACTTCGCCCGTGCATGGGGCGACCTGGGGCCGGTGTACGGCCGGCAGTGGCGGCGCTGGCAGGGGGCGGACGGCCGCGAGCACGACCAGGTGGCCGCGCTGGTGGACGGATTGAGGCGGAATCCCGCCGGACGGCGCCACCTGCTCTCGGGCTGGAACGTGGCGGACCTCGATCGCATGGCCCTGCCGCCTTGCCACATGACCTACCAATATTTCGTGGCCGAAGGGCGCCTGTCGGGCATCCTGTACCAGCGCAGCTGCGACCTGGGGCTGGGTTTTCCCTTCAACATTTTCGAAGCGGCCCTGCTGCTGCGGATGCTTGCCCAGCAGTGCGACCTGGAGCCGGGCGAACTGGTGTGGATGGGGGCGGACGTCCACCTCTACCTGAACCATGCCCATTTGGTGGACGCGCTGCTGGCGCGCCCGCCCCGACCCTGGCCCAAGCTTCGCCTGGTCCGCCGCCCCCCCGACATCTTCGGCTATCGGCCCGACGACGTGGTGGTGGACGGCTACGACCCGCATCCAGCCATCCTCGCCCCCGTGGCCGTGTGACGGGTGCGCATGCGGCCTGAGGTCGGACGAGGGTGGGGCGGCGAGGTGGTCCTGGTGGTGGCGGCTGCGGAAAACGGCGTCATCGGCCGGGGGGGGCGCCTGCCGTGGCACCTCCCCCAGGACCTCCGCCGGTTCCGGCGCCTGACGCTGGGCCACCCCGTCGTCATGGGGCGGCGCACCTTCGAAAGCCTGGGTCGACCCCTGGAGGGGCGCTGCAACATCGTGCTGTCGCGCGATCCGGCATTCACAGCGCCCGGTGCCGCGGTCGTCCGGGGCCTCGAGGAGGCGCTGGCGATCGCCGCCCGAGGTCGGCCGGAAGGCGCGCCGCTCTTCGTGATCGGGGGGGCGGACGTGTACCGGCAGGCCTTGCCCCTTGCGCACCGCATCGAGCTGACCCGCGTGATGGGCCGACCGACCGGTGACGCCGTCTTCCCCGACCCGGACCCCCGGCACTGGCAACGACTGGGGGTGGAGCCGGCGGAGGGCTGCCGGTTCGAAACCTGGATCAGACGGGAAGGGCCGCGACGGGAAACCTGCCTTCCGAAGCCCGAGCTCGGAAGCTAACGGACGACCATGCGGGTGCTGAGCGACGGCCGGGCGGCCCCCGACGAACTGAGGGGCGGGGCCGTGGCGCTCGGGAACTTCGACGGAGTGCACCTGGGTCACCAGGCCGTCATCGGGTCGGCCGTCCGGTGGGCGAAGGGCCGGGGGGTCGCCGCACTGGTCGCCACCTTCGACCCGCATCCGTCCCGCCTGTTCCGGCCCGACGCGCCGCCCTTCCAGTTGACCAGCCTGCCCCAGCGGCTGGAACGGTTTGCGGAACTGGGCGCGGACGGCGCCGTGGTGATCCCCTTCACCCCGGAGCTTGCGGCACTGTCGGCCGAGGGTTTCGTCGAGCAATGGCTCGTCGGCCGACTGGCACCAGCGCACGTGGTGACCGGGCAGGACTTCAGCTTCGGCCACCGACGCAGCGGGGACGTCGGGCTGCTGCGCCGTCTGGGTGAACGGCAAGGCTTCTCCACGACGGTGGTGCCACCCGTGGCCGACGGGGACGGCCCCATTTCGTCCACGCGGATCCGGCAACTCCTGGTCGAGGGCCGGCCCGAGGCGGCCGCCCGCCTGATGGGGCGGCCGTTCGCCATCGAGGGCGCGGTGGTGCCGGGCGACCGGCGCGGTCGGACCATCGGGGTGCCGACGGCCAACATGGAGCTCGGGAACTATCTGCGCCCACGCTTCGGCGTGTACGCGGTGCGGGTGCGGCTGCCGAACGGCCGTCGGGCCTTGGGGGTGGCCAACCTGGGGATCCGCCCGATGTTCGAGCCGCCTCGGCTGCTGCTCGAGACGTGGATCCTAGACTGGGAGGGGGATCTCTACGGTCAGCGGATCGAAGTCGAGCTGATCGCCTTTCTCCGGGACGAGCAGCGCCTTCCCGATCTCAAGGCGCTACAGGCACAAGTTCTTCGCGACGCCGCCGCCGCGCGACGGGTGCTGGCTCAGGTCTCGACCCAAAGTTCCTGAAGGCCGCGAAAGCCCGGCAACCAACGGTAGGCGAGCCGCTGTTCCGGCAGTCGGGCCGACGGGAAGGTGCCGAGGAACCGCGCCAGGAAGAGCCGGCCTTCGAGCCGGGCAAGCGGCGCACCGATGCAATAGTGGGCGCCGCCACCGAAGGCGAGGTGGGGCGTGGACGGGCGGTCAATGTCGAAACGATCGGGGTCGGGGAAGGCCGCCGGGTCGCGATTTGCGGCCCGCAGGATGGCGAAGATCGGTGTGCCGGCGGGCACTGCCACCCCTTCGACCACGAGCGGGCCGGGCGTGACCCGCGGCGTGAAATCGACCGGGCCTTCGAGCCGCAGCGTCTCCTCGATCGCCCCCTCCACTCGCGACGGGTCGGCGGCGAGCTGGGCCTGCTCGTCGGGGTGGGACAGGACGAGGCGCACGGCGCTTGCGAGAAGGTCGGTCGTAGTGAGGTTGCCGCCCACGAGCAGGGCAGTCAGATTGAGGACGAGCTCGGCATCCGAAAGGGGCACCCCATCGGCCTGCAGGCGCACGAGGTCGGAGACGAGATCGTCGGCCGGCTGCCGGCGCCGGGCGACCAGCAGGTCGCGGAACACCGCGTGCAGCGCGTCGGTCGCGGCCTGGGCGCGGGCATCCTCCGCGTCGCTGCGCAGCGGGTTGAGCACGAGGATGAGGTCCTCGGACAGCTCGCGGAACCGCTCGAGCTGGTCGTGGCCCACACCAAGGATGCGCGCGATGGCGTGGATGGGGATCGGGATGGCGAGCTCGGCCACGACGTCGAAGCGGCGGCGCCCTCGAAGCCGGGACAGGGCCTGATCGACGACCTGGGCGACAAGCGGGGCCGACCGGGCCACGCGCGCGTGGAACGCGCGCTGCAAGGGAGCCCGGATGCGCAGATGGTCGGGAGCGTCGAGGAGAAGGATGCTCGAGCGCTCGCTCGGCGGCAGGGCGGGGTCGGCTGGTCGGCGGTCGGTGAAGCGAGCGAACAGCGTACCAGGGGCAGCGTTCGCGGGGTGCCGGCGCAAGCTCCCGTCGGCCAGGATCCGCCGGGCGAGGCCGTGCGAGGCCACCAAGAGGTGGCCGGTCGGGGGGTCGAAGAGGACAGGACATTCGGCCATCAGGCGGGCGAAGGGGCCCTGACCCGTGGCGTCGTCGGGGGCGATGCGCAGCAAATCGAAGAAGCCGGGGGGAGCCTGCATGGCCGAAGCGGCCCAAGTGGTGGACGGCCGGCCGTCGCCGGTCAACCCGGTTGTCGGCGGTCAACCCGGGTGGCCATCAGGCCGACGGAGACCACCTGACCGTCGTGCAACCCGTGCGGCGCTGCGCCGTCAACCCGCGTGGCGATCAGGCCGGCGGGGCGAATGCGGGCTCGGCCTCGCGGACGATGCGGCGGGCGATGGGCAGGCAGAGACCGCAGCGGGGCCGGCACCCCAGGCGAGCGTAGGCTTCGCGCTCGCAGCGCACGCCGTCCCGGACCAGCTCTCGCAGCTGGCGTTCGCGCAGGGCGTTGCAGATGCAGACGAACATGACCGAGCGGCCGTCGAATCGAACTGCGACGCACTTGCACGAATGCGGCGTCGATGCAAGCAAGACGCAGGAGCGAAGGGGGACTCGCCCGCTCTCCTTCCCGGCGCGGTCGCCCGCTGCTATCGGGCCCCTGGGTCGGGTCACCCCAGGGTCGGCTGGAGAGCGCGCCGGTGCACGGCCGTCCGTCGATCCTGGTGGTGGTGGGCACTCGGCCCGAAGCCCTGAAGCTGGCCCCCGTCGTTGAAGCGCTGCGGGCGGTGGGTCATCGGGTACGGGTTCTGGCCACGGGCCAGCATCCGGGCCTGGCGACGGCCGCCCTGGCCGAAGCCGGCATCACCGTCGACGTCGTTCTGCCCGAGCCAAGCCGGGACGACCTCGCGCGGCTGACGGCGGACATCATGGTCGGGGTGGCGAGCGTCATCGCGCGCCTGCGCCCCGCCCTCGTGATCGTGCAGGGCGACACGACGAGCGCCCTGGCTGGTGCGCTCGCCGCCTTCCACGCGGGCGTACCCCTGGCCCACGTGGAAGCGGGCTTGCGGACCGGGGACTTGGGCGAACCGTTCCCCGAGGAGGGGCACCGGGCCATGATCGCCCGCATCGCGAGCCTGCACCTGGCCCCGACCCGTGGAGCCGTCCGCCACCTCAAGGCAGAGCGCGCGCCGGGCGTCATCCGGCAGGTGGGCAACACGTCGATCGACGCCCTCGATGCGGCACTCGCCCGACTGGCCTGTCCGGCCCGCATGGCCGAACTCGAGGCGCGCTTCCCCTTCGTCGCCGAGCCGGGCCCACCGCTGGTGCTCGCCACCGTCCACCGGCGCGAGAACCGCGGGCCACGCCTGGCGGCCATCGCCGAGGGCCTGGCCCGCGTGGCCGCCACCGGTCGGGTGCGCCTGGTGGTGCCCCTGCACCCGAACCCCCACGCCACGGCCCAGCTGGAGCGGCGCCTGAGGAACGTGCGTTGCGTGCACCTGCTGCCCCCGCTCGCGCACCTGGAGCTGCTGTGGCTCTTGCAGCGATCGGCTCTGTTGCTGACCGACTCGGGCGGCCTGCAGGAGGAAGCCCCCGCGCTGGGGGTACGGACGCTGGTGCTGCGGGAGCGGACGGAACGCAGGGAAGGGGTGCTGGCCGGCGTGGCCCGCCTCGTGCCCCTTCGCCCGCACGCCATCGCGGAAGCCGTGGCGGCGGCGCTGGCCGAGCCCCCACCGGCGCCTCGGCGGCTCTATGGCGACGGACGTGCGGCGCCCCGCATCGCCCGCGCCGTGTCGGACTTTCTGGGCGTCAAGGTGCCACAGGCGCGGATCCCGGCCCTAGAGCGCACGCCCCCAGCGCTTCCATGACGGACACGAAGCCAGGAAAACTGGTGGCGATGGGCCCCACGTCGGAGACGGTGATGGGCTCGCGCGCGGCGAGCGACAGCACGAGGAAGCTCATGGCGATCCGGTGATCCATCCGGACGTCGACCCAGGCGCCGCCGGGCACGGGCGCCCCACCCGAGCCATGGACGGCAAGGCCGTCTGGGAACTCCTCGACCTTCACCCCGCAGGCCGTGAGGCCTGAGGCCATGGCCGCCAGGCGGTCGCTTTCCTTGACCCTCAGTTCACCGAGGCCCCGGAACAGGGACCGCCCGCGCGCCAGCGCGGCGGCCACGAAGAGGATCGGGAATTCGTCGATCATGGCCGGGACGTCTTCCGGGGCGGTGTCGACCGCGTGCAGTGCCGAGCTGCGGACGAAGAGGTCTCCCACGGGTTCGCCCCCCACCTCCCGCCGCTCGCGGATCCGGACATCCGCCCCCATGGCGAGGAGGGTGCGCAGCGCACCGTCGCGCGTGGGGTTGAGGCCCACCCCCGGCAGATGGACTTCGCTGCCGGGAACGAGAAGGGCCGCCACCAGCGGGAAGGCGGCCGAGGACGGATCGGCCGGGATCTCGAGCCGTTGCGGTCGAAGCTCGGGGAACCCGTGGACGCGAACGGCCCGGCCGCCGTCGGCCGTGGGCACGACCGAAAGGTCGGCCCCCATCGCCGCCAGCAGCCGCTCGGTGTGATCGCGCGTCGGCAGCGGTTCGACGACGGTGGTGGCGCCAAGGGCGTGCAGCCCGGCCAGCAGGATGGCGGACTTCACCTGCGCGGAGGCGACCGGCAGGCGGTATTCGAGGGGCAGGGCAGGGCAGAGGCCGCGCACCGTGGCCGGCAGGCGCATGCCGGGCGCGGCCAGGATGTCGGCACCCATGCGCGCGAGCGGCTCGATCACGCGCGCCATGGGCCGGCGCGACAGCGAGGCATCGCCCACGAACGTGGCGAGGAAGTCGTGCCCGGCCGCAAGCCCCATGAGCAGGCGTGCCGACGTGCCGCTGTTGCCGAGGTCGAGCGCGCCCTCGGGCTGGAGCAACCCGCCGACACCCACCCCATCGACCTGCCAATGGCCGGGCCCCAGCCGCCGCACCGACGCGCCGAGCGCTCGCAGGGCGGCTGCGGTGGCCAGCACGTCCTCGCCTTCGAGAAGGCCCGTGAACGTCGAGGTGCCGACGGCCAAGGCGCCCAGCATCAGCGCGCGATGGGAGATCGACTTGTCGCCGGGGACCTCGACGCGACCCACGAGTGGTCCGGGGGCGCGAAGCGTGCACGGCTGCGGGGGGCCCGACGTGGGCATGGGCGCCAGGCTTTGACAGGGCTGCACCCGCGATGGCAAGGCGCGCCGTGGCGGTCGGGCCGCCAGCCTTCGGCGCGGGAGACGGCAGCGGTGATCAAGCCGGAGTGGGGCGTCAAGCGCACCTGCCCCAAGTGCAGCACACGGTTCTATGACCTGGGGTCCGACGATCCCGTGACCTGCATCAACTGCGGGCATGCCTGGTATCCTGAACCCATCCTCAAGTCGAAGCAGGTGATCCCCTTCGAGGAGGCCAAGACCGAGGAAGAAGCCAAGGCCGGCGAGGGCGAGGCGGCGGGAGCCGAACTGGACCTGGAGGCCGTGGCGGCCGAGGAGGGCGAAGCGGGTGCCGATGCCGAGATCGACATCGGCGACGACGACGACCTGGGCGACGTTCCCATGGGCGAGGAGGACGAGGAGCGCTGATCGCTGGCGAAGGCCCGATGCGGCCGGCGCTCGGGTGTTGGCGGTTCGACCTGCCCTCAGGCCTTGGCCATTCCGCGCACCCGGGGAGGCGTGATGCCGAGCGGCCCGAAGCCCAGACCATGGGATGGCCATCCCGCGCAGCCGCGCAGGCGTGATCCCGAACGGCCCGAAGCGCTGATTATCCCCCGGCCAACCCGCGCATTCGGGGAAGCGTTGGACCAGGTGGCTGGCCCCTGCCTGGGCCGTCTCCGCATCCGGCCGGAGATGCCGCTCGCACCGGCTGGCCGGTCCGGTCGGAAGGGCGTGGGGAGGGGAGCGGCCCACGCCACGCCCGCGGGCTTGGCCTGGGGCGAGGTTTCGGTGCGATACTCGGCGGGCCGACCGACCCAGGTGAGCCAGCGGCGCGTGAAGGCGTTCCAATCGTGCCCGTGCGACACTCGGCGGGCCGGTCGACCTCGTTGAGCGGCGCCCTTGCACGGGAGCCGGGTGGCGGCTAGGTCGGGCATACCGGCGTCCGGGCCCAGACGGGCGCCCCTTGAGCGTGGCTTGGGGCCGTAGCTCAGCTGGGAGAGCGCTACAATGGCATTGTAGAGGTCAGGGGTTCGATCCCCCTCGGCTCCACCACGACCGTGCGCGGGAAGAACGAAGCGGCGGCCGGAGCGAGCGGGTTGCGACCTCATGACCGACCGCGCCGAAGGACCACCCGCGTGCGGGTTGCTTGCCGGAGCCGCGCCGGGCCGGGGGCGTCGTGTCCCGAAGCGCGCTGCGCCTGGGTGGGGCGGGCTGAGGGCTCATGGGCCGGTTCTTCCCGACAGGTTGATTGGGCGCAGCCCGCGCGCCAAGGGCGGGCCTTAAGACGCGTTCAGGGAGGACATCCGTGGCCCTGCGGCGGATCGATCACTGGCTTGCGTTGGGCACGGCGGGCTTGCCGCCGGTCGAGACGGGGCCGGTCTACGATCCCAACTCAGGGGTGGTGCAGGCCGAGGTGCCGCTCGCTGGGCGGGCGGTGCTGGACCGAGCCGTGGAAGGTGCCTTGGCGGCCCAGCCGGATTGGGCGGCCACCAATCCGCAGCGCCGTGCGCGCGTGCTCTTCGAGTTCAAGCGGCTGGTCGAGGCGGAGATGGACGACCTCGCCCGGCTTCTCGCCTCGGAGCACGGTAAGGTTCTGGCCGATGCCCGCGGGGACCTGCAGCGGGGGCTCGAGGTCATCGAGTTCGCCTGCGGCATTCCCCACCTGTTGAAGGGCGAATACACGCCGGGCGCGGGGCCCGGAATCGACGTTCAGTCGATGCGCGTGCCGGTCGGCATCGGGGCCGGCATCACGCCGTTCAACTTTCCGGCCATGATTCCCATGTGGATGTTCGGCGTGGCGATCGCCTGTGGCAACGCCTTCATCCTGAAGCCCAGCGAAAAGGACCCGTCGGTTCCCGTGCGCCTGGCCGAGCTGATGGAACGGGCCGGTGCGCCCCGTGGCATCCTGCAGGTGGTCCATGGCGGGGCCGAAATGGTGGACGCCATCCTGGACCACCCGGCGATCGCCGCCGTGAGCTTCGTGGGCTCCTCCGAGGTGGCCCAGCACGTCTACGCTCGGGGTAGTGCGGCGGGCAAACGGGTGCAGGCCTTCGGGGGCGCCAAGAACCACGGCATCGTGCTGCCCGACGCCGACCTCGACCGGGCCGTGGAGGACATCGTGGGCGCCGCCTTCGGGAGTGCCGGCGAGCGCTGCATGGCCCTGCCGGTGGTGGTGCCCGTGGGCGAGGCGACCGCGGAAGCATTGCGCGCGCGGCTGGTGCCGGCCATCCACGCGTTGCGCGTCGGCGTATCGACGGATCCCGAGGCGCATTACGGTCCGGTCGTGACAGCCGAACACCGGGCGCGGATCGAGGGCTGGATCGCCCGCGCCGTAGCCGAGGGGGCGGAGCTAGTCGTGGACGGGCGAGGCTTCCGCCTGCAGGGCCACGAGCAGGGTTTCTTCGTGGGACCCACCTTCCTGGACCACGTGACACCCACCATGGAGAGCTATCGGGCCGAGATCTTCGGGCCCGTCCTCCAGATGGTGCGGGCCAAGGACTTCGAGGAGGCGCTGCGGCTTCCCTCCGACCACCCCTATGGCAACGGAGTGGCCGTGTTCACCCGCAGCGGCCGCGCCGCCCGCGAGTTCGCCCACCGGGTGAACGTGGGCATGGTAGGGATCAACGTGCCGATCCCGGTGCCGGTCGCCTACCACACGTTCGGCGGCTGGAAGCGTTCGGCGTTCGGCGACATCAACCAGCACGGGCCGGAAGGCGTGCGCTTCTGGACGAAGATCAAGACGGTGACGAGCCGCTGGCCGGAGGACGACGGCGGAAGCGGCCAGGACGCCTTCGTGATCCCCACGATGCGCTGAAAGGGCGAACGATGGCCTATCAGACGATCCTCGTCGACCGGGAGGGGCCGATCCAGGTCATCACGCTCAATCGTCCGAAGGCCCTCAACGCGCTCAACAGCGAGGTGTTGGCCGAGCTTATCACCGCGTTCGAGCGGTTCGACGCCGACCCCGAGCTGCGCTGCGCGATTCTGACCGGCAACGAGAAGGCCTTCGCGGCAGGTGCCGACATCAAGGAGATGGCCCCCCGGACGGTGGGGGAAATGTTCGGCGGCGATTATTTCGCGGGCTACGGCCGAGTGACCGCCACCCGCAAGCCGTGGATCGCCGCCGTGGCCGGCTATGCGCTGGGCGGCGGCTGCGAGCTGGCGATGATGGCCGACATCCTGATCGCGGCCGACACCGCGCGCTTCGGCCAGCCCGAGATCAAGCTGGGGGTGACGCCGGGCATGGGGGGGTCGCAACGGCTGACGCGGGCCATCGGCAAGGCCAAGGCCATGGAAATGTGCCTGACCGGACGCATGATGGACGCGGCTGAGGCGGAGCGGGCGGGCCTGGTGGCCCGCGTGGTGCCTGCCGCCCAGCTGATGAGCGAGGCCCGCAAACTCGCCCTGGAGATCGCCGCCATGCCGCCCCTGGCCGCCATGGCGGTCAAGGAGCAGGTGAACGCGGCGTTTGAGACGACGCTGTCGCAGGGGATCCTCTTCGAGCGACGGCTGTTCCACGCCATGTTCGGCACGGCCGACCAGACCGAGGGCATGACGGCCTTCATCGAGAAGCGTCCAGGCCGGTGGACGGGCCGATAGACAGACGCGCCCCTGAGGGCCCCGTCGCCTTCGTGGGGCTGGGCAACATGGGGTCGGGGATGGCCGCCAACCTGGCGGCGCACGGCGTGGTGGTGCGTGCGTTCGACCTGGACCCCGGGGCCGTCCGGCGCGCGGCCGAGGCGGGCTGCACGCCGGTGGCAAGCGCGGCGGAAGCGGCGGCCGGGGCCGCCGCCTTCATCACGATGCTGCCCGCCGGCGAGGCCGTGGCGGCCGTTTGGCGTGAGGCGGCCTTCCCCGTCCTGAGACCAGGCGCGCTCGTCGTCGACTGTTCGACCATCGACCTTGCAACCACCCGTGCGCTTGCCGGGGAAGCGGAAGCGCGTGGGCTGGTGCCGGTGGACGCCCCGGTGTCGGGCGGCATCGCCGCTGCGGCCGCCGGAACCCTGACCTTCATGGTGGGCGCAACCGACGAGGGGTTCGAGCGGGTGCAACCCCTGCTCGGCCACATGGGCCGCGCCGTGCTGCGGGCGGGCGGCCATGGCGCCGGCCAGGCGGCGAAGCTGGCCAACAACCTGCTGCTGGCGGCCACCATGGTGGCCACCTGCGAAGCCTTGCTGCTGGCGCGCAAGCTGGGGCTGGACCCGCGGGCCTTTTACGAGATCGCCGCACGCTCGTCGGGGCAGTCGTGGTCGCTCACGAGCTATTGCCCGCTTCCGGGCGTGGGTCCGGAAAGCCCCGCCGACCGGGGGTACCAAGGCGGATTCGCCACCAGGCTGATGGTGAAGGACCTGCGTCTGGCCCTGGCGGCGGCTCGCGACGCAGGGGCCTTAACTCCGATGGGTGAACGGGCCGCGGCACTCTACGAAGCCTTCGCCGCCGAGCCTGAGCGCGCGCGGCTCGACTTTTCGGCCATCATCCAGGCGCTGGCTTAAACCCGCCGAGGCCCGGCCGTTCACCATCGTGGCGGGCGACACGGACACTGCGCCCGCAGGAGGTGCAGCATGATGCTCTGGCTGACGCGCGTGGCCCGCAACCGCTCGGGGGCTACCGCCATCGAATACGGCCTGATTGCGGCGTTCGTGGCGCTGGCGATCGTGGCGACCTTGCCATCCATCCGGTCGAGCCTCGCCGGTGTGTTCGGCGGGATCGACCGCGAGCTGTCGCAGGCGGCACGGTCGGCGCGGCCAGGGCGCTAAGGGACGCGCCCGCCGCGCCGCCTTGCGGCGCATCCGAGGGTGCCGGTCGGGACGCCTGCGCGCGCTTCGACTTGTGGGTGCGGAGCGGGTCCGACCGCGGCGGCAGACGCTGGGGTCGAGGACGGTCATGGAAGGGAATGCGGGTTCCGTCGCGGCTCCGGCCGGTGCCGTGCTGCTGGCGGCCTCGACCGCCTTGGCCGCGGCCTTGCTCGTCATCGCGGCGGCCTGGGATCTGGCCGTGCGACAGATCCCGGATCGGGCTTCGGCGGGCATCGCGCTCGCTGCGCTCGTGCCGCTGGCGCAACAGCCACTGCCCACGGGGCTGGCCAGTCTGCTCGTGGCCACGGTGCTTTTCGGCCTGGGCGTCGTGGCGTTCCGCTTCGGTCTGATGGGGGGTGGCGACGTGAAGCTTCTGGGCGCCGTCGGGCTGTGGCTGAGGCCCGAGGATCTGTCGCTGTTCCTCGCAGTCCAGGCGGTGACGACGCTCACGCTCGTCGTGCTGGTCCTGCTGTGGCATCGCAGGATGCGCCGTCGCGACGGGCAGGCGGACGCCGCTGCGGTGCCGCGGCCGACCTTGCCCTTCGGGGTCGCCATCGCCGCGGGCGGCATCGGCGTGCTGATGGTCCATGTGGATCATCTGGCACCGGTCTGACGGGCATGGACCTGCGCCACGACTTCCGGCCGGTCGGGACGGGAGAACCGGGCGGTCGACGGAGGATAAGACGCCTGTCGAGCGGGGTGCTGCTGGTGGCGCTGGGCCTCGTGCTGGTCGGTTCAGGCGTGCTCGTGGCGGCCCGCTGGCTCGAGGCGGAAGCGCGGCGGCGCGCGGCGACGCTCGCCGCTCCCGTGGCCCTGGCGCCCCTCTGGGTCGCGGCCATCGACATCCCGGCGGACCGGGCCTTCGACCCCGACGACGTGCGGTTGGAGCGTTGGCCGGCGACGGCCCTGCCGGCGGGCCGGTTCATGGGCGACCGCCGCGCACTGGAAGCGCTGGCCGGTCGCCGGCTGCGGGCAGACCTGCCTGCGGGCGCCCCGCTGCTGGCGGGCCACTTCGAGGATGAGGCCCGGGGATCCGAACCCGGTCGGCCCGCCGTCGGTCGGCGAGCCCTGACGCTGCCGGCGGCCGACCTCGACGTTCCCCTCAACCTGCTCTCGTCGGGCGATCGGGTGGACGTGATCTTCTCCGGCAGTTTCGCCGACGGGGGGCGTGTGGCCGAGACCGTGATCGCCGGTGCGCGGGTGCTGGGCATCGAGACCGCTGCCGGGCCCGGGGGGTTGGCGGGGGGTGCGACGGCGGTGACGCTGGAGGTGACCCCGGCCGAGGCCGAAGCGCTGGCGCTGCTGAACGAAGCGGGCCGTCTGACGCTGGCGCTGAGGGCCAAGGACGACCGGGCGGCGACGACGGATCGACTTCCGTTGGAGCGGCTGCGGGCCCTGGCGGCGCGGCTGGCGGTGCCGCGGCCTGCCTCGCCGCTGGGGGCGCCGGCCGGTGGGGACCGGCCCACCCCAACCCCTCCTGGGCCGGTGGGCGAGGCTGCGGAGCCCATGGCGGCGTCGGGGGACGGGCGCACCCGCGAAGGCGGCGTGGAGGTGATCCGTGGCGCCCCACCCCCAGGGTCGCGCACGGCGGAGCCTGAGGACAGCGGGGCATGACGCGCCGGTCACCGCCGGGCAAACCCATGGGTGTGATGCGTCGGTCGGCGATCTGGGCCGCCGCGCTGGGCGCGCTGGCGAGCGGCGCGGTCTCCGCCGGGGCGAAAGGGGCCGACGTGACGGCTGCCGTCGAGCGCCTTGCCGTCGAAGTGGGCAAGGGCCGCCTGGTGCGACTCGACCGGCCGGCGGCGAGCGTGTTCATCGCCAACCCGACGATTGCCGACGTCAACGTCCGCTCCCCCCGGCTGCTCTACCTGCATGGGCGCAGCCCCGGCGAGACGAGCCTGTTCGCCGTCGACGCGGCCGACCGGCCGATGCTCGCGCTGACGGTGGCGGTGGGCCTCGACGCGGAGGCGGTGGCGGCGGCCCTTTCGGGGACGCTGGGGCCAGGAGCGGTGGCCGTGCGCACCGTGGGCGACGCCCTGGAGCTGTCGGGCGAAGTGGACACGGCCGCCCAGGCGGCAGAGGCCATCCGGGTGGCCGGCCGCTTCGTGGGCGCCGATCCCAGCCGGGTGATCAACCGGATCCGCGTGCGGCGGCCCAACCAGGTGGCGCTCAAGGTGCGGTTGGTGGAGGCCTCCCGCGAGGTGTTTCGGGCGCTGGGGTTCAACTGGGAGATGCTGGGAACCCGCGGCGACCTGGTGCTGGGCATGGCCACGGGCAACCCGATCGCCGGCCTGCCGGGGCTGCTCGAGCGTGCGAACGGCGCAAGCCGCATCGGCGGGCTGCTGGACGGGCGCAACCTGGACGTCGAGTCGGCCATCGACCTCTTGGATCGGACGGGTCTTGCGCGCGTGCTGGCCGAGCCCGTGCTGACGGCGGCCTCGGGCGAGCCCGCCTCGTTCCTGGTGGGGGGCGAATATCCCGTGCCCGTGCCCCAGGAAGGCAATGTGACCACGATCGAATTCAAGCGCTTCGGCGTCGGCCTGAACTTCGTGGCGACGATCGGGGCGGGGGAGCGCATCCATCTGAAGCTGAGCCCGGAGGTGAGCCAACTGTCGTTGGCCGGAGCGGTCAGCATCAATGGCATCGAGGTGCCGGCGCTCACCGTCCGGCGGGTGGAGACGAGCGTGGAGCTCGCCTCGGGCCAGAGCCTGGCCGTGGCCGGCCTGGTGCAGGCCTCGACCCTTAAGGAATTGAAGAAGTTTCCGGGGTTGGGGGACATCCCGGTGCTGGGCGAGCTCGTCCGGTCGCGTCGGTTAGAACGGCGCGAGACCGAGTTGGTGGTGATCGTGACCCCCTATCTGGTGCAGCCGGTCGCCGCGGCAGCGCTGGCGGAGCCGGCATGGGAGGAGGCGCGGCCGTGAGCATGGATACACCACCGGGAGGGGTGGAACGACTGGGCTTGGTGCTCGTTGCCGGGCTCTTGGCGAGCGCTGGCCCAACCCCGCCGCCTGGCGTTCGGCCCCTTCCGCCCGCCATGCGGCCGGAGCCCGTGACGGGCTTCGGTGCCGCCGTGGCCCACAACTTGGGCGCGATGGTCGCCGATCCGGTGCACCTGGCGCAACCGGCGACCTTGGGCCCAGCCGAAGGCGAACCGGCCGTCAAGGCCGTCGAGCGCCTGCGCCGAGGCGAGACCCCGCGGCTGCCCCCGAGCGCGGCCGGAGGGACGGCGGCGGAGCCAGGATCATGAACGCGCCCCTGGTGGAGCCACCGCGGGACGTCGCGGAGGCCCGGCGGGCCGGGGGGTTCCTGGGAGTCGCCACCGACCCTGACAGCCGCCGGGCCATCGCCATGGCCGCCGCGGCTCGCGGCTGGGACCATCCGGAGGTACGCGAAGGAGGCGTCGAGACGGCCCAGGCCCTGATCGCCGCGGGCATGGTGCCGGACGTGCTGGTGATCGACCTGTCGCTGGAGCGCGCCCCCCTGCCGGCCATCGACGCGCTGGCGGACGTCTGCCCGGCCGGCGTTGGCGTGGTGGCGATCGGCACGCAGAACGACGTGGGGCTCTTCCGTGGCCTGCTGGCTTTGGGCGTGGCCGACTATCTGCTGAAGCCCGTCGACGCCGAGACGTTGGGCGCAGCCATCGACCGGTTGGCGACGGCCGGTCCGGCGCCGGCGGTGCGACCGGTGATGCCCGTGGGCCGGGCGCGCACGGTGGCCTTCGCCGGCGTCCGCGGCGGTGCAGGTGCCTCGGCGTTGGCCGCCGCCACGGCCGCGGTGCTGGCGCGCCAGGGACGGAAGGTGGCCGTGGTCGACCTGGACCTGCAGGGCGGAAGCCTTGCGCTCGACCTCGGGGTGGAACCGACCCCCGGCCTGGTGCCACTCTTGGAGCGGCCCGATCGCGTGGACCCGGTCGTCGTGGGTCAGGCGCTCAAGTCGCACCGAGCCGGGTTCCATGTGCTGGCGGTGGACGCGCCCGCCGAAGCGGTGCTGGGCGTGGAAGCGGACGCCCTCTTGGCTCTGGTGCGGGCGGTGGCCGAGACGGTCGACCTGGTCGTGCTGGACTGTCCGCGCTGGCTGGACCGGGCACGCCGGGCGGTGCTGCGGACCGTGGACGCGTTGGCGGTGGTGGCTCCGCCCACGCTGCCCGGGCTGCGCGACATGGGCCGCGTGGCGGGCCTGGCCCGGAGCCTGCGGGCGGGACAGGCGCCGGTGCTCGTCGTCAACCGCGCAGGAGCTTTCTTGGCGGAGCTGGAACGGGCGACGTTTGAGGAGGCGCTGGGCCGCCGGGTGGATCACTGGGTGCCCGAGGATGCACCGGCCAGCCGGCGGGCGGCCGAACGGGCCGAGACCCTGGCCGCCGGAGCGGCAAGCCCGTTGGGGGCGGCGCTGAGGCGCCTGGCCGACCAGCTGGGCCCGCCGGCGGCCGCGACGCCGACGAGCGGAACGAACCCGAGCCGATGGTGGAACGGGTGGCGCACGCGACTGGCGGCCCTGGTGGCCGGCCGCCCCTGAAGGAGGGGATGCGCCTTGGCATCGCCGACGGGCCTTGGGCGGGCACCGGCCGTGGGGCGGCCGAACCCGGCGGGGCAGGCGCCTGCCCCGAGTGGGGAGGCCCCATGAGCTTCGGCCGTTTGCACGGTGCCAACACCCCCATGTCCGCCGGTGTCGCCCCGGCCCCGCAAACGGGCCGCCACGGGCTGAAGGTCGTATCGTTCGAGGACGCGCGCCGCGTGGTCCAGCCGGTCATCGCACGGAGCTTCGATCCTGCGACCGACTCCGCCCGACCGCGGGGGGAACTTGCTGCGGCGATCGGGGCCCGCATCACCGCCGCTCTCGAGGCGGAGGGATGGACGGTCGAACCGCGCGACCACCGGGACCTGGTGAGCCACTTCCTGAACGGGCTTCTGGGAGCCGGCCGGCGCATGCAGCACACGGCCCCGGCGGAAGGTGGCCAGGTGGTGCAGCAGGCGCTGCCGCTCGTGCTGGCCAGCGTGCTGGAACGCATCGACAGTGCCGCCGCGGCTCGGATGAACCGCGGCGAGCTGGCGCGACGGCTGCGCGACGTGATCGAACCCATCCTGCAGGAGCAGGGCGTGGTCCTCAACCGCGACGAGCAGCGCGAGCTGGTGCAGCTGTTGATCGACGACATGCTGGGCCTGGGACCGCTGGAGCCGCTGCTGGCCGATCCCAGCGTCAGCGACATCCTGGTGAACGGGCCCGAGGCCGTGTGGGTGGAGCGCCACGGTCGGCTGGAGCGGACGTCGGCGCGGTTCCGCGACCTTGCGCACATGATGGGCGTGATCACGCGGATCGTGACCGCCGTGGGACGCCGCATCGACGAAGCGAGCCCGCTGGTGGACGCCCGCCTGGCGGACGGCAGCCGCGTCAACGTCATCATCCCGCCGCTGGCCATCGACGGCCCGGCCATTTCGATCCGCAAGTTCGCCCGACAAACCATCGACCTGGAGCGCATGGTGGAGCTGGGCAGCCTGTCGCGCCCGATGGCGCGCCTGCTGGAAGTGGCGGCGCGCTGCCGGCTGAACATCCTGGTGTCGGGCGGGACTGGGTCGGGCAAGACCACGCTGCTCAACGCCCTGTCGCAGCTCATCTCGGCCGAGGAGCGCATCGTGACCATCGAGGATGCGGCGGAGCTGCAGCTGCGCCAGCCGCACGTCGTGCGGCTCGAAACCCGTCCGCCCAACCTCGAGGGGCGGGGCGAGGTGACCATGCGCGACCTGGTGCGCAACGCGCTGCGCATGCGCCCCGACCGGATCATCGTGGGAGAAATTCGCGGGGCCGAGGCCATGGACATGCTGCAGGCCATGAACACGGGCCACGACGGTTCGCTGGGAACGATCCACGCCAACCGGCCGCGCGACGCCCTGACCCGGCTGGAGAACATGCTGCTGATGGGGGGCTACCAACTGCCGGTGGTGGCCATGCGGACCCAGATCGCCTCGGCGGTCGACCTGATCGTGCACGTGGCCCGCCTACGCGACGGGGTGCGCCGCGTGACGAGCATCACCGAGGTGACGGGCATCGAGGGCGAGGTGGTGACCCTGCAGGAGCTGTTCCGCTTCCAGACCGAGCCGGCCGTGCCGGGCGACGATCTTGCGACCGTGAGAGGCCGGTTCGAATGCACCCGTCTGCGCCCGCACTTCACGCCGCGGGCGGAGTTCTTCGGCTTGGGCCCGCTGCTTGCCGAGGCGATGGCCGGATGAGCGACGACGCCCTGAGCATGGCCTTAGCGCTCGTGCTGCTGCTGACCGCCGGCGCCGTCCTCGCCGCCTGGGGGGTGGTGTCCCTCGCGCGGCGGTTGCGGCTCCGCCGGCGCGTGGCCCAGCTGCAGCGTACATGGTGTTCCGAACCGTCGTTCGTGCGGCCGAAGCGGCGGCGGACCCTGGCGAAGGAGGATCCTCGATGGATCCGAAGCCCGCTCCTCCGCCGGCTGGTGGGCGGTGACGCAGGGGCCGCCGAATGCCGCGACGTGCTTCGGCAGCCGCTTCGGCCGGTCCTGATGACAGGGGGAGTCGTGGGGCTCACTCTCGTCTTCGCCGGGCCCGCCAACCTTCCGCCCTTGACGGCCACCGTCACGGCGCTGGCGGTTGGCATCGGTTTTGGGGCGGCTCTGGTGCGTGCGCGCGTGCGCCGACGCCGCGTGCGGTTCCTGCACCAATTGCCCGAGGCCATCGGCATCCTGGTGCGCGCCGTGCGCGCCGGCGTGCCCGTGAGCGAAGCGATGGGCGAGGTGGGGCGGGAGTTGCCGCCCCCGGTCGGCGAGACGTTCCGGCATGTCCACGAACGGGTGAGCCTGGGCGAGCCCCTGGACCACGCCTTGCGCCGGGCGGCCGCGCGGATTCGGCTGGCCGAGCTGAACTTCCTGTGCGTGACCGTGGCCGTGCAGCAGGAGACGGGCGGTAACCTTGCCGCCGTCCTGACCGAACTGGAACAGTCGATTCGCCGGCGTCTGGCGATCGCGTCGAAGGCGCGGGCGGCCTCGTCGGAGGCCCGGGCGAGCGCCGCCATCATGGCCCTGCTGCCGTTCGTGGCGGGCGGAGGGTTGGCAGTGCTGGCGCCCGGCTATCTTGAGCCGCTCTGGGCGCAGACGGAGGGCCGCGCGCTGGTCGGCCTGGCCCTTGGCCTGCTGGGCACCGGCGCCTTCGTCATGAGCCGGATGGTACGGGTGCGAGCCTCATGACGGTCGGAGGGGCGTCGCTGGCGGCGGGCCTGCTGCTGGCGGGCCTGATTTCGAGTGGCTACGGGATGGCGCTGGTGTGGGCCCGGGCGCGCCCGCTCGCCCGCCGGGCGAGCGAGCTCGCCCTTCAGTTGCCGCCGCTCGACGACGGCCCCGGAGGACGCCGGCCCGACCGAGCGCTGGCCTTGGCGGCGCTCGTGAACGGCTGGGGTCGCCCCCTGTGGCGGCGGGTGCCGAACCTGTCGCTGAAACTGGCGCGGGCGGGCTATCGGAGACCGGAAGCGCGCCTGTTGTTCGGCGCGGCGGCCGTGGCCGCACTTCCCTTGAGTGCCGGCCTTGGCGCCCTGGTGGGTGCCTGGGCGTGGCCCGGTGTCTCCTCGCTCATGGGCCTTGCGGGCGGAGCGATCCTGGGCGCGATGGCGCCTTGGGCGTGGGTCGAGAACCGGGCGCGGCGCCGCCTGGAGGCGATTCGCGACGGCCTTGCGGACCTTCTTGACCTGTTGGTGATCTGCCTCGAGGCGGGGTTGAGCCTGGACCCGGCGCTGGTGCGCGTCGCCCGCGAACTGGCGCCGTTTCGAGCGGAACTTGCGGACGAGATCGGATACACGGCGGTGGAACTGGGCCTGCTGCCGGAGCGGGCGGACGCGTTGGCGAACCTCGAACGCCGCGTTCCCCTTCCCGAGGTGCGGAGCCTCGTGACGGCGTTGGTGCAGACCGAACGCTATGGCACCCCCTTGGCAGCCGCCTTGCGGGTGTTGGCGGCCGAGGTGCGGGCGGCCGCGTTGCTGAGGCTGGAAGAACGCGTGGCGCGATTGCCGGCCCTGCTAACGCTGCCGCTGGTGGCCTTCATCCTGCCACCGCTGTTCATCGTGCTCATCGGGCCGGTCATTCTGCAGGTCCTGGCCCTTTGAGGAGGGCCGCGATCACTCGACGAGGCGGACGTGCGGCGCGCGGACCGGACGGACGGGCACCCCCTGGCAGCCGTGGGAGAGCCTGGTCGGCCCCTGGACCAGGATGCGCGCGGCGATCACCTGCAGGCAAGGCGAACCGTTGCCGGCGAGCTGAACCGTGTGGCCGGGAAGGACGACGGCGCCCAGGATCCACTGGCCCGCCCCGGCGAGAAGCCGGCCGGTCGCGCCTGAAGGACCGGGTGCGCCAAGGACGGCCACGCCGGCGGTGGGACCCGTGATCGGCGGACGCAAGACGACTTCGGAACCGGGAAGGAACGCCAGCGGTTGGCCGCCTGCCACAAGCGTGGCTTGGACCGTCTCCAGCCGACCGCCGGGAGCGACCGTCAGGGGTCCTGCCAGCGCATGGACCCCCTCGGCGAGGATCAGTCGGCCGCCACGGTCGACGCGGATGCCGCCGCAGGGAAGGGGGCCGGACCGAACGACGAGATCGCCTCGAACCCGAAGCTCGCCAGGTACGCACGGCGCGGCCGCCGGCGGAACTGGGTAGGGATTGAGGGGCGGAGGAGCCGGGAAGGACGGAAGCTTGCCAGCCTCGATGAGGCCGCAGCCATCGAGCTGCAGACGCTCGCGCTCGGCCTGGAGGGCCTGGGGCTCGGGGGCCAGGGCGATCAGGCACGCCGGCTCGATGCCGTCAACGACCGCGGTGGCCGAGGATCGCACGGTAAGACCATGGCCGCCGAGCCAGCGAGCGAGCAGGACCGGGCGACGATCTTCGACCCAAAGGCGGACGGCGTGGGCCCACGCGGCGAAAGGCCCGTCGTGGGGCGGATGTTCGATGCGGATCCTGGCCGGGCGCCCGCCCAGGTTGGCCAGTGCCACCGCCTGGGCATCGGGCGACGGCGGCCGACCGGCGAGGATGGCGAGCGCGGCCGCATGCGCGCCCGCATCGGCGGCGCGCTGCAGGCGAGCCTTCGTCGTGACGCTCAAGGCCACGTTGAGACCGAGGGCCGCGACCCCGAGGACGAGGGAGGAGGCGAGGGCTACGAACACGAGCGTGGCCCCGCGGTCGTCCTGCCAGAGGGAAGCGGTCAGGCGACGCTGAGGCACGCGGTGGACGTCAACTGGGGCGTGGCGGGCCACAGCTCATGGAGGGCCGGCCGGTAGGGCACGTGAACGGTGAGGCGCTCGCCGCAGGGGGCGGGCTCGAGGACGAGGCGCGCTTCGACATCGAGAGGGGGGGCACCCAGCGCTTCGAGCCGGCGCGAGAGGAGCGCGGCGAGCGTCGACCGGTCTTGCCGGAGGGAGGGGTCGAGGCTGGCGCGGCGCGCGGTATCGGCCAAGGCATAGTCCAGAGCCGCGTGGAACCAGACGAAGCGGCCCGCCTCGATCGAGGCCAGGACCAGCCCCAAGAGGATGGGCGCGATGAGCGCGAACTCGAGGGTAGTGGACCCGTGCTCGGCCGAGACGACCGAAAACGCCCCGGAAGGGCGGCCGGCCCTTCGACTAGCCGACACGCACCACGGCATGGGAGCGAACTTGGGGCGGGACGAGGTCGTCGGGCCAGGGGGCGAGGCGGGCGGTGGAGCGCTGGATCTCAACCTCGGCGAACAGATGGATGGGGCGGCCCGCGCAACCGCCCGGCCAGCGGGCGATGCCCGAGGCGGTCAAGCAGCCGCGAAACACCTGGAGCGTGCCGTGCACCCCTTGGGGGAGCGGGACGAGCGCGGTGAGCG
The DNA here is from genome assembly GCA_025056155.1 of Sphingomonadaceae bacterium. Lineage (GTDB taxonomy): Bacteria > Pseudomonadota > Alphaproteobacteria > Sphingomonadales > Sphingomonadaceae > Thermaurantiacus. The sequence goes on from JANWWL010000009.1 coordinate 58,715, forward strand.
GCACGGCCTCGGGCAGCAGTTCCGCAGAGGAGAGCGCCGTGGGCGCCAAGGTGCCGGGGATGGGAAGGCGGTCCCCGGTCGGGCTTGATGGCGCGCTCGCGTTCGGCCCTGCGACAGCGCCGACCGGGTGGGGCAGGTTGGGAAGGCCACGGGTGACGAGCGAGCGCAGTGCCGCCGTGGCCAGGGCTTCGACCTCGCGAGCGCGCGCGGCCAGGATCGCGAGATCGGCAAGCCCCAGGAGGAGGGCGGAGAGAAGGGGAAGGACGAGGGCCAATTCCAGGGCGGCCGCCCCCGTCGAGTCGTGGGACAGCCCTGGCCGCCCTCGACCCTTCGCGCGACCGGCCGTCGCACCAGGGACCGGAGTTTCGCTGGCTTCAAGCGACACCGTGGAGACCCCTTGCGCGTGGCAACGGCGGATGGCGGGCGGATTTGAGGAATCGGTGAGTGCAGTTCGGCCGACGAGCGACGGGACGGCTTGAGGAGGGACGCGGTGTGGGAGCGGTATCGGGGGTTGGAGCGCCGGCGGCTGGCACCCGAAGCGGAGGTGTTGGCACCGCTGGTGGCCGAGGCATCGACCGATGCCGAGACCCGGGCCCGCATTGTGGCCCGTGCGTCCCGCCTGATGGCCGAGCTGCGCGAAGCCGAGCGGCGGGGCTGGGTGAACCGGTTCCTGCACCGTTGGCGACTGAACAGCGAAGAGGGGCGCGCCTTGCTCCAGCTGGCCGAGGCGTTCCTGCGGGTGCCCGACCCGGCGACTGCCGACGCCCTGATCGCCGACAAGATCGGGTCGGCGGACTGGGAGGGGGATGGGGCGGACGATTCGCTGCTCACGCGTTCGGCCACGTGGAGCCTGATGCTGTCGAAGGCGCTCGTCGAGGCGGGCGAGGGTCCCCTGGCGCGAGTCTTAGCCCGCGCCGGCGAACCCTTCCTGCGCGCGGCGGTGGGGGCGGCCATTCGCGCCATCGCGGGCCGTTTCGTGATGGGCCGGACCATCGGCGAGGCGCTGGAGCGCGCCCGGCAAGCGCCGTTCCGGTCGTTCCGCATGAGCTTCGACATGCTGGGTGAGGCCGCCCGCACCACGGTGGATGCCGAGCGCTACTTCGCGGCCTACGCCGAGGCCCTGCGGGCCCTGGCCCGCGATCCGGATCGGCAGGGCCACGGGATTTCGGTGAAGCTTTCGGCCCTGCACCCCCGCTTCGAGACCGCGCAGGCCCCGCGCGCCGTACCCGAAGTGGCCGCTCGCGTGGCCGAACTGGCGCGGCAGGCCGCAGCGGCCGGGGTGGGCCTGATGGTGGATGCGGAGGAGCAGCACCGCTTGCTCCTGACCCTGGAAGTGGTGGCCACCGTGGCGCGCATGCCGGCGCTGCGGGACTGGGACGGGCTGGGCTTCGCCATCCAGGCCTATGGCAAGCGGGCCCGGGCGCTGGTGGACTGGGCCGAGGAACTGGCCCACGACACGGGGCGCCTCCTGTGGGTGCGCCTGGTGAAGGGCGCCTATTGGGACACGGAAATCCAGCGGGCCCAGGCCGCCGGTCTTCCCGACTATCCGGTGTTCACGCGCAAGGCCGCCACCGACGTCTCGTACCTGGCGTGCGCTCGCGCCCTTCTGGCGTGCGCACGACTGCGGCCGGCCTTCGCGAGCCACAATCCGCTGACCGTCGCCACGATCCTGGAGTGGGCCGGGCCCCGGCGGGACTTCGAGTTCCAGCGCCTGTTCGGCATGGGCGAGGGCCTCTACGAAGGGCTCGTCGCCCAGGACCGGATCGTCTGCCGGCTGTATGCCCCCGTAGGCGGGCATCGCGATCTCTTGGCCTATCTGGTGCGGCGTCTGTTGGAGAACGGGGCCAACACCTCGTTCCTGCATCAGATGACGGACCCGTCGGTTCCGGACGAGGCGCTGCTGGCCGATCCCGTGGCCCGAGTGCGCGCTGCAGGCTTGGCATCCCACCCGGCCATTCCACGACCCCCGGACCTCTTCGGGCGGGAGCGACGCAATTCCGAAGGCCTCGACCTGGATGATCCCTTGGAACTGGAGCGGCTGGTGAACGCCGTGGCCGAGGCCGGCCGCGAGAGCGCCCGGGCGGGGCCGATCGTGGGAGGCGTACGCGCGTTGGGTCCCTGCCGGGCCGTGCGGGCCCCGTTCGATCCCGGGCTGGTGGTGGGCGAGGTGTGCGAGGCCAGCGCGCGCGACGTCGGCCGTGCGGTCTCGATGGCCGCGCAGGCTCAGCCGGCGTGGGATGAGACGGGGGTCGACACGCGGGCCCGGGCGCTAGAACGGCTGGCGGACCGGCTGGAGGCCGACCGCCCGGCGTTAATCGCCCTGCTCCAACACGAGGCGGGGAAGACCCTGCCGGATGCCCTGGCCGAAGTGCGGGAGGCGGTGGACTTCTGTCGATATTACGCCGCGGAGGCCCGTGCGCTCATGAGGGAGCGGCGGCTGCCGGGGCCGACCGGCGAGGACAACCGGCTACGCCTGCGGGGACGCGGCGTGTGGGCGACGGTGGCCCCGTGGAACTTTCCGTTGGCGATCTTCCTGGGCCAGACAGTGGCGGCCCTGGTGACGGGCAACGCCGTGGTGGCAAAGCCCGCGCCCCAGACGCCGCTGGTGGCCGCACGCGCCATCGCCCACGCCCATGCCGCGGGCATTCCTCCCGACGTGCTGCATCTGCTGCCGGGTGGAGCGGACGTGGGCGAAGCCCTGATCCGGGATGCCCGGGTGGTGGGCGTGGCCTTCACGGGGTCGACCGCCACGGCAAAGGCCATCGCCCGGGGGCTCCTCGAGGACCCTGGACGGCCCATTCCCGCCCTGATCGCCGAGACGGGCGGCATCAACGCCATGATCGTCGATTCAACCGCCCTTCCGGAGCAGGTGGTGGCCGACGTGCTGACCTCGGCCTTCCGGTCGGCCGGCCAGCGTTGTTCTGCGCTACGCCTGCTGCTGCTGCAGGAGGACGTGGCCGCCCCCATCCTGCGGATGCTGGAAGGGGCGATGGACACGCTGGTGGTGGGCGACCCTCGCGATCCCGCGACCGACGTGGGGCCGGTGATCGACCGCGCAGCGCGCGATCGCCTGCTGGCCTATCTGGAGGCCTTGCGCCCGCGCGTGCGCCACTGCCGGCCCGTGCCGGCCAACGGCTGGTTCGTGCCCCCGGCGCTCATCGAACTCGAGCGGATCGACGAATTGGACCGGGAGTGGTTTGGCCCGTTGCTGCACGTGGCAGCCTGGAAGGCGGGCGACCTGGAGCACGTGATCGCGCGCGTGAATGCCAAGGGGTATGGCCTGACGATGGGGGTGCACAGCCGGATCGCGGCCGTTGCCCGAACGGTGGAGCGGTTCGCCCGCGTGGGCAACCTCTATGTCAATCGCCCCATGATCGGGGCGGTGGTGGGATCGCAGCCGTTCGGGGGCGAGGGCTTGTCCGGCACCGGCCCCAAGGCGGGCGGGCCGTTCTACCTGCCAAGGTTCTGCGTGGAGCGAGTGACGAGCGTCGACCTTGCCGCGGGAGGCGGGAACACGGCCCTGCTGTCGCTGGCCGACTGAAGGCTCAGCGTCGGTAGTACGCACGGTACCAGGCGACGAAGGCCCGAACGCCGTCGCGAAGATCCGTCACGGGTTGGGCGCCCGTCAGCCGACGCAGGAGCGTGGCATCCGCCCAAGTGGCGAGCACGTCGCCTTGCTGGAGCGGCAGGTAGTGGCGGATGGCCTTGCGCCCCACGGCTTCTTCGATTGCCTCGACGAAGTCCAAGAGGCGGACCTTGCGCGAATGGCCGATGTTGACGATCCGGTAGGGTGCGACGGGCGACAGGCTGTCATCCGGCGCGATGGCGGCAGGGTCGTCGGGGCGGGTGGGGACGATGTCCATCAAGGCGCGAACCCCGGCCACGAGATCGTCGATGTAGGTGAAGTCGCGCCACATGTCGCCGTGGTTGTAGATCTCGATGGGGCGACCCGAGAGGATGGCGTCCGTGAACTTGAACAGGGCGAGATCGGGCCGCCCCCAGGGACCGTAAACGGTGAAGAACCGAAAGACCGTGGTCGGGATGTGCCAGAGGTGGGCGTAGGCATGGGCGAGGGATTCGGTGGCCTTCTTGGTGGCGGCGTAGATTGAGAGCTGGGTGTCGGCCTTGTCGGTCTCGCGGAACGGCAGGCGGGCGTTGGCACCATAGACCGACGAGGTGGACGCGATGAGCAAGTGCCGCGGCGGTTGGGCGCGTGCGAGCTCGAGAACGTGGAAGGTGCCCGTGACGTTGCTGTCGACGTAGGCCCGTGGGTTCTCGAGGCTGTAACGCACGCCGGCCTGGGCAGCGAGGTGGACGACGACGTCGGGCGCGAAACGGTCCCAGGCGGCAGCGAGCGCGTCGCGATCCTCGAGCAAGGCTTCGGTGGACGAGAAGCGAGGATGGGCAGCGAGCCGGGCGTGGCGGTCGCGCTTGAGGGCAGGGTCGTAGTAGGCGGTGAAACCGTCGAACCCATGGACGGTGTGGCCTTCGTCGAGCAGGCGACGGGCCAGGTGGAAGCCGATGAACCCGGCCGTGCCGGTGATGAGGATCCGCTGCATCTGGGGTCCTTTGTCCGCTCGGTGCCTTAGGGCCCGCGTCCGGACGGCGGAACCCCTCCCGGCCGCCTCGGCCGCGTGCCTGGGGACGGGCCGTCGGGCGGCGGATGGGCCCGGACGTCTAGGCGGCGAGGAGCTGGGGCGGGCCGGGGAGAAGGGCTGGCGTTCCAGGACCACCGGCGCCAACGACCGGGGCAAGCGGTGCCGGCAAGGTCATCGCTGCGACACGAGCGAGGGCGAGCACGGGGAACCCACGACGACGCCTCGGCCGTGCCGGTCGAGTGGCGAACGGGATGACCGGCCGAGGCCCGGGTCGGCGTCAGGCGCGGGTCAGGCGCTTGTACTGCAACCGATGAGGACGATCGGCCGCCTCACCCAGACGACGGCGCTTGTCCTCCTCGTACATCTGGAAATTGCCCTCGAACCACTCGACGTGGCTGTTGCCTTCGAAGGCGAGGATGTGGGTCGCCAACCGGTCGAGGAAGAAGCGGTCGTGGGAAATTACGACCACGCAGCCAGGGAAGGCCTCGAGCGCCTCCTCGAGCGCGCGGAGCGTCTCGACGTCGAGGTCGTTCGTGGGCTCGTCGAGGAGGAGGACGTTGCCCCCTTCCTTGAGCATCTTGGCCAGATGCACGCGGTTACGCTCGCCGCCTGAGAGCTGACCCACCTTCTTCTGCTGGTCAGGACCACGGAACCCGAAAGCCGCGACGTAGGCTCGCGAGGCGATTTCGGTCTTGCCGAACACCAGCCGGTCGTTGCCGCCCGAGATCTCCTCCCAGACCGTCCGGTCGGGGTCGAGATGGTCGCGAAGCTGGTCGACGTAGCCCAGACGCACCGTCTCGCCTATCCGGATCTCGCCAGCATCGGGCTTCTCTTGGCCGGTGATGAGGCGGAAAAGGGTGGTCTTGCCCGCCCCATTGGGACCGATGACGCCCACAATCCCGCCGGGCGGCAGACGAAAGGACAAGTTCTCAAACAAGAGCTTGTCGCCATAGGCCTTGGTGAGGCCACGGGCTTCGATCACCTCCTGGCCGAGGCGCTCGGGCACCCGGATCAGGATCTCGCGCTCGACGGCGCGGCGCACCTCCTGGCTTGCCACGAGCTCCTCGAAGGCGGCGATCCGGGCCTTGGCCTTGGCCTGGCGGGCCCGAGGGCTGGAGCGGATCCACTCAAGCTCGCGCTGGATAGCCTTGGAGCGGGCTTCCTCTTCGCGCTTCTCTTGTTGAATACGCTTTTCCTTGGCCTCGAGCCACGCCGAGTAATTGCCCTGGAAGGGAATGCCCTGCCCGTAATAGAGTTCGAGAATCCAGCCCACGACATTGTCGAGAAAATATCGGTCGTGCGTGACGAGGATGACGTTACCCTTGTATTCCTTCAGGTGTTGCTCGAGCCAGGCCACGGATTCCGCATCGAGGTGGTTGGTCGGCTCGTCGAGCAACAGGATTTCGGGCTTCTCGAGCAGCAGTCGGCACAGGGCCACCCGACGGCGTTCGCCCCCTGAGAGATGGGTGACAGGCCAGTCGCCCGGCGGGCAGCGCAGCGCATCCATCGCGATCTCGAGCTGGTTGTCGAGCGTCCACCCGTCGACGGCGTCGATGCGTTCCTGGAGCTCGCCCATTTCGGCCATGAGCGCGTCGAAGTCGGTGTCGTCCTTGGGCTCGGCCATCTCGGCCGAGATGGCGTTGAAGCGCTCAATCATGTCAGCGATGGCGCGCACGCCATCCATCACGTTCTCGCGCACCGTCTTGGAAGGATCGAGCTGCGGCTCCTGCGGCAGGTAGCCCACCCGGAACCCCTCGGCGGGCCAAGCTTCACCCGAGAAGTCGCGGTCCAGGCCGGCCATGATCCTCATGAGGGTCGACTTGCCCGAGCCGTTGGGACCGATGATGCCGATCTTGGCGTCAGGGTAGAATTGGAGGTTGATGTTGTTGAGGATCGGCTTGGGGCTTCCGGGGTAGGTCTTGGTGAGCCCCTTCATCACGAACGAGTAGGGTTGGGCCACGGCGCTCTCGCTGGAGTGTGGGGAGTTCGCCGCTGCATGTAGCGCCCGCGGCGCCCATGGCAACCGCCACCCTCAGGCGAGACGGGCCAGGTTGACGGTGTCGGTGGGGCGTACGGTGACCGGCCGCCCGATCGCCGGCGTGTCGATCAGCGCTTCGGGAGAGTCATGGATCTGGGCCAGGAACCGGTGGCCGTTCGCGTCCAAGCGGCCGATGACGATGGCGAAGGCCGGTCGCCCGCGGTCGTGGACGACGGTGAACGTTTCGATGCGGCCTGGGCCTTCGGGCCGCTCATCCAGCGTCGGGGCGGGCATGGCGTCGATCTCGCGCTGGTAGGTGGCGGGGTCGGTGCGGGTGAAGGGTCGGGGCGTGGTCGACCAGACGCCGAAGCTGTGCTTGGTGAGATAGCCGCCGTTGGCGAAGACGAAGCCGAAGCTGCCGGGTTGGGCGCGGCAGCGCCACGCGACTTCGGCAATGGCGTGCAAGGAATAATTGTTGCCCGGGCCGCCGGAATAGGGAAGGCCGCCGGTGAGCGTGAGGCCGCGGGGGTCGTCGTGATCGAGGCCGATGGCATCGGCTGCGATCTCGACCGCCGAGGGGAAGCACGAATAGAGGTCGATGTGCGTCAGTTGGGCGACGTTGACGCCGGCCTCGGCCAGCGCATGGGCGGCTCCGATCCGGATGGCGGGGCTCGAGTGGTAGTCGATCCGGCTCGAGACCAGGATGTGGTCGTGGGTGTCGGCCGAGCCGTGAAGGAAGACCCGACGGTCCAACGGCACGCCCAGGCGGTCGGCGGTTGCGACCGACATCAACAACAAGGCGGCCGCCTGGTCGACGAACATGTTGGAGTTGAGGTACTTCGTGTAGGGATATCCGATGTACCGGTTCTCGTCGGTCGGGGTGATCAGTTCCTCGGCCGAGCGCTCAACGGGCAGCTGAGCGAAGGGGTTGCGCGCGGCCACGGCCGTGAAGCGGGCCATGAGACGGCCGATGGCCTGGCGGTGAGCGACCGGATCGCGACCATAATGGTGGGCGAGCGCATTTTCGAACAAGGGATAGACGTTGACGGGAAGCGCGATGCCGTGCGCCATTTCGTGGCGGGAGACGAGGCGCGTTTCCGGTCCCAGCGTTTCGGGATCGCTTGGGCTGTCTTCGGACCAGTCGAGCTCAATTCCGGCCTTTTCGGCGCGTGACTGGGTCCGGATGGCCTCGCAGCCGGCGATCAGCGCGACGTCGTGCCGGCCGGCGGCGATGTCGTCCATGAGGAGGTTGACGAGCATCTGAGGCGAGTTGCCGCCGACCGGCCCGTAGAGGAGACGGCGGGGGCGCGCGCCGATGCGGCGGGCCAGCGCGTCCGGAAGGTTCCGCTGGCGACCGAAGGGTGCCGGAAAGCCCGAATCCTGGAAAAGCCGCACGACCGCAACCGCATCGATCGCCCCCACGACGTCGGCGTCGTAGGGGGCGCCGGAGTCCGCGATGGCGGCCCGAGCGACCGTCGCCAGCATGCGCTGAGGGGAAAGCCCTTCGCCAGGTGCCGAGTCGCGATCGACCCATTGGGCGGCACCGACCAACACGGGTGTGCGCGGTGGGACGGACGAGTTCATGGCGCGAGGCGGGGTGAGCTCCTAATGCGTCGGAGCGGAGCGCCACGCCCATGAAAATGCCGAGGGGACAAGATGGCGTCGCCGGCGGCGGGGTGGCCCGATGCGCGGCATTTCGTCGGCAACCGCGATGGAGGGGGCGCGGTCGGGAAGCGGTGGGCCGCGCGCGGCGAGCCCCGCCATCCCGTCGGGAAGGCCGTGGAAGCAGGGAAGGGCGAGTAGGGTCGGCGAGAGTCTCGATGGGGGCGAGTGGGGTGGAGCGCGTCAATAAATGCCGCCCTGTTCGCGCAAGAAATCGCTGTCGGTGCGCACCCGCACTCGCCCGCCCGTGGGGCCCAGGGGACGCGGTGGCGGAGGAGCCACGATCCGCCGCGGCTCCGTCTCGGGGCGGAACGCTTCCCAGATGACCGCAGCCTTGCCCCGATCGTCGGGAAAGGTGCCGAAGACCCGTCGGCCCGACCGGCGGTCGATGCGTACCATGCGGATGCCGCGTGGCGCGAGGAAGGGCGTGGGCTCAGGCCGTTGGTCTCGATAGGCCTCGAGGAACCAGTCGCGCCAGATGGGGACGGCGACGTTTCCCCCCTGGACCCAGCCGCCGAGGTTCCGGGGCCGGTCGAACCCGATGTAAAGGCCCGCCATGACCTCAGGCGTGCCGCCGACGAACCACACGTCCTTAGGCCCGGTCGTCGTGCCGGTCTTGCCCATGATGGGCACGCCCAGGGTCCGCAGACGCTCGGCCGTGCCGCGCTCGATGACACCTTCCAGCATGTGGACGACCTGGAACGCCGTGGCGGCGTCCATCACCTGCCGGGGGGCAGCTTCGGGCCGAGGCATGTCCTGCCCAGAATAGGTGGCCGCCCGGCAGGCGGGACACCGGCGCGTGTCGGCCTGGAAGAGAATGCGGCCCTGGCGGTCTTGGACGAGGTCGAACACGACCGGCTCGACAGCGCGGCCGCCGTTGGCGAGGATGGAAAAGGCGTTGACGATCTTGAGCAACGTCGTTTCGCCCGCGCCGAGCGCGATGGCAAGCACCGGCGGATAGGTGCCAAGATCAAGATCGCGGGCGAGACGGACCACGCGGTCCATGCCGGTCTGGGCCGCGATGCGGACCGTCATCAGGTTGCGCGACTGCTCGAGGCCCCAGCGCATCGTCTGAAGACCCGCCGAGCGGCCGCCGAAGTTGCGAAAGCACTTCCGGCCCAACCGGGCCGATTGATAGACGCACAGCGTGCCATCGGACACGAGGGACGCCGGGGTGAGCCCCCCTTCGAGACCCGCGGCGTAGACGAAAGGCTTAAAGGTGGAACCGGGTTGCCGCAGTGCCTGGGTGGCGCGGTTGAATCCGGTGCCGCGATTGTCGAAGCCGCCCACCATGGCCAGCACGCGGCCCGTACGGACTTCCTGGACGACGAGGGCGCCGGACACGAGGGGGATCTGGCGCAAGCTCCAGGTGCCGGCCCCGCTGGGTGCCACCGGGATGACATCGCCGGGTCGCAGGAGCTGGTGGGCAGGCACACCCCCCCGCGCCAGCGAGGCGTCGCCGGCGAACATCAGGCCGATCGTGCCGTCGGCGAAGCCGAGGCGGAAGCGGCCGTCCTCCCGCGCCAGGACGACGGCCGCCCGCCAGGTGGCATAACCGACCGGAAGGTCGAGCGCCCGCAGCCTCTCCGCCCAGCCGGGGCCGAGGGCGATCGTGCCCGCCGGACCCCGCCAGCCGCGGGCGCGGTCGTAGCGGACGAGGCCGTCGCGCAGGGCCTTCTCGGCCGCGCGTTGCAGCACGGGGTCGATGGTCGTGCGCACCCAGAGGCCGCCGGCATAGAGGCTGTGAGGCCCGTCGCCGGCGGTCTCGCCAAACCGTTCGATGAGTTGGCGGCGCACTTCCTCGAAGAAGTCCGCGCCATAGGGGGGGCGGTTCGCCACGGGGCGGCTGGCCACCGTGCCGAGGGGCTGGCCCTGCCAGAACGCAAGCTCACGGGCGGGCAGGTGGCCGTTGCGGACCATCTCGGAGAGGACCCAGTTCCGGCGTTCGAGCGCGCGGGCAGGGTTGCGGCGCGGATCGAACGTCGAGGGGGCCTTGGGCAGGCTGGCGAGCAGCGCAGCCTCGTGCGGGCGAAGATCGGCCACCGACTTGCCGAAATAGGCCTGGGCGGCGGCTTCGACCCCGTAGGCGTTGCGGCCGAGGAAGATTTCGTTGAGGTAGATTTCGAGAATCTGCTCTTTCGTGAGGACGTCCTCGATCCGGCGGGCGAGGACGGCCTCCTTGAGCTTCCGGCGGAGGGTGACTTCGCTTGAGAGGAGCAGGTTCTTGGCCACCTGCTGGGTGATGGTGGAAGCGCCGACCGGGCGGCCTTGCTTGGTGAACAACCCTTTGAGGTTCGTGAGGATGGCGGCGACGATGCCCGGATAGTCCAGGCCGCCATGCTCGAAGAACGTTCGGTCTTCGGCAGACAGGAAGGCGTGGACGACGAGGGGCGGGATCTCCTCGAGCGGCAGATAGACGCGCCGCTCGCGCGCAAAGCTGAACAACGGGTTGCCGGCCGAGTCGCGCACCTGGGTGGGCAAGGGGGGCTGGTAGGCCGCCAGTTGCCGGGCGTCGGGCAACCCGCGCAGGACAAGCGCCCAGAGGAGACCGGCTGCGACGGCGGCCATCAAGCCCACCACGACCACCGGAATGGCCAGCCGTCGGAGGGCTCGACGCCATGGCGGTGGAGCGAGCTCGGCGTCGGCTTGAGGGGTCTTCGCGTCCATGCGGGCCAGGTGACCCTACCGGCGGGCGCAGAGGGGGGGAAGCCTGCGCCAAGTGGGGCTTGGGGGTACCCAAGGCTTCGTGCGTGGCGACCTTGGCCGGTCTGGGGCATGGGGCCCTGCATGGCCGGACTGGGGCGCGTGCTGCTGGTGGGGGCGGGGCCGGGGGCGGCCGATCTTCTGACCGTGCGCGCGGTGCGGGCGCTGAGCGAGGCCGAGGTGGTGGTGCACGACGGGTTGGTGGCCGAGGAAGTGCTGGCCTTGGCGCCGCGCGAAGCGCGGCGCGTGTCGGTGGCCAAACGACGGGCTCGGCACACCCTGCCGCAGTCCGAGATCAACGCCCTTCTGGTGCGCGAGGCGCAGGCCGGCCATGTGGTGGTGCGGCTGAAAGGTGGGGACCCGTTCATATTCGGCCGGGGTGGCGAGGAACTCGAGGCCTGCCGAGCGGCGGGCGTGCCGGTGGAGGTGATCCCGGGCGTCTCGGCGGCGCTGGGCTGCGCGGCGGAGATCGGACTGCCGCTGACCCACCGCGAGCTCGCCTCGGCCGTGACGTTCGTGGCGGGAACCTGCCAAGGCTTGAGAGAGCAGGACTGGCGCGGTCTGGCGGGACCGGGCCGGACGCTCGCGATCTACATGGGCGTGGCGACCGCGGACGCCATTGCCGAAAAGCTGATGGCCGACGGCGTGGCACCCGACATGCCGGTGGCCATCGTGGAGCGGGGAACATGTTCGGGAGCCCAGGCCCTGCGCACCATCCTGGCCGACCTGGGCGAGGCGGTGCGGCGCGCCGCGGTCGCGAGCCCCGCCGTGATCGTGGTGGGTCGCGTGGCTGCGCTGGCCGAGGCGCGCGAGCTGCGTGCAGCGGCCGTGCCGGAGATGTCGGCATGAAGCTGCTGACGGGCAATCGTGTCCGCACCGGGGACGTGGTGTGGTGGGCCGGTGACCGTTGGTCGACACGGCTGGCCGAGGCCGTGGGGTTGGAACCGGCGGAGGGGGAGCGGCTGCTCGCCGAGCAAGCCGCCCACGAGCAGGTCAACGACCTGGCCCTGGTGGACGCCGAGCCGAGACCAGGGGGCGGGTGGCGGCCCGTGCACATCCGCGAACGCATCCGCGCCTATGGACCCACGGTGCGTCCTGACCTCGCCCGCGAAGGGGAGAATTGGCGCTGATGTACCGGCCCGACGAGATCGACCGCGCGATCGTGGACGCGCGCGTGGCGGAGTTCCGCGACCAGGTGGCCCGGCGCCTGTCAGGCGAGCTTGATGAAGATCATTTCAAGCCGTTGCGGCTGAAGAACGGACTTTATCTTCAGTTGCACGCCTACATGCTGCGCGTGGCCATCCCGTATGGCGTGCTGTCGGCCGAGCAGTTGCGAATGCTGGCCGACGTCGCCCGGCGTTACGACCGCGGCTATGGACATTTCACGACCCGCCAGAACATCCAGTTCAACTGGGTGAAGCTCGAGGAGGCGCCCGATCTGCTGGCGGACTTGGCCCGGGTAGGCCTGCACGCGATCCAGACGAGCGGGAACTGCGTGCGCAACATCACCTCGGACCCTTACGCCGGCGCGGCGGCGGACGAGGTGGTGGATCCGCGGCCGTGGGCCGAACTGTTGCGGCAATGGTCGACCCTGCACCCTGAATTCAGCTACCTGCCGCGCAAGTTCAAGATCGCGATCACGGGCGCTCCGGTCGACCGGGCAGCAATCCGCTTCCACGACATCGGATTGGAACTGCGGCGCTTGGAGGGCCGACTGGGCCTGAAGGTCTATGTGGGCGGGGGCATGGGCCGGACGCCGATGCTGGGCGCGTGCATTCGCGACTTTCTGCCGGCCGAGGAGTTCCTCTCGTACTGTGAAGCGATCCTGCGCGTGTATAATCGCCACGGGCGCCGGGACAATATCCACAAGGCGCGGATCAAGATCCTGGTGCAGGCGCTGGGTGCTGAGCAGTTCGCAGCTGAAGTCGAGCGCGAACATGCGCATCTGAAGGGCCAGGGCATCGATGCGCCCTGGGGGGAAGTGGAACGGATCGCCGCGCACTTCACCGATCCGCCGTTCACGCTTGGCTTGCCCGACGACTTCCGTGTCGATGCACTCGACCCCGGGTTGGAGCGCTGGGTGGCCCGGCAGGTGATGCGGCATCGGGTCCCGGGCTATCGGATCGTGAACGTTTCGCTGAAACCGCCGGGCGGGATTCCCGGGGATGCCAGTGCCGAGCAGATGGAGGCGATCGCCGAGTTGGCCGACGCCTATTCGTTCGGCGAGGTGCGCGTGACGCACGCGCAGAACCTGGTGCTGCCGCACGTGCGCGCCATCGACATCCCGGCGGTCTACCGTGCCCTGATGCAGGTGGGGTTGGCCGAGGCGAACCTGGACCTTGCCTCGGACATCATTTGCTGTCCGGGGCTCGATTACTGCACCTTGGCCAACGCACGCTCGATCCCGGTGGCGCAGGCGCTGGCGGATCGCCTGCGGCCCATTGAAGCCGAGCTCGGCGAACTCAAGATCAAGGTGTCAGGTTGCATCAACGCCTGCGGGCACCATCACGCGGGCCACATCGGCATCCTGGGCGTGGATCGGAAGGGAACCGAGAACTACCAGCTGCTGCTGGGGGGATCGGGTGCCGAGGACGCGAGCCTGGCCCAGATCCTGGGACCGGGCTTCACGGCCGAGGGCGTCGTGGAAGCCGTGGCCCGGGTGGTGGACGTCTACCGTCGGGAACGTGCCGCAGGCGAGCGGTTCCTTGATACCTATCGGCGCCTTGGGCCGGCTCCGTTCCGGGAGGCGGTCTATGGTTGAGATCTTGGCGCTGGACGGGCGCGCGCGCACGGCGGCCCCCGACGCGTGGGTGGAGCCGGAAGACGACGTGAGGGCGCGGCCCCAACTTCTGGATTGCGCGGTGGTGGCCGTGCGCTTCCCACGCTTCCGCGACGGCCGGGGCTACTCCTCGGGCCGACTGCTGAGGGAGCTGGGGTTTGGGGGCGACCTGAGGGCGGCGGGTGACGTGACGGTCGACCAGTTGTGGTTCCTGAAGCGCGCGGGCTTCAGCTCCGTGGCGCCCGACCGGCCGATCCACGAGGAGTCGGCACGCCGGGCGCTGGAGCGCTATCCCTTCGCGTATCAGCGCGGGCAGGACGGTTCGCCCGCGGCCTTCGAATTGCGAGCGGCGAGCGCGCAGCGTGGCCCGGCCGGCAGGTGACCTCGAGGCCGAGCCGTTCGCGCGGCAGGCGGACCGACTTTCGGCCGAGGAGCTGATCGCTTGGGCGTTGGCTCCGGAGCGGCCGTTGGGACGGGTGGCCGTCGTCTCGTCGTTCGGCGCGGAGTCGGCCGTGCTTCTGGACATGGTGGCCGCCGTGGACCGGGCGGCGCCGGTGCTGTTCGTGAACACGTTGCGCCTGTTCCCGGAGACCCTGGCGTATGCCCGCGAGCTGAGCCGGCACCTGGGCCTTAAAGACGTCCGCTGGTTGGTGCCGGAACAAGCCCGACTGGAGGAACGGGACCCGCGGGCCTTGCGCTGGTCGTACGACCCGGACGGCTGCTGCCACGTGCGGAAGGTGGAGCCGCTGGAGGCCGCCCTGACGGAGTTCGACTGCTGGATCAGCGGGCGCAAGCGTTATCAATCGGCCACGCGGGCCGGCTTGCCCAAGATGGAACGGGATGCGGCGGGTCGGCTGAAGCTCAATCCCTTGGCCGACTGGACGGCCGAGAAGTTGCGGGCGTATGCCATGCGCAGGGGCTTGCCGCCGCATCCCTTGGTGGCGGCGGGATACCTGTCGATCGGTTGCCAGCCCTGCACGAGCCGGGTGCGCCCGGGAGAGGACCCGCGCGCGGGGCGATGGCGCGGCTGGGACAAGACCGAATGCGGAATTCACGGCCCAGCGCACGATCCCGTGTTCTAAAGCAGGCCATCAGGGCCGAGCGCTTGCGCGAACGGAGGCTCCGTCCCTAGGGTCGCCCCGACCTTGCGGCAGCGCACCCATCCTTGGCGGAAACCCATCGCATCATCTCGATCGAGCTCGACGAGAAGACCGTTCTGTGGCGGAACGCCGACGTCGAGCAAGAGCGGCGGGTCGCGATCTTCGACCTGCTGGAAGGCAACAGCTTCCATCCCCTGGGCTTGGGCCACGAGGGTCCCTACCGCCTGCTGTTGCGGGTGGAGGACGGTCGGCTGGCGATGGATATCGCCGACCCGGAGCGTCGGCCGCTTGGGACCATCCTCCTGGGTCTGGCGCCGTTCCGCAGGATCATCCGAGAATACTTCGCGATCTGCGAGAGCTACTATAAGGCGATCCGCCAGGCCTCGCCGAGTGCCATCGAGACCATCGACATGGCCAGACGCGCAATCCACAACGAGGCAGCACAGCTCTTGCTCGAACGGCTGGACGGCAAGGTCGAACTGGATTTCGACACCGCGCGCCGGCTGTTCACGCTGATCTGCGTCCTGCACATCCGGCAATAGGAGGACGGCATGGGGGTGATGCCGGATTGGTGGATCCGGGAGCGAGCCTTGAAGGACGGGATGATCGAGCCCTTCGTGGAAGCCCAGCGGCGCGAAGGCCGGATCTCGTATGGGCTTTCGTCCTACGGCTATGATGCCCGGGTGGCGGACGAGTTCAAGATTTTCACCAACGTGGACAACGCCATCGTGGACCCCAAGGCGTTCTCGGCAGCCAGTTTCGTGGATCGCCGGCAGGACGTGTGCGTGGTGCCCCCCAACAGTTTCGTGTTGGCCAGAACCGTGGAATACTTCCGGATCCCGCGCGACATCATCGTGATCTGCCTGGGCAAGAGCACCTACGCGCGCTGTGGGATCATCGTGAACGTGACCCCGCTGGAACCGGAATGGGAAGGGCACGTAACCCTGGAATTCTCGAACACGACCCCCCTGCCGGCCCGGATCTACGCCAACGAGGGCGCATGCCAGTTCCTGTTCCTGAAGGCCGAGGGCGTGTGCGAAACCAGCTATCGCGATCGTGCCGGCAAGTACCTGGGGCAGACGGGCGTGACGCTGCCGCGCCTCTGACCCGCCGCGCGAGAAGCGGGCTCCGGGCCCTAGGGGCGCAAGCGTCTAAGAAGCAGGGCCACGCGCCCCAGCCACGGCGCATCGGCCACCACGAGCTGCCGCGCGCCCGGCGCCGGCGGAACCACGTGGAGCCGGCCGCCGTCGAGAGCGACGAGCCGACCGAAGGCGAACCGGCCGAGCGGTCGAGGCACCAGCACGTCCATGTTCAGCGCTTCGGCGAACCGATCAGGGGTAAGTTGGTCGAGCCAGAGAACGTCGCCGGCTCGGTAGTCGCCAGTCGTGACCTCGACGACGACACCGATCGCCGTGCCACCGGGGATGGGCGGCGGGAGGCTCATCGTCTGCTGCGGTGCCACAGCGCCGTCGGCCCCCAGGAGCGCGGCCACCGGAACGGAGGACCGGGCGGGCCCGGGCAGGAGGTCGACCGGGTCGCAGTCGAGAGCCCGGGCCAGGCGCTCGAGCCAAGGCAAGGTCAGGCGACGTAGCCCGGTCTCGAGCCGTCCGATGGTGACGGCGGTGGTGGGCGGCCGACAGCGGGCTGCCACTTCGGCAAGCGTGAGACCGCGGGCCATGCGAATCTCGCGCAATCGGGAGGTCATCGCGGGCGCCTCCTGTTCCGACGTTCGTCGCCCTTTCCTACAGGACAACCAGAATGGCACAAGCGCCGTGTCGGCACGGGAGGCGCGTCGATGATCGATCCGAAGGATTATCCCAACCGAGTCCTGGCGCGGCGGCGGCTCGCGCCGGCCGACGCCGTGGGCCGGCAGGTGGTGTTCGAGAACGAGCGGGAGTCGCCTCTCACCTGGCTGCACCGGCGCGGAATGCTGACCGATCGGCAATACGCCGCTGGCGAGCGGCTTGTGAAAACCTTTCACGAGGCCGGTTTGGCGGGCCGGGTCACGATGCGCTGGGACGCCGTGCCGGCCGACGGCGCTGCCGGACCCTGGGGTGCGGACCGGAGCGTGCTGGGCCGCATGGACGCGCGCCGGCGTTTCCATGAGGCCATGGATGCGGTCGGGCCGGGGCTGTCGGACATTCTGTGGCGCGTGGTGTGCGCCGGCGAAGGCCTCGCGACCGCGGAGCGCGCGCTCGGATGGCCGGTGCGTTCCGGAAAGCTGGTGCTGGGGATCGCCTTGGACAGGCTCGCGGCCCACTACGATGGCCGAAGTGGTAAAAATCATCTTGACAAGCGTAACGCTATGGGTTAGGCGTAGGCCCAGGCTCCGGAACTGCGTCCGGAGCGCCTTCCTCCTCCCCTGACGAACGACTGGCGGCCGGTCCGGCCCGACCAACGGGTGGCCGCCGCTTCTTGTCAGGTCGGGCGGCGGAGGCGGGAGCGGGCCTTGGGGGAGCGCCGGAAATGACGGGCGGGAGGACGCGCCCGCGGGAGTGGTCGCTCTTGGAGCGGCTGGCGCGTCTGCCGGCGCGCGAACGGGAACGCTGTCTTGAGGGCGTGCCCCTAGACCTTGCCCGCCGGCTGCTAGGAGACTGGAAATTCCGCGCTCGGCCGTCCCAGTTGCCGCCACCGGGCGATTGGTCGGTATGGCTCATCCTGGCGGGGCGAGGTTTCGGGAAGACCCGGACCGGTGCCGAATGGGTGATCGCCCGTGCTCTTGAGGTGCCGGGCTGTCGGATCGCGCTGGTGGGTGCCACCCACGCCGATGCCCTGGGCGTGATGGTGCGGGGGGAATCGGGCATCCTGGCCTCGGCGCCCGAGGAGTTCCGGCCGGCCTACCGCCCGGGCCGGCGCGAGTTGCGTTGGGCGAACGGATCGGTGGCCACCCTGTTTTCGGCCGTGGAGCCGGACCGGTTGCGCGGTCCGCAGTTCCACTTCGCATGGTGCGACGAACTGGCGGCCTGGGCCCGACCCAAGGAGGCATGGGACAACCTGCGCCTGGGCCTGCGGCTGGGGGACCGCCCGCGCCTGGTGGTGACCACCACCCCGCGTCCGACCGCGTTCGTGAAGGCCGTGATGGAGGCGCCCGACACCGTGGTTACCCGGGGGTCGACCTATGACAACCGCATCAATCTGCCGGCGAGCTACGTGCGCGACGTCACCGCCCTCTATGCCGCCACCGCGCTCGGCCGGCAGGAGCTCGAAGGGGAGTACCTGGACCGCGTGCCCGGCGCGCTGTGGAGCCGCGACGGCCTCGAGCGCTGCCGGAAACCGCTTTCGGGCGAACTGACCCGGGTGGTGGTGGGCGTCGATCCGCCCGCTGGGACGGGCACGTGCGGGATCGTGGTGGCCGGACGCGACCGCGACGGCCGGGCTTGGGTGCTGGCCGACGCCAGCGTCGCGGACACGGGCCCCGACCAGTGGGCCGCGGCGGTCCGCAGTGCGGCCGACCGCGCGTGCGCCGACCTGGTGGTGGTGGAGACGAACAACGGAGGCACGATGGTGGAGCAGGTTCTGCGGGCCGGCGGACACACCTTGCCCATCCGCACCGTGAAGGCGTCGGTGGGCAAGGTGGCGCGGGCCGAACCGGTGGCCGCGCTCTATGCGCGCGGCCTCGTCCACCATGTGCAGCCGTTCCGAGAGCTCGAGGACCAGCTGTGCGGGTTGGTCCAAGGGGGTGGCTACGTGGGGCCGGGCGCCTCTCCGGACCGAGCGGACGCCCTGGTGTGGGCGCTGACCGAACTGATGTTGCGTCCTCCGGCGGGCCAACCCTCCTTCCGGGTTCTGTAGGGCTTGGGCGGGCGCAGGAGGAATCCTTTGTCGACGAAGAGGTTCGTGGACTGGCTCCGGATGAGGGCCGGCGAGACTTCGACGTGGGTCGGTCTGGCGATCATCGCCGTCACCTTGGGCAACGATCCCCTGAAGGCGGCCCAGCTCGTTCAGGCCCTGTCGCTCATCCTAGGCGGCGGGCTGGTGGCCGTGGGACCCGTCCCCGAAGGTGAGGCTACGCGGCCCAGCGAGCCTGGACGCGGAGAGGCCTGATGCGTTGGCCTTTCCGGCCGGCGCGGCGGACGGCGGGCGGCAAGGGGCTGACCGACGTGCGCCATTGGGCGGCCGGCCTGCACGGCGGTCCGGGCGAGCCCCCGGCGTCTTACGCTGCCCGAGTGGAGGAGGCCTACGGCCGCAACGCGATCGCTCAGCGCGCAGTGCGCCTGGTGGCCGAGGCCGTGGGCCATGCCCCCATCGTGGTGGCCGGCGAAGATCACCCAGCCGCCGCTTTGCTGGGCCCCGACCAGCGCGAGGCGGTGGCCACCCATCTGCTTCTGAACGGCAACGCATACCTGGCGACCGGCCTCGACCACCACGGCCGGCCGGCCGCCCTCTGGCCAATCCGGCCCGACACCATCCAGGTGGAGCCAGGACCCGACGGCTGGCCGAAGGCCTACGTCCAACGGCTGGCGGAGGGCAAGCGGGTGTGGCCCGCCGACTGGGGCGAGGGCGAGCCGCCGTTGCTGCACCTGAAACTGTTCAACCCCTTGGACGATCGGCTCGGCATGGGGTGCCTCGGGGCGGCGGCGGACGCCGTTGCCTTGCTCAACGCAGCCGCCCGCTGGAACCGCAGCCTGATCGCCAATGCGGCCCGTCCCTCGGGCGCGCTGGTGCACGAAGCCCCCGACGGCGCGCCCCTGTCGGCCGAGCAGTTCGAGCGGCTGCGCGCCGAGCTGGAGGCGGCCTTCCAAGGCGCGTTGAACGCAGGCCGGCCCATGCTCCTGGACGGGGGTCTGAAATGGCAGCCCTTGGCCCTGACACCGGCCGAACTGGACTTCGCCCGCGCGCGAGGCGGCCGCCCGGGAGGTGGCGTTGGCCTTCGGCGTGCCGCCCATGCTGTTGGGACTGCCGGGCGATGCGACCTACGCGAACTACGCCCAAGCCAACGTGGCCTTGTGGCGCCTGACGGTGCTGCCGCTGCTCAACAAGATCCTGCATCGGGTTTCGGAGTATCTGTCGCGGTTCTGGCCAGGACTGCGGCTGGAGCCCGACCTGGATGCCATTCCGGCCCTGTGGAGCGATCGCGAAGCGCTGTGGCGGCACGTGGCCGAGGCCGATTTCCTGAGCCGTGACGAGAAACGAGCCCTGTTGGGTTGGGGGCCCGCCGCGCCCGAAGGCGAGGGAGGCGAGCGTTGAGCGAACTCGTTCGAGTGCGGGGCTACGTGAGCTTGTTCGACACCCCCGACCGGGCCGGCGACATCGTGCGGCGGGGCGCCTTCGCCGTGGTGCCCAACCCGCTGCCCCTGTTGTGGCAGCACGATCTGGAGCGGCCCATCGGCCGAGTGCTGAGCCTGGTGGAGGATGCCCGCGGCCTGAGGATGGAAGCCGGGATCGCGCCCGACTGCCGGGACGGCCGGGACGCCCTGACCCTCATGCGGTCGGGCGCCGTGACGGGTCTGTCGTTTGGGTACCGGGTGAAGCGGGCGCGCGCAACACCCGGAGGCGGGCGCGAGCTGCTGCGGCTCGAGCTTCTCGAGTGCTCGGTGGTGACCCTGCCGATGCACCAGGACGCGCGGATCACCGGGATCCAGGGCTGAAGGATCCCGCACGAGGAATGGATTGGAGACGCTGCATGGTCGAATATGAAACGAAAGCCGAGGTCCTCGAGCCGCCGGCCGTCGCCCCGGTTACGGTGGAACGGGAGGCCGATGCGCCTCCGCTCGCTGCGGAGGTGCGGGCGCTGAAGGGCGAAGTGGCCGCGTTGCGGGAGCGCGTGGTGTCGGCCGGCCGCCCGGCGATCGGCTCTGACGCTCGTCCCGGCGGCGGCGAATTCACCGAACGCTACCTGCGCAAGGGGCTCGATTGGGGCATCGAGACGAAGCGGTTCACCGTCTCGACCTCCTCGGAGGGTGGCTTCGCGGTGCCGCGGGAGATCGACGACATGATCGAGACGACGCTGAAGTCGATCTCTCCCATCCGCCAGATCGCGAACGTGGTGAAGGTGGGCTCGAGCCAGTATCGCAAGCTCGTGGCCGTCGGGGGCTTCGCGAGCGGCTGGGTGGCCGAGACCGCCGGACGGCCCGAGACGGCCACGCCGCCCTTCGTGGAAGTGGCGCCCCCGATGGGCGAGCTCTACGCCAATCCCGCGGCGACCCAGGCGCTTCTGGACGATGCGATGTTCGACGTGGAGAGCTGGCTTGCGCAAGAGATCGCCATCGAGTTCGCGCGGGCCGAGGGGGTGGCGTTCGTGACCGGCACCGGCACCGACCAGCCGCGAGGCTTCCTGAACTATCCCGTGGCGGCCACCGGCGATTCCACGCGCCCCTTCGGGACGTTGCAGTATGTGCCCTCGGGCGCGGCGGGGGCCTTCGGCGCGAACCCGGCCGACCGGTTGATCGACCTGGTGCACGCGCTGCGCGCACCCTATCGGCAGGGGGCGGTGTGGGTCATGAATTCGAACACGCTGGCCACGATCCGCAAGTTCAAGGACTCGACCGGGAACTTCATCTGGCAGCCCGGCCTGGGCGCCGGCGCGGCGGCCACGCTGCTCGGCTATCCCGTGGTGGAAGCGGACGCGATGCCGGACATCGCGGCCAACTCGCTCTCGATCGCCTTCGGTCAATTCCGCTCGGGCTACACGATCACGGAACGCGGGGGGACGACGATCCTGAGGGCCCCTTACTCGAACAAGCCGTTCGTTCACTTCTACGCGACGCGGCGCGTGGGGGGGGCGGTGGTGAACAGCGAAGCCATCAAGCTGATGCGGTTCTCGGCCAACTGAGGACGCAATCGGGCGCCCGCCGGGCTCGCCGGCGGGCGCGAGCCCCCTCGAGCGGAGAGCGGCATGGCGGTGCAGTCCGCACGCGTCCTGGCGGACGGCTGGACCCTGGAGGTGCGCGGGGTCTGGCCGGCGTCGGTGCGGGATGACTTTCAGCTGTTCGACACGCCGGATCAGGCGCTTCACGCCTGGGACGAGACCACCGCCCGGGTGAGGCTGACGGTGACGTCGCAGGGGTACGAGCGCCAGGGCGCCATGGCCGTCGGGCCCCTGCCGCGCCGCCGGGTGGTGGTCGCCCACGACGTGCGCCCGGAGCCGTTTCGCATCTGGCCCCAGCAGCCGGCGGGCCCCGTGACCGGGGCCAACAAGGGCTGGCCGCTGCCGCGGTCTACCGAACGCCCGCTGGGCGAAGTGGACCATGGCGACGGCACGCGGACCATCCGGCTGATGCTCCACAAGCCGGTGGCCCCGGGGGATGCCTTCACCTTGGAGTTTCGACCCGGCTGGCGTGCGGGGTTGGGAGCGCAAAGCCTGTCGGAGACGGCCTGCGTCAACGACAGCGCCACGCCGATCGAGCCGCCCGCCGCGCGCTGGATCACGATGCCGTACGAAGCCGTGCGGGACACGACCCGCAAGCGCATCGACCTGCTGGCGGCCCATGGGCTGCCCGAGGGTCGCCTGGGGGTGGCGGGTGTGCGCCTGTGCGCGACGGACGGCGCGACCAAGCTGTTCGCTTGGGCCGAGCCGGGCTGGTCGGAAGCCTACGGCGACCGGGTGCGCTGCTGGACGGTGGAGATGGACTGGACGGGCCTGAACCCGGGGCCGGTGGCCGTCCATTGGAGCGTGTTCCCCTGGGTGGGGCCCGCCCGCCATTCCTCGGGCGGGGATCCGGCCGAGCTGCCGGCAAGCACGCTGCATCCGGGCGAGGCGGCCATCGATGTGGGCTTGGACCTGCGGGCGGAGAACCCGCTGGTGTTCGGCTACGACCCGGCGGGCACGCTCTACGGCTATACGACGACCGCCAGCCATCCCGAGTGGCCGGCGACCGCGTTCAAGTACGTGGCGATCCCAGTGGACCCGGCCGGCCTGGTGGCGACGAACCCGGCGAGCGCTCAACAGGCGGAACTGTGCCTCGGGCTGGGGCAGACACCCCAAGCGGCGGAAGCCGCCGCCCGCGGCCTGCCCCCGTCGCGGCGGCCGGCCAATACCGTGGTGGCCATGCACGTCATCCGCCAGCTCGGGCGGTCGTTGCCGGCGGCCAACGGCCGCGGCCCTCGCAGCAACGTGGGCGACGGGATCGAGATCCTGCTGGCCGACGGGTTGCACATCGCGGGAACGGCGGCGGCACCGTCGGGCATGGGAATCGGCGAAGTCTACACGGTCTGGCGCGGGTCCTCGCCGGCCGCCTGCGAGCTGAGGACGCCGGCTTCGGGCACGGGATCGGCCCACTATGCCGGGCGGCGGCGGCTCATGGACTTGAGCGTAATCCTGAACGCGACGGCCCTGCTGCCGGGCGCCACCCAATACGGCCAGTTGGTGCGTTGCCGGGTGGGCCGAGTGGCGGGCTCGACCTACACCAACCTCTCGTCGCACCAGGCCCCCGCCAACCGCGCCCGCCTGTCGTTCGCGGCCTGCGACCTGGAGCCCGGGCCCCGCTACGACAATCTGAACGGCAACAGCCTGCTCATGCGGTCGTGCCGATTACGAAGCTCGGCGGCCGCGGTGGTTGCGGTGAACAATGAGACCGCACCGGTGCCGTCGAACCAGGTGTCGTTGCAGACCAGCATCGCCTCGGCCTCGGACCCAGCGTGCTGGGCCGACCATTTCCGTTGGGGCAATCGGATCATGGGGCGGGACGGTGCCGGCGCGGCGGCGATGAGCACACCCGCCGTGGAGGTGAATGGCCGGCAGCGCACCGAACGGCTGGTGATCGTGAACAACCTTATCGAATACATGTCGGGGACGGGAACCTTCGCCATTCGGATGGGCGAATTGCAGACCGTGCCGCAGGACGTGATCGGCCTGGTGTTCGAGGGGAACACGATCGTCGGCAACCGCATCAACTGGATGTACGGCAACATGGTGCCCGGCACCATCGCCCAGGCCCAGGACCCGGCCTTCTCGATGGTCTACCGGCAGTGCCGGGCGGCCAACAACGTGTTGGACCGTTGGCCCATCAAGGGCGATTGCTTCGCGTCGCAGGAGGCCGACACCCTGCGGGCGGCAGCCTTCCCAGGCGAGACGGCGCCCGCGCGCGCCTACCTGGGGCAGGCCTGGCAGCAGTGGCAGGCGCACTTCGGCTTCATGATGGAAGCGAACGCCAGTGCGCACCGCGAGACGGGGATTTCGACCCTGTTCCCCCACATGCCCGAGAACCGCGGCCTGCGGCATCACACGCCGCCGACGTCGGAGGCCACGGCCAACACGAACTGGCATGCCTTCGTGGACGACCGTTGCCGGTACACCACGGGACAGGGCTTCGGCGACTATCGGCCGACCGGCGCCACGCCGTGGCGGCGGATCGCCCGCTCGGCCCAGATCGATGCCGGCATCGACGGAGTGCTGCGGGGCGAGACGTTTCCGGCCGGAGCGCTGGCCGGGATCGTGGGCGAAAGTGCAACCGTCGGCGGCGCCCAGGCTTGGCATGGACTGCGTTCGGGCGAGCCTGGGCTGGTGGCGAGCCCGCCGGTGGCGAACGTGGGGGCGGCACGTGCGGTGCATGCCTTGAGGTCGAGCGCGGCCGGGCTGTCGCCGGCGGCCCCGGCGGGACCCGGCATCGGCCTGGTGCGCCGGCGGCGGGTGGGCGCGGAAGGGAGGCGGCGTCGGGCCGGTGCCGGCTAAGCACGGGCCGACCCCCTGGGACATCGGGAGACATGACGTGGCCAAGTGGGTTTCGGCGACCGTCCTCGACGGCGCCTTGTCGGTCATCGCGAGCGCCACGCGCATGGTGGCGCTGGCCGGGCAGCCTTCAAACTTCGCCGAAGCGCAGGCGGGCCGGCTGGCCGAAGCCGTCTTGGCGCCCGGCGAGTTCACCAACGGGCCTGGTGAGACGTCCGGCCGGCGCATCGCGGTGCCGGCCAAGACCGGCGTGCCGGTGCTGGCGAGCGGGACGGCGGACCACGTGGCGTTGCTGGACCCTGGGCAGTCGCGACTGCTCTACGTCACCACCTGCCCGCCGCAATCACTGGTGGCCGGAGGCACGGTGAACTTCGCCTCCTGGTCCATCGAGATCGGCGACCCGGTGTGAAACGGTTGGGGGCGTCTGGAGATCGGGCATGTTCCTGAAAGACCCTGCCGCCCGCCTCGACTACGGTATCGACTGGTCGGAACAGTTACCGACTGGTGTCGCGATCGTCGCCAGTTCCTGGGCGGTCGATCCGGACGAGCCGGGCGGGGTCCGAGTCGTGGCCCATCGCCGGGAAGGTGCGACCTGTGTCGCCTGGCTCGAGGGCGGAACCGCGGGCCGTGCCTATCGCGTCGTCAACCGAGTCGAGCTGTCGGATGGGGCGGTCGACGAGCGCAGTCTCGTCGTGCGGGTGGAGCAACGGTGATGAATGTCGGTTCGAGCGCTCCCGACCTCGTGTCCGTCGACGAGCTCAAGGCCTACCTGCGCATCGAGACGGATGCGGAGGACGCCTTGCTGGCGGGACTGATCCGGACGGCTTCGGCCACGGTCGAAGCCTGGTGCGGGCAGCTCTTGGTGACCCAAGAGCGGGTGGACGAAGGGATCACTGCGGACGGCGTCCTGCCGCTCTCGGGCAACCCCGTGCGACGCGTGGAGACGGTCGCCCGGCAGGAGGCGGACGGCAGTTGGATCGACCTGCCGCCCGAGGCGTGGACGGTGGAAATGGACGGCTGGGGTCGAGCGCACGTGCGAGTTGGGCCCGGGGGTTCTCCGAAGCGGCTGCGGTGCCGGTACCGGGCGGGGATGGCCGAGACCTGGAACGCCGTGCCCGAGCCGTTGCGCCAGGCCGTGATCCGGGCCGCAGCCCACGCCTTCACCCATCGGGACGGCGCGGAAGATGCCGGCATTCCGGCGGCCGTCCGCCAGCTGGTGGCCCCGTTCCGTGTGATGAGGGCAGGCGGAGGCTTCGCCGCATGACGGCGGCCCTTGCCGGACGCTTGCGTCAGCGGATCCGGATCGAGGAGCCCTTGGTGGAGCCCGACAGCTCGGGCGGGCCCGGCAACCGGTGGCGGAAGTTGGGAGACTGGTGGGCCGAGGTCCGGCCGGTGGAAGGCCTGGCCCAGTCCACGGTGACGGGTGACACCCGCGTCACGGCGCGCCGCTGGCGTGTGCTGGCGCGGGCTGGAATGCCGGCCCGCCTGGGTCTGCGGTTGCTTTGGCGGGGCCTGGATCTCAGGGTCGTGGGCGTCGAACTCGATCCGGCCGAGCCGGATCGCATCCTCGTGATCGCCGAGGAATTCGGAAGCTGAGGAGCGGCCGATGGAGGAAAGCCTCGCGCTGCAGCGTCTGGTCGTTCAGACGCTGCGGCAAAGTCCGGCTCTCGCGGCGGCCGGCGTGGCGGTGCACGATGGACCACCGGCGGATGCCAAGCCGCCCTTTGTCGCCTTGGGGCCCGACAGCTTCGTTTCTTGGTCGTGGAAGGGCGGCGGCGGCATCGAGCACCGCCTGGTGCTGACCGCCTGGGTGGGTCGGGACGGTTTGGCGAGTGCGAAGGCCCTGGTGGCGGACGTCGTGAAGGCCGTGCTGGCGATGCCGCGCCATGAGGCGGGCCTGAAAATCGTGACGCTGCGCTTCGTGCGCGGGCTGGTGAAACGCGACCCGCGCCGGTGGACCGAAGGACGGATGGAATTCCTGGCACGGACGGTGCGGGAGGACGACTGATGCCGGTGGAAAGTGGAGCCGCGTTTCTCTTGAAGCTTTCCGATGGTGGCTCGCCCGAGACGTTCCGAACCCTCGCGGGGCTGAGGACCACGCAGGTCCAGATCAACGCGCAACCCGTGGTGGTGACCCACAAGGGTTCCGGCGGTTGGCGCGAGCTCTTGGGGGGGGCGGGGGTGCGGTCCGTCTCGATCTCGGGGGCTGGTGTGTTCACGGGCTCGGCCGCGGAAATGCAGCTCAAGGCCCGGGCGCTGGCGGGCGCCCTCGACCGCTTCGAGGTGACCTTCGAGGGTGGGGAGCGGCTGCGGGGACGCTTCCTGGTGACCCGCCTGGACTATGCGGGCGACTTCAACGGCGAGCGCACCTACGCGCTGACGCTCGAGAGCTCAGGGCCCGTGGAGGCGCTGTGAGGCTGTCGCCTTGGGGTGGGCGACCCGTCAATCCTCTTCGGGGTGAGGTCGCCCTCGACCTGCCGGGTGGTGTCGTGCGCTTGCGTCCGACCTTCGCCGCCTTGGTGGCGGCGGAGGAGGAACTGGGGCCTCTCGTCCGCCTGGTGGAGCGGGCCGGGAACGGCGAAATCCGACTGGGCGAGATCGCTGCCCTCTTCTGGCATTGTGCGGAGACGGCCGAGCCGCGACCAGAATTCGAAGCCCGCCTGGCCCGGGCGGGTCTGAAGGCCCTCTATCCACGCTTCCGAGCGCTTTTGTTGCGTATCTTCGAGGGAAGCTGAGATGGCGCCGACTTCCGCAGCTTTGCGCGGCGTGCCGCGCGAATCGCCACCGGAATTCTCGGCTGGTCGCCGGAGCAATTCTGGCGCGCGACGGTGGGGCAGTTCCTGTTGGCCGTGGAAGGTCGCCTTGGATCGACGCCCGAGGCCGGGGACCGTGCGCTGCTCGAGCGGCTGATGCGGGAGTTTCCCGATGGATGATGCGTTCGACCGTATGGTGCTCGACATCCGCGTGGAGACCGAGGAGTTCGCCCGTGACGTGGCCACGCTGCGGGCCACGCTGGAGGAGTCGCTGGGCGCCGGGGCCGCGGTGGCCGCGCGCGGCATCGAAACGGCCCTGTCGCGAGCGGTGCGGTCGGGCAAGCTCGAGCTCGAGGATCTGGGGCGGGTGGCAGCCCGTGTGCTGGGCGAAGTGGCGGCCGCCGCCTTGCACCTGGGTCAAGGCCCGGCAGGTGGCGGCCTGGTGGCAGGCCTGATGAGCGGCGCGGTAGGGATGCCAGGCCGGGCGACGGGCGGCCCCGTCGCGCCCGGCCGGGCCTATCTGGTGGGAGAGCGCGGACCGGAACTCTTCATTCCCACGACCAGTGGGCGGATCGACAACGCGGCAGGGCGAGGATCGCCAGTCGTGCATCTGACCGTGAACCTCGCCGGATCGGAGGCCCTGCCCAGCCCGGATATGCTGGCCACGACCGGCCGGCAGCTTGCGCGACGCCTGCATCGGTCGCTGGCGGCACTCGAGGTTTGAGCGTGATCCACGCGAGCCTGAGGACTGGGGCCGAGGGCGTGCGCCAGTCCTTCGTCCGTCGGTTCACCCCGCGCTTGTGGACCGTGGACTTCCCCCGCCCGATGATGGCCGCGCTCACCAACCCCGCCCCACGGGTGGTGCGGGTCGATCTGTCGTTCGTGACGGACGGGGATCTGGCGGGTCTCATCTGGACGTCGGAGGACCGCTGGTCGCACCCGCTCCTCGCCTACGAGACCCGGCGGGACTACCGGGGGACCATCCTGTCCTTCGAGTGGGTGGCGGGGCCTGGGCTGATGCCGCTCGCGGCGGTCAACGGCCCGACCCTGACCATCGAGGGGCGCGATGCGGAGGGCCGGCCGCGGACCTGGTATGTCCGCCTGTGGAACTACGCCCGGGTGGTGGGCGGCCGGACCATCGTCGAGCTGCCGTTTGGCGAGCTGAAGGGCGGTTTCCTTCTGCCGGACGAGGCCGACCCCGTGCACGCCGCCGACATCGATCGGCTGTTCATCTCGCTGGTGCCGTCGTCCTACACCGGTGCTGGGGCACCGCTGCCCGCGCGGGTCGACACCTGGGTGGAACTTCGGGACCTCGACGTCCGTGGGGCGGGCCGCATGCTGGCCGTGGGCGATCCTTGGTTG
Source organism: Sphingomonadaceae bacterium (assembly GCA_025056155.1). GTDB lineage: Bacteria > Pseudomonadota > Alphaproteobacteria > Sphingomonadales > Sphingomonadaceae > Thermaurantiacus. The sequence continues at coordinate 87,257 of JANWWL010000009.1, forward strand.
CCCGAGCACGCGTTGCGGATGACGTCAGGCTATGACGACTGTTACCACCAGGCACCCGAGCGGCTGGTGGAGCAGTGGCGGGCCTTGGGCTATCGAGGGCTCGTCGGTCATTACGTGGGGATGAGCCACTTCTACGCGGTCCGGTTCCACGCCGGCCGCTTCGAGGTGGACCCGACGGTGCCGATGAACGTCGCGGCGCTCGCCTGGCACCGAGCGCTCGCCCGGGCGGGGGCGGCGGCCGGGCTACGGCTTGTGTTCGCGTTGTCTTACGAAGTGTTGGACGCGAACGCGCCAGCGGCCTGGGCGCAGCGACGGGCGGACGGCCAGCGGGCGCTGACGGGATGGGTGCCGCCGTCGACCCTGGTGTCCCCCTGCCGACCGGAGGCCATGGCGTGGCTTGCCGCCGTGGCCGCCCAGCTGGTGCAGATCCAGGCGGACGCGGGCTTGGCCCCGTGGTTCCAGGTCGGCGAGCCCTGGTGGTGGGTGGGCCCCGACCATGTGCCCTGCTTCTACGACGAGGCGACGGTGGCCCGCTATCAACAGGAGACGGGCCAGTCGCCGCCGCTCATCCACGACATCCGTGGCCCCAAGTCGGCGGCCGAGCGGGCGTTCCTGGATTGGCTGGGGGCGCGGCTGGCGGAGTCGACGGCAGCCCTCGTCGCCGCCGTGCGCGCGGCGGTGCCTCAAGGGGTCACGAGCTCCCTCCTGTTCTACACGCCCCAGGTGGTCCACCCCACCGCCCCCGACCTGGTGCGCGCCAACCTGCCCGCGGCCTGGGCACCTCCGGCCTTCGACGTCCTTCAGCTCGAGGATTACGATTTCCTGACCGCGGACGACGAGGCCGGGTCCACGGCCGGCTGGCGTGCCGTCGACGCGCGGCTCGGCTATCCTCGGACATCGACCCACTATTACGCCGGGTTCGTGCGCGAGGCGCCGGATGCGGAGGTCCTCTGGCCGCGGATCGTGGCCGGAGCCCGCGCCGCGCGGGAGCGGGGTGTCGCCGAAGTCTTCCTGTGGGCGTGGCCACAGATCGCACGTGATGGCCTGGTGGTGTTCGAGACGGAGGACGAGGTGGAGCCGTTCCACGACGTGTCGTTTCCCCTGCCGCTTGGCCTCGAGGCCCGAGGCGGACCCGAATTCTCAACGCGCGTGGCCATGCTGGCGTCCGGCTTCGAGCAGCGGGCGGCGGCGTGGGACCAGCCCCTCCTCCGCTTCGATGCCGGCCTCGGGGTGCGTTCGGAGGAGGACCTGAAGGTCCTCGTGGAATTCTTTCGGGCGCGGCGGGGGCAAGCGCACGGCTTTCGGCTGCGGGACCCGCTGGACCACGACACGGCCTTGGCAGGGTCGGCGGTGGGACCGACCGATGTCCTCATCGGGGTCGGCGACGGGCAGCGGCTCTCCTTCCCGCTGGTCAAGCGGTACGGTTCCGGGGCGGACGCTGCGGTGCGCCGGATCACGCGGCCTGTTGCGGGCTCGGTGCGGGTGGCGGTGGACGGGGTGGAGCAGAGAAGCGGCTGGGCGCTGCTGCCGATGGGCGTCGTCCGCTTCGACGAGCCGCCGCCCGCCGGTGCCGAGGTGCGGGCGGGCTTCCTGTTCGACGTTCCCGTCCGGTTCGCGACCGACCGGCTTGACGTCTCGCTCTCGGCCTTCCGGGCGGGCGAGGCCTTGAGCGTGCCGATGGTCGAGCTGCGGGAGGCCTGAGCGTGCCGGAGCAGCGGGCGTTCGCCCGTGCGCTGGTGGGCCTGGCCTTCTGCGTGCGTCTGTGCCGGCGCGATGGCCTTGAGTTGGGGTTCACGAGCCACGACCGGCCCATCCAGGCCTAGGGCCGCCTGTTCCACGCCGACCCGGGCTTCAGGCCGTCGGCCATCGAGACGTCGGCCTCGCTGGCGGTGGATGGGGTCGAGCTCGAATTCCCGATCGGGCGATCGGGAGTGCGCGAGTTCGACCTCGACCTCGGCCGTTGGGACGACGCGCTGGTCGAGGTGTGGGCGGTGGAATGGGACGTGGACCCCAAGACCCTCGTGATGCTGTTTCGCGGGCGGGTCGGCGGCTTCAGGCGGTCCGCGGCCCTGGCGGCGAGCGTCGTCTTCGAGGTTCGGTCGGAGGTGGGCCAAACGCTGCGGAGCCGCGTTCCCGCATGCTCGCCGCTGTGTCGGGCTGAGCTGGGGGACGATCGGTGCGGCGTCGACCTTTCCGACCGCCAGAGCGAGGCGGAAGCGCGGGCGACCACCGACGGCGTCGTTCGGCTGGGCGCGCCGCCGCCCGATCCCGAACGCTGGGCCCTTGGCTGGCTGAGGTTCCTGGATGGCCCGCTGGCAGGTGTCGACCGACGTATCCTGACGGTGGCGGGCGCAGCAGTGCACGTCGAGGGCTGGCTGCCGTCGCGGGACGAGGTCTCCTGGAGGGTGGGCCTGACCGAGGGGTGCGACAAACGCCTGGAAACCTGCCGGAGCCGGTTCGCCAACGCCCTGTCGTTTCGCGGAGAACCCTTCGTGCCGGGCACGGATGCGCTGCTGAGGTTCGGCCATGAGTGAGCCGGACCCGGCGATCGAAGCGCTGGCGCGCGCCTGGGTCGGAACGCCGTTCCGGCCGCAAGGCCGGACGTCACGCGGACTGGATTGTTTGGGTCTGGTCGTCGTCGTCGCTCGGGGGGCGGGGCGGCGGGTCGAGGACGTGCGCGATTATGGCTGGCGGCCCCATGCGCCCGACCGGGTGGCGGAGGGCCTGCGCGCCCAGGGATTCACGCCCTTGCCCCTGACTGCAGCTCGCCCGGGCGACGTGCTGATGGCGACGCCGGGAGGCGGCTTGGTGCATTTCGCCATTCGCTCGGCGCAAGGCGTCATCGAAGCCGACGTGCGCTGTCGTCGCGTCGTCGAGCGGCCGTTGCGGCCGGACGATGCCTGGCATTCCGCCTGGCGGTTCCCGGGCCGCGGGCCGACCGCGGTCGGAGTGGGCTGACGTGGCATCCCAACTGTTGTCGTCGTTCGGCCAGGCCCTGGCCGGTCCTTTGGGCGCCGCCTTGGGGGCCATGGCCGGGGCCGGGCTGGACCAAGCCCTGCGCCGTTCCGCGCGGGCCCTGCCGTCATTGGCTGTCCAGACCTCGGCCTACGGTGATCCGCTGCCGTGGGTGTTCGGGACCGCCCGCGTGGCCGGCGTCGTGATCTGGGCGACGGACTTGCGCCGCGGCGGCGGCGGCAAGGGCGGGCGCGGAGGGACCGACGGCTGGATGGCCTCGTTCGCCGTAGCCCTGTCGTCGCGGCCGATCGCGGGGGTGGGCCGCATCTGGGCCGACGGACGCGAGCTGCGCAACGCCGCGGGCCAGACGCTCTTGCCGTTCACGTTCCGGCTGCATCGCGGCCTGGAGGACCAGGAGCCCGACCCCCTCATCGTGGCCCAGGAAGGCACGGACCGCACGCCCGCGTTCCGCGGTCTGGCCTACGCCGTGTTCGAGGACTTTCCCGTGTCGCCCTGGGGCAACCGGATCCCCCACCTCTCGTTCGAGCTGCACGGCGACCCGGAGGGCCCGTGGACTCGCTGGGTGCCCGAACTGTTGCGGCCGATGAGCCTGCGTGTGGGAGACCAGGTGGATGGGCTGGAAGTGCGGGGGCTGGTGATCGGCGAGGAGAGCCCCCGGGAGGCGGCGGCCCTGCTCATCGAAGGGTGCCACCTGCCGTTCGCCTGGCACGGGCACGAATGGCGCCTGGCCGACGGCCTGCGGATATGGGACGTGCCCACCTCCGAAATCCTGGTCGGCCCGGCTCGCGCCGATGATCCGCGCGGGGGGGAACTGGCGAGCGATCCCGACCGCCGCCCTCCCGGTCGGAAGTGGCCTATCTGGACGTCGACCGGGACTATCAGACGGGCCTGCAGCGGCACGACGGGCCGGGGCCGGGTCGGCCGCTGGCAATGGCGTTGCCCGCAGCCTTGTCCGCCCGGGCGGCCCGCGCCGTGGCCGAGCGCCGCCTGGCCGTCGCCGAGGCCCGGATCCGTCGGTTGACCCTGCCCCTGCCGTGGCGCTGGATCACCATCGCCCCCGGCGACTTGGTGAAGCTGTCGGGGCGGCCAGGGCTGTGGCGGGTCGAGGAACGGCGCATCGAGGGACTTGGGATCGTGCTCGTGTGCGCGGGCTGGCCGGAAGCGCCGGTCAGGGCCCGGGCTCAGGCGGCCTCGGGCCGCGCCTTGCTGCGCCCGGCCGTCCCAGCGCCGCCGACGCGCCTCGTGATCCTCGAGACCTGCGCACCAGTCTGGCCAGGCCACGAGGCGGAGCTTGTGGTGGTGGCGGGCGGCGAGCCGGGCTGGCGTGGGGCCAACGTGCGCTGGCGGGCGCCGGCCGCCGTGGATGACCTGCCGCTCTTCCAGCCAGCCTCGAGCCCGCCCATGGGCGAGACGCTCTCCCCGCTTGCGCCCGGCGTCACCGCGACATGGGATTGGTCGCAAACGCTCGAGCTGCGGTTGCTCGATCCCGACGCGACGCTCGAAAGCCGCGCCGAACGGGCGGTGCTGCAGGGCGCCAACCTGCTCGTGGTGGGCGACGAGTTGATCCAATTCCGCTGGGCCGAGGAACGGTCGGCGGGCGTGTGGCGCATCTCGGGGCTGCTGCGTGGCCGGCTTGGAACCGATGCGCGTGCTCATGCGGCGGGGGAAGCGTGGGCGCTGCTGCTGCCGGGCCGGTTCGCTCGCTTGCCGTTGCGCCCGGCCTGGACCGGGGGCACGGTGACCGTCGAGGCGACCGGGCCCGGCGACACGCCCGAACCCGCGATCGCGACACTGACCGTGCGCGGCCGGGCGAACCATGTGATGGGACCCTGCCACGTGACCGCGCAACGCACGCCTCAGGGCGATCTGGAGCTCGCCTGGGTGGAACGGTCGGGCGAGTTCGAATGGATCGAAAGCCCTGCCGGCAGCCGGGGGGAGTTCGTGGTCGAGATCCTGCCGGCCGGCGGTTCCCTGCCGGTGTGGCGAAGTGCCCCCCTGCGGGCGACCGCGACCGTCGTGCCGGGTGCCACCATCCGGGCCGCCCTAGGCCCGGCTCATGCGCTCGCCGACCTTCGGATCGAGACGGTCGGGGCCGGACCGATCGAGCGGCGGCGCTCGAGCGCACTGCGCTTGGTTCTGTGACGCAAGGATGAACCGATGGAGACCACACCACGCCATGCGCTGCCGTTGCTGCTGCCGGGCCAGGCGCAAAAAGACGTGACCCACAACGAGGCCTTGCTGCGCATCGATGCGCTGTTGTTCCTCGAAGTCGAGCGGACGGATCTGGGCGCACCGCCGGCGGCACCCGCGCCCGGACAGTGCTGGCTGGTGGCCGACCCGGCCACGGGGGCGTGGGAGGGACAGGCCGGACGCCTTGCCGTCTGGACGCTGGCCGGATGGCGCTTCCTCGACCTCGGGCAGGGCGTGGCGCTCCGAGACCGCGCGTCGGGGCGACGGTTGCGCCGGACACCGTCGGGCTGGGTGACGGACTGGCCGATGACGACACCGCTGGCGGCCGTCCAGTTGCCTGCAGGCGGGGCGGTGGTCGATGCCGAGGCCCGGGCGGCCATCGCGCAGATTCTGGGCCGGCTGCAGGCCTTGGGCCTGTTGGCGGGGTAGCGCCATATTCGCGCGGCGCAGGTTTCTGGCCTGTGTTGCACGGGCGCCACGGGCAGCCGCCCCTTCGGCCTTGCGCCTCGGAAGACCCCTCGGCTAGATGGCGTCGCACCGCCGGGGTCGGTGCGCGAGAGAAGGGGACAGTCATGAAGCGGTTCGCCATCGTGATGGCGCTCGCCTCCACGGCGTTGGCGAGTGCCGCCGTCGCGCGCGACGGTGCGTGGTACATCGGGCTCGAGGCTGGCGGGCTAATCGCCAATGCCCAGAATTTCGACGTCACGCGGGCGAACGGCACGGTCGTCGAGAACGGCTTCCGCGTGAAGTACAAGCCCGGCTTCGAGGCGGGCGGCGTGATCGGGTACGACTTCGGCAGCCTGCGAACCGAATTCGACGTCTCCTTCAAGCAGGCCAAGGCGGACCAGTGGACGTTCAATCCCGGAATGCCGTCGGTTCCTGGCCTCGGCAACCCGCCCGTGCTCGGTCAGTACCGGGTGCCGGGCGGCAGCACCGACATCCTGGCCTTCATGTTCAACGCGCTGCTCGACTTCGGCGGGAACGACGAGGACCGGTTCGGCGCGTTCGTGGGCGCTGGTGTTGGCATGGCGCGGGCGAAGGCCAATTCCTGGGAAGTGGTGATCGGTGGGGCGCCGTTCGTCGACGACAGCGACACGGGGCTGGCCTGGCAGGCCGTCGCGGGCGCGCGCTACGCCCTGAGCAAACGGGTCGACCTGACGGTCAAATATCGTTACTTTAACTACGGCGACTTCGACGTCACGACGGTCAATGGGCTGCCCGTCGAAGGGGCTTTCCGCAGCAACAGCATCCTGGCGGGGCTGACCTTCAATCTGTTCGAGGAAGCGGCACCGCCGCCACCACCACCGCCGCCGCCACCACCACCGCCACCACCACCGCCGCCGCCCGCACCCGTCGTTCCGGGGCCGTTCCTCGTGTTCTTCGACTGGAACAAGGCCGACATCACGCCCGAGGCGGCCGCCATCCTCGACCGTGCGGCCGAAGCCTACCTGCAGACGGGGCAAACGTCCGTCGTGATCGACGGCCACACCGACACCTCCGGCTCTGCCGCCTACAACATGGGCCTGTCGCAGCGGCGGGCCGACGCGGTGAAGCGCTATCTGGCCGGCAAGGGGATCCCCGAGAGCGCCATGACGACCCGCGCCTTTGGCCAGACCCGCTTGCTAGTGCAGACGGCCGATAACGTGCGCGAGCCGCAGAACCGCCGGGCGGAAGTGACGTTCGGCACTCCGCAGTAGTCGGGTCGTTCCAAGGCCGTTCGGAGGGGGCGTCCGGTCGACGGGCGCCCCCCTTCGTTCAAAGGGCGCGCGGTTCAGCGAGCGCGCCCAGCCGGCGTTGGCCGCATCGGTTGACGTCCGCGCTTTCCCGCGAACCGGGCACCGTGCCGCTAGTCGGCCACCTTCAGGACCTGCTTGCCCCGATTTTCGCCGCGGAACAGCCGCATCAGCGTGCGGGGCGCGTTCTCGAAGCCCTGTTGCTCGTCCACGCGCCACCGGAGCCGGCCAGCGTTCACGAGATCGGCAAGACGCTGCCGGATCGCCGGGAACTCGCTCGCCCAGTCGAGCACGATAAACCCGCGCATCGTCCCGCGCCGGAAGACAAGGTTGAAATAGTTCTGGGGGCCGGCCGGCAGGACTCCCGTCTCGTAGCGCGAGATGCCGCCACAGATCACCACGCGCGCTCCCGTGGCGATCTCGGCCAGCATGTCGTCCAGGATCTGGCCACCGACATTGTCGAAGACGACGTCGATGCCGCGGGGGGCCAGTTCCTTCAACCGCGGCCGTACCTCCTCGTTCTTGTAGTCGATGGCGGCGTCGAAGCCCGCTTCGTCGACGAGCCACGCGCACTTTTCCGGCCCGCCGGCGATGCCGATGACGCGGCAACCCGCCACCTTGGCCAATTGGCCGGCGGTGGACCCGGTGGCGCCGGCCGCGCCCGAGATCACGACCGTATCCCCGGGACGAGGCTCGCCCAGCTTGAACAGCCCGCACCAGGCCGTGAGCCCCGTGGTGCCCAGCACCGACAGCATCGCAAGCGGCGGCAGGCCAGGATGCACGCGTTCGAAGCCGATGCCGTCGCTCACCAACCACTCCGTCCAGCCAGTGAGCCCGACGAGCAATTCTCCTTCGGCAAAACGCGGATGGCGGGATCGCACGACGCGGGCGATGCCGGATCCCCGCATCACGTCGCCGATGCGCATCGGCGCCACATAATCCGCGACGTTCTCTGCCCAGCCCTTCTGCGCCGGGTCGAAACCCAGCCAGAGCGTCTGCAGGAGCATGCGGCCCGGCCCGGGGTCGTCGGAGATTTCGGCCTCGACCAGCCGGAAGTCCTCTTCGCGCAGCGGACGGCCGCGCGGATGATCGGCCAGCAGCCACTGACGTGTCTTCATGCCCCTGCTCCCTCGTTCAGGGCCGGTTGCCCAACCTCACATCCGTTCCAGGGCCTGCGCGTGCACGCGCCGGTCGCCGGCGGCGATCACGTCGCCTGCGGCCCCCAGACGCAACGGCCGGCCCCGCCAATCCGTGATGATGCCGCCCGCCCCCGCCACGACCGGCACCAGGGCGGCCCAGTCGTGCACCTTAAGCCCTTCCTCGACCACGAGGTCGAGATGGCCGGATGCCAGCATGGCGTAGTTGAAGCAATCCCCGCCTAGGATCGTATCCGCGGCCAGCCGCGCGATCCGCCCGAAGGCCGCATGGCCCGCCCCCGAGAAATGCCAGGGACTGGTGGTGGCGAGCCGCGCGGCGGAAAGCCCGGGGCAGGCCCGAACCCGGACCTTGCGCCCGTTAAGAAGCGTCGCGCCGCCGGCGGCCGTCTGCCCCACCCAGCGCTCCTTCAGGATCGGCTGGTCGATCACCCCGAGCACCGGTGCGCCATCGACCAACAAGGCGATGAGCGTGCCGAAGAGCGGTCGGCCGGCCAGGAACGCCCGTGTGCCGTCGATGGGATCGAGCACCCAAATCCTAGACGCCCCTGGTCGTTCCTGGCCGAATTCCTCACCAATGATGCCGTCGCGTGGCCGGTCACTGGCCAGGATCCGGCGCATCACGTCTTCGGCCGCCCTGTCCGCCCGCGTCACCGGCGAACGGTCGGGTTTCGCCGTGGCCTCCACGGCCGTTCGGAACAACGGCCGGATCACCTCGCCTGCGGCGTCGGCCAGACGGTTGGCCAGAACGAGGTCGGGCTCGACGTGCATCAGCCCTCGGGCCGGTCGAGCCAGGCGAGGATCGCAGCGCGGTCGCCGTCCAGGCGGGGGGCCGCGGGGCGGTCGGGTGGGTCGTCGAAGCCCCAGAGCTTGACCGGATTGCCCGCCACCTCGATCGGGGTGCCCGATGGCAGTCGCGTGGACACCCGCATGCGGCGGGCCGTGACGTGCGGCTCGGCCAGCGCGGCCGACACACGGTGGACGGGCCCCGCCGGCACGCCCGCGTCGGCCAGCACGCCCAGCCAATGCTCGGCCGGCGCCGTGGCCAACCGCCGCTCCAGGATCTCCTGAAGAGCCTGCCACCGTTCGGTCCGGCGGGCGTTCGTCGCGAACCGCTCGTCCTCGCTCAGCTCGGGAAGACCGATCGCCTCGACGAGGCGGCGGAACAGCGTGTCGTTGCCCGCCGCGATCACGATCGGGGCGTCGGCGCAGGCGTAGGCTTGGAAGGGGGTGATCGAGGGGTGGCGGGATCCCGAAGGCTCGGGATCCTGGCCCGTCGCGAGGTATCGGACGATCGCGTTCTCGAGAATGGCGAGTTGACCGTCGAGCATCCCGATGTCCACCCAGGTGCCCGCACCGTCGCGATCCCGGGCTCTCAGAGCCGCAAGAATCCCGATCACGGCGAACAGCCCGGCCGTAAGGTCTCCGAGCGAGGTTCCCACACGAACCGGCGGCTGGCCTGGATGACCGGTGATGCTCATCATCCCGCTCATGGCCTGGACGATGACGTCGTAGGCCGGACGCTGGGACAGGGGGCCGGTCTGACCGAAGCCCGAGACGGAGGCCAGGATCAGACGCGGCAGGCGGGCATGAAGGCTCGACCAACCGAAGCCCAGCCGTTCGAGTGCTCCTGGGCGGAAATTCTCGACGAGGACGTCCGCTCGAGCCAACAGACGCCAGAGAATGGCCCGATCGTTCTCGTCCTTAAGGTCGAGCGCGATCGACTCCTTGCCCCGGTTGACGCTCGCGAAGTAGGCGCTTTCGCCATCGACGAAGGGCGGGAAGGTGCGCGCGTCGTCGCCGCTGCCGGGCTGCTCCACCTTGATGACCCGGGCGCCCAGGTCGGCGAGCAGCATGGTCGCAAACGGCCCCGCCAGCACGCGCGTGAGGTCGACCACCACAAGGCCGGCCAAGGGTGCCGAACGTACGGCGTCCATGCCGCACGCCTAGGGCCGGCGCGGCGGCAGGGGAAGGGTGGCCCTTCCTCGGGGCGGCCTTGACGGCTAGGGCAAGACCATGCGCCATGACCCGCCGGTCCCCGCCCCCCCTGAGGTCGTGCGCGTGCGCACGCGACGGGTCGTCTGCGACGGCGGCGAAGGGCCGCTGGGCCACCCGCGGGTATGGCTCGAGATCGGGGCGGCGGGCTTCGTGGACTGCCCGTACTGCGACCGCCGGTTCGAACTCGACGAAGTCGACGGCACCGTGTCCGCGCCCCGCTGACCGGGCTGGGCAGCGGCCTTCGGTCTGCCCAAGACATGGGCAGCCCGTGACCTCGCCGTTCGGGCTGCCCACGCCCTAGGCAAGACAAGTTCTTGACATCGCGCCGCGCATCCCTCGCGCCGCTTGGCACGGTTCCTGCTAAACTCCAGAGGCCGGGTTTGGTCACCACCCGGTGGAAGGGGGATGAGGACCACATGAGCCAAAACTGCCGCATTGCGGGAACTGGCAGGCCACGGGCCGGCGGGGGGGCGTGGGCCCGCCTGGGCGTCATGGGCGCGCTTCTGATCGCCAGCGCCCCGGCCTGGGCTGAGGATGCACCGGTGCCGGACAAGGGCGACACGGCCTGGATGATGGTGGCCTCCGTGCTCGTGATGGCCATGATCGTGCCCGGGATCGCCCTGTTCTATGGCGGTCTGGTGCGCACGAAGAACATGGCCTCGGTGCTCACGCAAGTTTTGGCGGCGGCCAGCCTCGCCATGATTCTCTGGGCGATGGTGGGCTACGGACTTGCCTTCGGCGGCGACTTCAACGCGTTCATCTCGGCCGGGAAGTTCTTCCTGGCCGGCGTCGACGCGAACGCCACGGCCGCCACCTTCACCGAAGGCGTCGTCATTCCGGAACTGGCGTTCATCGCCTTCCAGATGACCTTCTCGGCGATCACGCTCGCCCTCGTGGTCGGCGGGCTCGTCGAGCGGATGAAGTTCTCGGCCCTGATGGTGTTCGGGGCGGTCTGGCTGCTGATCGTCTATTATCCCATCGCCCACATGGTTTGGTACATCGGCGGTGACGAAGCGGCCAACGGGCTCATCTTCGGCTGGGGCGCACTCGACTTCGCAGGCGGCACGGTCGTCCACATCAACGCCGGCGTGTCGGCGCTCGTGGGCGCCCTGATGTTGGGCCCTCGCATCGGATACCTCAAGGAACCGATGCCTCCCCACTCGCTCACCATGACGCTCATCGGCACGGGCCTCCTGTGGTGCGGCTGGTTCGGCTTCAACGCCGGCTCCGCCCTCGAGGCCAATGGGGTGGCGGCCCTGGCGCTCGTCAACACCTTCACCGCCACGGCGGCAGGCGTCCTCTTCTGGATGCTGGGCGAGCGCGCCACGGGGCACAACGGGTCGCTCCTTGGGGCCTGCTCCGGGGCCATCGCCGGCCTCGTCGCCGTGACGCCGGCCGCCGGCAACTCCGGCCCGTTCGGCGCCGTCCTTCTGGGGGCGATCGCGGGCTTCGTCTGCTGCCTCTTCGTCATGAAGGTGAAGCCGAAGCTGGGGGTCGACGATTCGCTCGACGTGTTCGGCATCCATGGTGTGGCGGGCATCATCGGCTCGGTGCTCACGGCCGTGACCATGTCGCCTGCCCTCGGCGGCCCCGGTGCCGAAGACTACGCGATTGGCCCGCAGCTGTGGATCCAGGTGAAGTCGGTGCTGGTCGCCATCGCGTGGTCGGCCGTCGGGTCGGCGATCGCCTTCGGCATCGCCAAGGCGGTGACCGGGCTTCGGGTGTCACCGGAGGTCGAGCGCGAGGGGCTCGACCTCGGAGAGCACGGCGAACGCGCGTACAACTTCTGATCCCCTTCCTCCCCCGGGAACCTCGCCCCCGGTCGGCTCGCCGGCCGGGGGCCTTCTTGTGCAATGCGGCCTAGGCGCTCCCCGCCGGCCGGGCGGTCAGGGCCCAGCGCGCCATGGCGCCCAGGCCTGCTGCGGAAGCGCGCACTACCGGGGCGGGTGCTGCGACGGGCAGGCCATGCAGGGCCCTCGCCCAGGGCGGCAAGAGATCGATGGCGGCCTGCGTCAACAGCCGCTGGATGGGCGCCAGCGCCGGCGCGGGCGGCGGGGCCGACAGGAGGATGCGACAGACCTCGCGCGTGCGCGCGTCCACTACCAGGCGCGGTCGGGCCGCCTCCACCAGGGCTTCGGCCTGGGCGCGGGTGTCGGGCACCGGCCAGCCGCCCAGCCGGCGGGTCACCTCCCCCACCTCGGCGACATAGCGGTCCTGCCGGCGGCGGGTCATCCACGGCTCGCGATAGCGTCGCCAAGCCTTGAGGAACGAGAGCGCTTCGACCGCTCCGACGAACGCGAGCGTCGAGGGCTCATCGGCCCGATAGGGTGTGCCATCGGGCAACCAGCCCCGCACGGCCGCATGCACGCGGCGCACCCGCGCGATGGCCGCCTCGGCCTCCTCGCGGGCACCAAAGGTGGTCACCGCGATGAACGCGGCCGTCCGCCGCAGGCGCCCGCCCAAGTCCCGACGGAAGTTCGAGAAATCCCACACCCCGGCGAGCGCTTCGGGATGGAGCATCTGGACGAGCAACGACGCGATGCCCCCGATCATCATCACGGTTACGTCGGCGTGGACGTCGAAACAGACGGAGCCGGGCGGGAGCAGCCGCCGATCCTGGGGTGCCGGCAACACCGCCGGCCGCGCTCCGCCGGGTTCGAGGAAGGGGCGGCGAATCTGACGGGCGAGCAGCGCGCGCAGCGCCATGACCCCAGTCTGCCCGCCCACGGCGCCGGCGGAAAGGGATCAGTGCGAGCGCGGCCCCCACAGGATGACGGCCGCCCCCGCGACGCAGATGGCCGCGCCCAGAAGGTCCCAGCGGTCCGGCCGAACGCCCTCCACCACCCTCAGCCACACGAGCGACGCGGCTATATAGATGCCCCCGTAGGCCGCGTAGGCGCGGCCCGCATGGCCTGCGGGAACCAGGGCCAGCAGCCAGGCGAAGAGGCCCAGCGCCAGGCCCCCCGGCACCAGCCACCAGACGCTGGCCCCCTGCCGCCACCAGGCCCACAGCGCGAAGCAACCGGCGATTTCGGCGACCGCCGCCAGCGGATAGAGAAGAACGGGCGAGGCCGGCATCTCACGCGCGCCGGTTGCCGGCCTCGTCCATCAGCACTTCCCGTCGGCCGACGTGATCCGGGGCCGAGACCAGCCCCATGGCCTCCATCTGTTCGATCAGGCGGGCAGCCGAATTGTAGCCCACGCGCAACGTGCGCTGGAGGTAGGAAATGGTGGCCTTCCGCGACGAGGCGACGATCTGGATGGCCTGGGCGAGCAGGTCGCCGTCGCCCGACACCGCCATGTGTCCTGCCCCACGCGCCGGCAGGCCCGCCGTCGGTTCGGCGCCCTCGGGTTCCTCGGTGACTTCGGTGACGTAGTCGGGGGATCCCTGCCGGCGCCAATGCTCGGCAACCGCTTCCACCTCGCGGTCGGACACGAACGGCCCATGGACGCGGATGATGCGCTGCGCGCCGGGCATATAGAGCATGTCGCCCTTGCCCAGCAGCTGCTCGGCGCCCTGTTCGCCCAGGATGGTGCGGCTGTCGATCCTGCTCGTCACCTGGAAGCTGATGCGAGTCGGGAGGTTCGCCTTGATCACGCCAGTGATCACGTCCACCGACGGGCGCTGGGTGGCCATGATGAGGTGAATTCCGGCCGCACGGGCCTTCTGGGCCAGGCGCTGGATCAGGAACTCCACTTCCTTGCCTGCCGTCATCATCAGGTCGGCCATCTCGTCGACCACGATGACCACGAGCGGCAGTGGAGCGAGGGCCAGGGTCACGTCCTCGTATTCCGGGTGGCCTTGGGCGTCGAAGCCTGTCTGGATGCGGCGCGTGAAGCCACGCCCGGTCCGCTGCGCCTCTCGCACCCGCTCATTGAAGGCGGAGAGCGAACGCACGTTGACGTGGGCCATCAGCCGATAGCGCTCTTCCATCTGCTCCACCGCCCACTTGAGCGCGCGGATCGCCTTGGCCGGCTCGGTCACCACCGGCGCCAACAGATGCGGGATGCCGTCGTAGACCGAAAGTTCCAGCATCTTGGGGTCGATGAGGATGAGCCGACATTCCTCGGGCCTCAGGCGGTAGAGAAGCGACAGGATCATGGCATTGAGGCCCACCGACTTGCCAGAGCCGGTGGTGCCCGCGATCAGCAGGTGGGGCATCGGGGCCAGATCGGCCACGACGGGATGGCCGGCGATGTCCTTTCCCAACACTAGGGGAAGCGTGGCCGAGGATCGCTCGAACGCCTCGGACGCGATGAGCTCGGAGAGGACCACCATCTCGCGGCGTCGGTTCGGCAGCTCGATCCCGATCACGTTGCGCCCTGGGATCACCGCGACCCGCGCCGAGACCGCGCTCATGGAGCGGGCGATGTCGTCGGCGAGACCGATGACCCGGCTTGCCTTGATGCCGGGGGCGGGCTCGAGCTCGTAGAGGGTGACGACCGGCCCCTGCGCGATGCCCACGATCGAACCGCGCACGCCGAAATCCTCGAGCACGCCTTCCAGCAGGCGGGCGTTCTGTGCGAGGGCCGCCTCATCGGCCGCCGGAGAGCGGGCCTCCGGCGGCGGAGCGAGCAGCGACAGGGGCGGCAGGAGGGCCCGATCGCCGAGGTCGAGGCTCGGCTGGCGTTCGGCCGCGGCCTGGCGGGAGGCCGCGGCCTGGCGGGAGGCCGGGGCCGGTCGGGGGCGGGGCGGCGTGGCGACCGGCGGTTCCGCCGGGGCGGCCGCGGGTTCGCGGGCGCCCTCGAGCGGTTCCTCCGGCGCGTCGGCCACCCGGCGTGGCCGCCCGAGCCTGCGGGCGAGCGCCCCTGGCGTGACGTCGACCAGCCACAACGCCAGCGCCAGTGCCGCAAGCGCCGCCGCCCCCCCCGACGCCCAGAGCACCAGCGCTCGGTCAACGCCCGGGGGCAGCGGCACGGCCGTTCCCGCGCGGAAGGCCAGAAGCCCCAGCAGGCCACCGGCACCAGCGTCGGTGCCCGGGACGGGCGCCGGCCATACGAGCCCGCCCGCGACCGACCCTAACAGCACCAGACCGCCCAGACCCACCCAGCGCCCGCGCCACGACGCTGGCTCGCGCCCGGTGCCCATTCGCCACGACCAGGCAAGCAGCACCGGCACGACGAGCCAAGAGGCGAGCCCCAAGCCCTGCAGCAAGGCATCCGACAAATGCGCGCCGAAGGCGCCCAGCGCGTTGCGGGCGACCCGGTCGGTGGCCGTGTTGAACGAGGGATCCCGCGGGTCGTGGGTGGCGAGCGCCAGCGCCAGCGCCACGGCCAAGCTCAGCAGCGCCAACGCCATGGCGGCCCGCGCCACCAAGGCCGCCAGTCGGCCACGACCCTCCCTGGCGGAAGGGGCCGGAGAGGCCGGCGCGGCAGCGAAGGCCATGCGCCCTCTTGCGCCGGATGGGATGCGCGGGTCAAGCGGATGTTCGCGCTTTGTGCCGGCCAAGCCTCGTGGGAGAAGGCGGCCCGGACCGCTGATGCGGCCCGGGCCCGAGGAGAGGACCGAGGTCCCGAAGCGAGCACAGGAGCCCGAAGGCACCTGGCCTCAGTCATTCAAGTTTCATGCCAAGCGCTCTCCGGGGTCATGGCCGCTTTTCCGACGGCCGCCCGTGCCCCGTTTTCGGGCAATGGGCCGGAAACGCCCGCGGCCTGCCCCAAAGCTGGGCAGGGCACGCCGCCGCAGCGTGCTTCTGCCCCCATCGCGCTTCGGCTATCGACTCCACGATGCCGATGCCGGTCGTTCACGCCGACGTCCTCATCGTCGGAGGCGGGCCCGTGGGCCTTGCGCTTGCGTTGGCGCTGGGCGCGCATGAGCTTTCGGTCGTCGTGGTCGAGAAGGCCGATCCCGAAGCCCAGCTCGCTCCCCACTACGACGGCCGGGCATCCGCCATCGCCAGTGCCTCCGCCCGGATGCTGCGCGCCTTGGGGCTTGCGGGCCTTCTCGACGGCTTCGGTTGCCCCATCCGGTCGATCGAGGTGGCCGAAGGCCTTCACCCGGACGTTCTCCACTTCGCTGCCCACGACGATGAGCCGCTGGGGATCATGGTCGAGAACCGGGACCTGCGGGCGGCTCTTCTTGCGGCGGTCCGATCGTCCCCGGCCGTCAGGCTGTGCGCGCCCGCCACCCTCCGCCGGCTCGACCGGCACGCGGCGCGCGTGGAGGCCGAGCTTGATGATGGGACCCAGATCGCCGCCGGCGTGGTGGTGGCGGCCGACGGCCGGCGCAGCGCGCTGCGGGAAGCCGCCGGAATCCGCATCGCGCGCTGGCGCTATCCCACGACCGCCCTTGTCTCGATCGTGGGGCATGCGCGTCCCCATGGCCACGTGGCGCTCGAACTCTTCTACCCGTCGGGTCCGCTCGCCATGCTGCCGCTCAACGACCAGGCCGACGGCGGCCATCGTTCCGCCGTCGTCTGGTCGGTGCCCCAGGCCATGGCGCCGGGGCTCCTCAAGCTGGGGGCGCGGGGCCTGGCGGTCGAGCTCCGCCGACACCTAGGCGGGCGACTGGGGCGCGTCGAGCTTGCCGCCCCCGTCTCGGCCTGGCCCCTCGGCTTCCACCATGCCGAGCGCTACCACGATCGGCGGCTGATCCTGGTGGGCGACGCCGCCCACGGCATCCATCCCATCGCCGGCCAGGGCCTCAACCTGGGGTTCCGGGATGCGGCCGCGCTCACCCAAGTGCTGGTCGAGGGGGTGCGGGCAGGCCTCGACCCGGGCGATCCGGCGATCGCCCGCCGCTACGAGGCCTGGCGCCGGGCGGACAACAGCCTGACGGCCTTCGCCACCGATGCGCTAGCGCGGTTGTTCGGGATATCCTTGCGCCCGATCGCGCGCGTGCGGCGCCTGGGCCTGGGGCTCGTCGAACGGCTGCCGCCGGCCAAGCGCCTGTTCGCGTCGATCGCCCGGGGCACGGCCGGCGACCTTCCCGCGCTGCTCAAGGGCGAGCTGGTGTAGGCGCTTCGTCGGGCGGCGGGGCCTCCTCCTCGGGCGTCCACGGCCGGGCCTCCTCCACCAGCAGGATGGGCACGCCGTCGCGCACGGGAAAGGCGAGGCCCGCCGCTTCCGACACGAGCTCTTGGCGCCTGGCGTCGTAGCGCAACGGAGTGCGCGTGACGGGACAGACTAGGATCGCGAGCAGCCGAGGGTCGACCGTCACTGCAGTCGCGTGGACTCCGGGCGGGGGCCGGGCAGGCGGCCCCCGAAGGCCAAGAGCTCGGTCAACAGCCTCGCGCGCGCCGCCAGATCCGGGGCTTCGACCAGCGCCTGCCGTTCGAGCGGGTCGAACGGGCAGACCGCCGCCAGCGTGTGCACCAGCGCCTCATCCTCTTCCCGGCCCACGGCCTCCCAGTCGGCGGAGAGATCGTTGGCCTTGAGATATCCCCGCAACGCCTCTTCAATGGCGGTGCGCTCCTCACGCGGCAGAGGCGGGGCCGGGTCCAGGTCCGAGGCGAAGCGGTCGTAGCGCACGCGCACCTGCCGGTAGGGCGTATCGACCGCCAGCTCGGCCTCGATCTCGAAGCGCAGGAGGCCGGTCAGGGCGATGAGGAACCGGCCGTCCTCGGTTTCGGCAAAGCGCGTGATGCGGCCCAAGCCCCCTACGGCGAAGAGGGGGGGAGGGCGACCGTCCTCGCCCCCACGCGGCTGGACGATCCCGATCAGCCGGTCCCCGGCCAGCGCGTCCCGCGTCATGGCAAGATAGCGGGGCTCGAACACGTTGAGCGGCAGGACCGCCCGCGGAAACAGCACGGCCCCGGTCAAGGGAAAGACCCGCACGGTCCGGGGCCAGTCCGTGCGCGGTTCGGCCCCCATCAGGCGTACAGGATCTGGCGCAGCCGCCGGCGGGTCTCGACCGACCACGGATCGGCCAGGCCGACGGACTCGATGAGCTTGAGCAAGGTCTCGCGGGCCTTGCCGCCGTCCCAGTTGCGGTCGGCCTTCAGGATCTCGAGCAGCTTTTCCGCCGCCCGGTCGCGCTGGCCGCGGGCCAGGTCCGCCTGGGCCAGGCGGAAGCGCGCCTCGTGATCGGCAGGATCGGCCGCCAGCCTCGCCTCCAGCGCCGCGCGTTCGCGAGCGTCGGGCGCGTTCTCGGCCAGCTCGATGGCCGCGCGCGCCTGCCGGATGGCCGGATGTTCGGCCTCGGCGGTCATCCGCTCCAGGGCGGCCTTCGCGCCGTCGATCCGGCCCAACGCCACAAGCGACCGAGCGTAGGCGCCCACCACGTCGGGGCGATCGGGATGCTCGCGCACCAGGCCGCCTAGGGCCTGGGCGGCCGCCTCGGCCCGCCCCTCGGCCAGGTCGGCCATGGCGGCCTCGATCCGCGCCTCGACGTCGAGCTCGGCCTCGTCGGGGCCCAAGAGCTCCAGGAGCTTTTCGATGAAGGCCTTCACCTCGCGCTCGCTGCGGGCACCCACGAAGCCGTCGACCGGCCGGCCGCCCACGAAGCCGTAGACGGTAGGCACCGACTGGATCCGGAACTGCTCGGCGATCAGCCGCTCGCGGTCGATGTCGATCACCACCTGCTTCACGCGGGGGTCGCCCACGGCGGCGATCGCCCGCTCGATCACCGGGGCGAGCTGGCGGCACGGCCCGCACCATTCGGCCGTGAACCGCACCAGGACGACACCGCCAAGCGACGCTTCCAGCACGTCGCGGCGGAAACGGTCGATGGATTCGCGCTCCTTGGCGCCGAGAGGAAGGCTGGCCACGTCCGGCGGGTCCCCTTGCTGTGGAAGCGACCTGCATATGGGCGCCCGAGGGCGGCAAGGGAAGGGGCTTGCCACCCCTGGCGGCGCACGGCTAGGCACGAGGGCCGGGCGGGCGTAGCTCAGGGGTAGAGCACAACCTTGCCAAGGTTGGGGTCGAGGGTTCGAATCCCTTCGCCCGCTCCAGGCGTTCCGTCGGGTCATCGGAAAGGCTGCGGCGGTCGCGCGCTTGACCGTCGCGGAAGCGCGCGCCTAGGCCGGGGTGGGGGCGAACACGACGAGGAGACCCGAATGTTCCCTGCCAAGGCGATCACCCTGGTCACGACGGTCGGTGCGCTTCTGTCCGGAGCGTCGGCCTGGGCGCAGGCCGCGCCGCCCTTCCGGAGCCTTAAGGGGAATCCGGCCGCGGGCGAGAAGGTCTTCGCCCAATGCAGGGCCTGCCACGTGACGGACAAGGGGGTGAACCGAGTCGGCCCCTCGCTTCATGGCATCGTCGGGCGCAAGGCGGGGACCGTGCCGGGCTACAACTACTCCACGGCCAACAAGAACAGCGGCGTCACCTGGACTCCTGAGGTGCTCTACGTCTACCTCGAGAACCCGCGGAAGTTCATGCCGGGTACGAAGATGGCCTTTGCCGGTCTCAGGAACCCGCAGCAGCGGGCGGACGTGATCGCCTATCTCCAGCAGTTCCGCTGATCGCGGTTCAACGCTGGCGCGCTCTCAGGTCCGCAAGATGAGCGGGCAGGGCCGCCAGCAGCAGCCCGCCCACCACCACGCCGCCCGCCCCGCGCGCGGCCGCCCACACCGCCCCCACCAGCGGCGCCGCCGGCAGCAGCGCGCGCAGCAGGGCCCGCCGCCTGCAGCCCCTGGTGAACGCCGCGATCAGCGCCGCTTCCCCGCCCACGGCGGCCAGCACGATGGCCGCCGCCCGCTCCGCCGTCAGCCCGGTCGTCAACCGCCCGCTCCGGTCGGCGGCAGCAGCTCCAGGGTCAGCACCGCCGCGGCCGCCATCCAGGCGAGGCACGGCACGAGCAGGGCGGCCGCCCAGGGGGCGAAGCGGCGGGTGAGCAGCACGAGCGCCACCAGCACGAACCACACGGGGGCGACGGCGAGCAGCGCCAGGTCAGGCCGACCAAAGCGGAACAGGAGCACGCTCCACGCAAGAAGCCAGAAGCCCCCGCTGGCGTAGAGGCCCACGAGCAGCCGGGCATGACGGTGATCGGGAGCGGCCCACCACGACAGCCACGCGGCGGCCGAGGCGAGGGCGAGAGCGACCATCGAGGCGAGGTCGGCCGCGGCCGCCACGGTCGGGCCAGGGCGTGCGGCGAACAGCCTGGCCCAGGCGCCGGGTTCCACGAGGGTGGCCCCCAGCGCCCACACCAGCAGGGCG
Organism: Sphingomonadaceae bacterium; assembly: GCA_025056155.1. Classification (GTDB taxonomy): domain Bacteria; phylum Pseudomonadota; class Alphaproteobacteria; order Sphingomonadales; family Sphingomonadaceae; genus Thermaurantiacus. The sequence goes on from JANWWL010000009.1 coordinate 107,403, forward strand.
GCCAAGAGGCCCGCGGCGGCGGGAAGGGCGGCGGCGGTGCCCCGCATCAGCCCATCGAGCGGGCGAGGTGTGCCAAGTCCTTGAAGAAGATGCGCACGTGGGCGGCGGGCCGGGCGCGCACCAGCTTCTTCTCGGTGTAGGCCTGCCAGGTCAGCATCTGCACGTCCGGGTCGCGGCAGATCTCGACGAAGCGTTCGCGGCGCTTGTCGGTGCCGTACCAGAAGTGCTGCATCACCCCCAGGATCCAGAACACGAGCCCATGTTCGCGCATGAAGCGGCGGCGCGGCTCGGCCAGGGCCGAGGGCTTTCCGGTGGCGAGGTAGCGGTCGACCCCTTCGGCCGCGTAGAGGCCGGAGGTCATGGCATAGTAGATGCCTTCGCCCGACGCTGGGGCCACGACCCCGGCGGCGTCGCCCGCCACCACCACGTCGCGCCCGTTGTCCCAGCGCTTCAAGGGCTTCAGGGGGATGGGGGCGCCTTCACAGCGCAGCGTACGGCAGGCATCGAGGCCGGTGCGCCGGCGCAGCGCCGCCACCGCCTCGCGCAGCGCGAAGCCTTTTACGGCGCTGCCCACCCCCACCGAGGCCGTGGGGCCATGCGGGAAGATCCAGGCATAGAAGTCCGGCGACAGCCGGCCCTGGTAGTAGACGTCGCAGCGTGAGCGGGTGAAGGCGTCGCTGTCGGTCGCGGGCGAGGCGATAACCTCGTGATAGGCGAACACGCAAGGCACGCGGTCGGCCCCTCGGATGGCCTGGCGGGCCACTTGCGAGCGTGCTCCGTCGCAGCCCACGACCACCCGCGCCCGCACCCGGGCGAGCGGCCCTTCGCGGGTGGCCCCCTTCGGCCGGAAATGGACGACGGCCACGCCGTCGTCGTCGCGCGACAGCGCCTCGAAGGTGCCGCGGACACGGTCCGCCCCTTCCCGCTCGGCGCGCTGGCGCAGCCATTCGTCGAACTGGTCGCGGTCGACGAGGCCCACGTAGCTGCCGCCCACCGGCATGTCGACGGTGGCCTCCGACGGGGCCACCATGCGCGCCGACGTGGCTCGGCCCACGATCAGATGGTCGGGGATGGCGAAGTCGCGGATGAGGCGGGGCGGGACGGCGCCGCCGCAAGGTTTGATCCGCCCGTCGCGGTCGAGGAGAAGGACGTGCCGGCCGGCCCGGGCCAAGCAAGTGGCGGCCGTGGCGCCGGCCGGCCCACCCCCCACCACGACGGCGTCGTAGGTGATCCGGCGATCCGTCATGCGGCAACTCCCAGGGACGGCGGTCGGGCGGCGGGGGTGCGGTCGCCGGGCATGCGCACGCCGAGGGCGAGGCCTGCCGCCCCCAAGAAGAGCAGGGCTTCGGCGGCGAAGACGACGGCGTAGGCGGGAGCATCCGCCCCGATGACCGCGCGCCCGGCGTCGACGCCGGCCGCACCCGCCAGCCCGCCAAGCCCGAACGCCACGGCCTGGGCGGCCCCCCACAGGCCCATGCGGATGCCTTCGCGACCCTGCCCGCCGAAGCCGGCCAGGTCCATCATCCCCGCAATAGCCGAGACGGCGAAGACGCCGTTGCCGAAGCCCAGCAGCATCACCACGGGCGCCAGGGGAAAGGCCTGCGGCACCCCGGCGCCCAGGGCCAGAAGGGCGAGGGCCGAGCCCGACACCAAGCAGCCCAGGACGACCAGCGTGCGCAGCCCCCCGGGCAGCAGAGTCGCCAGCCGCCGGCCGAAGACCCCCACCAGCAGCATGCCCACCAGCACCCCCGCATGTTGCTGGCCCGAAAGCGCGGTCGACTGCCCGGGGGTGTAGGCGAACACGTGCCCTGCGAACGGCTCGAGGATCACGTCCTGCACGCTGTAGGCCACCATCGCGACGAACACGAAGATCGTGAACCGGCGCACGGGGGCGTCTGCCCAAGCGTCCTGCAGCGCCCGGCCGAAGCTTGGCGGCGCCGCGTCGGGCTCGGGTGCCGCGGCCCCTTCCCGCACTCCGGCGATCGCGGCCAGCGTCAACAGGAAGGCCCCGAGGGCCACGCCGCCCGCCACCAGGGCCAACCGTTGCGGGCTGAAGGGGTCGAGGAACTGGCTCGACACGCCGGCCGTGGCCGCGATGCCCACCACCATCAGGATCCAGGTCGTGGCCGCCGCGGCCGGGCGTCGGGCCGGTTCCACACGGCTTGCGAGCAAGGCGAGAAGCGACGTGCCGGCCGCTCCCACGCCCCCGCCGATCATCGTGAAGGCCAGCACCATCACGACGAGGGCGGGCACGAGCGCGAACTGGCTCAGGAACACCGCGTTGGTGGCGAGCAGTGAGCCCAGGGCCAACATGCCCGTGCCGCCGGCGATCCAGGGCTTGCGGCGCCCGCCGCGGTCGGAGGCGTGGCCCCAGGCCGGCCGCGACAGCTGCACGCCGTAGTGCCAGGCGATGAGGGCGGCGGGCAGGACGGCGGGAAGCGCGTATTCCACCACCATCACGCGGTTCAGCATCGAGGTGGAGATCATGACGAGCCCGCCCAGCGCGCATTGGACGAGGCCCAGCCGCAGGATGCCGGCGGGTCCGAGCGGCGGGGCCGTCACTGGAGGCTCCCCACCCCGATGGCGGCCACCAGCATGCCCAACACGTACGTCAGGACGCCGGTACCGTTGTACCAGGGCGCAAGGGCCGCGGGTGCGGTGAGCAGGCGGCGCATGAACCCGAGCTGCAGGATGACGCCGACCCCGACGAGCGCCGCGTGCCACGGCAGACCCCAGCGCCACAGCAGGGCCACCACGGCGAGCTGAGGAAGCGTCATCACGACACAGGCGAGCCGGGCGGCGCAGGCTTCGCCCAGCACGACGGGCAGCGAGCGGATGCCCATCCGGCGGTCGCCCTCGACCGCCTTGAAGTCGTTGAGCGTCATGATCCCATGGGCGCCCACGCTGAACAGCAGGACAAGCGCCAGGACCCGGGCGTCGGGCATGCCGCCCGTCATGGCGGCGGCACCCGTGAACCAAGTGAGGCCTTCGTAGGCGAAGCCGGTGGTGGCGGGGCCCCACCAGCCGCTGCGCTTGAGCCGCGGCCAGGGCGTGGAATAGCCCCAGGCGAGCAGCAGGCCCACGACGGTGGCGCCCAGCACGACCGGCCCGATGAGGGCGGCCACCGCCAGCGATACGAGCGTGCCCGCCACCGCCACGCCCAGCCCCCAACGCCCCGGCACGCGGCCCGAGGGGATGGGCCGGCCGGGCTCGTTGATGGCGTCCACGTCACGGTCGAACCAGTCGTTCACGGCCTGGCTAGTGCCGCACACCAGGGGCCCGGCGAGCAGCATCCCCGCCACGAGCTGGGGCCAGCGCTCGGCCAGCGGCACGCTGGCGGAAACCACCCCGCACAGGTAGGCCCACATCGGGGGGAACCAGGTGACGGGCTTGGCGAGTTCCAGGAGGTCGCGCGGGCGTGGCAGCGTGCGTGCCGGGATCGTGGTCATGCCCGCATCGGCGCCCATGCTTTGCAGACTAGGCGGGGAGCGCGGCCAGCGTCAACCGCACTAGACAGTTGCCTCCGTCAAGCTGGAACGCCGCACGGCCCTTGGGGCCGTGCGCGGCCCGGTTCGCTCCCCATCGCGGCGCGCCCCACAGAACTCCGTGGGTCGAGGTGGACTGCCGTGCGGCCGTCAGCTGTCGGAGGACGTCTCCTCACCCGGATCGCGGGCCAGGCCGTGGCGGTGCAGCTTCAAGTAGAGCCCCTGGCGGGAGAGGCCCAGGATTTCGGCGGCTGATGCGCGGTTGTTGTCCGCGCACTTGAGCGCGGCCTCGATGCACAGCCGCTCGATGAGGTCGGTCGATTCGCGCACGATTTCCTTAAGCGACATCCGGCCCACCAGGCGCGTGAGTTCTTCGACCGAGCGGGGCGACGGCAGGTCGCGGCGGCCGGGGGCCGGTTCGGCCGGCGTGCGGAAGGTGCAGCCGATCCAGCGGCCTTCCTCGCCATCGCGCGCGGCGGCCACGGCCGAGAGTTCGACGTCGACGTCTTGTCCGAAGCGCGTGCGGACTTGGGTGGGAAAACGGCGCAACGCCCCGTGCTCGGCCAGCTGGCGCTCGATGAGCGCCCAATCGATGCCCGGGCGACCCACGAACCTGGCGAGCGGCTGGCCGCGCAGTTCCTGGGCCCGGGCATAGCCGGTAAGCTCGAGGAACGCTCCGTTGAATTCGGCGACTTGACCTGCCGGATCGGCCAGCACGAAGGGGTCGGGCACTTGCTCGAGAAGCCAGTCGAGGGAAGTGCGGCTTGCGGACGTCCCTTCGGCCGGAGCCATCCGCAACAGGGCGAAGGAGCTGCGGCCTTCGCGGAAGTGCAGGCCCGAGACCTTGAGGGCCTGGCCGGAACCTGCGGCCCGCAGGTCGATTGGCGGCACCTGGTCGGCCACGCTCACGGCCCCCAGGAACGAGAGCAGGGCATCCCGATCCTCGACGGCGACGAGCTGCGCGACGGGGCGGCCCACCAGATCGTCGCGGCCGAGCAGCGTGCGGGCGGCGACGTTCGCTTCCACGACCAGCCGAGCGCGCAGGTCGACGATCAGCATCGCTTCTGCCGCGATGCCGAACAACAGGCGGTAGCGCGCTTCGGCCTGGCGCAGGCGCAGGCGCTCGCGCTCGACAGCCTGCTGGGCCGCCAGGAAGCGCTGCTGGAGGCCGACGTCGGCGCGCAAGTCGCGCCCCAGCGCGATCAGGCGTCCGTCCGCCCCGGCCGGCACGACCAGCCAGCGCATGGGGATTTCGCCATGGTCGGTGAGTTGGTTCACCTGCCGCCAGCGCGGCGGGCCGGTGGGCGTTTCGCTCAGGATCTCGAGCACCTTGTTGCGGCTGTCGGGCTCCACCGTCTCGATCCATGGCCGCCCGCGCCAGGCTTCGGCGCCGGCCGCCGCGAGGTCCGGGTGGCTCACCGCCAGGTCGCGGATCCGGCCGTCGGCGTCCACCACGAGGGCGGCGTCGCTCGCGAGCGCCACGACGCGCGCGGCGAGCTCCGAGGGCAGGCCCCCCATGGCCTCCTCGGGATGAAGGAAGGGGATCGCCTCGGGGCTCGTGTTCCGGGCGTCCATCGGCGGCTGGATCTCCTTCGTTAGCCAACAAGCGCCGGCGGCCGCGGTGGCCGCAGGTCCTGAGCGCGGCTGACCGCATCCGCCACGCTGGAAACGGCCGCGTCGGCACCCAGCCGGCGGCCCGCGTCGCCTGACGGAAGGCCGGCCAGTATCACCTTGAGGTCGGGCCGGCATGAGCGCGCCTTGAGCGCTTGCACCAGCTGGGCCAGGGCCAGCGAGTCGTCGGCGGGCGCCACGGCGAGCAAGACGAGATCGAACGGTGTGTCGGCCACCGCAGCAACCAGCACCGCCGGATCGCCGTTCTCAGGCCAGTGCACCAGCCAGCCCGCCCGCTGGAACAGCTGGCTGGCCAGACGCAGCCCGAACTCGTGGCATTGGCCGGGCGGGCTGCCCAGCAGGACGCGGGGACCGGCCGCCACCGGGCCCGCCGCGCTCCGATCGGCCACGACCTGAACGATCTCCTGCAACCGCCACAGCCCCATGGCCACGTCGGCGAAGCCGCAGGCATCCGCCGCCCACACCTCGGCCAGTCGGCGCGCCGCAGGGGCGAGCACGTCGACGAGCACCGACTCGGCCGAGCGGCCGGCGGCCAGCATCCGCTCCACCTCCATCGCGAGCTCCCCGGCATCGGCGGCCAGGGCGCGGGCGACCATGCGGTCGACGTCACGGACTTCGGCCGTGGGCTCGGTGTCGGCAAGCGGTGCCGGGATGGCGGGCTGGGCAAGCGCCAGGTGCGACACGAGCAGTCGCGGGATGATCTGGCTTTCCACGAGCGCGGTGAGCGGTCCGGGTGCGTGGCCCGGCCGCCGCTCGCGGGACCGGGCCCACGACAACAGGTCGGGGACTCGTTCGAGCCACAAGGTGACGCTGCGCGCCAGGTTTGCAGTGCCGATGGTCATGGCTGGTCCTCCCTCGCTCCCCGTGTCGGTTCCTCGGCCATTTCCGGTCCTGCGCGCGTCGGCTCGCTCGTGCGGCACCCGCCACCCCACGGCCCCGGCGCGTCGCCCTCCCGCGACCCCGCCGGAGGCAAGCCGGCCCGCGGCCCGCCGTCGCGCGGGCGGCATTCTCGGCCTCGCCTCTCCGTTACGGCCGCCACGTGTTCCACGACAGATTTGCAAGGCTACGCCGGCCTCGCGGATTGCTCAAGGGTGCCGTCGGCCTTCCGGTCCGGGACCGCGCTCGACTGTCAAGCCTGCTGGGCGTCAAGCTTGGTTGACAACCCAGCCCCCCCTGCCTACGCTCGCCCGCGGGAGGAGAGATGGCGTCGCTCAGCCCCACGGTCGCCGCGCCGAAGTTCCTCGGGCCGCAAGAGGCGTGTCCCCGCCGTCCCGTCTACACGGCCGAGGAGCGGGCCCGGCGCGATTCCACGCCCTGGACTCTGGTGCAGGGCGTCCTCGCGCCCTTCCAGTTCCTGGTCTTCCTGGTGAGCCTTGCGCTCGTCGGGCGCTTCCTGCTCACGGGGGCGGGCGAAGGTCCGGCCGAAATCTCGATCCTGGTCAAGACGGCCGTCCTCCTCCTCATCATGGTCACGGGGGCCATCTGGGAGAAGGTGGTCTTCGGCCGTTACCTCTTCGCCCCCAGCTTCTTCTGGGAAGACGTGATGTCGATGCTCGTCATCGCGTTGCATCTGGCCTACGTCGTGGCGCTGCTCTTCGACGTCGGCATGCCCCGGCAACAGATGTGGGTGGCGCTGGCCGCCTACGCCGCCTACGTCGTCAATGCCGGCCAGTTCGTGTGGAAACTGCGACGGGCCCGCCAGGAGGCGCGCGCCTGATGGGCATGCTGGCGGCGTCGGGCCCCTGCACTCGGCCGGTGCTCAAGGAGCGCGGCCAACGCGAAGTGTTCTGCGGCCTCACCGGCATCGTCTGGCTGCACCGCAAGCTGCAGGACGCGTTCTTCCTGGTGGTGGGCTCCCGCACCTGTGCGCACCTGCTCCAGTCGGCCGCGGGCGTCATGATCTTTGCCGAGCCGCGGTTCGCCACCGCCGTTCTCGAGGAGAAGGATCTGGCAGGCCTGGCCGACGCGCACGACGAGCTCGACGGGGTGGTGGCGCGTCTCATCGAGCGCCGGCCCGATGTCCGCTTGCTGTTCCTCGTGGGCTCCTGCCCATCGGAAGTCATCAAGCTCGACCTCGACAAGGCGGCCAAGCGCCTCGACGCGCGCTGGGCACCGCGCGGCACTCGCGTCCTGTCCTGGTCCGGTTCCGGCATCGAGACCACCTTCACTCAGGGAGAGGACAACTGCCTGGCGAGCCTCGTGCCGGAGTGCCCCGCCGCGCAGGGACCCGGCCTGCTCGTGGCGGGCGCCCTGCCCGACGTCGTGGAGGACCGCCTCCGCGACCTTCTGGCGCGCCTCGGAATCCCTCCGGCCTTCCTGCCGCCCCGCCGATCGGGTGACCTGCCGCCCATCGGGCCCGGCACGCGCGTCCTCTTGGCCCAACCCTTCCTCTCCGAGACCGCCGCGGCCCTCGAGCGGCGCGGCGCCCGCGTGCTGGAAGCCCCGTTTCCCTTCGGCGCGGAGGGAACCACGGCCTGGTTGCACGCGGCCGCCCGGGCCTTTGGCGTGGAGGAGATGCACTTCCGCGCGGTGGTCGCCCCGGGGCGCGAGCGGGCCAAGCGCGCCATCGCCCGGCACCGCCCGCTGCTCGAAGGTCGGCGGGTCTTCTTTCTCCCCGATTCCCAGCTCGAAATCCCGCTCGCGCGGTTCCTGTGGGAAGAATGCGGCATGGTGCCCGTGGAGGTGGGGACGCCCTGGCTGCACCAGCGGTTTCACGGGCCCGACCTGGAGCGCCTGCCGCCGTCCGCACGGATCGCCGAAGGCCAGGACGTCGATCGCCAGCTCGACCGATTGCGGGCCGACCGGCCCGACCTCACTGTCTGCGGCCTGGGGCTCGCCAACCCGCTCGAAGCCCAGGGGTTCACGACCAAGTGGTCGATCGAGCTCGTCTTTTCGCCCATCCACGGCTTCGACCAGGCGGGCGACCTGGCCGAGCTCTTCGCCCGGCCGCTGCGCCGACGGGCGCTGCTTGCGTCCCTTGCGCCCGGGGAGCCGGCCGCATGCAGCTGACGGCCTGGACCTACGAGGGCCCACCGCACGTGGGGGCGATGCGCGTGGCCACCGCCATGGCGGGCGTGCACCTCGTGCTGCACGCCCCCCAGGGGGACACCTACGCCGACCTTCTGTTCACCATGATCGAGCGACGGGATCACCGCCCGCCCGTCACCTTCACCACCTTCCAGGCCCGCGACCTGGGCGCCGACACGGCCGAACTGTTCCGTGGGGCCGTGCGCGAGGCGGCGGCCCGCTTCCGGCCCGAGGCCCTGCTCGTGGGGGCCTCGTGCACGGCCGAGCTGCTGCAGGACGACCCCGGCGGGCTTGCGTCCACCCTGGGGCTGTCGATGCCGGTCGTGCCCCTGGAACTGCCCAGTTACAGCCGCAAGGAGAACTGGGGTGCCGCCGAGACCTTCTACCAGGTCGTGCGGCATCTCGTGGACCGCAGCCGGCGGGCCCCACCCCGGGACGGCCGCCGGCCCCGTGCCAACCTGCTGGGCCCGGCCGCCCTAGGCTTCCGCCACCGCGACGACGTGGCCGAAGTGCGCGGGCTTCTGGACGAGCTCGGGGTCGAGGTGCACGTGGTGGCGCCCCTGGGCGCCCGGGCCGCCGACATCGCGCGGCTGGGCGAAGCCGACCTCAACATCCTCCTCTACCCCGAGATCGGGGACGCCGCGGCCCGCTTCCTGGAACGCACCTTCCGCCAGCCCACGGTGCGCACCGTGCCCATCGGGCACGGCGCCACGATTGCGTTCATGCGCGAGGTGGCCGGTCACCTTGGCCTCGACCCCGAGCCAGCGCTGGAACGGGCGGCCCGACGCGCGCGGCTTCCCTGGTGGTCGCGCTCGGTCGATTCCACCTACCTTACGGGCAAGCGCGTGTTCGTGTTCGGCGACGCCACGCATGCGGTCGCGATCGCCCGCGTCGCCCGCGACGAGATCGGGTTCGAGGTCGTGGGCCTGGGCTGCTACAATCGGGAATTCGCGCGCGAAGTCCGGGCCGCCGCGGCGGAATTCGGGATCGAGCCCACCATCACCGACGACTGGCTCGAAGTCGAGGCCCGGATCGCCGAACTCCAGCCCGAGCTGGTGCTGGGCACCCAGATGGAGCGGATGATCGCCAAGCGCTTAAGGATTCCCTGCACGGTCATCTCGGCTCCCGTCCATGTCCAGGACTTCCCAGCCCGTTATTCGCCGGTGATGGGGTTCGAAGGTGCGAACGTCCTCTTCGACACCATCGTCCACCCCCTCGTGATGGGGCTCGAGGAACATCTCCTCATGATGTTCCGCGAGGATTTCGAATTCCGCGACGAGGCCGGCCCGTCGCACCTGGCCACGGCCGTCGCCCCGAGCTCCGAACCCTCGCGCCCGGCTGTGGTTGCCGCCGCCCGCGCCCCCGTCTGGACCGCCGAGGCTGAAGCGGAACTGAAGAAGATTCCGTTCTTCGTGCGCGGCAAGGCGCGCCGCAACACCGAGGCCTTCGCCACCGAGCGAGGCCTCGACTGCATCACCGTCGAGACGCTTTACGATGCCAAGTCGCACTTCGCCCGCTGAACTTGGCCCGGCCCCCGTCCAGGCCCCGCCGGTGAAGGTGGCGATCGTGACCCTCGACCATCATCTGGCGGGCCACGCCGAACGGGCGGCCGCCCGCTTCCAGGCCCGGGGCCTGCCCATCGAGATCGCCTTCCACGCCGCGGCGGACTGGGAGGAGGAGCCGGCTCGGCTCGAGGCCTGCCGGGCCGACATCGCCCGGGCCGACATCATCGTGGCCGCGATGCTCTTCCTCGATTCCCACATCCAGGCCATCCGGCCGGCCCTCGAGGCCCGGCGGGCGAGCTGCGACGCGCTCGTCGGCATGCTTTCGGGCGCCGAGATCGTGCGGCTCACCAAGCTCGGCGCGTTCCGCATGGACGCCGAGCCCAAGGGGCCGCTCGCCCTCCTGCGCAAGTTGCGCGGGTCGGCGAAGCCCGGCCGCTCGTCGGGGGAAGGGCAGATGCGTCTGTTGCGCGCCTTGCCGCGGCTGCTGCGATGGCTGCCGGGCTCGGCCCAGGATGCGCGCGCCTATTTCCTTACCCTCCAGTACTGGCTGGCCGGGTCGGACGAGAATTTCGCGGCGATGATCCTGGCCCTCGTCGACCGCTACGCCCAGGCGGAACGGGCCGCCTGGCGGGGGAGGCTGTCGCCCCCACCACCCCGCGCGTATCCCGAGGTCGGGGTCTACCACCCCGACATGGTGGGCCGGATCGCCGAGACGGCGCGCTGCCTTCCCCGGCCCTCCCGGCCGCGAGGCACCGTGGGTCTCATCCTGTTGCGCTCCTACGTGCTGGGAGACGACTGCGCCCATTACGATGGCGTGATCCGAGCGCTCGAGGCGCAGGGGCTGGCCGTCATCCCGGCCTTCGCGAGCGGCCTGGACCAGCGGGCAGCCATCGAACGCTTCTTCATGGCGCGCGGGCGGGCCACGATCGACGCGCTGGTGTCGCTCACCGGCTTCAGCCTGGTGGGCGGGCCCGCCTACAACGATGCGCAGGCCGCCGAAGACGTGTTGGCCGCTCTCGACGTGCCCTACGTTTCGGCCCTGCCGCTCGAGTTCCAGACGCTCGAGGCCTGGGGCCGCGGCAGGCGCGGCCTCGCCCCGGTCGAGACCACCATGATGGTCGCCATCCCGGAACTCGACGGGGCCATCGCGCCGATGGTGATCGGCGGCCGCTCCGACGGGACGGGGGAGCCTTGTACCGGCTGCGGGCGCCGCTGCCGTCACCCCGCAGGAGTCCCTCGGGCCATGCATTCCTGTCCCGAGCGGGCCGAAGCGCTCGCTCGGCGCGTGCGGCGGCTGGTCGAGCTGAGGCACACCCCGCCGGCCGAACGTCGGCTCGCCATTTCGCTCTTCAACTTCCCCCCCGGGGCGGGGGCCGTCGGCACGGCGGCCTGGCTTGCGGTGTTCGAATCCCTCCATCGCACGCTGCAGGCGCTTGCCCGTGCGGGCTACCGCGTCGAGGTGCCGGCCACGGTCGACGAGCTCCGGCACCGCCTGCTGGAGGGCAACCGCCGCCTCTTCGGTACCGACGCCAACGTCGTGGCCCGGATCCCGGCCGACGCCCACGTCCGGCGCGAGCCTCATCTTGCGGCCATCGAGGCCCAGTGGGGGCCCGCCCCGGGCCGCCAGCTCTCGGACGGCCGGTCGATCCTAGTCCTGGGCGAGCGGTTCGGGAACGTGCTCGTCGGCATTCAGCCGCCGTTCGGCTATGAAGGGGATCCCATGCGGCTCCTCTTTGACGGCCGCTTCGCCCCCACCCACGCCTTCGCCGCCTATCACCGCTTCCTGCGCGAGGAGTTCGGAGCGCACGCGGTGCTGCACTTCGGCACCCACGGCGCGCTCGAATTCATGCCGGGCAAGCAGGTGGGGCTGTCGGGCGACTGCTGGCCCGAGCGCCTGCTGGGCGACTTGCCCAACGTCTACCTGTACGCGGCCAACAATCCCTCGGAAGGCGCCGTCGCCCGGCGCCGCTCGGCGGCCACCCTCGTGAGCTATCGCACCCCGCCCCTGGCGGCCGCGGGGCTCCACCGGGAGCTTGCGGATCTCAAGGCCACGCTCGACCGCTGGCGGGCGACGCCGGCGGACGCTCCGGAGCGGGCGCGCCTTGAAGAGGCCATCCGGACCTTGGCCGACGCCCAAGGCCTGGGTGACGTGCCGCCCGAAGGCCTCAGCGCCCGACTGCAGGAGGTGGAGGCGACCCTCGTGCCCATGGGCCTGCATACGCTCGACGACGCCGAGGTCGAGGCCGTGCTCCACGCGCTTGACGGAGGCTACATCCGCCCCGCACCTGGCGCCGATCCTTCGGTGCACCCCGGGATCCCCACCGGACGCAACATCCACGGCTTCGATCCCTTCCGCCTGCCGTCGGCCTTCGCAGTGCAGGAAGGCGCTCGACAGGCCCGCGAGCTCCTCGATCGGCACGTGGGCGCCACGGGCCGGTTCCCGCGCTCGGTCGCCATGGTGCTGTGGGGCACCGACAACCTGAAGACCGAAGGGGTGGCGATCGCCCAGGCGCTTGCGCTGATGGGAGCCCGGCCGCGTCGTGACGGCTATGGCCGGCTGGCCGGCGCTGAGCTCGTGCCGCTTCACGAACTCGGCCGGCCGCGGATCGACGTTGTCATGACTCTGTCGGGCATCGCCCGCGACTTGCTGCCGCTCCAGGTGCGCATGCTGGCCGAGGCGGCGTGGCTTGCCGCCACGGCCGATGAGCCCGAGGACCTCAACTTCCTGCGTGCCCACGCCCTGGCGCAGGTCGCCGCCACCGGCTGCGATCTCGAGACGGCCGCGCTGCGCGTCTTCTCGAACGCCGAAGGGGCGTATGGCGCGAACGTGAACCTGATGATCGACAACGGCAGCTGGACGACACCCGACGACCTCGCCGACAGCTTCGAGCGTCAGAAGGGCTACGCCTACGGCCGGTCGGGCCGGCCGGTGCGCCGTCCCGACGTCCTCAAGGCCGCCTTGGGTCGGGTCGAACTCGCCTACCAGAACTTGGAATCCGTCGAGCTGGGGGTCACCACCATCGACCAGTACGTCGACACCCTGGGCGGGATCGCGCGGTCGGTGGCCCGGGCCCGCGGGCAACCTGCGGCGGTCTACATCCTCGACGGCACGGGCGCCGCGCCGCGCGTGCGCACGCTGGCCGAACAGATCGCGCTCGAGTCCCGCACGCGCACGCTCAACCCCGCCTGGGTCGAGGCGATGCTGACCCATGGCCACGAAGGGGTGCGCAACATCGAAGCGCAGGTCACCGTCACCATGGGCTGGTCGGCCACCACCGGCGAGGTCGCGCCCTGGATCTTCCGCTCGGTGGCCGAGACCTTCGTGCTCGACGCCGACATGCGCGAGCGCCTGACGCGCCTTAACCCCGAGGCCGCGCGCCGCCTGGCCGATCGCCTCGTCGAGGCGGTGGACCGCGAGCTCTGGCGGCCCGACCCGGGCCTGCTCGCCGCCCTGCGAGCCGCCGCCGAAGCACTCGAGGACCGGCTCGAAGGCATTGCCGAGGCCGCCTGAAGGAGGTCCCGATGGCCCTGCACGATCCCCTCCGCCGTACCCGCCTCGACGGCGAGGGCAGCTGCCAGGTCCACCTGGACCCGGCCGACCGCATCGGCACCGCCAAGGTGTTCGCCGTCTACGGCAAGGGCGGAATCGGGAAGTCCACCACCGCGTCGAACCTCTCGGCCGCCTTCGCGCTTCTGGGGCGGCGCGTGCTGCAGATCGGCTGCGATCCCAAGCACGACTCCACCTTCACGCTCACCAAGCGGCTGATCCCCACGGTCATCGACGTGTTGGAAGCGGTCGACTTCCACGCCGAGGAGCTGCGGCCCGAGGACTATATGTTCGAAGGCTGGGGCGGCGTGATGTGCGTCGAAGCGGGCGGCCCGCCGGCGGGTACCGGCTGCGGCGGCTACGTCGTGGGCCAGACGGTCAAGCTGCTCAAGCAGCATCATCTGCTGGAGGATACCGACGTCGTCATCTTCGACGTGTTGGGCGACGTGGTGTGCGGGGGGTTCGCTTCGCCCCTCCAGCATGCCGAACGAGCGCTCATCGTGGCGGCCAACGACTTCGATTCGATCTTCGCGATGAACCGCATCGCGGCCGCCATCAACGCCAAGGCCCGCAACTACGACGTGCGCATCGCGGGCGTGATCGCCAATCGCTCCGCCTCGACGGAAGAGATCGATCGCTTCGGCGCCGCCACCGGCATGCGGCGCCTGGCGCATCTTAAGGACATCGACGCCATCCGCCGGTCGCGCCTGAAGAAGTGTACGCTGTTCGAAATGGAGGACAGCCCCGAGGTCGAGGCCGCCCGTGCCGAATACCTGTCGCTGGCCCAGCGCCTTTGGGAGGGGGTCGAGCCGCTCGAGGTCCGCCCGATGAAGGACCGCGAGCTGTTCGACTTCCTGGGCTTCGAATGATGGCCTCGCATCCCGCCACGCTCGGGCCCGGCACCACCTACGCTGCGGTGCGAGCGCGCCTGCACGACTATTTCGATCGCACCGCGCACGAGGCGTGGGTCAAGCTTACCTCGGACGCGCCGGTGGGGCGGATCCGGGCCACGGTGCGGGCGGGGCGCGAGGCGATGCGCGCGACGCTCTTGAACTGGCTGCCCACCGACCTGTCGGGCCGGCGGATCCTCGATGCCGGGTGCGGGACCGGCGCCTTGGCCCACGAGCTCGCTCGCCGCGGGGCCCGGGTGGTGGCGGTGGATCTCTCCGCGCGGCTCGTGGCCATCGCGCACGCCCGCACGCCCCCCGAGCTCGGCCATCGCATCCAGTTTGCGGTGGGCGACATGCTGGGGGTGGCGGAAGGGCCCTTCGACCACGTGGTCGCGATGGACAGCCTCATCCACTATGCCCCCCAAGACGCGCTTGCCGCGCTTAAGCTGCTGGCCCAGCGCACGGGTCGTTCCATCCTCTTCACCTTCGCACCGCACACGCCGCTTCTTGCCACCCTGCACGCGCTGGGGCGCCTGTTCCCTCGCGGCCACCGGGCGCCGATGATCGTGCCGGTGCCGGTGCGCGAGGTGGAGCTCGCGTTGCGCACGGTGCCCGGCTGGCGGCCCGCGCGCGACCGGCGCGTGGCCCGGGGCTTCTACACCAGCCACGCCCTGGAATGGGTGCGCACTGCATGAGCGCGCCGCTCGCCTCGGCCTGGACGCGGGTGGCCCTTCGCTGGCTGCCGTTCGCGGATGCCGCCTCGGCCGACCTGCCGCTGCCACGGCTGCTGCGCCTGTCGCTGTTCCAGGTGTCGGTCGGCATGGCCGCCGTGCTGCTTACGGGCACGCTCAACCGCGTCATGATCGTCGAGCTTCAGATCGCGGCGAGCTTCGTGGCGCTCATGGTGGCGCTGCCCCTCGTCTTCGCGCCGTTGCGCGCCCTGCTCGGCTTCCGGTCGGATCAGCACCGCTCGTTCCTGGGTTGGCGGCGGGTGCCCTACATCTGGTTCGGCACGCTCCTCCAGTTCGGGGGCTTCGCCATCCTCCCCTTCGCCCTGATCGTGACGAGCGGCGACACGCACGGGCCGGTGGTGGTGGGCGAGCTCGCGGCCGGGCTCGCCTTCCTCATGGTGGGGGCGGGCATGCACACGGTGCAGACGGCGGGCCTTGCCCTCGCCACCGACCTCGCCCCGGCTGCCACCCGGCCGCGGGTCGTGGCCCTGCTCTACGTGATGCTGCTCGTGGGGATGATGGTCTCGGCCCTGGCGCTGGGCCGCCTGTTGGCCGACTTCTCGCCCCTGCGCCTCATCCAGGTCATCCAGGGGGTGGCCGCCGCCACGCTCGCGCTCAACGTGGTGGCCCTCTGGAAACAGGAGGCGCGCCACCCTGCCGTCACGGCTCCCGATCGGCCCCGGCCCCGATTCCTGAAGGCGTGGCGGGAACTGGCCGACGCCCCCGACGCCCGACGGCTGCTGGCGGCCGTCGGGCTGGGGGCTGCGGGATTTTCGATGCAGGACGTCTTGCTCGAACCCTTCGGCGGCGAGGTGCTGGGGCTACCCGTCGGCCGCACCACGATGTTGACCGCCCTCTGGGCGACGGGAGCGTTGGGCGGCTTCGCCCTGGCGGCCCGCCGGCTGGGCCTGGGTGCGGAGCCGCACCGGTTGGCGGGCCTCGGCGTCCTGGCGGGGATTGCGGGTTTTGCGGCCATCATCCTGTCCGCAGCCACCTTGGCGGTGCCGCTCTTCTGCCTTGGGATCCTGGGTGTCGGACTGGGGGGCGGGCTGTTCTCGGTCGGCACGCTGGTGGCCGCCATGGCGCTTGCGCGCGGGGGCGCCTCGGGCCTGGCGCTCGGCGCGTGGGGGGCGGTGCACGCCACCGCCGCCGGGCTTGCGGTGGCGATGGGCGGCGGGCTTCGCGACGTGGTGGCGGGCCTTGCCCACGCGGGTCAGCTGGGGACGGGCCTGGCACCCGTCACGCTCGGCTACAGCGTGGTCTGGCATCTTGAGATCCTGCTGCTGTTCGCGGCCCTGGCCGCGCTCGGGCCACTCGCCCGCTGGCATCCGGCGGACCGGGAGGGCGCCGCTGGCGAGCGGCGGTTCGGTCTTGCGGAGTTTCTCGTCTGATCTCGGCGAAGGAGGAGTCCATGTCGCAGGTGTTCATCGTCGGAGGGCTCGATGTGGCCGAGCTCGTCTTCTACCTCTTCTTTCTCTTCTTCTTGGGGCTGGTGATCTACTTGCGACGCGAGGACCGACGGGAGGGCTATCCGCTGGAAGAGGAAGACACGGGCCGCCTGCTCGAAACCGACAGCCCGCTCCAGCGTGCGCCGCAGAAGTCGTTCCTGTTGCGCCACGGCAAGGGCCTGTTCGTGCCCGAGGCCCGGGCCAACCGCGACCCGCAGGAGATCCCGGGCACCCGCCGTTCGCCCTGGCCGGGCTCTCCGCTCGAGCCCGTGGGCGATCCGTTGACGGCCGGCGTCGGGCCCGGGGCCTTCCAGGCCGCGCGCGACGACGAGCCTGAGACCGACCGTGAAGGCCGGCCCAAGATCGTGCCCCTGGGCCTCGCCCCCGGCTTCCGCATCGTGGAGGGCGAGCCGGACCCGCGCGGTTGGCCGGTCTATGGCACGGACGGCAAGGTGGCCGGCACGGTCTCCGACATCTGGGTCGACACGGCCGACCACCTGGTGCGCTACCTGGCCGTCCGCCTGCCCGACGATCCGGCCGATGCGCTTCCCGTGCTGCTGCCGATCACGATGGCCACCGTCCGGCGCGATCGGGGCGTGGTGGAATCCGACAGCCTGCCGGCGGCCGCCTTCGCCCGGGCGCCCCGGCCGAAGAGCCCCACGCAGGTCACCCGCCGCGAGGAAGACCGGATCACCGGTTTCTTTGGCGCCGGCTACCTCTACGGGTCGCCTGAGAAGGTCGAGCCATGGCTGTGATGGAGCACGACGACGAGCCCATCCCGGGGCTGCCCGCACGCCTGCCCCCGGGCGAACGCATCCTCTGGCAGGGCCGGCCGGATTGGTGGCGCCTGGCCCGTTCGGCCTTCCACCTGCGGGCCGTGGCCCTCTACTTCGCCTTCTGGTTCGTCCTGGGGCTGAGCGGCGGGACGGCCTCGGGTCTCGTCATGACGTTGGCGGCCGGCGCGGCGGGGGTGGGAATCCTCGCCCTTCTGGCCTGGGCGATGGCGCGGTCCACCCTTTACACCATCACCAACCGTCGTGTGGTGCTGCGCTTCGGGGTGGCGCTGCCGCTGTGCGTCAACCTGCCGATGGTGAAGGTGGCAAGCGCCAGGCTCGACCTCAAGTCCGACGGTAGCGGCGACATCGCCTTGGAGCTCACGCCCGACCAGCGGGCGGGCTACCTGACGCTGTGGCCCTATGTTCGCCCGTGGCGCTTTGCGCGGCCCGAGCCTACGCTGCGGGCCATCCCCGACGTGCGCCTGGTGGCCGAGCTTCTGGCCCGTGCGCTCGCCGAGGCCGTGCCGGGCGGTCGCCGGCTGCCGCTGGCCGACGGGCCCGACGCCGCGCCGGTTCCGGCTGCGGGAGCGCTGGCATGAGCCGGCGTCATCCGGAACCTCCCGTCCCGAAGCGGGCGCTGATGGCGATCGGGGCCTTGGTGCTTGCCACCTTCGCACTGACGGGAAGTGTTGCCCTCGGCCTGCTCGATCGGCCCAAGCCGGCCAGCGTCCAGCGCGTTGAGCAGGGCATTCCCGTGGTCGCGGCGCGTCGCCTCGTCTTCCTGGATCGGCCGGACGGTGCGCTCGTCATCGCCGAACCCGGCGCGCCCGGGGTCGTGCAGGTCATCGCTCCCGGCACGCACCAGGGCTTCGTGCGGGGGGTCATCCGCTCCATGGCGCGGGAACGGCGCCTGCGCGAACTGGGGCCCGAGCTTCCCTACCGACTGATGCTGTGGGGCGACGGCCGACTGTCCCTCCTGGATGAGGCGACGGGTCGCGTCGTCGAACTCGACAGCTTCGGTCGCGACAATCGGGCCGCTTTCCGCGCCTTGCTGCCCATGCCGCCCGAGGAGTCGTCGTGAGCTGGCTGTGGCCCGAGCGGCTCGAGACCGGCTGCCGCATCGAAGTGGAGCAGTCGGACGACGCCTTCCACGCTCATGTGCAACTGTTGGACGACATCCCCATCCGCCCCGGCGACCGGGTGCGGGTGTTGGGCGAGCCCATCCCGGTGCCGCTCGGCGAACGGATCGTGCTCGAGCGGCGCGCGATCGTCGAGCGCGCCTCGGCGCTGGTGCGCTGGTGGACCCGTGTGGCTGCCTATCGCGACCTGACCGAACTCTATGACGTGAGCTTCACTCCGGGGAGGATCGCATGAACGTCCATGTGAAGCCCGACACTGCCGAAGAAACCCTGCGCATGGCCCAGCGGAGCACGGTGCTGTCGCCCCGCTTCTACACCACCGACTTCGCAGCACTCGACCGGATCGACGTCTCGCCCGTGCGGGCGGAGTGGGAGCAACTGCTGGCCGAGATGGAAGCCGACCCCAACCGTCGGCACTTCCGGCGAGACTCCCGCTTTGCCGGCGTCATCGACCAGCTGCCCGAGGATCTGCGGCGCGAATTCGTGGACTTCCTCGTCTCCTCCCTCACCGCCGAGTTCTCGGGCTGCGTGCTCTATGCCGAGATCGCCCGGCGCACGCAGAACCCCGATGTCCGCCGCCTCTTCCGCCTGCTCTCCCGGGATGAAAGCCGGCACGCGGGCTTCATCAACGAAACGCTGAAGGATGCTCACATCGGGGTGGACCTGGGCTTCCTCACCCGCACCAAGAAATACACCTTCTTCAAGCCCAAGTTCATCTTCTACGCCGTCTATCTCTCGGAAAAGATTGGTTACGCCCGCTACATCACCATCTATCGCCACCTGGCCCGCCATCCCGAATTTCGCTTCCACCCCATCTTCGAATGGTTCGAACGCTGGTGCAACGACGAATTTCGCCACGGCGAGGCCTTCGCCCTCCTCATGCGGTCGGATCCCCGCTTGCTCTCCGGGCTCAACCGCTGGTGGATCCGCTTCTTCCTGCTGTCCGTCTACGCCACGATGTACGTGCGCGACCACTCGCGGCCCGTGTTCCACGCGGCGCTGGGGCTCGATCCTACCGACTACGACTACCAGGTCTTCCGCATCTGCTCGACGATCACGCGTCAGGTCTTCCCCTTCGAGCTCGACATCGACTCGCCCACCTTCCGCCGTGGCATGGACCGTTTGCTGAAGGCGGCCCAGGACCTCGAGCAGGCTGCCGCGCGGGGGGGGCTGCGGGGCCGGCTTGGCCAGGCCTGGTGCGCCTTGCGCGCCGCGGCGGCCTTCCTGGGCCTCTACTTCGTGCCCGTGAAGCCCAACCGGCTCCCTGAACGGACCCGGTTGCAGCCCGCCTGGTGACGCGTGGCCGACCTGCTCCTCGCCTTCGCGTTCGCGACCTTCGTGTGGTTCTTCGCCACGGGTGCCATCCTGTGGCTCAACCGACTGCCGCGCGAACAGCACGAAGGCGCCGTGGTGGCGGCCATTCCGCTGCTCGCCGTGGGTGCGTGCGGCATCATCGTGGCCGCAGGCGAGACGACTCCGGCGGCGGCCTACCTCGCCTTCGTTTCCGCCGTCCTGATCTGGGGCTGGCACGAGCTTGCCTTCCTGATGGGGGTCGTCACCGGGCCCAACCGGCAGCCGCTACCGCCGGGGGTGGCGGGCCTGGCCCGGTTCCGGGCGTCCGCCGGGACCGTGATCCATCACGAACTGGCCCTGTTCCTGACCCTCCTCCTGATCGCCGGCCTGTCGTGGGGGGCGCCCAACCAGGTCGGCAGCCTCACCTTCGGCCTGCTGTTCGCCCTGCGCCTGTCGGCCAAGCTCAACATCTTCCTCGGCGTGCCCCATTTCTCCTCGGCCATGCTGCCGCCGCACCTCGGGTATCTTAGGACCCATTTCCGCCGCCGGCGGATGAACCCGCTGATGCCCGTCTCGCTGGCCGCGGGCGCGCTGCTGGTCGGATGGTTGGCGCGGCATGCCGGCCATGACACTGGCGCTGCGCTCATCATGTCGCTGGTCATCCTGGGCCTTCTGGAGCATGGCTTTATGCTGCTGCCCTTCAGGGACGACGCCCTGTGGCGCTGGGCCATGCCGCATCAGGCCGCCACGTCGATTAGGGGAAGGAAGTCGCGCGATGGATTATGAAGCCTTCTTCACGGCCGAGCTCGAAGGCCTGAAGCGCGAAGGGCGCTACCGCATCTTCGCCGAGCTCGAGCGGCATCGGGGCGACTTCCCCCACGCCACCCGCTACACCGAGCGGGGCACCCAGGAAGTGACCGTCTGGTGCTCGAACGACTATCTGGGCATGGGTCAGCATCCCAAGGTGCTGGCCGCGATGCACGAAGCGATCGACCGGTGCGGGGCCGGCGCGGGGGGCACCCGCAACATCTCCGGCACCACGCACGACCACGTTCTCCTCGAGCGCGAGCTCGCCGATCTCCACGGCAAGGAGGCGGCTCTCCTCTTCACCTCGGGGTACGTGTCGAACTGGGCCACGCTGTCCACCCTGGCCAGTCGGCTGCCACGCTGCGTCGTCTTCTCCGACGCCGGCAACCATGCCTCGATGATCGAGGGAATCCGCCACAGCCGGGCCGAATGCCACATCTTCCGGCACAACGACCCTGAGGATCTCGACCGCAAGCTGCGCTCGGTGGATCCGTCGCGGCCCAAGCTGGTGGCCTTCGAAAGCGTCTATTCGATGGACGGCGACATCGCCCCCATCGCCGAGATCCTCGACGTGTGCGAGGCCCACGGCGCGATGTCCTACATCGACGAGGTCCATGCGGTGGGGCTCTATGGTCCCCGCGGGGGTGGCGTGGCCGAGCGCGAGGGCCTGATGCACCGCATCACGGTGATCGAAGGCACGCTGGGCAAGGCCTTCGGCCTGATGGGGGGCTACATCGCGGCGTCGGCCGCCCTGTGCGATTTCGTGCGCAGCTTCGCCTCGGGCTTCATCTTCACCACCGCCCTGCCGCCGGTGATCGCAGCGGGCGCCCTGGCCAGTATTCGCCACCTGAAGCAGAGCGAGGGCGAACGCCAGGCCCACCGCGACCGAGTGGCCAAGGTCCGGGCTCGGCTGAAGGCCATCGGCATCCCGATGCTCGACAATCCCAGCCACATCATCCCGGTGATGGTGGGCGATCCCAAGCACACGAAGATGATTTCGGACTGGCTGCTCGAGAACCACGGCATCTACATCCAGCCCATCAACTACCCGACCGTGCCGCGGGGCACGGAGCGCCTGCGTATCACGCCCTCGCCCGTCCATTCCGACGAGGACATCGACCGGTTGGTGGGCGCCCTGTCCGAGATCTGGTCGCGCTGCGCGCTGGCGCGCGTGCCGGCCGCCGCCTGAGGCCGGGGCCCCGCCCGCCGGGCGCTTCGAGCGCATCCCGAGCCTGAAGGCGGAAGGCCCGGGCGCCTTGGGGGCGGCGGCCCGGCCGATGCGGCGGGCGAAAGGCGCTGCCGCCGGGCGGTGCTCCAAGAACGGAAGGGGTGCCCACGAGGGGCACCCCAACGGCCGCCGAAGACCGAGGCCGGCCGATCAGCCGGCTGGTGTGGCCACCGCCACAGCGGCCGTCGCGGCCGAGTCGGTGGGCTGCGGTGCGGCGGCGGTGGTCGGCGTTACGGCGGCAGGCGCGGCCACCGGCAGGCGGGCGAGCTCGGGAAACTCGCGGATCATGCTGTAGCCGCCCATGGGCTTGTTCTTGCCCTGGTGGCAGGTCGCGCAGTTGATCTTGAAGGGGTCGCCGGCAGGCCCCAGCCGGCTGGCCGGAAACACCGAGGTGAGGGGTGTGATGTAGTTCTCGTTGGCGTCCCGCACCATGCGGATGCCGTACCACGAGATCGCCCGCTGGGCCGTGGAGCCCGACCAGTCGGAGAAGCTGTGGGTGTTGTGGCAGAAGGTGCAGTTGACGCCCAGGGAATCCGAGAAGTGCATCATGAACCCGTAGGTCATCTCGGTGTCCATGAGCGTGGCCCGCCGCATTCCCGGCATCGGATAGGCCGAGGTGCCCGACACCCGGATCCGGCGTTCCGACGGATCCTTCTCGAGGATGTAGGCCGTGAAGGGATCGTAGGGCAGCGAGGAGTAGACGGCGGGCATGGCGTCGGGGTTGTTCTGGCCCCGCCGACTGCGCATGCCCATCCGGGCCATCGATTCGGGGTCGGTCGTCCAGTAGTGGGCGGGCACCGGCTGGCCGCGATGGCAAGTCCAGCAGGTGACTCCAGTGTCCTTCACATGGTCCTTCCAGTTGACGTTGATGGCCCGCGTCATCTGGATCATCTTCCGGGCCACCACCTTGGTATAGACCTCGTCCGAGGCCATGTTCTCAGGGTTGTGGCAGTAGTTGCACCCCTGCTCGGGCGAAACCCATTCGGTGATGGCGATCATCAGCCGGTTGAACTCTTCCGTCTTGAGATCGCCCAGCACCTGGACGTTCTCGTAGAATTCGCCGGCCGGCTCGCCCAGGTTGTTGGGGTCGAGCACGATGTCGCGATAGGTCTCGCCCGGGATCCGGTCGGGCCCTGGCAGGTTGGAGCGGTCGGCGAGCTGCACCATCCCGGTCCCACGATGGCCGGTCTGCTGGATGTCCTTCGGCCCCACCTCGCAGGCGGCCAGGGCCAACGGCAAGCCGGCGAGCAGCGCCGTGGTGAGCGGTGCGCGGGTCATTGGGCGGCTCCTTGCTGGAGAAGCGGATCCACCGTGCCCGTGGGCGGATAGGCGGGCGCGAAGCCGTGCTCGACGGCCCACAGGTACCAGTTGTCGACCACCGTGCCCGTCAGCAGGATGCCGATCCCACCGGTCAGGGTCGTGAGCACGGCAAACCACCAAGCCCAACGGTGGATGGATTCCATGGAGGCGTTGAAGCCCATGGTCCACCGCCAGAACAATGCGGCGCGTTCGCTCGCCGTGCCCCGGTCGACGATCTGCTCGATCTCGCGGTCTCCACCGTAGCGGCTGACGGCCAGGATGGTCGCCCCGTGCATCGCGAACAGCAGGGTCGAGCCGTAGAGGAAGACGATCGAGAGCGCGTGAAAGGGATTGTAGAAGAAGTTCCCGTAGCGGATCGACAGTGCGGCGGTCCAGTCGAGGTGCGGGAAGATGCCGAAGGGCACCGCCTCCGACCAACTGCCCATCAGGATGGGCCGGAAGAAGCCCAGCGACAGGTAGAGGAAGATG
Source organism: Sphingomonadaceae bacterium (assembly GCA_025056155.1). Classification (GTDB taxonomy): domain Bacteria; phylum Pseudomonadota; class Alphaproteobacteria; order Sphingomonadales; family Sphingomonadaceae; genus Thermaurantiacus. The sequence continues at coordinate 130,699 of JANWWL010000009.1, forward strand.
GCCGAGGCGAAGGCCCAGGCGACGTGGGTGCCCATGCCCAGGCGGCGCGCCCGCACGTAGGTGCGGGCCCACCACAGCAGGATCGAGAGGGTGAGGAAGAAGCCCGCGATCAGCCACCAGCCGCCCTCGGCGAGCGGCGGGATCGACAGGCCGTACTCGGGCCGCGGCGGCTCGAGCGACAGCCAGAAGAGCTGGCGAACAAACTGCACTGGATCCCAGTCCACCGAGGCCCACATGTTGAGCCCTATGATCTCGAAGGCGATGAAGCCGCACACCAGCGAGGCAAGCCCCAGGCGGCCAAGGTAGATGGGGCCGATCTGCGCATTCCCCAGCCGGCCCAGCAGGCGGGAGACCCCGGGCGTGCCGACGCGGTCGTCGTCGCCGGCCGGCAAGGGCACGCCGTGCGCGGGCCCCACCACTTGGATCTGCGTGAAGATGTTCTGGTAGGCCATCGAAGCGTCCTCCCGTGCGTCGTCCGCTTCAGCGCCAGACCGGCAGGTCAAGCCACCACGACCACCACTCGGGCCAACCGCGAGTCCAGAACGGGCCGCTGATGATGATGCACACCGCGCTCCAGAACCCGGCGTTGAGCGCGAGCAGCAGGCCCAGCCGGTGGATGCCCAGCGTGCCCACGGAATAGCCGATCAGGTCCTGGAAGAAGGTGTCTTCTTCATCCGAGCCCTTGATCTCCTCGCCCTTGGGCGGGTTGGCGGCCGACAGGATGAGCGAGCCGTGCAGTGCCAGCGCCAACGTCGTCGTGAAGAAGAACGACACGGCGATCATGTGCGCCGGGTTGTAGTGGAAGTGCAGATACTGGTAGCCGACGTTGGATACCCAGTCGAGGTGGCTGAAGATGCCATAGGGGAACCCGTGCCCCCAGGCGCCCAACAGCAGCGGGCGGAACACCACCAGCGTCACGTAGGCGAAGATGGCGACTCCGAACGCGATGGGGACGTGATAGCCGATCCCCAGCTTCCGGCAGATCTCGACCTCGCGCAGCGCCCAAGAGACGAAGGCCCCGATGGCGCAGATGGTGATGATCTGCCACAGCCCACCTTCCTTGAGCGGAGCGAGGCCCAGCCCGTACTTGAGGTCGGGCGGTTCGATCGAGATGAGCCAGGGGTTCCACGTGGGCCCGATGGCGGCGCCGTACAGGATGAGGGCCGTCCCCAGGGTCGCGAAGAAGATCGTCGTGACTCCAAAGAAGCCGACGTAGAAGGGACCTACCCAGAAGTCGAAGAGGTCCCCGCCGATCAGGGTGCCGCCGCGAACCCGATACTTCCGTTCGAAGCTTAGGAGCGCCATGGTTCCAGCCTTTCCAACCGGCCGGCCCCTGAGGGCCGGCCGATTGTTCCGTCCAAACGGGGGAGGGCGGGCGTGCGCCCGCGCCCCCTCAGCCCAGTCGCGTGTCGTCCGCCGTCACCGGCTGGGTGACAGCCGCGGTCGCCGGGGCCGGCTTGGCGTCCAGCCAGTTGTACCGGTCGGTGCTGAGCAGGATGAAGTGGATCAGCACCGCCAGCACGAACAGGAAGACGGCCAGCGCGACCAGGGTCCGCTGCGGGTGAAAGATTTGCCAGATGCGCCACATGGGCCCTTCTCCTTACGCCTTGGGCGCGGTCAGCGCCGCGCTCGCCTGCCGTTCGATCGCTTGGGTGGCCGCCACCTCGTAGCCCTCCACGCCGGGGATCCAGGGCTTCCAGCTCCACACCAGGATGTGGGCGACCACGGCCACGGCCGTGAAGATCAGGAAGCTCGTCATGAAGATCCCGTGGAACTCCTTGGCTTCCTGATCGGTCAGGTAGCTCGTGGTGCGGGCCCGGTCGGGCCCCTCCGTCATTGCCATGCTTGCTCTCCTTCCACACGCGAAGAGGGGCGCACCGCCCCCGTACCGGCCGGGCGGCCCCGGCCGATCCCCGAACCCCCGCTTGCGGGGGAAACCTTGCCGATGCACGCCCTCACGCTGCCATCCTCCGGCAGGCTGCGGCCATGACCCGCGCCCGCGTCACGCGGGGCTCCCCCGCGGCACGGGCGGCCGCCTCGGCCGCGTCGCGCAGCCGCTTGGCGGCCGAGATCCGCACCAGCACGGGCTCGGCCTCGACCAGTCGGTCCAGCTCGGCGCGCGCATCCTCGTCCCAGGGCAGTTCGCGCACCAGGCGCGATGGCGTGGCTTCCACCCGGTCGAGGTCGCTCGACAGGGGCAGGATGTGGAACAGCGCGTCGAACAGCGCGTTCACCACCTCCTGCACGATCCAGACCGCGCCCGAGTAGCCCATGAATGGCGTGCCGGTGTGCCGGCGGACCAGCGCGCCCGGGAACGACGCCGGGATCCATTGCGTGCGCACTCCAAGTTCCGCGGCGTACAGGCGCTCGTTGTAGCTGCCGAACAGCACGAGCGGCGTCCGGTCGGCGATCGCCGAGCGCACGGCCTCGTTGTCGGGCTTGACGCCAGCGCGCCGGGCGATCGCGAAGCGGCAGGGCAGGCCCATCTCGTCCTCGAGGAAATGCCGCACGCCGCGCGCGTAGGTCTCGCCGGCCACGATGCCGAAGCTCGCCGTGGCGAAGAAGTCCTGAGTGACGGACCGCCAAAGGTCCCACAGCGGCTTGATCGTGGTGTGCTTCTCGCGCTCGATGAACGGCTCGGGGTCGAGATCCAGAAGCTCGCCCAGCGTACGCAAGAAGGCGGTGGTGGAGTGCAGCCCGATGGGGGCCTGCAGATACGGTCGGTCGAGCGCCTCGCAGAGCATCCGGCCGAACTCGCGGTACATGCAGACGTTGACGTCGGCGTCGGCGAGCTTGCGGAGGTCGGCGAGGTGGGTGCCCAGCGGGAAGACGAGGTTCACCTCGGCCCCCAGCCCTTCGATCAGGCGGCGCACCTCGGCCACATCGGAGGGCATGTTGAAGGTGCCGTAGATGGGCCCGATGATGTTGACCCTGGGCTTCTCACCCGCCTTGCGCGGGCGGCGGGGCGGCACCTTGCGCGGCCCGAACTGATCCCACAGCCAGCGCATGGCCCGATCGGCCGACTGCCACTGGTCCTCGTCGATGGTGCGGGGCAGAAAGCGCTGGATGGTGGTGCCCTCGGGCGTGACACCCCCGCCGATCATCTCGGCGATGGATCCCGTCACCACGACCGACGGCAGGTCGGGATCCAACGTGTCCCACGCGCGCTTCATCGCGGCCTCGGTGCCGGTCTTGCCCAGCTCCTCCTCGGCCAGGCCCGTGACCACGATGGGCAGTTCGTGGGGAGGCAGCGCGTCGGTATAGTGGAGGACCGAGGTGACCGGCAGGTTCTCGCAGCCCACGGGGCCGTCGATGATGACCTGCAGCCCCTTGACCGCCGTGAAGACGTAGACCGCCCCCCAGTAGCCGCCCGCGCGGTCGTGGTCGAGGATCAGCATCGACCGTCCTCCCGCGGAATCCGGCGGCCGCTCATGTGCCGACCGCCTCCTCGGCCTTCGCGCGCGCGGCGCGCTGGGCGGCGTAGCGGCCCTTGAACTCCGGTCGGTCCACCGGCAGGTTCTGCCAGATGCCCGCCGCCGGGCCCTCGCCCACCCCCCGGAAGAACTCCCGCATCTCGGCGAAGCGGGCCTGGCCTGCGATGGCGGCGTTGACGACTTCGGCCAAGGCCCCAGCGCCCGCCGGGCCCATCAGCGGCCGGGCGGAGATGAGGTTCGTGAAGTACAGGGCCGGGATGGCCTTCGTCTTGGCATGCTGCACGACCGGCGTGGTGCCGATGGCGAGGTCGGGGGCGAAGGCGTCGACCGCGGCCAGGTCGTCCTCCAGGCGGGCCCGGAACCGCACGGGGATCCCGCGCGCCTCGAGCCACGCGCGGTCGGGATCCGACCAGCGCGTCCTCGGGCAGGCGGTGCCCACGTAGAGCACGTCCGCGCCGCTTTCGACCAGCAGGCGGGCGACCAGCAGCTCCGAGCCTTCGTAGCCCGACACGGTAATCCGGCCGCGGATGGGGCGTGCCGCGAGCGCCCCGCGGATGGCGGGCAGGAAACGGTTCTTGGCCTCTGCCACCCGTGCGGGCGGCACGGCGAAGGCGTCGCCCACCGCATCCAGCCAGGCGGCCGTGCCGTCCACCCCGACCGGCGCCGAGGGGAGGACGGTGCGGCCGGCCGTTTCGAATTCGCGGACGGCCGCGGTGTAGAAGGGATGGATGGCGGCCACCACGGGCGAAGCGAGCGCGGCATAGAGTTCGCGCCACTCGCGCACGGGCACCACGGGGCCCGCGGCCAAGTCCAGCGGCTCGAGGAGGCGCCCGATCACGACAGGATCGGCCGGGAACATCTCGCCCAGAAGGGTGAGGGTGGGGCGATCGGTGCGTTCGCGCGGCGCGGCCACGGGGCCCGCCTCGGCCTCCGCCCGGGCGTAGGCCAGCATGGCCGCCGCCAGCACGTCCTTGGCCTCGGCATGCGTCGGCACGCCGAAGCCCGGCACGTCGATGCCGATGATCCGCACCCCCTTGATGTTCCGCGGCAAGAGCTGGAGCGGCACGCCCGAAGCCGTGGGCACGCACAGGTTCGTGACGACGATGGCGTCGTATTTTTCGGGGTCGGCCAGTTGGAAGACGGCCTCGCGGATGTCCTCGAAGAGCTTGCCCGTGACGAGCGTTTCGGAGTTGAACGGTACGTAGCCCACGGTGCGGCGGGCGCCGTAGAAGTGGCTCGTGAAGGTGAGCCCATAGACGCAGCAGGCCGAGCCCGAGAGCACGGTGGCCACCCGGCGCATCCTCAGGCCCACGCGCAGCGAGCCGAAGGCGGGGCACATCGACTGCGGTTGGTCGTGCGGTCCCCGCGGATAGTCCGCCTGATAGCGTTCGAGGATGGCGCTCTTGCCCGCCTGCCGGGCGGCTTCCCGCATGCGCTCGCGCCCGCCGTGGCAGCCGCCGGCTGCGGTCGCGATGTCCGGGCTGGTCGTGGCCTCGCGCATGGTCATGCGTCGTCGTAGATGACTTCGAGCGACGGCCGCGGCCGCCAGTCCCGCCCACGCATGTCGGCCTGGGTGGCCGGCACGAGCGTCACGTTCCCGCCCGTCTCCTCGGGCTTGAACAGGCCAAGAAGGCCTTCGTGGTCGAGCGGTGTGGGCAGGACGGGCGGGGCCTTGGCCACGTTCTCGGCCAGTTCGGCGAACAGCGGTCCCCACGGGCCGTCGGGCCGGCCCACGATCTGGTAGTTGGCCGAGCGGCGCCGCAGGTCCTCGTTGGCGGGGATCGAGGCCAGGACGGGAATGCCGACCGCGCGCGCGAAGGCTTGGGCTTCGCCCGTGCCGTCGTCCTTGTTGATGACCATGCCCGCCACCCCGACGTTGCCGCCCAGCTTGCGGAAATACTGGACCGCCCGGCAGACGTTGTTGGCAACGTAGAGCGACTGCAGGTCGTTGGCGCCTACGACGATCACCTTCTGGCACATGTCGCGGGCGATCGGCAGGCCGAAGCCACCGCAGACCACGTCGCCCAAGAAGTCGAGGAGCACGAAGTCGAAGCCCCATTCGTGGAAGCCCAGCTTCTCGAGCAGTTCGAAACCGTGGATGATGCCGCGCCCGCCGCAACCGCGGCCCACCTCGGGCCCACCCAGCTCCATCGCGAACACGCCGTCGCGAATGAAGCAGACGTCCTCGATCCGCACCTCCTCGCCCGCCAGCTTCTTGCGCGCCGAGGTCTCGATGATGGTGGGGCAGGCCTTCCCCCCGAACAGGAGCGAGGTGGTGTCCGACTTGGGATCGCAGCCGATGAGCAGCACCCGTCGGCCCTGCTGGGCCATCATGTAGCTCAGGTTCGAGAGCGTGAACGACTTGCCCGACCCGCCCTTGCCGTAGATGGCGATGATCTGGGTGGCCTTCGTGACCGGGCCCGACGGCACGGGATCGGGTTCGATCGTGGCCTCGGCGCGCAAGGCCTCGAGACGGGCGGCCTCCTCGAGCATCCTCAGTGGACCTCCCTCCAGTCCAGCACCATCTTGATGCAGCCCGGATCCTCGAACGCGGTTCGGTAGGCCCGGTCGGCCTCGGCCGGGTCGGCGCGGTGCGTGACGAGACCATCGAGCGACAACCGGCCCGACCCCGCCATCGCGGCCACCGTGCCAAGCTCGGCCGGAGTGAACTCGGCGGCCACGCGCAAGCGCGCCTCGGCCAGAAAGGCCGGCGGGAAGGCGAAGGACAGGCGGTCGTAGAACCCCGCCAGCACGATTTCCCCGCCCCGCTCGAGCCGGGCGATCAGCGTGTCGAGCAGCCCGGCCGCGCCGCTCGCATCGACGATGCGGCGGTGCCGTCGGCTGTCGTCCTCGGCGGGATCGATCACGGGATAGTCGAGCGCCCCGCTGCGTCGGGCGGGGTTGGCCTCCCACACGACGGGTTGGGCGCCGCGCAGCCGGCACAGGCGGGCGATCAGCCGCCCCAGGGCACCATGCCCCACGATCAGGCTGGGCGGCTCGCCCGCGCCCAGCGCATGGAGGGCGGTGGCGGCCAGCGACAGCAGGACGGCCCGTTCGTCCATGCCGTCGGGCAGCGGGACCACGCGGGCGGCCGGCACCACCACTTGCGCTGCGGTGCCACCGAAGAGCCCCCGCGCATCGCGCCAGCAGGCTGCCCCGGGCACGAAGACGAGGCGGCCGAGGAACCCCCGCGCCTCCGGGCCGGCGTCGACGACGCGGCCTACCGACTCGTAGCCCGGCACCAGCGGATAACCGAGGCCAGGGAAGGGCGGCATGGTGCCCGACCAGAGAAGCCGCTCGGTTCCGGTCGAGATCCCGCTCCACCAGATGTCGACCGTGAGGTCGGAGGGGCCCATGGGCATGAGTTCCAGCGGCCGGAGCCTCAGCTCTCCGGGGCGTTCCAGCACGACGGCCAGGGCCTCCCGCATCGACGCTGTGCGCCTCCCCGATCGCTCCCGGCTTGAAGGCCGAGAGTCGAATCCCGGGCGTCACCCTAGCTTCACACCTTAGGCTGTCAAGCGGGATTTACACACGGGGAGAGATGGCCGAAAGGACTCGCGCAATCAGCGGCAGAGGGACGGCATGCTCGCGCACCCGCACGAACCCGGCCTCGCGCAGCATCCGGGCGAGTTCGGCCTTGGTGCGCGGCCGGCCGCTGCCCATCGCGCGCAAGTAGAAGCTGAAATAGGCCGCCACGGCCCCCGCTCCGCGCGTGCCGGCCATGGGCTCCACCACCAGCACGCGTCCGCCCGGCACCAGCGCACGACGCACCTTGCCGAGGAGGGCGGCCGCCACGGCATCCTCGTGGTCGTGCAGGATCCGCACGAGGGTCACGAGGTCAGCACCCGGCGGCAGCGGGTCGACGCGGAAGTCACCCCCCACCACCCTGATCCGATCACCGACCGCCGGCGCAAGGCGGGACCGGGCCCGGGCCACGACCGGCGGCAGGTCGAACAAGGTGCAGCCGAGCCGCGGATGGCGGGCGGCGACCGCGGCGACGAACGCGCCGTCTCCGCCCCCCACGTCCAGAAGCTGCCGATGCCGGGCGAAGGGATAGGCGGCCAACGCCTGCTCGGCCACCAGGGGCTGCGACACGGCCATGAGCTCCGAATAGGGGGCCACGTCGCCTTCGGGCCGGCCGCCGGCATAGACCCAGAAGCGGGCGAGTTCCCCGCCCCCAGGGGGCCGGCGCAGGAAGGCCACGGGCTCGGCCAGGTCGCGGGCCAGCAACCGGTGGTGTCGCACCATCGCCGGCACCCCCGGATGCGCCAGCAGTTCGGCCCCCGTCATGCCGAGGGCCACGCGCCCGTCGGCCAGCCCTCGCACCAGCCCCAGACCTTCGGCCGCCACGACGAGGCAGCGCAGGGCGTCGGGGTCAAGGTCGAGCGCGCTGGCCAAGTCGTCCGGGGCCACGGGCCCTGCCGCCAGCCGCCGAGGCAAATCCAGCTCCACGACGGCCGCCAGCACCTGGCTCGTGACGGTGGCGGTGGCGAGCTCGAACAAGCGCCGGGCCCGGTGGCGGGCGATCGGGCGGGTGAAGGGCAGGCGCATCGCCCAGCGCTGAAAGCCCGGGTTGGCCACCCAGCGGTCGCGCCAGGCCCACAGCCGTTCCGCCAGCCGGCTCATCCCCCCGCGTCCTTACGGCCCGGCGCCGTCCCGTGTCCAACCGGGCGGCGGGCTGCTAGGCTGCCTCGATGCACGGACCAAGCCCCGAGCGGGTGGTGGTGATCGGGGCGGGGATCGGCGGGCTCGCCGCCGCGATCCGCCTGGCCGCCGCCGGCCTGTCGGTCACCGTCGTCGAGCGCGCGCCGTCTTCCGGCGGCAAGATGCGCGAGGTGACGGTGGCCGGCCGCCCCGTCGATTCGGGCCCCACGGTCCTCACCTGGCGGGCGGTCCTCGACGACCTGTTCGCTGCCGCCGGCGAACGGCTCGAAGATCACCTGACGCTGGTGCCGGCCGAGGTGCTGACCCGTCACGCCTGGGCGGATGGCCGACGGCTCGACCTGTTCGCCGACCGGGCGCGCTCGGCCGATGCCATCGCGGCATTCGCCGGGCCGGAGGCCGGGCGGGACTACCTCGATTTCGCCATCGCCGCGGAGCGGATGTTCCAGACCTTGAAGGCCGCCTACCTGGAACGGACGCAGACGACGGCGCTGGGTCTCACGTGGCGCCTTGGGCTCCACCGCCTTCCCGATCTTCGGGCGCTCAAGCCGTTCTCCACGCTGTGGGCGGAACTCGGCCGCCGCTTCCGCGATCCTTGCCTGCGCCAGCTGTTCGCCCGCTACGCCACCTACGCCGGTTGTTCGCCCTTCCGCGCCCCGGCCACCCTCATGCTCATCGCCCATGTCGAGGCCATGGGCGTGTGGCTGCCGGGGGGAGGCATGCAGTCGGTGGCGCGGGCGCTCGAAGGGCTCGCCCGTCGTCAGGGCGCCCGGTTCCTGATGGGCGATGCCGCGATCCACATCGAGGTCGAGACGGGCCGAGTGGCGGCCGTCCGCCTGGAGAGCGGGCTCAGGTTGCCGGCCGATCACGTGGTGGCGGCCGTCGATCCCTCGGCCATCGCCTCGGGGTCGCTGGGTCCTGAGGTGCGTCGAGCGGTCGATCCCCTGCCCGCGGGCGCCCGATCCTTGTCCGCTCTCACCCTGTCGCTCGTCGCCCGGGCCCGGGGCTTTCCCCTGGTGCGGCACAACGTTTTCTTCGCCGACGACTACGCCTGCGAGTTTCGCGACCTCCACCACGGCCGCCTGCCCCGCCAGCCCACCCTCTACGTGTGCGCCCAGGATCGCGGGGCCAGCCTGCATGAGGCAGGCCCGGAGCTGGAGCGCTTCTTGGTCATCGTCAATGCACCGGCCCTGGCCGACGTGGCGCTGCCCGGCCAAGAGGAGATCGAGCGATGCGTGAGGAAGAGCCTCGATCGGCTGGCGGCCCTGGGCCTCGAGCTGACGCCCGAGCCGCAGGGACTGGTGGTGACCACGCCGGCGGACTTCGCGCGCCTGTTCCCGGGCAGCGGCGGGGCGATCTATGGCCGGGCGGCGCACGGGCCCACGGGCTCGTTCCGTCGGCCGGGGGCGCGGTCGCGGTTGGCGGGGCTCTACCTGGCCGGTGGCGGAGTCCATCCGGGTGCGGGCGTGCCAATGGTGGCGCTGTCGGGCCGGCTGGCGGCCGAGGCCCTGATGGCGGACCGTGCTTCGCAGCGCCGGTTCCACCCGGTGGCTATCTCTGGTGGTACCTCGACGCCCTCAGCGCCGACCGCCGCTTCGGCCTGACGATCATCGCCTTCATCGGCAGCGTCTTTTCCTCCTGGTACCACTGGGCCGGCCGGGGGGCACCCGAAGATCACGTCGCCCTGAACGTAGCGCTGTATGGCAGGCGGCCCGGCTGGGCGATGACGGAACGCGGCCGGTCCGCCCTGGTGCGCGGCCCCCAGCAGCTGGCGATCGGCCCCAGTCGCCTCGAGTGGACTGGCGAGGCCTTGGTGATCGACGTCGCCGAATGGACCTTTCCCTTGCCCAGGCGGCTTCTGGGTCGGGTGCAGGTGCGGCCGCGGGCGCTCGTGCCGCTGGCCCTCGCCCTCGATCGGGCCGGGCGCCACTGGTGGTCGCCGATCGCCACCCGGGCCCACGTCGAGGTCGAGTTCACCCGGCCGCGGTGGTCGTGGGTCGGGCAAGGGTATCTCGACTGCAACTGGGGCGACCAGCCGCTCGAGGACGGGTTCGTCGCCTGGCAGTGGTCGCGCGCGCACCTGCGCTGCGACGACCTCGTCTTCTACGAGGGCCGATGCCGCGACGGCAGCCCCTTCGCCCACGGCCTGCGCATCGACGCGAAGGGCCGGGCCGAGCCCGCACCCTTACCGCCCGCCGTCACGCTGCCGCCCACGCGCTGGCGGGTGCCCCGATGCACTCGGGCCGACGGCGGGGGGCCCGTCCACATCCGTCGGACCCTGGAGGACACGCCCTTCTACGCGCGGACCGCGCTCGACACTCGGCTGATGGGCGAGCCCGCCGAGGGCATTCACGAGAGCATCCTGCTCGATCGGTTGCGCCAGCCGATCGTGCGCTTGATGTTGCCCTTCCGCATGCCGCGGCGGCCGCGCTGACGCGGCCCGCCGCCACGGCAGCTGATCGCGCACGGACCACAGCTGCCAACCGCTCCAGGCCGCTACGGCACCCGCGACCAGCAACAGTTCGACCAGGGCCAGCGTGCCGGGGCTCACGCCGGGATGTCCTGGGCCAGCTCGGGCATCACCTCCCGCGCAAAGTCGAGGATGATCCCCGCCGTCTCGTCCGGGGCTTCCTCGTGCGCGAGATGGCCCAGTCCCGACATCACGTGCACGCGGGCCTTCGGCACCAGGCGGGCCACTTCGCGGGCGGTCGAGGCCGGAACGGCGAGATCGTTGCTGCCCGCCACCAGAAGGAGCGGCACGGCGAGCCGCGGCAGGTCGCGTCGAAGTGCCGCGAGGTCCCAGTTGGCCATCATTTCGAGCGCGGCGGCGACGTGCCGCGGCGACCGGAAGAGCCGCCCGTACAGCCGGGTGCGCTGAGGAGGCAGGCGCGAGCCCGTGGCGCGCGCGAGGAAGCGGCCCGGGTCGGTCAGGTTCGCCTGCCAGGCGAGCAGGTGGGGTGTCAGCGGATTGAGGAAGAGCAGGCGCGCGAGGCCCGGGAAGAGCTCGGCCGCGGCACCGGGAAACGGCAACAGGGCGCCGTTGAGCGCGACGATCCCCGCCGGGGCCGCCCGGCCGTCGAGCGTCATGCGCACCGCGATGGCCGCCCCCGCGGAATGGCCCACGAGCAACCGCGGCGCCACCTCGACGCGGTCGCAGAGCGCCGCGACCACCTCGGCCATCGCCGGCAGCGTGGCGAGCCCTGGAAGCGGGGTCGAGAAGCCGTGGCCCGGCAGGTCTGGGGCGAGCACGGTGAACTGATGGCTCAGCGCGGGCGCCAGATCCGCCCAGCCGTGCGTGGCCCCCCCGGTGCCGTGGAGCAGCAGGAGCGGGGGGCCGGCCCCCAGGATCTGCACGTGGAACCGCACCCCGCCGGCCTCCACGAAGTGCGAGGCCGTGCGGTTGGGCCAGTCGGCTCCGTCGCTCCGCCAGTCGAGCGTCACCCGCGGTCTTCCCGGAGGGCCGCGGCGATCCGGTGGGGTTCCGCCCGTGGCAAGGCCAGATGGCGCGCCCCCAGGGCCGCCGCCAGTTCGGCGGCCTCGGGCCGCGGGCGGGCCGAGATGTCGATGACCGTGGTGGCCACCCCTTCGGCGCGCAGCAGGGCGGCCACCCGCCAGGCATCCGCCCGCGCTGGCTCGCGCCCGGTGCGGCCGTCGAGCGCCACGTTCGCCCGGCCGTCCGTCAGGGCCACCACGAGCGGGGTGCGGCCGCGGCGGCGTTCGGCCGCGGCCAGCCGCCGCGCGAGCTCGAGGCCCGCGGCCAAGGGCGTGCCGCCGCCTCCGGGCAGCCCCGCGATGGCCCGCCGGGCTCGGGTCAGCGAGCGGGTGGGGGGCAACAGCAACTGGGCCTCCTGGCCGCGGAAGGCCACGACCGCCACCTCCGTGCGGCGGACGTAGGATTCGGCGAGCAGCCATTCGGCCGCACCCTTGGCCTCGGCCAGCCGCTCGGCCGCGGCCGAGCCGGAGGCGTCCACCACCAGCACCGCGGTGGTGGCGGCCGGCGGCTCGACGCGCTGGATGCGCAAGTCGTCGCGATGAAGGCGAAACCGCAGCGGGGGGCGGGGGGGAGCGCGCAACCGTTGCCACGGGGCTGCGGCCTGCAGCGTGTCCGACAGCGCCAACCTTCGCCCGTTGCCGGGCAGGCCGGGACGGCTGCCGGCGGGCCGGCCTCTGAGCCCCGCGCGCGCTCGGCCTCTGGCCGGATCTCCGCCGGCCGACCGCCCCTGGGCCTTGGCCGCAAAGGCCGACAGGAGCCCGGGCGGCAGGGCAGTGGCCACGGCCTCCACCAAGAGATCGGGCAGGGGTCGGCCCTCCTTGTCCGCGCCGTCGGCCGGCGGTCGGGGCGGTGGGCTCTCCTGAGCGGGTTCGGGTCGGCGCTGCGCCCGCGGCGCCAGCACCAGTCGGGCCACCCGCTCGAGATGACCTCGACGCAGGCCACCGCCCCGAGCGGCAAGACGCGCAAGCCTCAAGGCCATCAGGGCGGGCCGCAGGGAAGCGATGCCGCAGGCCGCCGCGGCCTCGGTCAGCGCGGCTGCCGCTTCCGCCAGGGACACGTCGGGGCCCAGGGCGTCCAGCGCGTCGGGTTCCAGCGGTGCGTTCGCCCGAAATCCCTCGAGGTCGAGCCACAGGGCCGCACGTTCGGCCAGGATGGCGGGGACGGGCTCGTCCCCCTCCGCCAGAAGGACCAGCCCCAAGCGTGCCGGCCGGCGGCACGATAGCCCATGCCGTTCCAGGTGGATCGCGCCGGCATCGAGCACCGCGGCCAGAAGCGCCGCGTGGGTCGCGGCCAGACGCTCGGCCATCGGCACCACCAGGATCCCGCCGTCGGCCTCGGCGAGCAGTCCGGCGGCCGGTACGGGCCTGCCGGCGGCCAGCGTGGCCTCGAGGTCCAGGCCACCCGTCAGCCGGTCGGTATCCGACCCCGGCGGCAGCCGACGAAAGGGCGCCCCGGGCGGCAACGTCGCGCGCAGGAGGGCAAGCCACCGGTCGCGCAGCGGCCCGGCCCGCGCCCGCAGGACCACGGCCTGAAGTCCGTGGGGATCGCGGGCGAACAGGCGGGCGGCCCAGGCGGCGTCGGCCAGCCGGAGGGCGGTCTCGTCTCGCGCGGGGTTCACGGCCCCCACACCTCGGCCATCGCCCGCTCGATGCGCGCGGTCGACCCCGTCTCGTCCAGCGGGTTACGCCGCAGCCGGTGGCGAAGGGCCATGGGCGCCACGGCCTTCAGGTCGGCCATCTGGGCTTCGGGCCGCCGCTCGAGGGCGGCGAGCGCCCGGGCGGCTCGCAGCAGGGTGAGCTCCCCGCGCAATCCGTCGGTGCCGAGCGCCAGGCACAGGCGGGCGGCCTGGGTCAGCACGTCGTCGGGCACCACAGTCTGCGCCAGGCGCCGGCGCGCCTGGTCGATCCGGCGAGCGATGCGGCGTTCGGCCGCGGCCTGGGCGGCCACGAAGCCCGCGCGATCCTGGTCGAAGGCGTCGCGTCGGCGGACCACTTCGATCCGTTCGGCAAGTTCGGTGGGCGTGCGCACCTCCACCGACAGGCCGAACCGGTCCAGGAGCTGGGGCCGCAACTCCCCTTCCTCGGGGTTCCCTGAGCCCACCAGCACGAAGCGGGCCGGATGCCGCACCGACAGGCCCTCGCGCTCGACGATGTTCTCGCCCGACTGGGCGACGTCGAGCAACAGGTCCACGATGTGGTCGTCCAGCAGGTTGATCTCGTCGATGTAGAGGAACCCGCGATGGGCGCGGGCGAGGAGGCCCGGCTCGAACACGCGGGCCCCTTGGGTCAAGGCCGCCTCGAGGTCGAGGGCGCCCACCACGCGGTCTTCGGTTGCGCCCAGCGGCAGGTCGACGAAGGGGACGGGGGCCTGCACCACCCGCCGGGGCGCCACGGCGCCGCAGCCCGGCACGCAACGTTCAGCGTCCTCGGCCGGATCGCAGTTGAAGCGGCAGCCTTCCACCATGGGGATGCGCGGCAACAAGCGCGCAAGACCCCTGACGGCGGTCGACTTGCCGGTGCCGCGGTCGCCGAAGATCATCACCCCGCCGATCCCCGGATCGACGGCCGCGATCATCAGCGCCCGTTTCATCTCCTCCTGCCCGACGATGGCGGAGAAGGGGTAGACCGGGGCCATGGGGGCGGGGCGGGGCTCGGCCGCGGCCCTGGGCGCCCCGTCGCGGACGGGAGAGGGGGGAACGCCCGCCACGACGGGCCCGGTTCAGCCGCCCCGGCCGGGGTTGGGCGAGAAGAACTGCTCGAACTTGTTGGGCTTGCCCTTCCACTCGTCGGCGTCTGGGGGGGTGGTGCCCTTCGTCGTGATGTTGGGCCACACGGCCGAATATTTGGCGTTCAGCTCAACCCACTTTTCGATGCCCGGCTCGGTGTCGGGCATGATGGCCTCGGCCGGGCACTCGGGCTCGCACACGCCACAGTCGATGCATTCGTTGGGATTGATGACGAGCATCGTTTCGCCCTCGTAGAAGCAGTCCACCGGGCAGACTTCGACACAGTCCATGTACTTGCACCGGATGCACGCTTCGGTGACGACGTAGGCCATGGGACATCCTCTTGTGGCGGAACGACGAGCCCGACCGCTAGCCAAGCCGACGCGAGCGCGTCAACGCGTCATTGCTCAGGCCGGCTCAAGCCGCGCTTGTTCCTCGCCGAGGAGGGGGGTGTAGAGGCGGCGCGCGTCCTCCGACGGACCGCGGCGCTCGGCCAAGGCCTCGACCCGCACGGCCACAATGCGGTCGCCGCGCGCGAAGGCGATCACGCTGCCCGGTCGCACCCGCGCGCACGACCGTTCCACCACCCGCCCGTCGAGCCGGAGGCGCCGGCTTTCGCACAAGTGCTGCGCCTCTCCACGGGTGCGCGCCAGGCGCGCGAACCAGAGCCACTTGTCGAGACGGATGGCGGGTCCGTGAACCAAGTCCTAGCCTCCCATCAGGTCGTGAAGCCGAGCGAACGGGGTGTAGGCGGGCGGGGCCGGCCGGGGTGCGCGGGGCCGGACGAAGCGCAGGCCATCGGTGCGGGGCTGAAATCCCAGCGCCTTGAGCAGCCGCGCGAAGTCCGCTTCGTCAAGCCCCAGGGCGTGGCGCAGCTGGGGAT
The DNA here is from genome assembly GCA_025056155.1 of Sphingomonadaceae bacterium. Lineage (GTDB taxonomy): Bacteria > Pseudomonadota > Alphaproteobacteria > Sphingomonadales > Sphingomonadaceae > Thermaurantiacus. The sequence goes on from JANWWL010000009.1 coordinate 145,896, forward strand.
CGGGGGTGAAGGGCTGGTCCCCCACCCGCTCGGAGCGGCGCTGGGCGTGCAGGGCGCGCGCCGTGCGGTCCACCAGGTCGATGCGCACGGCGAGCCGCCCCACCGGCCAGAAGCCAGCGATGGCGTAGAACCCGGGCGGGGCGTCGGGCGCCACCGCAACGGCCACCCGACCCGCCGGCGGCGGCGGGGGCAGCGCGTCCATCCGCGCCTGCACCGCCCACAGCGCCAAACGCCAGCGGGTGGGCCGGGGTTTGAGGACGGCGGGCAGGAACAGGTGCACGATGCCGAAGCGTACGCCGGCCGCGCGCAACCGTCGCCGGTCGGCGGGATCGGTGGCCTCAAGCAGCGCCTCGACACTGGCTCGGGGCAGGCTGCCCATCGCCTCGACGAGCTGGACCACAAGGCCCCGGGCCTGTGGCCCCAAGCCTTGGGCCAGCGTGGGCAGGCGGGCCAGCGGCCCCAGTTCGCGGGCGATCGCGCACCGAAGCCAGGCGTCCAGCCGCTCGGCCACGGCCGCCCGCAGCGCTGGGCCCACGGCATCGAGGTGGCGCTCGAGTTCGATGCGGGGCGCAAGCGGTGTGCCACCGCGTCGCAGCACGGCGACCGGTGCCCCGCGCCAACGGATCCGCGGCGGCATCCGGCCATCGAAGTCCAGGGTGAAGTCCGCCTCGGCCGAGGCCACCAGTGCCTGCGCTCGGGCGGCAAGCTCCCGGGCCAGGCGGCGCTCGGCCGCGGCCAGCATGAGCCGCTTCTCCCCCGCCCGCGCCGTGGGGTCGGGGCGGAAGGCGAAGCCGTCAAGCGTGCCGATGATGGCCCCGTCCACCACCACCGTCCCGTCGGGATCGACCTCCACCGCAGGATCCTGGCGGTGACGCAGGTCGCGCCGCAGCACGGCGGTGCGCCGGTCCACGAACCGCTGGGTCAGCCGCTGGTGCAGCGCATCCGACAGCTTGTCCTCGAGCGCCCGCGCCCGTTCGGCCCAGCCCGCGGCGTCGTCCAACCAGTCGGCCCGGTGGGCCACGAAACTCCAGGTGCGGGCTGCCGCGATCCGGTCCGAGAGGGTGTCGATGTCGCCCGCAAGATTGTCGAGCACGGCCAGTTCCGAGGCGATCCAGGCCTCGGGCAGGCGTCCGTGACCTTCCGTCAAGTATCGGAAGATCCGACCCACCAGCCGCGCGTGCCGTTCGGGCCCGGTCTGGCGATAGTCCGGCAGGCCGCAGACAGCCCACAGCCGCATCACCGCCTCCCGGTGGCGGGCGCGCTCCATCACCCACGGCTCGCCCGCCAGCCGCTTCAGCACGGCCACGTCGATGGCGTCCTGGCCCCGCACGAGCTCGGGTGCCGAGGGCAGCGCATCGAGGCTCATGACCAGGCGACGAAGGGAGGAGAAGTCGAGGCGGGCGTTCCGCCAATAGAGGCTCGTGAGCGGCGGGAAGCGGTGCTGCTCGATCGCCTCGATCTCGGCCGGGGCCAGGGTCGGCGCGTCGTCGGCCGACCCCAGGATCACCGTGCCGAAGGTGCCGTCGCGCTGGTGGCGTCCCGCCCGCCCCGCGATCTGGGCGATTTCGGCCACCGTCAGGCGACGATGCCGACGTCCGTCGAACTTGCTGAGCGAGGCGAAGGCCACGTGGGCGATGTCCATGTTGAGGCCCATCCCGATGGCGTCGGTCGCCACCAGATGGTCCACCTCCCCGGCCTGGAACAGGGCGACCTGGGCGTTGCGCGTGCGGGGGCTGAGCGCCCCCGTCACCACGGCCGCGCCGCCCTTCAACCGGCGAAGCATCTCGGCCACGGCGTAGACCTGTTCGGTCGAGAAGGCGACGATGGCCGTGCGCGACGGCAGTCGGGACAGCTTGCGCGGCGGCTGCCACTCGAGCCGCGAGAAGCGCGGTCGGGATTGGATCTCGGCGTCGGGCAGCAGACGTCGGACGAGCGGGGCGAGGGTCTCCGACCCCAGGATCATGGTCTCGGCGGTGCCCCGCACGTGCAACAGGGCGTTGGTGAACACGTGCCCTCGCTCGGGATCGGCCCCCAGTTGCGCCTCGTCGAGGGCGACGAACGGAAACGCCCGGTCGGTGGGCAGGCTTTCGGCCGTGCACAGCAGGTAGCGCGCGCCGGGCGGCACGATGCGCTCCTCGCCCGTCACCAAGGCCACCTGCGCCTGGCCCTTGATGGCGACCACGCGGTCGTAGACCTCGCGGGCCAGAAGCCGCAGCGGGAACCCCATGACGCCGCCCGCATGGGCGCACATCCGCTCGACCGCGAGGTGAGTCTTGCCCGTGTTCGTGGGGCCGAGGACGGCGGTCAACCGCGGGGCAGGCGTCAACGCGGCCCCTGCCGCAGACCTGCCGGCCTGCCGTTCGCTGCGGGTCTCAGGCGTGCGCCCGGGATGGGCAACCTCCTCCGCCCAGCATGCGCATTGTGGTGGCAGAGCGCAATGCCGGGTGCAAGGGACGGTTCGATGACAATCGGTCGCCGGTACCCAGCGTCCGCCCGGCCACCTGTCGCACTCCCATGTCTGCCCGTCTCGCCTCTTCTTGACCTCGGCGGCGGCACGTGATTCGGGCACGGCGTGGGTTCCGGCCGGGAGGGGTCTTGAGGGCAGGACAGGCAACGCACGGGCCCAGAACCCGGACGGCGCGGCCGGCCGAACGACGCCTTGGAGAAGCCCGCCATGGCCACCCAGGTTGAGGCCATTCGACCGGCCCCCTGGGTCGTCTTCCGCTGGCACCCAACGGCGCGTCCCGCCCCCAGCTGGGACGAGCCGGTCGACCTGTTGGTCGATCTGGGGGACGACATCGGCTCGGCCCGCTGGTGGCGCGGCCTTCTCACCCTCGGGGCGCTGGCGGCCACGGCGATCGCCCTCGGGCTTGTCAGGGTTCCCGCACCGCGGATCCCGCCCGTCCCCGAACCGGCCGATCTTGCGCTCGAGCGGCGGGCGACTGGCGTGGGTGCGCTGGCCAGCGGCAGCCGCACCGGTCGGCCCGTGCCGCCCGGGCCGTCGGTCGTGCGCTTGTCCGAGATACCCGAGCGTCCCCGCCTCGAGCTTGTGGCCCGCCTGGGTTCGGCCGGGCTGGCGGCCGCCTTGCGGCGGTCGGGTGTCGGCCCTGAGGACGTGGCCGCCGTCCTGCGTCTGGTCGAGGGAGCGGTCTCGTCCCCGCGCCTTGAGCCCGATACTGAGCTCGACCTGGTGCTCGGCCGTCGCGAGACGCGGCGCGTGCCGCGGCCGCTCGAACGCCTCGCCTTCCGGGCGGCGCTCGACCTGCGGCTCGAAGTGGTGCGCACCCCGCAGGGGCTGGCGCTCAACCGCATCCCCATCGCGGTGGACGATACGCCGCTCAGGCTCCAAGGGCCGGTCGGCCGGTCGCTCGCCGCCAGCCTGCGGCGGGCGGGCGTGCCGGCGGCGGTGGCGGCCGACTTCCTGCGCCAGCTGGGCTATGTCCTCGACATTCAGCGGGACGTGCGGGCGCGCGACCGCTTCGACCTGGTGGTGGAGCATCGCCGGGCCGAAACCGGCGAGCGAGAGTTCGGCCGGCTCCTCTACGCCGGGCTCGAGGGACACCGGCGGCGCGTGGCGCTGTTGCGGTTCGGGCCGAAGGGTGAGTTCTTCGGCGAGAACGGCGAGGGGGCCCGGCGCGGCCTCATCCGCACGCCGGTCGAAGGCGCACGGCTGTCGTCGGGCTTCGGGATGCGCTTCCATCCCATCCTGGGTTTCTCGCGCCTGCATCAGGGGGTGGACTTCGCCGCGCCGACGGGCACGCCCGTCGTGGCGTCGGCGGCCGGGCGGGTGACGCTGGCCGGGTGGAGCGGCGGCTACGGCCAGGTGGTGGAGGTGGATCACGGCCGGGGCCTCAAGACCCGCTATGCGCACCTGTCGCGGATCGACGTGCGTCCGGGCCAGGCGGTGGGGCAGGGGCAACGGATCGGTGCCGTGGGCTCGACCGGCCTGTCGACCGGTCCTCACCTGCACTACGAGGTTTGGCGCGACGGTCGGGCGGTGAACCCCGCCGAGACCCGGTTCCTCGCCGGCCCTCGCCTGGAAGGGGCCGAGCTTGCGCGCTTCAAGGCCGAGCTCGACCGGATCCGGCGCCTGCCCGCCACCTCCATCGGCTGACGGGCAGCCCCAGCGCCACGCAGCCCAGACCCGCAAGCCCCATCCAGCCGGCGGTCTCGTGGGCCAGCGCAAGGCCTCGGGCGTGGTCGACGGCCGAGGCCGCCATGCCCAGGCACGCCACGGCGAACAGGCCCGCGGCCGGTCGGCTGCGCGCCAGCTCGGGCCGCCGGAAGGGGACCAGACCCACCAGCGCCAGGAACAACCAGAAGACGGGGGCGGTGAACGCCACCATCGCTTCGAACCCGTCGCGCGCGCACCAGCCGAGCCCGACGAGGGCAAGGGCGATGGCGGCTTGGACGAGAAGGCTCGCCCGAGGCACGGCCCGCGCTTGGTCCCAGGCGCCCAGGGCGCGGAAGGCGGGGTGGTCGCGGCCCAGGGCGCACATCGCCCGCGCGCCGGTGAGCACCGTGACGTTGAGCGTGGACAAGGCGGCGAGCAGCACCAGCACGGCCACCCCTGCCCCGGCCCCGCCCGCAGCGTCCGTCAGGGCGACCGCCGGTGTCGGCGTGGCCGCCAGCCCCGCCACGCCCAGCGCATGCAGGGCGGCCGCGTTGAACCCCAGATAGAGCGCGGCCACCAACAGAAGGCCGCCCGCCAGGCCCCAAGCCAGGGTGCGCGCACCCCGCTGGGTCTCGCCCGCCAGATAGGCGGCCTCGTTCCAGCCCCCATAGGCCAGCATCACGAACACCAGGGCGAGCCCCACGGCCCCCGGCGTCGGCGGAACGGTCGGCGCCGCTGGAGGAGCATGGGCGGCAGGCATGGCGAGACCTAAGGCGACGAGCCCCGCCAGGGCGAGCACGACCGCCACGACCAGCCCGCGCTGCAGCCGGGCCGACACCACGAGACCCGACCAGTTGAGGACCGTGACGCCCGCCACCGCCAGCAGCGCGAGTAGGGCCGGGGGCAGGGGCACCAGCCGTGCCGCGTGCTCGCCCGCCACGAAGGCCACCGCCGCGATGGAGCCCGTCTGGATCACGGTCATGCGCGCCCAGACGAACAGGGTGGCGACCGCCGGCCCGAAGCCCAGGGCCAGGAACCGATATTCGCCGCCCAGGTCGCCCGCCACGCGCGCCAACGCGGAATAGGTGGCGGCACCCGCCAGCGCGATCACCGCGCCGGCCAGCCACAGGCTCAGGATCAGGGGTTCCGAGGGCACCAGGCGCGCGACGTCGGTCGGAATGCGGAAGATGCCGGCCCCGATCACGATCCCCGCCACCATGGCCGCGATGTCGGTGGCCGACAGTCGTCGGTCGGCCGGCCCGCACGGCCCTCCGGTGGGCGTCGGGATCAGCGGGGGGCGATCCGGCTGGCCGACCAGCCGGGCCCAACCATCCGGTCGTCGCCCAGCACCCGGCCCTTAAGCTCGCGGCCGTTCGCGAGTGCCAGCGTGATGTCGTTGCCCTTGAGCCGCCCGGACGTCAGCGGCCCGCCCCGGGCCGACAGGTTCTGGAACTTCTGGGTCAAGGTCGCGGCGAAGCGCTGGCCCTGCACTTCGAAGGCCCAGCGCCCCTCCACGCGGGCGGGCACGAACCACAGATAGCCGGTCGCCACGTCGGTGCGGATCACCTGGTCGGGTTCCCAATCGCCCATGTCGAAGGCGTGGCTCAGCACCCGGGTGCCGGGCCGCAGGGCGAGCAGCTGCGGCCTCAGCTTCAGGTTCAGGCTGGGCAGAAGGTAGAGGGTGACGACGCTGGCCGTCGAGAAATCGCTTTCGAAGATGTCGCCGCGCTGGAAGCTCACCTTGCCGCGCAGCCCCTGCCGGTCGGCCAGGCGCCGGGCGAGCGCCACCATGTCGCCGTTGTAGTCGATGCCGTGGGCGCGGGCGCCGAACTCGCGGGCGGCGATGATGGGGATTCGCCCGTCGCCCGAGCCCAGGTCCACGACGAAGTCGTCGGGAGTCACCCGGGCGGCGGCCAGCATCGCGCGGATGAGCGGCTCGGGCGTGGGGACCCAGATCACGTCCTTGCCGGGCTGGCCCACCTGCGGCTGGTAGATGTCGTCGCCGTGGCGGTTGGCCGCCTCGTCGGTGCCCAGCGCGACGACGCGGGGGCTGAGGTCCGACGGCAGGTCGATGAGGCGCGGTCGGGGGGCGGCCAGCGGGTCGGGTAGCGAGGGCGGGGCGGGAACGGGGGTCACCTGGGCCGCCGCCCGCGCGGCCAACAGGCCCAGCCCCAGAAGCCACGGTCGGATCACGACGTCCCTTCCCAGCGCGCGAAGATGGCCGTCGGCAGGAAGACGCCCCGGGCCTCTTCGACAAGACCCATTTCGCCTGCCTGAACGCGCCCACCCCGTCCGGCCAGGGCCTGGGCAAGACAGGCCTGAAGCGCCAGCGCCGAAAGGCGGACGGCATAGGTGGTGAGGATCATCAGGCGCGCCGCAGGGTCCAACAGGGTGACGCAGTCGGCGACGAGCGGGGGCAGGTCGCGAGCGAGCTCCCAGGCCTCTCCCTTCGGCCCCCGGCCGTGCTTCGGCGGATCGAGGAGGATGGCATGGTAGCGGCGGCCCCGCCGGCGCTCGCGGGCGACGAAGGCCCGGGCGTCGTCGACGATCCAGCGGACGGGCCGGTCGGCCAGGCCGGCGAGCTGGGCGTTGGCCCGTGCCGCGGCGACGGCCTTGGGACTTGCGTCCACGTGCACCACTTCGGCACCCGCCCGCAGGGCGACCAGCGTGGCCAAGCCCGAGTAGGCGAACAGGTTGAGCACCCGTTCCCCCGGGCGAAGGACGTCGGCAAGGCGCTCCCAATGGGGCGCCATGTCGGGAAAGAAGCCCAAATGGCGAAAGGGGGTGGGCATGGCCCAGATCCGCAGCCCCGCCTGCTCCACCGGCCAGCGGGTGGGCAGGGCCGGGTCGAGCTGCCAGCGGCCGCCTCCGTCCTCGTCGGGGCCGGGCAGGAAGATCCCGTGGGCCGGCCAGTCGGGCCGCGCCGGCGCCCAGAGGGCCTGCGGCTCGGGGCGGACGAAACGGTAGGGCCCCCAGCGCTCCCATTTGCGGCCGTGGCCCGAATCGAGCAGCGCGAAACCCGCCGTGGGGCCGGTGGCCAAAACCGTCAGGTTCAAGACAGGCCGGTGAGCAGCCGGGGCCCGACGCTCGCCACGGCGGAACTCCCGGAAAGGATCGCGCGGCCGGCGGCGCGGGCTTCCTCCACCGTCACCCGGTCGATGGCGGCCGCCGCCTCGGCCGGCGGGACGGCCCGGCCGAACGCCAAGAGCGTCCGTGCGAGCCATTCGGCTTGGCCCGCGCAGGTCTCGAGCCCCATGAGAAGGCCCGCCTGGAGCTGGCTGCGAGCGCGCGCAAGCTCGGTCTCGTCCAGGGTGTCGGCCAGGCGCCACGCCAGTTCGTGGGCCAGGGCGGTCGCACTCCGCGCGTCCTTGGGGGCCGTGGCGAGGGACACCGTCATCACCCCCAGCTCGTCATGCGGTTGGTGGAAGGCGCCCACCGAGTAGGCGAGGCCCCGCCGTTCGCGGAGTTCCTGGAACAGGGGTGACGACATGCCGCCCCCCAGCGCCGTGGCGAACAGTTGCGCGGCGTAATGGTGGGGATCGTGCAGGCCCGGCCCGGGCCAGGCCAGCACAACCTGGGTCTGGGCGCTGCGCCGCCGCTCGCCCGCGACACCGCCTGCCCAGCGGGCCGGCGCAGCGGGCGGCGGCGCCCCGGCCGGCACGTCAGCGAATGCGCGGCCGGCCAGCTCCACCAGCTGTCCATGGTCGACGGCGCCGGCCGCCGCCAGCACGAGCCCCTGGGCCCGATAGCGCTCCTGCCGCCAGGCCTCGAGCGCGGCCGGCGAAAGACGGGCGAGGCTTTCCGGCGTTCCCAGGATCGATCGGCCCATTGGCGCTCCCGCGAAGGCCACCTCGTGCACCAGGTCGAAGGCCAGGTCCTCCGGCACGTCGCGCGCCTCGCCGATTTCCGACAGGATCACCTGCCGTTCCACCTCGAGGTCGGCCGGGTCGAAGCGGGGATGCTGCACCAGATCCGCCAACAGGTCGACGGCCAGGGCCACGTCCTGGGCCAGGACCCGGGCGTGGAACAGCGTCATCTCGCGGGCGGTCCAGGCGTTGAGGGTTCCGCCGGCGTCCTCGATCGCTTCGGCGATGGCGCGGGCACTGCGGGTGGCCGTGCCCTTGAACACCATGTGCTCGAACAGGTGGGCCAAACCGTGACCGTCGTCCGGCTCGTGCCGGCTGCCCGCCCCGGCGGCCAGCACCACCGCGGCCGTGCGCATGCCCGGAAGGACGCAGCTCGCCACCCTGAGGCCCGATGGCAGGCAGGTCACCTCGCTCATGCGGGCTGCAGCTGCTCATCGAGCAGGCGGAGCAGCGCGCGCGCATCCGCCGGCATGGTGAGGCAGCGTTCCGGCCGCTCGAAGAGCGGGCCGGCGCGGGCGGGCAGCGCTGGAAACACGCCGGTTATCGCCTCGACCGTCTCGGGGAACTTGGCCGGATGGGCCGTGGCCAGGGTCACGATGGGGCCACTGAGCGACGCCGCTTCGGCGCGCGCGGCGGCCAGCCCCACCGCCGTGTGCGGGTCGACGAGCGCACCGGCCGCTCGCCAGGCCCAGCGCATGGCCTCCGCCATCTCGTCGCGCTCCACGCGGCGGCCGCGGAAGATGGCCCGCGCCGCCGCCAAGAGGTCGGGCGGAAGCGACAGGCGACCAGTGCGCGCGAAGCCCTCCATGGCCACTCGCGTGGCCCGGGGATCCCGACCCGAAAGCTCGAAGAACAACCGTTCGAAGTTCGAGGCCACCTGGATGTCCATCGAGGGAGTCTCGGTGGCGGCGACGTCGCGGCGCGAATAATCCCCGCGCTCCAGTGCGCGGGTCATGATGTCGTTGACGTTGGTGGCCACGATCAGCCGGGCGATCGGCAGGCCCATCCGCGCGGCCACGAAGCCGGCGAACGCATCGCCGAAATTGCCCGTCGGCACGGCGAAGGACACCGGCCGTTCCGGGGCGCCCAGCCGCACGGCGGCGTAGGCGTAGTACACGGTCTGGGCCACCAGGCGCGCCCAGTTGATGGAGTTCACGGCCGTCAACCGGTGGCGGGCCCGCGCGGCGGGATCGGCCAGCACCCGCTTCACCATGGCCTGGGCGTCGTCGAAGGTGCCCTCGACCGCCACGTTGACGACATTGGCCGCTTCCACCGTGGTCATCTGGCGTCGCTGCACGTCCGACACGCGGCCCAGCGGATGCAGCATGACGATGCGCAGGCCCGGCAGCCCCGCGACCGCCCGGATCGCCGCCGATCCCGTGTCGCCCGACGTCGCCCCGACGATCACCAGGGGCTGCGGATCCTCGCGGGTGAACTGCGCGAACAGCCGGCCCAGAAGCTGCAGCGCGATGTCCTTGAAGGCGAGGGTGGGCCCATGGTGCAGTTCGAGCAGCCAGTGGCGATGGTCGAGCTGGACGAGCGGTGTCACGGCGGCGTGGGCGAAGGTCGCCAAGGCCTCGCGCACGAGCCGCTCGAGGATCGGAGTCTCGAGCGCCGACCCGATGAAGGGCTCCAGCAGGCGGACGGCGGTCGCGGCGTAGTCGAGGTGAGCAAGCGCCCGCCATTCCGAGGGCTCGAGGCGCGGCCACCGGGCCGGCACGTAGAGCCCACCGTCGGCGGCCAAGCCCGCGAGGGTCGCCCCCCGGAAATCGAGGACGGGGGCTTCGCCTCGGGTGCTCACGTGCTCCATGCGGGCAGGCCGTAGCCGCCGCCCCCCGGGCCTTCAACGGCCCTGCCGCCAGCGCCGCAGATAGGCAACGTAGACGATGGCCAGGATCGCCGCGAAGCTGAACCACTGAAGCGCGTAGCCGCGATGGTTGTTGGGAATGATGTCGAGCGTCGGCGCGGCGGAGGGCGCGAGGGGTGCGCGTGCCGCCTCCAGCACGAGCAGCGGTGGCTGGGCTCCGCGCCCAGGCACCAGCACGCCGATGGCCGAAGCCGACGGGGCGGAGGCCTTGCGGGCGCGCTGCGGATGCGGGGCCCAGCCGGCGTTCACCAAGATGTCGCCCGCGTCGGGGCGTTCGCGGGGCCAGCGGCAGCGGAACAGGGCCGTCCAGCCGGGCCGACCAGCCCGGTCTCGGCCGGCCACGACCCGATCTGGCCGGGGCGCACAGGCCAGGCCTACGAGCTGCACCCGGCGGAATCCCAACGCCTCGAGCTCCCGTCGGTGGGTCGGGGTGGCGAGCGGCCGCCCGGCGTTCTCGCGGTAGGTCGCCAGCAGTCCGTCCTTCCATTGGGCCCGCTGCAGCTGCCACGCGCCCAGGCCCACCAGGGCCGGCAGCGCGGCCAGCGTCACGAGGGTCGGCACGAGGGGCCAGCGACGCCGGTGGGCGGTCACTGGCGGCCCGGCCGACGACGGCGGACAGAAGCTGTCAGCCGAAGTAGGGAGCGGCGGCGCGGCCGAAGTCGGACCCCCAGATGTAGATCGAGAGGAACAGGAACAGCCACACCACGTCCACGAAGTGCCAGTACCACGCGGCCGCCTCGAATCCGAAATGCTGTCGGGGCGTGAAGTCGCCCAGATATGCCCGCCACAGGCATACCGCCAGGAAGATGGTGCCCACGATCACGTGGAAGCCGTGGAAGCCCGTCGCCATGAAGAAGGTGGCGCCGTAAATGTTGCCCGAGAAGCCGAACTCGGCATGCGCATACTCGTAGGCTTGGAGCGCCGTAAACAGCACGCCCAACCCGATCGTGAGCCAAAGGCCCTGTTTCAGACCCTTGCGGTCGCCGTGGATCAGGGCGTGGTGGGCCCAGGTGATGGTGGTGCCCGACAGGAGCAGGATGAGCGTGTTGAGGAGCGGGTAGACGAAGGGATCCAACGGCTCGATGCCCTTGGGAGGCCAGGTGCCCCCGACCGCCTCGCCGGCCGGAGGATAGAGCGCGGCGTTGAAGAAGGCCCAGAACCACGCCACGAAGAACATGACTTCCGAGGCGATGAACAGCAGCATCCCGTAGCGGTGGTGCAGCTGGACGACCGGCGTGTGGAAGCCCGCGTTCGCTTCGTTGCGAACGTCGGTCCACCACGAGAACATGGTGAACAGCACGCCCAGCACCCCCAGCATGGCCACCCACTTCCCCCAGGCCTCGTCGTGCCACCAGAAGACGAAGCCGGTCGTCATCAGGATGGCCGAGACCGACCCCACGATCGGCCACGGGCTGGGGGGGAGGATGTGGAAATCGTGCGTCTTGCCGGCCGCCATCAGGGGTTCCTCCAGCGCTTGCCGTTCGCCCCTACCGACCCGACCCGCGCGCTGCCACCCGCCCCCTCAGGCGCCGGGGCGGCCGGCCCGCATGGCCGCCATGTCGGTCGCCCGGATACTGGGTGGCTGACGGGGCTCCGGCACGGGGAAAAAGCTGTAGGACAGGGTGATCTCCTCGACTCCCCGGGCCTCGGGGTCGTCGAGGATCGCCGGGTCGACATAGTAGACGACTGGCATGTCGACTGCCTGACCCGGGGCCAAGGTCTGCTCGTTGAAGCAGAAACACTGGACTTTCACGAAATGCCGGCCGGCCCGCTCAGGGGTCACGTTGAACGTGGCGACACCCGTGATTGGCCGGTCGCCGTGGTTGACGGCCCGGTAGAAGGCCATCCGCCGCTCGCCCACGGCGAGGTCCGCGAAGGGTTCGACCGGGCGGAACTCCCACGGCAGGTCGCGGCGGACGTTGCCGTCGAAACGCACGCGGATGCGGGTGCCGGCCACCGGGCCGGGCGCCGTTGCCGGGCCCTGAGCGGCCACCTGGGGCGTGCCCCCGAAGCCCGTCACCTGGCAGAACAGGCGGTACAGCGGCACGCTGGCAAAGGCCAGGCCCAGCATGGCCGCCGCGATCCCGAAAGCCGCCCAAGCCGTGCGGGTGCGGGCGAGCACGCTCATCCGGCCATCCTGCCCACGGTGACCAGGTAGAACAGCACGGCAAGCCCACCCAAGGCCACGCCGATCGCCGTGTTGCGGCGTCGCCGACGCTCGAGGAACAGCTGCTCCTCGTCCTCGATCATGCCCGACCCCACGCGTCCAAGGGGAAGGCGGCGAACAGAAGAAACAGGTAAAGGATCGAGGCGCCGAACAGTCGCCGTTCCGCGGTCATGGCGGCGGGTTCGATTTCCCTCGACCGGGCCACCGCCACGGCCCGGCGCAGGAATACCGCGCCGGCCAGGATCGCGACCACGCCGTACACGGCGCCCGCCAGGCCCAAGGCCCAGGGCACGACGCTCGTGGCGACCAGGGCGACGCTGTAGGCCAGGATGCGCCGCCGCGTGGCGGCCACCCCGTGGGTCACGGGCAGCATCGGAATGCCGGCGCGGGCGTAGTCGGGGGCGACGAACAGGGCCAGCGACCAGAAATGGGGTGGCGTCCACAGGAGGACGAGGAGGAACATGAGGCAGGGCAGGGCGGTCACTTCGCCCGTTGCGGCTGCCCAGCCGATCATTGGCGGAAAGGCCCCGGCTGCCCCGCCAATCACGATGTTCTGCGGTGTCCGCGGCTTGAGCCACCAGCTGTAGACGACCGCGTAGAAGAGGATGCCGAGGGCCAACAGGCCCGCGGCCAATGGGTTGGTGGCCAGTCCCAGCACGGTCACCGCACCCACGGCCAGCACGACGGCGAAGGTGAGCGCGCCATCGGGCGAGAGCCGCCCGGCGGGCAGCGGGCGGCGGGCCGTGCGGTGCATCAGGGCATCGGTGTCCCGTTCCAGCCACTGGTTGAGGGCGCCGGCCGCACCGGCCCCGACGGCGATGGCCATGACCGCCGCCAGGGCGAGCGCGGGATGGAGTTGAGCGGGCGCGGTCAGCAAGCCGCAGGCCGCCGTGAACACGGCAAGCGACATCACCCGAGGCTTGAGGAGCGTGAGATAGTCGCGCCAGTCCTCAGCCCGAGGTGCCGACCGCGCCGCGACGTCGCCCAACCCCATCCCCGAACTCCGCGGTCCCCTCGTCAGTGGGCCGGCGCGCGCCGCGTGAAGTCGGGCAGCGTTTCGAACTGGTGGAAGGGCGGCGGCGACGAGAGTGTCCATTCGAGCGTCGTGGCGCCCTCGCCCCACGGGTTGGCGGCCGCCCGGCGGCCGGCAAGGAGCGAGGCGGCGACGTTGAGGAAGAACACCACCATGCCCGCCGCCGTCACGACATAGCCCCAAGACGCGACCTCGTTCCACCCCGCCATCGCCTCGGGATAGTCCGGATATCGGCGCGGCATGCCCTGCTGGCCCAGGAAGTGCATGGGGAAGAAGATCAGGTTGGTGCCCACGAAGAACAGCCAGAAGTGTACCTTCCCCAGAAACTCATTGTATTCGCGGCCGGTCATCTTTCCGAACCAGTAGTAGAAGCCGGCAAAGATCGCGAAGGTGGCGCCCAGCGACAGGACGTAATGGAAATGCGCCACCACGTAGTAGGTGTCGTGCATATAGGTGTCGAGGCCGCCGTTGGCGAGCAGGACACCCGTAACCCCTCCGATCGTAAACATGAAGATGAAGCCCACGGCCCACAGCATGGGGGTGGGGAACCGCAGCGACCCGCCCCACATGGTGGCGATCCACGAGAAGATCTTGATGCCGGTGGGCACGGCGATGATCATCGTGGCCGCCGTGAAGTACATCTTGGTGTTCACGCTGAGACCGGAGGTGAACATGTGGTGCGCCCACACGATGAAGCCCACGAAGCCGATCGCCACCATCGCGTAGGCCATCGCCAGATAGCCGAACACCGGCTTGCGGCTGAAGGTCGAGACGATGTGGCTGATGATCCCGAATGCGGGCAGGATCATGATGTAGACTTCGGGGTGCCCGAAGAACCAGAACAGGTGCTGGTAAAGGAGGGGATCACCGCCGCCGGCCGGATCGAAGAAGGTGGTGCCGAAATTCCGGTCGGTGAGCAGCATCGTGATGGCGCCCGCCAGCACCGGCAGCGACAGCAAGAGCAGGAAGGCGGTGACCAGGATCGACCAGGCGAACAGCGGCATGCGGTGCAACGTCATGCCGGGTGCGCGCATGTTGAAGATGGTGGTGATGAAGTTGATGGCGCCAAGGATGGAGCCCGCACCGGCCAGGTGCAGCGAGAAGATGGCGAGGTCGACCGCCGGACCCGGGTGGCCGGAGGTCGACAGCGGCGGGTAGACCGTCCAGCCGGTTCCCGCCCCGTTGCCGCCCGGCGGGCCCGGCACGAACATCGACAGGCACAGCAGCACGAAGCCCGCCACCGTCAGCCAGAAGCTGATGTTGTTCATCCGCGGGAAGGCCATGTCGGGCGCGCCGATCATGATGGGCACGAACCAGTTGGCGAACCCGCCGATGAGCGCCGGCATCACCATAAAGAACACCATGATGAGGCCGTGGGCGGTGATGAACACGTTCCACAGGTGGTAGGCTTGATCGATGTTGCCTTGCGTGAACCACGGCAAAACCTGCATCCCGGGCTCGGCGAGCTCCCAGCGCATGAAGCCCGAGAGCACACCCCCGACGACGCCCGCCACCACCGCGAAGATCAGGTAGAGCGTTCCGATATCCTTGTGGTTCGTCGAGAAGAGCCAACGCTCGGCGAACGAGAGCCGATGCGTGTCGTCGTGCGGCGCGTGGGCCGCCTCGGTGTGGGCATCGAACGTCGTTGCCATCCTGTCCGTCCCTTCCCTTCACCAGCCCGCCGGGTCCGTCGTCGCCTGACGCTTGGCTCCGGCTGGACCGCGCGGCCGCCGACTACGCCCGCGCGCGCGAGCGCCGATGGCCGTCACGCCCCGGGGGTCGTGCCGGCCGCCAGCCCCGCCGCCGCAATCCCAGGCCCGGACGGCGGGATGCCCTGTTCGGCCTGCTTGGCCCGCATCCACGCCAGGAACTGCTGTTCGGGCACCACCTCAACCGCGATCGGCATGAACCCGTGCTTGGTGCCGCACAGCTCCGAGCACTGACCGTAATAGACGCCCGGGCGATCCACCTTGAACCAGGTCTCGTTCACCCGGCCTGGCACCGCATCCATCTTGACCCAGAAGGCCGGCACCGCCCAGCTGTGGATCACGTCGGCGGCGGTCACCAGGAGTTTCACGGTTTTGCCCGCTGGCACGACGAGGCGGTTGTCCGTTTCGAGGAGGTAGGGGGCGCCGCGGCGCGCGGCCTCCGCGCGATCCACCATCACCGCGTCGAAGCTCACCCCGCCGTAGTCCGGATATTCGTAGCCCCAGTACCACTGGTAGCCCGTCACCTTCACCACGAGATCGGCCTTGGGCGGGGAATATTGCGCCGCCAGCAGGCGGAAGCTTGGCACCGCGATCACCAACAGGATGAGGGCCGGAATCGTCGTCCAGGTCACCTCCAGGCGGAAGTTGTGGCTGAACTTGGCCGGCACGGGATTGGCGCGCTCGCGGTACCGCACGACCGTCCAGACGAGCAATGCGCACACCAACAGGGAGATCCCGATCATCACGGGATTGAGAAGGCCATGGACCATGGCGAGCGCCTGCCGGCCGACCGGGGTCACCTGGTCGAGAAGGTCGATGCCCCAAGGCTGGGGCTGGCCGACCGCCGGGTCCGGCTTAAGCGGCGCGTAGGCAGGCACTGGCGCGGTGACCGGGTCGGCCGCGGCCGGACCGCTGACCAGGTCGGCCGGCATGGGCGGCGGGGTCGCGGCCGGCACTTCGGCGAGCGACGGGGCGGCGAGTGCAGCCCCGGCGAGGCCCAGCCGGCGCAGCGCGCGCACGACAGAGGCGAGCGTCAACGTCATCGCCCCAGCACCTAGCGCCGCCCGGTGGGGGCCTCAAGCAGACCGAGGTCGGATGCGATGCCGCGGCCGACCTTGCACCAGCCATGCAGCCGCCCCGCGTTCAGGCGGCCAGGTCGTCGAACTGGGCTTCTTCCTTGCGCATCTGGGCGGCGATCGCTCGGCGCATGTCCTCACCCGGCAGCATCGCGGCGTTCCAGGTGGCCACATATTCCAGCCCCTGTTCGATGGTCAGGTCGCGGCCTGCGTTGAGCATCTGCTTGATGCCCGCGACCACCAGCGGGCTCTTGGCCGCGATCTCGCGGGCCAGCGCCAGGGCGCCCGCGATCGTGTCGTCGCGGGTCGGGAAGACCCGGTTGAGAAAGCCGAACCGCAGCGCTTCCTCGGCCGGCCAGCGCCGGCCCGTGTAGGCGAGCTCGCGCACCAGACCCTGCGGCAACAGGTAGGGGATGCGCTGCAGCGTGCCCACGTCGGCCACGATGGCGACGTTCACCTCCTGGATCGTGAAGAAGCAGTCGGCCGAGCCCACGCGGATGTCGCAGGCCGTCACCAGATCCACCCCGCCGCCTACGCATCCGCCGTGGATGGCCGCGATCACCGGCACCCGGCATTGGTCCACCTTGGTGAAGGGTATCTGCATGCGCCGGATGTGCCGGCGCAGTTTCTCGCGCGCCCGGCCCGGGTCGGGGTGCCGCTCCCCCTCCATCCCGCCGGCCCAGTTGAGGTCGAGACCTGCGGTGAAATGCCGCCCCGTGGACGAGATCACCACGGCCCGGATGCCGGGATCCTGCTCGATGGCGTCGAAGGCTTGCGGCAGCTCGCGCCAGAACGCCTCGTTCATGGTGTTGAGTTCGGCCGGGCGGCAAAGCTGCAGGTGGGCCACGTGGTCTGCCACCTCGAAGGTAAAGCAGGTGTAGGTCATGGGCCTTCCCTCGACGCGCGTTCAGGGCTAGCGACGGCGGGCATGACCCGGATGACGGTGAACGGCAACCCCGTGAAATACGAGCTCGCGCCCGATACGCCGCTCCTCTGGGCGTTGCGCGACGCCTCGAACCTCACCGGCACCAAGTACGGCTGCGGGGCCGGCCTGTGCGGGGCGTGCACCGTGTGGGTGGACGGGGCGGCCGTTCGCTCGTGCCAGGTCACCATCGGCGAGCTCGAGGGCGCCTTCGTGACCACGATCGAGGGCCTTTCCGACGATCGGTCGCATCCGGTGCAGCGCGCCTGGCTTGAGCTTCAGGTGCCGCAATGCGGCTTCTGCCAGTCGGGCATGATCATGGCCGCGGCCGCCCTGCTGAAATCGAACCCACGGCCAAGCCGCGCCGACGTTCGCGCGGCCATCACCAACCTCTGTCGCTGCGGCACCTATCCTCGTATCGAGGCGGCCGTCCTCCGGGCCGCCGAACTCTCGGCAGGACGCACGGCCTGAGGGACCGTCGCCCGGCGCCCGCCCGGTCGGCGGGCGTCCTGCTGCGCGTGCTGGGGTTGGGCTTCGGCCTCGCCACGGTGGTGGGGGGTGTGATCGGGGCGGGCATCCTGCGCCAGCCGGGAGTGGTGGCCGAGGCCATCCCCCATCCCGCCCTGATCCTCGTCCTATGGGCGGCGGGCGGCCTGATGGCCGCGATCAACGCCCTCACGGTCGTCGAATTGGGGGCGAGCTTGCCGCGGGCCGGTGGGCCCTACGCCGTGGTGGGCCACGCCCTGGGGCCTCGGGCGGGGGCGTTGGTAGGCTGGGCCGATTGGTTCAACGGCATGTCGACGCTCGCCTTCCTGGCCGTGGCCTTCGCCGAGTTCCTGGCCCGGGCGGGGGTGGGGGCCCATCGTCCACCGGGCCAGGCGGCGGTCGCCCTGGTGGTGGCGGCCTTCCTCATGAATGCCGTCGGAACGCGCGGCATGGGCCGGGTGCAGACCCTGCTCTCGACTCTCAAGGGGCTGGCGCTCGCGGTGCTCGTGGGGGCCCTGTTCCTCGCGCCGGCCGCGCCCGCCCCGCCGCGCGGACCGGAAGCCCCGGTGTTGGAGCTCGCCGGGTTGGCGCTCGCACTCAGTGCCATCCACAACACCTACACGGGCTATCAGACCCCCCTCTACATGGGCGAGGAGATGGAGCGGCCCGACCGGCACGTGGCCCGCGCGGTCTTCGGGGGCCTTGCGCTCGTGTCCGCGCTCTACCTGCTCGTGAACATGGGCTTGCTGCACGCCCTGGGCCCGGAGGGAATGGCGGGCTCGTCCCTGGCGCTCGCCGACGGGGCGCAGCGCGTGTTCGGGTCCGAAGGGGCCCTGCTGGTCGCCGGGTTTGGGGCGCTGTCGGTCGCGGCCTCGGTCAACCTTCGCCTGATGACTCACGCGCGTGGCGCCTTCGCCATGGCGCGCGACGGCGTGCTCCCCCCGCCTTTGGCTCGCGTCGCGCCCGGCGGCACCCCGCTTCTCGCCCTCGTGCTGACGACGGCGGGGGCGGTGGGTCTCGCCGCCTCGGGCGCCTACCTTGCGCTCGTCGCCGTGAACGCCCCGTTGCGCTTGCTGATCGAGATCGCGCTGGTGGCAAGCCTCATGCGCCTGCGTCGGACGGAGCCCCACCGGCCCCGGCCGTTTCGCATGCCGCTCTACCCCTGGCCCGCGGTCCTTGCCCTTGCCGTCGATGCGGTGCTGCTGGTGGCCGTGGTGTGGGAGGATCCGGTCCACAGCGCCGTGGCCTTGGGCGCGGTCGGGCTGGCCGCGCTGTTCGTGTGGGCGCGATGACGGCGGAAGAAGCGATCCGCGAGGCCCTGGCGCGACGGCGGCCGGGAGGCAGCATCTGCCCCACCGACGCCGCCCGGCTGCTGGGAGGTGCCGATTGGCGGGGGCAGCTGCCCGCAATCCACGCCGCGGCCCGGGCGCTGGCCGCCGCCGGCGAGGTCTGCCTCACCCAGCGCGGCGAGCCCGTCACCGACCCGCGCGGCGCCTACCGCATCGGGCGGGCGCCCCCGCCCGATGGGGCCTGACGCGCCTCGGGCGGCCGCCACCACCCCGCGCCGGCGCGCGGCAGCCCCCAAGAGCCCGAAGCCTGCGATCGTGAGCGCCCAGGCGGCCGGCTCGGGGATGGGGGTCGGCGGCAGGGGCGGCACGACCCAAAACGGGAACCCGATCGTGAAGCCTGCCCAGCCGGGCCGCGGCTCGACTGCCACGGTCGGGAACGAGAGGTTCGTGACGGGCGTATCCGGGACGAACTTGCGCCCTCATGCCACGCGAAGCCGGCGACGCTGTGCGAGACGACCTTGGGGTTCACGACCCGGTGCCCCAAAAGCCCCTGCCCTCGTCCCGCATGGTGTAGCCCTGGTCGAAGAGCCAGGCCTTCGGCGACCGGCTCTGGCCGAGGCTCACGACCGGCATGGAGATCTCCCTCACCGGCTTGCCGAAGCTCGTCGTGTGGAAGGGGCCCGAGGTTTCCGGCGCCATCAGGTGATTCTAGGCCGAGGTGATTCTAGGCCGGAGGGCTGGGCAGGTCGTCGAAGGCGGGCAGGGCCGTGGAGGGCGCTCGAATCGGAGGGCGCCTCGAACCGGTGGTCGTTCCTGGCCGGGAGGCGGGCGGTGCACTGCGCGTAGCCGATCTCGGCGAAGGTGCCGCCGCTGAAGGTGAGGTCCACGCTGCCAACGGTGCCGGTGGCGCCAACGGTGCCGGTGGCGGTCGTGGCCACGAGGGGCGTGGCCTCCACGCGGTGCCGTGTCGTCCAGTCGATCATCGTCCAGTCGCTTATCGTCCAGTCGATCATCGCCGAGGCGGGGCCGCTGGCGAGCGCTGCGGCCGCCGCAAGGTTGGTCGAGGTGAAGCGCACGAGGTTCCTGCTCCGGCTCGATGGCGGGCCGTGCGCGCCCACCCGGCCACCACGCGGGCAAGACTTGTGCCAGGTCCTGCACCAAGCCTTCTCAAGCGGTCTCCAAAAAAGAACCCGCCGGGAGCAGCAAAATTTTCCGAAAGGTAAGCCAATGTCGCATTCTGGAGAATACGTAGATATTTCTCGGGATCTTGCGCGGACTGCCGGTCGGCCCGCCGCGGTCGCGGCGTGGGCGCGCCTGAGCGCGCGAGGTCTGCTGCACCTGGCGCCGCCGGCCCCGCGCCGGCCAAGGAGGCGCCTGGCGGATCAGGGCCAGCGCTCCGGCTCGATCACCGGCAAGCTTCTCCCCGTCGCCGAGTGCCACGAGGCCGGCCGCGTAGCGGATGTCGAGGCCGCGATAGCGCGTCTCGACGAGCCCCAGCCGCTCCAGCTGGCGACGCGCCTCGGCAAGCGTCGTCCGGCCGATCGCCGCAATGGCGGCGAGGTCGGCCTGCGATACGCCGAGCCGCAGGCCGTCGGCGAGGTCCGCTCCCGCGAGGACCGGGAGGATTGCGGCCACGCGCTCGACCGGGGCCTGGCGGCGCAGCGCGGCAACGATGGCGAGCGCCCCCCACAGATTGAGGATGGCAAGCCGGGCCGGCGCAGCCTCGGAGGCCCGGCGTGCGCTCGGCAAGGCCGGCTATGCGCCGCTCGCGCAGGACGAGAGGGCTGCCGGCCGTCGCGGTCACGAGGCTGGGCCTGCCGGGTGGGCGTGCGAGATCGCTGAGGACAACGCCCGGCGTGGCGACGGCAAAGTGCGTCGGATCCGTCGCGCCCGCCGCGATGTCGAGCCGCAGGTGGCCGCTTGCGATGCCGACGAGGTCCGCGGGGCCCCGGGCCGGGTCGTGGATCCGCCCGCCGCGCGCCACCTGCCGCAGCTGCGCCTCGCCTTGGACGGCCGCGGCGATCGCAGGCGCCTCGTGAACCAGCCACGGGCCCTGCGCGAGAACCCGCTCTGCCGGCTGCTGCTCCATCGATCGCGCGCCAGATGCTCCGGTCTCGACTAGCCGGCTCGGCCCTGACGCGGCTATCCCGGGGAAGGTCGACGTGGCGTCGAGGGTGGGCGGGCCGCTCGGGAGGCAAGGATGCCGATGTCAAGGTGGTGGACGTGGGCCGCGCTTGCGGTCGCGGCCCCGGTGGCGGCCGAGACCCCGGCGCCCCGGCAGGGGCTCCTCGGCCTCGATGCCGAGACGACCCGGATCCTCGTCGAAGCCGGGCAGAAGGCGCGGGCGCCGGGCTGGGACCTGATGCTGCGCGGCCTGCGCGAGGAGAGGCTCGCGGCGCTGGAGCAGGACCCGGTCGACTGGGCGCGCCTCGTGCGCGCGATCGAATCGGAGAAGGCGCTGGAAGCGCTGCGGATCAACCGGGCACTCGATGCCGAGCTCGAGGCGTTCGCGCGGATGACGCCCGCCCAGCGCAGGCAGGTGGCCGCCGCGTCGCGCAGGATGAGCCAGACGCTCCTCGAGATGCAGGCCGCCCCGCGCAACTAGCCACTGCAGGCCCCGCGGCCGGGCTGCGGAAGTCTCAGATGTCGGCGTAACAGTGGGTCTCGGCGGCCGCGCCGGGGTGAGTCACGGCCCCCTCCGAGGCCGGGCCCACCACTTGCGCGTAGCGCCACAGGGCCCCCGAGCCATAGTCGTGCGGGCGCGGCCGCCAACGCGCGCGCCGCGTCGCCAGCACGTCTTCGTCCACGAGCAGGTCGATCGTGCCGGCCTCGGCGTCGATGCGGATCCGGTCGCCATCCTCCACCAGTGCGATGGGCCCGCCGACCGCGGCCTCCGGCCCCACATGGCCCACGCAGAAGCCGCGCGTGGCGCCCGAGAAGCGCCCGTCGGTCACGAGCGCCACCTCCTCGCCCATCCCCTGGCCATAAAGGGCGGCCGTGGTCGCCAGCATCTCGCGCATCCCCGGCCCGCCCTTGGGCCCTTCGTAGCGGATCACGATCACCTCGCCCGGGCGATAGGCGCGGGCTTCCACCGCGGCAAAGGCGTCCTCCTCGCGGTCGAAGCAGCGGGCCGGGCCTTCGAACACCAGCTGCCGCAGGCCCGCCACCTTCACGATCGCTCCGTCCGGTGCCAGAGTGCCCTTGAGCGCCACCACGCCACCCGTGGGCGAAAGGGGGTTGGACACGGGGCGGACCACCTCTTGGTCGGCCCGCCAGATGACCTCCCGAAGCTCCTCGCCCAGCGTGCGGCCCGTCACCGTCAGGCACTCGCCATCGAGCAGGCCTGCGTCCAACAGCGCTTTCATCACCAGGCGCACGCCCCCGGCCAGATGAAGGTCCCGAGCCACGAACCGGCCCCCGGGTTGCAGGTCGGCGATCCACGGGGTGGTGCGGAACAGCTCGGCGACGTCGTGCAGGGTGAAGCGGATGCCGGCCTCGTGCGCCATGGCGGGCAAGTGGAGTGCGGCGTTCGTGGACCCGCCGGTCGCAGCCACCACCCGGGCGGCGTTCGCAAAGGCGGCCCGCGTGCAGATGTCGCGCGGGCGGATGTTGCGCTCGAGCAGGTGCATCACCGCCCGGCCCGAGGCGCGGGCGACCTCCATCCGCTGAGGGTCCGGCGCGGGGGCCATGTTCGCCCCCGGCAGCGACAGCCCGATCGCCTCGCCCACGCAGGCCATGGTGTTGGCCGTGAACTGGCCGCCGCAGGCGCCGTCGCCGGGGCAGGCCACCTTTTCGAGCGCCACCAGCTCTTCGAGCGGGCAGCGCCCGGCCGCGTGCGCGCCGACGGCCTCGAACACGTCCTTGATGGTCACGTCTCGGCCCTGGAAGCGCCCGGGCAAGATCGAGCCCCCATAGACGAAGACGCTTGGCACATTCAGGCGCAGCATCGCCATCATCATGCCGGGCAGGCTCTTGTCGCAGCCCGCGAAGCCCACGAGCGCGTCGTAGCAGTGGCCGCGCACCGAAAGCTCGATCGAATCGGCGATCACCTCGCGGCTCACGAGCGAAGCCTTCATGCCGGCATGCCCCATGGCGATCCCGTCCGTCACCGTGATCGTGTTGAACCGGCGCGGCGTGCCGCCCGCCTCGATCACCCCTTCCCGGGCCGCCTCGGCCTGCGCATCGAGGCGGGTGTTGCAGGGCGCGGAGTCGTTGCCGGCCGAGACGACGCCCACGAACGGCCGGGCGATGTCGTCTTCCGAAAGCCCCATGGCGTAGAAGAACGCACGGTGGGGGGCGCGTTCGGGGCCTTGCGTCACGTGCCGGCTGGGCAGGCGGGTCTTGTCGATGGGCATGGCGGCTCCCTCGCGGTACGGTTGCCGGGGTGGGTCGCTCGTCGTCAACGGCCTCCTGATGGCGCCGCGCCGGCCGAGCGGCATGGCCCGACCGCCGGGCCCTCCTGGAGCTTCCGGTGGTGGTGCCGGAAGGGAGACAGGATCGCGCGCCGGGTGCTCAGGCCGCCTGGCCCCGCGCCAGCAGCCCCACGAACAGCGCAAGGCCCAAGGCCACCACGCCTCGCTTGAGCCATGAGTCGGGCAGGCGGCTGATGAGACGGGCGCCCAGCCAGCTGCCGCCCAAGGCGCCTGCGCCCAACGCCAGGGCGGGCGCCCAGGCCACCTCGCCCGATGCGGCGAAGACGGCCGCCGCGGCGGCATTCATGGCGGCGGCCAGCGCGTTCTTGCCGGCCTGGGCCACCTTCACCGCCGCTCCGCCCAGCGTGAACAGCGCGAGCATCAGAAAGCCGATCCCACCCCCGAAGTAGCCGCCATACACCGCCACCAGACCCTGCCCGGCGCGGATCCACCACGCGCCCGGATGCCGGGCCCGCAGCGGGCGGCCGAAGGCCCCCCGAGCGAACAGCAGGGTGGCGGCCAGCACCAGCCACGGCAGCAGCGCGCGGAACAGGTCCGACGGCGTCACGAGCAGGAGGCCCGCCCCGACCGCACCGCCGGCGAGGCTCGTCGTCAACAGGGCCCGGAACGGCACTGGGCCCACCGGGCCGATCAGCCGGCGGTTGGCGAGACCCGAGGCGATCTGGCCCGGGAACAGCGCGACAGTGGACGTCAGATTGGCCACCCGGGCGTCGAGGCCGGCCAGCATCAAGGCCGGTAGGGTCACGAAGCTGCCGCCACCCGCCAGCGCGTTCTGCACCCCCGCCCACAGGCCCGCCCCCAGGAGGAAGAGGAGCGTCACGAAATCCGTCTCGGCCACAGGCGTGCCTTGCCGGCCGGGCGCGGGCTTGTCTAATCCCAGGAGAGGCCGCTTGCATGGGGCGCTTGTTCGGCACCGACGGCATCCGTGGGCTCGCCAATGGCGATCTCCTGACTCCTGAGTTGGCGCTCAAGGTTGGGCAGGCGGCGGGGCGCCATTTCCGCAACGGCACCCACCGCCACCGAGTGCTGATCGGGAAGGACACGCGACGGTCGGGCTACATGCTCGAACAGGCGCTGACCGCCGGCTTCACCAGTGTCGGCATGGACGTGGTGCAGGTGGGGCCGTTGCCCACGCCGGCCGTGGCCATGCTGACTCGCGAGATGCGCGCCGATCTGGGCGTGATGATCTCGGCCAGTCACAACCCCTTCTTCGACAACGGCATCAAGTTGTTCGGGCCCGACGGCTACAAGCTTTCCGACGGCGACGAGGCCGCGATCGAAGCCTTGCTCGATGCTCCCGTCGAGCGCGCGGCACCGCAAGCCATCGGGCGCGCGCGGCGGATCGACGACGCCCGGGGCCGCTACATCCATGCCGTCAAGTCCACCTTTCCCGAAGGCGTGCGACTCGACGGCCTGCGCATCGTCCTCGATTGCGCCCATGGGGCGGCCTACCGCGTGGCGCCCGAGGCGCTGTGGGAACTGGGTGCCGACCTCATCACCGTCGGCACCGAGCCCGACGGCTTCAACATCAACGATGGATGCGGTTCGGTGCACCCTGGCCTCGCCGCGGCGCGCGTGCGCGAGACTGGGGCCCACCTGGGCATCGCGCTCGACGGCGACGCCGACCGCGTCGTGCTGATCGACGAGCGCGGCGCGCTGGTGGACGGCGACCAGATCCTGGCACTCATCGCCCGGTCGGCGCTCGAGGCCGGCCGGCTCCGCGGGGGCCATGTGGTGGCCACCGTGATGTCGAACCTGGGCTTGGAGCGATTCCTGGAAGGGCTGGGCGTGGGGCTCGTCCGGACGCCCGTGGGCGACCGGCACGTGCTGGCCGCCCTGCGGGCGCGCGGCTGCAACGTGGGCGGGGAACCCTCGGGGCACCTGATCCTCCTCGACCATGCCACGACGGGTGACGGGCTCGTGGCGGCGCTGCAGGTTCTGGCGGTGCTGGTGCGGTGTGGGCGCCCGGCGAGCGAGATCCTGCACCTGTTCGATCCCTTGCCCCAGCTCCTCGAGAACGTGCGCGGGGTGGGCGCGGCTCACCTCGATCGGCCCGTGGTGAAGGCCGCGATCGCTCAAGCCGAGGCGGTGTTGGCCGGCCGCGGCCGGCTCGTCGTGCGTCCCTCGGGCACGGAACCCGTGGTGCGTGTGATGGCCGAGGCCGACGACGAAGCCCTCGTGCGTCAGGCCGTGGCCCAGGTGAAGGACGCGCTCGAGGCCGCGGCGTGACGCTCCCGCGGGTGCTGGCCATCGGCGGTTCGGACTCAGGGGGCGGTGCGGGCATCCAGGCGGACGTGAAGACCATCCTGGCTTCAGGCGGCTTCGCCGCGACCGCCGTGACGGCCGTGACCGCCCAGGACACGATCGGGGTCGAGGCCGTCCATGCCGTGCCCCCGGACGTGGTGGCCGCCCAGATCCGCTTGGTGCTGGCCGACCTCGGGGCCGACGCGGTCAAGACCGGCATGCTGGGGGATGCCGCCATCGTGGGGGCCGTGGCGGATGCCCTGGCGGGCTTCACGGGCCCCCTGGTGGTCGATCCCGTCATGGTGGCCAAGGGTGGGGCGCCGCTGCTCGCCCCGGAGGCCGTGCCGGTGCTGTGCGACCGGCTGATCGCCCGCGCCACGGTCGTGACCCCCAACGTCCCCGAGCTCGAGGCACTGCTGGACCTGACCATCGCGGACGAGGCGGACCTGCTGCTGGCGGCCCAGGAACTCTTGACGCTCGGGCCTCAGGCCGTGCTCGCCAAGGGCGGGCATCTTGAAGGCGCGGAGGTGGCGGACTGGCTCGTCACGCGCGACGGCCAGCGCCGCTTCGCTTCGCCCCGCATCGCCTCGCGGCACACCCATGGCACGGGCTGCACGCTGGCCAGCGCGCTCGCCACGAGCCTGGCCGCCGGCCGGCCGCTCGAGGAAGCGGTGGTTGAAGCGCGCGCGTTCGTGGCGCAGGCGATCCACCATGCGCCCGGGCTTGGCCGCGGCCACGGGCCCTTGGGCCACGGCTGGCCGCTCGCCTCCACCCGAACCTGAGGTGGGCGGGGCATGGGGATCGTCTTTGGCGTGGACGAGGTGGGGCGCGGGCCGCTCGCCGGCCCGGTGCTGGCCGCGGCCGTGTGCTGGTGGGTGCCGGTGGAGGGCGTGCGAGACTCTAAGGCGCTGCGGGCCTCCGCCCGCGAACGCCTCGCGGTCGCCATCCGGCGGGCCTGCCCCGTGGCGCTGGGCGCGGCTTCGGCGCGCGAGATCGACCGGCGGGGCGTTCTCGAGGCGTCGCTCGAGGCCATGGCGCGGGCCGTGGCACGGCTCGTCCGCCAGGTGGGCCCGCCCGATCTCGTGCTGGTCGACGGCGACCGGTTGCCGCCGCTCACCTTTCCCGCCCGCGCCGTCGTGCGCGGCGATGCCCGCGAGCCCGCGATTGCCGCCGCTTCGATCGTGGCCAAGGTGGCCCGCGACCGCCTGATGGTGCGGCTGGGGGCGGCGGACCCGCGATTCGGTTTCGAAGTGCACAAGGGCTATCCCACGGCCCGCCATCTGGCGGCCCTGGCCGTCCACGGGCCCGGGCCCCATCACCGCCGCTCGTTCCATCCCGTCCGCTCGTTCCTCGTCACGTGAGTCCTGGGGGCCACACCTCCACATCTTGAGGAGGGCGAACGGCTCGGACTCCAGCCCTTGTGGGTCGGCCGTCGGGCGCCAGCTGACTTGTGGAAACTCCTCCAACCGCTTGGCTTGACGGCGGATTCCCGGCCCGGGCAGGAGTCGGCCCATGGCGGGGGAGGCTTCGTTCGAGCTGATCGAGGGCGATTGCGTGGCGGAGATGGCCCGCCTGCCCGCAGGATCGGTCGACCTCGTCTTCGCCGATCCGCCCTATAACCTGCAGCTGGGTGGCGACCTGACGCGACCGGACGGCAGCGAGGTGGACGCCGTCGACGAGCCCTGGGACCGGTTCGCCGACTTCGCCCACTACGACCGGTTCACGCGCGCATGGCTTGCGGCCGCCCGACGGCTTCTGAAGCCCGACGGAGCGTTGTGGGTGATCGGCACCTACCACAACATCTTTCGGGTGGGTGCCATCCTTCAGGATCTGGGCTTCTGGATCCTGAACGACGTGGTGTGGCTCAAGGCCAACCCCATGCCCAACTTTCGCGGCACGCGCTTCACCAACGCGCACGAAACGCTGATTTGGGCCGCCCGCGCGCGCGAAAGTCGCCCGTTCTTCGCCTATCGCGCGATGAAAGCCCTCAACGACGACGTGCAGATGCGCTCGGACTGGTGGCTGCCCATCTGTTCGGGGGCCGAGCGCGTGCGCGTGAATGGCGACAAGGCCCATCCGGCCCAGAAACCGGAAGCGCTGCTCTATCGCGTCCTGCTCGCCACCACGCGCCCGGGCGACCTGGTGCTCGACCCGTTCACGGGCTCGGGCACCACGGGGGTGGTGGCCCGGCGGCTCGGCCGCCGGTTCATCGGCATCGAGCGGGAGCCTCGCTATCTGGCCATCGCGCGCGCCCGCATCGCGGCGGCTGAGCCCATCGACCCCCTGGAGGTGACGCCCGAGCCCCGGTCGCGTCCGCGGATCCCCTTCGGTCTTCTGGTCGAGACGGGACGACTGCGGCCTGGCGAAACGCTCACCTGCCCGCATCGGCGGCACCGGGCCCGCGTGCGCGCCGACGGCAGCCTGGCCCTGGAAGGGGGACGCACGGGCTCGATCCACCAGCTGGGGGCGGCCGTGCTGGGCCGGCCCACCTGCAACGGCTGGACCTTCTGGCATGTCGAGGATCGGGGCCGCTTCGTGCCCATCGATGCGTTGCGGGCGGAGCTCAGGGGCGAGGGCTAGGCGGGTTGCGTTGATATAACGTCACCTCTATCCCGGCGCTTCCACGCTCCGGAGGCTTGCCATGCGCGCCCTGATCGTCCCCGTCCTGCTGCTCGGTGTCCCGGTCGCGGCCCAGCCCAAGGCGCCCCACTTCGGCCTGCCGCCCGACATCGTCGTGACCGCCCCCTATCCCCGCGACCTGCTGTTCGTCCTGTCGGGCGTTTCCATCGTGACGGAAGACGAGCTGGCGCGGATCGTGCGCCCCACCGTCGGCGAGACGCTGGCCCGGCTGCCGGGCGTCTCGTCGACCTTCTTCGGCCCCGGCGCGGCCGCACCCGTCCTGCGGGGTCTGCAGGGCCAGCGCGTGCGCGTGCTGACGGACGGCATCGGCACCTTCGACGTCTCGGCCACGTCACCCGACCATGCCGTGGCCTTGTCGCCCTTCGCGGCCGAGCGGATCGAAGTGATCCGCGGGCCCGAGGTCCTGCTCTATGGCGCCAACGCCATCGGGGGCGTCGTCAACGCCTACGACCGGCGGATCCCGCGCGGCCGGCCCGAGGGCGGATTCCATCTGGACGCGCTGGCGGGGATCGCTTCGGCCGCCCGCGAGGCCCGGGCGGGCGGCAGCCTCGACCTGGCGCTGGGCCCCCGCCTCGTGGCCCACGTGGACGGCACGTTCCTCAACGCGCGCGACCTGCGTACGGGGGGCTTCGTCTTCTCCCGCCCGGTCCGCGCCGAGGCCGAGGAGGAGGGGCTCGACCCCGATGACCACGCACGCCGCGGCCGGATCCCCAACACGGCCGTGCGCGCCTTTGACGTGGCGGGTGGCCTGTCGTGGAGCTCGGGCACCGGCGCCTCAGCCGGCCTCTCGCTGGCGCGCTTCGAAAGCCGTTACGGCATACCCAACCGGCTCGCGTTCGGGCACGACCACCATGGCCATCACGACCGGGAAGACCATCACGCGCACGAGGACATCCGCCTCGATCTGCGCCAGACTCGGCTAGACGGCCGGGTCGAGGTGCCCTTGGGCGGCGTCTTCGAGCGGCTGCGCCTGCGCGGCGGCTTTGCCGACTATGCTCACGACGAGCTGGAGAAGGACGGCACGGTCGGCACGCGCTTCCTCTCGGACGGTGGCGAGCTGCGGGCCGAACTGGTGCAGCGCGAGCGGAGCGGTTGGAAGGGGGCGAGCGGCCTTCAGTTCCTCGCCCGCCGGCTCGATGCCCAGGGCGAGGAAGCCTACATCCCGGAAAATCATATCCGGCAGGTGGGGCTGTTCACCCTGCAGGAATTCGATCTGGGGGCCTTCAAGGTGGAGGCGGCCGGACGCTTCGAGCATGCCCGGGTCCGCTCAAAGGTGCGCCCGTTTGCGCGGGGCTTCTCGGCGCTGTCGGCTTCGGTGGGAGCTTCGGTGCCCGTGGCGCCCGGTGCGCGCGCGGGCCTGTCGTTCACCCACGCCGAGCGCGCGCCGTCGGCGGAGGAGCTTCTGTCCGACGGTCCCCACCTTGCCACCCAGGCCTTCGAGGTGGGCGATCCCGACCTTGGCAAGGAACGTTCGAACGGGCTCGAGGCGACGCTTCGGGGCCGCGGCGAAGGCTGGCGGGCCGAGCTCGCCCTGTTCCACACCCGCTTCGGCCGGTTCATCGCCCTCGAACCCACGGGCGAGGAAGAGGATGAGCTGCCGGTCTTCGCCTATCGGGGCAAGAAGGCTCGGTTCACGGGGCTCGAACTCGATGCCGAGGCGCGCCTTGCCGGCGGGGGCTGGGGCGAACTGCGCGGGGGGGTGCTCCTCGACTGGGTGCGGGCCACCCTCGAAGGGGGCGAGCCGGCCCCCCAGATCCCGCCGTTGCGGGTCTTGGCCTATCTGAAAGGCGAACGCGCTCACCTGAGCGCTCGGGTGGAGGTCGAGCGGGTGACTCGGCAGGACCGCGTGGCCCAATTCGAGGGGCCGACCGACGGCTGGACGATGTTGAACCTTGCGCTGGCCTGGCGGCCCTGGGGCGACCGCGACCGCGTCGTCCTTCTGGAAGCCCAGAACCTGACCGACGTGGAAGCGCGCCGGCACGCAAGCCTCCTTAGGGACTTCGCTCCGCTGGCCGGCCGCGACGTCCGGCTGTCGGTCCGCCTCGGCTTCTAGACCTCAAGCACCGTGCAGGATGTGCAGGATGTCGCCGTCCTTGACCACATAGCCGCGGCCCTCGGCGCGCAGGCGGCCGGCCTCCCGGGCCCGGGCTTCGCCGCCCAAGGCCACGTAGTCGGCAAAGCTCACCACCTCGGCCCGGATGAAGCGAGCTTCGAAGTCGGAGTGGATGACGCCGGCGGCCTCGCCAGCCGTAGCCCCGCGCCGCACCGTCCAGGCCCGCGTTTCCTTGGGGCCGGCCGTGAAGAACGTCACGAGGTCGAGGAGGGCATGGGCCGCCTGCACCACGCGGGCGAGGCCGGTTTCCTGAAGCCCCAGCTCGGCAAGGAACGCGGAACGCTCCGAGGGGCTCAAGCGCGCGATCTGAGATTCGATTTCGGCTGAGACGACGACGGCGCCCGCCCCTTCCCGTTCCGCCATGCGGGCCACGGCCTGCGACCAGGCGTTGCCGGTGGCGGCGGCCGCTTCGTCCACGTTGCAGACGTAGAGCACCGGCCGGGTGGTGAGGAGCTGGGCGGTCTTGAGCACCCGGGCTTCCTCGGCGTCGCGGGGCTTGGCCTCGCGCGCCGGCCGGCCGGCCTGCAACAGTTCGAGCGCTTCCCCCAGGATGCGGGCGGCGGGCTGCGCCAGCCGGTCGCCGGCGCGGGCTTTCTTGAGGAGTGCGGGCACGCGCCGCTCGAGGCTTTCGAGGTCCGCCAGCATCAGTTCGGTGTTGACCGTCGCGGCGTCGGCCAACGGGTCGACCCGGCCCTCGACATGGGTGACGTCCGGGCTCTCGAAGCAGCGCAGCACGTGCGCGATGGCGTCCACCTCCCGGATGTGGGCCAGGAACCGGTTGCCCAGGCCCTCGCCCTGGGCCGCGCCGCGCACGAGACCGGCGATGTCCACGAACGAGAGTTGGGTGGGCACGATGCGGGCCGAACCGGCGATGGCTGCGATCGTTGCCAGCCGGGGGTCGGGCACGTCCACTTGGCCCACGTTCGGTTCGATCGTGCAGAAGGGATAGTTCGCGGCCTGGGCGGCGGCCGTCTCGGTAAGCGCGTTGAAGAGCGTGGACTTGCCCACGTTGGGCAAGCCCACGATGCCCACCCTAAGGCCCATGGGCGCCTTCCCGCTGGCGCAGCGCCACGTCGCTCATGAACCGTTCCGTATGCCCGGCGGCCAACAGGGGGGCGAGGTGCGCCAAGTCTTCCAACAGCCGGTCCAGGGCGGGGCGCAGGGCCTTGTCCCAGGGGGACAGCACATAGCCCGTCACGCGGGCCCGGTCGCCCGGGTGGCCGATGCCGATGCGCACCCGCCAGTAGCCAGGCCCGACCAGCCGATCGATGGACTTGAGCCCGTTGTGCCCGGCATGCCCACCCCCGCGCTTCACCTTCACACGCAAGGGTTCCAGATCGAGCTCGTCGTGGAACACCACCAAGGCCTCGGGGCTCAGCTTCAGCCACCGCAACGCCTCGGCCACCGACCGGCCGCTTTCGTTCATGAAGGTCTGGGGCTTGAGCAGCGACACCCGCTCATCGCCCAGGCGACCGTCGCTCACCAGGCCCTGGAACCGCGCGCGCCAGGGCGGAAAGCCATGGACCCGGTGGATGGAGTCCACCGCCTCGAAGCCCACGTTGTGGCGATCCCGGGCATGCTCCGGGCCAGGGTTCCCCAGCCCGGCGAACAGGCGCATCGAAAGCTCAGCCTTGGCCCGACGCCCCCTCGGCCGCTTCCTCTGCCTTGAGCCCCGACGGCGCCACGATGGTGGCGATCGTGAAGTCGCGCTCGATGGTGGGGCGCACGCGCGGGGGCAAGGTCACGGCCGAGATGTGGATCGACTGGCCCAGGTCGAATCCCGCCAGGTCGACCGTGATGTCGTCCGGAATGGCCTCGGCCGGGCACTGCAGCTCGATTTCGTGGCGGACCACGTTCAAGACGCCCCCCCGCTTGAGGCCAGGGCAGGCTTCTTCGTGCACGAAGCGGACGGGCACCAGCACCGTCACGGTCGAGGCCTCGCTCACGCGCAGAAAGTCGGCGTGGATGGGCCGGTCGGTCACCACGTGGAATTGCACGTCGCGCGGGATGGTGCGGTGGACGGTGTCGCCTACGGCGATGTCGATCACGGAGTTCATGAAGCGGCCGCCGGCCAGCTGTTTCACGAGCAGTCGCTCCTCGATGGCGATGGGCAGCGGGGGCTGGCCGCCACCATAGATCACGGCCGGCACCCGGCCTTGCCGGCGCATCGCGCGGGAGGCTCCCTTGCCCACCTTGGCGCGCGCTTCCGCCGGCAGCGTCAGCACGTCGGTCATGCGTCTCTCCAGGCTTGACCCGGCGCCTCCAGGGTGCGGCCGGGTCGCCGGCGACTAGGCGAAGCGAGGGACGGGCGCAACGGGCCGGATTAGATTGCGCATGCGAGGCAGACGCAATTCCATCTTGCACGCCGCAGGCGCGGACGCTACCGACGAGCTGAGAAGCATTCTCAATAGCAGAGGGGGATCGTCACGTGCCCAACCGCCTCGTCACCTGGCTCGCGACCCTGGCCGGTGCCCCCGCCCTCGCCGCACCCGAACCCGGTGACCCCGCCGCTCTCGCCGAAGCGGCGCTCGCCCCCTATCCCGACATCCTCGTCATCGGCGCGCCCGAGCGCCTCTTCGACATCTCGGGCTCGGCCGCCATCGTCGGCCCTGAAGACCTCCGCCGGCAGCGCCCCTTCACGGTGAACGAGGCGCTGCGCCAGGTGCCGGGCCTGTTCCCCCGCGACGAGGAAGGCGCCGGCGCCCGCCCCAACATCGGCATTCGGGGCCTCAACCCCACCCGTTCCACCAAGGTGTTGCTGCTCGAAGACGGGATCCCGCTTGCCTTCGCGCCCTATGGCGACAACGCCTCCTACTACCACCCGCCGCTCGAGCGCTTCGACCGGATCGAGGTGCTGAAAGGGGCCGCCCAGGTGCGCTTCGGGCCGCAGACGATCGGCGGCGTCGTCAACTACATCACCCCGCCGCTGCCCGACCGGTGGGGGGCGCAGCTCGCCGCCCAGGGTGGGAACCTGGGCACCTGGATGATCGATGGTCGCATCGGCGGCCCCCTCCTGAAGGGTGCGGTGCTGTTGCACGCCAACCACAAGGAGACGGATGGTGCGCGCGCCAACCAGCGCCTGCGCTTTACCGACCTGTTCCTCAAGGCCGGCTGGGAGCTGGGGGAAGCTCAGGCCCTGACGGTCAAGCTGTCCCGCTTCGCCGAAAACAGCCAGGTCACCTACTCAGGCCTTCGCCGCGACGAGTTCGCCGCCGATCCCCGGCAGAACCCCT
The DNA here is from genome assembly GCA_025056155.1 of Sphingomonadaceae bacterium. Classification (GTDB taxonomy): domain Bacteria; phylum Pseudomonadota; class Alphaproteobacteria; order Sphingomonadales; family Sphingomonadaceae; genus Thermaurantiacus. The sequence continues at coordinate 179,088 of JANWWL010000009.1, forward strand.
TCGTGAACGACCGGTTCGACACCGAGCGCTGGGGTGCGACCCTCGCCCACCTGTTCCGCATCTCCCCCGGCCTCGAGCTTCGCACCCACGCCTACTATTTCCGCTTCGACCGCGACTGGTGGCGCCAGTCCTCGAATTCGAACCAGCGGCCGAACGACGCGTCGGATCCCGCCTGCGGGGGCATGGCCAACCTGAATGCGACCTGCGGCAACGAAGGCCGCCTCAGAAGCTATGACACCTGGGGTCTCGAAAGCCGCCTCACCTTGGAACACGCAACGGCCTTGGGCGGCCGGGTCGGCGGGGAGACGGAGGTCGGCCTGCGCTTCCACTGGGAGGACCAATACCGCCGGCAATGGAACGGCGACACGCCGCGCGCTCGGGTGCCCGGCACGTCGGTCAACGCCGGGGTGCGCGAGAACAACGAGCGCTACGCACGGGCTTTCTCGGGATTTGTCCAGTCGCGCCTCGACTTCGGGCGATGGTCGCTCATCCCGGGTGTGCGCGGCGAAGTGGTCGAGTTCCGCCGCGTAAACTTGCCCGTCGACGTTCTCGTGGGCGGCCGGCCGTCGGGAGCGCAGACCGCCCGCAGCGAGGCCGAAACCCGGCTCGCCAAGGTCATTCCGGGTTTCGGCGTCACCGTCGCGGTGACCGACCGGCTGGTGGCCTATGGCGGCGTCCACCGCGGCTTTGCGCCGCCGCGCGTGGAAGACATCCTCACGCTCACGGGTGGCACCGTCGACCTCGATCCCGAATTGTCGTGGAACGGCGAAGCGGGGGTGCGGGGGGCGCCCGTCCCGGGCCTGTTTCTGGACGCCACCTTCTTCGCCATGGACTTCGAGAACCAGATCGTTCCGGCCTCGGTCGCGGGCGGGGTGGGGGCCACGCTCACCTCGGCCGGCCGCACCGTCCACCGCGGAGCGGAACTCGCGCTTCGCGTGTCGAGCGTGGAAGCTCGCCTGACCCGCGGCACCGACCTGTTCGCCCGCGCTGCGCTCACTTGGGTGCCCATGGCCCGCTACGCCTCAACCCGGATCACCACACCGCCCTGCTTCGACGGGCGCACCCCCGGCACGCCGGTCGCCACGGGCGCCGGGCCCCGGCCGTGCGGCGTGCCGTTCGATGCGAACGGCAACCGCCTGCCCTACGCGCCGGAATGGTTGCTCGACGCCGCCCTGGGCGTCGCCCACGGGGGTCTCACCGCCCAGGTCGAATTCGTGGGTCAGGGGGCGATGTTCGGCGACGACGTGAACCTCATCCCCGTCACGCCCGATGGGCAGCGGGGGCGCATCGACGGATGGGTGCAAATCAACCTGGCGGCGAGCTACGCGCCCGACGGCCGTCGTTGGGAGGTCTTCGCCACGGTCAAGAACCTGGCCGACCGGCTCGTGGTCGTCGACCGGGTGCGCGGCATACTGCCGGGGTTGCCGCGGCTCGTGCAGGCCGGCGCCCGGCTGCGCTTCTAGAAGGATCGGCGCCGCCGCGGGCCGGGGGCCGGCTCGGCCGCCCGCTCGGGCCGAAGGCCTCGTCGTTCGAGCTCCGCAAGCAGGCTGCCCGGCCCCACCAGGTGGCCTGCGCCCACGGCCAGGAAGACTCGGCCGGGCCGGGCCATCCGGCGGGCGATCCAGTCGGCCCAGCGCACGTTCCGGTCGAACAGCAGCATCTGCCGCAGCATGGGCGACGCTTCGAGGGCCTTGTTGATGCGCCGCTCGAGCGCCTCGGTCCGGCCGGCGAGCCAGTCGGCCAGCAGCGTCTCGAGGTCGGCCCGGGCGTTCGGCAGCTCCTCCAGCGTGGCCACCAGGAACGCCCGCTGTTCGGCCTCGGGCAAGGCCTTGAAATAGCCGAGCTGTTCCTCGGGCGTCTCGAGGCCGGTGGTCGGGATGGATCGCAAGGCCGCCCGCGCGGCCAGCACGGCTTCCGCCCCCGTCGCGGGATCAAAGCCGGCGGCCAGGGCGGCCAGGTTGGAAAGGGTAAGGGCCACGTACCACGTGTCGAAGGCGTCGAGATCGCCTGCTCCAAGGCGCCGGACGGCATCGGCGAGCTCCCCCGCCCGCTCAGGGGGTACCCGCTGGGCCAAGGGGCGGGGGGTCGGCGAGCGCGCCATCCGGAGCGTCAGCCCCATGAGGGCCGTCGGGTCGCTGGGCACCAGCGCTTCCAGCACGAGCTCGTCGGCGGCGTCGAGGGCGGCCACCAAGGGCGGGCGGAACCAACCCACCCCCCGCGGCAGGGCATGGACGGTGCCGAACAGGTGTACGACCGTGTCGGCATCCCTAACCACCCACAGGGCGGGGGCCACGAGCCTCGGCTGGGCCGCGGGGCGCGCGCTGCCGGGCGCGATCGCAAGGACCAGGGCCACCCCAAGCGCCAGGAGCCCGCGGGCTACGGCCCTTAAGCGGCCCAGGCGCAGGGCGCGTGGGTGGCAACTCGGCACGCGCCAGCGAGCGCCACCAACCGATGCGTGCGGGCTCGGGCGGGGGGCGTGCGGCGCCGACGACGGGACCCCGCCCGCCCGCCGACCCGAGGGCCGGGGACGATTCGGGGATGCCACGCGTTCAGGCCCACCCCGGCGACTTTCGGCCGCTCGCCCGGCCGCGGCCCACCCGACCGCGCCGGATCCTCGCTTCAGGCCGCGCGCTCGGTCTTCCGGGGCCAATACCGCTCCTTCAGAAGCCGCTTGTAGAGCTTGCCCGTGTCGTGGCGGGGCAGTTCGGGATCGAAGTCCACGCTCTTCGGGCACTTGATGGGCGACAGGCGGGCGCGGCAATAGGCGATGAGTTCGGCGGCGAGCTCCGGACCCGCATCGGCCCAATCGCGCGGCTGCACCACGGCCTTGACCGCCTCGCCCAGCTCCTCGTCGGGCACGCCGATCACCGCTACGTCGGCCACCTTGGGGTGCATGATGAGGACGTTCTCGGTCTCTTGGGGATAGACGTTCACGCCCCCAGAGATGATCATGTAGCTTGCTCGGTCGGTCAGGAACAGGTAGCCGTCTTCATCGACGTAGCCGATGTCGCCGAAGGTCGTGCCGTGGGGGCCAGTCACTTCGGCCGTCTTCTGAGGGTCGTTGTGGTACTGGACCGGGGGGCCGCCATGGAAGTAGATCCGGCCCTCGCGCCCGGGCGGCAGGAGGTTGCCCTGCTCATCGACAATCCGGATTTCGCCCAACAGGGCCTTGCCCACGCTGCCCTTCTTCCGCAGCCACTCCTCGGGCCCGATGGCCGTGAAGCCCGCGCCTTCGGTCGCAGAGTAATATTCGTAGATCCGGGGGCCCAGCCACTCGATCATCCGCTCCTTCACCTCGATGGGGCAGGGAGCGGCCGCGTGGATGATGGCGCGGATCGACGACAGGTCGTAGCGCCGGCGCACGTCTTCGGGGAGCTTCAGCATGCGCACGAACATGGTGGGCACCACCTGGCTGTGCGTCACGCGATGGCGTTCGATGAGCGCCAGGAAGCGTTCGGCGTCGAACTTCTCCATCACGATCACCGTGCCGCCGGCGCGGTGCACGGCCATGCAGTAGCGCAAGGGCGCGGCGTGATAGAGGGGGGCAGGCGAAAGATAGATCGTGTCGGGGCCGAACCCGTAGAGGTTCGTCACCAGCATGAGGAGGGGGTCGGGCTGGTCGATGGGGCCCTCGGGCAAGGGCCCGATGACCCCCTTGGGCCGGCCGGTGGTGCCGCTCGAATACAGCATGTCGCGGCCCGGGCTTTCGTCGGCGATCCGGGTCTCGGGGTGGGGTGCCAGGGCGTCCTCCAGGGGGGTGAAGCCGTCGATGGCCCCGCCCACGGCCAGACGGTTGGGGACGGCGGGCAGCTCGCGGGCCACGGCGCCCAGCTCGGCCGAAGCGACAAGCAGCTTCGCACCACAATCGCGCACGATATAGCCCGCCTCGTCGGCCGTGAGCTTGGTGGAAATGCAGGTGAAGATGAGGCCAGAGCGCTGGGCAGCCCAGCAGAGCGGCAGATAGTCGATGCCGTTGAGCAGGAAGTAGGCCACCGTGTCGCCGCGCTTGAGGCCCAGGTGACGGAAGAGCTGGGCCATCCGGTTCGAGCGCGCCTCGAGCCCGGCGTAGGTGAGCGTCTCGCCCGAGCCGCCCATCACGATGGCGGGCTTCTCAGGCTGGGTTTCGGCGTGGCGGAACGGGTGCATGGCGGTCCTCCCGCACCGGTTCATAGGCGAGGTGGCCGGCGGCCGGGAGCCCGCGCAGTTCGCGAGGGTGGGACCGGAGGGAGCGATCGAGGCGCGCCGCGCCTTGTCCCAGGCCCGTGGGCGGGGAACGTCGCGGCCAGGGGGCCGCTGCGGTGCCGCGCGCCCGGCGGCACCCATCAGCCGTAGGTCCGCCGTCGGAAGGCGCGCGCCGTCACGCGCTGTTCCTGCCGGCTCAGGCGGGCCGCCACCCTCAGCCCGGGAGATCGGCCCCGAGCCCCGGGCCGCCACCCTGGACACGGGGCCCACCCGAGCGACGGTTCTGACCGGCCCGCGCGCTCAGTCGGGCAACCGACGGACAGAGGGCGCCGCGCGACCGAGTCGGCCTGGCGCGTCGGCGCCCGCGGAGCCGCCCCCCGGGGCGCGTTCGACCGATGCCATCACGGACTCCGCCCGTGGCGGGCCGCCCGCCCGTCGTGCGGAGGGCGCCGCGCGTGGGGCCGCGCCCATGCCTCGGGGCCTCTGCCGCGGCACCGGGCGGGGGCGCCCGCTTTTCCCGCGCCGCGCCTCGGGCTAACGGCCCGGCCCGTGCCAACTCCCCGCAGCTTCCAGGACCTGATCCTGGCCCTGCACGCCTTCTGGAGCGCGGAGGGCTGCGCGATCCTGCAACCCTACGACATGGAGATGGGGGCGGGCACCTTTCATCCGGCCACCGCGCTCAAGGCGCTGGGCCCCGAGCCATGGCGGGCGGCCTACGTCCAGCCCTGCCGCCGGCCCGCCGACGGCCGCTACGGCGAAAACCCCAACCGCCTGCAGCACTACTATCAGTATCAGGTGATCCTGAAGCCCGCGCCCCACGACGTGCTCGACCGATACTTCGCCTCGCTGCGGGCCATCGGCCTCGATCCTGCGATCCACGACGTCCGCCTGGTGGAAGACGACTGGGAGAGCCCCACGCTCGGCGCCTGGGGCCTGGGGTGGGAGGTGTGGTGCGACGGGATGGAGGTGACCCAGTTCACCTACTTCCAGCAGGTGGCTGGCCATGACTGCGAGCCCGTGCCGGCCGAGATCACCTACGGCCTCGAACGGCTCGCCATGTACATCCTGGGCCACGACGACGTCTTCGCCCTGCCGTTCAACGACCGGGGCCTCACCTATGGCGACGTCTTTCGCGAGGCCGAACGGCAGTTCTCGGCCTACAACTTCGCGCAGGCCGACGTGGCCACGCTGCGGACCGGGTTCGCCGCGGCGGAAGCGGAATGCCGCGCGCTGGTCGCAGCGGGGCTGCCCCTGCCGGCCTATGACCAGGCGATCCGGGCGAGCCACCTGTTCAACCTCTTGGATGCGCGCGGCGTGATTTCGGTTTCCGAACGCCAGGCCACCATCCTGAGGATCCGAGCGCTGGTGAAGGCCGTGGCCGACCGGATGGTGGCAGGTGCCTGACTTCCTGTTGGAACTGATGAGCGAGGAAATCCCGGCCCGACTGCAGCCGGCGGCCGCCCGACAGTTGCGCGATCGCTTCCTCGCCCTGTTGACTGAGGCCCGGCTGGCCGCCCGCACGGTCGAGGCCGAGGGCGGGCCCCGGCGGTTGGTGCTCCAGGTCCAGGGGCTTGCGGCGTCGAGCGCAGCCCACGTCGAGGAGCGGCGGGGGCCCCGCGTCGGTGCCTCGCAGGCCGCGGTCGAGGGCTTCCTGCGCTCGGCCGGTGTGGGCCCCGATGCGCTGGAAGAGCGCGACACGGAGAAGGGCCGGTTCCTCTTCGCGGTGGTGCACCATCCGGGCCGGCCAGCGGCCGACGTTCTGGCCGAGCGGCTGCCCGCGCTGCTTGAAGCCTTCGACTGGTCCAAGTCGATGCGCTTCGAAGCGTCGGGCTTTCGCTGGATCCGGCCGCTGCGGGCCATCGTGGCACTGCTGGACGACGCCGTCGTCGCGTTCGAAGTCGCGGGCGTCCGCTCGGGCCAGGTGACCTACGGCCACCGCACGATGGCGCAGGGTCGCACGGTCGTCATCGCGCACCCCACCGCCTACCTCGACCAAATGGCTCAGGCCTACGTGCTGGTGAAGGCCGACGAACGCCGGGCCCGCATCCGCAGGGGCGCCCGCCGGGTGGCGGCGGCGGCCGGGTTCACCCTGGTCGAGGACGAAGAGCTCGTCGCCGAAAACGCTGGGCTCGCCGAATGGCCCGTGCCGCTGTTGGGCCGGTTCGATCCCGGGTTCCTCGGCCTGCCGCCCGAACTCCTCACGCTCACCCTCAAGTCGCATCAGAAGTGCTTCGTGGTGCACGACGCGGGCGGAGCGCTGGGGCCGGCCTTCGTGTGCGTGGCCAATCTCGACGCCCCAGACGGCGGCGCCCGGATCGTGAAGGGCTACGAGCGCGTGATCGCAGCCCGCTTGGCCGATGCCCGATTCTTCTGGGAGCAGGATCTCAAGGTGCCGCTCGACGTGCGGGCGCAGCACCTCACCCAGGTGCTCTTCCACGACCGGCTGGGCACGATGGCCGAGAAGGCCGCGCGCGTGGCGCGCCTCGCCCGCTGGCTGGTCGACACCCATCCCGGCCAGTTTCCGGGCGCCACCGCCGGCCTGGTGGAGCGGGCGGCGCTTCTTGCGCGGGCCGACCTTGTGACCGGCACGGTGGGCGAGTTTCCCGAGCTGCAAGGGGTCATCGGGGCCCACCTGGCCCGGGCCCAGGGCGAGCCCGAGGCGGTCGTGGACTGCTTGCGCCAGTTCCATGCCCCCGTCGTCGAAGGCGCCGTCCCGGCCGCCGTCACCATCGCCGACCGCCTGGACACGCTGGTGGCGTTCTTCTCGGTCGGCCTCGAGCCCACGGGCTCGCGCGACCCCTTCGCCTTGCGCCGGGTGGCTCAGGGCCTTCTCGACACCTTGCTGGCGAACGGTATCCGCTTGCCGATCGGGCCGGCCCTGGTCGCGGCCGGCGACCGGCCGGGCTCCGGCGTGCGCGACTTCCTGCTCGACCGCCTGAAGACGCGCTTGCGCGAGGAAGGCGTGCGCCACGATGTGATCGAGGCGGTCTTCGCTCAGGGCGCGGAGGACGATCCCGTCCGCCTCGTCGCCCGGGTGCGGGCACTCCAGGCCTTGTCGGGCTCGGCCGACGGCGAGAGCCTGCTCAAGGCCTTCCGGCGCGCGGCCAACATCCTGAAGGCCGAAGAGGCGCGCGATGGCCCCCACGACGGCCCGGTCGAGCCCGACCGTCTGGTCGAGCCGGCCGAAGCCGCGCTGGTCGCGGCACTCGAGGCCGCGCAACCCGCCGTCCGTTCGGCCGTGGCCAGCGAGGATTTCGCCGCCGCCATGGCACGGCTCGCCGCGTTGCGCCCGCAAATCGATCGCTTCTTCGACGAGGTGACGGTCAACGCGGGCGATCCGGCGCTGCGTCGGAACCGTCTCGCCGTGCTGGCCCAGTTCCGCTCCACCGCCGGCCTCGTGGCCGATTTCTCGAGGATCGAAGGCTGATGCCCCAGCGTCTCGTCGTTCCCTTCGGTGGCAGCGCCGAACCTGCCCATTGGCTCGGCCGCAACCATCTGGGCGGCAAGGGCGCCAACCTGTGCGAGATGGCCGCCATCGGCCTGCCGGTGCCGCCGGGCTTCGTGATCCCGACCCCCGTGTGCGCTCGCTTCTACGAGGCCGGGGGCCGCCTGCCCGAAGCCCTGGTCGAAAGACTGCCGGAAGGCCTGGCCCACATCGAGCAGGCCACGGGATTCCGCTTCGGCGATCCCGACCGGCCGCTGCTCGTCTCGGTTCGCTCAGGCGCTCGGGTCTCGATGCCCGGCATGATGGACACGGTGCTCAACCTGGGCCTGAACGCCGCCACGGTCGAGGGCCTCGCCCGCCTGACGGGCAATCGCCGCTTCGCCTTCGACAGCTATCGACGGTTCATCCAGATGTACGCCGACGTCGTGCTGGGCCTCGACCATTACCTGTTCGAGGACGCCATCGAACTCATGAAGGACGATCGCGGCGTCACCCTCGACACCGAGCTCTCGGCGGCCGATCTCGAGGAGCTGGTGGGTCGCTTCCTCACCATCGTCGAGCGGGAACATGGCGCGCCCTTCCCGGCCGACCCGATGGTGCAGCTCCAGGGCGCGGTGGCGGCCGTGTTCGCCTCCTGGAGGTCCGAGCGGGCGACCGTCTACCGCCGCCTCAACGACATTCCGGACGATTGGGGCACGGCCGTCACCGTCCAGGCGATGGTGTTCGGGAACATGGGCGACACGTCGGCCACGGGGGTCGCCTTCACGCGCGATCCCGCCACGGGCGAGCGAGCGATCTACGGCGAATATCTGGTCAACGCCCAGGGCGAGGACGTGGTGGCGGGAATCCGCACGCCCCAATACCTGACCCGAGCCGCTCGCGAGCGGGCCGGGGCCCAGGGCCTGTCGATGGAAGAGGCCATGCCCCAGGTGTTCGCCGAGCTGGCCCGCATCTTCGACCTGCTCGAGCGGCACTACCGCGACATGCAGGACATCGAGTTCACCGTGCAGGAAGGCCGGCTGTGGATCCTGCAGACGCGCAGCGGCAAGCGCACGGGTCGGGCGGCGCTGCGGATCGCCTGTGAGATGGTCGCCGAAGGCCTCATCACCGAGAAGGAGGCCATCCGCCGCGTGGACCCGGCCGTGCTCGACCAGCTGCTGCACCCCACGCTCGACCCCGCCGCTCCGCGCGAGGTGATCGCAACGGGCCTTCCCGCATCGCCGGGCGCGGCCTCGGGGGCCATCGTGCTGGATTCGACCGAAGCCGAGCGCCGGGCGGCGCTGGGTGAGTCCGTCATCCTCGTCCGCCACGAGACGAGCCCCGAGGACATCGCTGGGATGCACGCCGCCGCGGGCATCCTGACCGCGCGCGGGGGCATGACGAGCCACGCGGCCGTGGTGGCCCGCGGCATGGGCCGGCCGTGCGTCACGGGGGCGGGCAGCGTGCGGATCGACCTCGCCGCCCGCCAGGTCACCGTCGGCACCCACGTCCTGCCCGAAGGGACGATCCTCACCATCGACGGCGGTACGGGCGAAGTGATGTTGGGCGAAGTGCCCAAGGTCGAACCCGAACTGTCGGGCCACTTCGCGACCCTCATGGGCTGGGCCGATCGCTACCGGCGCCTGGCCGTGCGCGCCAACGCCGAGACCCCGACCGACTGTCGGGTCGCCCGCCAGTTCGGCGCCGAGGGCGTCGGTCTTGCGCGAACGGAGCACATGTTCTTCGAGGCCGATCGCATCGTGCTGGTGCGCCGGATGATCCTGGCCCAGGACCCGGCCGAGCGCGCTGCGGCGCTGGCGGCACTCCTACCCCTCCAGCGGGCGGACTTCGGCCAGATCTTCGAGGTCATGGCCGGCCTTCCCGTGACGATCCGGCTGCTCGACCCGCCGCTCCACGAGTTCCTGCCGCGTCACGACGCCGACTTCACGGAACTAGCCGAGGCGAGCGGGCTTTCCGTGTCGACCTTGCGCCGGCGCGCGGACGAGCTGGCCGAGGTGAACCCCATGCTGGGGCACCGCGGCTGCCGGCTGGGGATCACCTTTCCCGAGATCTATGCGATGCAGGTTCGCGCCATCCTCGAGGCGGCGCTCGCCCAGCCCGATCCTCCGATCCCAGAAATCATGATCCCGCTGGTCGCCACCGCCCGGGAACTCGAGATCACCCGCGGCATCGTCGACCAGACGGCCGAAGCGGTGTTCGCCGAAGCCGGCCGGCGCCTTCCCTATCTGGTGGGCACCATGATCGAGCTGCCCCGCGCCGCCCTGCGGGCCGGCGAGATCGCCCGCCACGCGCAGTTCTTCAGCTTCGGCACCAACGACTTGACGCAGACGACGCTCGGCATCTCGCGCGATGATGCCGCCCGCTTCCTGCCCGCCTACGTCGAGAAAGGCATCTACCCCAAGGATCCCTTCGTCACCCTCGATGTCGAGGGGGTGGGCGAGCTCGTGCGGCTGGCGGCCGAACGCGGCCGGGCCGCCCGCGCCGACCTCAAGCTCGGCATCTGCGGCGAACACGGCGGCGACCCGGCCTCGATCGCCTTCGTGGCCGGGCTCGGGCTCGATTACGTCAGTTGCTCGCCCTGGCGCGTGCCGATCGCCCGGCTCGCCGCGGCCCAGGCGGCCCTTGCCGGCGACGACTGAGCCCCCGCGCCACCAGCTTCCGGCCGCCGGCCGGTGGCACCGGGTAGACGCCGACGACGGCGTGCGGCTTCGGGTGTTCGCCTGGCCCCACCATCGCCCGCGGGCCCGCCTGTTGCTCCTTCAGGGCTGCGCCGACTTCCTCGAGAAGTGGGCTCGCCCGATGGCCGAACTTCACGCGCTGGGCCTCGCTATTCTGGCCTTCGACTGGCGAGGGCAGGGGGAATCGACGCGTCTGGTGCCGGGCGATCTGGGCCACGTGGACGACGTCGGGCAATATTGTGCCGACCTTCGGGCGGTCGCGAGCGCCGCCCCGGCGCTCCTGCCGGGGAACCGGCCGTGGTTCGCGCTCGGCCATTCGATGGGCCGCCTCGTGCTCATGCTGGCGCTGGCCCGACGGGCACTTCCCTTGCCCCTGGCCGGGGCCATCCTGACCGCCCCCTTCGTTGGGTTCGCCCTGGCCCTGCGCCGGCCGATCCTCGCCCTGGCCCACCTTCACGTGGCCCAGGGCCGGCGCTACCGGCCGGCCCTGGGGCAGCGGTCTTGGGGGCCCCACCGCCTCGCCCCCTCCCGCATGCGCCGGCTCACGTTCGACCCCGATTTGTTCCACGACGACGGCCGCTGGATCGCCCGGTGCCCGGAGCTGGCGGTGGGGGGCGTCAGCTGGGGCTGGCTTGCCGCCCTGGACCGGGCCCACCGCGAGCTTCCAACGGCCCGGTTGGACGCTCTTTCGGTTCCCGTGCTCGCCCTGCTTGCCGGGCGCGAACGGCTGGTGGCCAACGCGGCCGCCCGGCGTGTCCTCGCCCGCATTCCCGGCGCCGAAGTGGCGCTGCTGGCCGAGGCGCGCCACGAGATCCTGCGCGAGCGGCCCGAGGTGCGGGCCGAGGCCCTCTCCCGCATCCAAAGCTTCCTCGCTAGGACGGCGGGGTGAGCTCCGCCGACGTCGCGATCGTGGGAGCCGGAATCGCCGGTGCCAGCCTGGCCCACGCCCTCCTGGCCCGCGCGCCGGGGCTCAAGCTGCTGCTGCTCGAGGCCGAGGACCAGCCGGGCTATCACACCACGGGTCGCTCGGCCGCCTTCTATGCCGAAACCTACGGCGGCCCCGACGTTCGCCCGCTCACCACCGCGTCGAAGGCCTTCTTCCAGCGGCCCCCGCCCGGCTTCTGCGCGACGGCCCTGCTGTCGCCCCGCGGGGCGCTGCACGTGGCACACGCCGACCGGATCGAGGCGCTCGACCGCCTGGAGGCGGAATTCGCCCAGGGGATGGTGGCCTACCAGCGGCTGGAGGCGGCAGGCGTTCAGGCCAAGGCGCCGTTCCTGCGCCCGGAATGGGCCACGGCCGCCCTTTGGGAACCGGGCTGTGCCGACATCGACGTGGCCGCCCTGCACCAGGCCTATTTGCGCTCGGCCCGCCGGTTGGGGGCCACGCTCGTCACGCGGGCCCGCCTCGAGCGGGGGGTGCGCACGGCCGGTGGCTGGCGGATCGAGACCACGGCGGGCACGTTTGCGGCGACGCGCCTCGTGGACGCCGCGGGGGCCTGGGGCGATGTCGTGGCGGCGGCCTGCGGCATGGCCCCGATGGGGCTTGCCCCGCTGCGCCGGACCATCGCCGTCGCCGAGGTAACGCCCGAGGCGCCGGCCGACCTGCCCGTCGTGATGGACGCCGGCGGCGCGATCTATTTCAAGCCCGATGCCGGCCGGCTGTGGATCTCGCCCCACGACGAAACGCCCGACGTCCCCCGCGACGTCCAGCCCGAGGAACTCGACGTGGCGATCGCCCTCGACCGCTTCGAGCGATTGTGCGACTGGCCAATCCGCCGGCTGGCGGCGAAATGGGCAGGGCTTCGGACCTTCGCGCCCGATCGGTTGCCCGTCATTGGCCCCGATCCCGACGAGCCCGCCTTCATCTGGTGCGTGGGCCAGGGCGGCTGGGGCATCCAGACCGCACCGGCCGCCGCCGAGCTTGGCGCCGCGCTGATCCTGGGCCACCTTCCGGGCATCGATTGGGCGCATTATGCACCCTCCCGCTTCCGGCGGCCGGCGGCCTGAGGCATCGCGACCCGGCCCGCCGAATCGACGTGCAGGAGGCCGCGCCATGACCCGATCGCTTCTCCCGTTGCTCTTCGGCGCGGCGCTGGTGGCCGCCTGCGGCGACGGTCCGGCGCCTGGCCCGGCGGATGCCGCCGGCGCGGCGACCCCCGCGCGCCCGGCCGCCCCCGACTGGTCGCAGACGGTGGTTCGCACGGCCGAAGGCGGCTTTCGCATGGGCAACCCGGATGCGCCCGTGAAGCTCGTGGAATACGCCAGTTTCACCTGCTCGCACTGCCAGCGCTTCCATCTTGAAGGCGCCGAAGCGCTCAAGACCGGCTTGGTCAAGGCCGGTCGAGTGTCCTATGAATTTCGCCCGTTCTTCCTCAATCCCATCGACGTGGCCGCCACCCTTGTGGCCGTGTGTAACGGTCCGCAGCAGTTCTTCACTTGGGTCGACCAGCTCTACCGCAATCATGACAGCTGGGTCACGCCGTTCACCAAGCTCACCGACCGCGACTTGAAGCCGCTCAACGCGCTGCCCCAGGATCAGCAAGTCAAGCGCCTGGCCGAACTCGGCGGGCTCGATGCCTTCGTGCGTCCTCGGGGCATGCCTCGTGCCCGCTTCGACCAATGCCTGACGGATGCGGCCACGCTCAACCGCCTTCTCGACCAGCAGCGCACTGCCATGGAGCGCGACAAGGTGCAGGCCACCCCCACCCTGTTCCTCAACGGCCGCAAGCTCGACGGCGTGACCACTTGGGCGGACTTGCGGCCCCGGATCGAGGCCGCCCTGGGCTGAGGCCCCCGGGGCGGGGCATCTGTCGTGTTGGCCGTTGAGGCGCTTCGGCTTTCGGGCTTCAAGTCGTTCGTCGAACCCGTCGAATTGGCGATCCGCCCGGGGTTGACCGGCATCGTCGGGCCCAACGGGTGCGGCAAGTCGAACCTGCTCGAAGCCTTGCGCTGGGCCATGGGCGAAGGCTCGCCCCGGCAGCTGCGGGCGGCCACCCCGCCCGAAGGTGGCTCGGCGATGGAGGAGGTGATCTTCGCCGGTACCGCGCGCCGGCCGCCTCGCGCCTTCGCCGAAGTGACCATCGTGCTTGCCAACGACCGGCAGAGCGCGCCGCCTCCGTTCCACGCCGAACCGCGGCTCGAGGTTACCCGCCGCATCACCCGCGGGGCCGGCAGCGAATACCGGATCAACGGCCGCGAGGTGCGCCTGCGCGACGTGCAGCTCTTGTTTGCCGACCAGGCGACCGGCCCCCATTCGCCGGCGCTCGTGGCCCAGGGTCGGGTGGCGGCGCTCATCGCCGCCCGGCCCGAGGAGCGCCGCCAGTTGCTGGAGGAAGCGGCCGGCATTTCCGGGTTGGCCGTGCGCCGCCGCGAGGCGGAGCTGCGCCTGAAGGCGGCCGATCGCAACCTCGAGCAGCTGGCCGAGGTGATCCGCGAGCGCGAGGCGCGGGCTGCGAGCCTGCGCCGCCAGGCGAAGAGCGCCCGGCGCTATCGCGAGCTGTCGGCCGCCATCCGCGCGGCCGAGGCGGCGGCACTCGGGCGGCAACTGGGCGAGGCCGAGGCCCGGCTGGCCGAAGCCCAGGCCCGCTTGGCCGAGGCCGATGCCGCCCAGGCGCTGGCGGTCGCGGCCGAGGCCCGCGCGCGGACAGCCCAGGCGGAGGCCGCCGCGGGGCTGCCCGGGCTGCGCCAGGCCGAGGCCGAAGCGGCGGCGCACTGCCAGGCCCTGGCCATGCGGCGAGCCGCGCTGGCCGCGGAGCATGCAGCCCTCGTGCGCCGCCTGGCCGACCTGGAGTCCGCCATCGCCGCGGCGGACGCCGACCTCGATCAGGCGAGGCGCCGCGTGGCGGACGCCCAGGCGACCCGGGAGCGGCTGGAGGCCGAACGGGCGGCGGCGATCGCGGCCCGCGACGAGGCCCAGGCCCAGGCCGCCGCGCGCAGCGCCCGGCTCGGCGAGGCGGAAGCGCGCGTGGCGGCGGCCGAGCGAGCGCTGGCGGCCGCCGTCGAGGCGCATGCGAACCTGGTGGCCGACCTCCGCGGCGTGCGCGCTTCGGCCGAGGCGGCGCGAGCGCGCGTCGAGCGGCTGGAGGCCGAGCGTCGTCGCCTCGCCGCCGAGCTCGAGCGGCTCGAAGCCGGCGAGGCCGAGCGCCAGCACCGGCAGGAGCTGGCCGAGGATCAGGCGACGACCGCGGCCGCCATGCTCCAGGCAGCCGAGGCGGCCGTGCTCGAGGCCGAGGCGCGGCGTCGGGGCGTGGAGAAAGGGCGGGCTGCGGCCCAACGGCTGGTGGCACGCCTCGAGGCGGAGGTGGCCGGGCTTGAAGCCGAACGGGCGGCGCTCGAGCGGTTGGGCCCATGGGCGGAAGGCCAGGACGGGCCGTCACCCGCCATCGCGGCCCGGCCCGGCTACGAAGCGGCCTTGGCGGCCGCCCTGGGGCCCGACGTCACGGCCCCGGCGGGCCCGCCGCCCGATGGCGCTCCGCCGGGGCGGCGCTGGTGGGGCACTGCCGCCGCCGAGCCCGACCCACCGTTGCCGGAAGGCGTGGCGCCGCTCGCACCCCACGTCCTGGCGCCGCCGGAGCTTGCGCGGCGGCTGGCCCAGGTGGGGATCGTCGATGCGCCACCCGGGCCTCGGCTGCGGCGCGCGCTGCGGCCTGGTCAGCGGCTGGTCGATCGCGCCGGCTGGTTGTGGCGCTGGGACGGCTTCGTGGCCCCCCCAGGCGCAGAAGCCGAGCACGTGGCCGAGCGCCTGCGGCAGGCGAACCGGCTGGCCGAGCTGAAGCCCGCGCTGCAGGCGGCTTTGGAGCGGCTTCAGGCGGCGCGGGCGGAGTTTTCGGCCCAGGCCCGCACCCAGGCGGAAGCGGAGGCGGCCGAGCGGGCGGCCCGGGCGCGCCGGGTCGAGGCCGCCCGCGCGCTCGATGCCGCCCGCGCCCACCTCGAAGGCGTGATGCAGGTGGCGGCCCGTGCCGAGGCGGAGCTCGCGGCGCATCGCGCGACCCTGGCCCGCCTTGCCAGCGAGTGCGCGGTGGCCCGCGACGAGCAGGACGAGGCGTTGCGGCGCCTGGCCGCACTGCCCGATCCGGGGCCGGCCGTCGCCGCCGTGGCGGACGCCCGACAACAGGCCGAGCGCGCGCGGGTGGAGCTGGCCGGCCTGCGGGCCGAGGTGGCGAGCGGCCGGCGCCAAGTGGCGGAAGCCACCGCGCGCATCGAGGCCCTGGGCCGGGAGGTGGCCGCCTGGGTGGCCCGCGGGCGCGACGCCGAAGCGGCCCAGCGGGCGCTGGCCGACCGGCTGGCGGCCCTGGTCGCCGAGCGCGCGGCGCTTCTCGGCAAGCCGGAGGCGCTGGTTCACGAGCTTGGTGCCGTGGCCGCGGAAGCGGAGGCCGCCGAGGCCCGCCGGGATCAGGCGGCCGAAGCCGTGCTGGCCGCCGAGCGCGCGCTTGCGGAATTCGACCGCGAGGCGCGGCACCGAGCCCAGGAGCTGGCCGATCGCCGCGAGGCCCGCGCCCTGGCGGACGGCCAGGTGACGGCCGCCGCCGAGCGGCTGACCGCTCTGCGCGCCGAAGTGGCGGCCCGCTACGGCGATCTGCCGCCGCCCTTCGCGGAGGGGGCGGCGCTCGTGGAGCGTCTTGACGCGCTCAAGGCCGAGCGCGAGCGGTTGGGTCCGGTCAACCTGATGGCGGAAGCGGAGCTTGCCGACGTCGAGGGAACGCTCGAACGGCTCCGACGCGAGCGGGACGAACTCGAGACGGCCATCGCCCGTCTGCGGGGCAGCATCGGGGCGCTCAACCGGGAAGGGCGCGAGCGGCTGCGCGAGGTCTTCGGCCAGGTCGACCGCCACTTCGGCCAACTGTTCCGCACGCTGTTCGGCGGCGGGACGGCGGCCCTGCGGCTGGTCGATTCCGACGATCCGCTCGAGGCCGGGGTCGAGATCGAGGCGCAGCCGCCGGGCAAGCGGCTGCAGTCGCTGTCGCTTCTGTCCGGCGGGGAGCAGGCGCTGACCGCCGTGGCGCTCGTGATGGCGCTGTTCTTGAGCCGCCCGGCGCCCGTCTGCGTGCTCGACGAGGTGGATGCACCGCTCGACGACGCCAACGTCGAGCGCTTCTGCCGACTGCTCCACCACGTGGCGGCCCAGTCGCCCACCCGCTTCCTGGTCGTCACGCACAACCTGATCACCATGGCGGCGATGGATCGGCTCTATGGGGTCACCATGGAGGAGCCCGGGGTCAGCCGGCTCGTCGCGGTCGACCTCAACGCGGCCGGGCGGTTGGCGGCGTCCTGACCGCACGGTTCTTGCTGCAATGCACTGGGCTCCGGGGGCAGCCTGCCTTGACCTTGGGGCGGGTGGCTTCTAACGCGGGCGCGCTTCGACGGTGGCTCCTGGCCGGCGAGGTCTCCGGTGGCCCCATCGGCCCGGCGCTCGCGAGGAACGATGTCCGAACCCGTGCACGGCAAGGACCTCGACGACCTCGGGGCGCGGCTTGCGGCGGCCCGGGCGGCGCACGAGCCTGCGGCCCGTTCGGTGGCGACCGGTGCGCTCGCTCGGGGCACGAGGCTCGCCATCGAGCTTGCGGCCAACGCCATCGTGGGGGTGGTGATCGGCGTCCTGCTCGATCGCTGGCTCGGCACGGGGCCCTGGCTCTTCCTGCTGTTCCTGCTTCTGGGGATCGCGGCGGGCTTCCGGAACCTGATGCGGGCGGTCGAACGCGAGGCGGCCGACGTGCGCGAGCGCCGGCCACCGCCGGCGAACGACAAGGGGGCCTGACGGGACACAGGTGGCCAGTCCGCTCGAACAGTTTGCGATCCGGCGTTACGCCGACATCGAGGTGGCGGGCATCGACGCCGCGTTCACCAATTCCTCGCTGTTCATGCTGATCACGCTGGGGCTCATCGGCCTGTTCTTCTTCCTGGGCACGCGGAACGCCGGGCTCGTGCCCCATCGCTGGCAGGCCGCGCTCGAGGCGGTGGTGGGCTTCATCGACGATATGGTCGAACAGAACGTAGGCCCCCAGGGCCGGGCGTTCGTGCCGCTCGTCTTCGCCTTGTTCCTCTTCATCCTGGTGGCCAACGTCCTGGGGCTGTTCCCCTACAGCTTCACCGTGACGAGCCACATCGCCGTCACCTTCGCGTTCGCCGCCCTCGTGTTCCTGCTGTGCGTGGCGGTGGGCGTCGCCCGGCACGGGGCGCATTTCCTGTCGCTGTTTGTGCCGGCGAACACCCCCTGGCCGCTGCTGTTCCTGATTGTTCCCATCGAGATCATCAGCTTCCTCTCGCGGCCGTTGACGCTCGGCATCCGGCTGTTCGCGAACATGACGGCCGGTCACATCCTGCTCAAGGTGTTCGCGGGCTTCGTCATCTCGCTGGGCGCGGCCGGCGGCGTGTTGAGCCTGCTGGCCCCGGTTCCCTTCGTCCTCACCGTGGCCTTCTTCGCGCTCGAGCTGCTGGTGGCCGTCGTGCAGGCGTACGTCTTTTCGTTGCTGGTGTGCATCTACCTCAACGATTCCGTCAACCTCCATCACTGACCTGGCCGAAAGGGAAGGATAGTTCCATGGACGCTGCCGCTGCGAAGCTTCTGGGGGCGGGCATCGCCGCCATCGGCGTGGGCATGGCCGCCATCGGGGTGGGCGTGCTGTTCGCCATGTTCCTGTCGGGTGCGCTGCGCAACCCGGCCGCGGCGGACGCACAGCGGCCCAACCTGATCTTCGGCTTCGCCGTGACCGAGGCGCTCGGCATCTTCGCCTTCCTGGTGGCTCTGCTGCTGCTCTTCGCGGTCTGACACGGGGCCCCGCGTGCCGCAGTTCGACGTCGCCCAGGCCGTTCCCCAAATCGTCTGGCTGGCCCTCGTCTTCGGGGTGCTCTATCTGCTGGTGGTGCGCACCGTGCCGCGCGTTCGCCGCGTGATCGAGCGCCGGCGCGAGCGCATCGCGGGTGAACTCTCGGCCGCCGAGGCCGCCCGCCAGGAAGCCGAAGCGGCGGTTGCGGGCGGCTCGGCCCAGGTGGGGGAGGCCCGAGCACTCGCCCAGCGCCTGGTGGGCGAGGCCCGCCGCCGGGCGGAGGCCGAAGTGGCGGCGCGCTTGCGCACCGCCGAAGCCGCCATCGCCGAACGCTTGGCGGCGGAAGAGGCCGAGCTCGCTCGGGCCCGTGCCGAGGTGCTGGCAGAGCTCGACCGCATCGCCGCCGAGGCCGCCCGTGACCTCGTGCGCCGAGTGGCAGGCCTCGAGCCCGACGACCATGAGGCAGCCGAGGCCGTCCGGCGGGTGGCGGCATGATCGGCGGCAGCCCCGCTTGGGCGGCGACCACGGGGGCCGGGGGAGGGCCTCCGCATGACGTGTTTCTGGGCATCGACAGCTACGGCTGGGTGGGGATTGCCTTCGCCGTCTTCGTCGGGCTGCTTTGGCGCCTGGGAGCGTTTCGCGCGCTGCTCGGAGCGCTCGATGCGCGCGCGGCCGAGGTCCGGGCGCGGCTTGCCGAGGCGGAAGCGCTGCGGGCCGAAGCCCAGGCTCTGCGCGACCGCGCGGCGGCGGAGGCCGAGCAAGCGCGACGCGACGCAGCGGCCATCCGCGCAGCGGCCGAAGCCGATGCGGCCCGGATCCTGGCCGGCGCCGAGGCGGAGGCCGAAGCCGCAATCGCCCGGGCGACCCGGCTGGCCGAAGATCGGCTGGCCGCCGCGCGGCGCGCCGCCGAGACGGAGCTGCGTCGGCAGGCGGCCGACCTTGCCCTCCGCGCGGCTGAAGACATCCTGGCGCGCCATCGGTCGGAGCTGGAACGCCTGACCGATGCCGCGATTGCCGAGCTCGACCGGCGCACCTAGCCTTGGGCGGCGATGTTGGCCGCCGCCCGTCATGCCGTCGCCGAAGCCGGGCCGCCCCTACTTGCGGTCAGTTACAACATCCGCAAGGCGATGGGGACCGACGGCCGGCGCGACCCGGCCCGCGTGTTGGACGTGCTGGCCGAGATCGGGCCGGACGTCGTCGTCCTGCAGGAAGCGGATCGCCGCTTCGGCGAACGAGCCAGCGTGCTGCCTGCCGACCTGATCGCCGCCTACGGCTTCCGGTCGGTGCCGGTGGCCGCGCACGATGCAAGCCTTGGCTGGCGCGGGAACGCCATCCTGGTGTCACGCCGCGTGGCCGTGCTTCGCTACCGGACCCTGCCGCTTCCCTCGATCGAGCCCCGGGGGGCCGTCTTCGCCGAGCTGGCGTTCGGCGGGCGCCTCTTCCGGGTTGTGGGCATGCACCTTGATCTGTCGGGCCTGATGCGGCGGCGGCAGCTCGCCATCGTACTCGAGCGCATGGCGGCCGAGCCGGGCGAGCTGCCGACCCTGGTGATGGGCGACCTCAACGCCTGGCGCCAGGCCGCCTTCGCGGACTTGGCGCGCGGCCTGCATCCCGTACCCCTGGGCCCCAGCTTTCCCTCGCGCCTGCCGCTCGGCCGGCTGGACCGGATCTACGTCAACGACCTGGTGCGCGTGATCGAGGCCGGCGTGCACGGCAGCGCCCGAGCGCGCGTGGCTTCGGATCATCTGCCTGTCTGGCTCCGCCTGGGCCTCGCCGGCCGCCCCGAACGATGACGGTCGAGCTCTGGCTGGTGGCGGCCCTGGCCGCAGCCTGGGCGCTGCTGGCCCATGGCCTCAAGATCCCCTCACCCCCGCCACCCGACCCGCCGCGGCCGCCGCCCGATCGGCAGGCGCCGCTCGTGCGCTGGGCCGAGGCGAGCGCCGAGGCCGACCGGTCGGGGGTGGCGCTGCTCGCCGACCCCCTGCAGGCCTTCGCGGTCCGCGTGGCGATCATTCGCTCGGCCCGCTCGAGCCTCGACCTGCAGACCTACATCTGGCGGCCTGACCGGGCCGGCGCCATCCTGCTGGCCGAACTGCAGGCGGCCGCCCGCCGCGGTGTCGCCGTCCGGCTGTTGATCGACGACCACGGCACTCAGGGATTGGACGCGGCGCTGGCAGCACTGCTAGGCGAACCCGGCGTTCGCATCCGCCTGTTCAATCCCTTCCTCATCCGCCGGCCCCGCGCGATCAACTATCTCTTGCATCCTCGGCGGCTCAACCGGCGGATGCACAACAAGGCCCTGGTCGCCGACGGGTCGGTCGCGGTCGCGGGCGGTCGCAACGTGGGCGATGAGTATTTCGGGGCCGAGCGCAAGGGAGCGTTCGTCGACCTCGACCTGATGCTGGTGGGCCCGGCCGCGCGCGAGCTCGCCGCGGACTTCGAGCGCTATTGGCACGCTCGCGTGGCCGTGCCGGCCGAGCGGTTGCTGCGCTCGC
Organism: Sphingomonadaceae bacterium; assembly: GCA_025056155.1. Classification (GTDB taxonomy): domain Bacteria; phylum Pseudomonadota; class Alphaproteobacteria; order Sphingomonadales; family Sphingomonadaceae; genus Thermaurantiacus. The sequence goes on from JANWWL010000009.1 coordinate 199,651, forward strand.
GCCGGCCACTCTGGGCGGCGGCCGCACCGACCTGGCCCGAGGCCTACACCCAAGCGCTGTCGGCCTTGCCCACCGTCGAGGGGGTGCCCCACCTGCCGCTCAAGCAGGTGCCGGTTCGGCTGGTGAGCGACGATCCGGCGAAGGCCGAGCAGCGGGCACCCCCTGAGCGGCGCTTGGGGCCGCAACTTCTGGGGCTCTTGGGCGCACCCCGCCGCGAGGTGCTGCTTGTATCCCCCTATTTCGTGCCCACCGCCCAGGGCGCGGCGGCGCTGGCCGCGCTCGCCCGCCAGGGAGTGCGGGTGACGGTGCTCACGAACTCGCTCGATGCCACCAACCACTGGGTGGTGCACGCGGGCTATGCCCGACGCCGGCGGGCCCTCCTTGCGGCGGGCGTGCGCCTGTTCGAGCTCAAGGGCCCGCGGGCGGCGGGTCCTTCACCCCGCCGACTGCGTCTCATCCGCCCTCCGCGGCCCGAGGGGCGCTTTCTGGTGGGGCCGCAAGCCACCGCCCTCCACGCCAAGACCTTCGCGATCGACCGCCACCGTCTGTTCGTGGGCAGCTTCAACTTCGACCCCCGCTCGGTGCACCTGAACACCGAGTTGGGGTTCTTGGCCGAGGCGCCTGAGCTTGCGGCCGAGCTCCACGACGGTATCGAGGCTTTGGTGGCGGAGGGGCTCGCCTATGAACTCGTGCTGGAGGCGGGGGGGAGATTGGCATGGCTCGAGCGCACGCCGGCAGGCCCACGTCGGCGATATCGCGAGCCCGGGGCCACCCGGCTCCAGCGCCTGGCGGTGGGCGTGCTGTCGCCCCTTCCCATCGAATGGCTGCTCTAGGCCTTGGGGTTCCGGGGGCCCTGCTCCGCCAAAGCACGCGCCAAGACGCGTGCGGCGTGCCGGGACGTCGCTGCAGCCCGCCAGGATGGGGGGCGTGCCGGTGCGCTGATTGGCGCGCCGGGCGGCCCGTGCTAGAGGCCGCGCCGCCGCAACAGGGAGAGCCTCATGATCCGCCTTGCCGTCCTCGCCCTCCTGGCTGCCACGCCCAGCTTCGCCCAATCGCCACAGGCCACCATCGAGGCCCGCCAGGCCAACTTCAAGGCGATCGCCAAGGCCTTCAAGGAGCTGAACGACGAGCTCAAGAAATCGGCGCCGTCGCTCGCCGTGCTGCGCACGGCAGCGGCCGACCTTCAGAAGTCGTCGGTCCGGATCGCGGGCTTCTTCCCGGCCGGCACCGGGCCTGAGACGGACCTGAAGACCGACGCGCTGCCCGCCATCTGGCGCAACCCGGCCGGCTTCACCGAGGCCGCCCGCCGGCACACGGCCGCGGTCGATGCCTTGGTGGCGGCTACGCGCGGGTCGGACATGGCGGCCATCCGCACTGCAGCCGGCGCCGTGGGGCCCACCTGCAAGGGCTGCCACGACAGCTTCCGCAAGCCGCAGTCGTGAGGCGCGGGGCCGGCCCGGAGCGGCGCTCCGTCCGCGTCTGGGATGCGCCGACCCGCCTGTTCCATTGGTTGCTGGCCCTTTTGGTCGCGGCGATGTGGGTGACGGGCGAGGAACGCGCGATTTCCGTCCACACGCAGATCGGCGTGGCGCTCTTCGGGCTCGTCGTCTTCCGCGTGCTTTGGGGCTTCGTGGGTTCCGAGACGGCACGGTTCGCACGCTTCCTGAAAGGTCCATCGACCGTGTGGGCCTATTTGTGCGGTCGCTACGTTCATGGGCTGGGCCACAATCCCTTGGGCGGCTGGAGTGTTGCAGCGCTTTTGCTCGTGCTGCTCGCTCAGTGCGCGCTGGGCCTCGTGGCGCAGGACGTCGACGGAATGGAGTCGGGGCCCTTGAGCCACCTCGTCTCCTACGAAACGTCGGAGGCCGCACGGATCTGGCATCATCGCCTCTACGACGCGCTGCTGATCCTCGTGGGTCTCCATCTTCTGGCCATCCTGTGGTATTTCCTCGGGCGGGGCGAGGACCTCGTGACCCCGATGCTGAACGGCCGGACGCAGGTGCCGGCCGACACGCCCGAGCCCAGGGCCGGCTCGAAGACGGCGTTCGCCGGTGCCGCCGTGGCGGCGGTGGCGCTCGCCCTGTGGGTGGGGGCCGGGGCGCCCCTGCCCGCGCCCTTCACTCCCTGACGTGGCCGGCGCCGCGCCCGCGGTCGCCCCCGCCGCCTGTGCCAACTGTGGTGCAGGGCTCCTGGGTGCCGGTTGCAGCGCCTGCGGCCAGCGCGCGCACCTCGAGCGGTCGCTTCGGGGCGCTCTCCATGAACTGGTGCATGGGCTTCTGCACCTCGACGGCAAGCTGTGGCGCACGCTTCCACTCCTCGTCCTCCGGCCGGGGCGGCCGACGCGCGCCTGGATCGAAGGCCAGCGGGCCCGACACCTCTCGCCCGTGGCCCTGTTCCAAAGCAGCATCTTTCTCATGTTCATCGTGCTGGGCTTGGCCGGGCCGCCCGCCCGCCTGACGGTCCGGGTCGACCGGGGCCAGGCGCTGACGATGCTGGCCGGGGCCGAACGCCAGGCGGTGGACCTTGCCCGAGGGCTTGATCCCAAGGCCGCCCCCGCGCTGCCTGCTGCGGCGCGGCGGGCGCTCCGCGAGGCCCACGCCGAAGCGGCCGCGCTTGGGCAGGAACTGGCGACGGCGCCGGGGCCGGGAGGGCCCTGGATCGAGGTCCCTGCGGACTAGGCCGTGGCGCGCGCGGTGCTGCGCAGTGGTTCCATCCCCAAGGCAGACGACGACCGCGACGGCAGGATGCTGGCGGCGCTCTCCGATCCAGCCGGACGTGCCTACAGCATGCGGCAGAGGGGCTACAAGCTCGCCTTTCTCCTCGTGCCGATGTCGCTGCCCTGGATGGAGCTTCGGTTAATTGGGCGAAAGGATGTAATGGCCGTCGACCACGTCGGCTTCCGGCTCTACGATTTCTCCTTCCTAGTCTTCCTCGCGCTGTTTGCCACGGTGCTTGCCGGCTCTGGCGTGACGGCCTCGTGGCTCTGCGTCCTTCTTCTGGCGGTAGTGCCTGTGGCGCACCTGTTTCAGCACTTGCGGCTCGGCTATCGTCTCGGGGTGGGGCGGCGCTCTGGCGGACGGGCGTGCTGACCATGGCCGCGCTCGCCACGCTCGGCCTCAATACGGCCGGCATTCTCGTCCTGGGCCTCCGGGAATGAATCTGGGCCGGAGCCACGCCGCCGCGGCCGAGGGCCGGGTGCTCGCCGTTTGCCAGGTGAGCGCGGTGCTGGTCCTCGGCGTTTCCGCCGATGGTGCTTCGCCCGCGGCGCTTGATCCACCTTCGGCCTCTGGCCGGTCGGATGCCGAACCGCCGTCCGGCAAGGCCATCGGCCGCTTCGTTCCGTACGGTCGCGGCGCGGTCCTCGCGGTCGCCACGGCGGCGGCCCCGGGGCTACCCGACCTCGAGCGGGCCAAGGCGCTGGGCTTCCGCCACGTGATCGACCTGAGGTCGCGGCACGAACCGGGGGGGGAACCCGAGGTGGGCCGTGTGGTTGCCCTGGGCCTTCGGCACACCCGTCTGCCGTTTCCCGAAGCAGTGGACGGCGTTCGCGAATTCGTCGCAGCCCTTGTGCCGTTGCTCGATGATCCGCAGGGCCGGCCCCTGCTCCTCGTGTGCAGCACCGGTGCGCGGGCGGCGGCCGCCTGGACGCTCTATCGGATGGCGAGAGGGGTGCCGCCGCAGGAAGCCATTGAGAAGGGTCGGGCGGCGGGCCTCACCGCACGCTTCGAGGCGTTTGTCCGCATGGCGCTGGCATCGACCGCCGGCAAGCTCGCCGCATCCGCTGGGCCCGTCGCACCTGCCTCCCGACTGGAACGCTGAAGCTGCGAGGGGTGCCAGGGCACGCGGTCGTCCAGGCACCCGTTGACCTGCGTCTTGCGTCCTCGTCGTCGCCGGCGGTAGGAGCGCTATGGGTGCGCGCGCCTTGCACCCACCGCCCTGCCAAAGCTCTCAGCCGGATGGTGCGCCGGAAACGAACTTCGGGGCGAGTGCGCGCGGTTTCATGAGGTTCGAAGCCGAACAATAGTCCCAAGGAAATGAGGATGTTGATATTGCCTTCCGCTCATCCCGGCGTCAGCCAGTTCACCGCGGTTCTGTCCTTGCTGTGGGACATGATGTGAGGAGGCCGGCGCGCCCGGGGGTTCGGTGCCGTAAGCGGTTGACCGACCGCGAGGTGGGGGGCGCGCCGCCCGGCCGGCATGGCGATGGCGACGGGCTGATGCTCGTCGTCCAGGCCTCGGGCGCGCGCTCCTGGGTCTTGCGCATCCAGCATGAGACGCGCCGACGCGACATCGGGCTCGGCCCCTGGCCGGTGGTGACCTTGGCCGAGGCGCGTGCAGGCGCTCGGGATCCGGCGAGCGATCCGCGCCGGGCGCGATTGGGTCGCGGAGCGGCGGCGCCAGCGCGCCGTCCCCACGCTCGACGAGGCCCTTGCGAACTGGATCGCGAAGGAGGCGCCGGGCTGGAAGGGAGGCGTGCAGGGCCACACGGCGCGCATGACCCCGCGGCCGTTCCAGCGGCACCTGTGGGCGCTCGTGGGTGCCCGGGTCAATGCCATCACCGAGCCCATGATCCTTGCGGCGCTGTTGCCCGTGTGGCGCGAGCGGCGGGAGACGGGGGTCAGGCTCTTCGACCGGCCGCGCGGCACGCTGCGGCTGGCCCGGGCGCAGGGGCATGCCGGCGGCATCGACTGGGAGATGATTCGCGAGGGTCTGCCCTCGCGCCGGCCACCCAAGGTGCACCGGCCGGCGATGGCCGTTGCCGACGTGCCGGGCTTTGCCGCCTGGCTCACGGCGAAGGAGACGGCGGCGGCCCGCGCGCTCCCCTACCTCATCCTGACCGCGGTGCGCTCGGGGGAGGCGCGCGGGGCCGCCTGGGCGGAGATCGACGAGGCCGAGGCGCTCTGGACCATTCCGGGCACGCGCATGAAGGCGGGCCGCGCCTTCGAGGTGCCGCTCTCCCCCGCGGCACTCGCCCTGCTCGCCCGCGCAAAGGACGCGCGCGAGGCCCTGCACCCCTTGAGCCCCCTGTGCTTTCCCGGGCCCACGACCGGCCGGGCGCTGAGCGATGTCGCGCTTTCGAAGCTCCCGCGGGAGGGCGGCCATGCCGAGGCGACCGTCCATGGCTTTCGCTACTCGTTTCG
>JANWWL010000007.1 GCA_025056155.1 Sphingomonadaceae bacterium
TAGGCCGCCATCAGCGTTCGGGTGAGCGCCCCGACGCGGAACCGCCAGGGGCCGATCTCGCCCACCGGGGTCACCTCGGCCGCACTGCCGGTCAGGAAACATTCCTCGAAGTCGGACAGTTCCTCGGGCCAGATCGCCCGCTCGATCACCTCGATGCCCCGGGCCCGAGCGAGCGCCATCACGGTCTGCCGGGTGATGCCGTCCAGGAAACAGTCCGGAGTGGGCGTGTGCAGCCGGCCGTCGCGCACGAAGAAGATGTTGGCCCCCGTCGCCTCGGCCACCTGGCCGCGCCAGTCGAGCATGAGGGCATCGTCATAGCCGCGGTCGGCGGCCCGATGCTTAGCCAGCGTGCAAATCATGTAGAGGCCTGCGGCCTTCGACGCGGTGGGGGCGGTCCAGGGCGCGGGGCGGCGCCAGGGCGAGATGTCGAGCCGCAGGCCCCGTTCAAGCGCGTCCTCGCCGAAATATGCACCCCACGGCCAGCAGGCCACCGCCAGATGGATGCGGGTGCGTTGGGCGGCCACCCCCATCTGCTCGCTGCCCCGCCAGGCGATGGGACGAACATAGGCGTCGGCCAGACCGTTGGCCGCCAGCGTGGCGCGGCACGCCGCGTCGATTTCGGCCACCGTCCAGGGAATCCGGAAGCCCAGCAGCTCGGCCGATCGGACGAGGCGCTCGCTGTGGCGGGTGAGCGCGAAGATCCGGCCGCCGTAGGCGCGCTGGCCTTCGAAGACGGCCGATGCATAGTGGAGCGCGTGGGTGAGCACGTGCACCCGCGCGTCCCGCCACGGCACGAGCGAGCCGTCGAGCCAGATGAACCCGTCGCGGTCGTCGTAGGTGGGATCGGTCATCCACGAAGCCCCTGGCGGTCGGCTCGGACCGCTTGCCGGCGCTTACAGGTCCGTGCCATAGTAGGTCAACATGGCTGACGCATCCGGCTCGACGGGGCCCACCGCCTCGCCCCTCTTCCTGCGCGAGGCCGAGATCCGGCGCGGTATCGAGCTTCTCTATTTCGGCCATGCGGCCATGGTGCGGGGGGCCGATCGGATCCTGGCCGCGCGCGGCCTGGGCCGGGCGCACCACCGTGCCTTGTACTTCATCGGCCGGCGGCCGGGGTTGGCGGTGTCGGAGCTGCTGCGGCTGCTCGCCATCACCAAGCAGTCGCTCTCGCGCGTGCTGTCGGACCTGCAGCGGCTGGGCCTGGTCGAGTCGCGGGTGGGCGAGGCCGACCGCCGGCAGCGGCGGTTGCGGCTGACGGCCGAGGGTGAGCGCCTGGAGGCCGAGCTGTTCGCGGCGCTCAAGGAGCGGATGGCGCGCGCCTATGCGCAGGCCGGCCAGGCGGCCGTGGGGGGGTTCTGGGCCGTGCTCTCGGGCCTCATCCCGCCGGAGGATCGGGCGCTGGTGCTGGCCCTGGATCGGGAGGGTCGGAAGCCCGGCGGAAAGCGGCCCTGAGACCTTCCTGGGCCACCCGCTCGGCCTCGGCCAGCCGCCGGTCGAGTTCGGCCATCGTCCGGCTCATGTCGGGCGTGTGGTCGTCGCGCCAGACTTGGAAGACGCGGGCGAGCAGCCCCGCGAGGGCGGCCATCCGCAGCGCTCCAAGAGGCCCGGACACGGGCACCCCGGCCACCGCGGCCAGGCGGCGGAGCGCGGCCACACCTTCGACGGCGACCAGCGGCGGCACGGCTGGATCGCGGGCCGCCACGATCGCCGCCACGGCCGCCCGGTGGGGCTGCAGGCGGTCGAACCCCGCCATGATGCCGTCGAACAGGCGCTCGCGCACGGAGCCCGTCGCCTGGGCGGCCGCCCTGGCGGAGGCCTGGCCCAAGGTGCGCAGCAGGGTGGCCAGCGCGTCGTACCGGTCGGCCACCTCGGCCATGAGCCCACCCACCGACAGGCCCGCCTGCGCGGCCGCCGCCTCGGGAACGGCGGCCCGCCACCCGTCGCGGGCGATGACGGCGAGCCAGGCCTCGAGGACGGCTGGATCCCCGCTCATGCGTGGATCCGGGTCGTGTCCTGGGGCGAGCGGGCGGCGGCGTCGTGGGCCAACTGACGGGCCCGTTCGGTCGCCGCGCGGACGGTGGCGCGCAGCAGCGCCGACAGGGCTCCGTCACCGTCCAGCGCGTCGAGACCCGCTTCGGTGGTGCCGCCCGGGCTGGTCACGCGCTGGCGCAACGTGGCCGGATCGAGCCCTTCGGCCGTGAGCAAGGCCGCCGTGCCCAGCACGGTCTCGCGCGCCAGGGCGCGGGAGATGGCGGCATCGAGGCCGGCGGCCTCGCCCGCGCCGGCCAGCGCCTCGATGAAGCGGCACAGGAAGGCCGGGCCCGAGCCCGAGACGGCCGTGACCGCATCGAAGCGCGTTTCGTCCTGGAGCTCCACGACCGCGCCGGTCGTCCCGAGGAGCCAGTCGAGGAGGGCCCGCTCGGCGGGCGACAGGCCGGGGGCGAGGACGGCCGTGATGCCGCGGCCCACGCGGGCGGGCAGGTTGGGCATGATCCGGGCGAGCGGCCAACCGGGGAAGAGCCCCGACAGCGTGGGCAAGCGCACGCCCGCCAGCATCGAGACGAGGAGCGGGCGGCGGGCGGCCAGGCGGGCGGCCAGAGGGGGTGCGACGTCGGCGAGGTTTTGAGGCTTGACCGCCAGCACCACCACGGCGGGGTCGGGGCCGCGGGCCGGCAGGTCGGCCCGGGGCGTCGTCCGGGCCGGTGCGGCGCGCGGGGCGGGATCGATGGCGACCACGGCCGCGGCGGGCAGACCGACGCCAAGCCAGCGCTCGAGAAGAGCCCCGCCCATCTGGCCGCAGCCCAGAAGCCACAGGGCGCCCGCCGAGCGAAGCGGAAGGGGCACCGGGGTGTTCATGCGGCCGGGGTTAACCGAGACCATGGGGCAGGGGAAGCCGACGGAACATGAGCGCGCCCGCCGCGAACGGGCGGGCGCGCTTCCTCCCCACCGATCGGTTCAGGCCGCCTTTTCGAACTGGGCGGCTTCGGTCGATTCCTTCAGCGCCGTGGTCGAGGCCGTGCCGCCCGAGAGGGTCTCGGCCACCAGGTCGAAGTAGCCGGTGCCCACCTCGCGCTGGTGGCGCGTGGCGGTGTAGCCCTTGGCTTCGCTCGCGAATTCGGCCTGTTGGAGCTCGGAATAGGCCGCCATCCCGCGGTCGCGGTAGCCCAGCGCCAGTTCGAACATGGCGTGGTTCAGGCTGTGGAACCCCGCCAGCGTCACGAACTGGAACTTGTAGCCCATCGCCCCCAGTTCGCGTTGGAAGCGGGCGATGGTGTCGCGGTCGAGGTTGCGTTCCCAGTTGAAGCTCGGCGAGCAGTTGTAGGCGAGCAGCTTGCCCGGGAACCGCGCGTGGATGGCCTCGGCGAAGCGGCGGGCTTCCTCGAGGTTGGGCTTTGAGGTCTCCCACCACAGCAGGTCGGCATAAGGGGCGAAGGCCAGGCCGCGGGCGATGCAATGCTCGAGGCCCGTGCCGGGCTTCAGCCGGAAGAAGCCTTCGGGCGTGCGCTCGCCCGTGATGAAGGCGCGGTCGCGCTCGTCGACGTCGGAGGTGAGCAGGAGAGCCGATTCGGCGTCGGTGCGCGCGACGATCAGGGTGGGCACGCCCATGACGTCGGCGGCCAGGCGTGCGGCGCACAGGTTGCGGATGTGGGCTTGGGTGGGGATCAGCACCTTGCCGCCCAGGTGGCCGCACTTCTTCTCGGAGGCCAGTTGGTCTTCGAAGTGGACTCCAGCCGCACCCGCCTCGATGTAGGCCTTCATGATCTCGAAGCAGTTGAGCGGCCCGCCGAAGCCTGCCTCGGCGTCCGCCACGATGGGGGCGAACCAGTCGCGCTGGGCGCCGCCTTCGGCGTGCTCGATCTGGTCGGCGCGCTGGAGCGTGCGGTTGATGCGCCGGCACAGTTCCGGGCCGGCGTTGGCGGGGTAGAGCGACTGGTCGGGATACATCTGGCCTGCGGTGTTGGCATCCGCCGCCACCTGCCAGCCCGACAGGTAGATGGCCTTCAGCCCTGCGCGGACCATCTGCATGGCCTGGTTGCCCGTGACCGCGCCGAGCGCGTGGACGTAGGGCTCGGTATGCAGGAGGTTCCAGAGCTTCTCGGCGCCGCGGCGGGCGAGCGTGTGCTCGATGGCCAGCGATCCTCGAAGGCGCAGGACGTCGGCCGGCGCGTAGGGGCGGACGATGCCCGCGAAACGGCCCGCCGGGGCCTGGACGAGTTCCTCGAACGTCATGGTCGGGGTCTCCGTGGCTGCGGCGCGTGCTTGACGCACCGCCGCGGGCTCGTCAACGAAGCCATACATGAACGGCGGCAAATCGTGTCAGCAGGTGCGGGTTTGACCGCCGGCGCTGGTCAAGCTGTCAACGACTTTACCGGATTGCCCGGCGCACGGTCGGGCAAGCTGTTCGCCGGTGGCCGCCTGCGCCGCCTGCGCCTGCGCCTCGGCCTCAGTCAGGCGCGCATGGCCGAAAGCCTCGGCCTCTCGGCCTCGTACCTCAACCTCCTCGAACGCAACCAGCGCCCCTTGACCGCGGCGGTGCTGCTGCGCCTGGCCCAGGCCCACGACGTCGACCTCAAGGAGCTGACCGGGGCCAGCGCCGACCGGCAGGCCGACGATCTGTTGAGCGCCCTGGCGGGCCGCACCGCCCAGCCCATCAGCCGGGCGGAAGCGCGCGAGTTCGCCGATTCCCACCCGCAGATCGCGGCCGCCCTGCTGTCGCTGGCCGCCGAGCGCGAGGCGCCCCGGCCTGCGCCGCCCGCTGCCCCGCTGGCCGCCGTGCGCACCCACTTGCTCGCCCGGCAGAACCATTTCGCCGAGCTCGATGCGCACGCCGAGGCCCTGGCCGACGAGCTGCGCCTGTCGGGCCTCCCGCTCGAGGCCGCCATCCGCGAGCGGCTGCGCGTGCGCCACGGGCTGGTGGTGCGCGTGCTGCCCGTCGACGTGATGCCCGACCGGCTGCGCCGCCTCGATGTCCATGCCCGGCAGCTGTTCATCTCGGAAGCGCTCGACCAGGCGTCGCGCACGTTCCAACTGGCCGTCCAGTTGGCCGAGCTCGAGGCCCGGCCGCTCGTGGAAGCCGAGATCGCCGCCGCCCGGCCCCTGATCGCCCCTGCCGGCCCCGTCGCGGCCGAACTGCTGCACCTCAACCTCGCCAACTATTGGGCGGGGGCGCTGATGATGCCCTATGCCCGGTTCCTGGCCGCGGCCGAGAGCCTGGCGTGGGACCTCGAGCTCCTGCAGGCGCGCTTTTCGGCCGGGTTCGAGCAGGTGGCCCACCGGCTCACCACGCTGCAGCGACCCGGCGCGCGCGGCATCCCCTTCATGATGATCCGTGCCGACCGGGCGGGGCAGATCTCGAAGCGCTTGTCCGCCGCCCCGCTGCCGTTCGCGGCCGAAGGTGGGCAATGTCCGCTGTGGATCCTCTGGGAGGCGTTCGCCCAGCCGGGCCGGATCCTGACCCAGGTGGCCGAGACCGAGGACGGCACGCGGATCTTCACCATCGCCCGTACCGTCCGCCCGCAGGTGACCCCCTGGGGGGCAGAGCGGCCGACCTTCGCGATCGCCCTTGCCTGCGCCCTCGACCACGCGGCCCGCCTCGTCTATGCGGCCGGCGCCGACCTGTCGCAGGTGCGGCCGGTGCCGCTGGGCCCCGGGTGCACGCGTTGCCGGCGCCACCCCTGCCGCCAGCGCGCCGCCCCGCCCGAGGGGGCGGCCATTCGCCTCGACTCGCTGGGCCGGGGCCTGACCCCGTACGAACTCGAGCGCGACTGAGGAGGAGCCATGACCGTAGGTGCTGTCGAGGTGCGGGGGCCGGCCGTTCCCGGGCAGGCGGAAATTCTGACGTCGGACGCGCTTGCGTGGCTGGCGCGGCTGCATCGGCGGTTCGATCCCACCCGCCGGGCCCTGCTGGCCGCCCGTGCCGAGCGCCGGCGCCGCTGGGCGCTGGGGGCGCCGCTCGACTTCCCGCCCGAGACGGCCGCGATCCGCGCCAGCGACTGGCGCGTACGGCCGGCCCCCCCCGACCTCGTGGATCGTCGGGTCGAGATCACGGGCCCCTGCGACCGGAAGATGATCATCAACGCGCTCAACTCGGGTGCGCGGTGCTTCATGGCCTGCATGGAGGACGCGACCTCGCCCACCTGGGCCAACGTGGTGGGGGGGCAGGTCAACCTGCGGGACGCCGTGGCCCGCACCATCGCGCACGAGGAGAAGGGCAAGTCCTATCGGCTGGTGGCGGATCCCGCCGTCCTCATCTTCCGGCCCCGGGGGCTGCACCTGCCCGAGGCCCACCTCGTGGTGGACGGCGAGGAGATGGCCGGCGCGTTCGTCGATTTCGGCCTGTATGTGTTCCACAACGCACGGGCACTGCTGGCGGCGGGCACGGGGCCCTACCTTTACCTTCCCAAGCTCGAACATTACGAGGAAGCGCGCCTGTGGCGGGACCTGTTCGTGGCGGCCGAATCCGAGCTCGGCCTGCCCGTGGGCACGATCCGGGCCACGGTGCTGATCGAGACGCTGCCTGCGGCGTTCATGGCCGACGAGATCCTCTTCGAACTGCGCGACCATGCTGTCGGGCTCAACTGCGGGCGCTGGGACTATATCTTCAGTTACATCAAGACGTTTGCGCACGACCCCACGAAGGTCCTGCCCGACCGGTCGGTCGTGACGATGACGGTGCCGTTCATGGACGCCTATGCCCGGCACGTGATCCGCACCTGTCATCGGCGCGGCGCCCATGCGATGGGCGGCATGAGCGCCTTCATTCCCGTCAAGGAGGATCCGGCACGCAACGAGGCGGCCTTCGCCCAAGTGCGGGCCGACAAGGAACGCGAGGCCCGCCTCGGCCACGACGGGACCTGGGTGGCGCATCCGGCGCTGGTTTCGGTCGCGAAGGCGGTGTTCGATGCGCTGATGCCCGGCCCCAACCAGCTCGACCGGATGCCATCGGGAGAGGTCACGGCCGAAGCGCTGGTCACCCCCTGTACCGGCCCGCGCACGCGCGAGGGGCTTGCCCTCAACGTGAACGTGGCCATCGGCTACATGGCGGCGTGGCTCCGGGGCCAGGGGGCGGTGCCGCTGCACCATCTGATGGAGGATGCCGCCACGGCCGAGATCGCGCGGGCCCAGCTGTGGCAGTGGCGCCGGCACGGGGTGCGGTTGGACACGGGAGAGGAGGTGACGGCGGCGCTCATCGAAACCGAGATCGCCCGGCAGCTGGATGTCTGGCGGCACGAGGTGGGCGACAATTTCTTCTCGACCGGCCGCTACACCGAGGCGGCGGAGCTGCTGCGCGGGCTGGTGCTGGCCGAGGAGCTGCCCGAGTTCCTGACCCTTCCCGCCTATCGCCGCCATCTCGCCGCCGACGCCGCGACCTGCTAGCGCGCACCGAGGCAGGTCTGGCCGAAGGGGATCCGGCGCGGCGGCGGGCCCGCCGGGCCTCGCGGCCGACGCTGGCGGAAGGCGTGACCCCAGCGCGGGGGCGCCGTCCGTTGACGACGCTGGGGTGGTCAGGGTTTTCGACGCGTGACCCCGGCGCGGGGGTGCGACCTTCGCCCCGGGCGAGTGGGCGCCCGGCGCCGGCGCAGCGACCGGAGGTGGAATGGCAGGGGCGGAGGGTGGGGACGCATCGGGGGTGACGGCGGTGATCGGCGGCAGCGGCTTCGTCGGCCGCGCCGTGATGCGCCAGCTGGCCGAGCGCGGGGAGCCCGCGGTCAACGTCGACGTCGTCCCGCCCGGTCCGGAGGTGCCTGGGCCCTATCGTCATGCCGACATCACGCGCCCCGACACCCTGCCGGCGGCCCTCATGGATGCGCACCACGTGCTCCTGCTGGCGGCCGAGTGGCGCGACAACGTGCGCCCGCGGTCGCGGTATCGCGAGGTGAACGTGGACGGCGTGGCCAACGTGATCGCCGCCTGCCGGGAGATCGGCATCCGGCGGTTGGTGTTCGTGTCCAGTTGCTCGGTCTACGGTCCCACGCCGGGGGAGGTGGACGAGGACTTCGCGGGCCGGCCCATCAATCCTTACGGCGAATCGAAGGCGGAAGGGGAGCGGCTGCTGCGGTCGTGGGCGGCCGCCGAGCCGGACGTCGCGCTGGTCATCGTCCGGCCGACCGTCATCTTCGGGCCCGGCAATCGCGGCAACGTCTGGAACCTCGCCAACCAGGTCGTCAACGGGCCGTTCCTGATGATCGGCGACGGGGGCAACCGGAAGTCGATGGCCTACGTCGAGAACGTGGCGGCCTTCCTGCTCTTCGTGCGCGGCCTCGACCCGGGCGTCCACGTGTTCAACTACGCCGACAAGCCCGACATGTCGATGAACGAGCTGGTGGCGTTCATCCGCGCGGAAACGGGCTTGCGCCCGCGAACCGACCTGCGCTTGCCGCGGTCCGCGGCGTTGGCGGCGGGTCGTCTGTTCGACGCGGCGAGCCGTGTCCTGGGGCGGGAGTTCGGGATCACCTCCGAACGTATCTTCAAGTTCTGCGCCAACACCCAGTATTCGGCCGAGCGCGCGCGCCAGGCGGGCTTCGTGCCGCCGTACGACCTTCGGGAGGGGCTGCGGCGGATGCTGCGGGCCGAGTTCGGGATGGGGCCGGGGCGCGCATGAGCACCGAGCTCGAGGAGGGGCTCGTCTCGGTCATCATGCCGGCCTGGAACCGGGCCGACACGATCGCCCAGGCGATCGCTTCGGCTCTTGCGCAGACCTACCCTCATCTCGAGGTCGTGGTCGTTGATGATGCCTCGACCGACGCCACGAGGGAAGTCGTCCGCCGGATCGCGGCCGCCGACCCCCGGGTGCGTCTCATCGCGCTGGGCCGCAACGGGGGCTGTGCCGTGGCGCGGACCGTGGCGCTGGATGCGGCGCGGGGCCGGTACGTGGCCTTCCTCGACGCCGACGACCTCTGGCTTGCCCACAAGATCGAGAGGCAGATCGATGCTCTCAGGCGTTGCGACGCCGCCATCTGTTTTGGCGGTTACCGCCGGTTCCGCTCCGACCCCGAACGGGCGGGGCCGCTGGTCGCCGTGCCTCGGTCGGTCACCTACCGGGAGCTCTTGCGCAGCAACGTGATCGGCACGCTCACCTGCGTGGTCGATCGCGCGCGGACCGGCCGGTTCGCCATGGTCCGGACCGGCCACGACGACTATGCGACGTGGCTGTCGCTCCTGCGGCCCGGCCGCTGGGCGGTCGGGATCCGCGACGACCTCGCCCGCTACCGGCTCACGCCCGGTTCGCTCTCGAGCGTGAAGCTGCGGTCCTGGGGCCAGACCTGGGACATCTATCGAAGATGTGAGAGGATTGCGTTCTGGAATGCCATCGGGTTATTCCTTTCAAACGGCGTTTCCGGGCTTCTCAAGCACGTGACGACATCGGCGAGCTGGGCTCGCCTGCCGGTCCTCCGGCGATGACCAGGTCGGCGATCGCCGCGGGCGCCTTGCCGGTGGCGACCACGAGGTCCGCCGGCGAGCAGTTCCTGACCAACTGCATTATCATATTGTCCTTCTTTCCCTTTTTCCGAATTCTGCCGCTGGGCGACGCCGAGACCCAGCCTCTTGCGGCTATGGCCGCCCTTGTCGGCATCCTCATCTACGGGTTTCGGTGGGACTTTGTCAGTCGGGCGTCCCTGGCGCTCATCTTCTTTGGATTGGCCTTCGCGTTGTTGGCGGTCCTTGGCATGAACATTTCCGCCACATCGGTGGGTTTACAGACCGCGGCATTCTTGGCGCCAATAATTCTCTTCGTCTATATCTGGGGGCGGCTGGATCAGGTGCAGCCCGCGTCCGTATTTTTCTGCGGTGCAGCCTACCTGACCTTGGGCACTCTTCAGTACTTAGGCAAAGTGCCGTCCTTCCTGCACGACCTCTTGGGCAGGCTCATCGGTCGCTACGAGGAAGGCCTGCTGACGCTCGGTCGCGGTGTCGTGATGTTCACGCCCGAGCCTGCGTATGCGGCGAAAATCCTTGCTCTTTTCGTGGCGTTTTGCGTCGCCTGGCACCGAGACCGCCGGCTTCCGACCCTTGTTTTCTGGATGTTGTCGCTTGTCACGCTGGCGATAGTGGTTCTTGTCAATCGGAGCGTCATCGGTATCGTCTTGATGATGACTCTGCTTGGATTGTACGCTTTTTTCCTCCTATCTGGTCGTGCTCGCGTGTTGTTGGCCGCGGCCTTGGCGGTCGGGCTGGTCGTCTCCTTCCAGATGGCAAGGAACCGAGGTTTCGAGACCGTCTCGGCTGACGCACCTCGGAACCTTCAGGTAGCAAGCCTCGTTATGGCACGGGCCGTGGAGGGTGACCTTCGACTAACGGATGTTCTGCGCTTGGGCTCGGCGCGACTGATGACGAGCCTGGCCGGTTTCGAGTACACGGCCAGCCTGCCGCTGCTCGGCACCGGCCTCGGGCGGGGCGAAACGGCGGTCCGACGCGTGCTCGACAACGATCCCCTCCTCAACCTCGTCGACTTTGAGCGCAACCGGTTCGGCAACCTCAAACCCCATGGTTGGCTTCCGGCTTGGACGACCGAGACGGGCATTCTCGGTCTGGCCGTGGGGGCGACATTGCTGCTGGCGGTCTTGGGTCGGGCCAGAACGGCCAGCCGGCGGGACCTGGCCGCCTCGGTCGCCCTGTGGTCGACCGCTTTCCTGATCGTCGGGCTCACCGGCCCGCATTCGCTCCCGGTCCCGTGGTTGATGTTCGGACTAGCCTCTCACCGCGTCGCGGCCGGCACGTCGAGCGCAGATCGCCTGAGCGGACAGAACGGATGACCGCTCCAAGCTCCCTGTCGGGATTGATCCTGCAGCTGATGGCGGCCTGGCGGGCGATGGCGATCGCCAGCGCTTGCGGCCTTCTTGCCGGCTCCCTCTACCTTTCGATCGCCACACGCTGGTATTCGGCGACGGCGGTTCTGGGGCCGAAGACGGGCGGGATCGTCACCCCTCGCCTCACCGGGTTGTCGAACGTCGGTGGACTGGCGTCAATCCTGGGCGGCGTTGCCCCAGACGACCTTCGTCGCGCCGACATCTATTGGCGGTCGAACCGCTTCGCGGCGAGTTTCCTGAGGAACGAGGAACTGGTGAAGGATCTCCTGCCGGAGCGGTGGGACGAGGAGGCCGGCACTTGGCGTCCGGACCGGGGTATCTCTGCGCGCCTAGGTCGGCTGTTCGGACTGGTCGGCGCCGATGCGAGGCCGACCTTGGACGACATCCGGGAGGCGCTGGACGAGAAGTTCGTCATCGACATCAAGGAGCAAAGCTTTCGGGAGATTTCCTTTCTGACGGAACGACCGCAGCGGTCGATCCGGCTCCTGCAATGGACCATCGAGGAGACAAACAGAGCATTCCGGGAAGACCAACTACGAGAGATTTCAGAGACCTTAGCATTCCTGGACACAAGGACGACGGAAGAGGAACAGCCGAGAACCTTGGAGGCCTTAGCGTCCTTCGTGGAATTTCTTGAGCAGCAGCAACTCCGCTTGGAGGCGACCCCTGTTTTCATGTTCGACATTATCCAGCCGCCGACACCGCTTTCTCGCCCGGCCCGCCCCGACCCGCTTTTGGTGCTCGTGGCGGCCGCCCTGCTTCCTCCGACCGCCGTCGGGGTCGCCGTGGTGCTGTTTCCAGGCGTCGTCGGTAGGACTCACCTTAAGCTGAGACGACCGTCGGGCGAGCCATCCTGAACGGAACATCGCTTGCTGGGGCCCTGCCCGGGGGCCGGCCGGGTGGCCGTTCTCGGCCCCACGGCGGATGGGCCGCACGGGCGCTGGACCAAACCGGCCGTTCGGGGGAACGGCGTCGGTCGCGGCCGGTCTGCTCGACGTCGCCGCGCCGCGATGGCGTCGCCCTCGGCATCCAACGGTCAGGCCTTAGGCTTCCGTCCGCGACGACTGGCGCCACCGCTCGCGCGCAGCGGCCGATTCTCCGGCGGTCGGTTGCACACCGGGCACAACTCCTGGCCGGTCCCGAAGCCCGATAGCCTGAAGGATCGTGCATCCGACGACCCAGGGGGCCGTCCACAGGAAGGACCACGGCCCGATTTGCGCGATCGCGGGGGCCACCCTGGCGAGGCCGGTGTCGGCAGCGACCACGACCAGGGCCGAGGCCGCCCCAAACGCCGCCAGTTGCAAGGTCACGAGCATCGTCGTCGCATAGTGCCGTGCGAGCAGCGAAATGCCGCCCGAGACCGCCATGCCCAGGCGGAAGCTGAGAAGAGTTCCGATGGTCCCGAGACTATTCAAGAGCACGACCACGGTGACCTCGAGCATCCGTGCCGCGACCAACGCGCGGGCTTGCCCTGAGCGAACGGCCTGAATGGCGAGGCGCCCGACCTCGCCTCGCGGGACCGCCCTGACCGGGACGAAGGGAAGCCAACCAGTCGTCCACAGAAAGGCGGCCACGGCGACGTTGACGATCGCGCCGGTCAGGGCATGGAGTTCGGGGACACCGCCGAACTTGACGATGTTCACGAGAAGGAAACAGGACGTCGCCACGTTCCGCACAAAGTCCATTTTCAGATATCTTGCGGTTCGTGATTGAAAGACGATCAGGAACGAAGGGCTTGCCAGAAATTCCATCAGGAGAATGACAAAGAACATCAAGCCCATCAGCGTGGGCGAAAATACCGCCAGCGCGAGCGTCGCAAGGCCGAAGATCATCGTCTGCGCGACCCTGACGGCGGCGATCCTTTCAAACGAATACTGGGCCGCCGCCGGCACGAGCCACAAATAGACCCACGAGGCGGCACTATGGATCGTGGAGCAGAGAATGTAGTTGGACAAAGAGGGAGTGACGGCCAGCAACAAGAAAGCCGAGGCGTTCATCATGGCGAGACCAGTGTTGAAGAGGGAGAACAGGATCATCGGCCAAATCTCGCGGAGCCCGGAAGAAACTCAGGGCGCCGAGGGGCCGGCTGGCCCTGCTTGAGGAATTCCGAGAAGGCTGATGGGGTGCTCGCCTCCGTCGCCCGACTGGTCAGGGGGAGAGGCCTTCGACTCCGGGGGGGCGTGCGTCGCGTCGGGCGGGCTCGCCGGGCCGCTACGGCGGACGCGCGTCGGAGCGGTCGGAGCCGGCCCGAATCCTTGGCCGGCCGTCTCGACATCCGCCAGGAGTGGACTGGGGGGTGTCCCGGGGCGGTGTTCGCGAATCGACGTGTCAACCTCGTCTGTGCGGCCCTTGACACCGGTCATGTGCGGATCGCCGTGGCGGGCTCGGCCGCGGCGCCCAGGGCGCGCGCGAAGGCCGCGTGGCCGACCACGGTCGTGCGGATCCGGCCGCCCGCCAGAAGAGCCGCCCAAACTGCCAGCGTCGAGCCGTTCGTCTCGATGGTGTCGAAGCCGGCCATCATCCGCAGGGCTTCCCAGGCCGACCCGCCGGCGCTCGGCACCAGGTCCGCGTGCCGCCCGTGCCGGCCAAGCACGCGACCCAATAGCCCGTCGTCGTCGCTCATGAACACCCCGGGGCCGGCCGCGCGAACGCGCCGCTCGGCGTGGGCCTCGGCCTCCTGCGGCGTCCGGAAGAAGTCCCTCAGGCGGACGTGGTGCAGGGTCGTTCCGGCCCGCGGCGGCGGCAGCCGCAGCCGAGCCCGCCATTCCTCGAGAATCGCGCACCCCACCAGCGCGGGGATGCCCCAACGGGCGGGATCCTGCTGGAAGTAACCGTCGACCAGCTTCAGCGGGCCCAGCCGCAGGATCGCCTCCTTGCCCCGCAGGCGCGCGAGCGCCTTGGGAAGGCGGGCGCGGGCGAGCCGCCGCTCGACCAGGGTGAGCCGCAGGCGACGGTCGAGGTCGGGGACGAGCGGGCCCACTTCGACGACGTGCGGGACGGCGTAGCGGTGCAGCACGCCGTCGTAGAGGGCGAGCTCCGATCGCGTCGTCCGCGCCAAGGCCTCACCGATGAACAGCTGGAACAGCTGGTTGCCCAACCCACCGTGGAGGACGACGATGGTCCGAGGCATGTCGCGCCGGCACCTGGTCAGAGCGTCCAGAGCAAGTCGGCCACGGCGTCGATGGTGTCGGGCATGTCGTAGTGATGGTTGCCGACGAAGAGCCCGTTGTCGTGGATCCAGTCGGCGTTCTTAAGGTTGCCGGCCACCTCGTAGTCGAAGTAGCGCACCACCGGGTTGCGCAGGAAGTTGCCGGCCACGATGGGCCGCGTGTCGACACCGTTGGCTTCCAGCACACGGCGGACCTGGGCACGGTCGAGCCCGGCGCCCGGCCGACAGACGAGGGAAAAGCCGAACCAGCTGCTGCACCCCAGCTCCCGCTGGATCATGAGGCGCGGATGGCCCGACATCCGCTCCGCCCAGTGCCGCGCGTTGCGCCGCCGGGCCGCCACGAACCGGTCGAGCTTCTTGAGCTGCTCCCGCCCGATGGCCCCTTCGAGTTCCAGGGGACGCACGTTGTAGCCGGGCAGGACGAACCGGAAGCTTTCCTCGAAGGGATCCGGACTCTTGCGGCCGGTCACCCGGTTTTCGGCGGGAAGGTTGCGAGTCCAGCCATGGGCGCGAAGACACAGCAGGATGTGGTGGAGTTCCTCGTCGTCGGTGACGATCACCCCCCCTTCCATCGTCGAGATGTGGTGGGAGAAGAAGGTGCTGAAGCTGCCCATCACCCCGAAGGTGCCCGTCTTCCGGCCGGCGAACTCGGCCCCCATCGATTCACAGTTGTCCTCGATGAGCGTGATGGGCCGATCGGACAGGATCCCGCCGATCCGGTCGAAGTCGTTCGGATTGCCCAGCAGGTTGACGGCGAAGACCAGGCGCGTGCGGTCGTCGACGGCGGCGGCCAGCTGGTCGAGGTCGAAATTCAGTGTTTCGAGATCGACGTCCACGAATTTCAGGCGGAGCCCGTACTGATGGAGAGGATAGTAGGTGGTGCTCCACGAGACGGCGGGAACGATCGCTTCGTCGCCGGGTCGCAGCCGACGGCCGGCGTCCTCGGTGAAGAACAGGGCCGCCACCATCAGAAGGTTGGCGGACGAGCCCGAGTTCACCATGACGGCATGGCGAGCGCCGAAGGCCCGCGCGAACTCCTCCTCGAACGCGCGCACCTCCGCCCCCATGGTGAACTGGTCGGAGGCGACGACGCGTTGGATCGCGGCGCGCTCGGCGTCGTCCCAGGTGGAGGTGGCGAGGGGAAGTCGCGTTGTCATGCGGCGTGGCGTTCCAGGAAGAAGCGGTAGGTGAGGGCCAGGCCTTCGTCGAGCGGGCGCGGTTCGGGGAAGCCCAGCCGCCGCTGCCATTCGACGCTGACGAGCTTGCGGCGCATGCCGACGGGGCGGGAATGGTCGAACTGGAACCGGCCCCGCCAGCCGACGACTCGGGCCGCGGATTGGTAATATTCGAGGATGGTGTGATCCGTCCCGGCCCCGAGGTTCATCACCTCCGGCAGGTCGTCGAAGCGGGCCACCGCGTGCCAGATCATCCGGGCGGCGTCGCCCGCGTAGAGGAACTCCCGCCGGGCCGAGCCGTCGCCCCAGACCACGACGTCGCCGCCGCGGGCGTGCGCTTCGTGCACCTTGCGCAGGGCGGCGGGGACCAGGTGGGCGGTCGTGGGATCGAAATTGTCATGACGGCCGAACAGGTTGCACGGCACGAGCGACTTGATGCGGGCCGCTCCTGAGGCCTGGTTGAGGTAGCGCCCCAGCCGCACGACCGAGAGCTTCGCCAGCGCGTAGCCCTCGTTGGTGGGTTCGAGAGTGCCGGTCAGCAGGCGGTCCTCGGTGAAGGGGATCGGCGCCTCGGGCGGATAGATGCACGAGCTTGCGAGGTTGAGGCAGCGCACGCCCGCCCGGTGCGCCGCTTCGAGGACGGCGAGACCCATCCGGAGGTTCTCGACGAGGAACCCGGCCTGGTCGGCCATGTTGGCCGCGATCCCGCCCACGCGTCCGGCTGCGTGGATGACGAGGTCGGGGGCCGCCGCGTCGAGCGCGCGTTGGACGGCCGGCGGGTCGGTCAAGTCGACCTCGTGCCGGGTGGGCGCCACGATCTCGGCGTCGGGCGGGGCGGTCTCGCGCAGGTTGCGCCCGACCATCCCGCTGCCGCCCGTGAGGAACACCTTCATGGCCGCCGCACCCGGCATGGCCGCCGCACCCGGCCCGGCCGACGGGCGGCCGGCTGCTGCGGACGCGGCGGGCTGGCCGCCCTGATGGCGCGGGCCGATGGACAGTCCTCCGCCACCCAGCTAGAGCGATCGATGGACGAGCCAAAGAAGCGGTAGAGTTCATGAAAACGGCGTTGATCACCGGAGTCACGGGTCAGGACGGCGCCTATCTCGCCGAACTGCTTCTCGAGAAGGGGTACGTCGTCCATGGTGTCAAGCGCCGATCCTCTTCCTTCAACACGGGAAGGGTCGATCACCTGTTCAAGGACCGCCACGAAGGCGACAGCCGGTTCCATCTGCACTTTGGGGACATGACGGACGCCACTAACCTCGTCCGGTTGGTGCAGGAGACCCAGCCCGACGAAATCTACAACCTGGCCGCCCAGAGCCACGTTGCCGTGAGCTTCGAGACGCCCGAATATACGGCCAACGCCGATGCGTTGGGCACCCTGCGCTTGCTCGAGGCGATCCGGATCCTCAAGCTCGAACGCTCCGTTCGTTTCTATCAGGCCTCGACGTCGGAGCTTTACGGCAACGCGCCTGAGTTTCCGCAATCGGAAACGACGCCTTTTCGTCCCCGCAGCCCCTATGCGGCGGCCAAGTTGTATGCCTTTTGGGTCACGGTGAACTATCGGGAGGCCTATGGCATCTTTGCGGCCAACGGCATCCTGTTCAACCACGAAAGCCCCATCCGTGGCGAGACCTTCGTGACCCGGAAGATCACGCGCGCAGTGGCCGCGATCGAGGCCGGATTGCAGAAGACCCTCTGGCTTGGGAACCTGGATGCCGAGCGCGACTGGGGCCATGCTCGGGACTATGCCGAAGGCATGTGGCGGATCCTGCAGCATCCTCGTCCCGACGACTGGGTCCTGGCGACCGGGCGGATGACGAGCGTGCGGCGCTTCGTCGAGCTGGCGTTCGCCGAGGTCGGCCGGCGCATCGTTTGGGAAGGCAAGGGCGTGTCGGAAGTGGGCCGCTGCGAGCGGACGGGCCAGGTCCTCGTGGCGGTCGATCCGGCCTATTTCCGCCCGACCGAAGTCGACCGCCTGATGGGCGATCCGCGCAAGGCCCACCGCGAGCTCGGCTGGACCAGCCGGACGACGCTCGAGGAGATGGTGCGGGAGATGGTGGCCCATGACCTTCGGCTCGTCCGGGAGCGGCTGGGGCGTGGCCGACCGGTCGCTCAAGTGGAAGCGCGCCCGTAGGCGTCGGCCAGGCGGACGATGTCGTCCTCGCCCAGGTAGAGGCCCTGCTGGACCTCGATGAGTTCGAGGACCTGGGGCCCGGGATTTTCCAAGCGGTGGACCGCGCCCACCGGGATGTGGACGCTTTCGCCCTGCCCCAGTTCCCGCACTTCGTCATCCACCGTCACGATGGCGCGGCCGGCGGCCACCACCCAGGTCTCGGCGCGGTGGGCGTGCTTTTGCAGGCTGAGCTTGTAGCCGGGCCGCACCGCGATCCGCTTGACCTGCCAACCCTGGCCGCGGCCCAGCGAGCGGAAGCTCCCCCAGGGCCGGCGCACCTCGGCGCTGGCGCGCGCAAGGTCGAGGCCGTCCGCCTCGATCCGCTCCACGACGCGGCGGATCTCCTCGGTCCGGCCGCGGGGGGCGATCAGCACCGCGTCGGCCGTCGACACGACGACCATGCCCTCAAGACCCAAGGCCGCGACGAACGGGCCGCCGTCGTTGCGCACCAGGCTGTCCCGACAGTCGATGAGCGTGCCCGCCCCGCGCACCACGTTTCCGTCGGCGTCCGTCGCCAGCACCCGCCACAGCGCATCCCACGAGCCCACGTCCGACCAGCCCATTTCGACCGGCACGACGGCCACGTTGTCGGCCCGTTCCATCACGGCGTAGTCGACGCTGATGGCGGGCACCGCCACGAAGGCGTCGCGGTCCGGGCGAACGAACGGCCCTTCCGTGCGGAACGTGGCGGCCTTTCGGCAGCGGGAGGCCACGTCGGGCGCGTGCGCCGCCAGGGCCTTCAGGAAGGCGTCGGCCCGCATGAGGAAGATCCCCGCGTTCCACATGAGGCCCTGGGCCAGGTAGCGCGCCGCCGTCGCCGCGTCGGGTTTCTCGACGAAGCGCCGGACGCTCCGCACCGCGCCCTGTCCTTCGGCCTCGATGTAGCCGTAGCCGGTGGCCGGCTCTGAAGGGCGAACCCCGAAAGTGACGAGCCGCCCCGCGCGGGCCACCGGGGCCGCCACGGCGACGGCGGCGCGAAACGCTTCCTCGTGGCGGATCAGGTGGTCGGAGGGCATCACCAGGAGGAGGGCTTCCGGGCGGCCTTGAGCGAGGTGCCACTGGGCTGCCAGGGCGATCGCCGGGGCGGTGTTGCGCCCTTCGGGCTCGAGGAGGATGGCGGCGGGCTCGATTCCCGCCTCGCCCAGTTGGTCGGCCACCAGGAACCGATGGTCTTCGCCGGCCACCACGAGCGGCGGCCGGAAGCGCAGGCCCGGCGCCTCGACCGCCACGCGCCGCGCGGTGGCCTGCAGCATCGTCTGTTCGTGGGTGAGCGCCTGGAGTTGCTTAGGCATGTCGGCCCGCGAGAGGGGCCACAGCCGTGTGCCCGCCCCGCCGCAGAGCAGTACAGGCCAGATGTCGTGGGGTTCCGCCATGCCCGCCCCGCCGAGGCCGTCCGACGGTGTTCCTAGGCGGGAGCGGGTGATGTGGCAAGGTGAAGCGGGTCGACTGCGGTTGCGAAGTTTGCCACCCGCCGCCCCAAGCGACGACCCCACCGGCGTGGACGGGGGCGTATCACCCCAGACGACGAGGGGTTGAGAGCCTTTCCCGACGGTTTAGGATGCCCTGGTGGACATCGGACCGCCGCTGACCTCCGTCAGGGCCGTCAACACCGCGACGCCGGGAGACGGGTTGGAGTGGGGGCTGCGGGCGCCCTCGCGGCGGCCGCGCCTGTTGGGGGCGATCGATCTCGGCACCAACAACTGCCGCCTTCTCATCGCGCGGCCCACGCCCGAGGGCTTCCGCGTGGTGGACGCCTTCTCGCGCGTGGTGCGGCTGGGCGAGGGACTCGGCGAAACGGGGCGATTGTCGCCTGAGGCGATGGATCGTGCCGTGGCGGCGCTTGCCGTGTGCGCCGAGAAGCTGCGCCGGCGCGGTGTGACGGAAGTCCGGTCGGTCGCCACCGAGGCCTGCCGGCGGGCGGCCAACGGACCGGAGTTCGTCCAGCGCGTGTTCAAGGAGACGGGGCTCGCCCTCGACGTCATTTCGCCGGCCGAGGAGGCCCGGCTGGCCGTGCTGGGCTGCCAACCCTTGATCGACGACGCCGCGCCCCAGACCTTGGTGTTCGACATCGGCGGGGGGTCGACCGAGGTCGTCCTTCTCGAGCGGGCCAGGGGCCCCCGCCGGCTGTCCGACGCGGGTCTGGGCGACGAGCTGCGCATGCGGGGCTGGGTCAGCGTGCCTTGGGGGGTCGTGTCGCTGGCCGAGACGGCCGGGCCCGACCCCGGCGACCGGATGGCCCGGCTCGAAGCCTTCTTCCGGATGAAGGGGCAGGTGGCGCGGCACCTGGGCGCGCTGCGCCGCGTGGCCCAGCGCGAGCTGCAGCTTCTGGGGGCTTCCGGCACCGTGACCACGCTCGCCAGCCTGCTGATGGGCCAGACGGTCTATGATCGGCGCCGGATCGACGGGTCGTGGTCGTCGACCTTGGCGCTCAAGGAGCTGGGCCATCGGCTGGCCGCCCTGCCGCGCGAGGAACGGGCGCGCCTGCCGGGCATCGGACCCGACCGGGCCGACCTGGTGGTGGCCGGGGCGGCGATCCTGGAAGCGCTCATCGACCTCAGCCGGACGGACCGGATCCGGGTGGCCGACCGCGGCCTGCGCGAAGGGATCCTGCGCTCGCTCCTGGCTCGGCCGGCTGCGCGTGCGGGATGAGCCGTGGGGCGGACGGCGGCCGCCGGCCCGTGCGCGCCCGGTCGGCCTCGTCGGCGCGCTGGATCCGCCGCCAGCTGGCCGATCCTTACGTTCGCCGAGCGCAGGCGGAAGGCTGGCGTTCCCGTGCGGCCTTCAAGCTCATGGAGCTCGACGACCGCTTCGGTCTGTTGCGCGGGGTCCGCGGGGTGCTCGACTTGGGGGCTGCACCGGGAAGCTGGAGCCAGGTGGTCCGGGCGCGCGCACCGGCCGCCCGGGTGGTGGCCGTGGACCGGCTGGAGATGGCCCCGATCGAGGAGGTGGAGGTGCTCCGCCTCGACCTTCTGGAGACGGACGCGGCCGAAGCGGTGGCCGCGGCGCTCCGTGGACCGGTCGACCTCGTCCTGTCGGACATGGCGGCCAACACCGTGGGCCATGCGCGCACCGACCATTTGCGGACGATGGCGCTCGTCGAGGCGGCGGCTGGCCTCGCCGTCGAGGTGCTGGCGCCCGGGGGGGCGTTCGTGGCCAAGCTGCTGGCCGGCGGCACCGAACCCGAGTTGCTGGCCGAACTCAAGCGCCGGTTCGCCGACGTGCGCCACGCCAAGCCACCTGCCAGCCGCAAGGAATCGCGGGAGACCTATGTCGTGGCGCGCGGCTTCCGGCCCGTGACCTGAAGCCCCCCGCAAGGCGAGTGCCACGCTGCACGCCGCCGGGAGCCGGACGACTCGGGGCCCGCCCTGCCCGCCGGACGGGATGGCCGGACGTCCGGGCGGCGGAGGGCCCAGCCCCTGGGGGACGGCCCGCCTCAGCGGTCTTCGGCCAGGCGGCGGTAGAGGTCGGGCCTTCGGTCGCGGAAGAAGCCGAACGCGGCGCGGTGGCGGGCCGCCCGGTCGAGGTCGAGTTCGGCCACGACCACGCCTTCCTCCGTGCGCCCCAGCTGGGCCAGCATGTCGCCACGTTCGTCGCAGACGAAGCTCGAGCCGTAGAAGGTCTGGCCGCCTTCGGTGCCGACGCGATTGGCCGCCACCACGGGCACGACGTTGGCCACCGCGTGCCCCACCATGGCGCGCACCCACAGGCGCTGGGTGTCGAGGTGGGGATCGTGCGGCTCGCTGCCGATGGCGGTGGGGAAGAGGAGGATCTCGGCGCCGTCCAGCATCAAGGCGCGAGCGGTCTCGGGATACCATTGGTCCCAGCAGATGCCGACACCCAGCACCCCCCAGGGTGTCTTCCAGGTGCGAAAGCCGGTGTTGCCGGGGCGGAAATAGAATTTCTCCTGGTAGCCTGGCCCGTCCGGAATGTGGCTCTTGCGATAGATGCCCATGACTTGGCCGTCGGGGCCCACCATGGCCAGGCTGTTGTAGTAATGGGGCCCATCGCGCTCAAAGAAGCTTGTGGGAATCACGAGCCGCAGTTCCGCGGCCAGTGCCTGCATGGCCTGCACGGCCGGATGTTCCGCGCAAGGTGCCGCCCGGGCGAAGTGCGCTTCGTCTTGTGTGCGGCAGAAATAGTGCCCCTCGAACAGCTCGGGCGGCAGGACGATCCGAGCGCCTTGGGCGGCCGCCTGGCGGACGAGGCGCCTCACGGCCGCGATGTCGCGGTCGCGCTCGTCCGTGAAGGCGAGCTGCAGGGCGGCCACCTTCACGCGCCGGCTCATCGTGCGGCCTCGGCCGGTTGGGGCTGGGTGATGCAGTGGAAGCTGCCGCCGCCCGACAGCAGGGCCATGGACGGGAGCCCCGTCACGCGGTGGCGGGGGAAGATCCGCCGCAGGGCGGACAAGGCCGCCGCGTCGGCCGGAACGCCGTAGAGCGGTGCCACCACCTGGCCGTTGGCGATCACGAAGTTCATGTAGCTGGCGGGCACCGGCGCGCCGTCGCGTTCGATCCGACCGGGGCTCGGCATGTCGAGCACGAGGAGGCCTGCCGTCTGCGCGCGCGCGCGCGCGTCGAGGAAGGCCTCGGCGTTGGGATCGTCGTCCGCGGGCAAGGGGATGGCGACCGTGCCCGGGGTCACGAAGCGGGCCAAGTTGTCGACGTGGCCATCCGTATGGTCGCCGGCCAGGCCCTGGCCCAGCCAGATGACCCGCCGGATGCCGAGTGCCGCCTTCAGCACCCGCTCGACGTCGGCCCGGTCGAGCCCGGGGTTGCGGTTGGGGTTGAGGAGGCACTGCTCGGTGGTGAGGAGGAGGCCCCGGCCGTCGGTGTCGAGCGCTCCGCCTTCGGCCACCAGGTCGAAGCGCGACAGGCCCGCTCCTGCCGCCTCGGCCAGGCGGGCGGCCAGATCGTCGTCACCTGCCAGGCGATACTTGCCCCCCCAGCCGTTGAAGCGGAAGGCCACCGCCTGCCCGTGGGCGAGGAACAGGGGCCCGGTGTCGCGCAGCCAGACGTCGCCGAACGGCATGGGGAGCACTTCGGCCGCCGGTCCCACGGCGGCACGGGCGGCGGCCGTGGCTTCGTCGGTGGCGGCCAGGAGCTTCACGGGGACGGTGGCGGCCAGCTGGCGCACGAGGGCGGCCACCTCCTGACGGGCGGGCTCGAGGTCATCCCCCCACAGTTCGGGATGGGAGGGAAAGGCCGTCCACACCGCGGCCTGCGGGGCCCATTCCGGCGGCATGCCCATGGCCCGGCCCTAGGTCAGCCGGGAAGGTGAATCCACCTGGGGCTCAGCGGTCGGCACGCGGCCAGCGGATGGCGACGGCGCCCCGCAGCTCGCCCTCGCGAAAGCCCATGGCCTGGTCGTGAGGATAGTGCTGGGCGATGGCGGCGCGAACTTCGGGGGCCACGGCCGGGCCGTGGCACAGGAGGCATGGACCCTGGGTGGGAATGGCGCGCAGGTAGCGGAATTCGCCCTCCGTCTCGGCGAAGATCTCGGCCTGACGGCCGTCGGGGGCCATGGGGGCCTCGGCCAGGCGTTCCAGGGCCTGGCGTTCGAAGGCATCCGGCACCGAGGCGGGATTGCGCACGCGCAGCGCCACCCGCCGAACCGCAAGCCCCGAGCGCTCGGAATGAATCTGGGCCAGGGCCGGGGCGATGGCCGCGCACGCCTCGACCGCCGCCGCTGGGCCACCGGCCGAGAGCGCCGCATCGAGGGCCTGGCGAAGCTCAGCCAGGAAGGCGTCGGCCGCGGCCCGACTCCGGGCCAGGGCCTCGGGCGGCGGGGCCGGTGCCGCGCCCAGGGCGAGCAACGGCAGGACGAGCAGGGCGCGCTGCATCTTCATGGCCGCCGACGGGCCACGAACCGTGCCAGCCGATCGAGGGCGGCGGCCAGCACCGGCTCGGACGGCGTGAGGCTGAGGCGCACGAAGCCGCACCCGGCGGCGCCGAAGCCCGACCCCGGCATCACCGCCACCCCTTCCTCCTCGAGCAGGTCCAGCGCGAAGGCCACGTCCGAGGCCGCGATCCGCCGGACGTCCACGAACAGGAACATCCCGCCGTCGGGCGGGGCCACGTCGAGGCCGGGGATGGACTTGAGCCGCTCGAGGGCGAGCCGCGCGCGGCGAGCGAAGCCCGTGCGGTAGGGAGCGAGCTCCGCTTCGGGCAGGGCGAGGGCCGCCACGCCCGCATCCTGCACGAACTGGGCCACGCCGAACAAGGCCGCGGCACTCCACTCCTCGAAGGCGGGCAGCAGGCGTTCGGGCGCAATCGCCCAGCCCAGGCGGAAACCCGTCATGCCGTGGCTCTTGGACAGGCTGTCGATCACGATCGTGGCCTCGGCCGGACCGTGGGTCAGGGCCGAAGCGAAGGGGCGCCCGTGCATCAGGTGGCCATAGACCTCGTCGGCCACCAGCCACAGGCCGTGGGCCGTGCACAGCTGGGCAAGGCGCTGCCACGCGGGTGCTGCCAGCGCCCGGCCGGTGGGGTTGGCCGGGGTGTTGACCAGGATGGCCCGCGTGCGTGGCCCGACGGCCGCGGCCAATCGGTCGACGTCGAGGGCGAAGTCGGGTCCGTCCATCGGCACCGGCACCAGGCGGCCACCGGCCGCGGCCACGGTCGTGGGATAGGTGGCGTAGAAGGGGTCGGGGGTGACCACTTCGTCACCCTCGCCCAGGATCAGCGACAGGGCGGCCAGCAGCGCGTGCTGGGCACCTGGCAGCACCGCGACGCGGGCGGGAGCGCAGCCGCGGGCCCGCCCGACGGCCTGACGCAGCGCGGGCTCGCCCAGGAGCGGCGAATAGCGCGTGCGCCCGGCGTGCAGCGCCTGGATGGCCGCCTGGACGATGGCCGAGTGAGGCGGCTCCTCGGGCTGGCCAATGGCGAGCGGGAAGATGGGCAGGCCGGCCTCGCGCCGCTTGCGCGCGCGCTCGAGCACGGCCCAGGCCTCGGCACCGCCTGCGGCCACCATGGGGGCGACCCGTGGCCCCGGCGGGGGCCGCCCCGCTTGCTCGGCGCGAAGCTCAGGCGGAGAGAGGTTCACGCGAAGCGGGGTAGCACGGAAGGATGCGGGATGGCCAACGCGGAGCTGTTGTTCGGGCTTGCCAACCTGTTCGCGATGGCGGGCTGGGCGTGCTTGGCCGTGGCCGTGTTCCGGGTCCGTCGGGCGGGCCTGGTGGCGGCCGCGCGGGTGGCGGCCGCTCTGGTGGCAGGTCTGTACGTCGCCATCCTGGTGCGCGGGTTGGCGGTGGGACCGGGCCTGCCCGAGGGGGCCGGATTCGCCACGCTGCGCGGGGTCGAAGCGCTGTTCGGCCAGCCGGGGGCGATCCTGGGGGCGTGGGTGCACCTTCTGGCCTTCGACCTGTGGGCCGGTGCCTGGGCGGCCGAAGACGCGGGCCGGCGCGACCTGCCGGCCGTGCCGATGCTGGGCTGCCTGGCGCTGACCTTGATGGCCGGGCCGGCGGGGCTGCTCGTCTATCTGCTCTGGGCGAGCCTGCGTCCAGGCCGGCCTGGAGCGGGTAGCGGGAATCGAACCCGCGCGTTCAGCATGGGAGGCTGACAGGCTACCACTACATCATACCCGCCCGCCGGCCGGGTGAGGATCTAGGAGGCGCGGGGGCGGACGGTCAAGACCGGGACGCCGGCATCGGGGCGGTGGACTCGCCGGGCCGATCACCCCTCGCCAGGCCAATCGCTCCAGGCGCCGGGCTCGGCGGGCGAAGGGGGACCGGCGGGGGGCGTGGCGGCGGACGTCGGGGGCCGATACCGCGCGGGGCACCCCGATGGCCGCCGCGGCGACGTCAGGCCGGTTGGGGGGTTGTGCGCGGGCGAAGGCGCAGCGCCACGCCCATGAGGCCGAAGCCCGAAACCATCATGGCCCAGGCTGCAGGCTCGGGGATTGGGGCCGGTGGCGGGGGCGGTCCGCCGCCGTCACCGCCGCCACCCCCGCCGCCGCCACCGCCGCTCCCGCCGGGGGTCAAGCTGGGCACGACCGCACCCGGCGGCAGCAGGCCGCCCAGGGCCACGGGGGGCCGGGCGGTCATCACCTGGGCGGGCGGCATGAAGTCGGCCAACGGCGGCACCAGCGCGCCGCCCAGAGGGGCCACGAGGGTCGGGCAGTCGTCAATCCGCGTGCGCGGGGGGACGGGCCGGGGGGCGGCCGCCGTGCGCGCCGTCGGGGTCTTGCGCTCGACTTTTGGTTTGGGTCGCGCCTCTTGCACGGCCACCACGCTTCCCGCTCCCACACCGCCCGCGAGCAAGAGGGCGCAGATCTCCTTGAGTGTCGCCATCGCCCAACCCTGGCCGCCCACGCGGGCGGTCCGACCCGTTGTCCAGAACGGCGAGATAAGGCGGAGGTTGCCGTGCGTCGACTGGGTCGGCGCGATCTTCACCCTCTTTTGCGTTTCGCGGGCCTACCCCGCCGGACGAGCGCCGAACACGGCGGATCCGATGCGCACGTGCGTGGCACCGAGCCGGGCGGCGATGTCCCAGTCGGCACTCATGCCCATCGACAGGCCCGCAAGCCCGTGCCGGCGCGCGAGCTTCGCGAGCAGCGCGAAGAAGGGGGCGGGCTCCTCGTAGACGGGCGGCACGGTCATCAGCCCGATCACGGGCAGGCCGGCCGCGCGGGCGGCGGCCAACAGTTCGGCCAACTCTTCCGGGGCCACCCCGCCCTTCTGGGGCTCGCGGCCCAGGTTCACCTGCACGAACAGGTGGGGGCGGCGCCCGCAGCGGTCCATCGCCTTCGCCAGGGCCGCCACCAGCGACGCGCGGTCGAGCGAATGGATCGCGTCAAACAGGCGGACGGCATCCTCGGCCTTGTTCGACTGCAGGCGCCCCACCAGGTGGAGTTCGACGTCGGAACATTCGGCGCGGAGGTTGGGCCACTTGGCCGCGGTTTCCTGCACTCGGTTCTCGCCGAACAGGCGATGGCCGGCTGCCAGCGCCTCGCGGATGCGCCCTGCGTCCACGCCCTTGGTCACCAGCACCAGCCGGGGGGGCGGGTGGCCGCCGCGGGCGGCCTCGGCCTCGAGCCGGGCCTTGAGGAAGGCGATGCGCTGGGGGATGGGCCCTTCGGGCTCAGGTGCGCTCGGCGCCCGGGCGGGCTTCATGGCGCGGGACTTACGAGGGGGGAATGGCGCGGGCAAGGCGCGGGTGGCCACGGGCCTGGCTGATGACCGACGAGCGGCTGGACCCTCAGCTCGAGCGAATCGCGGCGGCCCTGCCGCGGGGCACGGGCGTGGTGGTGCGCCACCGTTCGCTGCCGCCCGCAGCCCGAATCGCGCTGGTGGCCAGGCTGAAGGCCCTGGCGCGACGGCGCGGCTTGGTCCTGTCGGTGGCCGACCCGCCGCCCGGCGTGCGGGCCGATGGCGTGCACCTGGGCTCGACCGTCCGTCGCCGCCCGCTCCGGCGCTGGCCCCTGGTGACGGCGGCAGTCCACGACCGCCGCGAGGCGGCGCGGGCGATCGGCCTGGGGGCCCATGTGCTGTTCGTGTCGCCCGTGTTCGCGACCGCCAGCCACCCTAGGCGAGCGCCGCTTGGGCCGCTGCGCTTCGGCCTGTTGGCCCGGGCCCTGCCGCGCCCGGTGGTGGCCTTGGGCGGGGTCGATCGCCGGCGGTTCCGCCGGCTGGAGCCGCTTGGCGCCTGGGGATGGGCCGCGATCGGGGCCTGGGCCGCTCAGAAGGCCAGCGCGCCGCCCAGGTAGATCGCTTCCTCGTCGCGGCGCAGCGCCGGGTCGGCCAGGCGACCGGGCGACGTGCGGTAGCGCACGCCACCCGACAGCGAAAGCGTGGGCGACAGCAGGAACGAGCCCGAGGCCTGGAGGCTGTGCCGGTCGCCCTCGGGCCGAAGGCCGGGCCAGGGCAGCGGTGCGCCCCGTTCGGCCGAGGCCATGACACCCGTGCGCCAGCGCCGTCCGCCCCATGACAGGCCCAGGCCCACCTCGTCGGACGGATCGAGCCCCGGACCCGGGTGGAAGCGCGCGAGCCCACCGGAAACGGCGAGACCCTTCCATTCCAGCGCCAAGCCCACGTTGAAGCCGGACGGCGCGGTGGGCGGCGTGGCCGCGAGGGCGGCCCGTGCCGCGGGCGAGGCGGCCTCGAGCCCGCTGCCGGTCGTGCGCGCGGAAATCCCCACCGTCAGCGCGCGGCGGTCCGCTCCGGAGGGCGTGAAGCGGAAGCTCCGCTCGACCGCGCCAGGCCGCGGGCCGCGCAGCGTGCCGAGGTCGGCGGGGGTGGTGAAGCTGAACCGGCCGACGTCGAGCGCCGATCCGCCCATGGGCTGGGCAGGGTCGACGCGCAGCCGGGCGGCTTCGGACGGGCGCACGGCCGCCTGGGGCGAGGCGGCCAGCACCGGCCCGGCGAGCGCCACCGACGTGGCTGCCATCGCGCGCACCCACCTCACCCGCTTCGCCACCATCCTTCCTTTCCTAACGCGTCCGGCGGGCGAATCCCATGCGTTCGGCCCGTTGCCGATGCGTCATGCCGGCGATGCCGCCACGTTTCTGTCCGAAACGTGGCGATTCGGCCACGCCGGCCGCCGGCGGTTGCACCGGGTGCCGACCCGCCGCTAGGACCAGGATCCGGGAGTGCCTGAACCCCGCCTGACCGGTGCCGCCCCTCGGAAAGGATCGCCCCGGATGCCGACGCGCCGCCCGCCCATCCTGCGCTTGTCCCTAGGGTTGGCGGTCGCGGCGCTCGGCTTGGCGACGACTGGCTGCGGCCGCGATGCCCGGCCCGAGGCGGAGCTGGCGCCGGCCCGGTTCGACCGGATCGGAGTCAACGCCTGGCTGTGGCGAGCCGCCTTGGCGACGCTCAAGTTCATGCCGCTCGCCACGGTTGACTCAGCGGGCGGCGTCATCGTCACCGACTGGTTCCAGAACCCTGAGGACCCGTCCGAGCGCGTGAAGGTGTCGGTGGTGATCCTGGATGCCGAGCTGCGGGCGGATGCCCTGCAGGTCTCCGTCACGCGACAGGTGCGGCAAGAGGGCGAGTGGGTGCAGGCCCCGGTCCGGGCGGGCACCGTGCAACGGCTGGAGGAGGCGATCCTGGAGCGCGCGCGCAACTTGCGCCAGGCCGCCCTGGGGTCCCGATGAGCGCGAGCTGGGGCCGCTTCGATCCGGCCGAGGCCGACCGGCGCTGGCAGGAGCGCTGGGAACG
Organism: Sphingomonadaceae bacterium; assembly: GCA_025056155.1. GTDB lineage: Bacteria > Pseudomonadota > Alphaproteobacteria > Sphingomonadales > Sphingomonadaceae > Thermaurantiacus. The sequence goes on from JANWWL010000007.1 coordinate 28,484, forward strand.
GGAGGGCACCTTCCGCACGCCGGCCGTGCCGTCGGGCCGCCCGCGCACCTACGTGCTCGAGATGTTCCCCTATCCTTCGGGGCGCATCCACATGGGCCACGTGCGCAACTACACGCTGGGCGACGTGATCGCCCGCGTTCGCCGCATGCAGGGCCACGACGTGCTGCACCCCATGGGCTGGGACGCGTTCGGCCTGCCGGCCGAGAACGCCGCCATCGCCCACGGCGTCCACCCGCGGGCCTGGACCGAGGCCAACATCGCCACGATGCGCGCCCAGTTGAAGCGGCTGGGGCTCGCCATCGACTGGAACCGCGAGTTCGCGACGTGCGACCCCGGATACTACGGGCAGGAACAGGCCCTGTTCCTGGACCTGTTCGAGGCGGGACTGGTGGTCCGCCGGGATGCCGACGTGAACTGGGACCCGGTCGATCAGACGGTGCTGGCCAACGAGCAGGTGATCGACGGGCGGGGCTGGCGCTCGGGCGCGCCCGTCGAGCGGCGCAAGCTGACGCAATGGTTCCTCAAGATCACCGACTTCGCCGAGGAGCTGGACGCCGCCTTGGCGGAGCTGACGGGCTGGCCCGAGAAGGTGCGGGTGATGCAGGCCAACTGGATCGGCCGGTCGGCGGGCCTCAAGTTCCGCTTCCGCCTGGCCGAGGTGCTCGAAGGACTGCCGGACGGGTTCGAGGTGTTCACGACCCGGCCCGACACGCTGTTCGGCGCGAGCTTCGCCGCACTTGCCCCCGACCATCCCTTAAGCGCCGCGCTGGCGGCCCGGGACCCAGCGCTGGCGCGCTTCGTGGCCGAGTGCCGGCGCTCCTCCACCGCCCTGGCCGAGCTCGAGACGGCCGAGAAGCGCGGCTTCGACACGGGCCTTGCGGTGGTGCATCCGCTGGATCCCGCCCGACGGCTGCCCGTGTTCGTGGCCAACTTCGTGCTGATGGACTATGGGACCGGGGCGATCTTCGGCTGCCCGGCCCACGATCAGCGCGACCTGGACTTTGCCCGGGCCTACCAGCTGCCCGTGGTGCGCGTGGTGACGGGGCCGGATGGCGCCACGGGCCCCGTGGGCGACGAGGCCTGGACTGGCCCGGGGCGCCTGATCAATTCGGGCTTCCTCGACGGGCTCGAGGTGGAGGAGGCTAAGGCCGCCGTCATCGCCCGGGCGGAAGCCGAGGGTTGGGGGCAGGGGGTGGTGCAGTACCGGCTGCGCGACTGGGGGGTGTCGCGCCAACGCTACTGGGGCACGCCCATTCCCATCATCCATTGCCCCGGCTGCGGTGTGGTGCCGGTCCCCCGCGACCAGCTGCCCGTGCTGTTGCCCGACGACGTGGAGCTCGCGGGGCCCGGCAAGGCGCTCGACCGGCACCCCACCTGGAAGCACGTGACCTGCCCGCGCTGCGGCGGCCCGGCCGAGCGCGACACCGACACGCTCGACACCTTCGTCGATTCGGCGTGGTATTTCCTGAGGTTCGCAGGCCCCTCGGCCACCGCCCCCTTCGACCGGGCCGCGGCCGAGGCCTGGCTGCCGGTCGATCACTACATCGGCGGCATCGAGCATGCGATCCTGCACCTGCTCTACGCGCGGTTCTTCACGCGCGCCCTTTACCGCCTGGGCCGGATCGGGGTGGCCGAGCCGTTCCGGGGCCTTTTCACCCAGGGCATGGTCACGCACGAAACCTACCGGGCCGCCGATGGCCGGTGGCTCGAGCCGGCGGAGGTGGTGTGGGCCGAGGGTCGGGCGGTCGAGAAGGCGACCGGCCAGCCGGTTACGGTGGGTCGGGCCGAGAAGATGTCGAAGTCGCGCCGCAACGTGGTGGACCCCGATGCGATCCTCGACCGCTATGGGGCGGATGCGGTGCGCTGGTTCATGCTGTCCGACAGCCCGCCCGAGCGCGATCTGCCCTGGTCTCTGGCCGGCATCGAAGGTGCCGCCCGCTTCGTGCAGCGGCTGTGGCGGTTGGGCGCCTTGGCCGCCGAGGCCGCTCAAGGCGAGGACGGCGAGCTCTGCCGGCTGGTGCACCGCACGGTCGACGGCATCACCCGCGACATCGAAGGGCTCCACTTCAATCGCGCGGTTGCCCGAGCGCACGAGCTGGCCAACGCCATCGAGCGGGCGCCGCCCTCGGCCACCCGTGGGGAGGCCGTGCGCACGCTCGTGAAACTGGTGGCCCCGATGGTGCCCCACGTCGCCGAGGAAATCTGGGCGCGGCTGGGGGAACCGGGCCTGGTGGCGGATGCGGCCTGGCCGGTGGCCGACCCCGCGCTGCTCGAAAGCCCGACGGTGACCTACGCCGTGCAGGTGAACGGCCGGCTGCGCGAGACGATCGAGCTGCCGCGGGGCCTGCCGGCCGCTGACGTCGAGGCCCAGGCGCTGGCCCTGCCCCGGGTGCGCCGGCTGCTCGAGGGCCGCCCGCCGCGGCGGGTGATCGTGGTGCCCGACCGGCTGGTCAACCTGGTGGCATGATCCGCGCGCTGGGGGCCCCGGCGTTGTTGGCCGCTCTTGGGGCTCTTGCGGCTTGTGCGCTGCGTCCCGTCTATGACGGCGGGGTGGCGAGCGATGCCTCGGCGCTGCTGGCCGCCGTGCGGGTGGCCCCCATCCCCGACCGGGCCGGGTTCCTGGTGCGCGACCGGATCGAAAGCCGGCTGGCCGCGGTCGGCGAGGCCGCCGCGCGCTATCGCCTGGAGGTTCGCCTTGACGACCGCATCGAAGGCTTCGGCGTGCGGGGCGACAACCGCATCGTGCGCGAACGCCGGACACTCCGCGCCCGCTGGCGCCTGGTGGAGATGGGGACGGATGCCGTCCTCCTCGAGGCGGTGGCCGGGTCGGACGCCGGGGTCGACGTCGTGAGCTCGGAATACGCGGTCGTGGCGGCCGAGGTTGCGGCGCTCGAGCGATTGGCCGAGGCGGTGGCCGACGAGATCGTCGCACGGCTTGCCACCTGGGCCCGCGGCGGAAGGCGCTGACCTCTGGAGCTGCGTCGGCCCGCCTTCGAGCAGGCGCTGAGACCGCCGGATCCGGCCGTCCGGCTGTGGCTCGTCGTGGGCGAAGACCTGGGCCAGGGCGAGGCGCTGGCCCGCGCCACCCTCGCCGCGCTGGGCGGGCCACGGAAGGAACTGGCTCCGGCCGCGCTCGTGGCCGAGCCGGCGCGCCTCGCCGACGAGGCCGCCTCCTTGCCCCTGTTCGGGGAGCGGCCGGTGCTGTTCGTGCGCGCCCACCTCCACGAACGCCCGGAGGCGCTGGCGCCGGCGATCGCGGCGCTGCTGGACGCCCCCGTGGCGGGCAATCCCGTGGTCGTGCTGGCGGGTGGGCTGCCGCGCACCTCGGCGCTGCGACGGCTGGGCGAGGGGCATCCCGCGGCCCGGCTGGTGGTGGCCTGGGCGCCCGAGCGCGGCCAGGTGGCCGCCCAGGTCGCGGCCCTGGCCCGGGCGCGGGGGCTCGTCGTCCCGGCCCACTTGGCGCCGCGCCTGTGGGCGGCAGGTGGCGCCTCGCCGGCCGGGGTGGAGGCCGAGCTCGAGAAGCTCGCCCTCTATCTTGCGGCCGCCCCCGACCGCCCGCAGACCGTCGACGAGGCCGCCCTCGACGCGCTGGGCCCCAACGCGCCGGGCGCGGACGCCGACGAGGCCGTGGCGGCCCTGCTGCGCCGCGACGTGGGCGCCCTGGCCCAGGCGCTCGCGCGCGGTGCCGGGGACGAGGTGGTGGGGCTGCTGCGGCTGGCCGGGGCGCGGCTTACCCGCCTGCTCGAGCTCGCCATCCGCCGGCGTGAACAGGGCTTGACGCCTGAGGAAATCGTGGCGCGCGCCTCGCCCCCCGTCTTCTGGAAGGAGCGCGGCCTCCACGTCGAGGCGCTCGGTCGTTGGTCGGTCGAGGAGCTGGGCGCGGCCATCGAGGCCTGCCTCGCCGCCGAGCGGGCGGTCAAGTCTGCGGGCTCGGCCGGCGAGCGGATCGGGCGCCACGAGCTCCTGATGCTCGCGGCCGCCCCCGCGGCGCTTGGCCGGCCGACCGCCAAATCCTAGGGTGATGGGCATGCGGGATCCGGCGCCCGTCCGCCGTGGCTTTTTCGCTGACAAGGAGCGGGCCTTCTGGACGCTCCAGGTGGGCGGATGGACTGGCTATTTCCTCGCGCGCGCCCTGGGCGGGCTCGCCAATGCCATGGGGGTGGGCTTCATCCTGCCCGCAATCCTCACCACGGTTGCCGGCTTCTCGATCACGCTGCTGATGGCGGCCGCCTTCCGCGAGATCATCCGCATGCGCACGCTGTGGGTGTGGAGCCTGTCGCTCCTCATCCTGGTGCTGGCCGCCGTGCTGTTCTCGGTTATCGAGGTGTGGACGCACGCCACCTTCTATCGGGTGGGCTGGAAGCCCGAAGGGGTGGAGTTCCTGGGCTCCATCTTGCTCACCCTGGCCGTTCTGGGGGCGTGGACGGGCCTCTACTTTGGAATCAACTATTACCTCATGCTCGACGAGCAGGCCGAGCGTTTCGCCCGGCTGGAAGCCCAGGCCAGCCGGGCTCAGCTCGAGATGCTGCGCTACCAGCTCAATCCGCACTTCCTGTTCAACACGCTGAACTCGCTGTCCACGCTCGTGCTCTTGGGCGAGAACGAGAAGGCCAACGCCATCCTGTCGCGCCTGTCGTCGTTCCTGCGCTACACGCTGGTGGGCCAACGCGAGGGGCTTGCCACCCTGGCCCAGGAGATGGAGGCGCTGCGGCTCTACCTCGACATCGAGCGGGTCCGCTTCGGCGACCGGCTGCGCACCTTCTTCGACATCGCCCCCGAGGCGCTGGAGGCCCGGTTGCCGTCGCTGCTCTTGCAGCCGCTGGTGGAGAACGCCGTGAAATACGCCGTGACTCCGCTCGAGGAAGGGGCCGACATTGCGGTGGTGGCCCGGGTGGTGGGCGATCGGCTGGTCGTCGAGGTGGCGGACAGCGGGCCCGGCCTCGAGGGACCGCCCGGGCCGCCCCACGAGGGCACGGGCCTGGGGCTTGCCAACATCCGCGAGCGGTTGCAGCAGCTGTATGGAGCGGACCACCGCTTCGAGCTGCAGCCGGCCCTGCTGCCCGAGGAGATTCGCCGCAACGGCTCGGGTCCGGGGCTCAAGGTGGTGATCGACGTGCCGCTGTGGCGGGAGCCGCCCGCCCACGAGGCGGGCCGCGAACGCCCGGGGGCACCGTTGGCCCTGATGGAGGACGGACGACGATGATCCGCACGCTCGTGGTCGACGACGAGCCGCTGGCGGTCCGGGGCCTGTGCCGGCGGCTGGAGGCCCATCCCGACGTCGAGGTGGTGGGGGAGGCCGGCAGCGGTCGCGAGGCTATCCGCCAGATCCGCACGCTCAAGCCCGACCTCGTGTTCCTCGACATCCAGATGCCGGCCTTCGACGGGTTTGCGGTCGTCGATGCGCTGGCGGACGTGACTCCGCCCCTCTTCGTGTTCGTGACCGCCTATTCCGACCATGCGCTGCGCGCTTTCGAGAAGGACGCGGCCGACTACCTGATGAAGCCCGTGGACGCCGACCGGCTGGCCCAGTCGCTGGACCGCGTGCGAGCCCGACTGGCCGAACGGCGGCGGGCCGAGGAGGCCGAGCGCCTGGCCCAGCGACTGGCCGAGGTGGACCCCCAGGCGGCCGCGGAGCTGGAGTGCGTCGCGGAGCCGCCGCCCGACCGCTACGAGCGGGTCATCAACGTGCGCGACCAGGGGCAAATCTTCCGCGTGGAGGTGGACACGATCGAGCGGATCGATGCCGCGGGCGACTACATGTGCCTCACCACGCCCGAGCGCACGCTGGTGCTGCGCGAGACGATGAAGGACCTGGAGCGGCGCCTCGACCCGCGCAAGTTCCTGCGGGTCCACCGTTCGACCATCGTGAACCTGGATGCGGTGCGCCAGGTGCGGCCCCACACCAACGGCGAGTGCTTCCTCACCCTCGCCTCGGGCGCGTGCGTGAAGGTGAGCCGCAGCTATCGCGACGTGGTGGCTCGGTTCCTCTAGGGCTGGCGGCGGCGGACGGGCGCCTCGGGGGCGGGACCGGCGCGCAGATGGTGCCGGATCACCTCGTCGATGATGAACCGCAGGAAGGCTTCGGTGAAGTCGGGGTCGAGATCGGCCTCGCGCGCCAGGCGCCGTAGGCGGGCGATCTGCTGCGCCTCGCGGGCGGGGTCGGCCGGCGGCAGGCCGGCGGCCGCCTTGTAGGCGCCCACCTTCTTCGTGATCTTGAAGCGCTCGGCCAGCAGGTGGACCAGGGCGGCGTCGATGTTGTCGATCGAGCGGCGATAGTCCTCGAGCGTCTCCGCCATGCGGCCCTCCCGCCACGGCCGGGCCCGAACCCGCCCCATTGCGGCGCGCCGGGCCTTGCCAGTCCCCGGCCCGGCCCATAGCGAGGCCTTGGATGTCGGCAAGCCCGCCCGCTCCCAACGTCGTGCCGCTCAAGGCCAGCCGGCCGAGCCTGCAGCCGCTCATGGCGCTGGTGGCGCCGGGCCTGCTGGCGGTAAACCAGGTGATCCTCGACCGGATGCAGAGCGAGGTGACCCTGATCCCCGAACTCGCCGGCCATCTGATCGCCGGCGGCGGCAAGCGCCTGCGCCCGATGCTGACCCTAGGCTCGGCGGCAGCGCTGGGCTACGCTGGCGATCGCCACTATCGCCTGGCCGCAGCAGTCGAGTTCATCCACACGGCGACCCTGTTGCACGACGACGTCGTCGACGGCTCCGACCTGCGCCGGGGCCGGGCCACGGCCAACGTCATCTGGGGCAACGAAGCCTCGGTGCTCGTGGGCGATTTCCTGTTCGCCCGGGCCTTTGAGCTGATGGTGGAAGACGGCAGTCTCAAGGTGCTGCGGATCTTGAGCCGAGCGAGCGCGGTGATCGCCGAGGGCGAGGTCGCGCAGCTGAGCGCCCAGCGCCGGGTCGAGACAAGCGAAGACCGCTACCTGGCCATCATCACGGCCAAAACCGCGGAACTGTTCGCGGCCGCCTGCCAGATCGCGGCCGTGGTCGCCGAACAGCCGCAGGGAATCGAAGATGCGCTGGCGGCCTATGGCCGCAACCTGGGCATCGCCTTCCAGCTGGTGGACGACGCCATCGACTACGTTTCGGACTCCGCCACGATGGGAAAGGACGCGGGCGACGACTTCCGCGACGGCAAGGTGACCTTGCCCGTGATCCTAGCCCATGCCCGGGGCGACGCCGAGGCACGGCGGTTCTGGAAGCGGGCGATCGAAGGCCGGGCCAACGGCCCCGACGAGCTGGCCCGCGCCATCCGCTACCTACACGAGACGGGTGCGGTGGCCGACACGCTGGCCCGGGCCCGGCTCTACGGCAGCCGGGCGCTCGACGCCCTGGGCCTGCTGCCGCCCAGCGCCGCCCGCGACGCCCTGGCCGAGACCGTGGCCTTCGCGATCGAGCGCGCCTATTAGCTCGCTCGGCGGGGCAAGCGGGCCGGCCCGAGCGCCGCGGGCCTTATGCCCGATCGTTCGGGGTGCTCACCGGCGGCTTGCGCTTGATTCCGCGGCGGCGGCCCGGTTTGGCGAGCGCCATGATCCCCGCGCGCCTCTACCAGCAGGGCAAGCCCGCCACCCAGTCCGGCCGGGCACGCGCGGAGCGGTGGGTGCTCGAGTTCGAGAGCCGCCGCGGCAAGCGCCCCGATCCCGTGATGGGCTGGGCCGGCGGGGCCGAGACCCTGGAGCAGGTGCGGCTGTTCTTCCCCAGCCGCGAGGCGGCCGAGGCGTACGCCGCCCGCCACGGACTGGCGGTGGAGGTCGTGCCGCCGCCCGCCCGGCGCCTGATCCTGAAGAGCTACGCCGACAACTTCCGCTAGAGGCCCCCGGCCGCTACAGCCCGGAACCGGACCCCGTAGCTCAACGGGATAGAGCGCCTGCCTTCTAAGCAGGGGGTTGCGTGTTCGAGTCACGCCGGGGTCGCGACCGACCTCGGACCCGCGGGCGACGTCCCGGCCCGGAAGGAGATGCGGCGATGGTCTTGCTGGCCTCACGAAAAGTCCAAGGCTGGGCGGCGGCCGGCGCGACCATGCTCGTGGGGCTTGGCCTGGTGCGCGTTCCAGGGCCGTCGCCGTTGCGGCCTGGGTGGGAGGTCCCGGCGGCCCGATCCGAAGGGGGAGGAGAGCGATGAAGATACCTCACGATGCGCTGGTGGTGGTGGCGGACGGCGGGCGGCTCGCCCTGTTCCGCAACCGCGGCGCGCCGTTCGCACCGCAGCTCGAGCTCGTCGAACAGGAGGCGATCGAGTTCCCCCGGACGTCCGAGCTCGCGGCCGACCGGCCGGGACGAGCCTTCGAAAGCTCGGGCACGCGGCGCAGCGCGTACGAAGAGACCGACCTTCACGACCGCGCCGAGGAAGCCTTCTGCCGCGGTGTCGCCGAGCGGATCGTGAGACTGTTGCCTGAGGCCAAGGCCGGCGTTCTGCTGGTGGCCGCACCCCGCGCCCTGGGCGTCATCCGCGCCGCCTTGCCGGCCGAGGCGCGCGCGACCCTGCTGGGCGAGGTCGCCAAGGACTACGCCGGGCGCAACGCCGCGGAACTGGGAGAGCTGCTGGCGAAACTCGCCGACTGAGCCGGCCGTCAGCTCGGGGCGCGGTGGGCCTGATGAAGGACGTAGGCCCGCACGGCTTCGGCGTCCGCGGGGGTGAGGTAGCGGGCGAACGACACCATGCCGCGATCGCGCAAGGCGCCCTTCAGCACCACTTCGGCCCAGCTCGCGGGATCGGCCGCGATGGGAGACCACCGCAGATCGGGCAGGACCCCGGACGAGATCGCCAGCTGCCCGTGGCAGACCGCGCAATTGCGCGCGTAGTGCACCATGCCCGCCGCCACGAGCTTGGCGTCGCCGAAGGCGGGCGCCTTGGGCGTGGCGTCGATGGGTTCCAAGGGAGGGTCGGGAACAGTGCCCTTGGCGTCGAGCCGGAAGGCCACCACGCGGCCCACGGCGGGTGGCACGGCGGGATCGAAGGCGAACCCCGCCGCCAGCGCGAACGCCGAACCCCAGCCGGTCGCCACCGCCACGTACTGCTCGCCGTCCACCATGTAGGTGACGGGCGGCGCCGCCACGCCCGCCTTGAGGTTCATGCCCCACAACCGGCGGCCCGAGACGGCGTCGTAGGCCACGAGTTCGCCGTTCAGCTTGCCCTGGAACACGAGCCCACCCGCGGTCGAGAGCACGCCGCCGTTCCATGGGCCCTCGTGCTCGACCGTCCAGCGAGGGGCGCGCCGGACGGGATCCCAGGCGATGAGGCGGCCCTTCATGCCGGCGCGCAAGGCCTTGAGCGCCCCGGGGGGGAGCTCCGGCGTCAGGCCCGCGGCGAAATCCATCCCCGTGTTCCAGGCCACGGGTCGCGAGGCGAACAGCGCGTCGGCCCGCATGGCCTGCGGCACCTCCTGGGCCGGGATGTAGACGAGCCCCGTTCCGGGGTTGAAGGCCATGGGCTGCCAGTTGTGGGCACCCAGCGGCCCGGGCGAGACGAGGACCAGGTCGCGGGCGTAGCGGGCGGCCTTCACCTCGATGGGCCGGCCCTTGGCGTCGAGACCGGTCGTCCACGTCTGCGGCACGAAAGGGGTGCCCGACAGGAACGCGCCGGTCCGGGCGTCGAGGACGTAGAAGAAGCCATTCTTGGGCGCCTGCATCACCACCCGCCGTGGCCGCCCGCCTTCGCCCAGCGGCAAGTCGGCCAGGATGATCGTCTGAGTGGCGGTGTAGTCCCAGTGGTCGCGTGGGGTGGTCTGGTAATGCCAGCGGTAGGCCCCCGTGTCGGCGTCCACCGCGACGATCGAGGACAGGAACAGATTGTCCCCGCCGCCCGGATCCCGCACGTCGGCGTTCCAGGGGCTGCCGTTGCCCACGCCGAAGATCACCTGGTCGTTCACTTCGTCGTAGACGATGGAGTCCCACACCGTCCCGCCGCCGCCGTCGCGGATCCAGGCCCCCCGGTCGCCCCAGGTGGGGTTGGCGATGCGGGCCAAGGCGTCGTCGGAGGCCGCGCCGTCGGGCGCCTTGCGCGGGTTGGGCACCGTGTAGAAGCGCCAGCGCAGCGCGCCGGTCTTGACGTCATAGGCCGACAGGTAGCCGCGCACGCCCAGTTCGGCCCCGCCGTTGCCGATCAGCACCATGTCCTTCACGACCCGCGGCGCCCCCGTGATGGTGTAGGGCTTCGATGGGTCGACGGTCATCACGCTCCAGAGGAGCTTGCCCGTCCGCGCGTCGAGCGCCTGCAGCCGGCCATCCAGCACGCCCAGGAACACCACGCCGTCGCGGATGGCGACCCCGCGGTTCACGACGTCGCAGCAGGCCTTAGCACCCACCGCACGGTCCACCTGCGGGTCGTGCACCCAGAGTTCGCGGCCCGTCTTGGCGTCGAGGGCGTGCAGCACCGACCAGGCGGACGTCACGTACATCACGCCGTCGGCCACGATGGGCGTGGCCTCCACTCCGCGCCCGGTCTTGAGGTCGTAGGTCCAGGCCACCCCCAGCCGGCTGACGTTGCCCGTGTCGATCTGCTTCAGGCGCGAGTGCCGCTGCTCGTCGTAGGTGCCGCCGTAGGAGCGCCATTCGGCGTGGGCCGACCCGGCGCGCGCCAGGGAATCCCGCTCGGCCGTCGGCAGATCCGCCGGCGGGCCGCCGCAGGCCGCCAGCGCCAGCGCCCACCACCCCGAACGCCAGCCCTTCATCCGCCCTCCCTCCATGGCGGACGGGGCTAGCACGGCGGGCCCGGTGGGCCAGCCCGTCAAAACCGCGCAGCGGCGCTCAGCCGGCCAAGCGGCGGGCGCCGTGCGCTTCGGCGATGGCCGCGGGCGTCTCGGGGTCGGCCAGGCAGTCGAAGCGCAACCGGTCCGGGCCCTCGTCGCGCAGGCGCCAGTCGAGGTAGAGGGCGGGCGTCCAGAAGCTGACCGCGCTGTCCGTGACCGTCATCTCAGCGCCGAACAGCAGGGCCTCGGCCACAACCGACCGGCCCACCAGCACCAGGGCGCGCCGGTTCGTGAGCACGTAGCGGGCCCGCCCGCGCGCGGTGGCCCGAAACCATAGCGGCAGGCCCATGACCAGCAGCGTGCCGGCCGCCATCACCAGGACGAGCGGCACCGCCTCCGGGCCCGGCCGTCCGGCGAAGGCCGAGCCCTGGAAGTGGGGCGCCACCAGGAACAGGGCGAGCGCCATCAGGCCGGCCAGCAGGATGAGGAGCAGGGCGGCGTCGCGGCTGCGCCCCGCCGCCACCGAGGGGCGGCCTTCCCACAGGATCGTCTCTGCCGCATCCGGAGGACGTGGCCGGACCCGGCGCCGGACGGGCAGCGCGCCCGCGACGGTGCCCGCCTCGGCCTCGCCGCCCACGGAGCCGTCAGCGCTCCACGGCGAGCGCGATCCCCATGCCGCCCCCGATGCAGAGGGTGGCGAGCCCCCGCCGAGCGTCGCGTCGCTTCATCTCGTGCAGCAGGGTGACCAGGATCCGGCAGCCGGAAGCGCCGATCGGATGGCCGATGGCGATGGCCCCGCCGTTCACGTTGAGCTTCTCAGGGTCAAGACCCAGTTCCTGCCCCACGGCGAGCGCCTGGACGGCGAAGGCCTCGTTGGCCTCGACGAGGTCGAGGTCGGCCACCGACCAGCCCGCCTTCTGAAGGGCCGCGCGGGTGGCGGGCACGGGGCCAATCCCCATGACGGCGGGGTCGACCCCGCAGCTGGCCCAGGCGGCCACCCGGGCCAAGACGGGCGCGCCGCGACGCTCCGCCTCTTCGGCCGACATCAACACCACCGCCGCTGCCCCATCGTTGATGCCCGAGGCGTTGCCGGCCGTGACGGTCCCGTCCTTCTTGAACGCGGGCTTGAGCCCCGCCATCGCCTCGACGGTCGCCCCCTCGCGGATGTATTCGTCTTCGGCCACCACCACGTCGCCCTTGCGACCCTTCACCGTAACCGGCACGATTTCGTCGCGGAACTTGCCCGCCTTCTTCGCCGCCTCGGCACGGTTCTGCGACCGGCAGGCGAAGGCGTCCTGCGCCTCCCTGGTGATCTGGTAGCGTTCGGCCAGGTTCTCGGCCGTGATCCCCATGTGATAGCCGTGGAAGGCATCCAGCAAGCCGTCCTTGAGCATCGTGTCGACGAGCTCGAGGGCCCCCATCTTGGTGCCCGCCCGCAGGTTCTGGGCGTGCGGGGCCAGCGACATGTTCTCCTGCCCGCCCGCCACCATGATCGCATGGTCGCCGTTGCGGATGGACTGAGCGGCGATCACCACCGACCGCAGGCCCGAGCCGCACACCTGGTTGACCCCCCAGGCCGGCACCTCCTTCGGAACGCCGGCCGCCATGGCCGCCTGGCGCGCGGGGTTCTGCCCCTGGCCGGCCGGCAGCACCTGGCCCAGGATCACTTCGCCCACCTCGGCCCCGTCCACCCCCGCATCGGCGAGGGCAGCGCGGATGGCGGCCGCTCCCAGTTCGTGGGCAGGGGTGGCCGCGAAGCTCCCCAGGAAGCTGCCCACGGGCGTGCGGCGGGCGGCGGTGATGACAACCTCGGTCATGAGCCTCTCCTTGGCTGGCGGCGCTCGCTCTAGGACGATCGCACGAAGCTGGAAAGCGCATCGGCCACCAACGGGCGGCCGCGGCCGACCACGAGGCCCACGTGTCCGGCCTCCACTTCGAGCCGGTCGATGCCGGGCAGGCGGAGGCGAGCCGCCGCCGGCACCAGGCGATCGCGCGTGGCGCCCACGTCGAGGATGGGGACGGCCAGCTCTTCGGGCCGGACGGGCCGGCGCGCCACGCGCCACGCCCCGCGGCCCATCCGGTCGCGCGCGAGCGCGCCCACGAACACGTCGCGCGCCGCAGCCGGCCCCAGGGGCGGCCCGGAGCCCGACCAGTCCTCCACGGCCAGGAACTCGGCGAGCGCCGGATCCTCGGCCGCCACAACCCCGAGGGCCGCGTATTTCCGCACCAGCCCCTCGGGATCGAGCGACCAGAACAGCGGGTTGAGGAGGCTGACCGGCAGGCCGCCCAGCGCACGGGCCATAGGCTCGAGCCCGCGCCACAGCCCCGCGGCCAGCGCCCGGGCGCCGGGCGGATAGCCGTCGAAGTGCCAGGGGGCGGCCAGCAGGCCAAGACCCCTCACCCACCGCGGGCCGGCCAGCAGGGCGGCGGCCAGCGCCAGCGTTCCGCCCAGGCAATGGCCCACCAGCACCACGGGCCGTGGCCGGGTCTTGAGGAGCGGGACGAGCCGGGCCGAGACCAGGCCCGCGAGCCCGAGGCGCCGGTCAGCCCCCGTTCGTGGCCCCCAGTCGACCAGCAGGGGGCGCAGGCCCCGCCGCCCGAGCTCCGCGGCGAGCGACCGGCCGGGCATCAGGTCGAGGATTTGCGGGCCGTTGATGACCGAGGGCACCAGCACGACGTCCGGGCCGTCGGGCGGCCCGCCCAGATCGCGCAAGGCGACGCCACCCCGCCGCGCGAGGGAAGGCCCCGGGGGCCGTGGCGCAGGGCGCGGGGTGCGCTGGTAGCGCCCGAGCCCTTCCAACACCGCGGCCACCTGGACGGGATCGCCACCGACCTGCTCCCATACCAGGGCCAGGAACGCCGTCAGCGGATGCGGGCCCGGGATCACGCGCGGCCCCGCTGTGACCCGGCGGTCCTTTGCCCCCCGCCGCCGTGGCTGCTAAGGGCTTGAAGTGGGGGAGAGGCCGAGGCGGCGCGCGGCCGGCGGTCGGTGTTGGGTAGAGCAGCGCGGGGACGAGAGGTGCCTATGGCCACGCGGCGGGCGGAGCGGAACGAGGCGACGGAGGAGGCGCGGCCCGAGCCTGTCATCGTCAAGAAATACGCCAACCGGCGCCTCTACAACACCGAGACCTCGTCCTACATCACGCTCGAGCACCTGTCGGCGATGACCCGGGCGGGCCGCGAATTCAAGGTGATCGACGCGCGCTCAGGCGAGGACATCACCCATGCCGTCCTCACCCAGATCATCCTCGAGGAGGAGACGCGCGGGGCGACCCTCCTTCCTTCCTCGGTGCTACGGCAACTCATCGCCATGTACGGTGATCAGATGCAAGCCCTCGTCCCCCTCTATCTCGAAGCCTCGCTCGAAGCCTTCCGCCGCAACCAGGAACAGTTCCGCGCCGTCTTCGAGAACCTGCTGGCGGCGGGGGGCAATCCGTTCCAGGCGCTCGTGAAGCAGAACATGTCGATGCTCGAGGCCGCCGCCGAGATGTGGCGGCAGGCGAACCCGCTGTTGGGGGGAACGCCGGCCCCGCCGCGCAAGGCCGATGCGGACGAGATTGGCAAGCTGAAGGCCGAGCTCGCCGAGCTCAAGGCCCGGCTGGACCGGTTGGCCCCCGACTGAGGCCGCCCATGGACCCCCGCCTGGCCCGCGTGCTGGCGGCCTTGCCGCCGCGGGCGGTGGTGACCGATCCGGGCGAACTGGCCCCGCACCTCCTCGACTGGCGGGGACACAAGCGCGGCGTGGCCCATGGGCTCGTCCGGCCCGCCTCGACCGAGGAGGTCCAGGCGTTGGTGATCGCGGCGGCCCGCGACGGCGTCGCCCTCGTCCCGCAGGGCGGCAACACGGGCCTGGTGGGCGGCTCGGTGCCCGAGCCCGAGCCCGACCGGCCGACCCTGCTCGTCTCGATGACGCGCATGAACCGCATCCGGGCGGTCGATCCGGCCGGCCTGTCGATGGTAGCCGAGGCGGGCACGGTGTTGACCCGCGTGCACGAGGCCGCGGCGGCCCACGGCCTCGCCTTTCCGCTGTCTTTGGGGGCGAAGGGCTCCGCCACCATCGGCGGGCTGTGCTCGACGAACGCCGGCGGCACGCAGGTGCTGCGGCACGGGCCCATGCGGGCCCTGGTGCTGGGGCTCGAGGCTGTGCTGCCGGATGGCAGCCGGCTCGACCAGCTGCGCCCCCTGCGCAAGGATTCGACGGGCTACGACATCAAGCAGCTGCTGATTGGCGCGGAAGGCACGCTGGGCATCATCACGGCCGCGGCACTCAAGCTGGTGCCCGCACCGCGCAGCCGGGCCGTGGGCTGGGCGGCCCTGCCGTCGCTTGAAGCGGCGCTCGACCTCTTGGCCCGTCTGCGCGCTCGGGTGGGCGAGCGGGTCGAATCCTTCGAGGTGATGGCGGGCGACGGGCTCGAGCTGGTCGTGGCGCATGTGCCGGGGGCCAGGGCGCCGGTCGCCGGCCGGCACGCCTGGCACGCGCTTGTCGAGCTTGCGGATGCCGAGGCGGGCCTCGATCTCGAAAGGGGCCTGACCGAGGCGCTGGCCCAAGCCATGGGGGCGGGCTTGGTGGCCGACGCGACGGTCGCCCAGTCCGATGCCCAGGCCGAAGCGTGGTGGCGGCTGCGTGAAACCCTGCCCGAGGCCGAGCGGCGCGAGGGCCCGTCGCTGAAGAACGACGTGGCGGTGGCCGTGGCCGACGTCCCCGCCTTCGACGAGGCCGTGCGCGTGGCCCTCCTGGGCCGCTTCCCCGGCGCTCGGCCCCTGGTGTTCGGCCACCTGGGTGATGGGAACCTGCACTGGAACCTGCGCCCACCCCTGGGGGCCGACCCGCGGGCCTGGCTCGCCGCCCATGGGGCGGAGGCCCGGCGCCTCCTCGACGATGTGGTGGTGCGCTTTCGGGGCACGATCTCGGCCGAGCATGGCCTGGGCACGGCCAAGGCGGCCGAGTTCGCCCGCGTGGGCGATCCTGGCAAGCAGGGGGCGATGCGGGCCATCAAGGCCGCCCTCGACCCCCTGGGCATCATGAACCCCGGCAAGCTGTTTCCGCCGGAGGACGGCCGGGTTGTCGCCCGCCGGGTCGCGGGCTAGAGCCGCGCCGGGGCGCCTGCCGGCGCCAACCCGCCCACCCCGCTGGAGCTGCGATGGCCACGCAACCTGCCCTGCCGCTCTTCTATCGCAACCTGGTGCCCTTGAGCCTCGAGCAGCACCGGCACCATGGGCTCAAGCCCCATCCCGATGCGGGCTTCGCCCGGGCCACGCACGCCATCCCCTTGACGGTCGACGAGTTCCCGCTGGCCCAACGGCATTATCCGATCGTCTTCACGACCGACGACCCCGGAATCCCCCTGGCCCTCGTGGGCCTCAGGGAAGGGGAGAACCTGTTCGTCGACGAGGCGGGTCGCTGGCGCGAGCGCACCTACATCCCGGCCTGGGTGCGCCGGCATCCCTTCATGCTGGTTCGGCCCACGCCCGATTCCGACCGGCTGAGCCTGGTGTTCGACGACAGTTGGGGCCTGGTGACCGAGGAGGCCGAGAACAAGCTGTTCACGGGCGACGAACCCAGCGAGACCACGCGCAACATCCTGAAGTTCTGCGAGGAGTACGAGGCCGCGATCGCCCGGACGCGAAGCTTCATGGAGGAACTGAAGAAGCTCGGCCTGTTGATGGACGGGCAGGCCCAGATCCAGAACCCCGACATGCCGGAACCGGCGCGCTTCTCGGGCTTCCGGATGGTAGACGAGCAGAAACTGCAGAACATCCGTGGTGACCATGCCCGCCGCATGGTGAACAACGGCATGATGGGGCTGGTCTACGCCCACCTGTTCTCGCTGTCGCTGATGCGCGAGCTGTTCGCCGACCTGCAGGCCGCCGGCCGGGCCTGACGGCCTCCGGTGGGCTGCTTGACCGGCCTTGGAGCGGGCGGCAAGGGGCGCGCGGCAAGGAGAGGGTCGGGGTGGCGGAGTCGTTCGAGGGGTTGAGCTTCGAGGACGCGCTGCGCCGGCTGGAAGACATCGTGCGCCGGCTCGAGACGGGCGAGCCCTCGCTCGAAGAGGCCCTGGCGCTTTACGAAGAAGGTCAGCGCTTGCGCGCCCACTGCGAGACGCGGCTCCAGGCGGTCGAAGCGCGCATTCGCCAGCTCGAGCTGGACGCGGCGGGTCAGCCGGTGGGCGAGCGACCGTTCCCGACCTGATGCCCGCCAGCCTCAGCCTCAAGCCGGCGCTGGATGCGATTGGCGAGCAGATCGACCAGCGCTTCGACCGCCTGCTGGCCATTCCCGACGACCCGCGCGCTCGGCTCTATCAGGCGATGCGGCATGCGGTGATCGGCGGGGGCAAGCGCATGCGGCCCCTGCTGGTGGTGGCGAGCTGCGACCTGTTCCACGTCGACCGGGAACGGGCCTTGCGCGTCGCCCTGGCGATCGAAGCGGTCCACGTCTACAGCCTGGTCCACGACGACCTGCCCTGCATGGACAACGACGATCTGCGCCGGGGCAAGCCCACCGTGCACCGGGCCTTCGACGAGGCGACCGCCGTGCTGACGGGCGACAGCCTGTTCGCCATCGCCTTCGAGCTGTTGGCCGAGGAGGCGACCCACGAGGATCCCTTCGTCCGGGCGGAACTCTGTCTCGAGCTCGCGCGGGCTTCGGGGCCGGCCGGCATGGCGGGCGGCCAGGCCATGGACTTGGCCGCGGAAGGCGCCAACTTCGATCTGGCCACCACGACCCGGCTGCAGCAGCTCAAGACCGGGGCGCTCATCGGCTTCTCGTGCGAGGCGGGCGCCATCATGGGCAAGGTGGGCCACGGGCCGCGCACGAAGCTCAGGGGCTATGCCCGTGACCTGGGCCTCGCCTTCCAGATCGCCGACGACCTGCTCGACGTGGAGGGCGATCCGGCGGCCGCGGGCAAGGCGCTGCGCAAGGACGCCGCGGCGGGGAAGTCCACGTTCGTCTCGCTTCTCGGGGTCGAACGGGCGCGTGCCCAGGCCGAACTGCTGATCGACCAAGCGATCCACCACCTCCAGGGCTTCGGGCCCGAGGCCGACCTGCTGCGGGCCATCGCCCGCTTCGCCATCGAACGGGATCACTGATGGGCCGGTCGAGCCCGCACGTCGGCATCTATCCCGGCACCTTCGACCCCATCACGCTGGGGCACATGGACATCATCCGACGCGGGGCGAAGCTTGTGGACCGGCTGGTGATCGGCGTGGCCACCAATCCGTCCAAGACCCCGCTCTTCACCCTCGAGGAGCGGGTGGCCCATGTCCGGCGCGAGACCGCCGCCATCCCCAACGTCGAGGTGGTGGCCTTCGATTCCCTCCTCATCCACTTCGCGGCCTCGGTGGGGGCCAACGTCATCATCCGGGGCCTGCGCGCCGTGGCCGACTTCGAGTACGAGTTCCAGATGGCCGGCATGAACCAGCAGCTGTCCCAGGCCATCGAGACGGTGTTCCTGATGGCGGATGTCGCGCTGCAACCCATCGCCTCGCGCCTGGTGAAGGAGATCGCAAGCTACGGCGGGGAGATCGAGCGGTTCGTGACCCCGGCGGTCGCGGCCGACGTCTATCGCCGGCTGGAAGAACGGGGCGTGCTGCGCAAGCCGCGGCAAAGCTCGGCCCCGCCCGCCGCCTGAGAATGCGCCGGCCGGCCGCCCTCGCCCTAGTCGCCGCCGCTCTCGTCCTGGCTGGGCCCGCCGCGGCCGGCGCGCGGGAGGCCCCCACCCAGCCCCATCCCGACGATCCCGAGAACCTGCTCCACCTCGACCTGTCCACGGGGGGGCGCGTGACCATCCGGTTGCGCCCCGACGTCGCACCCAAGCACGTCGAGCGGATCAAGACGCTCGCCCGCCGGGGCTTCTACGACGGGGTCATCTTCCACCGGGTGATCGACGGCTTCATGGCCCAGACGGGCGACCCCACCGGCACCGGCCGAGGCGAGTCCGACCTGCCCGACCTGCCGGCCGAGTTCAACGATCTGCCTCACGTGCGCGGAGCCGTCTCGATGGCGCGCACCGAGGAGAGGGATTCGGCCAACAGCCAGTTCTTCATCATGTTCGAGCCCGTGCTGCGTCTGGACCGCAACTATACCGTGTTCGGCCGGGTGATCTCGGGCATGCAATGGGTGGACGCCATCCCGCGGGGCGAGCCGCCGGCCGAGCCGGCGCGCATCCTTCAGGCCTCGGTGGCGGCCGACGGGCGCCCACCGCCCGACTTCGCAAAGCTCGCCCCGCCCAAGGCCCCGGACCTGGCCGCCGAGGCGGCCGAGGTGCTGGCCGCGCCGCCGCGCTGAATCCACCCCTTCCCAAGGCGTTCCGTGCGCGTCGACGACTTCGACTTCGACCTGCCGCCCGACCGCGTCGCCTTGCGCCCGGCCGAGCCGCGGGATTCGGCGCGCCTGCTGGTGGTGACGCCCCGGGGCCTTGCCGACCACGTCGTGCGCGACCTGCCGCGCCTGTTGAAGCCGGGCGACGTCCTGGTGTTCAACGACACGCGCGTCATCCCGGCCCAGCTGTTTACCCTTAAGGGCCGCGCGCAGATCGGCGTGACGTTGCATCGGCGCCTGGGGCCGGCGGAATGGCTGGCGTTCGTGCGGGGCGCCCGGCGGCTCGCCCCGGGCGACCGGCTGGAGTTCGCGCCCGGCCTTGTTGGGGAGGTGGTGGAGAAGCGCTCTGGCGGCGAGGTCCGCTGGCGCTTCCTGTGCGAGGGTTCGCTCGACGCCGCGCTCGAGCGCGTGGGCCAGATGCCCCTTCCCCCCTACATCGCGCGTCGACGCGCCGCCGACGCCCGCGACCGCGCCGACTATCAGACGGTCTACGCCGCGCGCGACGGTTCGGTCGCGGCACCGACCGCCGGCCTTCATTTCACCGAACGGCTGCTGGCCGAACTGGATGCGGCCGGCATCCAGCGGGAGACCGTGACCCTGCACGTGGGGGCCGGCACCTTCCTGCCCGTGAAAGCGGAGCGCACGGAAGACCACCGCATGCACGCCGAGTGGGGCGAGGTGCGCCCTGAGGTGGCGGCCCGCCTGCGCCAGGCTCGGGCCGAGGGTCGCCGGATCCTGGCGGTGGGGACGACCTCGCTCCGGCTGCTCGAAGCCTCGGGCCTCGCCCCGTTCACGGGCGAGACCGATCTTTTCATCACGCCGGGCTATCGCTTCCGGGCCGTCGACGGCCTCATGACCAACTTCCACCTGCCGCGCTCGACGCTCTTCATGCTGGTGGCGGCCCTCATGGGCCTCGACCGCATGAAGGCGGCCTACGCCCACGCCGTGGCCCAGGGCTACCGCTTCTTGAGCTACGGTGATTCCTCGCTTCTGCTCCCCCGTGGCTGAGGGGTTCCGCTTCACCGTCTGCGCAACCGACGGGCGCGCGCGCACCGGGGTGTTCGAGACGCCGCGGGGGCCCATCCGCACGCCCGCCTTCATGCCCGTGGGCACCGCCGCCACCGTGAAGGCCATGAAGCCTCAGGACGTGGCGGCGAGCGGCGCCGACGTCCTGCTCGCCAACACCTATCACCTGATGCTGCGCCCGGGGGCCGAGCGTGTCGCGCGCTTGGGCGGCCTCCACCGCTTCATGGGCTGGAGCCGGCCCATCCTGACGGATTCGGGTGGCTTTCAGGTGATGAGCCTCGGCGACCTCGTGACCGTTGACGAGGACGGGGTCGAGTTCCGCTCCCACCTCGACGGCACGCGGCATTTCCTCTCGCCCGAGCGGGCCATCGCCATCCAGCGCCGGCTGGGGGCCGACATCCTGATGGTCCTCGACGAATGCCCGCGCCACCCCATCACCCACGACGCGGCCCGCCAGTCGATGGAACGGTCGATGCGCTGGGCGGCCCGCTGCCGCGACGCGTTCCTGGCCGATCCCGGCGGCGCGGCGTTGTTCGGCATCCAGCAGGGGGCGCTCTTCGAGGATCTGAGGCGGGAGTCGGCCGACCGGCTCGTCGAGCTCGGCTTTGCGGGCTATGCCATCGGCGGCCTCGCGGTGGGCGAAGGCCAACAGGCCATGTTCGAGGTGCTGGATTACGCCCCGCAGCAACTGCCCCCCGACAAGCCCCGGTATCTGATGGGGGTGGGCAAGCCCGCCGACCTGGTGGGCGCGGTGCTGCGGGGGGTGGACATGTTCGACTGCGTGCTGCCTACCCGCTCGGGGCGGACGGCGCAGGCCTGGACGGCGCACGGTCCCTTGAACCTGAGGAACGCCCGCTTCGCCGAGGATCCGTCGCCGCTCGAGGAGGACTGCCCCTGCCCCGTCTGCCAGCACTTCACCCGCGCCTATCTCCATCATCTGGCGCGTGCAGGCGAGATCCTGGGGGCCATGCTGCTCACCGAACATAACCTGTGGCATTATCAGCGGCTGATGGCGGGCCTGAGGGACGCGATCGCCGAAGGCCGAGCGGCGGCCTTCGCCCGCGATCGTCTGGCCCGCCTGGAAGCCGGGGACCGCTGACGCCCGAGCGAGCCCGCCCGAGACGGGCGGCGGCCGGCCCGACCCCCAGGGCCGGAGGCCGGCCGTGCCCCGCCCGCGAAGGCTCCGGCCGTGCCCCGCCGCCGCATGGTGGGCCCGCGTCGCCGTCAGATGTGCCCGCCCGGCCGCGCCAACCTCGACCGAGCGCCGACCGTGCCCCGCCGCCCTGTCCGGCCACCAGCCCTGCCGCGCCGCCCGAGGCCAGGCGCCGGCCCCGGGGCCCGCCCTCAAGGGTGCCGGGGCGGCCCTCCGGCCAGGCGGGTCAGTGCTTGACCCGCTCGATGATGATGGCCGGGGCCATGCCGCCTGCGGCGCACATGGTCACGAGCCCGCGCCGCAGGTCGCGCCGCTCGAGCTCGTCGAGCATCGTGCCCACCAGGATCGCCCCGGTCGCCCCGATGGGGTGGCCGAGCGCGATCGCCCCGCCGTTCACGTTCACCTTCTCGCGGTCGAGCCTCAAGTCGCGGATGTACTTCTCGGCCACTACCGCGAAGGCTTCGTTCACTTCGAACAGGTCGATGTCGTCGAGCGTAAGCCCCGCCTTGGCCAGCACCTTGCGGGTGGCGGGCACGGGGGCGTTCAGCATCAGCGTCGGGCAGTCGCCCATGTTGGCCATGGCCACCACCCGCGCGCGGGGTTTCAGCCCGTGGCGCTCGGCATATTCCCGGCTGGTGATGAGCACGGCGGCCGCTCCGTCGACCACGCCCGACGAATTCCCCGCGTGGTGCACGTGCCGGATCTCGAGGTTGGGATATTTCCGGCGGATCAGGCCCGCGAACGTCGTGCCCTTGTCGTCGAGCGGCATGTAGGCGATTTTTTCGAAGGCGGGCTCGAGCTTGGAGAGCGCTTCGAGCGTCGTGTCGGGCCGGGGATATTCCTCGCGGTCGAGCGCGAGCGTGCCGTCCTCGCGGTAGACGGGCACCAGCGAACGGTCGAAGGCGCCTTCGGCGATGGCGCGGGCGGCGCGCTTCTGACTTTCGAGGCCCAGCGCGTCGAGATCCTCGCGCGAGATGCCCTCGATGGTGGCGATGGCGTCACCGCAGACCCCCTGGTGCGACTGGGGATGGAGTTCCTCGAGCGCCGGGTTGCCGGAGCCCATGCGCCACATGGGCAGGCCGGCCGCCCGCTCCTCGGCCGCGAGTTGGGCGGTGTAGGACATCATCTCGGTGCCGCCCGCCACCACGCAGTCCTCAAGCCCCGACATCACCATGCCGGCCGCCAGGTTCACCGCCGTGATCCCGCCCCCGCAGAATCGGTCGAGCGTCACGCCCGACGAGCGGATGTCATAGCCGGCCAGCAGGGCGGCCATGCGCCCGAGGTCGCCCGCCTGCTTGCCCTTCTGCGAGGAGGTGGACCAGATGACGTCGTCCACGGTCGACGTATCGAGGCCGTTGCGCTCGGCGATGGCCTTGAGCACGGTGGCCGCCAAATGCTGGGGGTGGAGATCGGCCAGGGCCCCCTTGCCGACCTTGCCGATGCCGCGTGGCGTGCGGCACGCATCGATGATGAGGGCTTCCGCCATGGATCGCTCCCTGTCTGGGCCTTGCCGCCATCGGTCGGGGTCGGCCGGGGGGAAAGCTCGCAAAGGTGCCAAGGTTCAGGCGCGGGCGGCCTGTTCCAGCACGCTGCGGAACATGTCGGCGGTGAGGACGCCCGTGTTCGTGTTGAGGCGCGAGCAGTGGTAGCTGTCGATCAGCACGGGGCCCTGGGGCAGGTGGTGGACCGTGCCATGGGCGAAGGGAAACCGGGCCGGCGGGGCGCCCAGCGCTCGCACGGCCGCGTCGTGGGCGATCCGCCCCAGGGCCACCACGACCTTGAGGTTGGGCAGGCCGGCCAGCGTGGCTTCCAGGTAGGGCCGGCAGGCGCGGACCTCGGCCGGGGTGGGGCGATTGCCCGGTGGGGCGCAGCGAACGGCGTTGGTGACGAACACGTCCTCCAGCACGAGCCCGTCGTCGGCCGCTTCCGCATAGTGGCCGGTGGCCAGCCCCAGGGCGAGCAGCGTGTCGTAGAGCAACAGGCCCGCGAAGTCGCCCGTGAACGGACGGCCCGTGCGGTTGGCGCCTCTGAGGCCGGGGGCCAGACCCACGATCGCGATCCGCGCCAAGGGATCGCCGAAGCCCGGCACGGGGGCGTTGAACCAGTCGGGGAACAGGGCCCGGTTGGCCAGGCGATAGGCCACCAGCCGGGGGCAGCGCGGGCAGTCGCGCGGGGGATCCCGCATGACGCCCGACGCTAGGCGGCCTTTGGCCGGCGGGGAAGTGGTGGTGGTGGGGCTGGGCTCCAATCGGCCCCACGGCCGCTACGGGGCCCCTGAGCGCGTGGTGGCGGCGGCGGTCGCGGCGTTGGCGGCCCACGGCCTGACGGTCGAGGCCGTGGCCCCGGTCGAGCGCACGCGGCCTCTGGGGCCGGCCCAGCGTCGGTTCGCCAACGGCGCGGTGCGGGGACGCTGGCCGGGCACGGCGCAGGACCTGCTGCGGCTTTTGAAGTCGGTCGAGCGGTCGTTCGGCCGGCGGCCCGGCGGGCGGCGCTGGGGCCCCCGGGTGCTGGACTGCGACCTTCTGGTGTTCGGAGGGCAGCGGATCGCCACGCGCGAGCTCGTGGTGCCGCATCCCGGGCTTGCCCGGCGGGCGTTCGCCCTGAGGCCACTGGTGGCGCTGTGGCCCGACTGGCGGCATCCGCTCCTCAAGCGCTCGGCCCGGCAGCTGTGGGGGCGGCTTGCGAAGCCCCGGCCCACCCGCCAAGGGATGCGCCGGGGCTCGTAGCTCAGTCGGTAGAGCGTCGGACTTTTAATCCGCAGGTCCCGGGTTCGAATCCCGGCGAGCCCTCCACTCGCCACCCGTGCGCCAAGAGCCGCTCGCCCGCCGGCCATCCGGTGCCGGCCGTGGGCCCCACCCGCCGGTGGCCCCGGCGTCTGGCCGCCGGGGAACCGAACGCTGCGTCACCGACGGCCGCGCCCCGACCGGGCCGGCGCCGAGATGCGGGAGGTGCACGAAGCCGCCCGGGCGGCGCGCAGCCGTCCTTGAAGTGGCGGGCCGCGCGGCCGACGGGGCCAAGGCGCTCGACCTGGTGCGCCGCCTCGTCCCGGCCGTGCCGTTGGCCGGCATCGAGATGCCGCACCTCTCCGGTCTCGACGGGGCCGAGGCGGTGGCTCCGGAAGGGCTGCCCACCCGAGTCCCCATCGTCACCGCCTTCGCGCGGCCAGGCGACCTGCACCGTGCGCTGGCGGCGGGGGCGGGCGGCTACCTCGTGAAGGACAAGCCGGCCGACCGGCTCGTCGAGGCCGTGCGCACCGTGGCTCGGGGCGGCCGGGCGATCAGCCCGGGACTGGCCGAGGCCGCATGGGACGCACCCCCCAACCCCCTGTCGCCTCGGGAACGGGCGGTGCTGCGGCTGGCCGAGGAAGGCCGGTCGAACAAGGAGATCGCCCGCCGACTCGCACTGTCCCCCGGCACCGTGCAGAACTGCCTCTCGGCAGCGGCCGCCAAGCTGGGTGCGCACGGCTGGATCGAGGCCACCCGCATCGCCCGAGCCCAGGGTTGGCTGTAAGGGTCGCTCAAGGCGTGGCCGGAACGGCCGTTTGCCTGGCGGTGGGGGCCGAGGCGGCAGGTGCCGGCCGACCGCCGGTCGCGTCCGGGCGGGCGGGCGGCGGTGGCGGCACGGGGGCCAGGACCCGCCCGATGGCCTCGGCCAACACCGCGCCCGCCTCGGCCTGTCGGTCTCCGCCCGGGGTGCCCGCGAACACCACCTGGGTCGGCCCCAGGCGGAAGCGGCGCACCCAGGGCCGGCGCCAGTCGACGTCGGCCAGTGGCCCCATGAACCGGCGGTAGCCCTCGAGCCCCTCGAACATGAGGAGGCTGTGGAGGAAGATCGTGTCCGTATTCTCGGCCAGGAACTCGACCGGCACGGCGATGGCCAGCGCATCGCCCCGGCGGGCGGCCTCTTCGAACGCTTCGCGCACCGAGCGCAGTTGGTTGGCCGGATCTTCGGCCCGGTCGGCGAACGCTTCTTGCGCCGTCACGACCGTCAGGCGCGCCCAGGCCCGGGCGCGCAAGACGTCGGCCAATGCCGGCGCCAGAAGCGTCGCGGCCCGCCCGCTGTTCTCCACCCAGGGGTCGCGCCGGCGCTGGGCCACGGGCAGGCCGTGGAGGGTGACCACCAGCGTGGCGCCCGCACCAGGCGACGGCGGCGGCGGGGCCACGGCGGCAAGGTGCCGGGCCCAGAAGGCGGCGTAGGCCTCGAGGTCGGCCATCTGGGGGGCGAAGACGAGCCGCGGAGCCGGCCGACCGGTGCGGCGGGCCCAGGCGTCCACGATGGCCTTCACGCGTGGATACGCCGCCCGATACTCTTCGAAGGCCGAATGGATGGGCAGGGCCGAGGCCAGGACGAGCGTGTCGAGCCTTTGGTCGAGAAGGGCCACAAGCGCCCGCTCCGCCTGCAGGGGTGCGAAGGCATCGAACACGGCCACGTCCACCACCTGGGGGTGGGCCAGCAGCTGCCGCCGCGCGGCGGCAATCATGGCGAGCGTCTGGTCGCGCTGGGGCAGATAGCCGCCCGGAAGCCGCGGATAGTAGAGGGCCCGGGCCTTCAGCATCGCCCGCTGGGCGGGCGATGGACTGCCCCCCTTGCGGCCCCGGTAGAGAAAGGTGCCGACGTCGCCCGCCGTGCGCTCGGAGGGCGGCACCCATTCCACGAGGCCGCGCCGGTGCTTCTCGACGAAGGGAATGCCGTCCCAGTCGACCGTGCGGCCGTCGAACGCCATCAGCACTCGGGGCACGAACGGCTGCGTGGCATCGGGCCGGGTGGGGTCGATGAGCGCCACGCCCCGGTCGCGCAGCGCGATGCGGTTGATGGGCCAGGGCACGGCCACGTCGAACAGCTTGGCGATGAAGTTCTCGGTGAACGCCGTGTCGAAGCGGCTGGGCTGCAGCAAGGCCACCACCACCACGCCCGTCCGCCCCTGGGCCCGGGTCCCGGGCGGTTGGTCGCGCACCGCCTCCCAGGCGTCCCAATGGAAGGGCCAGCCGCGCGGCTGGTTCATCAGGAACAACAGCAGGCCCGCAAAGCCCGCCCCCAGGACGGCGCCTGCCACCCACGCCAACCGGCGGCGGCGCCGGCGATCGGTGGCCCGCGGCCCCGCCACGCGGGCCCGCATGCCCTAGAAGCGGACGCCCGCGCGCACGCCGAACGTCCGCGGCTGGGGCAGATAGGCCAGGAACCCGCGCCCCGGCGCGAAGCCTTCGGGCCGGCCGAAGTCCACGTTGCGCTGCGCGTTCTGGATCTTCGCAGTATCGAGCAGATTGTCGACGTAGAACAGGAACGAGACGTTCCGCCAGTCGAGCCCCGCGCGCAACTCCATCAGCCACACCTCGGGTAGAAACACGAGGTTCGATTCGTCGGTGAAGCGCTTCGAGCGATAGCGGCCTGCAAGGCTGAGGAAGGCCTGCAGGCGCTCGGCGATCGGCTGGCGGTATTCCCCGGACAGGTTGAGCACGTGGCGCGGGCTCTTGCCCACCTGCCGGCCCGAGAAGTCGGCACAGATGTTGCCCGCTTCCGCCCGGTTCTGGTCCGAACTCGTCTGGCCCAGCGGCACGCCGCACTGCTCGAACAGGGCCGGGGGCGAGCCGGGCGGCGGCCCCTGGACGTAGGCCACGAAGTCGGAGTGGGTGAAGGCATAGCCCACGAGGAACCTGAGCCGCTCCCACGGGCGCCACTCGACGTCGGCCTCCACCCCCCAGATCTCGACCTTGCCCGCGTTCACGATGCCGGCCGTCGTGATCACCTGGCCGCCCGGGGTCACGTTCGTGTTCTGCACTCCGATCTGCTGGTTCGTGTAATCGTTGAAGTAGGCGTCGGCATTCACCACCAGCCCCAGCTCCGGAATGGTCGTCTTCACGCCCACTTCCCAGGCCGTCACCCGCTCGGGCAGGTAGCGCTGGTTGTCGAGCTCGACGATCTCGTTCGTGTTGAATCCGCCCGGTTTGAACCCCTTGGCCCACACCCCGTAGACGAGGGTGTCGGGTGTGGGCCGCCACTCCAGCGTCACTCGGGGGGTCAGTTTCTCGGACTTGAGCGTGCCCGAGCGCGGGCAGGCCACCACCACGCCGGGCGGGGGCGAGCCGCCGGGGTTCGCGGGGTTGAAGGTGCTGCCGTTGGGGAATTGCGGCAGGCAGGTGGGCCGCAGCCGCTGCAGCGTCACGTCCTGCAGGCGCCAGCCGGGGATGTCGTAGTCGATCCGGTCATAGTTCCAGCGCACGTCGCCCGAAAGGCGCAGGCGCCGCGTGAGCTCGACCGCGGCGCTGGCGAAGACGCCATAGTAGCGGGTTTCGCGCGTGGTGCGGGCCGGGAAGGCGAAGTTGGGATCGGGTGCGGTCGCCAGGCGGAAGGGCGGGCCCGAAAGCGGCGAGTTGGGGTTCCGGAGCCAAAATTGCGCCGCGTTCACGAGTGCGGAGTCCTCGCTGAAGAGCTGAGCACCCAAGAGCACGTCCACCCGGCCGAAGCGGCGGAACAGGCGGAACTCGTGGTCGCGCGTGCGATTGTCGTAGCGCAAATCCTGCAGCGACGACAGCGCCAGCACCAGGCCCGCAGGGCCGGGGAAGTTCGAATAGTCGCCGTCCTGCAGGATGTGGCTGCGGTTGTCGAGGAAGCCGAACCGGCAGGTGAGGCTGCCCCAGTCGGCATCCCAGATGGCGTTGACCGAGACGATGTCTTGCCGGAAGTCGAGCCCGGCGAACGGCTGGCCCGTCAACGGATCGGGCGACAGGTCGAGGTCGCGTTCGGTGGCCTTGAGTTCGCCGACGAAGGTGCCCCGCGTGCACTGAGCGCGCGCGGGTGGCGGCAGCACCGAGGGGTCGGCGGGGCAGGGAAGGGTGGCTGGTGCTCCCGGCACCGGGGAATAGCGGGCCCCGGGGGCCGGCAAGCGGACGTTGGCGCCCACGAACGCCGTGGCCATCTCGCTCGCCCGTTCCTTCCCGTGGATCCAGCGGGCCACGACGCGCACGTCGTCCACGGGCTCGACCCTGAGGGCGACGCTCACCCCCTCCGAGCGCGAGGCCCCCACCTTCGCATCCGTCACGGGATTGGTGTAGAAGCCGTCGCGTTCGGTGAAGGCGCCCCCCGCCTGCACCGACAGCCGAGGCCCCAGGATCGGCACGTCTACCCCGCCTTCGACCGACCGGAACCCCCCGCCGGCGAATTCCGCGAGCAAGCGCGCCCGGAATTCGGCCGCCGGCATGCGGGTGACGTAGTTGACGGCCCCGGCGAAGGCGTTGCGCCCGTACAGCACGGCCTGCGGACCCTTCACCACCTCGACTCGCTCGAGCTCGAACAGGCGGGCGTTGAGGCTCGCCCCGCCGCCGGCGATCGAGATGTTCTCGCCCGCCAGGTCCTGCCCGTCGATCAGCACGGCGAGCGACGGCCGGCCGCGTTCGGCCTGCATGCCGCGGATGGCCGGCCGCGTGTCGTTCAGGAACCCGCCCATGTCGAAGGTGAGGCCCGCGACCAGCCGGCTCACGTCGGCCGTGCCGCGCACGCCCTCGGTGAACACCGTGCGGTCGTCCAGCACCGAGACGGCGAGCGGCACGTCCTTGAGGGCTTCCGCCCGCTTGCGGGCCGTCACGATGATGTCGGCATAGGCCACGTCCGCTTCGGCGCCGTCGATTTGGGCCAGGGCCGGCACACCCGGCGCCACCAAGGCGAGCCCCGCTACCCACCCCAAGCGCCCCGTCCCCCTCGGCAGCCCACGCCCCATCGCACCCCTCCCTGTCCCGCCGTGGGGGCCGCGACATTCGGCCGGCCCCCGTGTCGGGTTGGCAAAGTTGACCGACCGGTCTAGTTCAGCGCGTCCAGGAGGGCGCGTCAAGGCGCCCCGCCACTGCGCCCGGGAGAGGAGATGAACCGACCGGTCACCACGCGGCCCGCCGCCGCCGGCCCCGCCCCCGCAGGACGGCGCGCGGCCCGTCGGCTGGCCACCCGCACCGCCATCTTGGACGCCTTCGACCGGCTGTTGGCACGCGGCGGGGTGGCCGCGCTGGGCGTGAACGCGCTCGTGAAGGAAGCCGGCGTGGGCAAGAAGGCGCTGTACGACCGGTTCGGCGGGCTGGCCGGCGTGGCCGCCGCCTGGGTGCGCGAACGCACCGTGTGGCAGAGCCTGGAATCGATCATCGGCGAAAGCTGGGAGGCGTTCCGGGCGCGCCCGCCGGCCGACCGGCTGTTGCACGCCCATCGCTGTTATGCCGAAAGCCTGCGCCGCAACCCGCGCCTGTGCGAACTGCTGGCCGGCGAATTCCTGCACTCGCCCGAAGTGAAGGGGGCGGTGGACCACGTCCGCCAGATGGTGCGCGCCGATTTCGACCGCGTGCTGGCTTCCGATCCCGCCTTGCGCCGGCCGGCCTTCGCGGCGCTCAACCTCGTGGCCTACGCGGTGGCCACCTATCTGGGCCTCAGAGCCCACCACCAGCCCCAGTTCTTCGGCTTCGACCTGTCGGCCGAGACGCCCTGGCTGGCCGTGATGGAGATGGTGGAACGCGTGTTGCGCGCTGCCGGCGCGGCGGCCGAGGCCGAAATTGACTGAGCGGTCCCTCTCGCCGCTTGCCGCGGGCGACCTGCTGGTCACCGCCACGCGGCTCGCGGCCGACGCGCGCTATCCCACGGGAAACGGAGCCGTCCGGCAACTGGGGGCGGATCTGAGGCCCAAGGCCGAAGCCTTGACCGGCAGCACGGGGCTGGTGGCGGGCCTGGGCCGGTTGCCCGACGGCTCGGTGCTGGCCCTCGATCCCCAAGCCCGCACGGTGGCCCGCTTCCACCCCGACGGTCGGCGCGCGCCCGATCCGGACCTGGGCGGACATCCCTTCGGCGCGATGCTGGTGACGCCGGAGGGCGACGTGCTGCTGGCCGAGCACTTGTGCGCGCCCTCGGGGCCCTTCGCCGGCGAAGGCCGGGTGCACCGCTTCACCGCCGACCTTCGCCCCGTCCGCCGCTACGCCACCTTGTTCCACGGCGGCGTCTCGGGCTTCCTGGGGGTGACCCACATGGTCCTCTCGGTCGATGGAACCACCCTGTTCCATCTGTCGGAGACGGGCCCGCACGTCTATGCGCATGACCTGAAGGCCGATCGCGCGCTGGGCCCCGTGTTCACCGCCCGGGAACCGCCGGCGATGCTCTTCGGCCTGTGCCGGCTGCCCGAGGGGGATCTGTTGGTCGCAACCGGTCGGGGCCTGCTGCGCCTGAACGGGGGCCAAGCGGGCTTCGAGCCGGCGGGCCACATCCCCTTGCCGCCCGCCCGGCCCGGTGAACGCGCGGGCTGGGCGAACGTCATCGTGCGGCCCCGCCATCCCACGGTGTGGGCGCTCGACTTCCACGGCGGACGGCTGGCCGAAGTGGACCCCGAGGGCGGAAACGTGCGCCGCCTGGTGGACCTCGGCCTGCCTTCGGCCCTCGCATCCCTCCTGGAGGTGCCATGATCATCAACCAATGGTACGTGGCCGCGGAATCGGCCGAGGTGACCGCCGCCGCCCCACGCAAGGTGCGGTTGCTGGGACTCGACTTCACCCTGTTTCGCGACCCCGCGGGGCGGGTGCACTGCTTGTCCGACGTCTGCGTCCATCGCGGCGCGTCGCTGGGCGAGGGCCGGATCGAGCGCGGCTGCGTCGAATGCCCCTACCACGGCTGGTGGTTCGACGGCGAAGGGCAGGTCCGGCGCATCCCGTCGCTGCCGCCCGACACGCCGATCCCGAAGCGCGCCCGGGTGGACGCCTATCCCGTGGTCGAACGGTACGGCTGGGTCTGGGTGTTCCTGGGCGACCTGCCCGAGGCCGAGCGACCGCCCTTGCCCGACTTTCCCGAATACGAGGACCGGGCGAACTGGCGCTGCATCCGGGGTGACTGGCACTGGCGGGCCAACTATGCGCGTGTGGTGGAAAACGGGCTCGACTTCGCGCACGCGCCCTTCGTCCACCCCAGTTTCGGCGACCGCGAGCGGGCGGAAATCCATGATTTCGAGGTGGAAGCCGACGCCTGGTCGGCCCGGGCGAAGGTGACCTACATTCCCCCCCTGCCCCGCGGGGTGTGGAAGTGGCTGCGCCGCGAGCGCACCCCCGTCCAGGCCCAACCCAGTTTCCACCTGTCTGGGGCGACCATGCGGCTCGACGTGTGGCTCACCCCATCCTGGCGGATGGTCATCTTCGACGTGAACACACCGGTCGACGAAGTGACCACCCACACCCGCTGGATCATGGCGCGCAACTTCTTCCGCCACCCGCTGTTCGATGGCGACGCCCGGCGACGGACCCTCAAGATCTTCCGCCAGGACACGGCGATCGTCGAGAAGATCTGCCCCGAGATCGTGCCGCTCGACCTGACGGAGGAATTCTCGGTCAAGTCGGACGCCCTGATGAACGCGTTCCGCCAGCGGCGGCGTGAGCTGGTGGAGCGCGGCTGGGCCATCGACGTGGAGACCTTGCGCCATCACCTCGACGGCCGGCGGGCGCTCGTCATTCCCTCCCCGGCCCGGCGGGCGGCCGGCGGGCGCAACTTCGTGTTGAAGACGGTGCCGCTGCTGCCGCCCCGGGCCCCGTCGCCCGAGCCGCTGCGGACGGCCGCCGCATGAGGGTCGCGCCGCCGCCTTCGGAGGCGACCGCCATGGGGCCGGCCGACGGCCGGACGCCTGGGCGCCCGGCACGGGTGCTGCGCCGGCTGGCGCGATGGCTGGGGTGGGGGTTCCTGGCGCTCGTGGGCTCGGGCGCCCTGCTGTGGCTTCTCAACCTCGAGTACATGAACCGCTATTGGCGCCTGGCGGTCGCCCAGATGCGGGGCGAATCCCAGCGCGCGGATTGGTACGATCCCGTCGACACCGTGCCCGGGGCGGCCTTCACGCCCCTGCCGCGGGCTGCCACCCCCGCGATCGCCCCGGCGTTCCTGAACGAAGCCCGCGCCTACGCCCGGGCCACCCGCTCCGACGGGTTCCTGGTGTGGCAGGGCGGGGCCGTGCAGGAGGCGAGCTATTTCAACGGCCACCGGGAGGCGGACCTGGTCGCCTCGAAGTCGATGGCCAAGATGGTAGTGGGCATCCTGATCGGCCGCGCGGTGGCGCAGGGCCATATCCGCTCGATCGACCAGCCGGTGGCCGACTTCGTCACCGAATGGAAGGGCACGCCGAAGGCCACCCCCACCATCCGCCACTTCCTGTGGAATTCCAGCGGGCTTACCCGCTTCACCTACAACGACTTCGCGCCCTGGTCGCTCGCCATGCGGGAATATCTGTCGCCGCATCACGAGCGGATCCTGATCCACGAGACGCGCCTCGAGTATCCGCCAGGCCGCGAATATGACTATTCGATGATCACGAGCGACGTGCTGGCCTTGGTCATCGAGCGCGCGACCGGCCGGCGGTATGCCGAGTATCTGGGCCAGGAGCTATTGAAGCCCATCGGGGCGGCGGGCGGCACCGTCTACGTCAACCGGCCCGGCGGGCTCGCCCATGCGGGCTGCTGTCTTAACCTGCCGGCCGAAAGTTTCCTGCGCCTGGGCATCCTGCTGGCGCAGGACGGCGTGTGGGAGGGGCGGCGCCTGCTGCCCGAGGGCTGGGTGCGGGACACCGTGACACCCTCCCCCGCCAATCCCCATTGGGGCCTGCACATGTGGATCGGCCGGCCGTGCGTGAAGCGCCTGCGCTGGTTTCCCGAGCGCGCCCAGCCCGTGGGCGTGCTGCATTCCGAATGCTACCTGGCCCCGGACCTGTTCCTCTTCGACGGAGCGGGGCACCAGGCGATGTGGATCGTCCCCAGCCTCGACTTGGTGGTGCTGCGCTTCGGCCCGCCGCCCACCCGCCGACCAGGCCTGCCGGGCGAGTTCGACAACAGTCGCCTGCCCAACACGATCATCCGGGGCCTGAAGGCCGCCCGAAACGCTCCGGCCACCCCGCCCCCGCCGGCCGGGGCCGCCACGGGCGGGGTCTAGGCGTCGTTCCCGCCACGCCCCGCGGGCCTTGGGGCCGGCGCCATCGTCCGCCCGTCCCACCCGCCGCCGGTGCCACGGCCCGCCCGCCCCGGCAGACCGCGTCAGATCACGCCGGCCGTGGCGAGCCGGTTCACCTCCTCGGGCGGCAGGCCCAAGAAGCCTTCCAGCACCTCGCGGTTGTGCTCGCCCACCCGTTGGGGGGCCAGGCTGCGCACGGCGCCCGGCGTGCGCGACAGCTTCGGAAACACGTTCTGCATGACGATCTTGCCCCACCGGGGATGGGGCAGTTCGACGAGCGCCTCGCGCGCGCGGAAGTGGGGGTCCTCAAGCATGTCGGGCGCGCGGTAGATCCGCCCGGCCGGAATGCCATGGGCCACCATCGAGGCTTCCACCTCGGCCACCGTGCGGGTGCGGGTCCAGGCCGCGATGATCTCGTCGAGCTCGCGCTGGTGCTTGCCCCGAGCCACGTGGGTGGCGTAGCGCGGGTCGTCCTTCAGCTCCGGCCGACCCATGGCCACGCACAACCGGGCGAAGACGGAGTCCTGGTTGGCCCCGATGAGATACTCGCCGTCGGCGCAGGGGTAGACGTTGGACGGTGCCACGCCGGGCAGCACCGAGCCCGACCGCTCGCGGATGTGGCCGGCCACTACATATTCGGGGACCAGGCTTTCCATTACCTGCAGCACCGCTTCATACAGCGCGCTGTCGACGATCTGGCCTTCGCCCGTGCGGTCGCGATGGCGAAGCGCGGCCAGCGCCCCCAGGCAGCCGTAGGTGGCGGCGAGCGAATCCCCGATCGAGACCCCCATGCGCGCAGGCGGCCGGTCGGGTTCGCCCACGATCGCCCGCCAGCCGCCCATGGCTTCGCCGATGCCGCCGAAGCCGGCGCGCTCGGCATAGGGGCCCGTCTGGCCATAGCCCGAGACGCGCACGATAATGAGGTCGGGCCGCTCGGCCAGAAGGTCGGCCGGCGCCAGGTTCCACTTTTCGAGCGTGCCGGGGCGGAAGTTCTCGATCACGATGTCGGCCTTAAGCGCCAGCCGGCGGGCCAACGCCTGGCCTTCCGGCCGGCGCAGGTCGATCGACACCGACTTCTTGTTGCGCGAGACCACCTCCCACCACAGCGGATAGTCGCCCCGGCCCCAGTCGCGCATGGGATCGCCCTTGCCGGGTGGCTCGATCTTGATGACGTCGGCCCCCATGTCGCCCAACAGCTGCCCGCAGAAGGGCCCGGCGATGAGCTGCCCCATCTCGACCACGACGAGGCCGGCGAGCGGCCCCCGGTTGGCGACCGTGTCCATGGGCTATTCGGCGGCCTTAAGCAGCGGCTCGGACCAGACGGGGGGCCGGGGTGGCGGCAGGCCCGTCTCCTCGAGGCAACGCGCCCGCAGTTCCTCGATGGTGCCGCCGAAGTCGAACAGGCGGCGGCCGGCGGGGCGCTCCGCCCGCATGCGCGCCCGAAGGGCGGCGGTCGCCGTCTCGTCCAGCCGGCCTTCGTCGTCGCACACCACGCCGTAGCGGCGTGCGCCCTGGGGGGTGACTAAGCCCCGGCGCACCTCGCGAGCCACCAGCGCGGGATCGCGCTCCAAGGGATCGCCCCAACCCCCGCCCCCCCAAGTGATGAAGTGCAGCACGTCCCCTTCTTCGACGTGCAGGTCGTCGAGCTTGTTGGGCAGGACGCGCACGGTCCCGTCGGGCTTTTCCAGAAGCTTGCGGGCGCGTGCGCCGGGCAGGCCGCCGTTCACCCCCCAGGGGTAGGTGAACCAGCGGTCGTCGTGGATGGCGACCGTGCCGGCCGAGAGGAAGCGGTAGCTCATGTGGATGCCGTTGCCGCCCCGATGCAGGCCGGGCCCGCCGGAATCGGGGGCGGCTTCGTACCGCTCGATCCGCAAGGGGAAGTAGCGCTCGAGGAACTCGTTGGGGACGTTCGTGAAGTTGGGCCAAAGCGAATGCCCATCGGGGCCGTCGCCGAACGGCCGGCCCGGGATGCCGCCGAAGCCGATCTGGAACAGCTGGAACCAGTTGCCCGCCCGGTCGCGGCCCGAGAACATGAGGTGGGGCGAGGAGGAGAAGCCCGCGGCGTTCAGGAACTCGGGCGTGCGCTGCCCCAAGAGCGCCCCCAGCACGTCGAAGATGCGCCCCAGGGCATGGGTGCGACACGACAGGGCAGCCGGATATCGGGGCTTGAGCAGCGAGCCTTCGGGGATGCGCACCTCGATCAGGTCGTAGAACCCGTCGTTGAACAGGATGGCCGGGTCGAACACCATGATCATGTAGATGCCAAAGAACATCTTGAACATGTTTTCGTTGAGGTAGAAGTTGATCGAGGCGTCGGACTGTGGGTCGGTCCCGGCGAAGTCCAGGATCACCTTTTCGCCTTCGCGCCACATGGTGCAGCGGATGCGGTAGGGCCCATACCCCACCCCGTCGTCGCAAACATAGTCTTCGAAGGAGACCTTGTCGGTCGAGACCGAGGATTCGATGAGGGCCTTCATCGCGCGGTAGTTGCGCTCGAGAAGCGCGCGCGTGGCCGAGACGTAGACGTCCTCCCCGAAGCGGTCGCACATTTCCTGCACGCGGCGGGCAGCCACGCGGCAGGCGGCGATCAGGGCGTTGAGGTCGGCCGCGCACCAGTCGGGCTTGCGGGTCTGGTGCAGGATGAGCCGGACAAGGTCGGCGTTGTAGACCCCGCGCGCGTAGAGCTTCACGGGTGGAATGCGCACGCCTTCCTCGAAGATGGTGCGCGCGTCGATGGGCAGCGAGCCCGGCACCTTGCCGCCGATGTCGGTCTGGTGGCCGAACATGGCCGTCCAGGCCACCAGGCGGCCCGCGCGGAACACGGGAAGCAGCACCAGCCAGTCGTTGGCGTGGCTGATGGCCCCGTCGCAGCTGTAGGGGTCCGAGAGCATGATGAGGTCGCCGTCCTCGATCTCCCCGTCCCAGCTCTTCAGGAACCCGGCGATGAAGCTGCCGAACTGGCCCACGATCATGCGCCCCTCGGCGTCGGCGATCATCGGGAAGGCGTCGCCCTGTTCGCGGATGCCGGGGCTCATGGCCGTCCGGCGCAGGGTGGCGTCCATTTCGATCCGCGCGTTGCGCAGCGCGTTCTCGATGATGTCGAGGGTGACGGGATCGACAGGGCCGATGGCGAACGGACGGGGATCGGTCTCGACGATGCGGGCGGGCATGGCTCAGCTCCTGGCCGAAGGTGCGGCGGGCGCGGGGCCGGCGACCGGGCGGTGGCGGCCCCCTCCTGGCGGGACGGCGGGGCGGCGGTTCATTCGGGCGTGATCCGGATGTTGCCGAACTCGTCCACGGTGGCGAGGTGCTTTGAGTGCACGAGGGTGGTCGAGTCCATCTCGCACACGATGGCGGGGCCTGGGATGCGGTCGCCAGCGCGCAGCCGCGCCCGGTCGTAGATGGCCGCGGGCTGCATCCGCCCGTCCATCCACAGCTCCTGGGTGCGCAGGCGCGCCGGGGTGGGATCGCCGTCGCCCTTGGGGATCCGTTCCGCCACCACGTGGGCCGCCTTGCCGAGTGCGACCACGCGCACGTTCACGAGCTCTTGGGGCAGGGGCAGGTTGAAGGTGAACAGGCGCAGGTGCTCGGCGTCGAAGCGCGCGGCCAGGCCCGCCAGCGTCTCGCCGGGTGGGAAGGCAAGCGGCACCTCGA
Organism: Sphingomonadaceae bacterium; assembly: GCA_025056155.1. Taxonomy (GTDB): domain Bacteria; phylum Pseudomonadota; class Alphaproteobacteria; order Sphingomonadales; family Sphingomonadaceae; genus Thermaurantiacus. Next base: position 65,260 of record JANWWL010000007.1, read on the forward strand.
AGGCCTGGCCCGCATAGCGCACGTCGATCTCGGCGCGCACCTCGATGTCGGCCCGGCGGGCCCCCTCGGCCTCGAGCTCGGCCACCACCTCGGCCTCGAGCGCGGCCAAGAGCGCGCGCACCTCGGTCTCGTCGGTGGCCGTCACCAGCCGGTTGAAGCTGCGTTGCGCATCCACCCGAAGGCGCGTGGTGGCATCGCCATAGGCGCACAGGATCCCGGGCGAGGGCGGAATCACGACCGGCCACGACCCCATCAGGATGCCGAGCGCGTTGCCGTGCAGCGGCCCCGCGCCGCCAAAGGCCATCAGCGCGAAGTCGCGCGGGTCATAGCCTTGCTGCACCGAGACGAGGCGCAGCGCCCCGAACATCGTCTCGTTGACGATGGACACGATGCCGGCCGCGGCCTCCAGGAGCGACAGGCCGAGGGCGTCGGCGATCTTCTGCACCGCGCGGCGGGCGGCCTCGCGGTCGAGGCGGAAGGCGCCTCCCAAGAGGTTCTCGGGCAGATAGCCCAGGACGACGTTGGCGTCCGTGACCGTCGGCTGGTCGCCCCCCCGGCCGTAGGCCGCCGGGCCCGGCACGGCGCCCGCCGACTGGGGCCCCACCCGCAGCGCCTTGGTGAGTTCCGGCACCGTCGCGATCGAGCCGCCACCGGCCCCTACCGTGCGCACGTCGAGCGACGAGGCCCGCACGGTGAGGTGCCCCACGCTCGTCTCGCGCCGCAGCCTGGGCTCGTAGTTCTCGATGAGCGCCACGTCCGTGGAGGTGCCGCCCATGTCGAGGGTGAGCACGTTGGGCAGGCCTGCGTTCCGGGCCACCCACCGCGCTCCGGCCACCCCTCCCGCCGGGCCCGACATCAGCAGGTTCACCGGCGCCTGCGTGCTTTTCTCGGCGGTCATCAGGCCGCCGTCCGAACGCAGGAGGTGCAGCCGGGCCGGGGTGCCCCAGGCCTTGAGCTCGCGGTCGAGGTTGGCGACGTAGCGGGCGACGGTCGGCCGCACGGCGGAGTTGGCCACGGTGGTGAGCGCGCGCTCGTACTCCTGCATCTCGGGCAGGATCTCCGAGGAGAGGCTGACCGGGACGCCCGGCAGCTCCTCGGCCAGGATCTCGCCCACGCGGCGCTCGTGGGCGGGATTCACGTAGGCGTTGATGAGGCAGACGGTCACCGCCTCGACGCGTTCCTCGCGCAGCCGGGCGATGGCCCGCCGCAACGCCGCCTCGTCGAGCGGGCGGACGATCCGGCCGTCGGCCCCGATCCGCTCGGGCACTTCGATCGTGGCTTCGAGCGGCGCCATGGGTTCGGGCTTGGGCCAGACGATCCAGGCCGCGAGCCCCCCCGGCACCAGGCTGCGGGCGATCTGCAGGATGTGCCGGTAGCCCTCCGTCACCACCAGGCCCACGCGCGCGATCTTGGCCTCCAGCACGGCGTTGGTGGCCACCGTGGTGCCGTGCAGGAACTGGGACAACGCGTCCGGCCCGATGCCCGCCTTGGCGCAGAGCGAGCGCGCCCCTTCGATCACGGCGCGCGAGGGATCGTCGGGCGTGGAGGGGACCTTCTCGCGCCAGGTGGCCCCCGTCTCCTCGTCGATCACGAGGAGGTCGGTGAAGGTGCCGCCCACGTCCACGCCCAGCCGGTAGCTCATGCCGCCTCCTCGCGCCGGAAGTCGCCCGCCCGGCCCACGCGGCTGGGCAACGCCCGCCCCAGGACGCCCGCAAGCCACGCGTTGGCCTCGAGCGCCCGTTCCAGCGACAGGCCCGTGGCGATGCCGGAGCGGTGGAACAGGTAGATGAGCTCTTCGGTAGCGACGTTGCCCGCCGCGCGGGGCGCGAAGGGGCACCCGCCAAGGCCCCCCAAGGCAGAATCGAACACGCGGACCCCCGCCTGCCAGGCCGCCCAGGCGTTGGCCGGGGCGAGGCCTCGCGTGTCGTGCAGGTGGACGCGCAAGCGCACCCCAGCGCCCAGGCGGCGCGCCACCTCGCCCACCAGATCCGTCACCTGCTGGGGCACCGCCACGCCGATCGTGTCGGCCAGCGCAATTTCCCGCGCGCCGGCCTCGGCCAGGCGCTCGGCCAAGTCCACCACCCGCGCCGGCGGGACCGGCCCTTCGAAGGGGCAGCCGAAGGCGGCCGAGATCGTCACCTGCGGGAACAGGCCGGCCTCGGCCGCCCGGCGCAGCATGGCCTGGTTGGCCGCCAGCCCCTCGGCAACGCTCTGGCCCTGGTTGCGGATGCCGAACGTGTCGGTGGCCACCAGCACGCAGCCCACCTCGTCCAGGCCATCGGTGGCGAGCGCGCGCTCCACCCCTTTGAGGTTGAGGCAGAGCCCGATGGCCGCGAAGCGGCGCTCGCCCCGCGGCGGCAGGCCGGCCACCACGGCCTCGGCGTCGGCCATCTGAGGCACGCGGCGCGGGTTCACGAAGCTCGCGACCTCGATCCGGGTGGCCCCCATCGCCGCGAGCCGCTCGATGAGCGCAAGCTTGTGGTGGGTGGCCAGGACGTCGGGCTCGTTCTGCAGGCCGTCGCGCGGGCCGACCTCGACGATGGTGACGGCGGGGCCCTCCATGCCACCCTTCCCTGTATACAAAGGTTGCGGCAGCCTATAGGATCGGGGGTGAAGGGGCAAGGAGGAAGGCCGCCCGTGCGCCGCCCGGACATCCGCGCCGACTACGCCGCCGCCGGCTTCGGCCGCGCCCTGCCATGGGGGCGGCGGCCGGCGCTGCTGCTCGTCGACTTCGCGGCCGCCTATTTCGTGCCGGACTCGCCCCTTTACGCGGGTGTCGAGGCGGCGCGCGCGGCCGCGGCCCGGCTGCGGGCGGCGTGCCGTGCGGCCGGCATTCCCCGGCTGTTCACGCGCGTGGAGTACGTGCCCGGCGATCCGGCGCGTTCGGGCGGGCTCTTCTACCGCAAGGTGGCGGCTCTCTCCTGTTTCAACGCCGGCAATCCGTTGGGCGACTTCACGCCCGAACTGGCCCCCGACGCGGACGAACCGGTCATCGTCAAGCAGTATCCCAGCGCCTTCTTCCGCACCGACCTCGCCCAGCGCCTGGAGGACCTGGGGGTCGACACGCTGCTCATCACGGGCCTTTCCACCTCGGGCTGCGTACGGGCCTCGGCGGTCGACGCCCTGTGCCACGGCTTCGTGCCGGTGGTGGTGCGCGACGCCGTGGGCGACCGCGACGAGCGCGTCCACGAGGCCAACCTTTTCGACCTGGAGGCCAAGACGGCCGACGTGGCGGATCTTGCGCGGGTGCTGGCCTATGTGGAGGGGATCGCCGCGGAGCGGACGGCGGCGGCGAAGACGTGATGGGCGCGGCGGATGTGGGCCGTCATCACCGCTGCCGCCCAGTCGGCGTCGTGCGCGGCGAGCGCCTGGATGATCTCGCGATGTTCGGCGGCCGACCGGGCCATGGCCTCGGCCGAGTAGCGTTCGGCCGTCCGTTCGACGACCGGCTGCTCGACCACGAGCGCCAAGGCCGCCTTCAGGCGGGGCGAGGCCGCGGCCTCGACGATGCCGCCGTGGAAGTCGCGGTTGGCGGCCACGAACGCCGCCACCCGGGGCGGGTGCGCGGCGATGGCCTGCTCCAGCCGGTCGCACGCTTCTTCCAGTCGGCGCAGACCCTCCGCACCAATCCGGGCGGCCGCGCGCCGGGCGGCGTGCGCTTCGAGCAGGCCGCGCAAGGCGAACAGTTCGTCGATGTCCTCGCGCGTCCAGTCGGCCACCTTCAGGCGATGGGTGGCGGTGCGCACCACCAGCAGTTCGGATTCCAGGCGCCGCAGCGCTTCGCGCACTGGCGTGCGGGAGACGCCGGTGCGCCGGGCAAGCTCCTCTTCGGTCAGCGCTTCGCCCGGCCGGACCGCGCCTGAGCGGATGAGCTGCCGGATCTGGGCGTAGGCGCGATCGCTCGCCCGGGTCATGCCTCCCGCCTCCTGCGCAACCCGCTTGTCATGTATACAAAATTAAGGCAAGCTGGGTGTGGAAGGAGCGCATGAGCGAAGCGCGGCGCGTCAAGGTGATCGTCCCCATCCCGATGGGCCCCGAGGGCGTGACCGCCCGGGCCGCCCAATTGCCCCCCGACCGCATCGCCCCGGGGCTTCGGCCCGAGTTCACGGCCGTCGCCTGGGGAGCGGCCCTGGGCGACAGCTATCACGACATGCTGCTCATGGACTGGACGGTGTTCCAGGCCGGCCTCGACGCCGAGCGCGACGGCTATGCCGCCGTGCTGGTGGACACCGTGTCGGATTCGGGCGTGCGCGCACTTCGCTCGGCGCTGTCCATCCCCGTGGTGGGGCCGGGGGAAGTGGCCTTCGCCAACGCCATGATGCTGGGCAAGCGCTTTACGATCCTGACCATGTGGAAGCCCTGGTTCCCGCTCTACGAAAAGACGCTTGCCGAATACGGCTGGGCGGGCCGGCTGGCCTCGATCCGCCACATCGACACCCGCCCGGATCTCACCGAACTTTTGGCCGGCAAGGAGGAGGTGGTCTTCGGCCGCCTCCTCGAGGCCGCCCGCACGGCCATCGCAGAGGACGGGGCCGACGTGATCGTGCTCGGGTCGACCACGATGCACCAGTCGGCCGAATTCCTGGCTGCCCACCTGCCGGTGCCGGTCATCAACCCGGGGCTCGTGGCCTGGAAGCAGCTTGAGATGTGGCTTGCGCTGGGCCTGTCCCATTCCAAGGTCGCGTTCCCGCCGCCTGAAGTGCCGCGGGCCGACCTCGTGCGGAGGGCTTTGCCATGACCTGGAGCGAGGCCGGGCCGGGCCAGCGCCCGCTGCCCTACCCCCACTACGTCGACATCGTCACCAAGCGCTACTTCGATGGCGTGGACAACAAGAACCTGGAGCAGGTGCTGGACTGCTTCACCGAGGACGCCGTGCTGACCGAGGTGACGTCGAACACCGTCCACCGCGGTCGCGACACCGGGATCCGGGCGATGTTCCTGCGCCTGTTCGCCGACTTCGAGCGGATCTGGCACGGCAACTTCGTGCACGTGGCCGATCCCGCCACCAACTCCGTCTGCTCGCAGTTCACCGTGCTCATCACGCCCAATGGGGGCACCGAGCTGCGCTACGAGAACGCCAACCGCTTCTATCTGAAAGACCGCTGGTTCCACCGCGTCTACGTCTACATGAGCGGCGAGAACCTGCTGAAGCCCGGAGAGGCGTGATGCAGTACGACTGCGCGCTCGACCGGCAGGGCCTCATCGACCTGGCCATCCACCGCTATTTCGCCGCCGTCGACGCCAAGGACCTTGCTGGCACCTTGGCCTGTTTCCACCCCGAGGCGCTGTTCACGATCCAGACGAGCTTCACGCGGCATGCGGGCCTGCCCGCCATCGAGCGGATGTTCCGCGACTTCTTCGCGGCCTGGCAGACGATCGTGCACCGCGACTTCGTGCTGACGGTCGACGAAGCGCACGGCCGGATCGCTGCCGCCTTCGAAGCCGTGTTGACCGCACCCGACGGCCAGGTGACCCGCCTGTCCAACACCAACTTCTGGCGGGTCCGCGGCGAGAAGTTCCAGGAAGTCTACGTGTACATGAGCGGCGCGAACGTCCTCGTCTGAGGGGCGGCCGCCAGGGAGGTGGCGATGGGCAGGATCGCGGGGCTGTTGGCCGGGGTGGCGCTGGCGGCCGGGGGGCCGACGGTGGCGCCCGCTGCGGCGTGGGCGCAGGCGCCGGTGGGGGCGGGCGAGGAGGCGGGTGACATCATCGTGACGGCGCGCCGGCGCGACGAGCGGCTGGCCGACGTGCCCGCCTCGGTGACCGTGATCACCGAAGACGTGCTGCGCCGCACGGGTGTTGAGTCGGCCGATGCCTTCCTGCAGCTGACCCCCGGGGTCACGATCGTGACGGGCACCGCCGAGGCGGGCGACACCCAGATCAACATTCGCGGGATGAACGGCGCGCGCGACGCCGAAAGCTCGGTGGCGCTCGTCATCGACGGGATCCTCAAGACGAACGTGGCCCAGCTCAACCAGCGGCAGGGCACGCTGACCCAGGTGGAGGTGCTCAAAGGTCCGCAGGGCGCCTACTATGGCCGCAACGCCGCGGCGGGCGCCATCGTGATGACCACGCGCAAGCCGGGGGAGCGGCTCGAAGGGTCGGCCCGCCTGGCCTACGGCGAGCAGGACACCCTGGAGGCAGCCGCCTATCTCGCGGGTCCGGTCACCGACCGGCTGGGCGTGCTGGTGTCGGGCTACTACCGCACCACCGACGGCTGGTGGCGCAATCGCTTCCTGGACGCGAAGGTGGTCGACGACCAGGAGTTCTGGGCGATCGACGGGCGGGCGGTGTGGCGGCCGAGCGAGGCGACCGAAGTGGACGTGAAGGCCCGATTCGCCCAGCTGCGGGGTGCCAGCATCGCCTTCAACGCCGTGTTCCACTTGCCCAACTTCGCCGCCGCCAACCCGGCCTTCTATGCCGACGTCAACCGCCACCGCTTCGACTTCTACGGCAACATCCGGCCCACCAACGACCAGGAGACGGTCGAGATCTCGGGCAAGCTCGAGCATGACCTGGGCGGGGTGCGCTTGGTGGCCTGGGCTCTCTATTCCGACGTCCGCCAGGACTTCGTGGCCGACGGCACCTCGGCCGATTTCGCCCGGTTCATCCAGGCGGTCGACCCGCGCGTGCAGCCCGTGGTGAACGCGTGCTTCGCCACCACCGCGCGCCTGACGGGCTATCCGTTGAACCCGCCCGCCTTCATCGGCCGGATCCCCGTGCCGTTCATCTTCGCGCCCGCCAACGGCTCCACCTTCGGGCCCTATTCGCCGACCACCTGCGACGGCACGCAATACCAGCGCCGCAACCAGTGGGACGCCTCGACCGAATGGCGGCTCGTCTCCGACGGCGAAGGGCCCTTGAGCTGGCAGGCGGGCTTTTACTATCTCCACATCGATCGGACGGTGGCCATCAACCTCGCCGGGGAATCGGGGCAGGGCGTCATCAAGGCGATCTACAACCCGCCGAGCTCGGTGAATCCCACCTCGCAGCTGCTGGCCGACAACTTCAAGACCAACGTCTACGCCGTCTTCGGCGGGGCGGACTATGACGTGACAGCGGAATTCACCGCGGGGCTGGCGCTGCGCTACGACGTCGAGCGGCGGAAGGCCTTCAGCCTGGTACCCGACGTGCGCGACCCCTTCACCGGCGGGCCCATCAATCCCGGCCAGGCGTTCGGACCGCTGACCGACAAGGCCGCCACCTATCGCCAGCTGCAGCCCAAGGTCACCGTCTCCTGGCGGCCGGACCCCCGCCTCAACGCGTACGCGAACTGGGGCATCGGCTTCAAGTCGGGCGGGTTCAACAACCAGGGCTCGGCCACGATCGTCGACCAGAATTTCCGCCAGTTCATCGGCGCCCAAGTTTTCGTGCGCGACGACTATGACAAGGAGAGAAGCTTGGCCTTCGAGGCGGGCCTAAAGGGGGCCCTGCTGGGCGGGCGGCTGCGCTATGACGTGGCGGGTTACCTGACCGACGTGACCGACATGCAGTTCTTCGAATTCTTCGTCGGGCCCTTCGGCCTGCTGCGCGTCGTCTCGAACATCGACAAGGTGCGCCTGTCGGGCGCCGAGGTGAACCTGGCGGGCGACGTCCTGCCGGGCGTCACCCTCTATGGTGCGGTGAACGTGACCGACAGCCGGATCCGCGCCAACTCCTCCCGGCCCGACACGGTGGGGAACAAAAGCCCCTACACGGCCGACTACACGGTCAACTTGGGCGGGCAGGCGAGCCTGCCGCTCGACGACGGCCTGCGGCTGACCGGGCGGGTCGACTGGCGCTACACCGGGCCCACCTGGTTCCACACGGTCCAAGCGCAGGAGAAGCCCACGCTGTTCTCCGGTCTCCTGCCCGGATCGGCCCTGCAACTGCCGGGCTTCGTGGGCAACGCCGAATATTCCGTGTCGCGCCGCGAAGCCTTCGGCGTCCTCAACCTCAGGGTCGGCCTCGAGACCGATCGCTGGTCGCTGGCCGCCTTCGCCGAGAACCTGCTCGACCGGCGCTACCTGGCCGAGGTCATCCCGGCGGTGGAGTTCGGGGGGTCGTTCGTGTCTCCGGGCGCGCGGCGCCTGGTGGGGGTCGAGGCGGGCTTGCGGTTCTGACCGCCGGGTCACCCCGCCCGAGGATCCCGGCGTCGCGGGGCGAGGCTTGCCACCCGAGGTTGCACCCCTATCCCCCGCCGCGTGATTGCAGCGTCCATAGGCGGTGGCGGGTTGTCCGCTGGGTGGACAATCCCGCAACCGGCGGCCGCCCGAACGAGTCCTCGTGCTGAGGAGATGGGATGACGGCCGCACCGGTCGCCCCACCGCTCCCCACGACGGGCCTGCCGCCCGCGGCGGGAGCGGCCATTCCGCTCAGCGTTCGGCTGGGCTGGGCCACCGGCTCGCTGGGGACGGTCACCGTCCTCACCACCACGTCGATGATCTTCCTGTTCTACATGACGACGGTGCTGGGGATGGCGGCCGCCCTGGCCGGGGCGCTGCTGTTCGCCGCCAAGGCGTTCGACGCTGCCATCGCCCCCGCCATGGGCCGATGGTCGGACCGGGCGGCCACCCGCTGGGGCCGCCGGCGCCCCTTCCTGCTCGCGGGTGCGCTCGTGTCGGGGCTGGCCTTCCTGCTGCTGTTCACCCCGCCCGTGCTCTCCGGGCCGGCGCTCGTGGCGTGGATGCTGGCGGGCCTGATGCTGCTGGCCTTGGGCTACACGCTGTTCAACGTGCCCTACCTCGCCATGCCGGCCGAGATGACCGAGTCGCCCCAGGAACGCACGGCGCTGCTGTCGTTCCGCGTGGCGTTCGTGGCGGTGGGCGGGGCGGTGGTGGGCTTCGCCCCGCGGATTGCGGCCGGCCTGGGCGGCGACCGCGCCGCCTGGGCCGCGACGGGCGCGCTGTTGGGAGCCTTCGCGGCGGTGGCCATGGGGGTCGCGTTCCTGGCCACGGCGGGCGCCCGGGCGACCGCCGGCCCGCCGACGCGTTCGGCCGAGCGGCTTTCCGCCGTGCTCGCCAACCGGCCGTTCCTGCGGCTGCTCCTGGCCAAGATCCTCCAGCTCGTGGGGCTCGCCTCGCTCCAGGCCTCGGTGCTGTTCCTCGTCGTCCAGGTGCTGGGCCTGTCGGAAGGGGTGGTGGGCGTCTACGTCGCCCTGTCGACCGTGGCGATGCTGGCCTCGATGCCGCTCTGGGTGGCGCTCGGGCGGCGGCTGCCCAAGGCCCGCCTATTGGTGCTGGCCTGTCTGGGTTACGCGGCGGTCAAGCTGTCGTTCCTGCTTGCCGGGCCGGGCGAACCGGAGGGGCTCGTCCTCGTGCGGGGGGCCTTGGGAGGGCTCTTCTCGGGCGGGGTGCTCCTCATGGGCCAGTCGTTGCTGCCCGATGCCATCGACTGGGACTGTCGCCGCACCGGCATCCGGCGCGAGGGCCTTTATGCCGGGGCCTACAGCCTCGTGGAGAAGGCCTCGATGGCGCTCGGACCGCTCGTCGTCGGGTCGCTCTTGCAGGCCTCGGGCTTCGATCCGGCCGCCGCCCGAGCGGGCGAGGTGCCGGCCGGCACGATGGGGGTCTACCTCGGGGCGGCGGTGCTGCCGGCGCTGCTCTATGGCCTGAGCGCCTTGCCGCTGCTCCGCTTCCGGCTGGACGAGCCCGCAACCCCCGCACGAGGAGGCTGAGGATGGAATTTCGGCTGCGTCAGCGCGGTCGTGCCGAGATGGAGTTCCTGGTGGATCTGGCGCTGGCCGCCCGGCCGCTCGAGGCGCGCTGGCGGGCCGAAATCGAAGACGCAGGGCTCACGGCCGACGCGCTGCCCGAGGACCTCGACGCCCGGCACGCCGTGGTGGAGCGGGCGCTTGCCCGCTCGGATGCGTTTGCCACGGCCGCGCTCGTAGGCGATTTCGCAAGCGTCGAACACGGCCGCGCGGCGCAGGCGGCCTTCGACGAGGTAGCCGACGCGCTTCGGCCGCGGCTGGCCGAACTCGAAGCGCAGGGCCCGGCCACCCTCGAGGCCAATCCCCAGCTGGTGCCCCCCGCTTACTGGGACGGCGTGTGGTTCCACCGCACCACCGGCGGCTGGAACGGCCACCCAGAGATGGGGTTCATCCACGGCGAGCTCATCCACCGCCACTATGTGGCGCGCACCTTCCCCGGCGACATCTTCGCCCAGCGGGCGCGGGTGCTGTCGCGGTTGCCCCAGGCCGCCCGCGCCAAGGTGCGCACGGTCTGCGAGCTCGGCACCTCCTCGGGCCACTACACGGTTGCCCTGCAGCGCACCCTGCCCGATGCGCACATCACTGGGGTGGAACTGTCGCTGCCCATGCTGCGCCAGGCGCAGCGGGTGGCCAACGCCCATGGCTGGCCGTGGCGCCTGGTGCAGGGCCCGGCGGAGGCGACCGGCCTGCCCGGCAACAGCTTCGACCTCGTGACGTCGTACATCCTGCTGCACGAACTGCCGGCCGAAGCGGCCAACGCGGTGTGGCGCGAAGCCTATCGCCTGTGCCGGCCGGGGGGCTGGGTGTTGATGGCCGACGTAACCCCCTATCGCGCCCTGGACCGGTTGGCCGCGTGGCGCGCGGACTGGCTGGCCCGGCGCGGGGGAGAGCCGTGGTGGCGGGAGTCGGCCAGTATGGATCACGCCGAGGCGGCGCGGCAGGCGGGCTTCGTCGACGTGACGGAGGGCGGCCTCGACGGGGCGCCTTATCCCTGGGTGACCCTGGGGCGGAAGCCGCGCTAGGCGATGGCTGCGCCTTCCGAGCCGGATCCGAGGGCCGCCTCGCGGGCGGCGTCGGCCGGCCCGTCCCTCCACCCGGGCCAGCTCGACCATCTGGGCAAGGCCCTGCTGCATCTGGCCCGCGAACTGTGGGTGGTGCGCGACCGGCTGGCGGTGCTGGAGGCGGTGCTGGAGGAACGCGGCATCCCAGTGACTCAGGCGATCCAGGACTTCCAGCCGTCGGGCGAGATTGGCGAGCGGCTGGCCCGGGAACGCGCGCGCTTCACTCGCGCGCTCGTCGCCATCCTGGCGCCGGAGGATCCCGCGGCGTGAGGGGAGCGCTCCGCGGGGCGGCCGTCGCGCTTGGCGTCGCGTGGGGGGCAACGACCGTCGCGCAGCCGACGCCTGAGGAAGCGGCCATCGTGCAGGCCCGGGCGGCCGCACTGCCGCTCGAGCGCGGAGTCGAGGCCGTCGAGCTCTACCAGCCGGCCGAGACGGTGCGCGGGGCGGGCCCCACGGTCACCCCGCTGCCCACCGCCGAACCCCGGCGCGCCGGCATCGACCCTGAGGCGCTGGCCGAGGCCGTCCGTCTGGCCGAGCGCCATCGCAGCCACGCGCTGTTGGTGGCCCGCCACGGCCGGCTGGTGCTGGAACGCTACTGGAACGGCTTCGATCGCCAGTCGCGCTTTTCGACCGCCTCGATGCACAAGGGCGTGCTGTCGTTGCTCGTCGGCGTGGCGGTCGGCGAAGGACGGCTGGCCGAGGACGATCCCCTGGCCCGCTACCTGCCCGAATGGCGAAGGGACCCCAGGGGCCGCGTGCGCATCGCGCACCTGCTCGACATGGCGTCCGGGTTGGCCTGGCCGCCCGACGCGCCCAGGCCGCCGTCGCCCACCTCTCCCAACCTCCGCCTGATGTTCGCCCCCGACATCCGCAAGGTGGCCCTGGAGGTGCCGAAGGCGGCCGAGCCGGGGACGGTCTTCGCCTATTCGAACACCGATTCGCAGTTGCTGGCCGAAGCGCTGCAGTCGGCACTTGCCGTCCGTTACGCCCGCTTCCTGTCCGAGCGGATCTGGCGACCCATCGGGGCGGCCGACGCCACGCTGTTCCTCGACCGGCCGGGCGGTTCGGTGCACGGCTTATGTTGCCTGCAGGCCGCCCCCATGGACTGGGTGCGCCTGGGGGAACTGGTGCGGCGGAAGGGCCGCTGGGCCGGCCGGCAGCTGGTGCCGGCGTCGTGGATCGACAGGCTCGCGCGTCCGTCGGCGCTCAACCCCAATTTCTCGCGCCAGTGGTGGCGGGGCCACCCCCATGCGCCGCAGCGTCGTTACGGGCCCGCCATCGCGCTGACGGTGCCGGCCGCCGAGCCGTTCCTGGCCGCCGACGTCCTGTTCCTCGACGGTTCGGGCGGACAGCGGCTGTACGTCATCCCCTCGGCCGGCCTTGTCATCGTGCGGATCGGTGCCGTGGCGCTCGATTGGGACGACAGCCAATTACCCAACATCCTGCTCCGCGGCCTGCAGCCCGCCCGCGGCTGAGGCAAGCCGTTCCAACGGCACGCGCACGACGTCGCGGTCGAACAGGCCGAGCTCCTCCTCGTTGCGCAGCGGCCCTCGGCGGAGCGCCGCCGGATCCTCGCCCTGGAACGTGCGGCCCAGAAGGCGCGCGTGCCGCTGCACCAGCGCCGAATGCGGCCGGCAGGCGCGTTCATAGAGGGCGAGCGCCCGGTCCATCGGGTGGGCGGCCAGGGCCCGGGCCAGCACCATCGCATCCTCGATGGCCGTGGCCGCCCCTTGGCCAAGGAACGGCAGCATCGGATGGGCGGCATCCCCCAGGAGCGTCACCCGACCCACGACCCAGCCCGACAGCGGCTCGCGCGCGAAGAGCGCCCACTTGAAGAGCGCGCCTTGAGGCGTGGCCTCGATGAGGGCGCGCACGGCCGGGCACGCGTCGCCCAGGTGGGCGAGGAGCTCGTCGGCATCCGACGGGATCGACCAGCTCTCCTCGCGCCAGGCGTCGGTCGCCACGAACACGGCGTAGTTCTGCACCACCCCGCCCCGCAGCGGATAGCGCAGCACCAGGCGGCCGGTCCCCACCCAGATGCCGGGCGGCTCGGCCGCCACCGCGGCCGGCAGGCGGGCCGTGGGCACGAGCCCGCGCCAGGCGACCTGCCCCGTGAACTGCGGCGGCTCGGCGGCGAACAGCCGCTGCCGCACGACCGACCGCACGCCATCCGCCCCCACCACCAGGTCGGCGCCTGCGTGGGTGCCGTCGGCGAAGGTCATCCGGCCGTCGGGTGTCACGTCGACCAGCCGATGGCCGAGCTGCAGGGCGCCCGGCGCGGCCCGGGCCAGCGCCTCGACCAGCAGGCCGTGCAGGTCGGCCCGATGCAGGTGGCGATAGGGGGCGCCGTGGCGTTCCTCGAGGTCGGCGTCGCGGGCGAGCGTGCGGATCGTCGCCCCGGTGGCGAGGTCGCGGATGTGCTGGGTGCCCGGGCGCACGCCCAAGGCGCGCAGAGCCGCGCCCAGCCCCAGATGGTCGAGCACGCGCCCGGCGTTGGGCGGAACCGTCAGGCCCGCCCCCACCTCGGCCAGGCGCTCGGCCTGCTCGAACAGCCGAACCGGGATCCCCTGCCGCGCCAGCGCCAGCGCGGCGGTGAGCCCGCCGATCCCGGCGCCGACGACGGCGACCGTCATGCCGCACCGGCCTGCGCACGCGGTGCCGGATACCGGCCCAGCCGGAGGAGCGGCAGGGGTGCCAGCGCGAAGATCGCGGCCGCCGCGAACAGGGCAGGGGCGTAGCTGCCGGTTAGGTCGAAGACCCGACCGAAGACCGGAGGACCGAAGCCACCCCCCACCAGCATGCCCACCATCAACTGCGAATAGACGACCCCATACTGGGCGAGGGGGAAGTAGCGGCTGACCATGTAGGCGACCAGGTCGAACTCGGCTCCGGCTGCGAGCCCCACCAGGACGACGGCAAGCCCCACGAGCGGCAGCGACGCCCCGCCCCACAGGAGGAGCGCGCAGGCGCCGGCCGGCAGCCAGAGGAAGAGCGCCGCCACCGCCGGCGCCCACACGCGATCGAGCAGGACGCCCGCCCCAATCCGGCCCAACACCACGGCGGCACCGAGGAGGCTGGCGAACAGCGCCGCCCGGTTGGGGGCAAGCCCCCGGTCGACCAGCATCGGCACGATCGAGGGAATGAGCCCTGAGACGGCGAAGGTGACGAGGAAGAACACGCCCAGCATCAAGAGGAAGGGGCGCGACCGCAGCGCTGCGCCGACGCCGGCGGTCGCGCCCTGCCGCACGGGCGGTGGGGCGGGGGGATCGCGGAACAGCAGGGCCGCCAGGGGCCAGGCGATCAGCACCACACCCGCGGCCAGCGCCGCGTAGCCCGCCGCCCAACCCTGATCCGCCACGATGCGGGTGACGAGCGGCGGCGCCAGGATGGCCGTGAGCCCCGTGCCCGCCAGCATCAACCCCAGCGCCGTGCCGCGCGCGGCATCGAACCAGCCGGTGACTCCCCGCGTCCAGGTGATGGGGCTGGTACCGGCGCCCAGCAGGGCCACGAGGAACCAGGCGGCATACCAGTGGGGCAGGCTGCCCGTCGTGGCCACCACCGCCAGGCCCAGGGCCAGGCCCGCCTGCGACCACAAGGCAACGCGCCGCGGCCCCCAGCGGTCGGTGGCCATCCCCCACGCCCAGGCCACCGCCAGCATGCCCAGCATCTGGACGGTGAAGCCCGCCTGGATCGCCGCGCGGCTCCAGCCGAACTCGCGCTCGAGCAGGGGCACGAACACCCCCAGCGTGTAGAAAGGCAGGGCCGAGATGCCGAACATCACGCCCACGAGCCCTGCGAGCAGGATCGGCCAGCCGCGGCGAAACTCGGCCATCCGCCCGCGCACCAGCATTGTGCCGTTGTGGGCGGCCAGGGCGAGGGACAGACCTTCCGATGCCGCTTCATCCGCAGGGTGGAGAGTGCGGGGCGCAAGCCCCGAAGTGCGCCGCGGCGACTCCAAGGGCGGGGGCCGTGGCGCAGGTGGACGTGCTGGTGGCGGGAGCGGGGGCGGCCGGCCTGGTGGCCGCCCTGGCCGCGGCCGAGGCGGGTGCCACGGTGCTGGTGGCCGAACGCGACGCCCGCGTGGCGGGCACCACCGCCATGTCGACCGGCCTCATCCCCGCAGCCGGCACGCCCGAGCAGGCGCGGGCGGGAATCGCCGATTGCCCCGAACGGCTGGCGCACGACATCCTGGCCAAGCACGGCGGGCGAACCGACGCGCGGATGGTGGAAGAGCTCGCCCGCCGTTCGGCAGGCGTCGTGGCCTGGCTCCAGCGGCACGGCGTGCCGCTGTCGCTGGTGGCGGGCTTCACCTATCCCGGCCACTCGGTGCGCCGGATGATGGGCACCCCCCATCGCACGGGGGCCGAGCTCGTGGCGGCGCTGCTGGCCGCGGTCGAGGCGGCGGGCGCACTGCTCCTGACCCGCGCCCGGGTGGCCGAGCTCCTGCCTGCGGGGCCGGCGCGCATTGGCGCGGTCGTCCTGGAACGGCCGGACGGCGCGTTGGAGCGGGTCGAGGCCCGGGCCGTGGTGCTGGCCATGGGCGGCTTTGCGGGCGATCCCGGGCGGGTGGCGCGCTTCATCCCGGCCATGGCGGGCGCGGTGGCGCACACGCATCCCGGCTGCCGGGGTGACTGGATCGACTGGGCCGTCGAACTCGGCCTCGAGATGGCCGACATGGACAGCCACCAGGGCCACGGCGGGCTTGCGCTGGGCCACGCCGTGCCCATCCTGTGGGCGTCGATGACCGAGGGCGGCATCCAGGTGAACCGGGCCGGCGTGCGCTTTCACGACGAAAGCCGCGGCTATTCCGAGGCGGCGGCCGCCGTGAACGCGCAGGGCGGGGCGGTGAGCATCTGGGACGCCCGCATCCAGAAAGTGCTGGACCAGTTCGACGACACGGCCGAGGCGCGCCGCGCCGGCGCCATCGTCGCGGCAGCGAGCGTGACCGACCTCGCCCGCCGGCTCGATCTGCCCCAGGGGCCGCTCGCCGCCACGCTGGCCGAGGTGGAAACGCTCGCGCGTTCGGGCCGGCCCTGCCGCTTCGGCCGGCGCTTCACCCATCCCCCGCTCGCCCCGCCCTATCACGCCGCGCGGGTGACGGGGGCCCTGTTCCACACGCAGGGCGGACTGGTGGTGGACACCCAGGCGCGCGTGCGGCACGTGTCGGGCCAGCCGTTTGCGAACCTGTTCGCGGCCGGCGGCACGGCGCGCGGCCTGTCGGGCCCGGGTGCGGCGGGCTACATCGCGGGCAACGGCCTGCTGGCCGCCACGGGCCTGGGGCGGATCGCGGGCGAGCGCGCGGCCGCCGTCGCCCGGGAAGGAAGGGCATGAAACGGATCGAGGAGCAGGAAGCGCACGCCGCGCTGGCCTTCGGCGACCACGACGATCGCGCGCGGGCGGACTTCGCCTTCACCCTGCGCCACCACGTGACACAGCATTGGATGCCTGGCACCCGGCTGGTGTTCGACGCGCGGGCCCGCCACGCCTTCCGGGCCGCGCGAGGCCGCGATCCTCAGTCGCCCGACGAGATCCGGCAGGCGATGGATGCCGATCCCTGGTACCGCTTCTACCTGTCCGCCCGCCGTGCGAGCCAAGAGGCGATCTGGGCGGCCGTCGTCCCGCCGGCCGAACGGCTGGGCCCGATGCCCATGCCCCAGCGCCCGCGCGGGTCGCTCAAGCTCGATCCCTCTGTCCGGGCGCCCGCCTACATGGCGGCGATCGACATCCACTGCATGCCGGGTGGCTACCTCCTCGACCGGGGCGAGGGCGATACCGCCGCGGGTGCCGTCTACGACCGGGGCGTCTACCTCTACATGTCGGGGCTGATGGGGCCCCGCAACGACGCGGTGGGCCGGCTGGCCGTGGCCCACCTGCAGGCTCGCCTGCCCCACTTCCGGCCCACCCGCATCCTGGACGTGGGCTGCGGCGTGGGCCATGCCACCCTGCCCTGGGCCGAGGCCTTTCCTGAAGCACAGGTAACGGGCATCGACGTGGGAGCCGCCCTGCTGCGCCACGCCCATCTGCGGGCCGAAGCCTTCGGCCTGGGCGTGGAGTTCGTGCAGGCGGACGCCGAGGCCACCCCGTTTCCGGACGGCGCGTTCGACCTCGTGACCTCGGCCATCGTGCTGCACGAGACCTCGATCCGAGGCCTGCGCCGGATCCTCGGGGAATGCCACCGGCTGCTGGCCCCCGGCGGGGTGATGCTGCACGTGGATCAGCCGCCCTTCGACCCGGACGATCCGTGGGCCACCTTCCTGCAGGAGAACGAGACCCACTACAACAACGAGCCCTTCTGGCGCCGCTTCCGGCACCTGGACCTGGCGGCGGAAGCCCGTGCCGCGGGGTTCGGCCGGGTGGAACTGGGCACGCTGGCGGCCGAGGTGGTGCGCCAGAGCCAGAACAACGCGCCGGACGACCCGCGGGCCCGAAGCCGCGGCTTCCTGGCCTTGCTCGCCTTCCGCGATGGCTGACCCGTTTCCCCCCATGCCGCGTCGGGCCAAGGGAGCGCGCCCGCGCTTCCATGACGAGCCTGCCATCGATCGGCTGGTCCGGATCTGCGTGGGGCTCGCGTCCGAGGTCTCGGTGCTGGCCGACCGACTGGCCACGCTGGAACTCTTGTCGGGCGTGGGGCCCGACGCCGTGGACCGCTTCGTGCCCGACGCCGCCGAGCGGGCCCGGCGCGAGGCGCGCCGAGAAGCGTTGGTGGCCCGCGTGTTCGCCGCCCTCGACGACGAGCTCGACGGCCTGCGGCGGGGGGCCGAAGACGGCGACTATTGGGCCACCGTCCGCCGGATCGAGGAGGGCGAGGTCTGAGCCCCGGCCTCGGGCGGCTGCGTCTCGCGCTTGAGGATGTTGAGGATGGCGCGCTGGACGCGCACGTCGGTGATGGGCCCTGAGGAGACGATCATCGTCGTGCCCGGCAGGAACTTCTGAGGGTCGGCCACGTAGGCCGCGATCGCCTCCTCGGTCCACACGAGCCCGCGCGCCCGCGCCTGCCGCATCGCATCCGAATAGGCGAAGCCGGGCACGGTGCCCGCGCGTTGGCCCATGATGTTGTAGAGATTGGGCCCCACCTTGTGCGCGCCCCGGCCGGGCTTCAGCTCGTGGCAGAACCGGCACCACTTGAACACCTCGGCATCGACCCGGCGCTCGAAGGCGTCGGGGGGCGACACCGGCAGGCGCGGCACCGCCGGGCGGACGTGCCACGTCACGCCATCCCGCGCGGCCACGTCGGCCGGGCCCGACACCGGGCTCACCCGGAACAGCGCCCAAGGGCCCGCCGCGCCCAAGGCCACCAGGGCCGCCACGCCTGCCCCCGCCGCCCAGCGGACGGATGGGCTCGCGACTCGAGCCATAGAGGGAGCCGGCCGGCCCCGATGCCACCGCCATGCGAGGCCCCCCACCGCCAGCACGAGCGCCCACAACGCCGCCACCGCCCACGGGCCCGGCTCGGGCGAGCGGAAGGTGGCGAAGGCATGCACCGTGGACGACAGGCCCAGCAGGGCGAAGGCGCCGTGGCCTGGCGGGAAGGCCGACCGCAGCCCGACGCCGAATCGCAACGCGATCACCGCCGCGCTGAGAAGCGTGGCGAGGTTCAGCACCAGGAGCATGAAGGCCAGGCCCGAATGGAAGTAGCCGGCGGCCTGCCACAGCGCTCGGTCGCGACCGATGGGGGCGGGCACCTGAAGTCCCCCCAGGTGCACGACGAGCCCGTCGGCCCAGGCGAACAAGAGGCCCGGCAGCGGGGCCAGGAAGAGAAGGACGAGCGTGGCGAGCGCCAGCGCCCGCCCCCACACGAAGGCCCCCGCGGGCAGGCCGGGGGGCGGCGTGGGCCGCTCGCGCCACCACGCCCACAGACGCACGGCGGCCACCGCGAACAGCAGCGCGCCCAGAAGATAGTGCCAGCCCCTTAGCTCCTCGCGGAGCGGGAGCAGGCGGTCGGTGCGGGCGAGCCGCGTGGTGACGAGGGCGTGGACGAGGTAGAGGCCGGCCAGCGACCAACCCGAGACGACCCCCAGGCGCGACCAACCCTGCGTGGCCATGCCCCGGCCCTAGGCCGGCGGCTGCCACAGAGACGCGGCGGGTTGGCGGGCCTTTCCGCAGGGCGGACAGTCGACGTGCGGCGCGCGGTGCGGGGTGGGACGGTCTCTAGGCCCCTCGCCATGGCCGTGGCGCGCGTCAGGGTTCTGCCGATGGCCCTGCTCGCGGCCCTGCTGGCCGGGGCCGGGCCTTCCGCCCCCCCGGGCCCGCCGCGCCGCTCCACCCTCGACCCGGCCGAGGCCGAGCGCCTGTACCGCGCGCGCTTCGCGGCCCTGCGCGCCAGCCCGGCGGCCGATGTGGCGGCCTACGACCCCCTGGAGCCCGTGCCGGGGGCCAGGCCGCCGGGCCGGCTGCCCACGGCCCGGCCCGAAGAGCGCGGCCTCGACCCGGCCGCGATCGCCGCCGCCGCCCAAGTGGCGGAGGCTGCCAATTCCTCGGCCTTTCTCGTCTGGCGCAAGGGGGCGCTTGTGGCCGAACGTTACTTCCACGGCACGACGGCTGAGACCCCCGTCGTCTCCCGCTCGCTGGCCAAGCCCCTGGCGGCCATCGCCGTGGGCCGAGCGATCGCCCTAGGGGCCATCCGGTCGCTCGATCAGCCCGTGGCCGACTTCATTCCAGAATGGCGCGGCGGGCCCAAGGCCGCCATCCGGGTGCGGCACCTGCTCGACATGCGCTCGGGGCTCCTGGCCCAGGGCTTCAGCGCCGACCCGGCCAATGTCTGGTCGCGGGCGTATCTGCACCCGGTGCACGAGCGCATCCTGATCGAGGACTATCCACTGACCGATCCGCCGGGGGAGGTGTTCGAATATTCCAACGCGGCGGCCGACCTGGTGGCGCTGGTGGTGGAAGCGGCGACCGGGCGCCGCTATGCGGACTTCGTGGGCCGGGAGGTCCTCGCCCCCCTGGGGGCGGCGGGCGGGGCCGTATGGGTCAACCGGCCGGGTGGCGTGGCCCATTCGGGCTGCTGCATCCTGCTGCCCGCCCGCACCTGGCTACGGCTGGCGCTTCTCGTAAAGGACGATGGCGTGGCCCAAGGCCGGCGCCTTTTGCCCCCTGGCTTCGTGGCCGAGATGCGGACGGCCACGCCGCAGAACCCCCACCATGGGCTGGGGGTGTGGGTGGCCGGGCCCTACGTCGAACGGCGGGGCTTCGCCAACCCGGCCCGCGGCGGGCCCAAGGTGCTCCATTCCGAGCCCTACCTGGCCCGCGACGTCGTGCTGTTCGACGGCAACGCCAACCAGGTGATCTACATCGTGCCGTCGGCCGACCTGGTGGTGATGCGGCTGGGCGCGCCGCCACCGCGCGATCCCGAATGGGACAACGCGACGTTCCTCAACCGGATCCTGCGGGGGCTCCGGCCGGGCGAGGCCCGACTGGAGCCTCAACCGCGCTGACCGAGGGCCGCAGGGTTCAGCCCTGGGCCTGGCGGAACCAGGCCGGCAGTTCCGGGTCGGGCGCGCGGGGGATGGGCGCGCCTGCCGGCACGGGCGCAGGTCGTTGCGTGCGCGCGTACCACTCGAGGCTTGACAGGCTGGGCTCCTCCCAACGGTCGGGCGCCTCGAGGAACTTGGGCGCGTGGCGGGCCACCCAGTCGACCGTGCGGCGGTCGATCTGGTCGAGCGAATCCACCGCCCCCATGAAGGTGTGATACTGGCAATGGCCGGGCGTGGGGCCCATCAGCATCCAGGGCAGCCAGGGCGTGGTCCGGCTCCAGGTGCCGTGATACGTCACGCTTGTGCGTCGGCGGTCCTGCATTTCGGGCCACTCGATCTGGTAGAGGAACACTTCCGTCACCTGGACGAAGGGATGCGCGCTTTCCCGCGGCCACTTCGCGGGCGGCAGGGCCGAGGGATAGAACAGGTTGATGTGCGTCATCAGGTGCAGGCGGTCGCCGTGTCGCGTCCAGTCGAGGAGCAGCGGCCGGGGGGGAGGCACCGCCCGGTTGAGCCCGCCGTAGGAAGGCGGCGGAGGGCGGAATTCCGTGATGGTGTGGTTGAAGGGATCGTTCATGATGTGGACCACCTTCACCCGTTCCCCCAGGTAGGGATTGGTCCACTCCTCAAGCACCTCGCCCGATTCGAGGTCGGTGTAGAGGCCGATTTCGCGCAGCACCTTGCGATAGCCCACCCCGCTTTCGTGCGGCAACAGCCGCGCGCACGAGAGCATGGTGAAACCCACCAGATCCCGTACCGCCTCGCCCGGGCGCACGCCTTGCACGATGCCGCGCGCCCAGCCGTACTTGGTGCTCTTCATGTCGGTGTTGCCCAGAAGGCGCGCCCACGCCTCCATGTTGCCCCGCGGCGTCGTGAGGTCGAGGAACGGCCCCTTGAGCGCCGCGGGCGACCGGTCGGGCCGGCCCACGGCGCCGGCCGCCCCGGCCCGCACCAGGCCGACCCCGGCCGCCAGCGCGGCCGAGGCCATCAGCAGCTCGCGTCGTTCGAACATCGGGCCCCTCTCCCCGCCAGGCGCGCGCATCGACCGAGCGCGCACCGGGTCGCTCCGTCGGGTGCCGGACTTTGACACGCCGCACGGGATGGCCAGAATGCCCGCATGGCGGATAGCGAGGTGGCCCCGCCCGCGCGGCCGGTGGGGGAGGAACGCGACGGCAACGTTCGCGCGCTGGCCCGAGGGTTGGCCGTGCTCCAGGTCATCAACCGCAAGGGCTCCGTCAGCATGATGGAGATCGCCCGCGGGGCGGCCATTCCCTACCCCACGGCCTGCCGGATCGTGCAGACGCTCATCGAGCTGGGGATGGTCGAGCGCGAGCCCGGCCGCAAGCGCTACCGGCCGACACCCATGGTGCTCACCCTGTCGCGCGGCTACAGTGCCGAGGACGAGTTGGTGCGCGTGGCGCGCCCGTACCTGGTGGAGCTCACGCGACGCTTCTTGTGGCCCGTGTCGCTGTCCACCCGAGTGGGCAGCTACATGATGGTGCGCGACAGCACGCACCGGCTGACGACTCTCACGCTGCACAACTACGCTCCGGGCTTCACTTTGCCCATCGTCGAATGCGCATCGGGCAAGGCATACTTGGCCTTCTGCGACCCGGAGGAGCGAGCCCTCATCCTGCAGGGGCTGTTCGCCCTCGACGGGCCGGCCGAACGCATGGGCCGCCTGCTCCTGGCCGAGCCGACTCTTCTCGAGCGCATCCGCGCCCAGGGGCACGCCACCCAGGCCCGCAACGTCTACACCGCGCACCCGGGCAAGACGTCGTCGCTCGCCGTGCCCGTGTTCCGCGACGACCGGGTGGTGGGCGCCTTGGCCCTCATCTTCTTCGCATCCGCCATGCGGATGCGCGAGGCCGAGGAACGCTTCGCCCCGGCGCTGAAGGCCACGGCGCACGACATTACCCAGGCGCTCGCAGCCACGTCCCGGCACGGGGCCGGCCCCGAAGCTCCGCAGGGCGGATAAACCCGTCGCAAGCGCAGGGCCGCCCGTACGCGCCCCGCATGGGGTGGCCTGCGAGCACGACACGACGGACCGGGCCAGGTCCGCACGCCAGGGTTCACGGAGGGAATCGCGTATGACGTATCGCGCCTTGCTGCTTGCCTCGGCCGTGGCGCTGGCCGCCCCGGCTGCGGCCCAGGTGATCCTCGACGCTTCGGCCGACCGGCAGGAGGAGATCATCGTCACCGCCCGCCAGAGCGAGGAACGCCTGCAGGACGTGCCCATCGCCATCTCGGTGGTGCGGCCCGAGGACATCCGCCGGCAGGGCATGTTCTCGTTGCGCGACGTGGCGTCGGTCGTGCCGGGCTACGCCTTCGAGACGCTGCAGCCCCTTGTGCCGCAGACGGTGATCCGGGGCCAGACGAACCTGAGGGTCGACAGCCCCGTCACCAACGTCGCCTACTTTGTCGACGGGGTGTATCTGCAGCGGCCCTTCCTCGTGGACCAGCGGCTGCTCGAGATCGCGCGCTTCGAGGTGGTGAAGGGGCCCCAGTCTGCCCTCTACGGCCGCAACGCCTTCGCCGGCGCCGTGAGCATCGCCACGGTGGCCCCGGACCTTGCGGAGATCCAGGGCCGGGTGGGGGGCACGATCGGCAACCACGGCCGGCACGAGGGGCGAGGCTTCGTCTCGGTGCCCATCCTCCGCGACCGGCTGGCGGTGCTGGTGGCCGGCGCCTGGTCGGACTTCGACGGCACCTGGCCCAACGCGCACCCGCTGGCCGACGCCGAAGGGGCCAACAGCCGGGGCAAGCTGGGCGGCTTCCGCAACTGGATGGTGCAGGGCCGGATCACTGCCCGGCTGGCCGAGACGCTGCGGCTGGAAGCGAGCTACATCCGCACCGAGCGCGACGAGGAAGCGCTGCCCTCCTACACCGTGGGCACGCAGACCCTGCTCTATCCCTTCAACACCTTGAACGCGAGCCCGCGGCCGGGCCTCACGCCGCCGTTCACGGTCCAGAACCGCCTGTGGGTGGGCCCTTTCCCCTCGACCCCCGTGGTCGCCCCGCAGGACACGCTGCGCCCACCCGGCGTCGTCATCGACCCTCGCGCCTTCGGCCTGCGCGGCCCCACGGAATTCGCCACCGCCAAGCTGGCGTGGAGCCCGGACGCGCCCGTGTCGGTCGACTATCTGTTCGGCTACGCCTGGGGCGAGGTGCTGGGCCGGGGCTCACCCAGCCCCAACCCGTTGCGGCCCGTGCTGGTGCCCTTCCCGCCCTTCAACCTGGGCACCATCTTCGACGAATCGGGCACCGATTCCGCGTTCCGCGGCACGAGCCACGACCTGCGGTTCGTCTTCCGCGGCAACGAGCGGTGGAACGGTTTCATCGGGTTCCACCATTCGCGCACGAAGGACATCGCCTCGAACGCGACGTCGAACGCGCCCGTCAACTCGCTGGTCGAGCCCGACCCGGCCGTCTACCTCTTCCCCATCGGCCCCGGGCTGCCCTTCCCCAACAACCTGTTCCAGCGCAACACTTACCTCGAGCGGCGCGAGCGCATCCACGCCCTCTACTATTTCGCCGAGGTGCGCCCGCTGGAGCGCCTGGCCGTCACCTTCGAGGGCCGCCTCAGCATTGAGGACCAGGACGCCACCGACTTCCTAACGCGCGAGCCCACCAATCCGGCCGTGCAGGCCTTCCGGCCCCCCACCTTCCGACAGTCGATCACCTATTTCGCCCCCCGCGTCACGGCCACCTATCGCCTAAGCCCCGACCACATGGTCTACGCTTCGGCCGCGCGCGGGGTGAAGGCCGGGGGCATCAACGGCAACCTGCCGTTCGTGCCGCAGCGGACCTACGACAGCGAAACCAACTGGACCTACGAAATCGGCACCAAGAACCGCTTCGGCCCCTTCACCGCCAATCTTGCGGCCTATTACACCGATTGGCGCGACCTGCAGACCACGGTGGTGCGCCTGAACGCCGACGGCACGGCGCCGTCGTTCTTCGCCATCGTGCCTTCCACGATCGGCAACGTCGATGGCGGGGCGCGGATCTGGGGCCTCGAGGCCGAGCTGGCCTGGGCGCCCACCGACGCCCTCCGTTTCTACGCCAACGCGGCCTACAGCAATTCGCGCTACAAGGACGGCACCACCTCCCAGCGCTTCGGAGCGTCGGGCAACTGCGACGGGGTGGTGTGCCGCACGATCCCCGGCACCCCCACCCCGGTTCTGCCCATCGGAGGCAACCGGCTGGAGCGGGTGCCCCTCTACGACGCCGCCGTGGGCGGACGCTACGACCTCAAGCTCGCCAACGGCCTCGGGCTGTTCGCCTCCCTCGAAGGCACGTTCAAGTCGAGCCAATTCATGGACGAAGCCAACCTGTCCTCGGTGCCGTTCCGGGCGCTGATGAACGGCACCATCGGGGCTGACTTCCGCGGCTTCGAGCTCACCTTCTGGGCGCGCAACATCCTCGACAAGGAATACGTGACCTCGGCCCTCTTCCTGATCGGCACGAACGGGGCCCTGTCAGCCTCGTACGTGCCCACCTTCGGCGAACGGCGCACGCTGGGACTGACCGGGGCCTTCCGCTTCTGAGCATGGGCGATCCCCAGGCGCTGAAGGCCGAGCTGGCGGCCCTGGCGGCCGCGTCGGAGGGGTTCTCCGACCGGGACCCCCGCGCCCCGCAGCTCGATGCGCTGGCCAAGGCGCTGGAGGCCCACAACCCCACCGCCGAGCCCGCCCGCGCCCACCATCTGCTGGGAGGGCGCTGGGCCTTGTTGTGGTCGTCGTTCGGGCTGCCCCGCCACACTACGCTCGCCCGCCTGACGTTCAACGTCCTGCCCAAGGCGCCGGTGGAGGTGGAGGCGCTGTTCCAAGAGGTGGATCCGACCACCGGCCTCTACGACAACGTCGTGACCTACCGATGCCAGGAGACCGGCCGGGCTGGAACCTGCGTGACCTTGGGTCGCTACGGGCCGCACGACGGCACCCGGCTCGACGTGACCTTCACCCATGCGCAAGCCACGGGACATCCCCGCCAACCGATCCGGACCGACCGGCTCCCGCCCCTCTGGTCGGACGTGACCTACCTCGACGCCGACTTCCGCCTCAATCGGGGCAGCTTCGGCAGCCTGTACGTGCTGCGGCTGGTCGAGCGGCGACCGGCCGCCTGGGCGCGGGACGGTTGAGGCCGCCCCGCCGGGCGCTGCTGGCAGCGCTGGTCGCCGGCCTGGCCGCACGGGCGCTCGGCTTGGGCCGCAAGGGCGGGGCGCTTCCCCCGCCCGACGGCCCGTCGGCCCAGGACCTCGAGCATCGGGGCACGCTCGTGCGGCTGTGGACTCCGGCCGCCCCCCACGAACGCACGCGGGCCGTCGCCTTCTCGCACGGGGCCAACGCCAGCGCCCGGCGCTACGACGAACTGTGCCATGGCTTGGCCGAGGCCGGCCACGCCGTGGCGGCCGTGACCCATCCCGACAGCCCCGAACATCCGGCGAGCCGGCGGCCGACCAGCCCGGCCGACGGCTGGCGCCAGCGCCTGGCCGACCTACGCGCCGCACTCGACCTGTTGGCCACCCGGTTTCCCGGCCGCCCGCTGGCCGTTGCAGGCCACAGCTATGGCGCACTGGTGGCCCAGGCGCTGGGCGGCGCGCGTGTAGCTTGGGCGGGGGATGGCGGCCCGCTGCCCGACCCCCGGGTGCGCCGGGTGGTGGCGTTCTCGCCGCCGGGCCCGTTGCCGAGCGTGATCGGGGCGGAGGGCTTCGCCGCGATCGCCGTTCCCCTGTTCGTGGCCACGGGAACGGCCGACGTGGTGCCGCCCGTGGCGACGACCTGGGAGGCGCACCTTGCAAGCTTCGAGGCCGCGACGATCTCGCCCCGGTGGGCGTGGGTCGGTGATCGGGTGGACCATTATTTCGGCAATCGCATCGGCCGGCCCGAGCGCGCCTTCGACGAGCGCCAGGCCCGCCTGTTCGGGCACGCGCTGGCGGCTGCGGTCGCCTTCCTCGAGGAGCTCGGGCCCCCGCCCGCGGCCGACGGCGTGCGCCTTCTGGTGCGTTAGGCCTGCCACAACACGGGGAACAGCGCGTCCGGCGGCGGGGCTCCGGGCACCATGGCGGGATGGTCGGAAAGACCGGCCACGTGCACGGACAGGGCGTCGGGCGCCCACACCACGTCCGAGCCCAGCCAGCGCGTGGTGAAGGCCACCCGCCGGCGCCCGCGGCCGGCCGCCCGGCTGGCGTGGATGGTGCGCGGATGAATGAGCAGCGCATCGCCCGCCCGCGCCGTCCACACGCGGATGTCGGCGTCGGGGGCCGTGGCCCGCGCCAGCAACTCGTCCCACGGGCGATAGCCCGGCAGGCGGACGTCCTGCCGCGACAGGGGCGAATGGTAGCGCCAGCGGTCGTGGTTCGAGCCGGCCAGGGTGAGCAGCGGAGCGTCCTCGGGGCCCACGTCGGTCAGGGCCACCCACAAGCTCGGCTGCTGCTCGCCCTGGAAGGGAAAGGTGCACACGTCGTTGTGCCACGGGGTGGCGGTGCCGGGATCGGCGGCCTCCTTGATGAAGGTGGCGTCCATCCAGAAGCGCACGCTGCGCGCACCGGTGATCCGGCCCACGAGCTCCGCGGCCGGGCTGGACCTCAGCCAGTCGAGGAAGGTGGTGTCGGTCGACATGCAGTTGCGCAGCTGGATGCCGCCCTCGCCCGTGCGGTGAATCGACGGGGGATTGCGCGGCCCGACGCTTCCCACCAGCCGTGGCGGGCAGCCCGTGGCGAAGGCGGCCCGGCACCGCTCGATGGCCGCAAGCAGCCGCTCGACCCAACGGGCGTCGAACGCGCCCTCGATCCGGGTGCAGCCTTCGGCAGCGTACTGCGCGACGTGCTCAGGGCCAATCCGCATCACGACCCCTGCGCGAAGGGTAAGGCGCGAGTCCTGGCGGCAAAGCGCGCATCAGGCGGATGGTGATCCCAGCGCAGCGAGTTGGGGATGTTGGAATAGTGCACGCCCACGTTGATTACCCACAACCCGACGAGCGCGGCGAACGTGCCCACGGAGAGGGTGGAACCGTCCACCAGCCACAGCCCCAGGCCCGCCTGGAACAGCCGCCAGGGAAGGAACAGGCAGGGCACGATCACCCACACGGGCGAGCGCCACCGCTTCCAGGCCAGAAGCTCGAAGCCGATCTGCACGGCGAAGAACAGGAGATACCAGCCGAGGAGTGCCCGCACGACGGCCTTTCCCCCCAGGATCCCGTCCACCACCAGGGTGAACGCCGGCATCAGGAAGCCCACGGCCCAGATCACCATGAGCCACGCGCGGAACACCGCACCCGTGGGCCGCGGGCCTGGGAAGGGCGGCCCCGGCCGGGTGCGCACCTTCGCCCACCACAACACCCCCGCCGCGACCGCGAGGAAGGCCAGGTTAAGGGCCGCGATCGTGCCGGTCATGGGCCACGCCGTTCCCCGCCCGCCCCGAGCCCGCAAGCGTCAGGAGGCCGGCCTCTCCGCCCTGCGATGATTTCTCCACCCTGCGACGAAGCGGCCGGTGCCCATGGCCCGAGCGGACGCCCCGCCCTGTGGCCCGGCCATGCGCAAGGCCTACGTCGACACGCCCCATGGCCAGCTGCACCTGCGCGACACGGGGGGTGGGGGGCCCGTGCTCCTTCTCCTTCACATGACCCCGCTGTCGGGCGCCATGTTCGCCCACCTGGGGCCGGCCTTCCCGGGCGTTCGCCTTCTCTGCCCCGATCTTCTGGGCTACGGCCGCTCGGACCCGAGGCCCGCCGCGTGGAGCCTCGGCCAGTGGGCCGACGGGCTTGCCGCCCTGCTCGACGGGCTCGGGCTTCCCACGGCGGCCGTCTACGGTGCGCACCTGGGCGCGGCCGTGGCCCTTGAGCTTGCCGTGCGGCATCCGGGACGGGTCCGGCGGCTCGTGCTCGACGGGCTGCCCTTCCCCACCCCGCAGCTCAAGGCGGCGCTTGCCGCGATGGGCGGCGCGCCGCCGCCCGGCGGGCTTGCCGAAGTGGTGGCGCGGGTGGAGCGGCTGCTCGAGGAGTTTGGTGGGCTCGACCCCTTCGCCGCCTGCCGCGACTATCTGGAAACGGGCTTCGTGTCCTCGGCCGCCGTCCTTCAGGACTATGCGCCCGAGGATCGGCTGCGCGCCGTCACCGTCCCCCTTCTGGTCGTGGGGGCCGACGGCGACAGCCAGTGGCCAAGTTTCGCGGCCACGCTGGCGGTCCGTCCGGATGCGGCGCGGCACGCGTGGCCAGGCCCGCATCCCGTCCACGACCCCGCGCGCGCCGCCGCGTTCGCCGGGCCCTTGCGCGCGTTCCTGGCGGAACCTCCGCCCTAGTCGAGCCCCAGCGCGCCGGGGTTCAGGATGCCGTGGGGATCCAGGGCGGCCTTGATGGCCTGGACGAGCGCTCGGCTGGGAGCGTCCCGCGAGGCGAGCCAGGGATAGACCCGACCCACCTGGAGGTGGGCGCCGCCATGCCGGGCCATCAGCGCGATGATCTCGGCCTTCATCCGCAGCGCTTCGGCCCGGGCGGCCGGATTGTCGGGATACTGGGGCAGCCCGGCCAGATGGTCAGGGGGAACCGTGCGCTCGTGGTAGATGGAGCGCGCATCGGGCCAATAGAAAGTGGGCTCGTAGACGAAGGCGTTGGGCCCCACGCTCATGAACATCCGGCCCGAGGTGATGCCGAAGCGCTCCATCACCGGGGCCTGCTCGGCGAAATAGGCCTCGAGCTCGGCGTGGAAGGCCGCCACCCGATCGTGGGGCAGCAGCGTGTGGAACGGCACCCACCGTTCGCCCTTAGGCCCCAGGACGTTGGTGAGCGGCGCGAAGGGCATGGACCGCACCACGGTGGGCACGGAATTGGGGATTTCGACCGCGCCCTGCCCCACCGCCAGCTCGCGAATGCGGGCGGCCCGGTCGCGCGCCTCGGCAGGAGTCACCCCTTCGGCGATGTAGTGGACGGCGTAGGTGGCCCGCTTCAGGTCCTTTTCGCCCGCCACCGCCATGCGGGCCAGGGTGCGGACCCCCCGGGTGAGCGAGCCTTCGCCCTTCCACACCCGGGCGGCGATGTCGGCCTTGGCGGCCACCCCCTTCTGCCGGCCGATCTGGCCTTGCTGCAGCGTGGCATCCAGGCCGAAGTTCTCGTCGTCGAGCGCTTCGACGGCGATCCGACGCATCGCCTCGTGCAGGGCCTCGAACCGGGCGAAGTCGAACGACAGCGCCTCGTAGTGCGGGCGGCGCCGGATCAGCTTCAGGCGCACGCGGGCCTTGATGCCGAAGGCCCCGCAATCGCCGGTGAACAGGCCGGCTAGGTCGGGGCCATAGAAGCGGAAGAAGGGGGTGCCGGTCGACAACAGTTCCCCCGTGCCCGTCACGACGTCAAAGCCCACGAGCGATTCGGCCGAGACTCCCCATATTCCCGTCCCGTGCGAAATCGAATGCTGGCTCATCGAGCCCGCAACCGTGGCCGCCAGGCCCGAGAAGGGGCCGAAGAAAGGCGTCCGCAGCTCGTGGGGAAGGAGCGCGTCCCGGAGTTCCGCCCAGGTGACTCCGGCCTCGACGGTCACGACGGCGTTCGTCGCATCGACCGTGATGGCCTTGAGCCGCGATGGGTCGACGGTGACACCCCCCGGCCGAGCGTGCGTGTAGCCGTCGGTGTAGGATGCCCCCCCGCCCCGCACGACGACGGGCGCGCGCGCCTCGGCCGCCACGCGCACCACGGCCGCAAGCTCGTCCACCGAGCCTGGGCGCACCACCGCCAGCGGCACCTCCACCGCCCGAAGCACGTCGGTTGCATAGAAGCGGCGTTCGACCTCCTCGGTCAGCACATGGGCCGGCCCCACGATTGCCGCCAGCCGCTCCACCAGCCCCGGTGCGTCCGCCGGGCGTGCCGCCGTCGCCATGTCCGTCCTCCCGTTCACCCGTTCCGCCCGCCTCAGGCCTGTGCGATGTCCTCGATTGTC
This sequence comes from Sphingomonadaceae bacterium, assembly GCA_025056155.1. Taxonomy (GTDB): domain Bacteria; phylum Pseudomonadota; class Alphaproteobacteria; order Sphingomonadales; family Sphingomonadaceae; genus Thermaurantiacus. Next base: position 95,413 of record JANWWL010000007.1, read on the forward strand.
CGCCGGAAGGCCTGCTCGGTCTCGCCGCGCGCGGCATCCGCGGCGTCCTTCCGTGCGAGATAGTAGAGCCGCGCCAGAAACGCCTGGCGCCACGCCTCGCGGCGGGCCAGGGTCTCGGGCGACGGCTCGTGCGCTTCGATCGCCGCGGTGGCGTCGATGCCGTGGGCGGCCAGCACCCCCTCCAGCGTGTCCATCCGCTCGCGCATCACCGAAAGTTCCGCGGCCAGCACCAGGATCATGCTCATGGCCTGGTCCAGGCCCTGGGCCGCGTAGAATTGCGGGCGCCGACCCCGGGCGTCGCGCGGCAGCCGGGCTGCGGTCATTCGGGTTTCCTTCCCACCAGGATCTCCCAGCCGCCGCCGGGGGCGAACTCGCCCGCCACGAACTCGCGCTCGGCCCCTCCGGCCGCGCCGGCCGCCTCCAGGATCGCCATGGGGGCCGTGTCGAAGCGGACGTCGACGAACCCGGCCGCCCGGGCCAGGGCCGGCTGATCCACGTCGCGCATGGCCCCCCAGAAGGGCTCGTTGTTGTACCAGGTCTCGTTGTCGAGGATGAACTGGGCGAAGGGATCCATCAGGTCGAAGGGCGGCAGGTCGGCGTGGATCATCAGGCCCCCGGGCTTCAGGATGCGGAAGCATTCGTGGAAGATCCGGGGCATGGCCTTCCCGCTCGTCTCGTGCAGCAGGATGTGGCTCACCACCAAGTCGAAATGATCGTCGGGAAAGCCGGTCGCTTCGGCGTTGCGCTGGCGGAACGCCACCTCGAGGCCCAGGCCCGCCGCCCGCGCATGGGCATAGCGCAGCTGCGGCGCGGCCACGTCGATGCCCGTCACCTCCGCCTCGGGGAAGCCTTCCTTGTAGGGTAGGGTGGAGTGGCCCACGGTGCAGCCCAGGTCCAGGATGCGCTGCGGCCGGAAATCGGGCAGGTGCCGCTTGAGCCAGTTCACCACCGAGCGGCCCATGTCGTCGTTGAAGGGCCCCATGAACCCCATGGCGTAGAGGAACACGCCGCGGTCGTAGAGCGCGCCGGCGGCCACGTCGTCGGGGCCCGCCTCGGCGGCGTAGCCGCCCGGCATGCAGTGGATGTCGATGGCGGTCACGTAGCGGGGCACGTCGAAGCCGGCGGCGATCTCGAGCGGGGCGGTGGCTCGGGCCGAGAGTTGCGCCGCGCGGGCATTGAGCGCGCTCCACTGTCGCTCGATCGAATCGAGCACGCTTTCCCACAGCAATTCCTGGGCGATGCGGTTCGTGGCGGCGTAGTGCTGGAAGTAGGGATCCTCAACCATGCCGCGGCGGATGTCGTGTCGGTCGGCCGGGGGCCGGCCGTGGGCGCGCGCGAACGCCGGGCCGACCCGGCCCTGGAATACGGGGCCCAGGCCGGGCAGCAGGCCCTGCTGCACGAACCCCTTGAGCGATCTGGCGAACTCCTGGCGCGCCCGCTCGTCGTGCGTGGGCTTGGGCAGCACCGGGTGTTCGGCTTGCCGGACGATGCCGAGGGTTCCTGCCGTCATGCCGCCTCCTTCCGCTCCGGAGCCGCCTGCCGCAGGGCCGCGCGGTGGGCGGCGGCCTCGTCCGACTCCATGTACCAGCGCGCCAGTTCCTCGCGCGTGGGCCACCACACGCCGGGCAGGGATTTCGCAAAGGCCAGGAATTCCCGCAAGGCCTGGATGCGGTAGGCCCGACCCGAGACATGAGGATGCAACCCCACGTTCATGATCCGGGCGTGCACGGCCCCTTCGGCGTACAGGGCCTCGAGTTCGCCCAGCAGGATGTCGCGCATTTCGGCAGGCCCATGACCGCGCCGGACGACCAGGGTGAAGTCGTTGATCTCGTTGGAGTAGGGGACGATGCACAGCGGCCCGGCCGGCGTGTCGAGGGGCCAGGGCTGGTCGTCGTTCATGAGGTCGCACCAGAAGCGCACGCCCGCTTCGGCCAGGATCCGCCCCGTCTCGAGCGTGCTCCGAAGCGACGACGACAGCCAGCCCGCCGCCGGCCGCCCGACGTGGCGCTCGTAGGTGGCGAGCGTTGCGCGAATGACGGCCCGTTCGCGCTCGGGCTCGCCATGGAAGTCGGTGAGGAGTTCGCCCTGCTCGCGGTTGTGGGCCAGGATCTCCCAGCCGCGGGCGAGGGCCGCCTGCGTCATCTGCGGCCGATGCTCGAACGTGGCGGCGTTGGCCGTGCAGCTGGCCCTCACGCCCATCTCGTCGAACAGCCGGAATAGGCGCCACACCCCCACCCGCTGGCCGTATTCGCGCCAGGTGTAGTTGGGGTAATCGGGCACGCGCCCCGGCAAGGGGTCGGGCAGGATGGGCGGGCCGCCGGCGTAGTAGGGCCGGTCGGTGTCCTTCACGAGATCCCAGGTCTCGAGGTTGAGCGTGAGGATGAGGGCCACCCGCGCCCCGCCCGGCCATTGCAGCCGCGGCCGATCCGGCAGGGGCACATAGGGCCACGACATCAGAATTCAGCCAGCAGGCGCCCGAAGCCGCGCATCCGGTCAGGGATGCCGTTCGAGCGCAGCGCCCACCAGTAGGTGGCGGTGTTGATGGCGATCACGGGTTTCTCGAGCCAGAACTCGGCGATCGCCGCCACGCGGGCGAACGCCAGGTTGGTGCCGCACTGCACGATGGCGTCCACGTCGGGCCCGTTCACGCGTTCCACCGCGCGCTTGAGGTCCGCCTCGGACACGTGCGCGATCAGGCGCGGGGAAGCGCACTTGAGCCCCTCGACGGCGACCACGTCGTAGCCGCAATCCTCGAAGAAGCGGCGCACCTGGGCATCGCCCACGGGCATGTACGGGGTGATGACCGCGATCCGCCGGATGCCGCCATAGGCCTTGAGCGCTTCGTGGACGGCCTGGCTGCCCATCACCACCGCCCGGCCCGTGCGCTCCCGCAGCGCGCGGTGCATGCGCTCAGCCCCTTCCGCCCCGTCCCAGAAGGTCTCGGCCGACATGCCCATGATGAGGTCGTCGGGCGCCATCGACATGGCCTGGGCCACGGCCTCGAGCGTGGCGCGGCGGATGTTGTTCAGCATCACCATGAAGCTGTCGTCGTCGGTCACGCGCGTGTCCGGGATGGTGATGCGCGCGATGTGGTTGGTGACCCCGTGGGGCCGCATCGCGTCGTATTCCGGTTGCACGCTGGTGTTGGTGGACGGCACGACCACGGCGAACAGCCGGCGCCAGCCCAGCGAATCGCGCGTGGTGGCCGCCACCGCCGGCCGGTCGAGCGTGTCGATCGCCATCCTTCACCTCCGCGCCACTGCCCTGGATGGTCCTAGCGCGCTCGGCCTGTCACCTGCCGGAGGTCTGGCCGTGGCTCTCCGCTGGGTGGACAGTCGCCACCCCTCATCCCCGCAGGACCCGCGCCTGGGCCACCGGCGGCGCGGACGGGCACGGGCGAGCGGGCGGATGGCAGCGCAAGGAAAGGCGGCAAACGGGGGGTCCTTCCGCCGGGCGGTCCCGGGGGGCGACGTCGAGGTGCTGGTGGCGGGCGCCGGGCCCGTGGGCGCCGTGGCCGCCACGGCCCTGGCCCAGGCGGGGGTGGACGTGCTCTTGGTCGAGGCGGCTGCCGCGTGCCCCGAGGACCTTCGCGCCAGCACCTTCCATCCGCCCACCCTCGAGATGCTGGACAGGCTCGGCCTTCTGGCCCCGCTGGTCGCCCAGGGCCTCAAGGCCCCCGTCTATCAGTACCGCGTCCGCTCGACGGGCGAAGTGCTGGCCTTCGACCTGGGGGAACTTGCGGACCTGACCCCCTTTCCCTTCCGCCTGCAGTGCGAACAGTGGAAGCTGTCGCGGCTTGCCACCGAGCGGCTGGGCGAGCGCGTGCGCTTCCAGCGCCGGGTGGTGCACTTCGCGCAGGACCGCGACGGTGTCACCGTGCACCTCGAGGCGCCGACCGCGATCGAGGAGGTGCGCGCTCGGTACCTGGTGGCGGCCGACGGGGCGAACAGCCTGATCCGCAAGTGGCTGGGCGTGGCGTTCGAGGGCTTCACCTATCCCGAGAAGTTCCTGACCCTGTCCACCGACTGCCCGCTGGAAGCGCATTTCCACGACCTGGCCTACGTGAACTACGTGTCGGATCCCGAATGGTGGCACGTGATGCTGCGCACGCCGTCGTTGTGGCGGGTGCTGGTGACCGCGCCCAACGACACGCCCGACGAGGTCCTCCTGTCGGATGCGACCACCGCCACCGTGTTCCGGCGTCTCATCGGCGATCCGTCGGTGGTGACACGGCATCGCACCATCTACCGCGTGCACCAGCGCGTGGCCGCCCGCTTCGATCACGGGCGCGTGCATCTGGTGGGCGATGCCGCCCACCTCAACAATCCGCTGGGCGGCCTGGGGATGAACTCGGGCATCCACGACGCCATGAACCTGGCGGACAAGCTCGTGCGGGTGCTGCGCGACGGCGCCGACCCCGACGAACTTCTGCCCCGCTTCGGCCGGCAGCGCCGCGCCGTGACGCTGAGCTTCATCCAGGAGCAGACGCAGCGCAACAAGGCGATGATGGAAGCGAGCGAGGCGGCCCGCCGCCCGGTGTTCGCCGAACTGGCGCGTGTCGTGAAGGATCGCGACCGCCGCCGCGCGTGGATGCGCCGGCAGGCGATGTTCACGAGCCTCGAGGAGGCCGCGGCCGTCCCCTGAACTGGGGGCCTCGCCGGCTGGACGTAGCACCGCCGGAGCGCGGCACCCGCTCGCCCCTGGGGCGTCCCGACGGCCCGCGGCCCGGGCGACTGGCCCCTTGCGGACTGCCACCCGTCGCGCGGCCGGGCGCGCGCGTCAGGCCGCGGCGGGGGCCTTTTCCTCGAGGACGGCGGTGAAGCCCTCGAACTCGGGGTGGCCGAGGTAGAGGCCCCTCACCGCCCCCGCCTGGGCGTGGGCGGCCCGGAACTGCTCGGACCGCGTCCAGGCGAGAAAATGCTCCTCGCTCTCCCACAGCGTGTGCGAGGCGTAGAGGCGATGGTCCTCGCGTTCGGGCCCTCTCAGTAGGTGAAAGCCTCGGAAGCCCGGCACTTCGGCCAGCCGGCTCTCGCGGTTGCGCCAGACCGTCTCGAACTCGGCCTCCCGGCCCTTGACGATGCGGAAGCGGTTCATGGCCACGAACATGTCGGTCCTCCTCCTGGACTCAGCGTCGGGGGGCGCGCACCACGGCCGTCAGCCGCCCGGCCTCGACGAAATCGAGCGACAGCCGCACGGTCCGGCCGGGTGCGAGCGGTTGGGCGAGGCCTTCGAGCCGCAAGTGGGGCCCACCGGCCACCAGCTCAAGGTCGGACCGGGCGGGAATGGGCAGATCGGGCCGGGGCCGGCCATCGGGCCCCACGATCACGACGGCGCGGGCCGCGTCGGTGCTGGCGGCGCGCAGCACGTCGGCCGCCCGGCCGGCGTGGATTTCGAATACGGCGATGGCCGCATCGGGCCGGTCGGCCGGGAGCAGCCGGCCCGGATAGACGTGGAGCCTGCCGGTGCCGTGGGCATGGGCCGGCGTCGCCATCACCGCAAGCGGGATGGCGGCCAGAAGCCCACGACGCATGACCAGGGGCCCGATCAAGCTGCGACTCATTCGCGTGTGCAGTCTCTAGCCGACCCGCTCCCACCCGACAACTCGTCGGCCGGATGGGCACTTCAGGGCCCGGGCACAAGCTCGAGCGCAAGCACCGTGGCGTGCGGGTCGCGCCCCTCCCAGGGCACCGCAATCCACACCTCGCCGGGCCCGTCCACACCCAGGATCCGGTCCACCACGGGCCGGCGCACCTCGAACGAAAGCGCCTGCCCCGTCGGCAGGTGGCGCACGGCGCGCAGTCGCGCCACGGGCACCCCGCGCACGGGCACCAGGTCCACGGGCTGCATGGTGAGGAACAGGAACAGGGTCTCGCCGCGGCGCGTGCTGGGGCCACGGAACTGCCAGGCGGCAAGTCCCGGTCGCGTGCCGAACAGGGCTTCGCCATGCGCGTGGACCCAAGCGCCCATCGCCTCCAGCCGCGCGCGTTGTGGCGGCGGGATCTCCCCCGCCCCGTCGGGGCTGACGTTCAGAAGGAGGTTGCCGCCGGATCCCGCCGTCTCGGCCAAAAGGTGCACGAGGTGGGTGGCCGACTTGTAGTCCTGGTCGTGCGGGTTGAACCCCCAGGAGCGGTTCATGGTAAGGCAGACCTCCCACGGACCGTCGGGCGGCTCGGGCGGAATGAACTGTTCCGGGGTGGCGAAGTCACCCTGGCCAGGCAGGCGGTCGTTGAGGAGGATCCCGGGGTGAAGGCTGCGGATGCGCCGCGCGAGGTCGGCGGCACGCCACTGCTCAGCCGTGCGTTCCCAGCCGCCGTCGAACCACAACAGGTCGGGCCGGTAGCGGTCGACGAGCTCGACGACCTGCCGTTCGAGGTAGGTGAGGTAGCGTGCCCAAACGTCCCCGCCAGGCCACGGATAGGCCCCGAAGCGATAGGGCCTGAGCGAATCGGTGAACGCCGGGTAATCGGGATGCCGCCAGTCGGGCAGCGAATAGTAGAGGCCGACCTTGAGCCCGCGGGCCCGGCAGGCCGCCACGAAGGCGCCCACCACGTCGGGCCCGTTCGGACCCACGCCCGCCCCCCCGGCGGCACTTGGCCACAGCGCGTAGCCGTCGTGGTGGCGCGCCGTGAGCACGGCATAGCGCATCCCCGCGCGCACCGCTGCCTCCACCCAGCGGGCGGGCGCTTCCGGATCGGGACGCCAGCGGTCGGCCGCCGCGTGATAGGCCTCGGCCGGCACCGACTGGGTGAGGCCGAGATCGGGAAGGCCGCCGACGAGCGGCCAGCTCGCCTCGAGCCCCATCGCCGCCCACGGGCCCCAATGGACGAACAGGCCGAAGCGGGCGTCTTCAAACCGGCCCGACATCGCGCCGGCCGGCGGCCTCAGGCGGCCTGCGGGGCGGCCGCCGGGGTGGCGTCGAACAGGCCCGCCACGCGGCTCGTGAACAGGCGGACGCCAAGGTCGGCGCGCAGCTCCGCGATGGGACGCGCGAGAAGCGTGTGCCAAGGCAAGGCCAGCAACGGCGGCGTGGTGCGCCCGTGCCGCCAGCCTTCGAGCATCAGGGTGAGGAGGGGAAAGGCCAAGGGGGTCATGTGGACGGCCGCCAGAGCCGCCACCACGGCCAGGAACCGGGCAGCGTAGTTCTGGCCGAATTGCGCGAGCTGAAAGCCCGAGATCGCGATCTCGCCGGCCGGCGTGAAGCCGTAGCCCGCCACCAGGTGCCAGATGTCGTGCAGTTGGAGGATGCGGCGGTTCGTGCGATTCTGGGCGGGCCAGGGCCCGTCCAGGACCACGGTGTCGGCATCGATCACCTCGAGGTCGTAGCCTTGGGCCGCCAGCATGCGGGCGAGCTCAGCGCCCAGGCTGCCCGCGGGCAAGCCGTCGAGGTCGGCGTTCCGCAAGCGCACTTCGGGCGTGGCGAGGAGTTGGGCCACCGACGGCACGCCGCCGAGCGCGGCCTCGCAGCGGGCGAGAAGCTCGGCGTCGTAAAGGGCCCCCAGCGCCACGACCGAGGTCGTGAAGGCCAGGGGATCCACCGGCCCGGCGGGGGGCCGGGCGACGAGGGCCCAGAAGCCGTCCCACAGGGCTTCGGGCACGGGCCGGGCGGCCGCGGAGCCGGTGGCCGTCCACGGCAGGCCCTCGAGAAGCGTGTCCCGCGCTTGGTCCGGAGAGCCATCGAGCACGGCGGCGGCCAAGGCGTCGAACACGGGGAAGGTGGAACCCGGGTCGACGAAGGCCGCGTGCGCCATCAGCGCTGCGGCCGCACGCGGGAGCGGCGAGTCGGGGGCCAACCGGCCCGTCTCGATTTCGGTGCGGAACGGGCGGCCGTCCTCGGGCGTCATCGACCCCTCCCTCGTCGAGCGGTGGGCGGCACGCTGGTGCGCGAACGGCGGCGGCGCAAGGGCTTGGGCCGTCGCGGGTCGCGGTGGCGACCCCTACGGGACTCGAACCCGTGTTTCCGCCGTGAAAGGGCGGCGTCCTAGACCGCTAGACGAAGGGGCCACGAGGATGCCGCGGCCTAGTCGGCGGGGGCCAGATCGTCAAGGCGAAGCTCGACGCGGGGCAGGCCCTGCCAGTCGTCGCGCCCGAGGGACCCCGCCAGGTGAAACGACCGGCCACGCCCCGAGAGCAACGCCTGGCCAGCCGGCGTGCCCGCCCCGCGGAACAGCACGGCCCGCACGCGCCCGCCGTCGGGTCCCGCCGCCAGCGCCTGGACGTGGGCCCCGTCGGCGCCGACGGCCCGGGCGTGGATCACCCGCACGGGCCCCGCCGCCACCCGGGGCTCGGGCCACCCCGGGCCGTACGGGCCGGCCTTGCCCAGGGCTTCCGCAAGGTCGGGCGACAGGCCTGCCGGCGCCACCGCCAGGTCGATGGGCAGCGCTCGCTGCGACGGGCGCTGGGCCACGGCCGGGCCCAGCCGGTCGACGAGGAACCGGGTGAGCTCGTCGATCCGATCGGGCGCGATGGTGAGGCCCGCCGCCATCGCATGCCCGCCGCCCGCCAGCAGCAACCCCTGGTCGCGGGCGGCCAGCATCGCCGCGCCGATGTCGATGCCGGGAACCGAACGGGCGGAACCCCGGGCCGGCCGCGTGCCCTCCAGCGCGATGACGACGGCCGGGCGGTCGAGGCGCTGGCACAGCCGGCTCGCCACGATCCCCACCACGCCCGGATGCCACGGGCCGGCCGCCACCGCCACGGGGGCCTCGGGATCGAGGGCGGCCAGGGCCGCCTCTGTCACCTCGGCCTCGATCCGGCGCCGCTCGCGGTTCAGCCGGTCGAGCTCGGCCGCCAGCGCCCGCGCCTCGGCCGGATCGTCGGTGGCGAGCAGCCGGACGCCGAGCGACGAATCCCCGATGCGGCCGCCCGCGTTGATGCGAGGCCCCAGGTGGAAGCCGAGGTCGGCCGCTTCGGCGCGGGCCAGCTTGGCAACTTCGAGAAGCGCGGCAAGGCCCACGTTGCCGCCCCGCGCCAGGCGTCTGAGGCCCAGGGCCACGAAACAGCGGTTGAGGCCTGACAGGGGCATCACGTCGGCCACCGTGCCCAGCGCCACCAGGTCGAGGAGGGTGCCAAGATCGGGGGCCGGATCGGGCAGACGGCCACGGCGGCGCAACTCGCGTAGGCAGGCCACCGCCAGCAGGAAGGCGAGCCCCGCCGTGCACAGGGTGCCGTGGGCGGCGGCGATTCCCCGGTCGGCCTGCTCGTCGAAGCGATTGGGGTTCACCACGGCCAGGGCAGGCGGCAGCTCGGTCGGGGCCTGGTGATGGTCGACTACGATGGCCTCGAGCCCCAGGGCTCTGGCCTCGGCGAGTTCGCGGTGGGCGTGGCTGCCGCAGTCGAGAAGCACCACAAGGCGCGCTCCCGCCCGGGCGATGGCCCGGATGGCCGCCTCCGACGGGCCGTAGCCTTCGAGCAGGCGGTCGGGCACCCAGACGGTGGGCTCAAGGCCCAAGGCGCGCAGGGTGCGCAGCAGGAGGGCGGCGGACGTGGCGCCGTCCACGTCGTAGTCGGTGAACAGGCACAGCCGTTCGCCGCGCTCCACGGCGTCGGCCAGGCGGGCGGCGGCGCGGTCCATGTCGCGAAACGCCGAAGGATCGGGCAGCCAATCGACGAGCCGCGGCCGGATCAGCCGAGGGACGTCGCGGCGGTCGGCCCCGCGGGCCAGAAGGAGAGCGGCCGTCACGTCGTCCACGCCCAGCCGGGCTGCCTCGCCCAGCGGCAGAGGCGCGGCCCGCCACACCCATTCCTGGCCCGACACCGACCGGCGCACGCCAAGGGGTGGGCCGGAAGGTGCGGTCACTCCATGCACCAGCCGTGGCTCACCAGCACCGATTGGCCCGTGAGGGCGAGCGTGGGAAAGGCCGCCAGGAACACCGCCACCTCCGCCACCTCCTCGAGTGTCGTGAAGGCGCCGTCCACCGTGTCCCGAAGCATCACTTGGCGCACCACCTCGTCCTCGCTCAGGCCCAAGGTCCGCGCCTGTTCGGGGATCTGCTTCTCGACGAGCGGCGTCCGCACGAAGCCCGGGCAGATCACGTGGGTGCGCACGCCCTTGTCCGCTCCTTCCTTGGCCACCACGCGGGCCAGGCCCAGCAGGCCGTGCTTGGCCGTCACGTAAGGGGCCTTCAGGCGCGAGGCGAGCTTGGAATGCACCGACCCCATGTAGAGGATGCACCCGCCGCCCGTCCCATACATGTGGCGCAGGGCCGCGCGCGTGGTGAGGAACGCCCCATCGAGATGGACGGCCAGCATCCGCCGCCATTGGTCGAGGCTGAGCTCCTCGACCCGGGCCACGATCTGGACGCCGGCGTTGGCCACCAGCACGTCCAGGCCGCCCAGCTCGTCTAGCGTGCGCCGGGTGCCGGCTTCGACCTGGGCCTCTTGGGTGACGTCCATGGCCAGGCCGATCGCCTGGCCGCCCGTGGGATCGGCCGCACGGGCCGCCGCCTCGGCCCCCTGGCCATCGAGGTCGGCGAAGGCCACGCGCGCTCCTTCCCGGACGAACGCCTGGGCGATCGCCCGGCCGATGCCGCTCGCCGCCCCAGTCACCAGGGCCGTCTTGCCCCGAAGCCTCATGCCGTCGTGCCCCGCCTCCGCCCTATCCCCTCCCGACGAGCGGTGTCCACGGGGGATGCGTCACGGCAGCTCGGCCGGTGGGTCGGGCGGGGCGGCCACGGCGCGCAGGGCCGCCCGGTAGCGGGCGGCCGCCGCGCGCGCGATGGGAGCCCCCGCCGGCGTGGCACAGCCCAACAACACCAGCGCCCAGCCCAGGCCGGCCGAGGGGGCCAGCCGCTCGGTGGCGAGCGCTCCCGTGACCCAGAAGAGGAGCGTGCCGGCCGAGAGCTGGGCGAGCGTGCGCTCGAGCGCGGCGCGCGACACCGGCGGAGCGAGCCAGCCGTCGGCCTCGGCGCGTTCAAGAAGGCCAAGCCAGATGGCCCGTGTCTCGCGGATCCGCTCGGGGCTGGCCAGGCCGGTCTCGTCGGCGCCCGAGGAGGAAAGCAGGGTGCGCCAGAGGGCCCGGTAGAAGTCGGGGTCGGCGGCATAGTAGCTGAAGGCAAGGTCGTGCGCGGCGAAGAGGCGCGACAGGCTGTCGGGCGCTTCCAGCCGGGCCAGGCGCCGGGCGAAGTCGCGCTCGTCCTCGAGGACGGCCAACACGACGGCCCGCTTGGACCCGAACAGATTGTAGGTGGTGGCAAGGCTCACGCCCGCGCGTTCGGCCAGGCGGCGCATGGGCAGGTCGGTCTCGCCCGTCTCGCGGATCAGGTCGCGCGCGGCCTTGAGGATCCGGGCGCGGCGGTCGGCCTTGGCGGCCTCGCGCCGACCGGGAGGCGACGGCGAGAGGGCGGCGTGGGCGGCGATCGGGGCGGGCCGGCTCATGCCGGCTCGAGCACGGCCGCCCGACGGACCGCCGCCATGCCGTCCACGCCGATGGCGGCCAGCAGCGCGTCGCGAGGCGGGCCCGGCTCGGGCGGGTAATGGGCGCGGTTGCGCCGCGGCCCCAGGGCCCAGTGCCACAGCACCCGAGCCAAGTTTCCGGGGCGCTTGAGCCACGCCCGCGGATCCTCCAGCATATGGAAGCCGCGCATGGCCTGGCGCAGCAAGTCGACGTCCTTCCTGAGCGCGATGCGCACGCCGTCGTCGAAGAAGCTGCGCAGCAGGCGGGCGCGCCAGCGCGGCCGATGGCCCGGGATCAGGGCCGCCCGGGCGCGCTTGATGGCGACACGGTCCTGCGCGCGCATGTCGTCGAAATAGGGCCTGAGCTCCGCGCGCAATCGCCGGTGATAGGCGAGCTGGCGGGCCATGGGGTCGGTCGAGGAATCGAGGGCCCAACGCAGCGCCTCGGCCGCGACGGCGGCGAAGGAGCACCCGCGCCCATAGAGCGGGTTCGTGCGCACGACCGCATCCCCCAAGGGGAAGTAGCCCCGCGCCACCGGGCGCCCGCCGGGCAACAGGTCGCGCCAATGGCCCGCCAGGTCGCCCATGCCCTGCACCTTGCCGCGCGGCTCGGCGCGGTCCGGGTCGGTCCAGGGCTTGAGGCCCGGCAGGCGCTGCGTGATCGCCTGGAAGACGTCCGGGTCGAGGACGGCCCGGCGCAGCTCGGCCTCGATTTCGGGCACGGCCAGGGTGATCGAGAAGCAGCCATTGTCGCCGGGGAACACCCCGAACTTGAGATAGCCCAGATCCCCCGTGCCGGGCGGATGGTCGTGGCGCGACGGCTCGACCTGGCCGGGGCGAAGCCGGTAGTGCCGGGTGAAGTAGAGGATGCCGGCCGGCTCGCTTTCGTCGGGGATGCGCGCGCCGATGGCTTCGAGCTGCGCCAGGAAGGTGCCCCGCCGCCCGCTCGCGTCCACCACCACGTCGGCGAACCAGTGCCGGCCACCGGCCTCCACGCCGGCCACGTCGACGATGCCGTCGGGCGCCATGGCCGCCACCAGACGCTCCACGCGCACGCCGCTTTCGATCGTCGCGTCCGGCAAGCGCTCGACGTAGCGGCGGATGAGCAGTTCGAGCGAGGTCCGCCGACTGGTGAGGATGGTGAGCTCTTCGTCTTCGGGCCGGGGACGATAGCGCGGCCGCTGATAGGGCGTGAGCATCGCCTCGAGCGTGATCTCGCGCACGCCCGCAGCGCGCATCTCCTCAAGCAGCGCCGGATGCCGACCGCGGATGATGGTGCGCAACCGCGCCAGGAACGCATGCGACTGGCGCATCTGGGTGCAGCCGGGCCGGCGCCACCCTTCGAACACGGCGTCGGGATCCTCGGCGGGGGGCGGCGGGTCGCGCTCCAGCAGGCGGATGCGCCGGCCGGTGCCTGACAGGGCCAGGGCCGTCATCAGGCCGCCGATCCCGGCGCCGATCACGAGCACCTCTTCCGGCCCGGCCGAGCGCGGCAGGGGGCGGGCGAGCGCGTTCACGCCCGGCGTTCCATCCGGCTACTCGGCCGCGAGCGCCCAGGTGGCCGCCCCGGGTTGTGGGCCGGGCAGGATCGCCCCCCGGGCTTCGGCATAGCCGCCTTCCGCCGACCAGGCGACGGTGCCGTTCACGATCGTGCACGCCACGCCGCGCGACCCGCGGACGTAGCGCCAGCCATCGCCCGGCACGTCGTGGACATAGACTTCCTCGCCGCGGTCGATCCGGTCTGGGTCGAACACCACGAGGTCGGCCGCCAGCCCGGGGGCGATCCGGCCGCGGTCGAACAGGCCCCAGATGGCGGCGGTGTCGGCCGTGAGCTTCTTGACCGCGCCTTCGAGCGAGAGCGCCCCCGTGCCGCGCACGAAGCGCGAGAACAGATACCCCGTGTCGCCGTAGGTGGCGAAGGAGAGGATGTGCGCCCCGCCGTCGCTCGCCCCCACGTGCACGCGCGGGTGGGCCAGCAGGGCGCCCACGCGGGCATCGTCGTTGTGGCCCATGTCGGCGGCCAGGAAATGGGCGTCGAGGTCTTCCTCAAGCGACAGGTCGATCATCGCCTCGACCGGAGTGGTCCCGCGGCGCTCGGCGATCTGGGCCAAGGTCAGGCCCACCAGCGGGCGATTGTCGGGCTGGAGCGCACGACGCAGCACCACCTTGAGCCAAAGAGGCTCCAGGATCTGGGCCTCGGCCACCAGCGCCCGGCGCCGCTCGGGATCGGTGAAGGCGGCCTTCACGTCCTCCGGCGTGCCGAAGCGGATCAGGCGGTACCACGACGGCATCCGGAAGAAGAGCAGGCTGGGCACCGCGAAGGAGAAGCTGATGTCGATGGGCCGGGTCTGCACCTGTGGCCACACCCGCGCGCCCCGGGCGAACTGTTCGTCGACCCGCGCCATCACGCGCTCCGGCCCGGTGCGGTCGTCGGGCGCGACAAAGAGGGGGGAGAAGGTGGTGGGGATGGCATGGCGCAGGGACAGTTCGGCCAGCTGGTCGACCCGCGCGATCATCAGGTCCGCGTCGTAGAATTCGGGCACGATCTGCAGCATCCGACCGAACTCGCCCAACACGGCGGCCAGCGCGTCGACCTCGGCCGGGTCGGCGAGCCGGCTGGGCACGGGTTGCAGCCGCTCGTCCATGTCGACGTAGCTCGTCGACAGGCCGACGGCTCCGGCCGCCAGGCAGTCGCGCAGCAGGGCCTGCATCGCGGCCACCTCGGCCGGCGTGGCGGTGCGCTCCATCGCCGCGTCACCCATCACCCACAGGCGGAGGAGGCTGTGGCCCACCAGCGGGGCCACGTTGATCGACAGGTGGCGGCGCAGGCGGGCGAGATAGTCGGGGAAACTCTCCCAGGTCCAGTCGATGCCCCGCTCGAAGGCCAAAAGTGGCATCTCCTCGATCTGGTTGAACATGCCGACCAGCTTCGCCCGATGCTCCGCGCGCAGCGGCGCGAGGGACAGCGAGCAGTTACCGGGCACGACCGTGGTCACGCCATGTTCCACGGCAGGCTTGGCCCACGGGTCCCACACCAGCTGGGCGTCGAAGTGGGTGTGAGGATCGATGAAGCCTGGGGCTACCACCTGGCCCGTGGCGTCGATTTCCGTGCGCCCGCGGCCCCGCACGGCGCCCACGGCCGCGATCCGGCCGCCGTCGACGGCCACGTCGGCGCGAAACGCCGGCAGCCCGGTGCCGTCGACGACGAGTCCGCCGCGGACGACGAGGTCGTGGGCTGGTGCGGTCATGGGACGTCTCCCGGATTCGAGGAAAGGAAGCGGGCCGAGGCAGCCGCCAACGCATCGCGCACGGGCTCCCAGCTTCGGCCCAGCAGCGCGTCGGGTTCGCTGGCACCGCAGGCGTCGAACAGATGGCGCGCCGCCACGTCATCGAGGGGGACGCGGGCGCGGCCGCCGTTGGGGAAGCGCAACATCACCACGAGCTCGGCCTCGCCGTCGTGGGCGGCCGCCAGGCGCACCTCGTCGATCACGGCATCATCGGGCGCGTCTGCCGGACCTGCGGGGTGCGGCGCCTGGGACATGCTCAGGCCGGCAGCGGCGGTTCGACGAAGATGACGTCGGAAGGCAGGACGGGGTTGCCCGCCCGGGGGGAGCCCGGCGGAGCCGGAGCGCGCAGGAACACGTGCAGGTTCCAGCTTTGCAGGCGGCCCACCGCCTCGGCCTCGGGCAGGTCGGGGAGCGCGCGGCGGGCGATGTCGGCGAAGCCTTCCCCGGGCCCCGGCGAGACCCAACGGCGCACGGGTCGCAGGTCGGCCACGGCACCCTCCCTCTGGCCTCTGAAAACTGGAACACGTTCTAGACTTGGGCCCGCCATCCGTCAAGGGCCGGCTCCCTGAGGACGTTCGTCGGGGCTGTCCGTTTCGGGCCGAAAACGCCCGCAGGCCGGAAACTCCGCAGGCCAAGGCGTGGGCAAGGCGCCGCAGGTCGCCCGCCGGCGTCGGCGGCCCTGAATGGCCGGCCCGGCATCTCGGGAGGACCGCTGGTGGACGCACCAGGGCTCGAACCTGGGACCCGCTGATTAAGAGTCAGCTGCTCTACCGACTGAGCTATGCGTCCGCCGCCCGGCTTGAGTTAGCGGGCGGGGCCGGGGCTGTCCAGACCGGCCTAGGACCCCAGGCCGCCCCGTGGCCATCGGCTTTCCCGGTCGATCCCCAGCAGGATCCCCACCGCCAGCATCACGGTCAACATCGCGCTCCCGCCATAGCTCATGAGCGGCAGCGGCAAGCCCACCACCGGGGCAAGCCCCATCACCATCATGAGGTTGATGGCCACGTAGAGGAAGATCGTGACGACCAGGCCCCCGGCCGCAAGCCGCGCGAAGGAATCGGCCGCGCGGCGCGCCACCCCCCAACCCCAGGCGAGCAACAGGGCGTAGGCCGCCATCAGCAGGAGCCCGCCCGCCAGTCCCCACTCCTCGGCCATGGTGGCGAACACGAAGTCGGTGTGCGGCTCGGGCAGGAAGAGGAGGTGGCTCTGCGAGCCTTCGAGGAAGCCCTTGCCGAACGCCCCGCCGGACCCGATCGCGATGCGCGCCTGAGTGATGTGGTAGCCCGCTCCCAGCGGATCGAGGCTGGGGTCGAGGAAGATGTCGATCCTGCGCTGCTGGTAGTCGTGGAGCAGGCGGTAGACGAGCGGCAGCGAAACCAGGCCGAGCGCCGTCGGCACCAGGAACACGACGGGCGGCACGCCGGCAAGGAACATGACCCCGGCCCCTCCGGCGAGCAGGGTGAGCGCCGTGCCGAGGTCGGGCTGCAGGAGCACCAGGGCCACGGGCACCAGGGTGGCCGCGACCGGCCGCCAGAGGCCCACGGCCCTGTCGAGATACCCGAGGGGCAGGAAGTGGAATAGGCGCGCCAGGAACAACACCAGGACGAGCTTCATGAGCTCTGAGGGCTGGAGACGCACGGGGCCCAAGTCGAGCCAGCGCTGGGCCCCCCCGCCGAAGGCCCCCACCGCCTCGACGGCCAGCAGCGCCATCAGCACCAGGGCGTAGCCGGGGGCGGCAAGGGCGGCCCAGGTGCGCGACGGCACTAACGCCATCATGACCATGAGAGGCGTGAAGGCCAAGAGCCGCAGCGCATGGGGCAGGGCCCAGGGCTGAAGCCGCCCGCCGGCTGCGGAATAGAGGACGACGCAGCCGAACAGGCCGATGGCCAGCACCAGGGCCACGATCCGCCAGTCCTGCGCCAGGAGCCGCTGGGGCCAGCGGGCCGACAGGTGGAAGGGCCCGATCATGGCCGCGGCCCCGGTCCGGCCCGGCCGCCCGCCCCGGCCGCCTCCGCCGCTTGGCGGGCTGCTTCCGCAGCGGCGCGGCGGGCCGCCGCTTCGGCAGCGCGGCGGCGGCGTTCCCGCTCGGCCTCGAGGCGCGCCAGTTCCGCCTCGGCCCGCGGGCGGTCGTGGATGAAGGTGAAGGCGGCCTGGGCCAGCGGGGCGGCCGCCCGCGCGCCCGATGCGCCATGCTCCACCACCACGGCCACGGCATGCCGCGGCGCGTCGTCGGGGGCGAAGCCCACGAACAGCGCATGGTCGCGCAGGTGCCAGGGGAGGCTTTCGTTGCGGCGCACGCCCCGGCGCCGTTCGGCCGCCGTGATGCGCCGCACCTGGGCGGTGCCCGTCTTGCCCGCCATGCGCACGCCGGGCACGCGCAAGGCCGCCCGCCGGGCCGTGCCCCCGGGCCCGTTCACCACGTCGCTCATGCCCGCCCGCACCACGGCCAGCATGTCGGCCGGCACGGGCAGGGGGGGGAAGGACGGCGCGGGCCCGTCGGCCAGCAGGCGGGGGACCACCATCCGGCCGCTCGCGATCCGGGCCGCCATGACCGCCAGCGCCAGGGGCGAGACGAACAGCGCGCCCTGGCCGATCGCCGTGTTGAGCGTGTCACCCACGTTCCACGGCCGGCCGAAGCGGTCCTGAAGCCAGGCCGGATCCGGCACGATGCCGGCCTTGAGCGAAGGGATGGGCAGGTCGAACCGCTGGCCCAGGCCCAGCGTGCGGGCCATGGCCGCCACCGCGTCGGGCCCCGCCCGCCGCGCCATGGCGTAGAAGTAGACGTTGCAGCTGGCCGCGATCGCCCGCCTGAGCGCCACTGGCCCGTGGCCGCGCCGCCGATGGCAGTGCCAGACGTTCCCGCCGACGGGATAGCGACTGCGGCAGGTGACGACGTCATCCGGCGTGGCGGCGCCCGAAGCCAGGGCGGCAAGAGCCGTCACCAGCTTGAAGGTGGAGCCGGGCACGTAAAGCCCCTGGGTGGCCTTGGGCAGCAGGGGCCGGTGGTCGTCGGCCTGCAGCGCTCGCCACAGCTCGGCCGGGATCCGCCGCGAGAAGACGTCGGGATCGTAGGCCGGCAGGGAGAGAAGGCAGCGGAGGTCCCCCGTCGCGCAGTCGATGACCACGACGCTCGCGCTCGCGTCGCCGACGCGGCGGGCCAGATGATCCTGCAGGTCGCGGTCGAGCGACAGGCGCACCGTCTCGCCCGGCTGGTCGGCCTGGGTCTCGAGCTCGCGCAGGATCCGACCGCGCGCGTTCACCTCCACCCGGCGGGCCCCGGGGGCGCCGCGCAGGCGTTCATCGAGCGCGCGCTCGACCCCGTCCTTCCCCACGCGGAAGCCCGGCACCAGGAACAGCCGGTCGCGCCGCTCGAGATACTGTTCGCGGCTGGGCGGCCCCACGTAGCCCAGCGCATGGGCGAAGGCCTCGCCGCCCGGATAATGGCGGACGTAGGTCTTGACCGGCACCACGCCCGCCAGGTCGGCCAGCTCCACGTTGAGGGCGGCATAGGCCGCCCAGCCGATGTCGTCGGCCACCCTGAGACTGCCCGACGGCGGCAGGGTGCGGGCCTCGGCCAGGATCTCGGCCCGGGCCTCGAGGCTCAACGGCACGAGCCGCCCGATGCGCTCCAGCGTCGCCTCAAGATCGCCCGCAAGAGAGGGCACGACCTCGACCCCATAGGCCGGGCGGTTCTCGGCCAGCGGGCGGCCCCGATGGTCGAGGAGAAGGCCGCGCCGCGGGGGCACCAGGCGGGTCGACACGCGGTTGCTTTCGGCCGCATCGCGCAGCCGCTCGCCTTCCACGAGCGCAAGCCAGGCCATCCGGACCGCAAGCCCCACCCCGAGCGCCGCCTGCGCCCCGCCCAACAGCAGGGCGCGCCGCCGGAACACGAGTTCGCGAAGGCCGGCCCCGCTCATGTCCGAAGGCTCGAGGCCATGCGCCGGCCGAGCGCTCCGGCCGCGGCGAACACCGCCGGGTAGCTCAAGGCCGA
This sequence comes from Sphingomonadaceae bacterium, assembly GCA_025056155.1. Classification (GTDB taxonomy): domain Bacteria; phylum Pseudomonadota; class Alphaproteobacteria; order Sphingomonadales; family Sphingomonadaceae; genus Thermaurantiacus. The sequence goes on from JANWWL010000007.1 coordinate 114,082, forward strand.
GAGCCCCCATTGAACCAGAAGCGGGCCCAGTGCCGGCGCACGGCCGGCCAGCGCCAGGCCGCCCGCCTCGAGGACCGTCGCCCCCCAAAGGAGGAGGCCCGCGATGAGCCACTCCTCGGTCAGCGTGCGCGTGGCCGCCCGTTCGGCCGTGGCCCCCGCCACCAAGCGCACAAGAAGGAAGGTGAGCGCTTGGACGCCCAGGGGCAGACCCGCCACGGCATCGGCCAGGAGGCCCAGGGGGAAGGCGGCCAAGGGCGGGACGAGCCGCGGTTGCAGGCCCGCCCAGGCAATCAGCGCCGCCAGCGGCAGGTTGGGCAGCGCGCCCGCCGCCAGCGGCACGGGAAGGGCCACGACGCACGTGGCGGCCACGACGCTCAAGGCCGGCACGAACGGCACGAGCCCGGCGGGCAGCGGGGCGGGCCCGAGCGGCGGTCTCATCCGGCCGCGCCGGCAGGGTTGGGGGCACCGGCCGCTCCGGCCGCGCCGGCAGGGTTGGGGGCGCCGGCCGCTCCGGCCGCGCCGGGAGCCCGCGCGGGCGGTGCCTGGTCGGGCTCGTCGGGGGCCGGCGGCACGGCGAGCGGCGGCGCAGGGGGTAGCCACGGCGCCTCGATGGCGAGCACGCCGAGCGCGGCCGGGCGCACGAACGGCCGCACGCGGGGCGGATGGACCCCAGCGTCGACCACCACGCCCACCGGCAGGCCCGGAGGGAAGAGGCCGCCGTCGCCTGACGTGACGAGGCGATCGCCCACCCGCGGCGGGTCGAGGTCGGCCACGGGGTCGTAGAGAAAGCGAAGGTCTGCCCCCCCCGTACCGGCCGCGATGCCGGGCAGCCCCGTGCGCTCCACCCGCACGGGCACGCGGCTGTTGGGGTCCGACAGGAGGAGGACGCGAGAGGCGACGAGGCCCACGTCGGTCACTCGGCCGGCCAGGCCCTGGGGGGCGATCGCGGGCATGCGCGGCCGCACGCCGTCGCGCCAGCCGGCCGCCAGCACGGCCTGCCGGGTGCCGCCATGGGCGGCCAGGGCGGCCGCTTCGGCAGTCACCACCAGCCGCCGTTCGGCCCGGCGGACGTGGAGGAGCGCTTCGAGTTCGGCCAGCCGTTCGCGCTGGATGCGGGCGGCGCCGGCGGCCTGGCGCAGGCGGGCCAGTTCCGCTTCGGCCGCGCGCAGCCGTTCGACCGTGCGGATGTGCCGGTCCAACGCGTCGCGCACCCGCTCCAGCGCCCGGACGGGCGCCACCACGGCCTGCACCAGGGGCGAGAGCAGGTCGGCGGTGGCCCCCCGCAGCCGCGCGCCCGTCTCGGGCGCGACCCGAGCCAAGAGCAGGAGCACGAGCCCCACCCCGAGCAGCGCGCCTGCGGCCAGCCCGCGCACCAGAGCCAAGTTGCGCTCGCGCCGGGCAAAGCTCGTGCGCCGGGCGACCCCCCAGCCGCTGCCGATCGGTGGCCGGTCCTTCATCGGCCGTCGCCGTCCCCACCCCTCGCCGCCGGGGTCGCGGCCGGGGTCACGAGCTGAGCAGCACCCCGCGGTAGACCGGTTCCTCGAGCGCCCGGCCCGTGCCGATGGCGACACAGGTGAGGGGATCGTCCGCGATGGTGACGGGAAGCCCGGTCGCCTCCCGCAAGGCTTCGTCGAGCCCGCCCAGCAGCGCCCCCCCGCCCGTCAGCACGATGCCCTGGTCGACGATGTCGGCGGCGAGCTCGGGTGCGGTGTTCTCCAGGGCCAGCCGGACGCTTTCGATGATCTGCGAGACCGGCTCGGCCAGCGCTTCCGCCACCTGGCCCTGGTTGATCGTGATCTCCTTGGGCACGCCGTTCACGAGATCCCGCCCCTTGATCTCGATCTCGCGCCCGATGCCGTCGGCGGGCGGGCGGGCCGTGCCGATCTCCTTCTTGATGCGCTCGGCCGTCATCTCGCCGATGAGGAGGTTGTGGTTGCGACGGACGTAGTTGATGATGGCCTCGTCCATCTTGTCGCCCCCCACCCGCACGCTGGTGGTATAGGCCAGGCCCCGCAGCGACAGCACGGCCACCTCCGTGGTGCCGCCCCCGATGTCGACGACCATCGAGCCGATGGGCTCGGTGACGGGCATGCCCGCCCCGATCGCAGCCGCCATCGGCTCGAGGATCAGGTGCACCTGCGAAGCCCCCGCGTTGGACGCCGCGTCGCGGATCGCCCGCCGTTCCACGGGCGTGGAGCCCGAGGGCACGCACACCACGACCTCGGGGAAGGTGCGCAGGCGCGAGTGGCCGTGGACCTTGTGGATGAAATACTTGATCATCTCCTCGGCCACCTCGATGTCGGCGATCACGCCGTCGCGCAGCGGCCGGATCGCCTCGACGTTGCCGGGGGTCTTGCCCATCATGAGCTTGGCGTCGTTGCCCACGGCCTTCACCTGGCGGCGGCCGTTGACCGTCTCGAGGGCCACGACCGAGGGCTCGTTGAGCACGATGCCCCGACCGCGGACGTAGACGAGCGTATTGGCCGTCCCCAGGTCGATGGCCATGTCCTGCGACAGGAACCCGAAGAGCTTCGAGAAGAATCCCACGTGCCGACCTCTCGTGCGCCGGCCGCCCGGCCGGCTCCGGCGGGACACCGGCGGCCGCGCCCCGCGCTCCGGCCGCGGCGCCTGCCGCAACGGATCCGAACCCCGCACACCGCCCGGCCGGAGGGAACCGGCCGTGCCTTAGGCGCGCCCGCCTTCGCGCGCAAGGGCGGGCCCAGGGCGGGCACGCTTGCCCGCCGCGGCGCTCTTGCGATGGGGCGAGCGTTCGTGCGAGCGGATCCCATGGCCATTCGCCGCCTGCCGCCGCACCTCATCGACCGGATCGCTGCCGGCGAAGTCGTCGAGCGGCCGGCAAGCGCGGTCAAGGAACTTCTTGAGAACGCCCTCGATGCGGGCGCCCGCCACGTGCGCGTGGCCCTGTGGGACGGCGGCCTCGAGCGCCTGGTGGTGGAGGACGACGGGGTGGGCATTCCCCCTGACGATCTGCCCTTGGCGCTCGAGCGGCACGCCACCTCGAAGCTTCCGGGCGAGGATCTCGTCCACATCACGAGCTTCGGATTCCGGGGCGAAGCCCTGGCCGCGCTGGCCGCCGTGGCCCGCCTCACGCTGGCCAGCCGGCCCGCAGACTTGCCCCACGGCCACGCCCTAACCTGCGACCACGGCGCCCTGGGCCCCGTGCGCCCCGCCGGGCTGGCCCCCGGCACGCGGGTGGTGGTGGAAGGCCTCTTCGCCCGCCTGCCCGCGCGCCGGAAATTCCTGAAGACCCCGCGCGCCGAGCTCGCAGCCGTCGTCGACGTCGTCCGTCGCCTGGCCCTGGCCCACCCCGAGGTAGGCTTCACGCTGGAGCACGACGGCCGCTTGCTCCTCGCCCTGGAACGAGACGCGCACGGCCCGGGCCCGACCGCCTGGGTGGCCCGCATCGACCGCCTGCTGCCGGGCGGGGCCCAGGCCCTGGTGCCCGTGGACCTCCTCCGCCACGGCGTGCGGTTGGGCGGGCTGGTCGGCCTGCCCCACGAATCGCGGGCGAGCCCCGACCAGCAATATCTGTTCGTGAACGGCCGGCCCGTGCGCGACCGGCTGCTCGCAGGCGCGCTCAAGGGCGCCTATGCCGACCGCCTGCCCGCCGGCCGCCATCCCGTGGCCGTGCTGTTCCTCGACCTGCCGCCCGAGGCGGTGGACGTGAACGTCCACCCCATGAAGCTCGAAGTGCGCTTCGCCCAACCCGAGGCGGTCCGCGCGCTCGTGGTGGCGGGCGTGCGCAGCGCGCTCGATGAGGCCGGTATCCGGCCCGTGGCCGTCTCGGCCGAGGTCTTCGCCCGCCCGACCGCCGCCAGGGCCGAAGCGGTCCGCGCGGCCGCTGGCGTGGCCGATGGGGTCGGCGCGGCCGCTGGCGTGGCCGAGCCGGTGGCCTGGCCGCTCGCCCTCCCTGGCGGGGGCCCCGCCCCGGCTGCGCCTGCGGCCGACCCCCCCCGGCCCCTGGGCCACGCCCGAGCGCAGATCGCCCGCACCTACATCGTGGCCGAGGCCGAGGACGGCCTCGTGCTGGTCGACCAGCACGCAGCCCACGAGCGGCTCGTGCTCGAGGAGCTGAAGGCCGCCCGCCGGGGCCAGCGCGTGGCGGCCCAGGCCCTTCTCAACCCCGAGGTCGTCGCCCTGCCGCCCGATGCCCTGGACGCGCTCGAGGCCCTTGGCCCGGAGCTTGCGACGCTCGGCCTCGAGCTCGACCGGCTGGACGATTCCCACCTGGTGGTGCGCGCCACGCCGGCGCCCTTGGGGCCGTGCGATGCCGCCGCGCTCGTGCGCGACCTCGCGGAGACCGCGCTGGCCGAGCGCGACCCCCAGGCGCTCGAAGAGCGGCTGGGCCGCCTGTTGGCCACCATGGCCTGTCACGGCAGCGTGCGGGCGGGCCGTGCGCTGAGCCTTCCTGAAATGGAGGCCCTGTTGCGGCGAATGGAGGAGGTGCCCGCCAGCCTCACCTGCAACCACGGCCGGCCGACCGTCGTGCGCTTGTCGCGCGCCGAGCTCGAGCGCTTGTTCCATCGCCGTTGACTTTTCCGGCCGGGCCACCAGAGAGTGCCGGACCGGCAACCTTGGGGGGGTCGGGCGATGGATTTCCGCGTGATGGCGACGGTGGCGCTGGCGCTTGCCGCCTGCGGCCCGACGAAGTTCGAGGCTCGGGAACGCTATGCCGCGCAAGAGGCCGCGCTGGCCGCCGGGGCCCAGGCGGCTGCCGCCCGCCAGGCGGCCGCGGCCGTGCCGGCCGGCCCGCCACCCGGCATGCGGCCCACCCCGATGGCGCTCACCTCCCTTGCGTGCGAGGATGGACAGGCCCGCACCTTGCGCACCTTCCCCGAACAGGGGATCGCCATCCTGCTGCCCGACGGCGAGGGCCAGGAGCTGCAGTGGGAGCGGGGGGCGGCGGGCCTGCGCTATGCGGGGCCGGACCTCGTCGTGACGGCCCAGGGCACCCGCTACACGATCGCCCGGGCGGGTGCGGCACCCATCGGCTGCACGGCGACGGGCTGAGCGGCCGGGCTCGGCCGCGGGCCGGATCCCCTCGGGCCCCGGGCGCCGCGGCGGTCCGCCGCCATACCCGTGGCACGCGCGCCCGCCGGCCGCGGGGCGGTCGCTGAGGGCCTTGCGGTGGCGGCTTGACGGCCCCGTCCGTCGGCCGGGGCCGGCTGCGGTTGCGACCGAGGGGCCCGGAGGTGCCGGCCTCAGGCGGCGAGAGCGGCGCGGCCGCGCTTCAGGAGGAGCTTGTTGAGCGCGTTCACATAAGCCCGCGCCGAGGCCACCAGCGTGTCGGTGTGCGCGCCCACCCCGCGGGCAGTGCGCCCCGCTTCGCCCAAGACCACCGAGACTTCGGCCTGGGCGTCCGTGCCGGCCGTCACGGCCGCCACTTCATAGCGCAAAAGCGTCGCCTCCTCGTGGGGGACGATCTGCCGGACCGCCCGGAACAGCGCGTCCACCGGCCCCGAGCCCTTGGTGGCGGCCATGCGCTCCTCGCCGTCGACCCTCAGCGTCACGATCGCGCGGGCCTTGCCGCCCGTGCCGCAGTACACTTCGACTTCCGCGACCTCAATCCGATCGTGCCCTCGCATCACCTCATCGTCGACCAAGGCCACGATATCCTCGTCGTAGACGTGCTTCTTGGCATCGGCCAGCGCCTTGAAGCGCTGGAAGGCGTCCTGGAACTCGTTGTCCGACAAGCGGTAGCCCAGGCTCTCCAGCTTGTCGCGGAAGGCCGCCCGACCCGAGTGCTTCCCCAGCACTAGGGTCGACTGGCTCTGGCCCACCGATTCGGGCGTCATGATCTCGTAGGTCTGGGAGTCCTTCAGCATCCCGTCCTGGTGGATGCCCGATTCATGGGCGAAGGCGTTGGCGCCCACGATGGCCTTGTTGGGCTGGACGTGCATCCCCGTCACGGCCGACACGAGGCGCGAGGTGCGCATGATCTCGGTCGAGACGATGCCGGTCGTGAAGGGCAGCACGTCGTGGCGCACGCGCAGCGCCATCGCGATCTCCTCCACCGCCGCGTTGCCCGCGCGCTCGCCGATGCCGTTCACGGTCGATTCCACCTGCCGCGCTCCGGCCATCACGGCGGCCAGCGTGTTCGCCACCGCCAGGCCCAGGTCGTTGTGGCAATGTGTGGAGAACACGGCGAGGTCGGCGTTCGGCACGCGGTTCATCATGTCGCGGAACAGCGCACCATAGGTCTCGGGCGTGGCATAGCCCACCGTGTCGGGCAGGTTGATGGTGCGCGCCCCGGCCCGGATCGCGGTTTCGACGGCCCGGGCCAGGAAGTCGCGGTCGGAACGCGTGGCGTCCTCGGCCGACCATTCGACATCATCGCACAGGTTGCGCGCGAGCGTCACCGATTCCCGGATGGCCTCCAGCACCTCCTCCGGCGATTTGCCGAGCTTCACCCGCATGTGGAGGGGCGAGGTGGCGATGAACGTGTGGATGCGCGGCCGCCGGGCCGGTTTGAGCGCCTGGGCCGCGCGCTCGATGTCGGCCCGGTTGGCTCGGGCCAGGCTCGCCACGATGACGCGCTGGGCCTGGCGGGCGACGGCCTGGACGGCCTCGAAGTCGCCTTCGGAAGCGATCGCGAAGCCCGCCTCGATGATGTCCACCCCCAGCGCCTCGAGCTGCGCGGCCACCTTGAGCTTCTCCTCGAGGTTCATGGAGCAGCCGGGCGACTGCTCGCCATCGCGCAGGGTGGTGTCGAAGATGAGGATCCGTTCCGCCATGATCGCCTTCGCCCGAACCTGGGCCCCCGGAACCTGGGCCCCCGAGGGACCCCGCCTTCACCTTGCCGGCGGGCCGCGCCGGCCGCTCCTTCCCCCCGGTTTCTCCCCCCGGTCCGTCCCCCCCCCGGGCGCGGCCGCGGGCGAGACCCCGGCCGGTCACCGCGCCTGGGGGCGGGTAAGTCGACGGCGGAAACGGCACGCGTGCACCGCCCGGGTCCTAGCAGAGGCGGCCGGATCGGGCAACCGGGCGGCGGTTGAAAGCCGCCCCGCCGCTCCGTAAGGCCCGCCCAGCCCAAGGCCCTGCGAACGGCACTCCATCCGGCATGTCCACCCTCGTCATGAAGTTCGGCGGCACCTCGATGGCCGGGATCGAGCGCATCCGGGCCGTGGCCCAGCGCGTGGCCCGGGCGCGGGCGGAAGGCCATGCCGTAGCCGTCGTCGTCTCGGCCATGGCGGGGGAGACCGACCGGCTGGTCGGCCTGTGCCGCGAGGCCTCGCCGCTCGCCGAGCCGGCCGAATACGACGTCGTCGTCTCCTCGGGCGAACAAGTGACGACCGGCCTGCTCGCCATCGCGCTCAACGCCATGGGCGTGCCGGCGCGCTCGTTCCTGGGCTGGCAGCTGCCCATCCGCACGTCAGACACCCATGGCACGGCCCGCATCCGCGCCATCGGCACCGACGCGCTGCGACACGCCATGGCCTCCGGCACCGTGGCCGTGGTGCCGGGCTTCCAGGGTGTGACGGCTAAGGGCCGGGTGACGACGCTGGGCCGGGGCGGCTCCGACACGTCGGCGGTGGCCCTCGCCGCCGCGCTCCGGGCCCAGCGCTGCGACATCTATACCGACGTCGAGGGCGTGTTCACCACCGACCCCCGCATCGTGCCTCGGGCGCGCCGCCTGGCCCGCATCACCTACGAGGAGATGCTGGAGCTCGCGAGCGTGGGGGCCAAGGTGCTGCAGACCCGGTCGGTCGAGCTGGCCATGAAGGAACGCGTGCCCGTGCGCGTGCTCTCGAGCTTCACTGACGGCCCCGGCACGCTGGTGACAGGCGAGGACGAGATCGTGGAGCAGGAACTGATCGCGGGCGTAGCCTACGACCGCAACGAGGCGAAGGTGACGGTGGTGGGCGTGCCCGACCGGCCGGGCGTGGTGGCCGCGATCTTCGCCCCGCTGGCCGAGGCCCACATCAATGTCGACATGATCGTGCAGAACGTGGCCCACGACCGGCCGATCACCGACGTCACCTTCACCGTGCCGCGCACCGAACTGGCCCGGGCCCGCACGGCGCTCGAGGCGCACCAGGCCGCGATTGGCTTCGAGCGGCTGTTGACCGATGAGAAAGTCGTCAAGGTCTCGGTGGTGGGGGTGGGCATGCGCAGCCATTCGGGCGTGGCCGTCACCATGTTCCGGGCCCTGGCCGAACGCGGCATCAACATCCAGGCCATCACCACGTCGGAAATCCGGATCTCGGTGCTGATCGCCGAGGAGTATCTGGAGCTTGCCGTGCGCGTGTTGCACTCGGCCTACGGGCTCGACGCCCCGCAATGACGGTCACCCCGCTTCTCGATTCGCTGACCGCCCGCGGGCGGGCGTTCCTGGGTTCGCGCCATGCGATCCTGGGCGGGGCGATGACCTGGGTGTCCGAGCGGCACCTGGTGGCGGCCATCTCGAACGCGGGGGGCTTCGGGATCATCGCGGCGGGGGCCATGGCGCCCGAGGCGCTGGCGGCCGAGATCGAAGGCACTCGGGCGCTCACCCCCCATCCCTTCGGTGTGAACCTCATCACGCTTCACCCGAAGCTGATGGAGCTGATTGCCACCTGCCGCACCCTGGGGGTGAGCCACGTGGTGCTGGCGGGCGGCCTGCCCCCCGCCCCCGCCATCGCTGCGGTGAAGGACTTCGCCCACCTCCTGGCCTTCGCGCCCAACCTGGCGGTGGCCCGGAAGCTGCTGCGCTCAGGGGTCGACGCGCTCGTCATCGAGGGGTCGGAGGCCGGCGGCCACATCGGGCCCGTGAGCCTCGCCGTGCTGGCGCAGGAGATCCTGCCCGCCCTGCCGCACGCCATCGTCTTCGCCGCCGGCGGCATCGGCAACGGCCACGGCATCGCCGCGCTCGTGGGCATGGGGGCGAGCGGCGTCCAGCTCGGCACCCGCTTCGCCGCCGCGGCCGAGTCCGTGGCCCATCCGGCCTTCAAGCAGGCGTTCGTCCGAGCGCAGGCCCGCGATGCGGTCCCCTCGGTCCAGCTCGACCCGCGGCTGCCGGTCATTCCCGTGCGCGCGCTCAAGAATGCCGGCACCGAAGCGTTCCTCGCCAAGCAGCGGGAGGTGATCGCGCGGCTTGACCGCGGCGAGCTCGAGCCCCGGCTGGCCCAGCTCGAGATCGAGCAGTTCTGGGCCGGAGCGCTCCGGCGCGCGGTGGTCGAAGGCGACGTCGAGACGGGCTCGCTGATGGCCGGCCAATCGGTGGGCATGGTGACGGCCGTCGAGCCCGTGGCCGAGATCATCGACCGCCTGGTCACCGAGGCCGAGGCTGCCCTGACGCTCAAGGCCGCGCGCCCGGCCGTGCCCGCCTGATGCCGGTCGGCAGCGCCCGCGAGATCCTCAGGCGCCTTCACGACGTGATGGCCGCGCGCAGCCCCGCGCAGGCCAAGCTCGACGAAGTGGTCCGCGTGATCGCCGAAGGCCTGGGTTCGGACGTGGCCTCGATCTACCTTCGGCGCGACGGCGTTCTTGAACTCCGGGCCACGCGCGGGCTGAAGCAAGAGGCCGTCCACGTGACCCGGCTGGCCGTGGGCGAGGGCCTGGTGGGCACGATCGCCGAGACCAAGGCGCCCCTGAGCCTGGCGGAAGCCCGCGAACATCCCCGCTTCGCCTATCGGCCGGAAACCGGAGAGGAGCGCTTCCACAGCTTCGCCGGCGTGCCCATCGTGCACCGTGAGGCCGCCATCGGGGTGCTGTGCGTGCAGCACGTCCGCCCCCGCACCTACGACGACGTCGAGATCGAGGTGCTGCAGACCGTGGCCATGGTGCTGGCCGAGCTGATCGCGGCCGCCGGCCTGGTCGACCAGTCGGCCGCCCCGCCGCGGCCGGTCGAGACGGGGCCCGTCCGCCTGGACGGCCTGCGCCTGGTGGACGGCATCGCGCGCGGTGTCGCCGTCTTCCACCAGCCGCGCTTGCCCATCGAGCGCCGCGTGGCCGACGACGTCGCCATCGAACACGCCCGCATCGAACGCGCCCTGGCCACCCTGCGCGCCCAGATCGACCAGATGGTCTCGCGGGCCGAGTTCGCGGGACCTGGCGACCACGACGAGATCCTCGAGACCTACCGGATGTTCGCGCTCGACGAGGGCTGGGTGCGGCGCATCCACACCGCGATCGAGGGCGGGCTGACGGCCGAGGCGGCGATCGACAGCGTGGCCCAGGCCCAGCGCATCCGCCTGGAGGCCAGCCGCGATCCCTACTTGCGCGAGCGCATCCACGACCTTGAGGATCTTTCGAACCGGCTGATCCGCATCCTGGCCGGCCGCGCCGACACGGCGGCGGCCCTGGGGCTGAGCCAGGAGAGCATCCTCATCGCCCGCAACCTGGGGCCGGCCGAGCTTCTGGAATACGACCGCCGGTACCTGAAGGGCGTCGCCCTCGAGGAGGGCTCGCTCACGGCGCACGTCACCATCATCGCGCGGGCGATGGGCGTGCCGATGCTGGGCCGCATCCGCAACTTGCGCGAGCGCGTGAGCGAAGGCGATCCCCTGATCCTGGACGCCACGGCCGGGGCGCTTCACGTCCGGCCTTCGCCGGCCCTTCTCAAGGCCTTCGCGGCCCAGAAGGCCGCCCTGGCCCGGCGGGAGGCCGAGTTCCGCGCCCTGCGCGGCCTGCCGGCCGAAACGCGGGACGGCGTGCGCATCGCCCTCTACGTCAACGCGGGCCTGCGCAGCGACCTGGACGCGCTGGAGGCCACGGGGGCGGAAGGGATCGGCCTGTTCCGCACCGAATTCCAGTTCCTCGTCTCGGCCACGCTCCCCCGGCTTGGCCGCCAGGTCGAGCTCTACCGTTCGGTGCTCGAGGCCGCCGGCGAGCGGCCCGTCGTGTTCCGCACCGTCGACATCGGCGGCGACAAGGCGGTGCCCTATCTGGGCGATCGCGACGGGGGCGAAGAGAATCCGGCCATGGGCTGGCGGGCGCTGCGCCTGTCGCTCGAGCGGCGGGGCCTGCTCGCCGCCCAGGCGCGGGCCCTCCTGTTGGCGGCGGCCGGGCGCGAGCTGCGCCTGATGTTCCCCATGATCACCGAACCCTGGGAGTTCCTGGAGGCCCGGGCGGTGGTGGAGGAGGCCCGCCGCCGGCTCGAAGCCCGGGGCCGCCCGCTGCCGCAGAAGATCCTCTATGGCGCCATGCTCGAGGTGCCGGCTCTGGCCGACCTCCTCGACGAGCTCCTGCCCCGCATCGACTTTCTGTCGATCGGCACCAACGACCTGACGCAATTCCTGATGGCGGCCGATCGAGGCAACCCCAAGGTGGCCGCGCGCTACGACTGGCTGTCGCGCGGCGTGCTGCGCTATTTGGCCCGGGTCGTGGCGGCGGCCGACCAGGCGGGGGTGCCGGTGACGGTCTGTGGCGAGATGGGCGGCCGGACGCTGGAAGCCCTGGCGCTGGCGGCCATCGGAGTGCGTCGGCTGTCGATCACGCCGGCCGCCGTGGGCCCGGTCAAGGCCATGCTGCGGTCGGTGACCCTGGCCCCGATCGCCGAGCGCGTGGCCCAATGGCTCGACACGCCGGGCTGCCAGCTGCGCGAAGCGCTGAGGGCCGAGGCCGAGCGCCAGGGGGCGCGCTTGTGACCGCCCTCAGGGCGGCCCGCTTGCACCCCCAGGGCCCACCCCCTAGGTCGGTGCGGTGAACCTTGGCCGGCGGGTGCACGCCCCCACCCGACCGACGCCCGGCCTTGAGGAGGCGCCCATGGCATCCACGAGCCAGCCCCTGCCCCTGATGCCGCACGCGACGGCCACCTGGCTGGTCGAGAACACGTCGCTCACCTTCCAACAGATCGCCGATTTCTGCGGCCTCCACGTCCTCGAGGTGCAGGCGATCGCCGACGAGACGACCGCCACGCGGCTGACACCGCGCGATCCCGTCCGTGCGGGCGAACTCACCATGGAGGAGATCGAGAAAGCCCAGGCCGACCCGGCCTACCGGATGCGCATCAATCCCGGGCCGATGCCGCAACGGCGCACCTCGGGCCCGCGCTACACCCCGGTCGCCAAGCGGCAGGACAAGCCCGACGGCATCGCCTGGATCCTGAAGCACCACCCCGAGATCAGCGATGCCCAGATTGCCAAGCTGATCGGCACCACCAAGGCCACGATCGCGGCCATCCGCAACCGCGAGCATTGGAACATGGCCAACATCGTGCCCAAGGATCCCGTGACGCTTGGCCTGTGCTCGCAGCGCGAACTCGACGCCCTGGTGGCCGAAGCGGCGCGGAAGGCCGGCACTCCCGCACCCGTCGACGAGCGGCTGGGGGCCGACCGCGAGGCGATGCTGGCCAAGCTGAAGGCCGAGCGCGAGGCGGCCCGTCGCGTGGCCGACGCCGCGGACGAGCCAGCCTGAGCCGCGTGAACGCCCCCGCCATCCCGGCGCTGGCCCGGGCGCCGGCCGAGCGAAGGGGGCTCGTCTACCCCTTCGGGACGGCCGCCCCCGACGCAGGCACGGTGGCCGAGGTGGCGCCGGGCGTCCTGTGGCTGCGCATGCCCCTGCCGTTCGCGCTCGACCACATCAACCTGTGGCTCCTGGACGGCGGCGATCACTGGGCGCTGGTCGACACGGGCCTTGGCCTGCCCGACGTGGCCCGGCACTGGCGCCGACTGCTGGCCGGACCGCTGGCGGGCAAGCCGATCGGCCGCCTGGTGGTCACCCACTACCACCCGGACCACATCGGGCTTGCCGGCTGGCTCGCCCGCGAGGCCGGCGTGTGCCTGGAGACCAGCCGCGGAGAGTATTTCCTGGCCCGCGCCCTGGCCCTGGACGCCTCGCCCACCCCACCCCCGGAGGTGGTGGCCTTCTACCGCGCCCACGGCTGGCGCGAGGCCGAGCTGACGGGCCTGACGGCGGCCGGCTGGGGTGGCTACGCCCGCGGCGTGAGCCCCCTGCCGGCCGGGTTCCGGCGGCTGCAGCCGGGCGACCAGCTGCGGATCGGCGGCCGCGTGTGGCAGGTGTGGATCGGGGCCGGCCACAGCCCTGAGCACGTGTGCCTGTTCTGCCCCGCCGAACGCATCCTGATCGCGGGCGACCAGCTGTTGCCTCGGATCACCTCGAACGTCTCGGTCTATCCCACCGAGCCCGAGGCCAATCCGCTGGCGGACTGGCTGGAAAGCCTCGCCCGCCTGCAGGACCTGCCCGAGGAGACGCTCGTGCTGCCGGCGCACAACGAGCCGTTCCTCGGTCTCCACGCCCGCGCACGGCAGATCGAGGCCGACCATCGCAGGCGCCTCGAGCGCCTTGCCGACGCGCTCAGGGGCCCGACGTCCGCCCGGGAGACGCTTCCCACCCTGTTCGGCCGGCCGATCGCCGCGACCGAGCTCATGATGGCAACCGGCGAGGCGGTAGCCCACCTCAACTGGCTGGTCGCCCAAGGGCTGGCCCGGCGCGCGCGGCAGGAGGGCCGCTTCGTCTTCCAGGCCGTCTCCTGAACGGCCGCCCCGCAGGCCGGGGTGCGGCGACCGGGCCCGCGCTGGAGCCCGCCGTGCCCTTGATTTCCGACCCCCAGCCCCCCATGTTCATAGCGCGAGAAGAGATTTCCCCCTTTCTCTCCTCGCGAGAGCGCCCGGGGTGGTCGCGCCACCCAGCGCTCCCTCCCTGAACCCTGGCCGCTCGCGCGCCGGCGCGAGCGGCTTTTTTTTCCGGGCGGCTCTTGATCGGATCCGTGGGGCGTGGGGCCGTCAGCCCCGCGTGACGAAGCAGGGCCGACCCGCGGCGGCCAGCCGCCGGCAGAGCGCGCGGGCGGAGTCGCGGTCGGGAAAGGCCCCCACCACCAGCCGCACGAGCGAGCCCGCCGGCAGGAAGCGCGGCACCTGCCCGGGGGGAAGGTCGGCCGAGCGCGCCACCAGCGCGGCCCAAGCGGCGCGGGCGGCCGCTTCGCTCGTGTACGCGCCGAGCTGCACCCCCCAAGGCTTGTCGTGGGGGCCGGCGGGCGCCGCGTCGACGGGCGCCACCTCGGCCGAGGAGGCTGGCGCTCTAACGGCCGCAGGTGCCGGCGGCGCCCCCGCGGCCAGCGCGCGGGCCGTGGCGTCGGCGCGCAGGCGCGCCTCGGGGGAGAGCAGGCGCGCGAGCCGTTCGGCCTGGGCCTCGGCGAGACCCAACCCCAGCGCACGGGCGCGCAGCACGTAGGCGAGCCCGAGGACGGGATCGCGCGCCGCCCCCTCTCCCGAGAAGACGGCGAGTCCCAGGACATAGGCCGCCCGGGCGTCCCCCCGGTGGGCGGCGTGGCGCAAGGGCTCCATCGCCTCGGCCCGCCGACCCAGCTGGAACAGGGTGATGCCCAGGTTGGCCATGGCCGCGACATGGCCGCGAGCCGCCGCCCGGCGATAATAGTCGAGCGCCAGATCGACGTCGCGGGCCGCCCCGAGCCCCAGCCGATGGGCCTGGCCCAGGTGGAACAGCGCCTCCGCATCGCCCTCTCCGGCCGGTCTCTGGAACGCGGCGACCGCGCCCGCATGGTCGCCGCTTCGCCAGCGCTCGAGCCCTTCGGCCGTCGAGGCGCCGACGGCCCGCCCCAACACCAGGCCCACGGCCAGAACCCACGCGCGCACGGTACCCTCAGACAGGGCCGGCGCGGAACACCACCGCACCCCCCTTCACCAGCATGAGCGCTCGCCCCCAGGCGTCGCGGCCGTCGAACGGAGTGTTGCGCCCCAGGCCGGGCAGCCGGTCGGCTGCGATGCGGAAGGAGTGGTCGGGATCGACCAGCACCAGGTCGGCCGGAGCGCCGGGCTCGAGCCGGCCGGCCGGCAGGCCGAACCGGGCGGCCGGGCCCAGGGCGACGCACTGGAACAGGCGAGGCCACGACAGGTGACCGGCGCGGACCAGCTCGACACCCAAGGACAAGAGCAGGGCGCCGTCGGCTGCGCCCGGAGCGGCGTCGGCGAAGGGGAGGCGCTTCTCCTCGGTGGTGCGGGGGTCGTGGCGGCTGGTCAGCATCGACAGCGTGCCGTCGGCCAGGCCCTGGAGCACGGCCGCACGGTCGTGCGCGCTCCGCAGCGGCGGGGACAAGCGCGCGAAGCTGCGGAAGCCCGCGAGCGCCTCCTCGTCGAGCAGGGCGTAGGCCGGGGACGTGCCGGCCGTCACGTCCTGGCCTGCGGCCCGGGCCATCCGCACGAGCTCGATCGCCTCGGCGGTCGACAGGCACGCGAAGTGGAGGGCAGCCCCCGCCTCGCGGGCCAGGCGAAGGTCGCGGGCCACGACCAGCGCCTCGGCACAGGCTGGGGCTGCGGGCAGGCCGAGCCGGGTGGCCATCCGTCCTTCCGTGGCGACGCCGCCCGCGGCGAGGGCCGGGTCTTCGGCATGGGCCACCACCACCAGGCCCAGGCCCGCGGCGTAGCGCAGCACCCGCAGCCACACCGCCGCATCCGCCACCGCCTGCCGGCCCGTGGCCACGGCCACCGCGCCCGCTTCGGCCAGCAGGGCGAGTTCGGCCAACTCGCGCCCCAGAAGGCCGCGCGTGGCCGCGGCCAGGGGGCGCACCCACAGGTGAGGCTTGCCCAACCGCTCCGCCCGCTCGACCAGCGCCGGGTCGTCGAGCGGCGGATCCTGGTCGGGCATCAGGAGCGCGGTGGCGATCCCGCCCACGGCACAGGCGGCAAGGTCCGCGCGGAACACCCCGGCATCGACGAGGGCCGGCGCCAGCAGCACGCCCGGAGCGTCGACGACCTCCACGCCGTCCGGTGCGCCATCCACCTGGCCCACGACCGCGATCGTCCGGTCCACGACCAACAGATCGCCGACCCGCACCGTCTCCGCCCGCGGGTCCACCAAGGTCACGCCGCGGAACCAGAGGGGCCGAGGGGCCGTCATCCGCGCCGACTGCGGGTCAGCAGGTCGAGACAGGCCATGCGCACCGCCACGCCCATGGCCACCTGCTCGGCGATCGCCGAGCGCTGGATGTCGTCGGCCACGGCGCTGGCGATCTCCACGCCGCGGTTCATGGGGCCCGGATGCATCACCAGCACGTCCGGGGCCGCCCGCTGCAGGCGCTCCGGGGTCAGGCCGAAGGTGGCGTAGTACTCGCGCGTGGACGGCACGAAGCTGCCCTCCATCCGTTCGCGCTGGAGCCGCAGCACCATCACCACGTCCGCCCCGGCGATGCCCTCGTCCATGGCGGTGAAGGGGATGACGCCATAATCCTCGATTCCGGCCGGCATCAGGGTGGGTGGGGCGACCGCGCGCACCTCGGCCCCCAGGGCCGTGAGCAGCAGGAAGTTCGACCGGGCCACCCGGCTGTGCAGCAGGTCTCCGCAGATGGCGACCTTGAGGCCCTGGATCCGGCCCTTGCGCCGGCGGATGGTGAGCGCATCGAGCAGGGCCTGGGTCGGATGCTCGTGACGGCCGTCGCCCGCGTTGACGACGGGGCAGCCTACCTTGCCCGCGATGAGCTCGACCGCGCCCGAGGCCTCGTGCCGGATGACGATCACGTCGGGCCGCATGGCATCCAGGGTGAGGGCGGTGTCGAGGAGCGTCTCCCCTTTCCGCAAGGAGCTTTGGCCGGCCACGAGGTTCACCACGTCAGCCCCCAGCCGCTTGCCCGCGATTTCGAACGAGACGAGCGTGCGCGTGGACACCTCGAAGAAGGCGTTCACCAAGGTCAGGCCGCGCAGCGGCGCTTCGGCCGGCGGGCCGTGGCGCGCGTAGGCCTCGGCGAGGTCCAGCAGGCCCACGATCACCTGGGGTGGCAAGCCTTCGATCCCCAGCAGGTGTCGGTACGGGAAGGCCTCCATGGCGGGCGGGGCTTACGGGCCGGGACCGGGGCCGGCAAGTTCGGTCAGCCGACGCAGCGCGCCCTCGAGGATCCACTGGGCCGCCAGCGCATCCACCGCCCGCGCCCGGCGGGCCCGCGACAGTCGGGCCGCGTGCAGCACGCGCTCCACGGCCAAGGTCGACCACCGTTCGTCCCACAGCAGGACGGGAAGGCCGCTCGCCGCGGCCAGGTTGTGGGCCTGCGCCCGCACCGAGCGGGTGCGATCGCTGTCGGATCCGTCGAGCTTGAGCGGCAGGCCCACGACCACGCCCGCCACCCCTTCGGCCTGCAGAAACGCCAGAAGCCGCGCCCGATCGGCGGCCGGCCGCGTGCGGGCCAGCGTCCCCCGGGCCGTGGCGTGGCGCCAATCGGCGGTGGCGGTGGCAAGGCCGATGGTGCGCGTGCCGACGTCGAGCCCGGCCAGGCGCCCTCGGCCCGGCAGGGCGGCCGCGAACGCCGCGGCATCCGCAGTGATCACGGCGCGACCGCCGCCGGCCGGCCGGCGGGGCGCTCGGCCAGCCAGGCCGACAGGCGCGCCTCGGCGTCCGCCCGCACGGCCGCCCAGAACAAGTGCACGTCATAGGCATGGAAATCGCCGCCGGGCAGCACGAGCGGCCAATCTCCGGGCGGCCGCGGGGCCACCCGCAACAGGCCCGATCCATCACAGCGTGCGCCCACCAGGCGCGGTTGCAGCGCGCCCTCGGTCCAGGTGCCCGGATTGGCCTCGGGCCCTGCCGCCCCGGCATCACCCGTCAACGGATTGACGCACAGCAGCGCCCGCCCGCCCGCCGGCCGGCCGTCGAGCGCTCGCGGTTCGACCCGCCGCGCGCGCACGGCGGCGGGATCGGCATCGGCCGCCACGCCCTGCCACGACAGCACGCAGCCTGCCTGTTCGCGGGTGGTGCAGGGGGGAAGGCCCAGGAGCTCGAGGTCCTGGGGCCGGACGACCGGCCAGCCGAGAGCGTAGACGGCGACGATCCGAGTCCGAAGCGTGGGGTGCCCCGCCCGCCGTGCGAGCAGGTGCAGAAGATGGCGAGCGCCCTGGCTGTGCCCAGCCAGGAACAGGGGCCGGCCCGGCGGCTGGGCGTTGAGGAACCGGTCGAAGGCCCGCGCGACGTCGCCCTCGGCCAAGGCCAGTGCCCGGTCGGCGTCGGGCCCCGGGGTCAGGAGCGCCCCGAGTGTCGCCTGTCGGTAGCGGGGGGCCCAAACCTCGGCCACGCCGTTGAACGGGCTCGCCTGCACGGCGAGCCATCGGTCCAGCAACGTCCGGGCCTCGGCGTCGTCGATCGGGCCGTTCCAGCGGTTGCGGGCGAAAAACGTCGTGGGGTGCACGAAGAACAGGGCCGCAGGCGGGCGCGGGGCGGGGCGGTAGCCGGGCGGCGCTCGGCGGGCGGGGTCAGAGGTCAGGGCGGGATGGGCCGCCCAGGCGGCGAGCCCGCCGTACTCGGGTGCGACGGGGCGGGGGCTTTCGCCGAAGGCCACGCTGGGGATCAGGGCCAGCTTCAGCAGCCGGGGCGCGGCCAACCGCCAGACGAGGAGCCCCGCCACGACGAGGCTTGCCAGGATTGCCACCGCCCACAGGAAGCGGCGCGCCATCATGGCCGCATCTGCCCGCTGAAGGCGAACCTCACTCGACGCATGGGGCCGTTTCGGCCTAGCTCTTCGACGCCATGCCACCATCGCTTCTCGTGGTGCTGCCCTTCGCAGCGATCGGCGTCCTGGCCCTGCTGCAGGGCCGCCGCACCGCGGTGGCGGCGGCGGCCGGCGGGGCGATGCTCCTCGGGCTTGGCCTGGTGCTGATCTCGGCGAAGGCCGTGCTGGCCGGCCAGGTGTGGGTGCAGTCGCTGCCCTGGCTTTCCGACTGGGGGCTCGACCTCGCCTTCCGGCTGGACGGGCTGGGGTTCCTGTTCGCCCTGCTCATCTACGGCATCGGCGCGCTCATTGTCCTCTACGCCTATTACTACATGCCGCCCGAGGACGGGCTGTTCCGGTTTCTCGCCACCATGTTGGCCTTCGCGGGCGGCATGCTGGGGGTGGTGCTGGCCGAGAACCTCATCCTCCTGGTGCTGTTCTGGGAGGTGACGAGCCTCGCCTCGTTCCTGCTCATCGCCTACAAGAGCCAGTACCACGACAGCCGCATCGCCGCGCGCATGGCGCTGGCGGTGACGGGGGCGGGGGGGCTCGCCTTGCTGGCCGGCGTGCTCCTCCTGGGCCGGATGGCCGGCAGCTTCGACCTGTCGGTCGTGCTGGACCGCGGCGACCTGATCCGCGCGCATCCGCTCTACCGGCCAGCGCTCGTCCTCGTGCTGCTGGGGGCCTTCACCAAGTCGGCCCAGTTCCCCTTCCACTTCTGGTTGCCCAACGCGATGGCGGCCCCCACCCCGGTGTCGGCCTACCTGCATTCGGCCACGATGGTGAAGGCGGGGGTGTTCCTCTTGGCCCGCCTCTATCCGGCCCTGTCGGGCACCGAGACCTGGTTCGTGCTCGTCACCAGTATCGGCATGACGACACTGCTCTTGGGTGCCTACCTCTCCCTGCTCAAGCACGACTTCAAGGGCCTGTTGGCTTACTCCACCATCAGCCACCTGGGCCTCATCACGACGCTGTTCGGGCTCGACACTTCCATGAGTGCGGTGGCGGGCGTCTTCCACATCATCAACCACGCCGTGTTCAAGGGTTCGCTCTTCATGGTGGCGGGCGTGATCGACCGACAGTGCGGCACCCGCGACATGCGCCGCATCAACGGCCTGGCCAAGTACATGCCCGACACGGCTGCCCTCGGCATCACCGCCGCCCTGTCGATGGCGGGCGCGCCGTTCCTGAACGGCTTCCTGTCGAAGGAGATGTTCTTCCAGGAAACGGTGTCGCACCCTGGCTTCGCCGGCGTGGGTGATTTCCTGCTGCCGGCCGTCGCCCTGGTGGCCGGCATCTTTTCGGTGGCCTATTCGCTCCGCTTCATTCACGACGTGTTCTTCAATGGCGAGCCGGTCGACCTGCCGCGCACTCCGGGCCCGCCGCCCCGCTTCATGCGCCTGCCGATGGAGGTGCTGGTGGCCCTGGTGGTGGCGGTGGGCGTCGCCCCGCAGGTGGTGGTGGGCGACCTGCTGCGCGCGGCCGCCGCCGCCACCCTCGACGGGCCGCCGCCCCCCTTCAAGCTGGCGGTGTGGCACGGCTTCAACCTGCCGCTCGTCATGAGCATCGTGGCCCTGGGCGGCGGCGCCTTCTGGTACGCCCGGCGCGAGCGCCTCTATGAACTCCACGAGCGGTTGCCGTTCGCCTTCTCCTCGCCGGTCGTCTTCGAACGCGGCTACGACGCCGCGGCCGAGGGCGCCCGCCGGGTGATGGCCGTGCTCGACCGGCGGGTGCTGCGGCGGGATCTGGGCCTCTTCTTGGGGCTGTCCCTGGCGCTCGGGGCCTGGGCCTGGGCCACGGGCGGGGCCCAGCCGGCGGCGGTCCCGGGGCCGCTGCCGCCCACCCCGGCCGATCCCCTGTCGGCGTTCGCGTTCCTGGTGCTGGCCCTCGGGGTGGTGGGTGCCACGTGGCGCCACCGCCATCGGCTGGAAGCGATCATCTTAACCAGCAGCGTGGGCCTAGTGGTAAGCCTGGTCTTCGTCCGTTTCGCCGCCCCCGACCTGGCCCTCACCCAGCTGTCGGTCGAGCTGGCCACCATCCTGCTCCTGCTGCTCGCCCTGCGCTTCCTGCCCCCGTCGGGCCCGCCCGAGCTCGCCCGCACGCCTCGCTGGCGGGTGGGCCTGCTGGCCACGGGGGCGGGCGTGGCCGCCGCAATCTTGACCTACGCCCTCCTTACCCGCCCCTTCCGCACCATCTCGGGCTTTCACATCGCCCAAGCGAAACCGGGGGGCGGGGGCACCAACGTCGTGAACGTGATCCTCGTCGACTTCCGAGGCTTCGACACGCTGGGCGAGGTGGCGGTGCTGGCGATGGCGGGGCTTGGCGTCCGCGCCTTGCTTCAGGGGCTGCGCCCCCGCGCCTACGCCGGCCGGGCCGACCGCGTGGCCGACCGCTATCCCCTGATGCTGCGCATGTTGATGCAGCCCCTCCTGCCCCTGGCGCTCGCGGTTGCGGTCTACATCTTCCTTCGGGGGCACAATCTACCGGGCGGCGGGTTCATCGCCGGCCTGCTGGTCGCGATCGCGCTCGTGCTGCAGTACATGGCCGGCGGCTACGACTTCGCCGCCCAGCGCCTGCGCCTGGACTTTGTGCGCCTGATGGGGGCGGGGCTCGCGCTCAGCCTCATCACGGGTGCGGTGCCCTGGGCGTTCGGCCAGCCGTTCCTGAAGAGCGCCTTCGTCTACCTCGACCCACCCCTCCTCGAGACCTTCGAGCTCGCCTCGGCTGCCGTGTTCGATCTTGGCATTCTGCTCGTCGTGGTGGGCACCGTTCTCGTCGTGCTCACCGAGCTCGGGCGCCTGCCCGAGCGCGCCGACCCCGAGACCCGCCCGCACGCGGTGTCCGCCCTGCCGGAGGCGGTGCCGTCATGAGCCTCGAGCTCTTGCTGGCGCTGGGGGTGGGGCTGCTCGTCGGCTGTGGGGTCTGGCTCATCCTGCAGCCGCGTAGCTTCCCCTTGATCCTCGGCCTCGCCTTCCTCTCCTATGCGGTTAACCTGCTCATCTTCCTGGGCGGGCGGATCGACCGGCTCACCCCGCCCCTCACCCTGCCGGGCTTCGCCCGCCTGGCCGATCCCCTGCCGCAGGCTCTCGTGTTGACCGCCATCGTCATCGGCTTCGGCATGACGGCCTATCTGGTGGCCCTGGGTCTCAGGGCGGCGGCGGCGGGCGACGACGACCGGGTCGACCCGCCCCCCGGCGACGACGCCCCATGACCCATCTGCCCGTCCTGCCGGTGCTGGTGCCGATGGCGGCCGCCGCGGCGCTGCTGCTTGGGCGGAACGCGGCGCTCGGCATGCGCCGGGCGCTCTCCGCCCTGGCCCTGGCGGCGGGCCTGGGGGTCAGCCTAGGCCTTGCGATCGCGTGCGCCGACGGCACCGTCATTCCCTACGCCCTAGGCGGCTGGCGGGCACCCTACGGCATCGTGCTCGTGGCCGACCGCCTGTCGGCCGCGCTCGTCGTGCTGCTGTTCACGCTGGCCCTCATCGCCCTGGCGGCGGCCCTGGCCCAGGAGCTCGACACGAGGGGGCGGCACTTCCACCCCCTCTTCCAGCTGCAGGTGGCCGGCATCGCGGGCGCCTTCCTTACGGGCGACGTCTTCAACCTGTTCGTGTTCTTCGAAATCCTCCTGATTGCGTCCTATGCGCTCCTCGTCCACGGGGGCGGGCGGCCGGCGGTCGAGGCAGCGCTTCCCTACGTGGTGCTGAACCTCGTGGGCTCGGCCCTGTTCCTCGTCGCGCTCGGGCTGCTCTACGGAACGCTCGGCACGCTCAACCTGGCCGACATCGCCGACATCCTGCCCGACGTGCCGCCTCAGGACCTGGGCCTCGTCCGCGTGGCGCTCGTGTCGCTGGCCGTGGTGTTCCTCCTGAAGGCGGCCGTGGTGCCGATGGGCTTCTGGTTGCCCCACACCTACGCGGCCGCCGCGGCCCCCGTGGCCGTGCTCTTCGCCCTCCTCACCAAGGTGGGGATCGTGGCGCTGTTGCGCCTGTCGGCCGTCGCCCTGCCCGCGACACCGGCGGGGCAGGGTCTCCTCACCCCCTGGCTGCCGGCGCTCGGTCTGCTCACCATCATCGTGGGCGTGCTCACGGCGCTTGCCGCCCGCCGCTTGGCCCAGGTGGCCGCGGGCTTCGTCCTCGTGTCGTCGGGCACGCTCGCCTTCGCCGTGGCCGACGGCCGGGCCGACGCCACGGCGGCCCTGCTCTTCTACCTGCCGCACTCGACGCTGGCGACGGCCGGGCTGTTCCTGCTGGCCGGGGCGGTCGCCCTCGCCCGGGGCGACCTCGCCGACCGGCTGGTGCGCGGGCCGGCGATGGCAGGGGCCGGGCCGCTCGGCGTGGCCTTCGTCCTCCTGGCCGTGGCGGCGGCCGGGCTCCCACCGCTGGCGGGCTTCCTGGGCAAGCTGATGTTGCTCGAGGGCGCGGGCCAGGGCGGCTGGCGCTGGGCCTGGTGGGCCTTGCTGCTGCTCTCGGGCCTTGCGGGCGCGCTGGTGCTGGCCCGGGCCGGCAGCGTGCTCTTCTGGGAGCCGCGCGAGCCCGCTCCGCCGGGCCGCGCGCTGCCGCGACTCGGCGCGCCGCTGGGCGTCCTGGCGGTCGCAAGCCCCCTCCTTACCCTGGCGGCCGCGCCGGCTGCGGCCTGGGCGCGGGCCACGGCCGAACAGCTTCACGACCCCGCAACCTACGTCTCGGCCGTACTGGGCCGCGAGGAGGGCGTGGTGCGCGAACGGAGGCCGGGATGAGCCGCTGGCTGCCGCAGCCGGTCCTGACCTTCGTGATCGCCGGGCTCTGGCTGGTCGTGGTCTCGAGCTTCACGCTCAACAGCCTGGTGATGGCCGGCCTGGTGGGGATCGCCATCCCCCTTCTGGTGCGGGGCTTCTGGACCGACCGGCCGCACCTTCGCCGCCCGCTGCGCGCGCTTGGCCTCTTGGGCCGCGTGCTGGTCGACATCCTGATCGCCAACCTGCAGGTGGCCCGCCGGGTGCTGGGGCCGCTGTCGCGCTTGCGGCCCGCCTTCGTCACCATCCCCCTCGACGTGTCGAGCCCCTACGTCGCCACCATCCTGGGCTCGATCGTGTCCCTCACCCCGGGCACCGTGTCGGTCGAGATCGAAATGGAGGCCCGAACGATGCTCGTCCACGCACTCGACGCACCCGACCCGCAGGCCCTCGTGGCCACCGTCAAGACCCGCTACGAGGCCCCGCTTAAGGAGATCTTCGGATGCTGAGCCTGGCCCTGCCCCTGGCGGTCGCCCTCGTGGCGCTGGCCATGGCGCTCAACCTGGTGCGGCTGGTGCTGGGGCCCCAGCTCGTGGACCGCATCCTGGCGCTCGACACGCTCAACGTCAACGCGATCGGGCTCGTCGTGATGCTGGGCCTGCTGCTTGGCACCAAGGCCTATTTGGAAGCGGCCTTGATCCTGGCCATGATGGGCTTCGTGGGCACGGTGGCCTTGGCCAAGTATTTGCTGTCGGGCGACCTCATCGAGTAGGGCTCATGTCGTTCCTGGTCGAAGCGCTGGTCTCCTTCCTGCTCCTCTTTGGGGCGGTCTTCGCGGTCGTGGGGTCGATCGGGCTCGTGCGGTTGCCCGACTTCTTCACCCGCCTCCACGGCCCCACCAAGGCTACGACGCTGGGCATTGGGGCCATCGTCGTAGCCCTCCTACTCCACTCGACCGCCAGCGCCGGCGCAGTGTCGCTCAAGGAGCTGGCAATCTCGCTGTTCCTCTTCATCACGGCCCCGGTCTCGGCCCACGTACTGGCCAAGGCGGCCCTCAAGGCGCGACGCTGAGGCGGTCCGGCCAGGCCGAGGCGGTTGAGGAACGCCCATCCCACCGCTTCCCAATCGCGCCCATCGAAGAGCCGCCGGCCGCTCGCGACGCTTCCCGACGCGCCGGGGCGGAGCGTCGCTCCTGCGGGCGAAGGGGAGGCCCCCAGGTCGCCGCGCGGGGCCAGCGAGCCTCGACAACCCCTGAGGAGTGCGCGCTGGGAGGCGGCCCAGCGCCTGCAGCACGCCGCGCCCGGCCGGGCGCCGGCTCGAGGCCCGGCCACCCTCGCGCCACCGCCGGCCGATGGCCAACGGCCCGCGAACCTGCCAACGGAGCCGGCAAGACCGCCCGCCGGCGGCGCCACCTGGCCCCGGAGCCCGACCCATGAACCTCGACCTGCGCCAAGCCGATCTCGCCCACGTCTTCCACCCTCAGACCGACCTTGCCCGCCACGCCGAAGTGGGGCCGTTCCTCATCGAGCGCGCCCAAGGGGTGTGGGTGTGGGATGCCGAGGGCCGCCGCTACCTCGATGCCATGGCGGGCCTGTGGTGCGTGGGGCTGGGCTATTCCGAGCCGCGCCTGGTGGAGGCCGCGCGTCGGCAGCTCGAGCGCCTGCCCTTCTGTCAAAGCTTCGGGGGGCGCGCGCACGCACCCGCCATTCGCCTGGCCGAGCGGCTGGCCGCGCTCGCCCCGCCGGGGCTCACGCGAGTGTTTTTCGCCAGCTCGGGCTCCGAGGCCAACGACACGGCCATCAAGCTCGCGTGGTATCTGTGGAACGCGCGGGGCGCGCCCCAACGGAAGCGGATCCTGGCCCGCCGCCGCAGCTACCACGGAGTCACGGTCGCGAGCGGCAGTCTGACCGGTCTTCCCCTGCTGCATGGGGGCTTCGACCTGCCGCAGCCCTTCGTCCACCACCTGACCGCCCCACACGCCGCCCAGCAGGCGGCCCCCGGGGAGAGCGAGGAGGCCTTCGCCGCGCGGCTGGTGCGCGAGCTCGAGGAGGCGATCGCGACCCTGGGTGCGGACACCATCGCCGCCTTCGTGGCCGAGCCGGTGATCGGGGCCGGGGGCGTCATCGTGCCGCCGGCGGGCTACTTCCCGGCCGTCCAGGAGGTGCTGCGCCGGCACGGGATCCTGTTCGTGGTGGACGAGGTGATCACCGGCTTCTGGCGCACGGGGCCTGTGTGGGGGGCGGAGGCCTTCGGCATCGAACCCGACCTTCTCGTCTGCGCCAAGCAGCTCACGTCGGGCTACCAGCCCCTCTCCGCCGTGCTGGTGCGCGAAGACCTGTACCGGGAAATCGCCACCGAATCGGGCCGGCGGGGTAGCTTCGCCCACGGCTTCACCTGGTCGGGCCACCCGGTGGCCTGTGCCGTGGGCCTCGAGGCGCTCAACCTCTACGCCGAGCGCGACATCGCCCGACACGTGGCGCGAATCGCCCCCGAATTCCAGCGCCGGCTGCGGCAGGCGGGCGAGCACCCCCGGGTGCGCGAGGCCCGCGGCCTGGGCCTGCTGGGAGGGCTCGAGATGCGCGAACCGGCCGATGCCGCCCGACTGGAAGCGGCCGCCCGCGCCCGGGGGCTCATCGTGCGCGCCGTGGGCGGCGACACGGTGGCACTCTGCCCGCCGCTCGTCATCGAGGGTGCGGAACTCGACGCCTTGTTCGACCGGCTGACGCTCGCCCTGGGCGACCTGGGATGACGCCCTGGGCCCGCATCCTCGAGGTGCGCACGGGCCGGGTGGCCCGCCTGGGTTCCCGCCGGACGGCCTACGCCAAGACACCGCGCATGGAACCGGTGGCCCTGGGTCCCCTGGGGCTTGCGGGCGACGAGGTGGGTGACCGGCGCGTCCACGGCGGCCCGGACAAGGCGGTCCACCTGTACTTCGCCGACCATTATCCGCGCTGGGCGGCCGAACATCCCCGCCACGCCGGCCGGCTGGTGCCGGGCGCCTTCGGCGAAAACCTGGTGCTGGCGGGGCTTGACGAACGGAGCGTCTGCGTTGGGGATCGCTGGCGGGCCGGCTCGGCCCTTCTCGAGCCGTGCCAACCGCGCCAGCCCTGCGCCACGCTCATGGTGCGCGCGATGGTGGCGAACGGCCGGTCGGGGGTCTACGCTCGCGTGCTGGAGCCGGGCCGGGTGGCCGCGGGCGATCCGTTCGTGCTGGAACACCGGCCGCCCGGCGCCTGGAGCGTGGCCCGCGTGCTCGAAGTGTCGTACTGGCCGCCCTCGGCGGTCGCGCTTCGGGCGCTCGCGGCGGCGCCGGGACTGGCCGCGGGCTGGGCCGAATGGGCCCGGCAGGCGGCCTCGGCTCCCCGGCCCAAGCCGCTCTAGGCCGGGCGCGCGGGCGTGGGCCCGGCAGGATTCGAACCTGCAACCAGACCGTTATGAGCGGCCGGCTCTAACCGTTGAGCTACGGGCCCGGGGCGGGGCTAGCGCGCGCGGACCCCAGAAAAAAGGGCCGGGGGAGCGATGCTCGACCCCGGCCCCAGATCCTGGTCGGTTCCCGAGGGAGGGAGGGAGGGAGGTGGGAGCCGACCACCGTGCGCCTTCGGGGAGGAGGAAGACGCACGGTTGCGCTGCAACGCAGCAACGGCGCCCTCGTATCGCGCCGCCGGGCCTTGTGCAACTGCGAAAGGCCGAAGGCCGGAATGCGCCTAGCGCATGGCTTGGACGGTCGGGGCCTCCCGTCGGTCGAGGTCGGGGCTGTCGCCCAGGTTGGCCGGCGTCATCCGCTCGACGAGGAAGTCGCGCAGCACCGACAGGCGCACCGATCCCTTGAGCTCGGAAGGATAGACGAAATAGGTCTGGAATTGCGCGCCGGGCACGTCCGGCAGCACGACCTTCACCTTGGTGGAGCTGGCGATGAGGTAGGATGGCAGGGCCGCGATGCCGGCCCCCGCCTCCACCGCAGCCAGCACGCCCGCCGAGGAGTTGACCGACAGGGCCGGCTCTCGGGGTGGCCCGTCGTGCCCCAGCTCGAGCGCCCAGTTGAGGCTGCGCAGGTAGGGCGGGGCGGAGGGCCCGTAGGCGATGATCCGGTGCGACAGGAGGTCGTGCACCGTGCGCGGCTCGCCATAGCGGGCGAGGTATTCGGGTGAGGCGCACAAACGGTGTCGGATGACGGCCAGGGGCCGCTGGATGAGGTCGGCCTGGGTCGGCTTCTGGAATCGGATGGCGCAGTCGGCCTCGCGCCGGGCCAGGTCCACCTCCGTATCCGAGAGGATGAGGTGGAGGCGAATGTCGGGATAGAGTTCGAGGAAGTCGGCCAATTGACGCGGCAGCCACGACGATCCGAAGCTCACCGTGGTGGTGAGCCGCACCTCGCCGGTCGGGCGGTTGCGGGTCTGATCGATCCCGGCCCGGGCCCGAGCGATCGAATCCTGGATCTCGCGCGTCGTGCGGTAGAGCTGTTCGCCCTCGTGGGTCAGGGCGAGGCCGCGGGCGTGGCGATGGAACAGCTTGGCATCCAGCTGCTCCTCGAGCGCGATGATCTGCCGCGACAGGGCCGGCTGCGACAGCCGCAGGCGGCGGGCGCCCTCGGTGAAGCTGCCCGCCTCGGCCACGACATGGAACAGGCGCAGCTTGTCCCAGTCGAGGGCCATCAGGCGGCCTCCCGTCCGGGTTCCTGGGCCTGGGCCGCCAGGAACCGCTCCGCCTCGAGGGCCGCCATGCAGCCCATGCCGGCGGCGGTCACGGCCTGTCGGAAGTGCCGGTCCTTCACGTCGCCCGCCGCGAACACGCCGGGCACGCTGGTGGCGGTGGAATCGGGGGCCGTGACGATGTAGCCTGCCGCGTCCATCTCGAGCTGGCCCCGGAACAGGCCGGTGGCCGGATCATGACCGATGGCGACGAACACCCCGTCCACCGGCAGGCGCCGGAAGGCCCCGGTCCGCGTGTCGGCCAAGTGCAGGGCGGCCACGCCCATCCCGTCCGGCGTCGCCTCGATGTCGGTCACCACCGCGTTCCAGATCACGGCGATCTTGGGGTGCGCGAACAGCCGGCGCTGATTGGTGGCATCCGCCCGCAGGCGGTCGCGCCGGTGGATCAGCGTCACCTGCCGGGCAAAGTTGGTAAGGAACAGCGCCTCTTCCACGGCCGAATTGCCGCCGCCCACCACGGCCACGTGCCGGTCGCGGAAGAAGAACCCGTCGCAGGTGGCGCACGCCGACACGCCCCGACCGCGCAACTTCGCCTCCGCCGGCAGGCCCAGCCAGCGGGCCGTCGCCCCGGTCGCGATCACCAGCGCCTCGGCCCGGAACACGAGCCCGCCGTCGGTCTCGACCCGGAACGGCCGGTGCCTGAGGTCGACCGCCGTGGCCACGTCGGCCACCAGCTCCACGCCCAGATGGCGCATCTGGGCTTCCATCCGGGCCATCAGATCGGGCCCCAGCACGCTGGTGTCGCCCGGCCAGTTCTCGACCTCGGTCGTGATGGTGAGTTGCCCCCCGGGCTGTAACCCCTGGATCACCACCGGCTGCAGCGCGGCCCGCGCGCCATAGATGGCCGCGGTGGCGCCGGCCGGGCCGGAACCCAGGATCAAAAGCCGCGTCGATCGTTCCTCTGACATTCGCACCTCGCGGTCCATGAGCTAGGCGCATGGGACCAGTGTGACAAGCTGCGGCACGGCGCAACGGTTGCCAGCCCGTTGCTTCAACCCTAGCTCGCGCATTGCGAAAATACGCAAGGGCAAGGCTGATGCACGGACAAGCCGAAACCGAGGTCGCGCGGCCCCGCCGGTCGGAGCTGGACCGGATCGATCGGTTCATCCTGCGCACCCTTCAGGAGGAGGGGCGGATCACCAACGTGGAGCTGGCAAGGCGCGCCGGGCTCACGGCCCCGCCTTGCCTGCGGCGCGTGCGCGCGCTGGAGCAGGCCGGGATCATTCGTGGCTATCACGCCGACATCGCGCCCGAGGCCGTCGGCTGGCCCGTGACGGTCTTCGCGTTCGTGAGCCTCAAGAGCCAGGCCGAAGACGACCTCCGGGCCTTCGAGGCCTATGTCGCCTCGCTGCCCGAAGTGCGCGAATGCCACATGCTGAGCGGCGAGACGGACTTCCTGTTGCGCATCGTGGCGCGCGACCTGCCGGGGTTCCAGGCGTTCCTGAGCGGCAAGCTCACCACCGCTCCGAACGTGGCCAGCGTCAAGACGTCGCTTACCTTGCGCACGTCGAAGACGGAGGTCGGCGTCCCCGTCGAGGTCTAGGGCCATGGCCCGCCCGCCGCGGCGTTGGGGTGGCGCGCGGCAGGGATCTCAGCCGACGTCGAGCGGCCCGAAAGGCCCCGACGCGGGGGCCGGCGCACGGCCGGGACGCGCGGCATCCGCCGGCGCCCCGGAGGACCCCGAAGACACGCGCGCCGCGCGGCAGGACACGGCAGGCCGGGGCCGACGGAAGCGGGGGAAGGCGGGCCGCGCCCGGGCAGCCGCCGCCCCTTCCGAGCGCGCCCGCCCAGGCGCGGCGGGCCCGGCCCACGGACCACCCCAGCGGATCGCCAAGCTCCTGGCCCGGGCCGGCCACGGGTCGCGCCGCGAGATCGAGCGGCTGATCGCCGAGGGGCGGGTCGCCGTGGGCGGCACCCCGATCACGACGCCCGCCACGCGCCTTCCCGATCTCGCCGGGGTGACGGTGGATGGCCGGCCGGCCCGCGCGCCCGAACCTCCCCGCCTGTTCCTGTTCCACAAGCCGCCGGGCGTGCTCACCACCGCCCGGGATCCGGCCGGTCGGCCCACTCTGGCCGACGTGCTGCCGGCCGACCTGCCGCGCCTGATGCCCGTGGGCCGGCTCGACATGACGACCGAGGGCCTCCTGCTCCTGACCAACGACGGTGCGCTCAAGCGCCGGCTGGAGCTGCCGGCGAATGGGTTCCTGCGGACCTATCGCGTGCGCGCGCTGGGCCGGGTGAGCCCTGCCGACCTCGAGCGGCTGGCCGAGGGGATCGAGATCGACGGCGTGCGCTATGGCCCCGTGGAGGCGAGCCTCGACCGGCGGGCCCGGGCCGGGGCGGCCAACGTGTGGCTCACCTTCCGCCTCGCCGAGGGCAAGAACCGCGAGATCCGCCGCCTGTGCGCTGCCTTGGGCTTGGTGGTGAACCGCCTGATTCGCGTGGGCTTCGGCCCGTTCGCCCTGGGCGACCTGCCGCCCCGCGGGATCGTCGAGGTGCCGGCGGCCGAGGTCCGCCGCCTGCTCGCCCATCGCCCATGAGGATCGTGGCCGGGCGCTGGCGCTCGCGCCGGCTGGTGGCCCCCGAAGGCCGCCGCACCCGACCCACGGCCGACCGCGTGCGCGAGACGCTGTTCGCGATGCTGGGAAGTCGGCTGGGCGATTGGGCGGGGCTTGCGGTGCTCGACCTGTTCGCCGGCTCGGGCGCGCTCGCCCTCGAGGCGCTGTCGCGCGGAGCGGCCGAAGCCCTGCTGATCGACACGGATCCCGCCGCTCGGCGCGCCGCCGAGGCCAACATTCGCGCGCTGGGGGCGCCCGCCAGGGTGTGGCCTGTCGACGCCACCCGCCTGCCGCCCGCCCCCCGAGCCTTCGGCCTGGTGCTGGCCGACCCGCCCTGGGGCCGGGGCTTGGCCGGGCCGGCTCTGGTGGCCGCCTTGGCCCAGGGCTGGATCGCCCCGGGCGCCTGGGTCGCGGTCGAGACGGGGCGGGCCGAAGACGTCGACGTCCCCGGCCTGGAGCCGGTCGTGACGCGCGCGGTGGCCGCCAGCCGGTTGCACCTGCTGCGGCGGTCCTGACGCGGCCTCCGGGCGCGCTTGTAACGCCCGGGGGGCGGCCGCTATGCCGCGGCCCAAGGCGATGCACGCGGCCGATCCGCCCTGGCTTGAAGGGCTCAACCCGCCCCAGCGCGAGGCTGCCACGGCCCTCGACGGGCCGGTGCTGGTGCTGGCTGGGGCGGGCACGGGCAAGACCCGCGCCCTCACGGCCCGGCTGGCCCATATCCTCGCCGAACGGCGGGCGTGGCCGTCGCAGATCCTGGCCGTCACCTTCACGAACAAGGCCGCGCGCGAGATGCGCGCGCGCCTGCGCGCCCTGATCGGCCCGGAAGCCGAAACTATGCCCTACCTCGGTACGTTCCACGCCACCGCCGCGCGCATGCTGCGCCGGCACGCCGAGCTCGTGGGCTTATCGCCCAGCTTCGCGATCCTCGACCCCGACGACCTCGAGCGGCTGGCCCGCCGCGTGATCGACGAGGCCAAGCTCGACGAACGCCGCTGGCCGGCCCGGCAGCTGTGCGCGCTCATCGACCGGTGGAAGAACCGGGGGCTGGGCCCTGAGGAGGTGCCCGAGGCGGAAGCACAGGCCTTCGCCCATGGTCGGGGCGCGGAACTTTACGGTCGCCTCCAGGCCGAGCTGCGGCAGCTCAACGCCTGCGACTTCGGCGACCTGCTGTTGCACCTCATCGCCATCCTGCGCCGGCACGACGACGTACGCGCCCGGTGGCAGGCCCAGTTCCGCTACCTGTTGGTCGACGAATTCCAGGACACGAACGCCGCGCAATATCTCTGGCTGCGGCTGCTGGCCGCCCCCGCCTTCGGCGGCCACGGGCAGGTGGCCTGCGTGGGCGACGACGACCAGTCCATCTATTCCTGGCGCGGCGCGGAGATCGGCAACATGCTGGGCTTCGCCCGCGACTTCCCCGGCGCCCGCCTCATCCGGCTCGAGCAGAACTATCGGTCGACTGGCCACATCCTGGGCGCGGCGAGCGCGCTGATCGCCGCCAACCGCCACCGGCTGGGCAAGACGCTGTGGACCGAGGCCGGCGCGGGCGAGCCGGTGGAGGTGGTGACCGTGTGGGACGGCGAGGAGGAAGCGCACGCGGTGGCCCAGCGGATCGAGCGGCTGGAGCGCGAAGGGACGTCCTTGGCCGAGGTCGCCATCCTGGTGCGCGCCCAGTTCCAGACGCGGGCGTTCGAGGAATGCTTCCTGCGCCTCGGCCTGCCCTACCGCATCGTGGGGGGCGTGCGCTTCTACGAGCGGGCCGAGATCCGCGACGCGCTGGCCTATCTGCGCACGGTCGTCCGGCCCGACGACAGCCTGGCCTTCGAGCGGATCGTCAACACCCCCCGCCGGGGGCTGGGGGAGAAGTCGATCGCGCGCATCCGCGCCTTCGCCCGCCAGGCCGGCCTGGCGCTGCCGGCAGCCGCCGAGCGGATCGCCGAGACCGACGAGCTGGGGGCGACCGCCCGCCGGGGCCTTCGGGACCTGATCGGCAAGATCGGCGAATGGCGGGCGGCGCTTCCCACGACGGAGCCGGCGGCCCTCTTGGACACGATCCTCGACGGATCGGGCTACCGGGCGATGCTGTCGGCCGACCGGTCGGCCGAGGCCGAGGGGCGGCTTGAGAACCTGCGCGAGCTCGTGCGCGCCGTGGAGGAGTTCCCCGACCTCGGATCCTTTCTCGACCACGTGGCCCTGGTCATGGACAACGAGCGGGAGGACGGCCGAGCGCGCGTCACGCTCATGACGCTGCACGCCGCCAAGGGCCTGGAGTTCGACCACGTGTTCCTGGCCGGGTGGGAGGAGGGGCTGTTTCCGTCGCTGCGCGCGCTGGAGGAAGGGGGGGAAGCGGCACTCGAGGAGGAACGGCGGCTGGCCTACGTGGGCCTCACGCGGGCCCGGCGGCGGGCGACGATCCTGTCGGCCGCCAGCCGGCGCATCCACGGCCAGTGGACGAGTGCGCTGCCCAGCCGGTTCCTGGACGAACTGCCGGATGCGCACGTGCACCGCACGACGACCATGACCGGCGGGCCCAGTCTGTGGCGGGCGGCAGTGGGGCGGGCGGACGACCCCTTCGCCCACCTGGCGCAAGCCGGCGGCCGCGGCCCCGGCGTGGTGCGGGCCGCCCGGCACCCCGGCGGCCCGACCCGCCTCGACGGCCTGGCGGCCGCACGAACCCTGCCGGCCAACCCGGCGATCGGCGTCGGGGCGCGGGTGTTCCACGACAAGTTCGGCATGGGCACGGTGCGCGCGCGCGACGCCTCCAAGCTCGAGGTGGAGTTCGACCATGCGGGCATCCGCATGGTGATGGATGGCTTCGTCCAGCCGATGCCCTAGACGCGCTGGCGCGCTTGCCAGTTGCGCAGGTGGCTTACCGCCACGGTCAGACCACCCAGGGCGGTGAGCCACGCTTCCAGCGGTTCGTGCCCGTGCAGGGCGGCGCCCGTCGCCATGATGGCGAAGCCCGCCAGCCCCAGCGCCGGGATGGCCGGTTCGCGGTGGACGGCGAAACCCCCCACGAGGGCCGCCACCGACACGGGCGCGGCCGCTGCGATGAGCGCCCAGTGAAGCCACGGCGGGCCATGGCCCACCACCAGCGCAGGCCCCAGGGCGGCGAGCGCGGGGAGGAGGAGACAGTGGATCAGGCAGAGGCTCGACAGCGCCGCCGCCACGGCATCCCACGAGGAAGCGAACCGGCGCACCCCACGACTCCCGGCCATCACCGACATGTGATATTATTACATCCTGTGCGCCGTCAAGCGCGCCTTCACGGCCGCGACGGGTAGAGGATCGTGTCGCGCGGCGGGTCGGAAAGGCCCGGATAGTCGGTCGAAAAATGCAGGCCCCGGCTTTCCTTGCGGGCCTGGGCCGAGCGGACGATGAGGTCGGCCACCTCGACCACGTTGCGCAGCTCGAGGAGGTTGGGCGTCACGCGGAAGCGCCCGTAGTAGTGGTCCACCTCGTCCCGCAGCAGGGCGACCCGGCGAGCGGCCCGCTCGAGCCGTCGGTCGGTGCGCACGATGCCCACGTAATCCCACATAAAGCGTCGCAACTCAGCCCAGTTGTGGCTCACCACCACTTCCTCGTCCGAATCCGTCACGCGGCTTTCGTCCCACGGGCGGATGGCGGGCGGCGGTGGAGTGTCGGCGAACCGGGCCAGGATGTCGTCGGCGGCCGACGCGCCGAACACCAGGCATTCAAGGAGCGAGTTGGACGCGATGCGGTTGGCGCCATGGAGCCCCGACTGCGAGACCTCGCCGATGGCGTAGAGGCCCGGCAGGTCGGTGCGGCCGTGCCGGTCGACGAGCACCCCGCCGCAGGTGTAGTGGGCGGCGGGCACCACGGGCACCGGCTGTTCGGCCGGGTCGATACCGAGCGACTTCAGGCGGGCGACGATCGTGGGGAAATGGGATTCCAGGAACGTGCGCCCCAGGTGCCGCAGGTCGAGGAACACGTGGTCGAGCCCCAGGCGCTTCATCTCGGCGTCGATCGCGCGGGCCACGATGTCTCGGGGGGCGAGTTCGGCGCGCGGGTCGTGATCGGCCATGAAGGCCCGCCCGTCGGGCAGGCGCAGGATCCCGCCCTCGCCTCTCAAGGCCTCGGTGATGAGGAAGTTCTTCACTCGGAAGTCGTAGAGGCAGGTGGGGTGGAACTGGTTGAATTCCATGTTCGACACCCGGCAGCCCGCCCGCCACGCCATGGCGATGCCGTCGCCCGTCGCACCGTCGGGGTTCGTGGAGAAACGATAGACCCGGCTCGCCCCGCCGGTGGCCAACACCACCGCCCGACCCAGCAGGCGCCGCACCACGCCCCGCTGCCGGTCGAGCGCGTAGAGGCCGTGGGCCCGGCGCTCGACGAAGCCCACCCCCTCCTCGGCGTGGCGTTCGGTGGCGATGTCGATCGCCACGTGATCGGTCAGTACCCGAATGTTGGGGTTGGCCAGGGCCGCGCGCTCGAGGGCCTTCTGCACCGCCCAGCCCGTCGCGTCGTCGACATGCACGATCCGGCGCGCGCGGTGGCCGCCTTCGCGGGTCAGGTGGAAGCGTTCCGAGACGGTCTCCCCCGGCGTGAACGGCACGCCCAAGGCCGCCAGCCGCTCGATGGCGGCCGGCGCCTGCTCGACCACGAACTCGACGACGCGCCGGTCGTTCAGGCCGCAGCCCGCGATCATCGTGTCCTCGATGTGGGCTTCGAAGGTGTCCCCCTCGTCGAGGACGGCGGCGATGCCGCCTTGCGCCCAGGCGGTGGAGCCAGCGGAAATGTCGGCCTTCGACAGCACCAGCACCTTCAGCCGCTCGGCCAGCGCGATGGCGCAGGTCAGGCCCGCCGCGCCGCTGCCCACCACGACGACGTCGGCCACGACGGGTTCGTCGCTCATGCCGCCCGCCGCCTGCGCGTGAGGTCCAGGAACACGTCCTCGAGGTCGGGCTCGCGGGTCGAGACGTCGAGGATCTCGAGGCCCGCCTGCTGCAGCGCAGCCAGCACGCGCCCGGCCGAAACCAGGCGGCGGTCGTGGACCAGCGACAGGTGCCGCGGGCTGGCCCGGTCGACGCGGAGAACGCCGGGAATGGTCGGCAGCTCGCCCGCGTCCGTTCCCAGCACGACGTCGAGGCGCTTCTCGTGCGCCATGGCCAGAAGCTCGGCCGTCGGGGCATCGGCCACCACACGGCCGCGGTCGATGATCGCGATGCGCTGGCAAAGCTCCTCGGCCTCTTCGAGATAGTGGGTGGTCAGCACCACCGTGGCGCCGTCCCGGTGCAGGCGGCGCACGAGCTCCCACAGCATTTGCCGCAGCTCGACGTCGACGCCGGCCGTGGGCTCGTCGAGGATGACCACGGGCGGGTCGTGCACCAGGGCCTTGGCGATGAGCAGGCGCCGCTTCATGCCGCCCGAGAGCGTGCGCGCCCAGACGTGCGCCTGCTCTTCCAGATGGACCGCCCGCAGAAGCGCGCGCGTGCGGCGCCGGGCGCGCGGGATGCCATAGAGGCCGGCCTGGAGCTCGAGCGTCTCGAAGGGGGTGAAGAAGGCGTCGAACACCAGCTCCTGCGGCACGACGCCCAGCGAGGCCCGGGCGTTGCGCGGCTCGCGGGCGATGTCGAAGCCCCACACCTCGACCCGGCCCGAGGTTGGAGTCACGAGGCCCGCCAGGATGTTGATGAGGGTCGACTTGCCGGCCCCGTTGGGGCCCAGGAGGCCGAAGATCTGGCCCTGGGGCACCGCCAGCGAGACCTGGTCCAGGGCGCGCCGCCCCCCGGCGTAGACCTTGGTCAGATGCTCGATGCGGAGGGCCGCACTCAAGCCGGGGCCAACTCGCGCACGTCGGCGATCCGCCCCATGACGGCCGCCGCCGCGGCCATGGCCGGGGAGAGCAGATGGGTCCTCGCCCCCGGGCCCTGCCGGCCCACGAAGTTTCGGTTCGACGTCGAAGCGCAGCGCTCGCCGGGCGGCACCCGGTCGGGGTTCATGCCCAGACACATCGAGCATCCGGGCTCGCGCCACTCGAAACCCGCATCGCGGAAGATCCGGTCGAGCCCTTCGGCTTCGGCCTGGCGCTTGACCGCCCCGGACCCCGGCACGACGAGCGCCTGCCGGACGCCGGGGGCCACCTTGCGGCCCTTCACCACGCGGGCGGCTGCGCGCAGGTCCTCGATCCGGCTGTTGGTGCACGAGCCGATGAAGACGTTCTGCACGGCGATCGCGGTCAAGGGCGTGCCGGGCTTCAGGTCCATGTAGGCGAGCGCGGCCTCGGCCGCGGCGCGCTGGGTGGGATCCGGCATTGCCCGAGGGTCGGGCACGCAGCCGGTCACGGGGGCCACCTGGTCGGGGCTCGTGCCCCAGGTGACGAGCGGCGCGATCGCCCCGGCATCGAGCGTCACCTCCCGATCGAACTGGGCATCGGGGTCGCTCGCCAGGGTGCGCCAATGGGCCACGGCCCGTTCCCACGCGGCACCCTGGGGTGCCCGGGGCCGGCCCGCGAGCCATGCGAAGGTCGTCTCATCCGGCGCCACCAGCCCCGCTCGCGCGCCCGCCTCGATCGACATGTTGCACAGGGTCATGCGGCCTTCCATCGAAAGCGCGCGCACGCCCTCGCCCCGGTACTCGATGACGCAGCCCGCCGCTCCGGCCGCCCCCAGCGTGCCGATGACCGCCAGCGCCAGGTCCTTGGCCGACACGCCGAACCCCAGCCGTCCCGACACGGTGACGGCGAGGTTGCGTGCCTTCTTCAGCCACAGCGTCTGGGTGGCCAGCACGTGCTCGACCTCGGTCGTGCCGATGCCGAAGGCCAACGCGCCGAACGCGCCGTGGGTCGAGGTGTGGCTGTCGCCGCACACCAGGGTGAGGCCCGGCAACGTGAAGCCTTCCTCGGGCCCGATCACGTGGACGATTCCTTGCCGCGGCGAGCGGATGTCGATGTATTCGATGCCGAACTTTGCGCAGTTGCGCTCGAGCGCCGCCAACTGGGCGGCCGAGTCCGGATCGGCCACCGGGGAGCGCCGGTCGGTCGTGGGCACGTTGTGGTCGGGCACGGCGAGCGTGAGGTCGGGCCGGCGCACCCGCCGCCCGGCCAGCCGCAGGCCCTCGAAGGCCTGGGGGCTCGTCACCTCGTGGATCAGGTGCCGGTCGATGAAGATGAGGTCGGTGCCGTCGGCCCGCCGCGTGACGACGTGCGCCTCCCAGATCCGGTCGTAGAGCGTGCGGGGGCCCAACATGGAACCGGCCGCCGGCCCTAGGAGCCGAGATGCGCGATGGTCAAGGCGCTTGGTCCTCGGAGTCGCGGCCGCGCAAGGCTCACATCTCGCCCCGCTCGCGACGCAAGGCATACCAGCGGGCGACATTGGCCTCGTGCTCGGCCAGCGTGCGGGCGAAGGCGTGCCCCCCCGTGCCGTCGGCCACCATGAACAGGAAATCGTGCACCTCAGGATCCAGCACGGCTTCCAGGGCCGCCCGGCCGGGATTGGTGATGGGCCCCCGGGGCAGGCCCGCCCGCACGTAAGTGTTCCAACCCGTATCGGCGCGCAGTTCCGAGCGCCGGATCCGGCGGCCGAGCGGCCGGCCTTGCGTGACGGGATAGATGACGGTCGGATCGGCCTCGAGCCGCATGCCGGCCTTGAGGCGGTTGGCGTAGAGGCCCGCCACGCGGCGACGCTCCTCGGGCCGGGCGGTCTCTTTCTCGACGATCGAAGCCAGGATCACCGCCTCGTGCGGGGTCTTCACCGGGGTTGCGGGCGAGCGCTTCGCCCAGAGCTCGGCCAGGGTGCGCTCCATGCCTTGCTGCATGCGCCGCAGGACCGCCGCCCGCGTCTCGCCCGGCCGATAGTCCCAGGTGGCGGGCAAAACCGAGCCTTCGGGCGGCACCTCCACCTCGCCCACCAGGCGGGGGGCCGCCATCAGGCGTTCGTGGACGAGGACGCTCGGCAAGCCTTCGGGAATGACAATCCGCAGCACCAGGACGTCGCCCCGCTGCAGCTTCTCGAGCACCCGGCCCCAGCCTTCGCCCGCCCGGAATTCGTAAAGGCCGGGCTGGACCGGCCGCGCGCCCCCCAGCAGGCGGGCCAACAGCCGAAAGCGAGCGCCGCTCGACACCACTCCGGCCCGTTCGAGGCGGGCGGCCGCCCGGGCCAGCGTGTCGCCCGGCTCGATCTCCACTTCGATCCGGGGCGCATCGGCGGGCGCGGCGCGGCGCCACATGTGGGCCACGTACGCCCCGGCCAACACCACCAGGCCGCTGGCGAGAAGGCCGATGGCCCACCGGCGCACCGCGCCGTCAGACCCGGCGGAAGACGAGGGTGGCGTTGGTGCCGCCGAAGCCGAAGCTGTTGTTGAGGACGACCTCGACCCGGCGTTCGCGCGCCTGGTGGGGCACCAGGTCGACGCCTTCGGCCCCCTCGCACGGGTGATCGAGGTTGAGGGTGGGCGGCACCACCTGGTCGCGCAAGGCAAGCAGGCAGAACACGCTCTCGACCGCGCCGGCGCCCCCCAAGAGGTGCCCGATGGCCGACTTGGTGGACGACATGGACACCCCGCCGATAGCCGGCCCGAACAGGCGCTTCACCGCCGCCAGCTCGAGTTCGTCGCCCATCGGTGTCGAGGTGCCGTGGGCGTTGATGTAATCGACGTCCTCGGGCGTAAGCCGCGCCCGGCGAAGCGCCATGGCCATCGCGCGAAAGGCCCCGTCGGCCTCGGGATGGGGCGCCGTGACGTGGTAGGCATCGCCCGTGAGGCCATAGCCCACCACCTCGCCATAGATCTGCGCTCCGCGGGCCTTCGCGCGCTCGAATTCCTCGAGCACCACGACCCCGGCCCCCTCGCCCATCACGAAGCCGTCGCGGTCGCGATCCCAGGGGCGGCTGGCGCGCTGGGGCGCATCGTTGAAACGGGTGGCCAGAGCGCGCGCCTGGGCGAAGCCCGCGATGCCCAGCGGGCAGATCGCGGCCTCCGCGCCGCCGGCCACCATGATGTCGGCATCCTCCCACTGGATAAGGCGCGCCGCATCCCCGATGGCGTGCGCGCCCGATGAGCAGGCCGTCACCACGGCGTGGTTGGGGCCCTTGAGACCGAAGCGGATCGACACTTGGCCCGAGGCCAGGTTGATGAGCCGGCCGTGCACGAAGTGGGGCGAAACCCGCCGCGGCCCGCGCAGGTGGAGGTTCACCGCCTCCTCGGCGATGCCGGGCAGACCGCCGATCCCCGCCCCAATCATCACGCCCGCGCGCAACCGCTCCTCTTCAGGAAGCTGGGTGAGGCCCGCGTCCTCGAGCGCCTGGCCCGCCGCGTCGAGGGCGAAGTGGATGAAGGGGTCGGTCTGGCGCAGCACCTTGGGCTCGAGGCGGCGGGCCGGATCGAACGCGCCCGGCGCGGTGCCCATGGGCACTTCGCCCGCGATGCGACAGGCCTGGTCGGAAGCGTCGAAGCGGGTGATGGGGCCGATGCCGCTCTCTCCCCCGATCAGACGGCGCCAACTCGTCTCGACGTCGCCCCCCAGCGGCGTGACGAGGCCCAGGCCGGTGACGACGACCCGCCGCACGGCAACCCCCGTGGCGGCCCAGCCCTATTTCCCGTGCTGCTGAACGAAGGCGATCGCGTCGCGGACGGTCAGGATCTTCTCGGCAGCGTCGTCGGGGATCTCGACGCCGAACTCGTCCTCGAAGGCCATCACGAGCTCGACCGTGTCCAGGGAGTCCGCGCCCAGGTCTTCGATGAAGCTCGAATCCTCCGTCACCTTCTCCGGCTCGACCCCCAGGTGCTCGACCACGATCTTCTTCACCCGTTCGGCGATGTCGCTCATCTCCCCAACCCCTTCCACGGCCAAGGCCCGTCACCCCGGGGGACGCCGCCCCGGCGGATAACCGCGCCACCGCCCCCACGCAAGCCGCGGGGGATCAAGCGCCTGGGCCCTTGCGCAGCAGGGCCAGCAGCGCGGGCATCCCACCCGAGCGCACCACCGCCTGGAACTCGTCGCGACGGATGACGAAGCGCGAGACGCCGTTCACGAACACGTCGACGATCCGCAAGCTGCCGTCCGCCAGGCGCTGCACCCGCCAGTCGACCCGCACCGAGCCGCCCGCCCGGCGCCGGAAGCGGGAGCGCACCAGCGCCTCGCGGTCGGAGCGCGCCTGCACCTCCTCGATCGCGATCGACTGGGCCACGAGCTTCGCGATTTCGCCGCGCACGTCGGCCAGGATGAAGCCCGGCACCAGCCGGTCGTATTCGGCGAGCTCCGCCGGAGTCGCCTGCTGGCGGCTGGCGCCCAGGAGGAACCGCCCCACCCGGTCGAGGGCGACGTAACGGCCGAGTGCCGAGTCGAGGGCCCGGTCCCGCTCGGGGCC
Organism: Sphingomonadaceae bacterium; assembly: GCA_025056155.1. Taxonomy (GTDB): domain Bacteria; phylum Pseudomonadota; class Alphaproteobacteria; order Sphingomonadales; family Sphingomonadaceae; genus Thermaurantiacus. The sequence goes on from JANWWL010000007.1 coordinate 154,769, forward strand.
CGGGCGCGTGAGCTGCTCGACAGATGAAAGGTCGCGGATGAGCCCTTCGACGAGGGCCCGCGCCTCGGCCGCGGCGATCGGCTGTTGGGCCGCGGCGGGAGCCCCGACGACCGCGGCCAGGGCGGCCAGGAACGCCCGGCGGGGAAGGTTCATCGGGCGGGCTCCGCGGCGCGGCGGACCCGCCGAACGAGCGCCAGGGCGGCCGGTTGCAGGGCCAGCGTGCAGATGGTGGTGGCCGACAGCGCCACGAGCAACAGCGCCCCGATCGAGGCCACGCCCCGGTGGGCCGACAGCATCAGGCTGCCGAAGGCCGCGATGGTGGTGAAGGCCGAGAAGACGACCGCGCGGGGCGTGGAGCTGGACAACGCCGCCGCTGGGCCGCCCCGCGCGCGGGCCGCCATGTGAATGGCCGAATCGATTCCTGCCCCCAGCAACATCGGCAGCGCAATGACGTTGGCGTAGTTGAACGGCACCTTGAGGAGAGCGGAGGCCCCCACCGTCAGCACCACGGCGGCCAGCACTGGGGCGAGCGTGGCGAGCGTACCCGGCAAATCGCGCGTCAGCACAAGCAGCGTCAGCCCACAGGCCAGAAGGGCAAGGAGGGTGGCCGTGACCATGGCCCGCGCGACGACTGCCCCGGATTCCTCGAGGTTCACCACGGGCCCCGCCGCGTCGGGGGCAACACGGCGCACCTCGGCCACGAAGGCCGCCCGCGCCCGATGGTCCCTGAGGTCGGCCCGGGGCACCACTTCCACGCGCAGGTCGCCGCGGGCGTTCCGGTAGCGCTCGAGCAGGGGGGCCGGCAGGTCGGCCAGCCGAGGCTCGGGATCGGGGGCAAGGCTCGTCCGCAGCCGGGCGAGCGTCGCGGGCCAGTGGAACAGCACGTCCCGCTCGAGGTCTCGGAGAAGGGTGGGGTCGGTGGCCGCCCGGGCTTCGAGCTGCCGCAGGGCCTCCGCGAGGGCCGCCCCACCCGGGCGGGGATGGGCGGCGAGGGCGGCCCGCAGGCGGTTCAGTCCGTCCTCCGTGGGAATCGGGGGCTCGCCGGCCTCGAGCTGCGGCAGCAGGCCCGCCGCCACCGCCTCGATCGCCTCGCGGCGGAACTCGGCCTCGGGGCCGGGCAGCAGTCGTTCGGGGGTTACGACGCGTTCGACCAAGGGCGATCGCTCGAGCCGCCGGGCGAGCTCCTCGGCCCGGGCGGGATCCCGCACCAGCACGCTTGCGACATAGGGCCGGGTCTCCTTCTGGTCGAACAGCAGGTCGAAGGCCCGGACGGAGGGCGCATCGGGGTCGCGCAGGGCCATGGGATCGGCCTCGAAACGGGCATGCGGTACCAGCAGGGCGGCGGCCGCCACCAGCGCCAGCACGCCCCAGGCGGCCATCCGTCCGGCGCGGGCCGACGGGGCGGGGCGCGGCGGGAGCGGCGGATGCGCGCCCACGAGCGCCACCCCGGCCGGGACAATCAGCACGGCGGCCACGAAGGCGGCGAACACGCCGAACGCGCCGATCACGCCCAGCTGGGCCATGCCGACGAAGGGGGTGGGCACGAACGCCAGGAACCCGAGGGACGTGGTGAGCGCGCACAGGAGCAGCGCGGGCCCCAGGTCGCAAGCGGCCTGCGGCCAGTCGGCCCCGGGCTCGCGCAGCCTGAGGATGAGGTGGATCGCGTAATCGGCCCCAAGCCCCGTGAGCAGCACGGCGAAGGCCATCGAGACCAGGTTGAGCGCGTCGAAGGCGAGGCTCGCGAAGGCGGCCGTGGCGGTTAGCGCGACCACGACGACCAGGAGCGCCACCCCGGCAAGGGCCAGCCGGCGGAACGCGAGCGCGAACAGGGCTCCGACCGCCAGCAGGCTCACCCCCAGCGCCAGGCCCAGGCCCTGGGTCACGGAGCGCAGCTCCTCCGAACGCATCGCAGGATCGCCCGTGACGAAGACCTCCACTTCGCCCGCGCCCGGGGCCGCGCGGGCTTCCCGGATCGCTGCCTCAAGGGCCGCTCGGGCCGGGCCGGCCGGCTGGAAGCGCGTGAAGTCGAGCCGCGGGACGACGGTGAGCACTCGGCGGACCTCGCCCTCGGGCTCGAACAGAGCCGAGAAGGGCAGGGGTCGCGATGGGCCGGCGAGCCGCGCGCGGATCGTCCGGTCGGTCTCGGCCAAGGCCCGGGCCAGGGCCGCTTCGCCACCGGCGATCCGGTCCGCGTCCACCACGCCTTCGGCCAGCGCGGCGAAATAGGCCTCGAGCCGGGGCTCGGCCGCCAGGGTGGCGAGCAAAGGCCCCGCCCGCGACAGCCGGGCCAAGAGGGAATCGAGCTCGGCGTCGTCGCGGTAGAGGAGGCCGTTGCGCCGGAAGAAGGGATCGAGGCTGGCGGCGAACGGCTGGGCGAGCGCCTCGGGATGCCGCCCGATGGCCGCCACGAGGCGCTCCAGGAACAGGTCGGCGCTATCCCCATCCGGCGCCTCGACCAGCACCACGAACCGGTTGTTCAGGCCGGGGAAGGCGGCGTTGAGGGCGAGCTCCCGCTGCCGGTGCGGCAGCTCGGGCGAGAGCATCCGGGTGGAATCGGTGTCGACTGCGAGATTGCGGGCGGCCACCAGGCCCGCCAACAGCGCCCCTAGCACCGCCAGCGCGAGCACCCACCGCGGCCGGCGCGCGGCCGCGGCGCCCACGTCCCGCACCGCCCGCGCGATCCGGTCGGGCTCGGCAGGGGCGTGCATGAGGCGCCCCTAGGCCCGGCCCGGCCGGCCGGCAAGGTCAGGGCATGGCCATCCCGCCGTTCACGTGCAGTGTCTGCCCAGTGACGTAGGCCGCCTCGTCGCTCGCCAGGAACACCACGGCGGCCGCGACATCGGCGCCTTCCCCCCAGCGACCGGCCGGGATCCGGGTGAGCAGCGCGTCCTTCTGGGCAGGGGGCAACCCTTCGGTCATGGCCGAGCGGATGAATCCCGGGGCCACGCAGTTGACGGTGACGCCGCGCGCGGCCACCTCGGCGGCGAGCGCCTTGGTGAGCCCCACAAGCCCCGCCTTGGCGGCGGCGTAGTTGGCCTGGCCCGCGTTCCCCGTGGTGCCCACGACCGAGCCGATCGAGATGATGCGGCCATGGCGCTGGCGCACCATGGGCCGGAGCGCCGCGCGTGCCAGGCGGAAGGCGGCCTCGAGGTTGACCTTGAGCACGGCCGCCCAGTCGTCGTCGCGCATCCTCAAGGCCAGGCCGTCGCGCGTGATGCCGGCGTTGTTGACAAGGATGTCGAGCCCGCCCAGGGCCTCGAGGGCGCGGGGTACGAGCGTCTCGACTTCGTCCACCACGTCAAGGCGCGCCGGCACCGCCACGGAGCCCGGAAAGCGGGCGGCAAGCGCCGAGAGCGCCTCTTGCCGCGTGCCCGAGAGGGCGAGCCGCGCCCCCCGTGCAGCCAAGGCTTGGGCGATCGCCCCGCCGATGGCGCCCGTGGCCCCCGTCACCAGGGCGCGGCGGCCCGTAAGATCGAACATGCCCGCCTCCCCGGCCCGGCGGCCTCAGATCACGGCCAGAAGCTGGTCCACGTCGTCGGGCGTGCGGATGTGGTGGCAGGCGATGTCCGGGGCGATCCGCTTGACGAGCGGCCCCAGCACCCGCCCCCCCAGCTCGATCATCCGCGTGACGCCGGCCGCCGCCATGGCTTCCACCGTCTCGCGCCAGCGCACCGTGGCCGTCACCTGCTCCACCAAGAGACGCCGGATCGCGTCGGGTTCCTGCACGGGTGCGGCCGTCACGTTGGCCCACAGAGGCACGACGGGCGGGGCGATGGGCTCGTGGGCGAGCGCGTCGGCCAGCGTGCGGGCGGCGGGCGCCATCAGCGGGCAGTGGAAGGGACCCGACACCGGCAGCAGCACGGAATGGCGCGCGCCCCGTTCCTTGGCGAGCCGCATCGCCCGCGTGACGGCTTCAAGATGGCCCGAGACGACCAGCTGACCCGGGGCGTTGTCGTTGGCGACCGCCAGCACCTCTCCTCGAGCCGCCTCGTCCACAACCGCGCGGACGTCCTCCAAGCCGAGGCCCAGCAAGGCCGCCATCGCTCCCTCGCCCGGCGGAACGGCCGCCTGCATGGCCTCACCGCGCAGGCGCAGCAGGCGGGCGGTGCGGGACAGGGGGAGCGACCGAGCCGCGGCCAGCGCCGTCCATTCGCCGAGGCTGTGGCCGGCCACCGCCTGGGCCGCCTGGGGAAGCTTGAGGCCCGCCTCGCGCTCGAGCACGGCCAGGGCGGCCAAGCCCACCGCCATGATGGCGGGCTGGGCATTGCGGGTGAGGGTGAGCTCCTCCTCGGGCCCTTCGAACATCAGCTGGGCAAGGTGCTGGCCGAGCGCGTCGTCCACCTCTTCCAGCACTTCACGCGCGGCGGCGCTCGCTTCGGCCAGCGCCCGGCCCATGCCAACCTGCTGGCTGCCCTGCCCCGGAAACACGAACGCGGTCGCCATGCCGTGCCGTCCCCCACGCTTGCCCGGAAAGCCAAGTCTTAGTCGTCGCCAGGCGACACCGGAAGCCCCGCCGGGCCCTTTTCCGCGGTGCGTCGATGGGTTATGCGCTGGGGGGTTGGGGGCGATGCCTGGTGGAGACGGAATGGCCCTGTGCCGGCGATGGCGGGAGGCGGGATGACGAGCGTTCGGCGGTTCCTGGGGCTGATGGCCGGCGCGGTGCTGGCGTTGGCCAGCGTTCCGGCAGGGCCGGCCTTGGCGCAGGCCTTGTCGCCCGCGGTCGGGCGGCCGCTGCAGGCAGCCCAAGGGGCGGCGCGCGCCGGCAACACCCAGGCGGCCATTAAGTCCGTGGACCAGGCCCGGGCGGCGGCCAGCACGCCGGCCGAACGGCGCGCCGTGGCGCAGATGGCGGCCTATGTGCACACACGGGCGGGCAACTACGCCCGCGCGGCCGCGGAACTCGAGGCCATCGGCGCCCCGCCATCGCAGCTCGCCCCGCTCTATTATCAGGCACGCCAATACGACAAGGCAATCGCGGCGGCCCAACGCTCGGGCCAGCTCACGATCGTGGCACAATCCTACCTGCAGCAGGGCAAGGCGCGGGAAGCGGCCGCCATCTACCAGAAGATGGTGGCCCAGAACCCCAACAACCTGACGGCACTGCAGAACCTGGCCGGCGCCCAGTACAAGATGGGCGACAAGAAGGGCTACATCGCCACGACCCAGCGGCTGGTGCGCCTGGACCCCACGCCCGAGCGCTGGCGGCTGCTTCTGGCCGACATGAAAAACGAGCCCATGTCGCGCGAAGCGAAGCTCGGCCTCTATCATCTCATGAACCAGACGGGTGCGATCCGAACCCAGGCCGAAGTCGAGGATTTCGCGAAGAACGCCATCGTGGGCGGCCAGCCGGGTTATGCCGAGAAAGTCGTGCGCGAAGCCATGGCGGCCGGGATCATGCCGGCCGACAGCCCCGTGGGCCGGAAGATCGTGGAAGCGGCCGCCCAGCGATCGGCGGAGGCCTTGAAGTCGGCCCCGAAGGACGCCCGCAGCCCCGAAACCGCCATGAGCGCGGGCAACGCCTTCCTGGGGGCGGGCCGCTTCCCCGAGGCGGCCCAGGCCTACGCCGTGGCCGAGAAGGGGCCGATGGCCGACAAGGCCCGACTGTTCCGCGGGATCAGCGTGCTGCGCAGCGGCGACCGGGCGCAGGCCAAGGCCATCTTCGATTCGCTGTCCTCAGGGCCCATGGCCGACGTGGCCTCGCTCTGGTCGCTCTACGCCTCCACCCGCGGCTGAGGGCGGTTCGAGCGCGATCAGGCTGAGCTGCCGGCCGTAATCGCCCTCGCCGCGCCGTCCGGCGCGGCGGTGGCTGAAGAAGTCGTCCGCGCGGGCCGCCGTGTCGAGGGCCAGGACGCCGACGTCGCCCACGCCCGCGGCCCGCAGCCGGTGGGCGACGTAGCCCGGCAGGTCGAAGTGCGGCCGGCCCAGGGGCCCCTGCCGGAAGAAGGGTGCGCTCGCCGGGTCCTCACGCCGCAAGCGGTCGTGGAACTCCGCGCCCACCTCGTAGCTTGCGGCCCCGATGGCCGGGCCCACGGCGGCTGCGATCCGGTCGCGGCGCGCGCCCCGTCGCTCCATGGCGGCCACCGTCGCCTCGAGGACGCCGGCCAGCGCCCCCCGCCAGCCGGCGTGGGCAGCGCCCACCACGCCCGCCTCCCGATCGGCCAGCAGCACGGGCGCGCAGTCGGCCGTCAGCACGCCGAGCGCGAGGCCTGGCCGGTCGGTGACCAGGGCGTCTCCCTCGGGCCGCTCGTCCTCCGCCCAGGCCTCCGCTTCGTGGCAGACGGCCGAGTGCACCTGGCGCAAGGTCACAAGACGGGTGCCCGGAGCGACGGCGGCCAGGGCGATCGCCCGGTTCCGCGCCACCGCCTGCGGGTCGTCCCCTGAGCCGAGGCCTGCGTTGAGGCTCGCGTAGAGACCCACCGACACACCGCCCTGGCGGCCCAGGAACCCGTGGGCGACCCCCTTAAGTTGGGCCGCGTGCCAGACCTTCAGCACGGTGGAGGCGGCGGGAACCCGTGGAGGCCGATGCCCGAGCCCCGGCGGACGGCATCGCGCCCCTGGGGCGCCTGGCTCCGCCGTGCCGGGAACCGCCAGGCCCGCGCACCGGGCCCCTGCCGCCGGCGGGCGGGCCCGATTGCGAACGCCGCCAGCGCCAGGCCACTGGCCCCGAGGCCCCCGGCGGGCCCGAGCTGGGCCGCGAACTGGGGCGCGTCAGATGGCCGGCCGGCGCGGCGCCTGACCGGAATCACGCCGTGACACGGCCCAGGTGCACCTCGCGATAGTGGCTGCGTAAGCGCACCTTGTCGATCTTGCCCGAGCCCAACTTCGGCAGGGGTTCGTTCACCACCCATACGCGCGCCGGCACCTTGAAGGCCGCGAGATCCCGCGCCACGAACTGGATGATCGCCTCGCCCTCCAGCCGTTCGCCGGGCCGGGGGAAGACGACCGCGCCCACGATCTCGCCCAACCGCTCGTCGGGCAGGCCGAAGACGCTGGCCTCGGCCACGGCGGGGTGGGCGTAGATGGCGGCCTCGACCTCCACGGCCGAGATGTTCTCGCCGCCGCGGATGATGATGTCCTTCTTGCGGTCGACGATGTAGAGATAGCCGTCTTCGTCGAAGCGGCCGAGGTCGCCCGTGCGGAACCAGCCGTCCTTCGTGAAGGCGGCCTCGGTGGCGAGCGGCTTCATCCAATAGCCGCGCACGTTGGCCGCCGAGCGGATGCATACCTCTCCGACCTCGCCGGTGGGCACGGGGTTCATCGCCTCGTCCACGATCATCATCTCGACGAGCGGCTTGGACGGCCGGCCCGTCGAGGCCGGCTTGCGGCGGTAATTGTCGCGCAGGTTGCCCGCGCCCACGCCGTTGGTCTCGGTCAGGCCATAGCCGATGGCCGGGTTCTTGCCGGGGAAGGCCTGGGCCAGGCGCTCGACGTGCTCGGGCGGGCGCGGGGCACCGCCGCCCGCGATGTCCACCAACGAGGAAAGATCGTACTTGTCGCGGTCCGGGTGCTGCATGAGCTCGAGGCTCATGGTGGGCACGCCCACGAAGTAGGTGCAGCGCTCCTTCTCGATGAGCCGCAGCGCCTCGCCCGCGTCCCACCGATACATGATGATCATCTTCCGGCCGATCGCGACCGAGACCAGGAACACGGGGACCAGCCCCGTGATGTGGAACAGGGGCACGTTGAGCAGCATGACCTGCTGGGGGGGCACGGACAGCCCCTGGCGTTGGGCCAGGGCGAGCATGGCCAGGCCCTGCACCAGGTAGTTGAGCGTTCCGGACACGATCCCCCGATGGGTGGACACCGCGCCCTTGGGCGCCCCCGTCGAGCCCGAGGTGTACATGATGGTGGCGTCGTCCTCGGGCTCGATCGGCGGCAGGTACCACGGCTCGGGCGGGGTTTCGGCGAGCGCGTCCTCCAGGGTCACCGCGCCCAGTTCGGCCGCCACGGCATGGCCGGTGCGCACCGCGATCACCGGCAGCTTCAGGCCCTCGATCTCGCGGATGCGGCGCAGGCGCTCCTCGTCGGCGATCACGAGCCGCGTGCCCGAATCCTTCAGGCCGTAGCTCAGCTCTTCCGACTTCCACCAGGCGTTCATGGGCACCACCACCGCCCCCAGCATCTGCGCCCCCATGAACGCGGCGATCCACTCGGGATAGTTGCGCATGGCGATCGCCACCCGGTCGCCCTTGGCGATGCCGTGGCCGTGCTGGAGGACGGCCGCGATCCTCACCGCCCGATCGCGCACGTCCGCGAAGGTCAGCCGCTCGTCCTGATAGACGAGGAACTCCTTCTCGAGGTGGGCGGGCAGGAACATCTCGAAGAAGGCGCGCAGCGACGGCGGCGCCTTGGCGAAAACCGGATAGTCGACCCCCCGGACCGTGGCCCGGCCCACCTCGAGCGGGCCGCCCGCGGCGGTGATCTGGGCGATCGCCTCGTCCAGCGCATGGTCGAGCTCGCTGAGCGCCATGGTCCTCTCCCTCCTCGCCGCGACCCGCCGGCCGGGCATGGCCAGCGCATCGGCCCCTCGGTATGGCAGCCCCCATGCCGCCGTGGAAGCCACCTGTCGAATGGACAAGCCTCGGCCTCGACCCCGTGGCGCTGACGCTGGGGCCGCTCGCCATCCGCTGGTACAGCCTGGCCTACATTGCGGGCATCCTGTTGGGGTGGCGGCTGCTGCGCGTGATGCTGCGGCGACCGGGGGCGCCGATGCAGGTCGCCCATGTCGACGACCTGGTGGGCTGGTGCACCCTGGGGGTGATCCTGGGGGGGCGGCTCGCCTACGTCGTCTTCTACGACCCCGCGACCTTCCTCGCCGAGCCCTTGCGCATCCTCAAGATCTGGGAAGGCGGCATGGCCTTCCACGGCGGGTTCCTGGGCGTGATCCTGGCCATCGTCCTCTACGGCCGCGCCCGCGGCCTCGCCCTGTGGCGGGTGCTGGACTATGTCGCGGTGGTGGCACCCCTCGGCCTCTTCCTGGGCCGGCTCGCCAATTTCGTGAACGGCGAGCTGTGGGGCCGGCCCACCGACGGCAGCTGGGGCGTCGTGTTCCCGGGCGCCGGCCCCGAGCCACGCCATCCAAGCCAGCTCTACGAAGCCACCCTCGAAGGCCTGGTGCTGTTCGTCGTGCTCAACCTGCTCTTCTGGCGGACCGAGGCCCACCTGCGCCCCGGCCTGCTGGGCGGGCTTTTCGTGCTGCTCTACGGGCTGTTCCGCTTCGCGGTCGAGTTCGTGCGCGAGCCCGACCCGCAACTGGGCGTGCTGGCCTTGGGCCTCACCATGGGCCAGACGCTGAGCCTGCCCATGATCCTCTTCGGCCTATGGCACGTGGCCATGAGCTTCCGGCGCCCGCCGCCCCCGGCCCTGTCGGCGGCGTGAGCGGCGCCGATTTTCCGGCGCTCCTCGCCCGCACGGGGCCCCTGCCCCTCGCCCGGGCCATGCAACTGGGCAACGCCCGCTACTACGCCACGCGCGATCCCCTGGGCCACGACTTCACGACCGCGCCCGAAATCTCGCAGATGTTCGGGGAACTTCTGGGGGCGTGGCTGGCGGACCTCTGGCATCGCGCCGGCCGGCCACCCGTCCGCCTGGTGGAGCTGGGCCCGGGGCGTGGCACGCTGATGGCCGACCTGCTGCGCGTGGCCCTGAAGGCCGGCCTCGAGGCGCCAGTCCATCTCGTCGAAACCTCGCCCCCGCTCAAGGCCCTCCAGGCCCAACGGTTGCCCGGGGTCCATCATCACGACGACCTTGCGGAGGTGCCCGACGATCGGGCGATCCTGCTGGTGGCCAACGAGTTCCTGGATGCGCTGGGCGTCGACCAGTTCGAGCGCACGGCAGCCGGCTGGGCGTTGCGCGTGGTGACGCTCGAGAAAGGCCGGCCCGCGCGGCGCCTGGGACCCGTGGCGGCCGCCCCGCCCGTTCCCCCCGCGCTTCGGGACGCGCCCCTGGGCGGTGTGTTCGAGTGGAGCGCGCCTGCCCAGGCGGTGGTGGCGGCCGTGGCCCGCCGCCTGGCCGACCGGGGCGGGGCGGCGCTCTTCGTGGACTATGGGTTCGTAGGCCCGGCGCTGGGGGACACGCTTCAGGCCATGCCGCCCGGGCGCTTTTCCGACCCCGTGGCCGCGCTGGGCGAGGGTGACGTGAGCGCGCACGTGGACTTTGGCGCCATGGCCGCGGCGGCCCGGCAGGCCGCCCCGGTCACGGTCCACGGGCCCGTTGGCCAGGGCCCGTTCCTGTGGGCGTTGGGCCTTGCCCAGCGCGCCGAACGCCTCAAGGCTCACGCCTCCCTCACCCAGCGCGCGGCGATCACCGCCGCCGTGGCGCGGCTTACGGGAACGATAGGCGGTCTGTTCCAGGTGCTGGGCCTGACCGCCCCCCACTGGCCGGCCCCCGCGGGCTTCGGCTAGGCGATTCGTCATGATCCGGCCCCATGGCGAGCGTCTGGCCGCGCTGCGCGCCGAACTGGCCGCGCAGGGCCTCGATGGAGTCCTGGTACCGCTCACCGACCCGCACCTTAGCGAATATGTCGAGCCCGCCGAGCGCCGGCTGGAGTGGCTGACCGGTTTCACGGGCTCGGCCGGCACGGCGGTGGTGCTGGGCACGCAGGCAGCCGTCTTTCTCGACGGGCGCTACACCGAACAGGGCCGCCTGGAGCTGGCGCCCGAACTGTTCGAGCAGGTGGCGGTGCCGCAGGACTCGCCGGGCCGCTGGCTCGCCCGAACAGCACCGGCTGGCGCGCGCATCGCCATCGACCCCTGGCTCATCTCGCGGCGGGGCCTCGATTCCCTCACCCGGGAGGCGCCGGACGTCTGCTTCGTCCCCGTGCACCCCCACCCCGTCGACCGCATCTGGACCGACCGCCCCGCCTTCGCCACCGCCCCCGCGGTGCCCCACCCCGTGGCGTTCGCGGGCGAACCGCACGAGGCAAAGCTCGGCCGCATCGCCGCCGAGCTGAGCCAGGCGGGTGCGGATGCGGTGGTGCTGTCGCTCCTCGACTCGGTGGCCTGGGCCTTCAACATCCGCGGGGCCGACGTGCCGCACACGCCCGTGGTCCGGGCGTTCGCCCTGGTCTTCGCCGACGGCACCGCCCACCTGTTCCTGGATCCCGCCAAGGCGAGCGATGCGCTGCGCCGGCATCTGGGCCCTGCGGTGCAGCTGTCGGCCTACACCGATTTCGCCGAGGCGCTGGGCGCGCTCGGGGGCCGGCGGGTGTGGGTCGATCCCGCCCACTCGGTCGTGGCCGTGGCCCAGGCGCTGGAACGGGCCGGCGCCCAGGTGCTGGCCCGGCGCGATCCCGTGATCCTCATGAAGGCCTGCAAGAACGCCACCGAGATCGCAGGCATGCGCGCTGCCCACCGGCGCGACGGAGCGGCGCTGACCCGGTTCCTCGCCTGGCTTGCCGCCGAAGGCCCCCGCGCGACCCAGGACGAGCTGTCGGCGGCCGCCCGGCTCGAGGCCTTCCGACGCGAGGCCCCCGAGTTCCGCGACCTGTCGTTCGACACGATCTCGGCCATGGGGCCCAACGGTGCCTTGCCGCACTATCGTGCGACGGCGGCCAGCAACCGGCCCATTGCTCCGCCGGGGCTCTACCTCGTCGATTCGGGCGCACAATATCCCGACGGCACGACCGACGTGACGCGCACGGTCGCGATCGGCGCGCCCACCCCGGCCATGCGCGCCCAGTTCACCCGCGTGCTGAAGGGCCACATCGCGCTGGCCACGGCGCGCTTCCCCCGCGGCACCCGAGGGGGCCAGCTCGATGCCTTGGCGCGCCAGCACCTGTGGGCCGCCGGCCTCGACTACGCCCATGGCACGGGGCACGGGGTGGGCTGCTTTCTTTCGGTGCACGAGGGCCCGCAGCGCATCGCAGCCCACCCTTCGGCGCCCGGCGTGGACGAGCCGCTCTTGCCGGGCATGGTCGTCTCGAACGAGCCGGGCCTTTATCTTCCAGGAGAGTACGGCATCCGCATCGAGAACCTGGTGCTGGTGGTGGAGGATCCCCGGCCCCACGACGTCGAACCGATGCTCGCGTTCGAGACCCTGACCCTCGCCCCCATCGACCTCGCGCTCGTCGAGCCCGAGCTCATGACGGAGGCCGAGCGCGCGTGGCTCGATGCCTATCATGCCCGGGTCCGGGACGAACTGTCCCCCCTCGTCGACCCCCCGACCCGCGCCTGGCTCGAGGCGGCGACCCGCCCGCTGGCGGCCGCCCTGCGACCGGCCGCCTGACCTGCCCACCCGCTTTCTCCTCGGCGCCTCGCTCGCTAGCGCGGGTGGCATGCCCTACGTCACCCTCCGCCGGCTGGCGGCCCTCCTGGCCCTGTCGTGCTGGCCCATGAGCGCGCCCGCCGATCCCTTCCTCTGGCTCGAGGAGGTCGAGGGCCCCGAAGCCTTGGCCTGGGTGCGGGAACGCAACGCCCGCTTCCTGCCCGAGCTCGAGGCCACGCCGGGCTTCGCCACCTGGCGGGAGCGGGCCCAGGCCATGCTGGAGGATCCCCGCCGCATGGCCCTGCCCACCGGCGCCCAGCCCACTGGGCTTGCGGCCGACCGAGTGTTCAACTTCTGGCGCGACGAACGCCACGTCCGCGGCCTGTGGCGCGCGTCGGCGCGGGCGGACTACGAGGCGGGGCAGCCCCAGTGGACGACCCTGCTCGATCTCGACCGGCTGGCCGAGGCGGAAGGCCGGAACTGGCAGTGGGCGGGCGCCCTGTGCCTGCCCCCTGCGTTCCAGCGCTGCCTGGTGCGGCTGTCGGTGGGCGGGCGCGACGCGGTCGAAGTGCGCGAGTTCGACACGCGCACGAAGCAGTTCGTGCCCCAGGCGGCCGGCGGCTTCGCGCTCGGTGAAGCCAAGCAGCAGGCCGCCTTCGTGCACGCCGACCTCCTCATGGTCGCGACCGCTTCGGGGCCCTCCACCACCTCGGGCTATGCGCGCGAAGTGCGGCTGTGGACGCGGGGCACCCCCTGGTCCGAGGCCCGGCTTCTCCTCCAGGCCGATGAGACCGACATGGGCGTGTGGCCGATGGCGTTCGGAGAAGCCGAGAGCCGCCGCCACGTGATCGACCGGCGGATCACCTTCTTTACGGGCCGCCTCTACCACCTGATGGCCGACTGGACGCTCGCCCCCTCGCCCTTGCCCGAAGATGCCGATTTCCGGTTCATCGCGACCCTTGGCGACGGCCAGGGCCCCCGAGCCTTCGCCCTGCTGCGCAGCCCCTTGGGCCCGCTGCCGGCCGGCAGCCTCGTGGCCTATGCCGTGCCCAACGTGGGACGACCGGGTCCGCTGGAACCGGTGCTCTCCCCCAACGACCGCCAGGCGATCGTCGACGTCGCGGCGACGGGCCAGGCCCTCTACGTCCACCTCCTGGACGACGTGGCGGCCCGCCTGGTGCGGCTCACCCCGGACGGGCGGGGCGGCTGGAACCGCACCGACGTGGCCGTGCCGGAGCTGTCGTCGCTCACGCTGCTGGCGGCCGACGCGAAGGACACGCTGGCCTTCACCGTCTCCTCGTTCGTCGAGCCCGACCGGCTGATGCTGGCCCGCGGGGGAACGCCGCGCGAAGTGGCGCGCAATCCCGCGCACGTGGACCCGGCGACCTTGGCCGTCGAGCGGCGTTTCACCCGCTCGCGCGATGGCACGCGTGTGCCCTTCTTCGTGGTGCGGCCCAAGGCAAGATCGGGGCCGCTGCCCACGCTGCTGTTCGCCTACGGTGGGTTCGAAATCCCCTTGACCCCGGCCTACCCGCCGCCCGAGGCGCTGATGTGGGTGGAAGCGGGCGGCCAGTACGCGGTGGCCAACATCCGCGGTGGGGGCGAATACGGTCCGCGCTGGCATCAGGCGGCCCTGCGCGCGAAGCGCCAGCGCGCCTACGACGACCTGCACGCCGTGGCCCGGGCGCTCAAGCGGACCGGCCTTGCCTCGCGGCTCGCCATTCACGGCCGCTCGAACGGCGGGCTCCTGGCCGGTGTCGCCTTCACCCAGCGGCCCGACCTGTACGATGCGGCGCTTGTGGGCGTGCCGCTGGCCGACATGCGCCGGTATCACCGGTTGCTGGCGGGGGCCTCGTGGATGGCCGAGTACGGCAATCCCGACGACCCGGCCGACTGGGCCTTCCTGGCGCGCATCAGCCCCTATCACAACCTGCGCGCGGGCGTGCGTTACCCACGGGTGTTCCTCTACACCTCGACCAAGGACGACCGCGTTCACCCGGCGCACGCGCGCAAGATGGCCGCGCGATTGGAGGCGCTGGGCCACCCCTACTACTACTACGAGAACGTGGACGGCGGCCACGCCGGCGTGGCCAACCTCAAGGAACAGGCCTATCGTGCGGCCCTGTTCCGCGCCTATCTCGAGCGGGAACTGGGCCGCCCGTGATCCCGGGCTTCGACGCCGAGGCCTTCGTCCGCGCGCTGCTGACCGAAGACCTCGGGGGCCGGGTCGACGCCTCGGCCGACGTGACCTCGGCGGCCGCCGTTCCCGCCGGTCGGCCCCTTGCGGCCGAGCTCGTGGCGCGCGAGCCGCTGGTCGTGGCGGGGCTGTGGCTCGCCGAGCTCACCTTTCGAGCCCTCGACCCCGGCTGCCGCTTCGCCGCCCTCAAGGCGGAGGGAGCGCAGGTGGCGGCCGGCACGGCCTTGGCGCGGGTGGAGGGCGAAGCCCGCGCCCTGCTCGCGGCCGAGCGCTCGGCGCTCAATGTGCTCCAGCACCTCTCCGGCGTCGCGACGATGACGCGCGCGTTCGTCGACGCGCTGGCCGGCACCGGCACCCGTCTTCTCGACACGCGCAAGACCACGCCCGGCCTGCGCGCGCTCGAGAAATGGGCCGTGCGGATGGGGGGCGGGCACAACCACCGCATGGGCCTGTGGGATGCCGCCATGGTGAAGGACAACCACATCGCGGCCGCGGGCTCGATCACCGCGGCGGTGGCGGCCTGCCGCGCGGCGGGACTTTCGCCCATCATCGTCGAAGTGGACTCACCCGCCCAGATCGAAGAGGCGATCGCCGCTGGCGCCGACCGGCTGCTCTTGGACAACATGGACGTCCCCACGCTCGAGCGGGCGGTGCGCCAGGTGGCGGGCCGCGTTCCGACCGAAGCCTCGGGTGGCGTGACGCTCGAGCGGGTGCGGGCCATCGCGGCCACCGGTGTCGACTTCGTAAGCGTGGGCCGCATCACCCAGTCGGCCCCGGCCGTCGACATCGGCCTGGATTGGCGGGGCTGAGGCGGGCCCCGAGGCGTCGCGCGGCGTCGCCCGCAACGCAGACCCTCCGCGGCCGGACACGGGACGCCCCCCGATGACGACCGAGCGGCCGACCTGCGCTGCATCGTCATCCGCCACGACCGCCCAGAAGCCCCGGAGCGACCCACGCCGCCGGTTCGGGCTCCCTCGTCCTGCGCTCGGGCCCGCCGCCCCCGGCGGGCGGCCCGGGAGGGTCAGCAGCGGCCGTCGGCGCGGTCGATTGCGCGGCCCACCAGCCCGCCGGTCACGGCCCCCACCAGGGCTCCAGCCGTCCGGTCCCGAGATACGAGCTCGCGGCCCACCAGGCCGCCCAGGGCAGCGCCGGCCACCAGGCCGCCGTTGCCACGGTCGCTAAAGCGGCAATCATCGCGCTGCGCCGCCCCAACCGCCCGCCTGCGGTCGGGGCCCCACGCCGGGCGGTCGCGCCAGCCACGGCGCCAGCCGGCCTCGTAAGCGCGCCGATCGCCCCGGGGGCGATAGCGCCGGCCCTCGACCGCGTCGTCGTCGCCTCGCTCGAAGGCCCGTCGGTCGGCCCATCCCGAACCATCGTCCCAGCCCACGCCGCGGCCGGCCTCCCACCGATCAGCCCCGCGCCAGCCGGGCCCTGCCGCAGCCGCCGTCGCACCGACGAGCAGGGCGGCCATCAGGATCGCGCGCATCGTCCGTCTCCTCGTCTGTCGGGACACGCCGATCCTGCGCCTGGCCTCGTGAACGGCCCCCGAACCCTTCGTTCAGCCGGTCGACATCTCCGCCGCTTGTTCGAGGGCTCGGGCTCGGGCGAAGCCGTCGCGGGTCTTGAGCCCCTCGAACCAGCGGTGGATGACGGGGGCCACCTCGCCCATCAGTTCCAGGGTCTCGGCCAAGAGGAAGGCGTAGCCCACGGCGATGTCGGCGGCCGTGAAGCGGCCCGCCACCAGGAACGGCCGGCCGTCGGCCAACTGTCGCTCGATCCATTTCGTGCGCCCCAGGAACCAGCGGGCGTAGTCGGCGGCGACCTTGGGTTGGCGGCGCTCCTCGGGCTCGAGGCGCGTGTAGCGCAGCACCAGCGTCTGCGGGAAGGTGAGCGTAGCATCGGCCTGGTACATGAGGTTGAGGAAATCCCCGAAGTCGGGCTCGTCGGGGCCCACCATCAGCGGCGTGGGGCCGTAGCGCACGCCGAGCCAGTGGCAGATGGCCACGGATTCGGTGAGCGCCACCGGTCCGTCGGTGAAGAAGGGCACGGTGCCCAGCGGATTGACCTCGAGATATCGCGGCTGGCGCCAACGCGGCGGAAAGGGGAGGACTTCAAGGTCGAGCTTGAGCCCCATTTCGGCGGCCATCCACAGCGGGCGAAAGCTTCGCGCGCCGATGCAGTGCCACAGTTTCATGGGCCCACTCCTGATCTCTCGCGCAGCGCTGGCCTAGCGTGATGGCTAGGGCTATGCACCCTGGCCCATGGACCAGATCCGGATCCGCGGGGGCCGCCGGCTGTCGGGCCGGATTCCGATCTCGGGGGCGAAAAACGCGGCCTTGGCGCTGATGCCGGCTGCCCTCTTGACCGACGAACCGCTCACCTTGCGCAACCTGCCCCGGTTGGCGGATGTGGACACGTGCAGCCACCTCCTCAATCAGCTGGGGGTGTCCACGCACGTCCATGGCGCGCGCCCTGACGACTTCGGCCGGGTGGTGACGCTGCGCGCCGGGCGCATCACCTCAACCACCGCCGCCTACGACATCGTGCGGAAGATGCGGGCTTCGGTGCTGGTGATGGGGCCGCTTCTGGCCCGCGAAGGCGAGGCCATCGTCTCGCGTCCGGGCGGCTGCGCCATCGGGAACCGCCCCATCGATCTGCATCTAAAGGCGCTGGAGGCGCTGGGGGCCCGGATCGAGCTCGAAGGCGGCTATGTCCGCGCGCGCGCCCCCCAGGGCCTTCGAGGCGCGCGGATCGTCTTTCCCTCGGTGTCGGTGGGGGCCACGGAGAACGCGCTGATGGCCGCCGTGCTGGCCAAGGGCACCACCGTCATCGAGAATGCCGCGCGCGAGCCCGAAATCGCCGATCTCGCCCGCTGCCTGGTGGCGATGGGGGCCCGCATTTCGGGAATCGGCACCGAACGGCTGGAGATCGAAGGCGTTGGGCGCCTGCACGGCGCCACCTTCCGGGTGATGCCCGACCGGATCGAGACCGGCTCCTACGCCTGTGCGGCCGCCATTACGGGGGGGGAGGTGGAGCTCGTGGGCGCCGAGCGCGCAAGTCTCGGGGCCACCTTGACCGTGCTTGAAGAAGGGGGGGTGGTCGTCGCCGACACGCCGGACGGGCTGAAGGTGACGCGCGCCGACGGCCTGCGCCCGGTGACGGTCGCCACCGCCCCCTATCCGGGCTTTCCGACCGACATGCAGGCGCAACTGATGGCCCTGATGACGCTGGCGGAAGGCGCGTCGCTCATCACCGAGACCATCTTCGAGAACCGCTTCATGCACGTGCCCGAGCTCGTCCGCATGGGCGCCGACATCACCGTCAAGGGCCGGTCGGCGATGGTGCGCGGCGTCGACCGGCTGATGGGGGCGCCGGTGATGGCCACGGACCTGCGGGCGTCGATGAGCTTGGTGATTGCGGGTCTCGCCGCGCGGGGCGAGACGGTGGTGCGCCGGGTCTACCACCTCGACCGGGGCTACGAACGGCTCGAGGAGAAGCTGCAAGCGTTGGGCGCCGACATCGAGCGCACGAGCGAGGACGACTGACGGAGGGGAGGATGCAGCGCCGGGAAGCGAGGCTGCACCTGCGGGCCGAGGACCTGGGCGACCTTCCCCCTTTCTCCGCCCTCGTTCAGGACTTCGTGGTGCGGGTGGCCGACATCGCCTTCGACCCGCGCGGACGGCGGCTCGTGTTTCTGGGGAATCGCTTCTGCTGGGAGACGGGCCGGCCGCGGCGGGCCCGCACCGCCATCGTGGCCTCGAGCCTCCTGCTGCTGCAGCGGCGCGCCTGGCCGCAAGACCCGCAGGCGGTGCTCGAGCTGCTGGCGATCGACGGCCAGGTGAACGAAGCGGGAGCCACGCTGTTCTTCCACTTCGCCGGCGGCCCGGCGCTCAAGGCCACGGCCGAGTGCATCGACCTCCTCCTCGACGACCTCTCCCCGCCCTGGCCCACCCCCCGGGTGCCCGGCCACGAGCCTTGAGCGCCGCCGGCTTCACCCCGGCCGACCCTGGCCGTAGTGGGAGAAGACGGCCCCCATGACGAACGCGGCGGCGATGGCGGCGAGTGCGGATCCCGCGGCCGGCGGCGCGCGGATCCTCTACCTCGATTCGGTGCGTGCTTTCGCGATGTTCTATGGCATCTTCAGCCACGGGGCCACGATCGCCAATCCGGTCATCCACCGCTATCCGGGCCTCGCGTTCATCCAGGACTTCAGCGACCTCTTCCGGAACGCGGCCTTCTTCCTGGTTTCGGGGTTCTTCACGGCACTCGTCTGGTCGCGCAGCGACTGGCGCCGTTACCTGCGCAACCGGGTGGAGGTGCTGGCCATCCCCCTGGTCGCAAGCCTGCTCACCATCGCGCCCATCACCAACTGGCTCATCCACAGCTGGCACAACGGCTGGATGAGCCTGCCCGCCTATCTGGGCGGGGGGTGGCGCAACCCCACCGTGGGCAACGACACCTGGGCGCTTCACCTGTGGTTCCTGATGGCGCTCCTGTGCTACGCCGCCTTGACCCCGGCCCTCGTCGCGGGTGCCCGCTCGCGTCCGTTCACGCGCCTCGTCGAGGCCTATCTCGCCTGCACCGGTCGCTGGGCCCCGTACGCGAACGTCGGCCTCTACGCCCTGCTCGTCGTGGCGTCGCTCGCTGTCCACGACCAGCTTGTCCGGCCGCTCGTGGCCGGCACGCGCCTCGCCTGGGTCGCCCGTGCCTGCTTCACCTTCCTGCCCGTCTTCGCGCTTGGCGTGGTCGCCTTCATCCATCGCCGCTTTCTCGACACGCTGGCCGTCGTGAGCCCGACCGGGCTGCTCTTGTTCCTGGCGGCCTATCTGCTGCATCCCGTGATCGCTGCGGATCTGCCGCGCCCTGTCGAGCGGAGCTTTTACTGGCTCGCTCGCGCTGGATTATCGCTGTTCATCATCTCAGCTCTCATCGGACTTGCCCGGCGATACTTCGACCGCCCGTCCCCCCGTCTCACGCTCGCGGTCGAGAGCGCCTATAGTTTTTATCTGTTCCACTTCACCTGGATCTACGTGCTGGCCTTCCTGCTTCGGCCGCTCCTTCACGACCTGCGGCTGATCTACGTGGGCGTCGTCGCACTGGGCCTGCCGCTCACCCTGCTCTGGCACGTCCTGGTGATCGACCGCTTCGACCTGTTGCGCCGGCTCTACACCGGGCGGCGCCGCCGGCGCGGGGTGCCGGGAGTCGCGCCGGCCCGCGGCTCCTGAAGCCGGGCGGCACGTGAAGGATCGTGGTGTTCGGCCCTGCGAAGCTTTCGGCTGAGCGGCCGTTGTGATAGCCGGACCGGCCCATGAGCCCGCGCGAGCGCATCCTCTACCCTTACGTCCGGCGCGTGGAGAACCTCGACCACAAGCTTCTTCGGCTCTCGGGCTTCGCCGCCCTGATCGTGGTGGCCATGCTGATGGGGTTCCTGATCGCCATCTTCCCTCTGGAGCTGGTGATCGTCCCCTTCCTCCCCGTCCTGGTGCTGCTGGGGTTGGTCGCCTGGATGGCCCCCGACATCGATCCGCCGCTCGACCGGCCCATCGCCAAGTTGCTGCTGTTCACGCTGGGGGCCAGCCTGTTCTGGCCGCACTACGTGGCCTTCGTGCTCCCCGGCGTGGGCTTCATCACGCCCACGCGCCTGGGCCTGCTCCTGGTCACGGTGCTGTTCCTCTTTGCGGTCGCCACTTCGGCCCGCGTGCGGGGCACGATTGGTGCGGCCCTGGGGGCGGCACCTGTGACCAAGTGGGCCTTCATCCTGTTCATGGTCATCCAGGCGCTCTTGGCGGTCGTGTGGTTCAAGTTCAGCTCGCGGTGGGTTATCGCGCAGTTCTTCTGGTACAACCTGTTCCTGATCTCGGTATTCGTGTTTTCCTTTCCCCACATGGCGCGTACCTTCGGCATCGTCGTCCTCTGCTCGATCCCGTGGTGGTGCGGGCTCGCCTATTGGGAGTACATTCACAACTACAAGCCCTGGATGCCCCACATTCCGGACTTTCTGCGCGGCGATCCTGAAATCTGGGCCAAGATCATCGAAGGCCAGCGGCGCCTGGGGTCCGACCGCTACCGGGCCTCGGGCATGCTGCTCACCTCGGTCACGGTGGGCGAGCTCATCGGCTACGCCTATCCCTTCGTGCTGTGGGCCAACGTCCATCTGCTCAAGGGTTGGCAGCGGGTGGTGGGGTTCCTCCTCCTGGGCTGCCTGGTTCTGGGGCTGCTGGCGGCGGGCTCCCGCACGGGCTGGGGCGGCATCGTCGTGGGTTCGGCCGTGTTCCTGTCGCTCTGGGCCTACCGGCGCTGGCTGCGCTCCGGGCGGAAGCGCGACATCATCGGGCCGGCCGCCATCTGGGCTTATCCCGCCCTGTTCATCGCGACGGTCGTCATGGTCCTCACGTGGCCCCGGGCCCGTAGCCACATCATTGGTGGCGCAGTTCACAAGGCTAGCGATAACGCCCGTGCCGAACAATGGCGCCGAACGTGGAAGGCGCTCAAAGAGAACCCCTTCGGCTACGGTCCGTTCGACACCAACAGTACGGTGCAATATTACAACAAGGCCGGGCGGGGAACCATCGATGGTTACTACATCAACCTGTTGGTCGACTACGGCGTTGTAGGGTTCCTCTTGTGGTGGCTGTTCTTCTTCTCGGCCATCTATCTGGCAGCCCGCACCTACCTCATGGCCAGCAACCGCGACGAAGAAGTGGCCGGTGCGGTGGCCGCCAGCCTGGTGGCCTATTTCGTCGCGAAATACGGCCTGTCGCAGACCGAGCTTCAGCATCTCGACTTCGCCGCAGCCGGCCTGGCCGTGGGCCTCGCCTGGCGCCAGAAGCAACGGCTGCGGACGCTGGGCCAGAAGATCGACATCGCCCCGCCGCGGCGGGCCTCGCCGGCACCCGCCCGCCCGATCCTGGCGCGGCAGGGAGCCGGGCGGGCGGCACCCTTGCCCTGACGCGGCGGAGCCGGCCGACCGGTCAGAAGGCCAAGGTGACGGCGGCGAATGGGCCGCTCATCGTCTGCTCCAGCCGGTCGGTGCCACCCTTCCAATCGTAGGCGAGATGCCGGTAGCCCAGGTCGGCTGACCAGCGGGACCCGAGCGCCCACACAAGGCGCGCTTCGCCCTGCCAGCTGAGCTCTGAGCCCAGGCCGAAACCGCCGAAATCGAGAAGGCCCATCGCCCGCAGCCGACCCGCGATCGGCACCGAAACCCGGATGCCGAAGACGGGATCCGCCCATGCGCGATCGAGGGCGAAGCGCTCCTGCGGGCCGACCCCGCTCTCCAGCTGCACCTCGGCGTCGACCGCGAAGGCCCTGAGACCAGCCAGCAGGTCGACCGCCAGGCCTCTCGTCTGCCCGGCCCGCCACAGGAGGTAGCCTGAGAACGCGAACTGCTCGACCTGGCCCGCCGCCGGGAAGCCCCTGGGGGCAGGTCGCGCTCGGTGGACGCGCGGGTGTAGACGACGTCGGCCGGCAGGCCGAGGGAGCCGGGCCGCCACTCCACGGTGCCCATGGCGGCAAGATCCAGGTTGCGCCAGATGTCCGCAAAGCTCGCCTCGGTCTCGACCGAGCCGCGGGGTGTGCCAATCCGGCTGTCGACCGACGCGAACCAGAGCCGCGGCGACACGCGGAACGCCGGTTCGCCGGCGGCCGCGGGGCTGGCATCCGCCAGCAACAGCGTGACCAGCCATCGGTCCATACGGTCGTCTCCCCCCAGTATCGCGACGAGCGGCATCGGCTGGCCACGCCCTTCCGGCCCGGCAAGGGCCCGATCAGAATGGCTTCAGCACGGCCAGGAGCACGATGCCGATCACGAACGGGGCCGGCACCTCGTTCAGCAGGCGGAGCGAGCGGTCCGACACGACCCTGTCGCCAGCGCCCATGCGGCGGGCCCGGGCCACCATCCAACCATGGTAGGCCGACAGCAGCAGCACGAGGGTGATCTTGGCGTGCAGCCAGCCCGCAGAGGCCAGGCCGTAGGACGTGGCCGTCATGAGACCCAGCACCCACACGAGCACCAGGCTGGGCGTGAGGATGATGCGGCGCAGCCGGGCGGTCCGCTCGGTCCAGCGGCGATCCTCGGGCGACCCTGGCGCCTCGGCCTGCTGGTACACGAGATAGCGCGGCAGCATGAACAGGCCCGCGATCCAGAAGAACGTCACGACGACGTGCAGCGCCTTGACGAGCACGTAGGCGCCGCCCAGCCAGCCGACGAGCCCGTTCATCCCCTCAGCCGCTGCACGAGGCGCTCGACGTGGGCGATCGGCGTGGCCTTGTCGATGCCATGGCCCAGGTTGAGGATATGGGGCCGGTCGCGGAACCGGGCGAGAACGGCGTCCACCTCGCGGTCGAGCGCCTCGCCACCGGCCAGCAGCGCCAAGGGATCGACGTTGCCCTGAACGGGAAGGTCGTCCGGCAAGCCGTCTGGCACGGCCCCTTCGTCCAGGGCCACGGCATGCACCCCCGTTTCCCGAGCGTAGGCCGCCAGCCGGCTGCCCGCGCCGCGCGGAAAACCGATCACCGGGGCCAGATGGCCGATGGTCTCGACAATCTGCCGGGTGGGGCGGATCACCCAGCGTTCGAACTCCGCCACCGACAGCTGGCCGGCCCAGCTGTCGAAGATCTGCACGGCCTGGGCGCCATGGACGATCTGGGCCGCCAGGAACCCCGCCGTCACGTTGGTGATCCGTTCGATCAGCATGCGAAAGCCGAAGGGATCCTTCAGCGCGGCGAGCCGGGCCTCCTCCACCCGGCCCCCCTCCCCGGCCAGCATGTAGGTGGCGACCGTCCAGGGCCCGCCGGCGAAACCTAGGAGCACCTTGTCCTCCGGCAGGGCCGCGCGCACCTGCCGCACGGTCTCGACGATGGGCTTCAGCCGCTCGGGCCGGTTGGCCATCGCGAACAGCGCAAGCGGCAGCGACTGGCCGGCCAGCGGAGGCGAGAGCCGAGGTCCCTCCTCGGACCCGAAGGCGAGCTCCTGGCCCAGGGCCCAAGGCACCACGAGGATATCCGAGAACAGGATCGCAGCATCGAAACCGAAGCGGCGCACGGGCTGCAGCGTGGCCTCGGCGGCAAGGTCGGGCGTGCACACCAGGTCGAGGAATCCGCCCGCTCGCTCGCGCAGCTCACGATATTCGGGCAGGTACCGACCGGCTTGCCGCATGAGCCAGACGGGGGGAGGATCGACACGCCGGCGGGCGAGCACCTCAAGGATGGGAGGCATCGGTCTTCCCTGGGCGGTCGGTGCGGGCGCCGTCAACACGGCCCGCCCCAGCACGGGCCGCTTCCTCTCGGAAGGAAGAGTCTGAAGGTGGTCATGGCAGCAGGCCCCGTGGAAGTTGGGGATCCTTGGCAGTCCCCAGAGTTGCCCACTGCGGGGGCCCCGGCCAACGCACGGTTGAACCAGGCGGTTTTCGCGTGTTCCCGGCTTGGCCGCCCACCCCTTCAGGGGTTGTCCCCATGGGGATCGGGCGGGGTCGACGCCGGTGGAGGGAGCCCGCCGGACGAGGGCCCCCCGTTCTCCACCCCTCCTTGCCCCTCTTGTCCACCGCCCTATCCTCAGGCGGCGTGCGGCCGTTTCACTTGCACCTCGTCTCGGACTCGACCGGCGAGACGCTCGACGTCATCGCCAAGGCCGCCCTCGCCCAGTTCGAGCAGCTCGAGACGCAACGCCATTTCTGGCCGCTCGTTCGCTCTGAAGGCCATCTCGAACGCGTGATGCGCGAGGTGGAGGCCCATCCGGGCCTCGTGCTGCACACGCTGGTGGCGCGCCGCCTGCGCGACCGGCTCGAGGAGTCCTGCCAGCGGATCGGCGTGCCGGCCCTGGCCGTGCTGGATCCGATCGTGTTCGCCGTCGCGCGGCTCGTGGGTCAGGCCGCCCGGCCGCGGCCCGGCGGCCGCCACGTGATGGACGCGGCCTATTTTCAACGGATCGACGCCATCAACTACACTCTGGCGCACGACGACGGGCAGGGACCGGAGGGCTGGGACGAGGCCGACTTCGTGCTCGTAGGGGTGTCGCGCAGCTCGAAGACTCCCACGTCCATCTATCTTGCGAACCGCGGCTACAAGGTGGCCAACACGCCGTTGGTGCCCGGCCGCCCGCCCGATCCGCGGCTCGACGAGCTTCGGCGGCCGCGCATCGTCGGGCTCACCATGGCGCCTGAGCGACTGGTCCAGATCCGCCGCGCGCGCCTGGCCAGCACCGGCGCGCCCGTCCGGCACGACTATGTCGATCCCGAGTGCGTGGCCCGCGAGGTCGCCGAAGCGCGCCGCCACTTCCTGGAACGGGGCTGGCCCGTCATCGACGTCTCGCGTCGGTCGATCGAGGAGACCGCGGCCGCCATCCTGACCCTGGCCGAGCGGCCTTGATGCTGGTGCTGGCCTCGGCCTCGGCGGCGCGGCGCTCGATGCTGGCGGCGGCGGGCGTGCCCCATGTCGCCGATCCGGCCGGGGTGGACGAGGAGGCGGCCGCGGCGGCCCTGGGCGAAGCGGGACATGGACCCCGAGCCCTCGCCGACGCCTTGGCCGAGCTCAAGGCGGTGCGCGTGTCCTTGCGCCATCCGGGAGCGCTGGTGCTGGGCGCCGACCAGGTGCTCGCGCTTGACGACGGCACGCAACTCGGCAAGCCGCGCTCGCGCGACGGGCTTCGGCGGCAGCTTGAGGTGCTGTCCGGTCGGACGCACCGACTGTTCTCGGCAGCCGTCCTGGCGCGCGACGGTGTCGCCCTGTGGCGCCATGTGGGGGTGGCCGTGATGCACGTGCGGGCCCTGTCGGGGGAGTTCATCGACGCCTATGCGGCCGCCGTACCCGAGGGGGTGCTCGACGCGGTGGGGGGATACCACGTCGAGGGGCTTGGCGTGCAGCTGTTCGACGGGATTGCGGGCGATCTCTTCACCGTGCGGGGCCTGCCTCTGTTGCCGCTCTTGCGCCAGCTGCGCCTTCTGGGCGTGCTGCCCGCATGACGCTGGCCGGCGTGATGGGGTGGCCCGTCGGCCACTCGCTGTCGCCCCTCATCCATCGGTTCTGGCTCGAGGCGCTGGGCGTCGAGGGGGAATATGTGCGCTTGGCCGTTCGGCCTGAGCGCCTGGCCGCCGCCCTCGCCGCCCTCGCCCCCTTAGGCTTCGCCGGTGTCAACGTGACCGTCCCGCACAAGGTGGCGGCGATGGCCTACCTCGATCGGCTGGACGCCATGGCCAAGGCGGTAGGCGCGGTGAACCTGGTCCGCGTGGCCGAGGACGGCAGCCTCGAAGGATCCAACACCGACGTAGAGGGCGTTCGCGAGGCGCTCGCCGGCTGGACCGGAGGCCAGGTGGTGCTGGTGGGGGCGGGCGGCGCGGCGCGCGCGGCGGTGGTGGCGCTGCGCGATCTCGGAGCGTCGCGCCTCATCGTCCTCAACCGGACCCGCAGGGCAGCCGAGGAGCTCGTGGCCGCCGCGGGCCTGCCGGGCACGGTCGGGGACCTCGCCGCGCCGCTGCCACCCGGCACCTCGCTGCTCGTCAATGCCTCGAGCCTCGGCATGCGGGGACAGCCGGCCTATACGCCCGACCTTCGGCCGCTCGGGCCGGGTGCGATGGTGTTCGACATGGTCTACGCCCCGCTTGCGACTCCACTGGTGCAGGCGGCCCGCGCGAAGGGGCTCGCCGTGCGGGATGGGCTGCTGATGCTCGTGGGTCAGGCGCGGGCGGCCTTCCGCACCCTCTTCCGAGCCGATCCCCCCCGCGACCGGGATGCGGAGCTTCGCCAGCGCCTCTTGGCCGCCTGCGAACCGGGCCCTCGTCCTCAGCGATAGAAGACGTGGTTGCCGATGCGGGCCACGCGCGTGAGCCGCCAGCCCGGGTTGACGTGCAGGGCGTGGAAGTGCGTCGCCTCGCCCACGACGCTGGGCCAGGCTTCGGCCAAGGCGATCCAGGCGATCGCGCGCGCTTGCGCGAACCGGCGGCGGTCCTGCGGCTCGGGGATGCGGCCGCGTTCCACGAACGAGAATTGGCCTGGTGCGGTCACCACCTCGCACACGCTTCGGCCGAACCGGCCGCGTTCCACCCGGTTGAGGATCACTTCGGCCACGGCCAGCTGGCCTTCCAGCGGCTCGCCCTTGGCTTCCCAATAGACGGCTCGCGCCAGGCACTCGCCGTCGGGACCGAAAGTTGCCATGGCATGGTGGCGGACTTCGGCCACCAGGCTCGCGAGCGTCGCCGGCGCTTCGCCGAAGCTGCGGGGCGCAGTTTCCGGGTCCGACGCCGTGGGATCCCTTGACTCTTCGATGGACTGCGTCGCTGGCGCATGTGTCGGTGCCACAAGAAAGGGCGGTTGGTCGTCGTCTACGGGTGCCGCCCGAGCCGCGATGAGGACGGCCATCGCCATTCCTGCCGCGGCCATCCGATGCGCAAGCCGCATGCCACCTTGTCCAACCGGCGGACCCTGGGGCCGCCCGCTCGCGCCAAGACCGCCCGAGCGGGCGGGCGGCGGGCACTTCGCGGGCACGGTCCGCTTGAAGGGCACATCGGGGGCCCTGCCCGGGGCCACCGGCGCCGAACCCTGGGGGCTCCGGCGCCACACCCCCTTCCCGACGCGCGGCCGGGGCGGTCAATCTTGGGGCGGGAAACCTGGGATGAAGCGTTCGGGTTGCGCGACGGTCAGCTCGACGACCCAGAGGTCGGGGTCGAAGCCCACCTGGCGGCGGCAAAAGCGCGCCACCGCCTCCGCACCCCGGGCCGCCTCGCGCCACTGAGGCCCGGTGGCGAAGCTTGGCACCCGCTCGAAGGCTCGGGGCTCTCCCTCCTGCGGCTGGAGAACGAGGACCACCGCGTGGCCCGCCGCATGACCGCGGTGCAGGACGGTGGCGAAGCCGCCGGCGGCGCTCACCTGGCGCAGCAGGGCCGGCACCATCAGGCTAGCGGGCGGCGTCGTCATGGCAAGGGGTCGGCGTAGGCCGGCAAGTGGGCCAGCGCGATTCGCGAGCGCATGAAGGTGCCGGTGCCGCGGGCGACCTCCTGGCCCGAGGCGTCGACCAGTCGGCTCTCGGCGATCAGCACGCGGCGATGGCCCGACACCCATTGGCCGTAGGCCGCGGCCTCACCCGGGCCCAGGGGGCGGGTGAGCACCAGGTTGAACTGGGTGGTCAGCACGAACACGTCGTCGACCAGGGTGGCGGCCGCGTAGAAGGCGGCATCGTCCAGCATCTTGAAGTAGAGCGTGCCGTGGGCCGCACCGGCGGCGTGGAAATGGTCGGGTTCCACGCGAAAGCGGATCTCCGCGCGGCCGGGTGCGGGCAGGTGCAGGGTAGAGGGAAAGACGCGGTTGACGGGGGCCGAGGCGTAGAGCCGTTCGAGTCGGCGTCGGTGCTCTTCGCTCATGCCCTCAAGCCACCTGGCGTGCCGGATCCTCGGGCCGGCCGGCCAGGATAGCGTGGATGGCGGCCGCATCGGCGGCACCGCGGATCCGCTCGCGCACGCCCGGCGCGCGGACGGCGCGGCTGAGCCGCGCTAGGGCCTTCAGGTGCTGGCCCGCTTCCCGCTCGGGGCTGAGCAGCACCACGACGAGCCATACGGGCTGGCCGTCGAAACTGTCGAAATCCACCGGCCGTGCCAGCCGCAGCACGCCCGCAACCGGCCGCTCGAGGCCGGGAAGGCGGCCGTGGGGGATTGCCACGCCGCCGCCGAAGCCGGTCGAACCCAGCGCCTCGCGGTCAAGGAGGGCCGTCTCGATGGCCCGGGCGGACGTCCACAGCCGCCGCGCCATCCGGCGGGCCGCCGCCCTGAGCGCGTCGCGCCGGGACGCCGCCGCCACGTCGGCCCACACGGCCGCGGGCGAAATCAGGTCGCCCAAGTCCACGGCGCGGGTCTCAGCCGCGCGGCTCGACCCAGCCGATGTTCCCGTCCTCGCGTCGGTAGACCATGTTGAGCTTGCCTGTGGCGGCGTTGGTGAAGAGGAGCGCCGGGGTGTTGCGCAGGTCGAGCATCATCACCGCGTCGGAAACCGTCGCCTCGGGGATGTCGACCTTCATTTCGGCGATGGTGAGCGGTGCGTCACCCGGCTCGGCGTCCTCGGGCTCGGCCCGGAAGATGCGGTAGTCGGCGTTCTCGGGCACGCCGGTGTCGACGGCCATGGTGTCCAGGGCCGCCCCGTTGCGGCTCTTCAAGCGGCGCATGTAGCGGCGCAGCTGCTTCTCGATCCGATCGGCCGCGCCGTCGAAGGCCAGGTACGCCGTAGCGGCGCGGTTCGAACCCTTGAGCACCAGGCCGTGCATCACATGGCAGACGATGTCGCAGGTGAAGCTGCCGTGCGGGCCGGGCGACAGCGTGACCTGCGCCGAGAGCGCGCGCGAGAAATACTGTTCGGCCATCGCCTTGAGACGAGCCTCCACGTGCGTCCGGAAGGCCTCGCCCGTGGCCACCTGATGTCCCGACACGCGGATTTCCATCGGCACCTCCTCAAGCTTTCTTGGCTCCGGTCGGCCGGCCCCGGGCGTCAACCCGTGGCGGCAAGGCGCGCCCACAGGGGATTGCGCATCCGGGCCACGAACGCGGCGTGCGCGGCCGCCTCGTCAGGGGGAACGGTGAAGGTGCGCGCCGGCACCACGGGGCGAGCGACAGGACTTGGCGCGCGGGCCGTGGGCGAAAGGTCCATGCCCATCTGCCGACCGCCCGTGAGCTCGATGTAGACGCGGGCCAACAGCTCGGCGTCGAGCAGCGCCCCGTGCCGCACGCGGCGGCTGAGGTCGATGCCGAACCGCTGGCACAAGGCGTCCAGCGAATGGCGCACGCCCGGCACCACGCGGCGGGCGATTTCCACGGTATCGACCATGCGTTCGAACGGGATGGGGGGATGGCCGGCCTCCGCAAGCTCGAACGACAGGAACTTCCAGTCGAAGAGGGCATTGTGGGCCACGAGCGGTGAGTGCCCGATGAACGCGAGGAGCTCTGGCGCCACCGCCGCGAAGGGCGGCTTGTCGGCCAGGAACGCGTCGGTGAGCCCATGGACCTTCTGCGCTTCGGGCGGCACCGGCCGGCCCGGATTGACGTAGAGATGGAGCGTGCGCCCGGTGGGCACCCGCTCGACGAGCTCCACCGCCCCCACCTCGACCAGCCGGTGCCCTTCCTGCGGCTCCAGGCCCGTGGTCTCGGTGTCGATCACGATTTCGCGCATCCGGTTCCCGTTATCCGCCCCGTCGACCGGGCTGGCAAGCGGGGGCTAGCGACCGGCCCGCGCCAGCCGGGCCAGAAAGCGGACGGTGCGGAACGTCGGCAGCCGCCCCCGGCCGGTTTCGATCACGACGTCGGCCAGCGCTCGTTTGCGCGCGTCGGGCAGCTGGTGGGCCAGCACGCGCTCCAGCCGTTCGGGCGTCATGCCGGGCCGGGCCAGCACGCGAGCGCGCTGCACTCGGGCCGGCGCCGAGACGACCGCCACCAAGTCCACGCTCCGCCAGCCCGGCCCCTCGAGGAGCAGGGGGATGTCGAGCACGACCGCGGGCTTCGAGCGGTGTCGCCGCAGGAACCGAGCCTGCCGGCGGGCCACCGCCGGATGGACGATGGCCTCCAGCCGGCGCAGCGCCTCGGGCCGGCCGAACACGGCCTCGGCCAGCTTTTGCCGGTCGACCCCTTGGGGTCCCGTAGTGCCGGGAAAGGCGGCTTCGATCGCGTTGACGGCTTCCCCGCCCGGCCCCTGCGCGGCGTGCACTGCGGCATCGGCATCGAACACCGGCAGGCCCAGATGCCGGAACATGCGCGCCACGGTGGACTTCCCCATGCCGATGGAGCCCGTGAGGCCGATGCGGAAGGGGCGCCGCGCCATGGGGCGCGCATGGGCCACGCCGCCGCCCTTGCCAAGGCTTTTCAGCGCGACCGGCCGGGCGTATCTCTTCCCCCATGCGGGCTGAAGCGGAGCACCACGCCCAGGCAACCCGGCAGGCGATCGGCCTGCTGAGGAGGTTTCTTTGACTGGGACGCCGCAAAGCGCCGGTTGAGCGAGCTCGACGCGCGGGCCGAGGATCCGGCCCTGTGGAACGATCCCCGCCTGGCCCAGGCCCTGATGCGCGAGCGGCGCCGCCTGGCCGAGGCGATCGCGGCCACCGAGGCGCTCGAGGAAGAGCTCCACCACACGGTGGAACTCGTCGAGCTGGCGGAGGCCGAGGGCGATGAAGCGGTGGTGGCCGAAGCCGTCGCAGCCTTGGCGGACCTGGCGCGGCGGGCCGAGCGGCGCAAGGTGGACGCCCTGTTGTCGGGCGAAGCCGACCTGCGCAACGCCTTCCTCGAAATCAACGCGGGCGCCGGCGGCACCGAAAGCCAGGATTGGGCCGAGATGCTGCTGCGCATGTACCAGCGCTGGGCCGAGCGGCGCGGCTTCCGGGTGGAACTCGTCGATCACCACGCGGGCGAACAGGCCGGCATCAAGTCGGCGACCCTGCTCATCCGCGGCGAGGGCGCCTACGGCTGGGCCAAGACGGAATCCGGCGTGCACCGCCTGGTGCGCATCAGCCCCTTCGACGCGAGCGCCCGCCGCCACACGAGCTTCGCGTCGGTCTGGGTGTATCCCGAGGTCGACGACGACATCGCCATCGAGGTGAACGAGGCCGATCTGAGGATCGACACCTACCGGTCGAGCGGGGCGGGGGGCCAGCACGTGAACACCACCGATTCGGCGGTGCGCATCACGCACCTGCCCACGGGGATCGTGGTATCCTGCCAGAACGAGCGCTCGCAGCACAAGAACCGGGCGCAAGCCATGAAGATGCTGAAGGCGCGCCTGTACGAGCTCGAGCTGCAGAAGCGCGAGGCCGAAGCGCGCGCGCAAGAAGAGAAGAAGACCGACATTGGCTGGGGCCACCAGATCCGCTCCTACGTGCTCCAGCCCTATCAACTCGTGAAGGATCTGCGCACCGGGGTCACCTCGACGTCGCCTCAGGACGTCCTCGACGGCGACCTCGATGCGTTCATGGCGGCCGCGCTGTCGCAGCGCGTGACCGGCGAGCGGGCGGAGGTGGCCGACGTCGACTGACACGGGCGAGGCCGATCCCCCGGACGCGCCGAGGGGGTCCGCGCCATCCGCCTACGGGCGGCGCGTGGAGGCCGTGCTGTTCGCCGCCGCCGAGCCGCTGTCGCCGGCCGACATCCGCGCGCATGCGGGCGAGGGCGATCTGGGGGCGGCGCTGGCCGAACTCCAGGCGCACTACGCCGGGCGGGGCGTGCGCCTGGTGTGCCGGGGCGGGCGCTGGCATTTCGAGACCGCACCCGATTGCGCAAGCGTCCTCGTGCGCCTGCGCCAGGTGCCGCGGCCGCTGACCCCGGCCCAGCTCGAAACCCTGGCCATCATCGCCTATCACGAGCCCGTAACGCGCGCCGAGATCGAGGACATCCGCGGCGTTCGCCTGGGCCAGGGCACGCTCGATGCCCTCATGGAGGCGGGTTTCGTTCGGCTCGCCGGCCGGCGCGAGGCCCCGGGCCGGCCGCTGCTCTACGTCACCACGCCCGCGTTCCTCGCCCACTTCGGGCTTTCGAGCCGGCGCGACCTGCCGGGTCTTGCCGAGCTTGAGGCGGCGGGCCTGCTCGCCCCCCTGCCCCCGACCGAAGGCGGGCTTCCCGACGGCGGCTCCGAGCCCTAGATAGCGGCCGGTGGGGCCAGGCGGAGGAGCGCCATGGGCAGCATGAGCATCTGGCATTGGATCATCGTGGGCCTGGTCGTCCTGGTGCTGTTCGGCCGCGGTCGCATCGCGGAACTGATGGGCGACGTGGGCAAGGGCATCCGGGCCTTCCGCAAAGGGCTGGCGGACGACGAGCAGGCGGCGCACCCTGTGGCCCAGGTGACGGCCGACCCCGATCCGGCCCGAACCGAGGGGCCCGGTCGGTCCTGAGATGTTCGACCTGGGCTGGTCGGAGCTTCTGCTGATCGGGGCGGTGGCCCTCGTCGTGATCGGCCCCAGGGAGCTGCCGCAGGCGCTGCGCTGGCTGGGCCGCATGACCGGCAAGGCCCGGGCCATGACGCGGCATGTGCGCGCGGGCTTCGACGAGATGGTCCGCCAGGCGGAACTTGAGGAGATGGAGAAGGAATGGCGCCGGCACAACGCGGCCGTGATGGCCGCAGGTCCGCCCGATGCCTGGGCGCCCCCCACCGGCCCGCCCCTGGGGCATGGTCCCACCGCCTGGGCGCCCTCCGACCCCCGCGCACTGGCGGACCCGCCGAGCCCGCCGGCCGCGCCCGCGGCTCCGACCGGGCCGGCCGCGCCTCCGGCCTGAGACCATGCTGGACGACATCGACGACACGCCGCGCCCGCTCGTCGAGCACCTGATCGAGCTGCGCCAGCGGCTCCTCTGGTCGCTGGCCGCCTTCCTGGTGGCGTTCCTGGCCTGCTTCGCCTGGGCGCGGCCCATCTTCTCGGTGCTCGTGCAGCCGCTCGTGGCGGCCGGGCAGGACCGCGTGATCTTCACCCAGATGTTCGAGGCGTTCCTCGTGCAGGTGCGGGTGGCCTTCTTCGCCGCGCTGATGCTGGCCTTTCCCGTGATCGCCATCCAGGTGTGGAAATTCGTGGCCCCCGGCCTCTACCGGCGCGAGAAGGCCGCGCTGCTGCCGTTCCTGGTGGCCACTCCGTTCCTGTTCGGCGCCGGGGCCGCGTTCGCCTATTTCGTGGCCATTCCCGTGGCGCTCAAGTTCCTCCTGGGCTTCGAGGGCGACCTTGGCGGGATCGCGCAGGAAGCGCTGCCGTCGGTGGGTGCGTATCTTTCGTTCGTGATGCAGTTCCTGTTCGCCTTCGGCGTGGCCTTCCTGCTGCCCGTGCTGCTCGTGCTGCTGGTGCGCGCTGGCCTCCTGTCGTTGGATCACCTCGTGAAGGCGCGGCGTTATGCGATCGTCGCGGCCTTCGTGGTGGCCGCCATCTTCACCCCGCCCGACGTCGTGTCGCAGCTGTTGCTGGCGATCCCGCTCATCCTGCTCTACGAAACCTCGATCCTGGCCATCCGCGTGACCGAACGGCGCCAGCGCCCTGCGGCGGTGGGTTCGCCACAGGAGGGTGCCGCCGAATGAACGCGCGCACCGCTGGCGCGGGCCGACTTCTTGGAGGGGACGGCGTGGGTGGCCGGCCGCCTCGTGGCGCGGGCCGACCTGGCCGTGACCGACAAGGCGACCGGGGCGGTGCTGGCGCACGTTCCCCTTCTTGAACCGGCGGAGATCGCCGCCGCCATCGACGGGGCGGCCGAGGCCATGCGACCCTGGGCGGCCACACCCCCGAAGGGCCGGGCGGCCGTGCTGCGCCGCTGGTTCGAGCGGGTGATGGCCCACCAGGACGATCTGGCAATCCTGATGACCCTGGAACAGAGCAAGCCGCTGGCCGAAGCGCGGAGCGAAATCGCCTACGCGGCAAGCTTCATCGAGTGGTTCGCCGAAGAGGGCAAGCGAATTGAGGGCGAAGTGGTGCCCGCCCCGACGCCGGGCCGGCGCATCCTGGTGCTGCGCCAGCCCGTGGGCGTGGCGGCCGCGATCACGCCCTGGAACTTCCCGGCGGCGATGGTGACGCGCAAGGCCGCCCCGGCCCTGGCCGCCGGCTGCGCCATGGTGGTGAAGCCCGCCTCGGCGACGCCGCTCACGGCCTTGGCCCTGGCGCGCCTGGCGGCCGAGGCGGGG
Organism: Sphingomonadaceae bacterium; assembly: GCA_025056155.1. Classification (GTDB taxonomy): domain Bacteria; phylum Pseudomonadota; class Alphaproteobacteria; order Sphingomonadales; family Sphingomonadaceae; genus Thermaurantiacus. Next base: position 188,775 of record JANWWL010000007.1, read on the forward strand.
CTCGATCCGGCCCTCCTCCAGGTACTGCCCGCGCGCGCCCAGACGGCGGCGGAGGTGTTCACCACGCATCCTGCCGTGCGCAAACTGTCGTTCACGGGCTCGACGGAGACGGGCCGGCGGCTGATGGCGCTCGCCGCCCGGCAGGTGCAGCGCGTCTCGCTGGAACTTGGCGGCAACGCTCCGTTCATCGTCTTCGACGATGCCGACCTCGAGGCGGCCGTCGACGGGGCCCTGCTGTGCAAGTTCCGCAACGCCGGCCAAACCTGCGTGTGCGCCAACCGCCTTCTGGTGCAAGACGGTATCCACGATGCCTTCGTGGCGCGCCTGGCCCGGCGGGTGGAGGCGCTCGAGGTGGGCCCGGGCCTCAAGCCCGGGGTCGAGATCGGGCCACTCATCGATTCCGCCGCCGTGGCCAAGGTGGAAGAGCATCTGGCCGACGCGCTCGCCCATGGTGCGCGGCTGGTGACGGGCGGCCGGCGGCATGCGTTGGGGGGCAACTTCTTCACGCCCACGGTGGTGGCCGGCGCAACACCGGCCATGAAGGTGGCCCGTGAAGAAACCTTCGGGCCCCTGGCCCCGGTGTTCCGCTTCGCAACCGAGGACGAGGCGATCGCGGCGGCCAACGCCACCGAATATGGGCTTGCCGCCTACCTGTACGCACGGGATGCCGCCCGTATCTTCCGCGTGACCGAAGCGCTGGAATACGGCATCGTGGGCGTGAACACCGGGATCATCTCGAACGAGGTGGCCCCGTTCGGCGGCTGGAAACAGTCGGGCCTGGGTCGGGAAGGCTCGCGCCACGGGATCGACGAGTATCTCGAGCTCAAGGCGGTGCACCTGGCGCTTTGAGCCAGCCCCGAGCGCGCACGCGGGGCAGGTGCCGCTCCGAGACGGGAAGCTTAAGGCCCGAACGCGTCACCAACCACCAGCGCCGGCCCCGTCGCTCGGCACCTGCCACGGCGCGGGCGGCAACCCAGGCCCCTCGGTGCACCCGTTCGCCGTCGAGACCCGCAAAGTCCTCGATGGCATCGCTCAGCCGCGACAGTTCGAGGCGCGAGGCGCCGCCCACCAGGTGGATGCGCACGTAGTGGTCCTCGGCTGTCAGGGCTTCCACCGTCTGCGGTGCAATGCGCCGGGCGATGCCGCGGGGTTCGCCCTCGGGCGGTTGGGCATCGGAGGTGGTCGGCGCCGGTGGGGAAGGCGCCCCGGGGGGCGGGGTCGCGCGCGGCGGCGGCCCGGCGGCCGCGGGAGCGGGGAGCGGGGGCGTGGGGAGCGGGGGCGCGGTCCGCGGGGGCGGCGTGGCGGCGGCCACCAGGCCCGCGATGGCGGCCGAGATGAGGAGGGCGGTTGCGAAGACGGGCAGGAATGGGGGCTGGCCGGCGATCCCCACCGCCTGATAGGCGAAGCCCACCTCGTAGGGCAGGGGCAGGTTCAGCAACAGGGCCCCGAGCCCCACGCCCGTCAGGCCCCTGAGCCAGGGCACGCGCGGCACCACCAGCCGCATCCAAGCCCACCACTTGAGCGCGTTCCAGGCGACGAGGGCGGTCCAGAAGGCCACGCGGCGCGGCAGCGGCAAGAGGGCGGTGAGGAAGGGGCCCGTGGCCACGGCGAGCGCGATTCCCACGAGCGCACCTGTGGCCAGCAGGCGTTCGAAGGCCGCGTTCACGAAGCGCGAAACCGGGGCCGGGGGCCGGTCGCGAAGGCGGCGGCGGCGCTCGCGAACCGGCCCTGGGCGAGCCCAGGCCCAACGGGGCAGGGATGGTGCGTGTCGAAGTCTGGAGGCCCGCTCATGCTTGCTGACCTTCCCCTGCTGCTGAAGGCCCACCTCGCCGCGGCGCTCGTGGCACTGCCGGTGGGGTTCGTCCAGCTGTGCGACCGGCCTGGCACGGCACGGCACCGCGTGCTTGGATGGGTGTACGTGGCGGGCATGGTGGTGGTGCTGGGCACCGCGCTCGGCACGCTCGCCTGGGGGCGGGTGAGCCCCTTTGTCCCGTTCGCGGTGCTGGGGGCGCTGAGCTTGGGCCTTGGCCTGCGGGATCTTGTGCGCTTCCGGCGCACGCGGGATCCCGCGCGGCTTGCGGGGCACCGCGTCAACATGGGCTTTTCGTGGTTGGGGCTCGTGATGGCGGGGGTGAGCCAGGTGGTGGTGAACCCCCGGTTCGGGGTGATGCCGCCCGACGTATCGGAGGAGGTGTTCTGGGCCAGCTTCGCCGCGGTCAACCTCACCCTCTACGCCATCGGCGCGTACAGGCTGCTGGCGAAGTCACCGCAGACACGCCGCGCGGTAGGCCGGGCCGTCGAAGAGCGCCAGTTCAACGATAGGGCAGCCGAGCGCCTAAATTCCATTCCCCTCAACCGCCTTCGAAGTACTCCGGATCGATCGCGCGCAGCGTGATCGTGCGTGTCGTCCTTGTTCCGACCCCGTGGTCGAGGCAGAGCCTTGCAAGACGCGGCCCATCGATCAGGATCACGCGCTTGTTGATGGTCCTGACGAAGTTTCGCGCTTTCTCGGAGAACGTGGCCGTGGTAACGAAAACGCCTCGGCTTGCGTTGTGGCCTTCCATCGAACCGACGAATTGCTGAACGGAAGGCTGACCGACCGACCCCTCCGTGTATCTCTTCGCTTGGATATAAATGAGATCAAGACCGAGTTTGTCCTCGCGAATGATCCCGTCGATCCCGTCATCTCCGACGTAAGGCGTCTGGAGGAAGCTGTCTTCATCGACCCCGTAACCCATCGACTTGAGAAGATCGATGACGATCGCCTCGAACCTCTTGGGATGCGCGCCCTTCAGCCTGTCGAGGATCTCCTGCACGAGCCCCTCCTCGATGCGAGCGAGCCCTTGGCTGATCATGTCGTCCGGCGACAGCGCGGCGGATTCGGCCGCATGGCCTTCGTCGGCGGCCGACTGCGAAGCCGATGCGCCTTTCCACTCCTGGAACTCCGGGATCGCCTTCAGGTGGGCCGTCTTGATGGGCCCCTGTCGGGCTTGCAGGAAATCCCGGCCGGCAGGGGTGATCCGGAACCTGCCCCGGCTCGGAATGTTCAGCAGGCCGGCTTTCACTAGGTACGTCTTGGCCCAGGCGATCCTGTTGTAAAGCAACGATTGCGAACCACTAGGGACTGTCTGCGCGAGATCCTTCTGGGTGAGCGCGAATCGTTCGGCGATCTTGGGAACGACCTCGATCACGGACAGATCGCCTGGCGCGGCCGCCGCCTCCTCGAGCAGTGGGCGCATCAACGTCTGATAGTCAGGAACCGCCATCGCCGTCGATCCGTCCGTTGTCGCTCAAACGTTTCGCGTCACAAGCGTCAAGATTGGAGCTTTGCCAACAGCGCATCTAGCTGGTCGAGGTTGGCAAAGCGGATGACGAGGTCGCCGCCGGCCCCGCGCATCCGGATCGACACGGGACAGCCGAGCGCCTCCGACAGCTGCGCTTCCAACGCCTCCCGGTCGGGATCGGGGCGCATGGGCTCGCGCGCCGCCCCTCGCGACTGGCGCCGGAGCAGCGCTTCCAGCTGGCGCACCGTGAGCCCCGCCGCCACCACCCGGCGCGCCAGGCCTTCGGGATCAGGTGCGGAGGCGAGCAGCTTCCCATGCCCTACGCTCAGCGCCCCCTCCGCCAGGAGCGCGCGCACGCCCTTAGGCAGCGCCAAAAGCCGCAGCATGTTCGCAACATGCGGCCGCGACTTGCCGGTGAGTTCGGCGATGCGCTCCTGCGTGTGGCCGAACTCGTCCGCCAGGCGCCGGTAGGCCTCCGCTTCCTCGATCGGGTCCAGGTCGGCGCGCTGCAGGTTCTCGATGAGCGCCACCTGGAGCACCTGACCATCGTCGAGATCCCGCACGACGGCGGGCACCTCGGCCAGCCCGGCCCGCTGCGCGGCGCGCCAGCGGCGTTCGCCCGCCACGATCTGGTAGCGGCCCTGGGCCAGCGGCCGCAGCAGCAGCGGCTGGAGGATGCCCTGGGCTCGGATCGAGGCCGCGAGCTCGGCCAGTGCGGCTTCGTCGAACCGCCGGCGGGGCTGGGCCGGATTGGGCTCGATCAGGTCAATCGGGATGCGCGTGGGGGCGTCTGCGGGCCGGGGGGCGCCCATCTCGTCCAGGAGGGCCTGCAGCCCCTTGCCCAATCCGCGCGAAGGCTTGGCCATGGGGGCCTCCGTCGTCAGCCGAATTCGCGGGCCAGCGCGATGTAGGCCGCCGACCCGGGGCACCTGAGGTCGTAGAGCAGGGCCGGCATCCCGTGGCTCGGCGCTTCCGACAGCCGCACGTTGCGGGGGATGACGGTGGTGAACACCTGTGCGCCCAGCGCCGCGCGGACGTCGGCCTCCACCTGGTCGCACAGGTTGTTGCGCCGGTCGACCATGGTGAGCACCACGCCCGCAAGCTTCAGCCGCGGATTGCCGCGGGTCTTCACCTGCTCGACCGTCTTCAGCAGCTGGGTCAGGCCCTCGAGCGCGTAGAATTCGGCCTGGAGGGGGATGAGGACCTCGTCGGCGGCCACGAGCGCGTTGAGGGTGAGGAGACCGAGCGAGGGCGGGCAGTCGATGAAGACCAGGTCAAAGCCCGCAAGGCCGGAGAGTGCGTCGCGCAGGCGCTCGGTGGGCTTGTCTTCGCCCACCAGCTCGACTTCCGCCCCCGCCAGCGCGTCGGTGGCGGGCAGCAGCGAAAGTCCTGGCACCATGGTGGGCCGCAGCGCCTCCGGCAGCCGCGCCGGCTCGGAGAGGACTTCGTACGTGGACGGTGAGCGTTGGTCGCGGGCCAGGCCGAACCCCGTCGAGGCGTTGCCTTGCGGGTCGAGGTCGATCACGAGAACGCGTCGGCCGGCGGCCGCGAGCGCGGTGGCGAGGTTGACGGCGGTGGTCGTCTTGCCGACTCCGCCTTTCTGGTTGGCGACCGCGATGGTGCGCATGGGCCTGCCTTCCGCGCTGGATCCTTGAGGAGGAGGATTCGCGCCTCCGGATCGGTGCGGCTTACTACCAGCCCAAGGTCGAAGCGGAAGCGGGCGCGGGCGGCGGCCACCTCGCGGGCCCAGGTGCGGCCCTTCGGCAGCACCCACAGCGCGCCGGGGCCGCCGTGGACCAGCGTCCAGTCCAGCAGGCGATCGAGGGAGGCGGTCGCCCGCGCGGTGATGACCTGGGCGCCCTGGGGGGGCAGCCGTTCGATGCGGGCGTGGATCACCCGAACCTGGGCCTCCAGGCCGAGCTCGGCGGCGGCGGCGTGGAGGAACCGGCATTTCTTGGCGACCGATTCGACCAGGGTAACGGGGCCGTGCCCCAGGAGGGCCAGCACCAGGCCGGGAAAGCCCGCTCCCGAGCCCACGTCGAGCCAGTGGCGGCCCGGCGGCACGACCGCGGCGAGCTGAGCGCTGTCGGCGAAATGGCGGCCCCAGACGTCGGCAAGTGTTGAGGACGCCACCAGGTTCATGCGCCGCTGGTGGTCGCGGAGCAGGGCTTCATAGCGGGCGAGGCGCTCGAGCGTTCCACGTGGAACGGCGAAGAGGGTCGCGAACTCGTCGGGCGTCACGCCGCGCGGGCCAGCGTCCGGCGCCGCAGGGCGGCCGCCAGCGCGGTGAGAGCGGCCGGAGTCACTCCGGCCACGCGGGCCGCCTGGCCGAGCGATTCGGGCCGGACCGACGCCAGCCGTTCCACCATCTCGCGCGACAGGCCCGGGACGGCGGCGAAGTCGAAGTCGGGCGGTATCGCCATCGCCTCGTCCCGCGCGAGCCGGGCGCGCTCCTCCTCGGCACGCGCCAGGTAGACAGCGTAGCGCGCGTCGGTCTCGACCGTTTCCTGCACGTCGCGGGAGTGGCCCTGAATGCGGGGTTCGATCCGGGCGAGGTGCGCGAGCGTGACACCGGGGAACCGCAGCCATTCCTGAAGGCTCAGCCGTTGGCCGTGGCCAGTGACGGCCGCACCCGCCGCCACGAGCTGGGCGGTGGTGGCCGTGGCCGTGGCCAGCAGCCGCTCGAGCGCCACCACCGCCTCGGCCCGTTGGCGGAAGGCGCGGGCGCGGGCCGCGCCCACGCAGCCCAGCTCGAGGCCAAGGGGCGTGAGCCGCAGGTCGGCGTTGTCGGCCCGAAGGCGCAGCCGGAATTCGGCGCGCGAGGTGAACATGCGATAGGGCTCGGTCACCCCGTGGGTGACGAGATCGTCGATCATCACCCCAGTGTAGCTCGACGCGCGGTCGAGGACGACCGGAGGCAGGCCCCCGGCCTGGCGGGCGGCGTTGAGCCCGGCCACCAGGCCCTGGGCGGCGGCCTCCTCGTAGCCGGTGGTGCCGTTGATCTGACCCGCCAGGAACAGGCCCGGCAGCGCGCGGACCTCGAGGCTGCGGGTCAGTGACCGGGGGTCCACGTGATCATATTCCACCGCATAGCCCGGGCGCAGGATGCGGGCCCGCTCGAGGCCCGGGATGGTGCGCACCAGGTCTACCTGCACGCCCTCGGGCAGGCTGGTCGAGAGGCCGTTGGGGTAGATGGTGGGGTCGTCCAGTCCTTCGGGCTCGAGGAAGATCGTGTGGCCGTCGCGGTCGCTGAAACGGACCACCTTGTCCTCGATGGACGGGCAATAGCGCGGCCCCACCCCCGCGATGCGCCCGGCGTAGAGGGGCGAGCGGCCCAGGTTGGCGCGGATAAGGGCGTGCGTGGCGGGGGTCGTGCGGGTGAGGTAGCAGTCCACCTGCGGGGCGACGGGGGCGCGGGTGAGGCCCGAGAAGAAGACCGGTTGCGCATCGCCCGGTTGGACGTCGAGCCCCGCCCAGTCGATGGTCCGGCCGTCAAGCCGTGGCGGGGTTCCGGTCTTGAGGCGGGCGAGGGGCAGCTCCAGGGCGCGCAGCCGCGCCGCGAGCGCGTTCGCCGCCCGCTCGCCGGTTCGGCCGCCCGCCATGCGGCGCTCGCCCACGTGCATCACGCCGCCCAGGAAGGTGCCCGTGGTGAGGACGACGGCTCCGGCGCGGAACGGCCCTTGCGGCGTCACGACGCCCGCACAGTGTCCTTCCTCGACCACGAGGTCGGTCACTTCCGCTTCGATGACGCGCACCAGCGGTTCCTCGGCCAGCAGAGCGCGGAGCGCCGATGCGTAGCGGCGGCGGTCCGCCTGGGCGCGGGGACCCTGCACGGCCGGCCCGCGCGAGCGGTTGAGCAAGCGGAACTGAATTCCGGCGTAGTCGGCCGCCCGGCCCATCAGACCGTCGAGGGCGTCGATCTCCCGCACCAGGTGACCCTTGCCCAGCCCGCCGATGGCGGGGTTGCAGCTCATTTGCCCCAGGTTGTCGGCCTTGAGGGTGACGAGGGCGACCCGCGCGCCGAGGCGCGCCGCCGCCGCCGCGGCCTCGGCCCCGGCGTGCCCGCCCCCCACGACGATGACGTCCGCCCGAATCATGCCTGCGATATGGGCACAGCGCCGAGGGCCGGCAACGGCTGTTCCACGTGGAACGTTCGACTCTCCCCACGCTCCAAGCGCCGCAGTTCCCCTCACACCGCGCCGAAGACCGCAGCACGCGCCGGGCCCCGTCGCGCCCCGACCGCATCCTTGAAGTCCCGATCACCGATGCCCTCGGCAAGCCCGGCCAGCGCCCGCGCCACGGCGGCACGCGGCGCCAGCATCCCGAAGGGATAGTCGGTCCCGACCCCGTCGGCGATCCCGCCCGTCTCCGGCAGGTGGCGCGCCAGCGCCTCGGGGTCGGCGCGCACGCGCGCGCGGACGGTGAGCGTGCCCGCGTCCCGGTCGGATGGCTTTTTCAGAATCGAGAAGGCGCCGATCGTCGTCAGCACCCACGGCCCCTCCCTCACTTGCCGATGCAGAACCGCCCGAAGATGGCCCCCAACACCTCCTCAGGGCCGATCGCCCCCGTCAGGCGGCCGAGCGCGTCGGCGGCCAGCCGAAGCGCCTCCGCTCGCAGCACGGGATCGCGCTCCACGAGGGCCTCCCGCAGGCACGCCTGCGTCTCGCCCAGGAGCTGGGCCTGGCGCGCCGTCGTCACCACGGGCGGCTCCCCTCGAGGCACCTGGCGGCGCGCCCAGGCCACGAGCCATGCCCGAAGCTCATCGAGCCCCGCACCCGTCAGCGCCGACACGTAGGCCACGCCGTCGCGGATGCCCGGCGCCTCGCCCGTCAGGTCGATGCGGTTCACCACCCGCAGACCGGGCCCGTCGCCCAGCGCCAGCACCAGGTCCGCCTCCGCCGCCCGAGCGCGGGCCCGGCGGATCCCTTCCGCCTCGACGGGATCGCTGCTGTCCCGCAGGCCCGCGGTGTCGAGAAGGGTCGCCGGAACGCCGCCCAGGTCCAGCCGCACCTCGATCACGTCCCGCGTCGTGCCGGGATGAGGACTGACGATCGCCACCTCGCGCGCCGCCAGCGCGTTGACGAGCGTCGATTTCCCCGCGTTCGGGGGCCCCGTGACGGCAATCACCAGCCCTTGCCGCACGCGCTCGGCCACGGGGGCGGAGGCCAGGGCCTGTTCCACCTCGGCCGCGAGCGTCGCGAGGGCGGGCCCCAGGTCGGTCGAGCCCACGTCGGGCTCGTCGGCAAAGTCAAGCTCGGCCTCGGCCAGCGCCCGCAGCTCGACGAGCCGCGCCCGCCATCCTTCGGCCAACGCCCGCAGCCGGCCGCCCGCCCCCGCCAGTGCCTGGGCGCGTTGCGCTTCCGTTTCGGCGGCGATCAGGTCAGCCAGCGCCTCGGCCTGGGTCAGGTCAATCCGCCCTCCCTCGAAAGCCCGCCGCGTGAACTCACCCGCTTCCGCCGGTCTCAACCCCAGCGCCTGAAGGGCTTGCTGAACGGCGGCCACCACTGCCGGCCCGCCGTGCAGGTGAAGCTCGGCCATGTCCTCCCCCGTGAAGCTGGCCGGCGCGGGAAAGACGAGCACCAGGGCGCGATCGAGGGGCTGCCTGCTCGCGGGGTCGACCAGGGTCCGCACGCTCGCACGCCGGGGTGCGGGCAGGCGACGTGCGCGCAGCAGCCGACCCACCGCCCGGAGCACCCCCTGGCCGGAGAGACGGAGGACGGCCACACCGCACGGCGGCGGACCGGAAGACAATGCGAAGATGCCAGGCCCCATGGCCTGGCGTCGGTGCTTGGCCGCCGGCGCCGGCGCAAGGGGCAGCCGCCAGCGGCCAGGCGTGCGGTCCCACCGCGTCGGGGGTGCGAGCCCTCCGGCCCGCCTGGGCGGGCGCTGGCCGGCGCGCGCGGGCCGGAACCCAAGGTGCGGGGCGCGGCGTTCATGGACGCCCCGAAACCGGTCGCGCGCCGCGGTCGGGCACCCGGCCACGCAGGGAGGGGAAGCACGGGCGTGCCGTGCGCCGCTTCGCTCGCGTAACCGAACGGCGCCCTGGCGGCGGCACGGCGCCCGTCGGGTCAAGCCGTCTGCGCGCCCAGCCCGACCGAGACCGCCCCGCCACCGCGGCGGGCGATCAGTTCATGATGCGTGGCCGCAGGTGGTATCGGCCGTCGCGAAATTCGGCGAAGATCTGGTGCACCGCCGGGTGGTTGACCGGGGCAGGCCGCTCCTCGCGCACCAGGTTCTGCTGGCTGACGTAGGCGACGTAGCTCGTCTCCTCGTTTTCGGCTAGCAGATGATAGAAGGGCTGGTCCTTCCGCGGGCGGATTTCTTCCGGGATTGCCTGCCACCATTCTTCCGTGTTCGAGAACACGGGGTCCACGTCGAAGATGACCCCCCGGAACGGGAAGATCCGGTGGCGCACCACGTCGCCGATCCGGAATTGGGCCTCGTAGACTTGTGGTGCGGTGCCCGGCGTTTGGGCTGGCGCGACCGCCGGAGCACCCGTCGGGGTGTTCGTCGGGTCGTTCATCGTCGTCGTTCCCTGCCGCCCCATCACGGCGGCTTCCCAGCTACATATAGGTTGCGCGTGCGGGGCGAAAAGCCCCGCCTTGCCGGGCGGGGGCCCATGGGCTTAAGGGCGAAGCGCCGCGGACCCGGTGCGGAGAGGTGGCAGAGCGGTCGAATGCGGCGGTCTCGAAAACCGTTGTGGGTGCATGCCCACCGAGGGTTCGAATCCCTCCCTCTCCGCCAGCCTCTCGTCTCCCCGTTTTGCTCTGGGTCTCTCGCTGCTGGGGTTCCCCCGGTTTCGTCGTGGGTTAGGGCTCAGGCTGTCGCCGAGGCGCTCTTCCCATCTCACGCCCGGTGTGGGACAGCGTGTGGGACG
>JANWWL010000004.1 GCA_025056155.1 Sphingomonadaceae bacterium
CTGGTTGACCTGAGTTTCGGCAACGGGCGGGCCCGGGGGCGCTCGCCGGCGCGACCGGGCCCCGCGGGGGGGGGGTCGGCCGGGCGCCGGGCCCGGCGGCCTGCGCCGGCCGCCACGGCCCGGCGCGCGCATCGCCCATCCCCTGGCGCCCCGATTGCCCGACCTCAGGGCGGAGCCTGCGCGGCCCGCTGGCCCGGGATCTCCCCGTCCCCGGAGCGTCGGGGGGTCTGCTGGGGCATGTCGTCGTCCTGGCGGGTTGAGGGCGTGGGCCGGCGCTCGCGTGGCGGAGTCCCCCACGAGGCGCCCTCACCCTAGGCCGTGGTGGCATAGCCGCCGTCGGCCACCACGACGCTGCCGCACAGATAGGCCGAGGCCCGGCTGCCCAGGAACAGCGCCACGCCGGCCATGTCTTCGAGGCGACCCCAGCGGCCCAGCGGGGTCGCGGCCATGACCTCGCGGTCGACCCGTTCGGCCACCCCGGCCGTCATGCGCGACGGGAAATAGCCAGGGGCCATCGCGTTCACGAGAATCCCGCGCGGGGCCAGGAACTTCGCCATCATCCGGGTGAGGTGCAGCACGGCCGCCTTGGAGGCGGCGTAGCTGTAGGTCTCCATGGGGCTCACGTGCAGGCCGTCGATCGAACCCACGTTGATGACACGCGCCATCTCCTCCCCCTGGGCGGCCGCCTCGAGCAGGCGCACGAGCCGCCGGGTGAGGAAGAAGACCGACTTGACGTTGAGATCCATCACCTTGTTCCAGCCGGTCTCGGGGAAGGCGTCGAAGGTTTCGCCCCACGTGGCCCCGGCGTTGTTGAACAAGACGTCCACCTTCGCCGTGCGCGCCTCGACCTCGGCGGCGAAGGCCTCGATGCCGTCCAGAGTCGACAGGTCGGCCGGAACGCCTTCCGCCAAGGGGCCGAGTTCGGCCACCAGGGCCGAGAGTTCCGCCGCCCGGCGTGCGGTCAGCAGCACCCTGGCGCCGTTGGCCACGTAGGCCCGCGCGATCATCTCGCCGATGCCCCGGCTGCCGCCCGTGATCACCACCGTCTTGCCGGCCACGCCGAACAGCCGCTCGATCGACAGGTTCATATCTTCTCCCCGGCAGCCCGCGCCCGCTCGACCCGACTGGCCTCGGCCTGGGGCAGCGCGCGGAACAGGAGGACGAGCAGCAGGATGACGAGGGGCGCGAAGACGTAGAGCGAGAGCACCGCCTGGCCGAGGTCGCCCAGGACCTCGGACATCTTGCCCACGTAGAAGGGCCCGAGCCCCAGGCCGATGATGGTGGTGCCCAGGAAATAGGTGGCGGTGGCGGCCCCGCGCATGCGCGGCAGCACCAGGTCTTGCACCGTGGCGGCCGCCACCCCCACCCAGGTGGAGGCGAACACCGAGGCGAGGAAGGCCACGACGTAGAAGACCGTCTCGTCGGTGACGGTGAATTGGGCGATGAAGAAGGGGGCTGCGCCCAGGAGCGCCACGAAGCCGATCAGGATCCGGCCGGACGGGTGGCGGGCCTTGAACGCGTCGGACAGGCGGCCGCCCAGGATCACGCCCAGGAATCCGCCCAAGGCCCCGCCGCCGCCCAGGAACAGGCCGGCCAGCGCCCGGTCGGCCGCGAACACGCGCAGGGCGTAGGGTGCCTGCCAAAACGCCGTGGCGTATCCGATCATCGAGATGAGCCCGAACGCGCCCACGAGATAGAGGAACGCGGGCGTGCCCCAGATGAGGGCGAAGGTGGGGGGATCGCGCCGGCGGATCGACTGCGCCCAGCTGAAGATGGCGTAGCCCGCAAGCCCGATGGCGATCCACTGCGGGGCGTTGCCCGTGACGCGGACCACGAGGGCCACCAGCAGGCCCGCCACCACGAGGGCCCACAGGTTGGCGGCGAGCGCCCGGCGCCCGAACCGCGCCGCGTGGAGCAGGGTGAGGGGTGGCAGCACGCTCGAGAGCTCGGCGAAGAAGCGCGCGAAGGGCCGGGGCTCGGGAGGGCTTGCGATGCCGTCGGCCAGACCCCGGATGGGCTCCTTGAGCGTCGCCACCACGAGCGCCAGGAGCAGTCCCGGCAAACCCACGATCACGAAGGCCGCCTGCCAACCCACCAAGCCCAGCGGGCCGCCGTCGGGAAAGGTGGCGTTCCAGCGGTTGACGATGAGCCCGCCGATGAAGAGGGACAGCCCGCCGCCGATGTAGAGGCCCGAGGAATAGATGGCGAGCGCGGTGGCCCGTTTCTCCCGCGGGAAATAGTCGGAGAGCACCGAGAACGCCACCGGGCTGGCCGACGCCTCGCCCACCCCCACGCCGATCCGCGCGGCCGCCAACTGGTTGAAGCTGCGCGCGAAGCCGGAAAGCGCCGTCATCGCCGACCAGAGCGCGAGGCCGATCGTGAGCAGGCGGATGCGGTGCCAGCCGTCGGCCAGGCGGCCCAGCGGAATGCCGAACAAGGCGTAGAAGACCCCGAAGACGGTCCCGTATAGGAAACCCATCTCGGCATCGCCCACGCCCAAATCTGCGCGGATGTCGTCGGCCAGGATGGCCATGATCTGGCGGTCGACGAAGTTGACGACGTAGACCAGCACGAGGACGGCGAGCACCCACCAGGCATACAGGCCCCCCACGCGCCGGCGTGCGTCGACGAGCTGGGCCGCGTCGGGCCCGGATGTGGCGTCCATGGATCTCCTCCCCTTTGGCCGGCTAGCGGCGGGGGAGCGGCTTGCCAAGCCGACGGGACGGGCGCCGGGCAGGGTGGGCAGGCGCGCCGTCCCTCCCTATGGTCAGGCGCATGCGCGCCCTGTTTGACGCGGTGCCCAACCGGCGCGAGATCATCGACCGTCGGTTCGTGATGGCCGAGGCCGAGGCGGCCGTCCGCGCCGCGCCCCTCGAAGAACGCCGGGCCGCGCTCGTGCGCGTGCTGCGCCGGGCGTTGGCCCAAGGTCGCGCGGTGCTGGCCCGACGCCTCGAGGCCCAGCCCACCCGCGGCCTCGAGTACGCCCGCGCGCAATGTTTCCTGGTGGACCAGGTGCTCCGCGTGGCCTTCGACGTGACGGTGGCGGAGTTGTGGCCCAACGACAATCCGACCCTGGCCGAGCGCCTGGCCCTGGTGGCCGTGGGCGGCCATGGCCGAGGCGAACTCGCCCCCTTCTCCGACGTCGACCTGATGGTGCTCGCTCCGATGCGCGCCACCGCCTGGGTGGAGCAGGTGGCCGAGTCCCTCTTCTACACCCTGTGGGACGTCGGGCTGAAGGTCGGCCATTCGGTCCGTACGGTGGACGAGGCGATCCGCATGGCTCGGGCGGATCTGTCGGTCCGGACGGCGCTTCTCGAATCCCGGTACCTCTGGGGCGATGGGGCCTTGGCCGACGAGCTCGCCGCCCGCTTCCGCCGCGAGGTGGTGGAGGGTCGAGCGCGGGCCTTCGTGGCGGAAAAGATGGCCGAGCGCGAGGCCCGCCACCGCCGCCTGGGCGACAGCCGCTACCTGGTCGAGCCCCACATCAAGGAGGGCAAGGGAGGCCTGCGCGACCTTCAGACCCTGTTCTGGATCGGCAAGTTCGTCCTGGACGCGCGCGACCCCGCCGAGCTGGTGGCCAAGGGTCTCTTCACGCCGGCCGAATACCGGCAGTTCCAACACGCCCTCAATCACCTGTGGGCCATCCGCTGCCACCTGCACACGGTGGCCGGTCGCGGCGAGGAGCGGCTGACCTTCGACCGCCAGCGGGAGATCGCCGAGCGCATGGGGTATCGGCCACGCCGCGGACAGGCCGCCGTCGAGCGCTTCATGCGCCACTATTTCATGACCGCCCGCCGGGTGGGCGACCTGACGAGCCTGTTCCTTGCCCATCTCGACGACGTCACGCGGCTCCAGGGACGGCTCACCCGCTGGCTGCTCCGGCCCCGCCGGTTGCGCGGCTTCCTGATCGAACGGGGCCGGATCGACGTGCCAACCGACGACTTCTTCCGCGAGGATCCCGTCCGCCTGCTCGAGTTGTTTCATCTGGCCGATGCCGAAGGGCTCGACATCCATCCCCAGGCAATGCGCCAGGCCGCGCGCGATGCCACCTTGATCGGAGAGAAGGTGCGTCGCGAGCCGAGGGCGAATGCGCTGTTCCTCGACATCCTCACCTCGCCCCGGGATCCAGAGAAGGTGCTTCGCTGGATGAACGAGGCCGGCGTATTCGGGCGCTTCGTCCCCGACTTCGGCCGCGTGGTGGCCAAGATGCAGTACGACATGTACCACCACTACACGGTCGACGAGCACACGATCCGGGCGATCGGGCTCTTGGCGCGTCTGGAGAAGGGCGAATTCGCCCAGGAACATCCCCTCTCGACCGCGCTGATGCGCAAGATCGCCTCGCGCCGGGCGCTCTACGTGGCCGTCCTCCTCCACGATATCGCCAAGGGCCGTGGTGGCGACCATTCGGTGCTGGGCGAGGAGGTGGCCCTGCGCCTCGGCCCTCGCCTGGGTCTCGAGCCGGCCGAGACCGAGACCGTGGCCTGGCTGGTGCGGCACCACCTTCTCATGTCGGCCACGGCCTTCAAGCGCGACCTCGCCGACCCCAAGACGGTGCTCGACTTCTGCGCCCAGGTGAAGAGCCTCGAGCGGCTGCGGCTGCTCCTCGTGCTGACGGTGGTCGACATTCGCGCCGTGGGGCCGGGCGTGTGGAACGGGTGGAAGGCGCAGCTCCTGACCACCCTCTTCGAGGCGGCCGAGGAGGTGCTGAGGCTCGGCCATCGGCAGAAAGGTCGCGAGGCCCGCATCGCCGAGCGCAAGGCCCGCCTCGAGGCGGCCGTGCGCGACGTGCCGGCCGACGTGCTGGCCCGCCACCGCGAACGCTTTTACGACAGCTATTGGCTGGCCGAACCCGAAGAGGTGCTTGTCCGGAACCTTCGCCAGATGGCCGAGGCGGACGCAAGCGGCGAAGCGCTGTCGATCCGCTTCGCCCCCGATCCCGACCGCGGCACCCTGGTCTCGGTCTATACGGCCGATCATCCGGGACTGTTCTACCGCATCGCAGGCGGCATCAGCCTGGCGGGTGCCAACATCGCCGGGGCCCGCATTCACACGACCCGCGACGGCATGGCCATCGACAACCTGCTGGTGCAGGATCCGTTGGGAGGCCCCTTCGCCGAGCCCGAACAGCTCGAGCGCCTGCGCCGGGGCATCACCGACGCGATCACGGGCCGGGTGCGGCTCGCCGAGCGGCTGGCCAACCGCCCCCTGCCTCGCCGCCGCCAGGAAGCCTTCCGCATCCAGCCGCAGGTCTTCATCGACAACGAGGCCTCGACCCGGTTGACCGTGGTCGAGGTGAACGCGCTCGACCGGCCGGCCCTGCTCTTCGCCTTGACCTACGCGCTCTTCGGCCTCAAGATCGCCATCCATTCCGCCCATGTCGCCACCTACGGCGAGCGCGCGGTCGACACCTTCTACCTTACGGACCTGCTGGGGGCGAAGATCACCTCTCCGGCTCGCCTTGAGGCGTTGCGCCGACGCTTGCTCGAGGTGGCGGCCGCGCCCGGGCAGCGTCGCGCCGCGCCGGAGCCGGTGGCGGCCAAATAGCGCCGGTCAGGCCCGCCGGGCGCTTGGCCCCGGGACCGGCGGGGCCTCGGCCGGCCAGTCGGCCGATACGCGGCCGGGAAAGCGGGGCGGGCGCTTCTCGAGAAACGCCGCCACGCCCTCGTGAACCTCGGCCGTGCGGCCCAGCGCGACGTTGAGGCGCGTGTCGTGCGCCAGGGCGCCCGACGGGTCGGGATCGGCCGAGAAGCGCCAGAGGAGGTGCCGCGTGAGCCCCACCGCCAGGGCGGAGGTGTGGGTGGCAATCTCGAGGGCCAGGGCCCGCGCGCGGTCGGCCAAAGCCTCGGCCGGTACCACCTCGCTCACCAGGCCGTGCACAAGCGCCTCGTCCGCCGGGACCATGGCCCCCGTCAGGCACCAGCGCAGCGCCGTGGGCAGGCCCACGAGCCGGGGCAGGAACCAGGCCGAACCCGCCTCGGGCACGAGCCCCCGCCGCGTGAAGACGCAGCCGAAGCGCGCACCCTCCGCCGCGATGCGGATGTCGCAGGGCAGGGTCATGGTCAGGCCCACGCCCACGGCCGGGCCATTGAACGCCACGATCGAAGGCTTGCGGCAGCGCAGGATGGCCGCAAGAAAGTCTCCTTGGTTGGCGCCTGGCGTTCCGAAATTGCCCGCACCGGCGCCCTGTGTCAGGTCGAAGGCGCCGGAACCGGCGGACATGTCGGCGCCCGCGCAGAAGACGCGGCCCCGGGCGGTGAGCACCACCACGCGGATCCCATCGTCCGTATCGGCGCGGTCGAAGGCCTGGGCGAGCTCCGCGCCCATGGTGGCGTTGTAGGCGTTGAGCACGACCGGTCGGTCGAGCCGGACCCACAGGATGGGGCCCTCGACCTCAACCTCCAGCGTCGCACCCCGCTCGACCATCGACGCCCTCACGCCGAGAGCCGCCGGGGCACGCGGCCCCGGATCCGGTCGAAGCCCTGGCGGATGGCGGCAAAGCGCGCTTCTACCTCCGGCTCGAACTCGGTGTCGGTGAAGATCCAGGGCCAGTCTCCGATGATGGCCTCGGCCACGAGTTCGCCCACCCACAGGGGATCGATGCCGTGGGCCATGGCCTTGGCGAAGCGCACCAGCACTTCCGTCGTCTCAGGGGTGGGCTCGGGGGTTTCGATGGCGCCTTGGAAGCGTTCGGGAACGTTGCGCATCGATTCGAGGATGCGCGTGCGCACCACTCCCGGGCACAGCACCGACACACCGATGCCCCGGCGGCCAAGCGCCGCGCGCATCGTTTCTGAGAAGGCCACCACCCCGGCCTTCGTCACGTTGTATTGGGGCCCCACGACGGGGGCCAGGCCGGCGATCGAGGCGGTGTTGACGATGTGCCCACCTTCGCCGTGGGCTTCGATGAGGGGGGCGAAGATTTCGGTGCCCCAGATGACCGAGCGCAGGTTCACGCCCAGCACCCAGTACCAGCTGGCATCGGTCCACTGGCCGTAACCGCTCGCCGCGCCGACCCCGGCATTCGACACGAGCACGTGCACTCGGCCGAACCGAGCGAGCGTGGCCCGAGCCGCGGCCTCGAGATCGGCCCGCACCGACACGTCCGCCCGTACGGCCGCCACCTCGTGGCCCTCGGCGGCCAGCGCCTGCTGGGCCTCGTGCAGCGCGGGCTCCTCGATGTCGACGAGCATGGTCCGCATGCCGGCCCGGGCCAGGGCCGTGGCGATGCCCCGCCCGATCCCCGATGCCGCACCCGTCACGACGGCCACGCGACCGGCGAGTGGTGTCATGGCTCCTCCCTCGCCCTGCCATGGCTCGCCGGCCGGGCCCCGGCAACCCGCGGGAAGGAGCAGGGTCCATCCGCCGCCTTGTGGGCCGCCCCGGCCTCGCGCCAGGGGGCGGCCGATGCACGCGTCCTTGCCCCACGAGCTGCCGGCGTTTCCCGCCACGCGGGCCGAAGCGCTGGCCCGGCTTCACGCCTTCCTGCCGAACGCGGGCCAGGCCTACGCGCGCCACCGCAACCTCGACGAGGGGCCGGGGGCGCGTACGCATGTGTCGGGCCTGTCACCCGCCATCCGCCGCCGCCTGCTCACCGAAGAGGAGGTCGCCCGAGCTGCCGTGCAGGCCCATGGCCTGGCCGCAGCCCGCAAGTTTGTGGAGGAGCTGTGTTGGCGCACCTATTTCCGCGGCCATCTGGAACAGCGGCCGGAGCTGTGGCGGCGGTTCCTGGCGGCCGCCAGGCAGGCCGAGCGCGAGCTGGACGCGCAACCCGACCTTGCGCGCCGCTACGAACACGCGCTCGCCGGGCGCACGGGGATCGACGCGTTCGACTTCTGGGTGGAGGAGCTCAAGGCCACGGGCTACCTCCACAACCACGCTCGCATGTGCTTCGCGTCGATCTGGATCTTCACGCTGCGGCTGCCCTGGGCGCTGGGGGCGGCGCTCTTCTTCCGCCATCTGCTCGATGCGTGTCCTGCCGCCAACACGCTGTCGTGGCGCTGGGTGGCGGGGCTCCACACGCCGGGGAAGACCTATCGCGCCGATGCCGCCATCATTCGCCGCACGAGCTTGGGCCGCTTCCGGGTGACGGCGCCGTTGGCCGCCCGCGCGGCGCCGCTGCCGCCCGAGCCGCCCGCCCCCTGCGTGCCGCTGCCCCGTTGGCCCGAGCCCGACCCCGAACGCCGGACGGGCCTGTTCCTGCACACCGAAGATCTGAGCCCCGAAACCATGCCCTGGTCTTTGCGCTTCGCAGTGGCCGCCGCCACCGATCGTATCGGTGGGGATCCGTCGGCGCTCAAGCGGCGCCACGCCGAGGCGGGGCTGGCCGATGCCTGCCGACGGGCGGCCGAACAGTTCGGTATCGACGTCGAGCGGCTGCCCGAGGACCGGCTGGAGGAGGCGATGGTGGATTTCGCCGGGCGGCATGGCCTTTGGCAGATCGTCACGCCGCACGCCGCCGTGGGCCCCGTGGCCGATCGGCTCGAGCGCATCGCGGAGGCGCTTGCGGCCCGGGGCGTGCCCCTGGTGCGCGTGCTGCGCGCTTGGGACCGGCGGGCCTGGCCCCATGCGACGGGCGGCTTCTTCGCCTTCGCCCGGCACATCCCGGAGCTCCTGGCGCCGTGACGCCCTTTCGCCTGTCGGCCCCGCTCGACGGCTGGAGCCCCGTGCTCTTGGCGTCGGCCCATTCGGGCACCTTCATCCCGGCGTCCGCCCGGCGCCGCCTGAAGGTGCCGGACCGCGCCGTGCGCCGGCTGGAGGACCCGCTGGTGGGGCGCCTGCTGGAGCGGGCCGCCCGGCACGCCCCCTTGATCGAGGCCACGCACGCCCGCGCCGTGATCGACCTGAACCGGGCGGAATGCGACTTCGACGCCGCGGCCGTGGCCGGCGGACCGCGGGCGGCCTCTTCCGACCGCGGACGGGCGGGCTTCGGCCTGTTTCCGCGCATCGTGGGCCCGGGCGAGCCGTTGCTCGCAGGCCCCTGGCCGCGGGCCGAGGCCGAGGCGCGCATCGCCCGCCTTCACCGGCCCTGGCATGCGGCGCTGGCGGCGGGCCTGGCCGCCGCCCGCGCGCGCCACGGGGTGGCCTTGCTCCTCGACGTGCACTCCATGCCGCCCCTGGGCCCGGGCGGGCCCGAGGTGGTGCTGGGCGACCGGCACGGCACCAGTGCCGACCCCATGATCGTGGCTCGGGTGGACGCGCTGTTCCGTGCAGCGGGCTTCAAGGTGGCGCGCAATCACCCCTACGCCGGGGGCCATGCGCTCGAACGGCACGGCCGGCCGAAGGCGAAGGTGCACGCCGTGCAAGTGGAGCTGTGCCGGGCGCTCTATCTGGATCTCGAACGCCTCGTGCCCAATGCGGCGTTCGCGGCCTTGGCGGAAGCCCTGGACGGGATCGTGGCGGCGCTCGTGGGGGAGCTGGGGGGCGGCCTGGCCTTGGCGGCGGCCGAGTGAACCCTGCGGGAACTGTCGGAAATTTTGACAGTCCGCGGCGCCCGGCGGCCGCCCGCCCCATGCTAAGGGCTTGACCCGACAAGCGATCGGATGGGCGATGCTTTTGGCACGGCATTTGCTGGCGCGTGTGTGGCGGGTCGGGTCTCCCGCCGCACAACAGGAGGTCCACAAGAACAGGATCGCGGTCGGAGCCGCGTGTTCGGCCCTGCTCTTCGGCGCGCCCGCTGTGGCCGCCGTGTGCATCGGCAACTGCGGGCTCAGCGGAGGCACCGACGGGGTCGTCACCGGCGGCCATCGCTGGGTCTCGTCGAACGGTGGCGTCGGTGGTCAGGGTCTGGGGCTCGGCAGTGAAACCAACGGCTCGACGTACGTGACCGACGCCTTCGTGGCGAACGGCACGGACGAACTGTCGTTGGAATTCAACTACGTCACGTCCGACGGAGGGGGCTACGCCGACTATGCGTTCTTCCAGCTGCTGGGCGGGGCCGGCGGGCCGCTCACGCTGTTCACCGCCCGCACCACGCCGGGCGGCAACACCGTCCCGGGCTTCGGGATGCCGCCGATCGCGCCCGGCGTCACCCTCACGCCGGCGGCCACGCCGATCATTCCGGGCGGGCCGGTCTGGTCGCCACTCGGCGTCTGGAGCGGCCGCTGCTACGCCGGCGGCTGCGGCTACACCGGCTGGATCAGGATGACCTTCACGCCGGCGGCAGGCACCTACAGATCCGCTTCGGCGTGGTGAACTGGGTGGACGAGTTCTACGACAGCGGTCTTGCCTGGCGGGATCTCACCATCGGCGATACGCCCATCAACCCGATCCCCGAACCCGCCGCCTGGGCCCTGATGATCGCGGGCTTCGGGCTGGTGGGGATGGCCGCCCGCCGTCGCCGCCTGGCCGTCGCGGCCTGAACGGGTCGTCGGCCTGACCTTCGGGCCGCCCTGCGCCTGCGGGGCGGCCCATCGCGTTCCGGGGGGACGGCGGGGCCGTGCCGGGCCATGGCCGTCTGGGGGCCTGCCGGCGGGTCGGGCCGCCGGCACGCCCGGTGCGGTGCGCAGCATGGGAGCCGCCGGCCGGGCGCGGCGTTCGCGCGAGCACGCGACGCGCGTGGGCCGTCCGCCCCGCCAACGCCGGCGCAGGGTGGCCGCCCGGCCGCTTCGCCGGGCCGGAACAGCTCCGCCCGCGGCCGCCCCGGTCTCGGAAAGGGGACCAGGGTCGGGGTGGCCGGGGCGGTCGCTGCCTACACCGTTCTCTGGGCGGCCTCGCCGGGCAGGCGGACACCGAGGGCCCGGAATCGGGCCACCAGCGCCGCGGCCGACAGGAGGCTCGCTGCGATCACGGCCCACAGGATGCCCGACAGCCCCCAGCCCCAGCCCACCGCCAGCCCCCAGGCGAGCGGCAGCATCACCACCACATAGGCCAGGCCATGGACGGCCGTGGGCCACCAGATGTCGCCCCGAGCGCGCAGGCCGTGGGCCGCCACCACCTGGGCGCCGTCGGCCATGAAGAACAGCGCCCCCAGCGCCAGCCCCTGTGGCAGCAGGGCCAGGACGGCCGGGTCGGCCGTGTAGAGGCGGGCGACCATCGCCGCCCCCCCCAGCAACCCGAGCGAGACGAAGGCGAGGCTCCCCACCGCAAGCCCCAGGCCCAGCCGGAAGGCGCGCCCGACGCCCTCCGCATCGCCTGCGCCCACGCAGCGGGCCACCAGCACGCCCGTGGCGTTGGCCAACCCCAGGGGCAGCATGAACACGATCGAGGCCACGTTGCCCACGACCGCCCAGGCCGCCACCACCGCTGCCGAGACTTGCCCCGCGACCAGGTTGAGGAGCGAGAAGCCGCCCGCCTCGAGCAGGTAGGACGCCCCGGCCGCCCCCCCGATCCGCCGCTGTTCGCTGGCTTCGGCGGGTGCCGCCGGCTGGCGGCGGAACACGCCCCATGCTGAGGCCGGCCGCCACGCCACGAGCATCCCCAACAGCACCAGCATCAGGAAGGTGCGTGCCCCCAGGGTGGCCCACCCCGCGGCCACCGCGCCCTCGACGCCGAAGGGCGACCGCCCCGGCACCAGCCACAGGGCGAGCGCAAGGTTCACGGCGTTGGCGAGCCACAGGGCCGCGGCCGGCCGGCCCGGCCGTTCGTGCCCCTCGAACCAGAAGATGAGCGCATCCGCCACCAGATAGGGGGTGAGCGAGAGGGCGAAGATACGCATCGGGGGGATGGCGCCCGCCGCCAGGTCGGGGGGCAGGGTGGCACGCAGCAGCGGCGGGCCTCCGATGAGCAGTCCGATCGTGGCGACGAGGCCGATGACGACGGCGTGGCGAAGACCCCGCCGCAGGACGGCGGCGGTGGCGTGCGGGCGGCCCGCGCCGCGGTGCCGGGCGGTCAACACCTGGGTGCCCACGAGCAGCCCGATGCCCCCCACCAGCACGATCGACGTGAGCGACCAGCCCAGCGCATGATAGGCAAGCTCGCGGGCCGAGAAGCGCCCGACGACCAGGGTGTCGGTGAGCCCCATGGCCATGATGGCCAGGCGCGAGGCCACCACCGGGCCGGCGAGCCGCAGCAGTTCGCCGACCCGGACGGGCGCCGGAGCGGCGGGCGGGCGGCCGGTGTCGTTCACGGGCCGGTCGTGGACGAGCGCCAGGCGGGCCGCAAGGCGCGCGGTTGCCAGGCCAGGGGGGGGCGGCTAGCAGGCCGCCATGGCGTTGCCCCATGTCTCCGCGGAGCACTTGCGCCAGTTCGTCGAACGGATCGAGACGCTCGAGGCCGAGCGCGCCGCCGTCGGCCAGCAGATCCGCGAGGTGTATGCTGAGGCCAAGGCGTCGGGCTATGACGTGCGCACGCTGCGCGCCGTGGTGCGCTTGCGCGCCATGGACGGCGCGAAGCGCGCCGAGGCCGAAGCGCTGCTCGAGACGTACAAGGCGGCCTTGGGGTTGGCCTGAGGGGGGATGGGGCGCCCATCGGCAACCGGGGGGAAACGGCCATGAAGATCCTGGGCGGTCTACTTTCTCCCTTCGTGATGCGGGCGGCACTCGTGGCCCGCTTCAAGGGCCACGATCTTCCAGTCGAAATGCCCGAGGGGGGCCTCAAGAGCGAGGCCTATCTGGCCCTAAATCCCCTCGGCAAGATGCCCTGCCTGGTCGACGGCGACTTCGCCCTGCCCGAATCGGCCGTCATCGCCGAGTATCTGGACGAAGTGTTGCCCGGGCCGAAGCTGCTGCCCGAGGAGCCCAAGGCGCGCGCTCGCGTGCGGCTGCTGGCCCGCGCGGTCGACCTGTACGTCGCACCGCCGCTCACGGCTCTGTTCCGTGCTGGCGACGACCCGGACGCCGTAGCCCAAGCCAAGTCGGAACTCGGCGCCGCGCTCGGCAAGCTCGAAGCGCTGCGGCCGGCGGGCGCCACCTGGCTGGGCGGCGAAGCCCCGAGCCTCGCCGACGCCACGGCCATGCCGGTGTTCTTCTTTCTGGACACCTTCGAGCCTCGGCACGGAACGCTGCAGCTGCTGGATCCCTGCCCGGGGCTCAAGCGGTGGTG
This sequence comes from Sphingomonadaceae bacterium, assembly GCA_025056155.1. Taxonomy (GTDB): domain Bacteria; phylum Pseudomonadota; class Alphaproteobacteria; order Sphingomonadales; family Sphingomonadaceae; genus Thermaurantiacus. Next base: position 12,982 of record JANWWL010000004.1, read on the forward strand.
GGCGATGGCCCGCGCCACGGCCGAAGGGCAGCGCATGATGGCGGAACAGCAGGCGGGGCTCGCCGCCTTCCGCCGGGCCTGAGGGGAGGGGACGCGGTGCGGATCCGGGTGAACGGCGAAACGTTCGACGCGGCGGTCCATCCGGGCACGCTGCTCGTCGACTGGCTGCGCGACGGGCTGGGGCTTACCGGCACGCACGTGGGCTGCACCACCAGTCAGTGCGGCGCCTGCCATGTGATGGTGGACGGCGAGGTCGTGAAGTCGTGCACCATCCTGGTGGGCCAGTGCGACGGCGCGGACGTCACCACCATCGAGGGCCTGGGCACGCCCGAGGCGCTGCATCCGATGCAGGAGGCCTTCCGCACGGCCCACGGGCTGCAGTGCGGCTTCTGCACGCCCGGCATGGTGATGGCGGGCATCGCCATCGCCCGGACGCACGGAGCCCATGTGAGCGACGAGACGATCCGCCACGAGCTCGAGGGCAACCTGTGCCGCTGCACGGGCTATCAGAACATCGTGGCGGCCATCCGGCTGGGGGCCCGCGCGATGGCCGAGGCGGGCCTGATCCCGGCCGCGGAGAACGCCTGATGCCGGCCTTCCAGTATCTGCGCCCCGCGTCGCTGACCGAAGCGATCGGGGCCTTCCGCGGCGACGCCGCCTATCTGGCCGGAGGGCACACGCTCATCCCGGCGATGAAGACGGGGCTGCGGGCGGTCGAGCGGTTGATCGATCTGTCGGCCATTCCCGACCTTTCGGGAATCGAGCGCCGGGGCGATCGGATGGTCGTGGGGGCGATGGTGCGGCACGCGGCCGTGGCCCACTCGCCGCTCGTGCAGGCCACGATCCCGGGGCTTGCGCGGTTGGCGGCCGGCATCGGCGATCCCCAGGTGCGTCGCCGGGGCACGCTGGGGGGATCGCTCGCCAACAACGACCCGGCGGCCGACTATCCGGCGGCCGCCCTCGCGCTGGATGCCACGATCGAGACCGACCGCGGCACCCACCTGGCCGACGACTTCTTCCAGGGCATGTTCGCCACGGCCCTGGCAGAAGGCGAGCTGATCCGGGCGGTCGCCTTTCGCATCCCCCAGGCCTTCGCTTACGCCAAGTTCCGGCATCCCGCCTCGCGCTACGCGCTGGCCGGCGTGGCGGTGGCTCGTTTCGGGGAAGGCCCGCGCGTGGCGGTCACCGGGGTGGCGGCCGGCGTGTTCCGCTGGACCGAGGCGGAACGGGCGATCGCGGCGGGTGCGCTCGCGTCGTTGGGCCCACTTGAGCGCGACGATCTGATCGGAGACCTGCACGCGAGCGCCGAATATCGGGCGCATCTGGCCCGCGTGATGCTGGAGCGCGCCCTCGAGGAGCTTGTCCGATGATCCTCACGACCACCCCCAGCGTCGAAGGGCGCCCCGTACAGGAATATCTGGGCGTGGTGGCGGGTGAGGCCATCGTGGGCGCCAACCTGTTCCGCGACCTGTTCGCGGCCGTGCGCGACATCGTCGGCGGCCGGGCAGGGGCCTATGAGCGGGTGATGGAGGAAGCGCGCGACACCGCGCTCAAGGAGCTCGCCGCGCGCGCCAGCGAGCTCGGGGCCAATGCGGTGGTGGGCATCCGTCTTGACTATGAAACGGTGGGCGGGGGGGCCTCCATCCTGATGGTGGCGGCCACCGGCACCGCCGTGCGCCTCGAGGCGCGTTAGGCCGGTCCGACGTCGGTCGCCCCGAGCGACGCGTCCGCAGCCGACGCGTCATAAAACTTTCTCTTGATCCGTTGCCATCTACGGATATAATTTGCTAGCCTATCGAGGGGCACAAAACAGGAGGTATCAATGCGTCGAGCGCTTGTGTTGGGCGCGGCCGCCGTGGCCGTCGCTACGCCGGCTGTCGCGGACGTCGACGTCGTGGAAGCACCGACCGGCTTCTTCGTGCCGACGGACGCTCAGAAGTATGATTGGCCTTACTATCGGTGGTTCGGGGACGACTGAGAATGGCAGCACAATCCCATCACGAACCCCTTCACTTCGGCCAAGCTGTTCATCTCGGCCTTCGACGTCGATTATGACTTCGGCGAGCGCGACGCGATCGACGTCTGGGACAGCGGCAGGTGGACCTTCATCGGGTATCTGACGGGTCGGAACAACGAGTGGAGCTACGGCAACAGCTTCGATCTGGGCAACCAGTTCTTCGACGACATCAACTCGGGTCTCAAGGTTCGGATCCGGATCGACGTCCAGCGAGGGTATTGGGCGGTCACGCTCGGCAAGTCGGTGCTGACGACCGACGGCTCGCGCCCGCCGAACCCGGCGCCCGGCGTCATCCCCGAGCCGGGCGCGTGGGCGCTCATGATTGCGGGCTTCGGCCTCGTGGGCTGGGCGGCGCGTCGGCGGCGGCTCGTGCACGCGGTCGGCTGAGCGGATCGGTTTCGTTCTGAAGACGGGGGCTGCGCTGCAGCCCCCGTCACGTTTCTGGAGCGCGGAGGCGCCCTTTTCCGCCGGGGGCCCGGGCGGTAGAGGCGCCATTATGGCTGGCCATTCCAAGTTCAAGAACATCATGTACCGCAAGGGCGCGCAAGACGCCCGGCGCTCCCGCATCTTCTCCAAGCTCGCCCGCGAGATCACGACCGCCGCGCGCATGGGCAGCCCCGACCCGGCCTTCAACCCGCGCCTGCGCGCGGTGATCGCCACCGCCAAGGCCAACTCGATGCCCAAGGAAAACATCGAGCGCGCCATCCGCAAGGCCGAAGGCCACGACGCGGAAGCCTATGAGGAAATCCGCTACGAAGGCTTCGGGCCGGGCGGCGTGGCGCTCGTCGTCGAGGCCTTGACCGACAACCGCAACCGAGCCGCCACCGACGTGCGCACCGCCTTCGCCAAGCACGGTGGCAGCCTGGGCGCCTCGGGCTCGGTCACCCACGGCTTCGACCGCTTGGGCCTCGTGACGTATCCGGCCGCCGTGGCGGGCCCCGAGACGGTGTTCGAAGCGGCACTCGAAGCCGGGGCCGAAGACGTCGAACACTCGGAGGACGCGCACGAGATCTGGACGGCGCCCGACCTGCTGCACGACATCGTCCGCCGCCTTGAAGCGCGTCTGGGCGAGCCGTCGTCGGCGCGACTGGCGTGGCGGCCGCGAATGCGGGTCGTGCTGGGCCTCGAGGAGGCGCGCCAGCTCGTCCGCCTGCTCGAGGCGCTCGAGGAGTCCGACGACGTCCAGGCCGTCTACGGCAACCACGAGATCCCGGACGAGGTCGCGGAACGGCTGTGAGGATCCTGGGCCTCGACCCCGGTCTTGCCGCCACGGGCTGGGGCGTGATCGAGGCCGAGGGCCCGAACCTCGTCCATCTGGCCCACGGGCGCATCGCCACGCGGCCGGCCGATCCCATGGCCCGGCGGCTCGTCGCCTTGTTCGACGGGATCTCGGCCGTGGTCGCCCGGCACGCCCCGCACCGCGTGGCGGTGGAGGAGGCCTTCGTGGCCCGCAACCCCCGCTCCGCCTTGCTGCTGGGCCAGGCCCGCGGCGTGGCCTTGTTGGCCGCGGGCCGGGCGGGGCTTGCCGTCACCGAAGTCGCCGCGCGCTTCGTCAAGCAGGCGCTGACCGGCACTGGGGCGGCCGACAAGGCCCAGGTGGCCTTCATGGTCTCGCGGCTGTTGCCGTGCAGCGGCCCCGTGCCCGCCGATGCGGCCGACGCCCTGGCGATCGCCATCGCCGCCGCGGGCCTTGGCACCCGGGCATCGGCGTGATCGCGTCGCTCGAGGGGCGCGTGGCGCGCGTGGAGGCGGACCACGCCGTGATCGATGTGGGCGGGGTGGGATACCTGGTGCTGGCGTCGGCCCCCACCCTGGCGGGGCTGCGCGCGGCGGTCGGCGGGCGGGCCTTCCTGCTCGTCGAGACGCAGGTGCGCGAGGATGCCATCACCCTGTTCGGCTTCGCCACCGAGGACGAGCGGCTGCTGTTCCGCCTGCTGGCGAGCGTGCAGGGTGTCGGCGGGCGGACGGCGCTCGCCCTGTTGTCGACCCTGGCCCCGGCCGAACTCGCCCAGGCCATCGAGGCCGACGATCGTGCCCGCATCGCCCGGGCCCCCGGGGTGGGGGCGCGGCTTGCCGCCCGCATCGCAACGGAGCTTAAGGGCAAGACGGGCGCGCTGTCGGCCTCCGTCGCCCGGCAGGTCAGCGCACCCTCGGGGCCGGCGGCCGATGCGCTGGCCGCCCTGCAGGCGTTGGGCTTCCGCCCGGCCGAGGCCGGCCGGGCCCTGGCGCTGGTGACGGCCGACCCCGGCGTAGGCCAGGATGCCGCGAGCCTGGTGCGCGCGGCGCTGCGGCATCTGAAGGCCGGAGCGGCATGAGGTGGGCGAAGGGGCGATGAGCGAGGTGCGCGATCCTGGCCTGCGCGATCCCGCCGATGCCGCCCTTCGCCCCCGGCGCCTTGCCGAGTTCGTGGGCCAGACGGCTGCCTGCCGGAACCTCGCCGTGTTCGTGGCGGCCGCCCGAGCGCGCGGCGAGGCGCTGGACCACGTGCTGCTGGCGGGCCCCCCGGGGCTGGGCAAGACGACGCTCGCGCAAATCATCGCCGCCGAACTGGGGGTGGGGTTCCGCGCCACCTCGGGCCCCGTGATCGCTCGGGCGGGCGACCTCGCAGCGCTGCTCACCGCCCTCGAGCCGCGCGACGTGCTGTTCATCGACGAGATTCATCGCTTGAGCCCGCCTGTGGAGGAGATCCTCTATCCCGCGATGGAGGACCGAGCGCTCGACATCCTGATCGGCGAAGGCCCGGCTGCACGGTCGGTTCGGATCGAGCTTCCCCCCTTCACCTTGATCGGGGCCACGACCCGCACGGGGCTTTTGGGCCAGCCGCTGCGCGACCGGTTCGGCATTCCCGTGCGCCTCACCTTCTACACCGAAGACGAACTGTTCCAGGTGGTGACGCGGGCCGCCCGGCTGATGGGCCTCGATCTGGCGTCCGAAGGGGCCCGGGAGATCGCCCGAAGGGCCCGCGGCACGCCGCGGATCGCCGGGCGCTTGCTGCGCCGGGTGCGCGATTTCGCCCAGGACCATCCGGGGCCCATCGACGCCCCGTTCGCGCGCGATGCGCTCGACCGGCTGGAGGTCGACCGCCTGGGCCTCGACCCGCTCGACCGTCGCTACCTGTGGCTGATGGCCGACCTGCACGGTGGCGGCCCGGTCGGTATCGAGGCCCTGGCGGCGGGCCTGGGCGAAGCGCGCGACACGCTGGAGGACGTGGTGGAGCCTTTCTTGCTCCAGCTGGGCCTGATCGCGCGGACGGCGCGCGGGCGGCTCTTGACCCCGCCCGGCTGGCGGCACTTGGGCCTGGTGCCGCCGGCCGCCCAGCCCCAGTTGCCGCTGGATCCGGACTGAAGGGGCCTCGCCCCTCGGGCCACGGCATTTGGGCGGCAGCGCGCCTTGGCCGGGCCGAGCGCACGGCCCCGCCCGGCGATCGGCCCGCCCCGCGGGCTGGCGACCGGGGATGGTGTGGCGCACGCGCTCGGGCGTTACGGCCCTGCCCCCGCGCCGGCGGGACATTCAGCCGCCACCCGCCTGCCTTGGGCCGCGCCCGCCTCGGCAACCCCCGACCTGGGCCACCCACGCCTGCCTTGGGCCGCGCCCGCCTGCGGGCCGCGCCGCCGGGCCGCTCCCGCTTCGCCCGCGCGGCGCTCGCGCTCCCCGACCCCGCCTCCGGGGCCTCCGCGCCCGCGCGGCGCTCGCGCCCCCTGAGCCCCGCCCACGGGGCCTCCGCGTGGGATGACGCCGTCAGAGGCTGCGTCTTCCCCCTTCACCCCCGCCCGAGCCTCCGCCCTTCGAGGCCCGCCCAGAAGCCTGGGCCTGGCGGCTCGCCCCCCGCCCGAGGGCCGCCACGGCGGGGTGGGCCACGCCCCGGCCGGGTGCGGAAGGTCAGCTCCGCGCCAGGTCGGCCACCACTTCCTCGATGGGCGGCTCCAGTTCTTCGAGCGCCTCCATGTCCTGCTGCACGCCGCGTAGGATTCGGGCCACGTAGGCGCGCATCATCAGGCCGCGTTCTTCGCCGGCCGCGCGGTCGGGGGCGTAGCGCTCGATGTCGGCGCGCGCGAGCGTGCCCTTCGCCTCCAGCAGGCGCTCGACGGTGTCCAGCCGTTCACGCACCACCGCCAGTTCGCCCGCCACCGCCATCAGGATCGAGAGCATCCGATCCAGGGCCGGATCGTCGAAATAGGCCGGCCGCTTGCCCTTGGCCTTCCGGTTCGCTCCCAGGATGGGGTCCAGCCGCGTCGCATCGTCCATGCCCGCCTCCGTCGTGGCGCCCGAAGCGTGGGCCCTAGGCCGCCTGCCGCGCCTCGGCCGCGGGTTTCCAGGCGCCGTAGGCGTCCCAAGCGGCCGCACGGCCATGATCCTCGCCTTCGCCCGTGCGCGCCTCGGGGAAGACCGAGGTGTCGACGACGGCCTTGAGGCGCGCCGTGAACTGGCCCGCCCGCGGCAGGCCAGCCGCCTCCATGATGGCCGGCACGTCGAGCGCGTGCATCGCCGACCAGAAGGGTTCGTTGTTGTTGAACGCATCCCAGTCGCGCAAGGCCTGTTCCAGAAGCGGCATGGCATCCGTGTAGGCCGGCTGCTCCAGGTGCAGCATCAGCCCGCCCGGGGCCAGCACGCGGGCCCCTTCCGCGATGATCCGGGGCAGCGCCCGGCCCGACAGTTCGTGCAGGAACATGGTGGTCTGCACCCAGTCGAAGAAGCCGTCGGGGAAGCGCGACAGGTCCTCGGCGTTCATCTGCACGAAGCGGATGTTCGTCACCCCCAGCGCCCGGGCGCGGGCGTGGCCGTAGCGCAGCACGGGAGCGGCGGTGTCGATGGCCCACACGTCGGCGTCGGGGAAGGCCTGGGCGATGGGCACGGCATTGTGGCCGATGGTGGCCCCCACGTCCAGGATGCGGCGGGGCCGCCAGCCAGGCCGGGTCTCCTTCACCCAGCGCACGATGGCCTGCCCTCCGCCGTCGGAGAGGGCGCCCAGCGCTCCGCCCGTGGTGGCGAACAGGCCGCAGTCGTAGTTGGCCCCGGCCGAGACGTCGCCCGGGAACAGCTCGCCGTGATAGGAGCCCGGCATGCAATGGATGTCGACCGCGGCCTGATAGCGCGGCGTGGTCACCTCAGGATCGAGTTCCAGTGTCGGCTGGTCGCGATTGAAGGCGGCCGCTCGCTCGGCCAGGTCCCGGGCCTGGCGCAGCACGATCGACAGCCCGTTCTGCTGGCGCATCTCCATCGAGTTGCGCCGCAGCGCACTCCAGAAGCGGTGGAAGGGGTCGCGGTTCAGCGCTCGGCGCACCTCGTGCCGGTCACGCGGTTCCCGCCCGTGCTCGGCCACGAAGGCCGGGCGGACGCGCCGTTCCCAGGCCAGCCGGTTGCCGGCGCCCAGGGTCTGCGACAGGTAGCGGTTGAGGTGGGCCAGGAAGTTGAACCGCGCCGCCTCGTCGTGGCGGACGTCCGGAAACATGGGATGGCGAGCGACCGCGGTGTAGGGCGGCGGGATGTCGTCGCGGGCCATGGGGCGCCTCCTCGCAGTCCTAGATCCGGCCCTGCGCTTCGAGCCGAGCGATCGCCGCCCGCAGCGTCTCCACGGCGTGGCCGCGGTCGGGACGGCGCAGCTCGTCACCCGCCAACAGGGAATCCGGCGGCAGGACGGTGCCGGCGTAAATCTCCCGGAACGGCTCCAAGCGCAAGCGGGCCAGGTGGTTCGTCATGCCGGCGCGTCGCCTTCGGGCGCGCAGCGCCTCGACGTCGAGCACGGCGGCAGCGTTCGCGTTGGCGCCGGGAGGCGCCTCGGCCAGTACGCGGCCGTCGGGATCGACGACGGCCGAGTTGCCGTCGGCTCCGGCGCCTGCGAGCCCGCCGCCGCGGATCCCGGCCGTGTTGGCCGAGACGACGTAGGCCAGGTTCTCGATCGCGCGGGCCCGGCGGGCGATGTGCTTGGCCGTGGGCTGAAGGCTGCCCAGCTCGGACGAGGAGTGGACCAGGATTTCCGCCCCCCTTAGCGCCAGCGCCCGGGCGACTTCGGGGATGAGGATCTCCTCCGAAGCGATGGCCCCGATGCGGCCGATGGCGGTGTCGGCCACGGGGAAGATCCGTTCCACCCCGCGGGCGGCGTAGCGGCGCCAGACGTCGTGCGGGGAGGCGGTGTAGAGCGAATGCAGCCGCCGGTAGCGCAGCACGACCTCGCCGGACGGCGCGACGAGGATCGAGGCCTGGAAGTGAAGGCCCGGGAATTCGGGATCCGTTTCGTAGGCGTTGGCGGCCAGATGCACCCCCAGCCGGCGGGCCACCAGCCCCAAGGCGGCGTATTCCGGCCCGTCGGGGGCGAACGCCGCCCGCGCGGCGAAATCGGGCGTTCGGCCGGAATCGTACCCCGTGAACAGATACTCGGGCAGCACCACGAGCCCCACGGCGACCCCGTGGAACCGCTCGAGGAACCCTCGGGCCGAGGCGATCTCGCCCTCGAGCTCGGCGATCCGCGCCTGCACCCGCGCGCGGGCTTCCGCCGCGTCGGCGGCCGCCTCCACGCTGAGGGCCGGCACCTGCAGCGCCACGGCGAGGAAGGGCTCGATCCTCATGCCGCGGCCTCGGCTGGGCGCAGGACGGGATAGCGTCCCAGGGTGAGGAGCAGCAGGGCACCCAGCACGAAGAGCCCGCTGGCCGCGATCAGCATGGGTTCGTAGGTGCCGGCCAGGTCGCGCACGCGGCCGTAGAGGGCGGGCGAGATGGCCGACGACAGGCCGAAGGCCATGTAGAGCGCGCCATAGATGCGGCCGTAGTGCGCCATCCCGAAGTAGCGGCTGGCGAGATAGGCGATGAGGTCGGACTCCGCGCCGGCCGCGAACCCCAACAGGAAGGCCGCGCCGGCGATGGCCGCGAAACCGGGGGAGGTGCCGGCCAGCGTCAGGGCCGCGGCGGCCGGCAGGCACAGGATGGGCAGGCAGACGGCGGGCGCCCAGAAGCGGTCGAGCAGATAGCCCGTGACGACGCGGCCGGCCAGGATGGCCAGGGCCAGCACCTGCATCACCCGCGCCGCCTCCGGCGGGGTGAGCCCGTTGAGGCGGGCGATTTCCGGCATGTGGATGTGCGCCCCCCCGTAGGCCAGTGCGACGAGGAAGATCGAGGCGAAGATCGTCCAGAAGCGCCGGTCGCGAAAGGCTTCGGCCGGGCGCACCCCGGCGGCGGGGATGGGGGCGTCGGCCGCGACCGGTGCGCGGGGTTCGCGCACCAAGGCGAGCACGAGCGGCAGGCCGACCAGGAGCGGCAGGCCCGCCACCACGACGTGGGCCATCCGCCAGCCGTGCGCGCCGATCGCCCAGGTGACGAGGGGGGGAAGGACCAATGCCGCCAGACTGGAGCCCAGGAGCATGAGCCCCAAGGCCAGGCCCCGATGCGTGACGAACCAGAGGTTGACGATCCGCGAGAACGTGACGGGGGTGGAGCCGATGCCGACCAGCCCGACGAGCACCCAGACCGCATAGAAGGACCAGAGCGACGGCCCCACGAGCGCGAACGCCGCGAACGAGAGGCCGAAGAGAAGGAGCGAGGCGATCGCCACGCGCCGGGCGCCGAACCGGTCGGCCCAGCCGCCGAACACCGGGGCGAGCGCGGAGGCCAGGACGCCGAAGATCGTGATGCCGAGCGACATGGCCCCGAAGCTCCAGCCGAACTCGCGGGCCATGTGCGGCATCATGAAGCCGATGGTGTTGTAGGGCACGGGCGAGGCCCCCGTCGCATTGCCGGCAAGGCAACCCAACAGCACGGGCCAGCCGGCGCGGAACTCCCCACGCCCGCGCTCGGAGGCGCGCCCGGCGGTCAGAACCGATACCGCGCGCGGACGAGCCAGGTCCGCGGCATGTTGAGATAGCTGTGGTTGGCGAGGTTCGAGAGCACCATCTCGGCGTCCGTGCAGTTGTCGCACTCGACGGCCAGCAGCCAACGGCCGTCCCCCGAGCGGATGGACAGGCCCGCCGAAACGAGCCAGGTGGCTTCGGAGAACGACCCCTGGATGAACTCGCCGCCGAAGGGGTTGGCGGGATAGACGACCCCGCCCGGCGCCGTGACGGGGCCTCGGTAGAGGCTGGCGTTCGACGTGCCGGTTTCCACATCCGAACGCCAGGTGACGTTGATGGCCGGCGCCACGATCCAACCTTTGAGCCCCAGCGGCAGGTCCCACGTGCCGCCGAAGGCCAGCGTCCAGTCGGGCGTGCGGACGGGTTCTGCGATGTCGCCGTTGGCGTCGACGATGCCCTGGGCGCAGTCGACCGCGTTGCCCGCGCCCACGCCGAGCGGGATCCGCCCGGCCGCAAGCTGGGCGCGGCAGTCGAGCTGCTGCTGGCGGATCGACTTCACGCCATAGAGGTTGGGGCTCAACGAGTCGGACACGAGGTACTTGTCCTTCTGGAAGCCCACGCTGCCGTACAGGTTGAGGCCCTCGAACGGCACGGCGGTGAGTTCGAGCTCCACCCCGCGGTTGCGATAGTCGGCGAAGTTCTGGGTGATGAAGGTGATGGCCCCCGTCTGCGGGTTCTGGAAGGCCGAGGGGGTCTGCAGGTCGGTCACCTCCAGCCAGAACAGCGTGAGGTTGGCACGCAGGCGGCGGTCGAACCATTCCGACTTGACCCCCGCCTCGTAGCTCCAGGCGATCTCGGGGTCGAAGGGCAGGAACAGGTTGTTGGCCGTGGCCCGGGCGTTCCAGCCGCCCGACTTGAAGCCCTTGGTCGCGCTCGCGAAGGCCAGAAGATCGGGGGTGGCCTGCCAATTCAGGGCAAAGCGCGGCGTCCATTGGGCCGTGCGCTGCCGGTCGGGGATGGGCACGCCGTTCAGCGCCACCAGGCTGCCGCCCAGGCAGAAGGCGGGCGGGTTGGGTACCTGGCACGCGGCGCGGTTGTCGCGCACCTTGAACGTCTTGGTTTCGCGCGTCCAGCGGATGCCCGCCGTGAAGGTGAGGGCTTGCGTGACCTTCGCGTCGGCCTGCGCGTAGAAGGCGGTGGCGTTGGTGTCGTTCGACATCGTGCGATCGGCCAGGAGCAGCGGCAGGCCCGTGGGCGTGCCGATGTCCACCGTGAACAGGTCGGCGAAGTCGGTGCGGTTCCGCTCCTGGAACAGGTAGAGGCCGGCCACGTAATCCAGGAACCCGCCGAACAGCCGCCCATCGAGTTTCACCTCCTGGCTGAATTGACGGTGCCGGCCGTCGTTCAGGATGGCGAAGCCGCCGTTCGGAAAGCCGCGCACCGGCGGGAAGGGGAGAGCGGCGTTGGGCAGCGCCCGGCCGTCCGCGAAGTCGAGGCCGAAGTCCTGCTGCAGGTCGATGCCGCCCGTGATCACGCTCAGGCGATGGTTGTCGCCCACCCACTCGAGGTTCGACGCGATGAGCAGCATGTCGACTTCGTTCCCGAGCCCGAAGCCGGCCTTGCGCCCCGTGATCGTCTGGGCGTAGCGGCCGCCGGGCGGTCCGTCCTTGCGCATCCCGATGGTGAGGAACCGCCCGGCGCAGTTGGTGGGATTGCGCGGGTCGCAGTCGAAGTTGAGCAGGTTCTCCCCGTCGGTTTCCATCCAGCTGGCCGACAGGTTCCACTTCAACCGGTCGGTGAGCTTGAGCTGCGCCGCCCCCCTCAGGCCCAGCATGTCGTTGTCGTTGGTGCGCTCGCCGGTCGTCGTGTTGATGGCGTAGCCGCGGTCGTCGTTCCAGTAGCCCGACAGCTTCACCTGCAGCCGCTCCGCCAGCGGCAGGTCGACCGAAGCGCGCACCAGCTTGCGCGTATAGGCCCCGTAGCCGGCCTCGACGAAGCCCGTGAACTCCTCCGCCGGACGCTTGAGCACGATGTTGACCGCCCCGCCGGTCGTGTTCCGGCCGAACAGCGTGCCCTGGGGACCGCGCAGCACCTCGATGCGGTCGAGGTCGAAGAACCCGAAGTTGTTGCCGTTCTGCCGCGAGATGTAGATTTCATCGACATAGGTGCCGACAGGAGGATCGAAGGTGGCGATGGTCTCGGTGTTGCCCAGACCGCGCAGGAAATACACGTTGGCCGACCCCAGCCCGGTGTTGTTCGACCCGAACATGTTCGGGATAAAGTTGATGAGCTGAAGGGTAGTTTGGATCACTCGGGTCTCGAGCGCGTCGGCCGACAGGGCGGTGACCGACAGCGGAACCTGCTGGAGCGATTCCTCACGGCGCTGGGCCGTCACGACGATATCGGACAACCCGGCCGGTTCGGCCGCCTGCCCCTGTGCCCAGGCCGCCCCCCCGGTCATCGCCAACCCCGCCACGCCCACGAGCCACCGCCACGTCCGCATCGCCCCTTCTCCCTGACCCAGGCCGCCGTCGCGGCCGGCCCTCACGGCACCTGTGCTGTCGCGCGCCGTTCCCCGGCGTCCTGTTGTCCGGACAACTTTACATGTCCGCGCTCGCCCGCCAAGGGGCGATCCGCACGATCGGGCGCGGTTTCGGCACGAGGTGCGGCATGGAGGACACGCGCAAGGCGTATCTGGTGGTCACGGCCGTCGTTCGCGATCCCATGGCAATGGTCGCCTACAATCGGGCGCTTGCGGCATCGGGCCTCTACGCCCGCCACGGGGGTCGCTACCTGGTCCGGGGCCGCCCCGTCGTCGAGCTCGAGGCGTGGGACGGGCGGGCGGTGGTGGTGGCCGAGTTCCCCAGCCGGGCAGCGGCCGAGGCCTTCTGGGCCGAGCCCGAGTATCAGGAGCGAATCAAGCCCTTGAGGAAGGACGCCGGTGACTTTCACGTGGCCATCTTCGAGGCGGCTCAGTGAGCGACGGGCTTTATTCCTTCCTCGTGTGGCTCCATCTGCTGTTGCTCGTCGTGTGGCTGGGGGGCGACATCGGCGTGTTCCTGCTGGGCCAGCATTTTCGCCGCCGGCACGCCTATGCGCTCGAGACGCGGCTGGTGTTGCTGCGCCTTCTGGTAGCGCTCGACATGGGCCCAAGATCGGCCTGGGCGCTCATGGTGCCGTCGTCGCTGTTGCTCCTCAAGTTCGGCCCCTGGTGGCCGGGCCTTCCCGATTGGCTGCTTTGGGCGGGGGTCGGGGCCGGCGTCGGCTGGCTCGCCCTCATCTGGCAGGCCCACCTCCGGCAGGGCACACCGGCTGCAGAACGTGCGCGCGCGATCGAGGGGTGGCTCAGATGGGTGCTGGCCGGCTTCTACCTGGCCCTGGGGGTCCGGTCGCTCCTCAACGGTGGCGAGCCCCTCGTGGGCTTCGTGGCGTGGAAGGCCATCCTGTTCGGCCTGATCTTCGTGGCCGCCATCCTCATCGACGTGGCCTTCCGGCCCGTGGGCCCGCAGCTGGCCGCGCTCATCGCCCAGGGCTCCTCGGATGCAACCGAAGTGCCGCTCCGCCGCACGATGGACCGCACCCGGGTCTTCGTGCTCATGGTCTATGCCCTGCTGCTGCTCGTGAGTTTCGTGGGCGTGGTGAGACCCGCGGGCTGAGCCTTAGGGGCGCAACGGGTCCTGCGCGCCGGTCGGCCGCAGCGCCAGGGCCATCCGTGGCCGCGGCCCCTGGCCCGAACGGTTGAGCGATCCCGGGTCCTGGGCGTTGCGGCGCCCGTCGAACAGCGTGTCGTCGGGCCGGCGCGCGGCGTGCGCCAGCCGCCGGGCGAGGCTCGCCAGTCGCCGGCCGCGCCGGCGCGTGGCGTAGGCGCGCGGGCCGTCGAACCCCAGATCGGCCACCACCTGCACCAGCAGTTCCTTGTAGCGCGGGCCCCACGGGGCGGGGCTCGTCCAGCCGGCCGCCAGAGCGCTCAGGTGATCCTCGAGCGCGGCAAGGGTCGCGCGCAGGCGCAGGTGCCGGTGGGCGGCCCATGCCGCCGCGGCCTCGCCATGCGGGCCGGGCGCATAGGCGTCGACCAGTGCGCGGCCGGCCCGACGTCCCAGCTCGTCGAGGAACAGGACGGTCGATGCGTCCATGTCGAGGTTGAGCCCGCCTTCGTTGGCTTCGTCGAGCCGGATCGTCACCACGCGGCCGCGGGCCGTGGGGGCGGTCACGAGCTCGTTTTCGTGCGCGTTGCGCGCGGTATCGACGATGGCCGTCAGGAATCCGGGAAGCGACAGCCCATCAGGGTCCACGCGCCATTCGGGAGCCGTCCGGTCGGCGACGTGGGCGGCGTCGACGGCGGCGAAGTCGATGCGGTCGGCCTCCGGGGGGTTCGGCGTCGGGGCGTCCCGCCGCAGGCCCGCCAGGTTGATCCCGAAGGTGGGTCTTCCTGGCAACGGCGTGTCGAACACGCTGATGGGGAAATTGGACGTGATTCCGCCGTCCGAGAAGAGACACGGGCGCAGGTGGGGCCGGCCGTCCGGGTCGCGTTCGCCGAGGCCCGTCCGGTCGTCATGGCGCCACGCGTAGAGTCGCACGGCGGACAGCAGCAGGGGAAAGCTGAGCGACAGCCGGACCCCCAACAGCACCGGCAGATCCTCAGGATGCGGCAACCGGTACCAGGTTCGCCCGTGAAGCCTGATCGTGGCGCTGGCCGCCACGTCCGCTCGGCCGTCCGCGCGGTGTCGCTCCGCCGTCCGCTGGGCGGCCTGCACCATGGCCGCCACCACCGGTCGGGGCAGCACTTGGACGAGCTCATCGGCCTGGAAGTAGAGCCTGAGACCCGGCTTCTCGAGAAAGGGGAAGCGGTGCGGGACCTGATGCGAAAGGTTGGTCGTGGTCAGCACCAGGTCGATTGCCCGATCGGGCCGCCACGCCTGGGCGCCAGGCGCCGCCGCGTCGCTCTGCGGGCCGCCCCGCCAAAGGTCGCCCATGGTAAGCGGCCGGTCGAGCGGCAGGCCCGCCGCTTGCTGGATCTTGAGGTGGATCCAGTCGACCAGCGCCCCCTGGGTCAGCACGTCGGCCGGGGTGGGAGGCCCGCCCTCCCACAAGGCCGGGGCCACGCCGGTGCACAACCCGAAGCCGTTGGCCTTCAGCTGGCCCGGCAGACCGCGCAGCCACCTCCAGCCGGCCGCACCGAGCACGACGGCGAACGCCCCGAAGACGGCCAGGGCCGCGGTCGCGAAGGCGAGCACCAGAAGCAGGACGCCAGCCAGCCCCGGTCCCGCCCCGGCAAATCCCCTGGCGAGCGCCCAGGGGACGATGAGGAACAGCCCCGCGAGCGCCAGGGCCACCCCAAGCCAGGGCCCGCCCAGCCGGCGGCCCACCTCCTGCCAAAGCCAGGTGGAAAGCCCGTCGCGGACCCCCCGGCCCAGCACCGCCCACAGGAGGCCCGACAGGGGCTCGAGCCCTGGGGCCGCCTGGAACAGGCGGCGAAAGCTCGTGCCATCCGCGTGGGCCCGCCCGCCCGCCACTTCCTCCGGGATTTCGGCCACGATCCGGGAAAAGGCGTCGGGCACGCCGTTGCCCACGCCATACTGCGCGGCCGCCGCCACGCCGGCTGCGATGGCCCCGGCGGAAGCCCCGCCGATGGCGCGGAAGCGATACCGCCGCGAAAGCTCCACGAGCGCTCCGGGATAGACGACGCCCGACGTCACCCCGCCGCGCAGCACCAGGTCGCACTCGGGTTCCGCCACCCCTCAACCCCCCTTGGCTCCGGGGGGAGGGTAGAGCGGCTGCGCGCGGGAGGGAACGGCCGAACCCGAAGGTCAGGCGGCCTTCGGCGCCATGATCATCATCATCTGGCGGCCTTCGAACCGCGGGGCCTGCTCGATCTTGGCATATTCCTCGGCGTCCTTGCGAACGCGCTCGAGGAGTTGCCAGCCCAGCTGCCCGTGGGCCAGTTCGCGGCCGCGGAACCGCAAGGTCAGTTTGACCTTGTCGCCCTCCTCAAGGAACTTGCGCACCGCCCGCATCTTGACCTCGTAATCGTGATCGTCGATGTTCGGGCGCATCTTGATTTCTTTGATTTCCTGCGCCTTCTGGGACTTGCGCTGGGCGGCTGCCTTTTTCTGCGACTCGTACTTGTACTTGCCGACGTCCAGGAACTTGCACACCGGGGGGTCGGCGTTGGGCGAGATCTCCACCAGGTCGTATCCCGCTTCCTGCGCGGCGGCGAGCGCCTCACGCGTGTACATGATGCCGAGGTTCTCGCCGTTTTCGTCGATCACTCGGACCCGTGGGGCCGTGATCCATTCATTGTAACGAGGCCCGTTGAACGTCTGGGGAACGGGCACGATGGCGCGGCGGCCGAACGGGGTCCTGATGGCTCTCTCTCCTGGCGTTGACGCGCGCAAGATATAGGCCGGCCGGACCCCGTCGGGAAGACCGTTCAGGGAAGGGGCTCGTCGGGCAGCGGGATCCACTCGCTCTCGTCAGGGATGCTGCCGAACCGTCCCCCCACGGGTGCCGCCGCCCGGTCGCGCGCGGCGTCCCGGATCCGCTCGGGGCGGCTGGCCACCAGGTTCCACCACAGGTGGCGCGGCCCGTCGAGCGGCGCTCCGCCCAGAGCGACGAGGAGCGCGGGGCTGCGGGCCTCGAAGCGCACGGGGGCCGCCGGCGGCAGCAGCAGGAGACCCTCGCCCGCCTGGCCGCCGGACCAGGCGACCGCGCCTGCGGCCACCAGCACCGCGCATTCACCCGCCTCCGGGACCAGGGTCCAGGCCGCGCCGTCGGCCAGTTCCACCACGGCCAGGAACCCGGGGTGGGGCATCGCAACCGGTCCCGTCACACCTTCGACCTCGCCCGCCACGACGCGCAGGCGCCGCCCGTCGTGGGCCACGATCGGGACAGCCGGCTCGTCGAAGTGGGCGAAGGCCGGCGGGTCGTCCTCGTGCGGCCGGGGCAAGGCCGCCCACAGCTGGATGCCGAACAGCCGGTGGCCCGTCGCGCGCTCGAGTGGCGGGGTGCGCTCGCTGTGCTGGATGCCGCGGCCGGCCGTCATCCAGTTCACTTCGCCCGGGCGGATGTCGATCACCGTGCCCAGCGAATCGCGGTGGCGCAGCGCGCCCTCGAACAGCAAGGTCAGGGTCGACAACCCGATGTGAGGGTGGGGCCGCACGTCGATCCCGTGGCCTGCGGGGAAGCTCGTGGGGCCGATCAGGTCGAGGAACACGAACGGCCCCACGGCCCGGCGGCGCGGGGTGGGCAGCACGCGACGCACGACGAAACCGCCCAGGTCGCGAGCGCGGGCCTCGATGATGTCCATGTCCGTCGTCTCCCGCCCTGGCCCCGGGGCCTCGCGGAGGCTCGGGTGCCGCACCGCCCGAACGCGCGTGCCGACACGATCCCGACGCAGCTGACACCGCGCGTCCGCGTCATTAACTTCAGGGGGCCGCTGTGCAAAGGTGGACCCGGTGAGCAAGTCGCCCCGACCGAAAGACCCGGACCTGGCCGCGCGCATCGCCCGGCTGACGCCGGGCCAACGCGCCTGCCTTGACCTCGTCGACGAGCATGCCACGTCGAAGGAGATCGCACGGCAGCTTGGCATCTCGCGGCATACCGTGGATGCTCGGCTTCGCCAGGCCATGCAGATCCTGGGAGTGGCCACCCGGCGCGAGGCGGCGATCCTGTGGCGCGCCGCCCAGGAAGGTTATCAGCCGTTCGCATATCAATCGTCGCGCCTTGCCCAGGCCGGTACGACGGGGGACGAGCCGGGTCATGAGGCGCGGTTGGCGGCAGACGGCGCGGAGGACACGGGTGGCTCCGAGCCTCCGCACCCGGGCACCTACCCCCAGCTTCCTGCCCAGGGGGGAACGCAACCGAGGGTGGCGGATGCGGCGGTGTGGACCTGGCCGACCGTCCCGCCGACTGCCGGCGACCTGCGGACGCGCGCGCCTCTGCGGCTATGGGGTGGCGTCAACGACCTCTCCCCTGGCCAGCGCCTGGCCGGCATCCTGGTCGTCACGCTCCTGGCCATGCTCGCCTTCGGCGTGCTCCTGTCGGGGATGGCAGCGCTCACGCAGCTGCGCAGCTGAAGTCGGTCAGGTCCGCTCCTGTCACGTCGGCACCGCGGCCGCCGCGCGCGTCGGCCGCCGAGGAGGAACCCCATGACTCGTCATCGTCGTGAGATCGCCCAGCAGCTCGCCACCGGACTGTTCGACGCCGAAATCGCCATCGACCAGGCGCTGGCCAAGGCGGCCGCCCTCATGAGCACCATGCCCACGGCCCGGCTCGATGCCCGAGTGTCGGCCACCGTGGGGCAGCCTGCCGTCGACCACGTCGCCGCGGCCATCGCGGCCCTTTCCGCGGCGCGGGCCGAGATGGTGAAGGCCCATCACGCCTTCGCCGATCTCCAGGCGCAGTTCGGCCTGGGCGCCGTGAACTTCGGCGCAGGGTTCATCAAGCCCGAGTATCCCAAGGAAAATCGCGCGCTGCACGTCGTCGAGGCGCCGCGCGCGGCGTAAGGGCGTTGGGATCGTGGCCGGCCGAGTCGGAACGGCCGGCCATTTCCCCATCGGCAACCGGCGGCGGGAGGGCGCCTCTGGGATGCTGACCGCGGCATTCTTCTATCTGTGCCTCTCGGTCGTGGTGGCCGTGGCCCTCTGGCGCGGGCGGCGCGACGAGCGGTTGGGTGCCTTGGCCGTCACGGGCGCGGCACTCGCCTCGCCGTTCGTCGTCGACCAGCGTTTCACGGGGCGCGAAACGTGGCTCCTGCTCATCGACCTGGCCCTCTTCGTCGTCCTTGGAATGATCGCGCTGCGCTCGAACCGCTTTTGGCCGCTATGGGCGGCAGGCTTCCAACTGGGGGCATTGGCCGTGCACGTCGCGGCAGGTCAGCTGCGCGACCTGGTACCGGCCGCCTACGCCGAAACGCTGGCGATCTGGTCCTATGCCGTGCTGGCTGCCCTGCTGGTCGGCAGCTTCGAGGCGTCGCGGCGGGAGGCGGACCGGTCATGAGGGCCGGCAGCGGTTCGCCAGCCTGCGACCTGAGGTGCGAGGACGGGCTGGCGTCGGCGCCCGACCCGCGCGACCGGTGGCTCCTCATGCGCCTGTTGGCCATTGGCCAGAGCACCCCGCGCTTGGCCGACCGGCTGCTCGCCGAGCGCGGGACGCTGGGCGGCGTGCTGGCGCTATCAGACGAGCGGCTGCGCCAGATGGGGACCGACCCCAACGGGATCACCATCCTGGGCCTGTTGCGCGAGGCGATCGCTTCGGTGCTCGAGCCGCGTCACTTCCCGCGCCCGCGAGTCGACTCGCCCGAGACGGTGGTGCGGATGCTGTTCGGAGCCATGGCGTGGCGCTCGACCGAAGAGGCGCGGGCCGTGTTCCTGGATCCGCGCCAGCGGCTGCTGCGCGTCGAGACCGTGGGGCTGGGGGGGCCGCTCTGGGCGTCGGTGCAGCCACGCGAGATCGCGCGGCGCGCGCTCGAATTGTCGGCGGCCGCCGTGGTGTTGGTGCACAACCACCCCTCGGGCGATCCGACGCCGTCGTCCGAGGACGTGGAGATCACCCATCGGCTGCGCGCGGCACTCGCCACGCTCGACATCGCGCTGCTCGACCATCTGGTCCTGGCGAGCGGCGGATGGGCGAGTGCAGCGGCGCTCGAATCGTCGGTCCGTCCCCCGCCGCTCGCGAAGGGGGAGGGGATATCAAGGGTTCGCATATCAACCGTCCGCACTTGAGGGGCGGGCGGATGCCGGGTCAGATGGAGGGGCTTCCGGGCCCCCCGTCCTGACCGGAAGCTCTGGCGCGCGGTCTGGCCGCCGGACGGTGGCGGTGGCGCCGAATTCGGACCCTGCGGGCGCCACCGCCACCCCTACTTTGCGCACGCCCGCCCGCGTTGGGAAGGGGGGTAGGCCTACTGGTTCATGGACGCGAAGAAATCGGCGTTCGTCTTCGTGTCCTTCATCTTGTCAAGCAGGAACTCGATCGCGTCCACGGTCCCCATCTGCATGAGGATCCGCCGCAGCACCCACATCTTGGCCAGCGTCGCCTTGTCGACCAGCAACTCCTCCTTGCGGGTGCCGGACTTGCCCACGTCGATGGCGGGAAAGATCCGCTTGTCGGCCACCTTCCGGTCGAGCACGATTTCGGAATTCCCCGTTCCCTTGAACTCCTCGAAGATGAGCTCATCCATCCGGCTGCCGGTGTCGATGAGCGCCGTGGCTATGATCGACAGCGAGCCTCCCTCCTCGATGTTGCGGGCCGCCCCGAAGAAGCGCTTCGGCCGCTGCAGGGCATTCGCATCGACCCCGCCCGACAGCACCTTGCCCGAAGAGGGCACGACCGAATTGTAGGCGCGCGCCAGGCGCGTGATGGAATCGAGAAGGATCACCACGTCCCGCTTGTGCTCCACCAGGCGCTTGGCCTTCTCGATCACCATCTCGGCCACCTGCACGTGCCGGGCGGCGGGCTCGTCGAAGGTCGAGGAAACCACCTCGCCTTGGACCGAGCGCTGCATGTCGGTCACTTCCTCGGGCCGCTCATCGATGAGCAGCACGATGAGGTAAATCTCCGGATGGTTGGCCGAAATGGCCTTGGCGATGTTCTGTAACAAGACGGTCTTGCCCACCCGCGGCGGTGCGACGATGAGCGACCGTTGGCCCTTGCCCTGCGGCGCGATGAGGTCGATGACGCGAGCCGACTTGTCCTTGGACGTCGGATCCTCGATGTCGAGCTTGAGCTTCTCGTCGGGATAGAGGGGGGTGAGATTGTCGAAGTTGACCCGGTGGCGCAGCACCTCGGGGTCGTCGAAATTCACCCGGGCCACCCGCACCAGACTGAAGTAGCGCTCGCCATCCCGAGGGGCGCGGATTTCCCCCTCGATCGTGTCGCCCGTCCTCAAGCCGTACCGGCGCACCTGGGCTGGGCTCACGTAGATGTCGTCCGGCCCGGCCAGGTAGTTGGCGTCAGATGCCCGCAGGAACCCGAAGCCGTCGGCCAGCACCTCGATCGTGCCCGAGCCCGTGATCTCCTCGCCCTTTTCGGCCAGCGCTTTCAGGATGCCGAACAACAGATCCTGCTTGCGCAGCGTGGACGCCTGTTCCACACCCAGCTGTTCGGCCATTCCGACGAGTTCGGCCGGAGTCTTTTTCTTCAGGTCGAGAAGATGCAACGGGCGGCTCGGCGATGGCTGCAACGAGGTGGAAACGAGCGGGAGACGACCGCATCCCGCCCCCACTCCCATCACCTAGGAAACGCGGTTCCGGGAATCAAGCGTCGCGCACGACGGCGCGCGTGTAGAGGTGCCAGGTGGCGTAGCCCAACACGGGCAGGGCGATCGTAAGCCCCATGAACAGGGGAAGCGAACCCATGACGAGCAGTGCCGCCACGATCACCCCCCAGCGCAGCATCACGAGCGGGCTCGCCCGGAACGCCCGCACCGACGTGAGGACGGCCGTGGCGGGATCGGCCGCGCGGTCGACCACCATGGGCAGGCTGAACGCCGAGGTGACGAGGGCGACGAACGCGAAGGCCGCCCCGACCAGATGGCCCACCACGATCATCCGCCATCCTTCGGCGGTCGTGAACAGGGCGGAAAGGAATTCCGCCGGCCCCGGCGGCCCGAGCTTGCCCAGCGTGCGGTCGTAGATCGCTTGGGCGGCGGCCACCCACAGCAGGAACAGCCCTGCGAGCGCGGTGGCCAGGAACAACAGGGGCAGGCGGGCTGGGCCTCGCAACGGGTCGAGGAAGTGCCGCCAGCCAGCCTCGCGCCCTTCCTCGCGGCGGCGTGCGATCTCGTAGAAGCCGGCGGCCGCCACCGGCCCCACCAGGGCGAAGCCGGCCGCCATGGGGAAGATGAGCGGAAAGAGGTCGCGCCGGAAGGCGATCGCCGCCGACAGGAACCCAATCGCGGCATAGACGAGCGGCACGAACAGGATTTCGCCCCGCAGGGTGCGGAAATCGTCCCAGCCGGCCGCCAGCGCCCAGCGCAGATCAGAGACGTCGAGCCGACGCACCGGGGCGTCAACCGGCCCCGCGAACGCCGGCCCCAGGACCGGGCTCGCCATGACCTCCCTCCGTCCTGACCTTATACCGAACGCGCGGATGGGGAAAGACGGGCCGGGCGAGGGCATCCCCTAGACCGCAAGCGCCAGGGCTGCGGGCGCGAGCATGGCCAGGGCCTCGTCCTCGGGCACCGGCCGGCCGATCAGGAAGCCCTGCAGGCGATGGCACCCCGCCTGCTCGAGCAGCTGCCACTGCGCGCGCGTTTCCACCCCTTCGGCCACGCAGTCGAGCCCCAGGCTGCGCGCCAGGCTCACCATGGCGCGGGCCACCGTCTCGCGGCGGCGGTCGATCCCGATGGCGGCCACGAAGCTGCGATCGATCTTCAGGCCGTCGACGGCCAAGGCGCTCAAGTGGCTGAGCGAGGCGTGTCCCGTGCCGAAGTCATCGAGCATCAGGCGAATGCCGGCGGCGTGCAGCGTAGCGAGGCTTCGGCTGATGCGGGCGAACGAACGGTCGAGAAGCACCGTCTCGGTGATCTCGACCTCGAGGGCGTCGGGCGGCAGGCCGGCGGCCTCGACCAACTGCAAGACCCCGGGGGCAAAGTCGTCGTCCAACAGCTGGGCGGTCGACACGTTGACGCCGATGCGCAGGGGCCGGCCCGCGCGTGCGCGGAGGCGACGGCAGGCGGCGAGCGCCCGCTCCAGCACCGCCCGGCCAAGGCGTCGTGCCAGCCCATGTTCTTCGGCGGCGGCCACGAATTCCAGCGGGGGGACGGGCGTGCCGGCGTCGGTCCAGCGCGCGAGCGCTTCGAAGGAATCGATCCGGCCGTCGGCCACGCGCAGCTGCGGCTGCAGGTGCACCTCAATCCGACCGGCCACGAGCGCGCGGCGCAGCCGTTCGGCCAGGCGGCGTCGGCCGGCCAGCTCCTCGGCCAGGCGGTCGGCATAGAAGACCACGCACCCGCGCCCCTGGCGCTTGGCCTCGTAGAGGGCGCGGTCGGCGCGCCGCAGCAGCGCCTCGCCATCCGCCACGTCGGGCCCCACGAGCGCCGCCCCCATCGACAGCGAGGGTTGGATCCGCAATCCCGCCAACCTGACCGACCGGCTGCCGGCCGTCAGGATGGCTTCGGCACGGCGCCGCGCCTCCGCTCCGTCGAGGCCCGGCAGGAACAGGGCGAATTCGTCCCCGCCCAGCCGGGCGGCATGGTCGCTCCGGCGGATGGCGCGCCGCAGGCGCGCGGCCACCGCCCTCAACAGCCCGTCGCCCGCCTCGTGGCCGTAGCAGTCGTTGACCGACTTGAAATGGTCGACGTCGATCACTAGGAGGCAGCCGGCGGCGGGCGACGCCGACTTGCGCAGCGCCGTTCCCAGCGCTTCGAGAAATCCCGCGCGGTTGAGGAGACCGGTCAAGGGATCGCGGGAGGCGAGCTGCCGCGCTTCGAGTTCGGCGTTCTTCAGCGCCGTGATGTCGGTGCGCACCCAGGTGAGCGTTCCCGAGGGCGCCCGGCAGGACGACGACAGCAGCCAACGGCCGTCGGCCATGCGGGTCTCGAGGCCGTCGACGCCGCGCCGGATCTGCTCGATGCCCCGGTTGAGGGCAGCGATGGCGCGGGGGTCCTTGGCGGCCGCCCCGAACTCCCGCTGGTGCCATGCCTTGAGGCCCAGTTCGAGCGGGCAGCCAGGTTGGAACACGTCCGCAAGATGCGGAAAACCTTGGGCCAAGGCGCGGTTGCCCAGGATGAAGCGGTCTTGGGCGTCATAGGCCGAGATCATCACGGGCACGGCGTCGATGATTTCGCGCAGCAGCGTCTCGGCCCGGCGCCGCGCTTCGAGCTCGCGGCGCGCCGCCTCCTGCGCCTCGCGCCGGTCGGTGCAGTCGGCCCCGATGGCCACGTGGCCGCTCACGCCGCCCTGCGAGTCGCGGATGGGGGACAGCGACAGTTCGATCCAGCCCGACGTTCCGTCGGCCCGACGAGCCGGCACCTCCCCGTGGAACGGCGTCCCTTGGTCGATCGCCCGGGCGAGGGCGGCGGCACGCTCGGGACCGGCCTCGGGGCCCAACCAAAGGTCGGTCAGTCCTCGCCCCACGACTTGGTCTTGGGGGATGCCCGAGAGGGCCTCGAAGGCCGGGTTGGCCCAGCGCGCCACGCCTTGGGCGTCGGCCACGACGGCGGCGTTGCGCATCTGTCGCACCACGAGCGCCAGCCGCTCGTGTTCGTCCGCCCGAGCCCGAGCCTCGGTGACGTCGGCACAGATGCCGAGCAGGAAGGCCACCACCCCGTCGGGTCCGGCCGCGGCCAGCCCACAGGAATGCAGGAGGACGCGCCGACCGCGGGCGGTGCGGATGGGCAGCGTCACGTCCCAGGGCGTGCCATGGGCCTCGGCCTGCGCGATCGCCGCACGGATCCGCTCCTGCGCTTCCGGCTCGTAGAATGCGATCGCATCCGCAAGGTCGGGGCGATGGTGGATGGGCACCTCGTGGAACCGGCAGGTCTGGCGGCTCCACCAAAGGTCGCCCGAGCGGAGATCAAGGCACCAGGTGCCCAGGCGTGCCGCTTCGAACAGCGGCTCGACCGCTCGCAGCGCCCGCTTCGGCGCGCGCAGCTCCACCCAGCCCTGGGGTCGGAAATGGCGCATCCCTCGCCCTCCCGTCCCTTGACGGCGGTACCTTGCGGAGCTTGAGCGACGCGGGGCAGGGGCAGCGGCCGAGGCCGGGGGAACGCGCCGCCATGGGCTCGCGAGCGGGAACGACGGGCGGATGGATCGGCGCGGCCGCGGCCCTGGCGCTCGTTTTTCCCGCTCCCGCCCTCGCCCGGGAGCGGTCGGCCCGGCAGATCGTCGAACGAGCGATCGGCGCCATGGGGGGAGAGGCGTGGACTCGGGCCCGCACGCTCCAGCTCGAAGGGCGGATCGTGTGGTACGCCCCCGACCGGCCCGAGCCTCGCGCCCGAGCGTTGGATTACCGCATGTGGCGGGTCCTGGAGGAGGACCGCGTCGATGCCCACGAGGCTGCGGGCCAGGTGCGGATCCTGGCCCGCGAGGGCGACCGTACGGTCTTCGAGGTCGGCACCGATGGGGTGGTGACCTGGACGCACCAGGGGCCGGTCTCGGCGGACGAGGCGCAGCGGATCTGGGCGGCCAATTTCGGCTACGGCGTGCTGCGCCATGCCCTGAAGCCAGGCTTCCGGCTGGAGCGCCTGCCCGACGACTGGGCGGAGGGACGGCGCGTTCACGTCGTCCGCGTCGTGGATCCCGCGGGCCAGGAGACGCTGTTCGGCATCGACCGGGCCAGCTTCCTCGTGCGGATGGTGGGCTTCGCCACGCCGAGGGGCTGGCACGTGCGCACCTATGCCGACCATTTTCGCGTCGGTGGCTTCGTGCAGCCGGGCCGGGTGACCTTGAGCTACAACGGCGTGCGCCAGAACGAGGTGTTCTGGGAGCGCGCGTGGGTCAACGCACCCCTCGACCCCGCGCTGTTCCGCCCGGGTGCCCCGGTGCCGCCCAGGGGCGTGCCCACGGTACCGCCGGGCGGCGCCGGGCCGGATTAGCGCTGGCTGGCCGGCGGCCCCTTGGGCCGGCGCCGGCGGAGTCGCCGCCGGATGGCGTCTCCCAGGCCTTCGGGCGACTCGTCGGGGTCGGTCGTGGGGTCGGTCGGCTCGTCGAGGTCCGGATCGATCGGCCGCAGGTTTCGGCCCTGTTCGGCCTTGCGCCGCAGGAAGGCGGGCCGGGCCGCCTCCACGTTGGGGTCGAAGCCGCGCAGCTCCATGAACGGATCGGGATCGACGAGGCGCGCGCTGCGCGCCGCCGCCCCATAGAAGGCCTCCTTGGCCAGGCGCTCGCGCTCTCGGCGGTGGGCGAGTTCCTCGATGGTGCGCAGCGACGCCTGGAGCCAGGGGTGGTCGCGGGCGATGTCGCGGGCCACCTCGAGCGCGCGTTCGACCGCCGGCCAGTCCCCCAGCCGCGCCGCTTCGGCTGCCTGCCGTTCGACCTCGGCGAAGCGGAGCTCGTCCACCCGGCGCACCACCTCCGGATCCTCAGGGACGGCCTGGTAGGCCGCCCAGGGAAGCGCCGGCAAGGCCAGAAGGCGCGCTTCGTCGTGGGCGGGCCGGCCTTCGGGATCCTGCCACTTCAGGTGGGCCTGCAGCAGGGGCACGGGCCGGTCGGGCCCCTCGCCCGTCAGCGCGGCCGGCACGTCAAGCCGCACGAGCGCCCAGGCCGCCGCCCCGAAGGCTATGTCGGGCAGGCACCAACCGCCGTCCTCGTGGGGAAGGCCGCCCAGCACGTCGAGGCCCACGCCCGGCCCTGGGGTGAGCGCCACGCGCACCCGGCGGGCGGCGAGTGCCGAGAGCAGCTCGAACTCCTCGTCGAACGGCTCGGCGAGGTCGGCGGCCGTGACTCCGTAGCGGGCGATGCCCCCGCCGGCGCGGGCCATGGCGGTCATCAGATGTTCGTTGAACTCGTTCGCGAGCCCATAGGTCGAAGTGGAGACGCCGGCGGCCGCCATGCGTCGGCATTGGTCGGCCAACACCGTCGGGTCGGTCTCGCCCACGTTCGCGCAGCCGTCCGACAGGAGCAGCACGCGGCTCAGGTCGGCGCGGTCCAGGCGGCGGGCGGCCTGCTCGGCACCTGCCGCCCAGCCGGCCTGGAGGGCCGTACACCCGCCGCTGTCAATCGCCATCACCGCCGGCCGGAAGCGATTGGGATCGCCCGCCGGCTGGACCGGGGCCACCACGTGGACTCGATCGTCATAGGCCACGACCGAGACGTGGTCGTCGGCTGTCAGGCGCTCGATCATGCGGCAGGCAAGCCGCTTGGCCTCCTCGAGCGGACGGCCCGACATCGAGCCCGAGCGGTCGATGACGAGCGCGAGATTGAGGCGCGGCCGGCGGTGGCCGTCGGGCGCCGGGCCGGCACTGGCGCGCACCAGCACTTCCAGACGCTGGTCGCGGCCCGCCAGCAGGGCCGCACGGCGAGGGACGAGCGCGAGGGTCAGGGTCATTTCCGGCTCCTTTCGGCTGGGGACGAGACGAGGGCGGCCGCCACGGCGCGGCCGATCCGCTCGGCCTGGGCGGGCGAGAGCTGGCGGTGGCGCTCGCGGTCGACGAGGACCGTAAGCCACGGCGTGATCTCGAGACAGACGACGTCGCGAGTGCGCACGTCGTCCTCACCGCCCAGCGCAACGAGCAGGGCGGGGAGTTCGGCGCGCAGCCGCGCGCGGGCCATGAGCGGGTCGGTCAATGGCTCCGGGTCGCGGGAGAAGGCGATGGAAAAGCGCCCGCGAGAACGCGGCGGGTCCGGATCGCCCTGGCGCAGGCGGCGGGCGAGCTCGAGGGCCGGATTGCCCGTGGGTTGGCCCGGGATCAGCTGCAGCAATTCCTCGTCGTCGAGGTTGCGGAAATGCTCGGCGATGAGGTCGAGGGGCCAACCGTCGGCGAGCAGCACGCGCGCGGCCAGGAGCTCCAGCAGGTGGCGGAAGCCGTAGAGCCCGCCCCGACCCGTCTCGGGGTTGGACAGGGTGGGGCTCAGCACGCCGCGGCTCACATAGTCGCGAATGACGCGTTCGGAGATGCCTTCGTCGGCCGGGGGGCGGCCGCGGGCGGGGCGCAACCGGTCGAGCCCGAGAGCGTCGGCCACGCGGGAGGCCAGCTGGGCGAACTCGGGGAGCGTGCCGCGGAAGCCGCCCAACGTGCGCAGATCGGTCGCAAAACCCATCCCCAAAAAATGGCATGACGCTTGATAATGTCAAGACATAATGAGATGGAAGTGCGGCAGCGCCCGCCGTTGCCGCTCGGGGCAGCGCAGCCGAGCGCGGTGGACAGGGGCTGTGCTCGGACGTCCGTCGGCGGCCCTGCGGAGGGCCGCCGACGGCCAAGGCCATGCCAAGGGACAGATCGGGCGGGACCTCCGCCTTGCCACCGCAGGAGTCGGGCGCTGTGATGACGTCGGCCCGCACGCCCTGGGGGTCGACGGCCTTCGCGCGGATGCTTTCCAGCAACGACCCCTTCGGCCTGCAGGCCCCAGGGGTCGACCCCGGCCTCCAGGCCCGCTGGCCCGGTCGACCGCCCGGTCGACGGCCGAGACCCCGAACCCCCCGGGGGAACCTGTGCCGCGCGCTCCTCCAACCTCCGCACTCCGGCGGGGCTCGGCCCCCGCGCGACGTCCGCAGGAACCTCGTCGGCCGCCCGCCCCGGAACCGACCCAGGCTGCCTCGTCAACCCTGTCGGAGACCATGCCGGGTCGAGGCCACCGAAGCCGCGGCCGGGGCCGTATGGCATGGGCGCACGCCGCGGAGGATGGCCATTTCCCAAAGCCGGCCCAATGCCCGGCCCTGGGTCCGACACCGGGCTGCCCCGGTCCCGGCCGGGCCGTGGCGGTCCCGGCAGGACTCGAACCTGCGACCTCCGGTTTAGGAAACCGCTGCTCTCTCCGGCTGAGCTACGGGACCCCGCGTCGGCCCATCGCGGAAGGCCGGCCGGCGCGCAAGCCCACCTCAGGCATCGGTGGTGCCGGGGCCGCGGAATGGCAGGGGCAGGACGGGGACCTCCTCCTCGACGAGCGCCCGCGCCTCATCGGGGCTCGCCTCGCCCCACACCCCCCGGTCCTCACCCGCCCGATGGCGGCGGCGCACTTCCTGGGCGAAGTCAGCCCCCACCCAGTCGCAGTGGGCCACGACGTGGGCCTTGAGCGCGCGAACGAACCGGCGCCACGTCTCGGCGGGTGTGGGAGCGTCGGCCGGCGAGGTCGCCACCGCCGGGGCCATCGGGGCCTTCGTCATGTCGCGGCTGCCGCAGACGGGGCATTCCAGAAGCCCTTGGGCCTTCTGCGCCTCGAAGTCGGCGGAGTGGGCGAACCAGGCCTCCACCACGTGGCCCGCCGGGCAGATCAGATCGAACACGATCACAGGCCGGCCGGTGCCGTGAAGGGCCGGGCGTGGGCCAGCGCGGGGATGCGGCGGCGCACCTCGGCCACGCGGTCGAGGTCGAGCACGACCAGCGCCTCGCCCGGCGCCTCGCCCATGTCGAGGAGTACCTCGCCCCAGGGGTCGACCACGAGCGCGTGGCCGAACGTCTCGCGTCCATCGGCGTGCCGGCCCGTCTGGGCGGCCGCCACGACGAAGCTTCCCGTCTCGATCGCACGAGCGCGCACCAGCACGTGCCAGTGCGCCCGACCCGTCGGCACGGTGAAGGCCGCCGGCACCGCCAGCACGACCGCCCCGGCCGCCGCCAAGGCCCGGTAGAGAGCGGGGAAGCGCACGTCGTAGCACACCGAGAGCCCCAGCCCGCCCCAGGGCAGGTGGGCCACGACCGCACGATCGCCGGCGGCGAAGCTGGCCGATTCCCGAATGCGCTCGCCGCCGGGGAGGTCCACGTCGAACAGGTGGATCTTGTCGTAGCGGGCCATGATCCGGCCGTCGGGCCCCAGCAGGAAACTGCGGTTGGCAAGCCTTCCGTCGTCCCGGCGGATGGCAAGGCTTCCGACCGCGATCGCGACCCCCGTGCGCTCAGCCGCCTTGCGCAACGCCTCCAGCGTCGGGTCCTCCGCCTCGGGCTGGGCCGCAGCCTTCAGGCGCGCTGGGTCACGGTCGAGGAGCCCGCACATCTCGGGCATGAAGACGATCCGGGCCCCCTGGGCCGCAAGCCGCTCCACCGAGCGCACGAGCCCGGCCGTGTTGGCGGCACGGTCAAGGCCGGTCGTCGTCTGCACGATCCCGGCCGTCAGGATCACGGCCGCTCCAGCCAGCGCCCCAGGTCGCCCGCCTGCTCGAGCGCCTCGAGGTCGTCGCAGCCGCCCAGGTGCTGGCCGTCGACGAAGATCTGGGGCACGGTCGTCCGCCCGCCCGAGCGCGCGATCATCTCCGCGCGGCGGAGCGCATCGAACGTCACGTCGTACTCCTCGGGTTCGACGCCGTGCGCAGCCAGGATCGCGCGCGCCCGCGCGCAATAGCCGCACCACGACCGCACATACATCTCGACCCTCGGCATGGAACGACGGGGTGGCTAGGCCGCCCCGACGTTGGCCGCAACCCGTGCCACCACCCACACGTCGACGGTGCGCGCACCCGCCGCGCGGAGCGCCCGGGCGCATGCCGCGGCCGTGGCCCCGGTGGTCATCACGTCATCGACGAGCAGGACGGAGGCACCGGCCAGCGCTTCGCGTCGGTCCGTCCGCGCCCGGAAGGCGCCTTTGGCCGCCCGGAACCGCTCGGCCCGCCCCAGCCCACGGGTCGAGCGGGTGGCCCGCACGCGCTCCAGGGCGTCCGGCAGGCACGACAGGCCCGCCCGCCGCGCCAGGGCCCGGGCGAGGAGGCCCGCCTGGTTGAAGCCGCGGGCGAGGAGGCGCCATCGGTCGAGGGGCACGGGCACCACCAGGGCGCCCGCGGCCGGTGGCTCGGTGCCGGCGAGCATCATCCGCGCAAGCAGCTCGGCCACTTCCTCTCGCCCGGATTTGAGCGCCAGGATGGCCGCTCGGATGGGTCCGGCGTACAGGAAGGGGGCGTGTGCTCGGGCGAACGGCGGCGGTTCGGCGCGGCAGCCAAGGCACCACTCGTCGCCACCGGCCTGTGGCGGCAGGGGTAGGGCGCAACGTCGGCAGGCGGGCTCAGGCCGCCAGGGCAGGGTGGCGAAGCACTCCGGGCAGAAGCGGTTGGGCTCGGCCACCAGGGCCCGGCAGGCCGGACAGCGCGGCGGCATCAGCACCCCCGCGAGCTGGGCGGCCCCGGCCGCCCACCACCGCCATGCCCACGAACAGCCCGGCACTTGCCAAGCCTAGCCCGAGGCCCGAGCGGGGCAAGGCCCGCCGATGCCGACCGCCACCCCGCCGTCCGAACCGTTCGACCGGCGCTTGAGGGCCCGGGCGCGAGCGCGCGGGCGCATCGGCTCGGCCGATTTCCTGTTGCGTCACGCCACTCAGGAACTGCTGGCGCGCCAGACCCTGCTTCCTCCACCGCCACCGGGCCCCGTGCTCGATGTGGGCGCGGCCCTGCCCGCCCCCGAAGGCTGCTGGACCATCACGGCCGACCTGGCGCTGCCCCGCCTGCCACCGGCCGGCGCGCGGCTCCTCCTTGAAGAAGACCGGTTGCCGATCGCGGCCGGAGCGCTGGCGATGATCCGCTCGGTGCTGATGTGGCACGGGGTGAACGACCTGCCGGGCGCCTTGGTCTTGGCCCGGCGCGCCCTGATGCCGGGTGGCCGTCTCTTGGCCGTGTTCCCGGCGGGAGTCTGCCTCGAGGCGGTGCGCCGCGCCTTCCTCGAGGCCGACCTCGAGGTAGGCGGAAGGGTGCCGCCGCGAGTCGGCCCGACCGTCGATCCCGCTCAGGGTGCCGCACTGCTTCAGCGGGCGGGCTTCGCCGAGCCGGTGGCTGACGTGATGCAGGTGACGGCCCGCTACCGCGACCTCGCCGCGCTGGCCCGCGACGCCCGGGCCATGGGCGAGACGGGTTGGCTCGCCGCGCGCGACCGGCGGCCCACCACGCGGGCCCGCTGGGCCGCCGCCGAGGCGGCGTTCGCCCGGTTGGGGAGGGACGGGCGAACCGAGGTGGCGATCGAGCTCCTGTTCCTGGCGGCGCGAGCGCCTTGAGCCCGGTGGGGGCCCGGTCGCCGGGCGATGCGCGTGCGCCCGGCCCCTTGCAGGCGGCTCCGTCTAACCCCTAGCGCAGAACCCGATGGAGCTGACGCTGGCGTTGGGCCTGGGCTACCTGTTGGGCAGCCTTCCCTTCGGCCTGTTGCTGGTGCGTTGGGCCGGCGCTGGCGACATCCGCACCATGGGCTCGGGCAACATCGGGGCCACCAACGTGCTGCGCACCGGCCGTCGTGACTTGGCCATCCTCACCCTGGTGCTGGATGCGGGCAAGGGAGCGCTGGCGGTCTTGCTGGCGCGCGAAGCCCTGGGGCCGGGGCCGGCCCTGGCGGCGGCGGGCGCGGCGGTCGTGGGCCACGTCTGGCCCGTCTGGCTGGGCTTCCGGGGGGGCAAGGGGGTCGCCACGTTCCTAGGGGTGGCCCTGGCGCTGGTGCCGCCGGCTGGCCTTGCCTTCGCGGCCGCCTGGCTCCTCGTGGCGCTGGCCACCCGCATCTCGTCGGCCGGAGGCATGACGGGCGGGTTCGCGGCCACGATCGTCGCCGGCGCATCGGGGCAGATCCCGGCGGCCGGCCTGTTCCTGGCCCTGTCGGCCCTGGTGCTGTGGACTCACCGGGCGAACATCCGCCGGCTCAGGGCCGGCACCGAGCCGCGCATCGGCCAGCGATGAGCCTGCCCGAGGCGGAGCGACTGGCCCGCCTGCGCCTCGCGCGCACCGATGGGGTCGGGCCCGTCACCTTCCGGCGCTTGCTCGCCCGCTTCGGCAGCGCGGCCCGGGCCATCGCCAGCTGGCGGGACCTGGCCGGAGCGCCCGGCCCCCTGGCGCCCGCCGAGGTCGTCCAGGCCGAAGTGGACGCCGCGGCCCGCGTGGGGGCGTGCCACGTGGTGTGGGGCGAGCCCCTCTACCCCCCGCGCCTCGCCGAGCTCGCCGATCCGCCCCCCGTGCTGGTGTTGAGGGGGGACGCCAGCCTCGCCATCCGCCCGGCGGTGGCCATCGTGGGGGCGCGCAACGCCAGCGCTGCCGGCCGTGCCCTGGCGGGCGAGCTGGCCCGCGACCTGGGCCAGGCGGGGTTCGTCGTCGTCTCGGGCCTGGCCCGGGGGATCGACGCCGCGGCCCACCAGGCGGCGCTGGCGACCGGTACGGTCGCCTGCGTGGCGGGGGGGATTGACGTCCCCTCCCCGCCGGAACACGCCGCCCTGCACGAAGCGATCGGTCGGCAAGGGCTTCTGGTGTCGGAACAGCCGCCGGGCACCGAGCCCCAGGCCCGCCATTTCCCCCGTCGCAACCGGCTGATCGCCGGCCTGGCCCAGGGCGTGGTGGTGATCGAGGCAGCGCACGGCTCGGGCTCGCTCATCACCGCGCGCCTTGCGGCGGAGGCGGGGCGCGAGGTGATGGCCGTACCCGGTCATCCCCGCGACCCCCGCGCCCGAGGCGGCAACGCGCTCTTGAAGTCCGGTGCCACCCTGGTGGAGGACGCAGCCGACGTGCTGGCGGCCCTGGCCCCCTTCGCCGCCGCCGGCCGGCCGGCGGCGGAGCCCGTGACCACCTCACCGGATGCCGACCCGGCTGGCGATCCGGCCGATGCGCGGGGGCGGCTGCTCGAACTGCTGTCCGCCACGCCCGTTGCGACCGACGAACTCGTGCGCATGTCGGGCTTGCCGACAGGCCACGTGGCGGCCTTGCTCGTGGACCTCGAGCTCGAAGGCCGGATCGTCCGCCATGCCGGGGGGCGCGTGGCACTCGCCTGAACCTTCGCAAGCGACGCGCCGCCGCGGGGCTTGGCAAGGTGCGGGGTGGGCGCCCATCATCAGCGAAGGGTGCATTCCGCATCCGGCCGCTTCCGTCCGCCCATGCAGCTCGTCGTCGTCGAATCCCCGGCCAAGGCGAAGACCATCGGCAGCTACCTCGGCCCCGGCTACGAGGTGGTGGCAAGCTACGGCCACGTGCGCGACCTGGCCGAGAAGGACGGCTCGGTCGATCCCGACCGCGATTTCGCCATGCGCTGGGAAGTGGCGGATTCCCGCTCGCGCCAACAGGTGGACCTGATCGCCAAGGCCGCGCGCCGGGCCGAGCGGGTACTGCTCGCCACCGACCCCGACCGCGAGGGCGAGGCCATCAGCTGGCACATCGCTGAACTTTTGCAAGACCGGGGCGCCGTTCCGCCGGGAGGGCTCGCCCGGATTACCTTCAACGCGGTGACGCGCGAGGCCGTCGAGGCCGCCCTGGCCGCGCCGCGGAAGATCGATCTCGACCTCGTCGACGCCTATCGAGCGCGCCGGGCGCTCGATTACCTGGTGGGATTCACCCTGTCGCCCGTGCTGTGGCGCAAGCTGCCGGGCGCTCGGTCGGCTGGGCGCGTCCAGTCCGTGGCGTTGCGCCTTGTCGTCGAGCGCGAACGCGAGATCGAGGCCTTCCGCCCCAC
The DNA here is from genome assembly GCA_025056155.1 of Sphingomonadaceae bacterium. GTDB lineage: Bacteria > Pseudomonadota > Alphaproteobacteria > Sphingomonadales > Sphingomonadaceae > Thermaurantiacus. Next base: position 46,760 of record JANWWL010000004.1, read on the forward strand.
GGAATACTGGTCGGTGACCGCCCGTTTCGACGGGTTCGACGCACGGCTGGTGCTGATGGACGGCCGCCGCCTGGGCAAGCTCGACCTGGGCACCGAGGCCGAGGCGGAGGCGGCCCGGGCGCGGGTGGCCGCCGCCCGATTCCGGGTCGCCAAGGTGGACGTGAAGCCCGTCGCGCGGCATCCCGCCCCTCCGTTCACCACCTCGACCCTGCAGCAGGAGGCCGCGCGCCGCCTCGGCTTGTCGGCCGCCGAGACGATGCGGCTCGCCCAGCGTCTCTACGAGGCGGGCCGCATCACCTACATGCGCACCGACGGAGTCGAGATGGCGCCCGAGGCCATCCAGGCCGTGCGCGCCCACATCGCGGCGGCCTTTCCCCCCGCCTTCTTGCCCCACACCCCTCGGATCTACCGGGCCAAGGCGCGCAACGCCCAGGAAGCCCACGAGGCCATCCGGCCGACCGACGTGGGCGCCCGGCCCGATCCGAACGCGAGCGACCCCTTAGAGCGCCTCTACGCGCTCGTGTGGGCGCGTGCGGTGGCCTCGCAGATGGCGTCCGCCCGGCTCGAGCGCACGACGGTCGAGCTCGTGTCCGACGATGGCGCGCTGGGCTTGCGCGCTTCGGGCACGGTCGTGGTCTTCCCCGGGTTCCTGGCCCTGCTCGAGGACGCGGCCGAGCATGACGACGAGGAGGCCACCCGCCTGCCACCGCTTAAGCCTGGCTACGAGCCCCAATGCCAGGAGGTGGTGAAGAACCGCCACCAGACCGAGCCGCCGCCCCGGTATTCCGAGGCAAGCCTGGTGGCCCGGCTTGAAGAGCTGGGCATCGGCCGCCCGTCGACCTACGCCACCATCATCGAAGTGCTGAAGGAGCGGGGCTACGTCCGCCTCGAGCGGCGCCGGTTCGTGCCCGAGGAGAAGGGCATCCTGGTGACCGCCTTCCTCGAGCGCTTCTTCCCTCGCTACGTCGCTTACGACTTCACGGCCGCCCTCGAGGAGGACCTGGACCGCATCTCGGCCGGCGAGGCCGATTGGATCGCCGTGCTGCGGGCCTTCTGGGCCGACTTTCGCCCGCTGGCCGACGAGGTGCTGGGCACAAGCCGCAGCACGGTCGAGGCCGAACTCGACTCGTTCCTCGCCCCCCACCTGTTCCCCGACCGCGGCGACGGCACCGACCCGCGGCGCTGCCCCGTCTGCGGGGACGGTCGCTTGCGGCTCAAGGTCGGGCGCAACGGCCCTTTCGTGGGCTGCAGCCGCTATCCCGAGTGCCGCTACACCCGGGGGATTGACGGCCAGGGGACAAGCGAAGGCCCCCGCACCCTGGGCGTGGATCCCGAGACGGGACGCGAGGTCGTCGTGCGGAGCGGGCGCTTCGGCCCCTACCTCGAGTGCGGGGACCGCCGTGCGTCGGTGCCGCCTGAACTTCTGGAACGGCTGGACCTTGAGCTGGCGCTGGGGCTCCTGGCCTTGCCGCGCACGCTGGGGCCCCATCCCGAAACGGGTGAGCCCGTGCTGGCCGGCATCGGCCCCAGGGGCCCCTACGTGCGCTCGGGCCAGCGCTATGCCCGCCTGGGCTCCGTGGCCGAAGCGCTCGAGATCGGCATGAACCGGGCCGTGGCGCTGCTCGCCGCACCCGCGCCCGCCCGGCGCCGCACCGCGCCGGCGGCCGAGCCGCTGGCCGTGCTGGGCGCCCACCCCGATACTGGGGCCGAGGTGCGCCTGATGCCCGGTCGCTACGGCCCCTACGTGACGGACGGTGCCGTGAACGCGAGCCTGCCCAAGGGCGCGGATCCTGCGTCGGTGACGCTCGATCAGGCCCTTGCCTGGCTTCAGGCCAAGGCGGCTGCCGGTGGTGGTTGCCGGCCGGCTGGCCGGGCCTCGCGGGCGCGGCGGATGACGGCCAGAACGCGCGCATGACCCTGCCCGACCGCGCGCAACTCCTGGACTTCCTGGCCCGCACGAGCGGCGAGGTGGGCAAGCGCGAGATCGCGCGGGCCTTCGGCATCCGGGGCGAGGAGCGCGTGGCGCTCAAGGCGATGCTGCGCGACCTGGAGGCGGAAGGCCTGATCGCCCCCGGCCCGGGGCGCACCTTCCACGCGGCCGGCGCCCTGCCCCGTGTAGCCGTGCTGCGGGTCGTCCCGGCCGAGGGCGGGCGCGCCATTGGCGTACCCGACCGTTGGCACGGCCCGGGGGAGCCTCCGCGCATCCTCATCGACACGGCCCGACGGCGGCCCGATCCGGGCGAGCGCGTGCTGGCCCGACTGCGCCAGGAGGGCGGCCAGTGGCGTGCCGCCATCATCAAGCGGCTGCGGCGCGGGGAATCCCAGGTGCTGGGCATCGCGCGGCTGGTCGACGGGCGGCTGCGGCTCGTCCCGGTCGATCGCCGGATGCGCACCCACTTCGCCCTGTCCGCCCTCGACCGGCCGGTCCGGGCGGGCGAACTGATCCTGGCCGAGGTGCGCGGCACCGGTCCTCGGGCCACGGCCTACGTCACGCAACATCTGGGGGATCCCTTCGCCGAGCGTTCGCTCTCGCTCATCGAGATCCACGCCCGCGGCATTCCCCACGTCTTCTCGGAAGACGCGATCGCCGAGGCCGAGGCCGCTGCCGGCGCACCGCTCGGCACCCGCGAGGACTGGCGCGACCTGCCGTTCGTCACCCTCGATCCTGAGGACGCCCGCGATCACGACGATGCCGTCCTCGCCCGCCCGCTACCGCACGGCGGGCACGAGGTGCGGGTGGCGATCGCCGACGTCGCCTGGTTCGTGCGGCCGGGCACCGCCCTCGACCGCGCGGCCTTTGATCGCGGCAACTCGGTCTATTTCCCGGACCGGGTGGTGCCGATGCTGCCCGAGGCCCTGTCGGCCGATGCGTGTTCGCTGAAGGCAGGCCACGACCGTGCGGTCTTGGCCGCCGTGCTGGAGCTGGCGCCCGACGGCCGGCTGCGCCGCTTCCGCTTCCACCGCGCGCTGGTGCGCATCCGCGCCAACCTGGTCTACGAGGAAGCGCAGGCGCTGGTCGACCAGGGGCGCGAGCCGCCGGAGCTCGCCGCCCTGTGGGCCGCCTGGCGAGCGCTCGACCGGGCCCGCGCCCGGCGGGCACCGCTCGACCTCGACCTGTCCGAACCGCGCGTGCTCCTGGACCCGGAAGGCCGCGTGGCCGACGTCCGGCTGCGGCCCCGGCTCGATTCCCACCGGGTGATCGAGGAGATGATGATCGCGGCCAACGTGGCCGCGGCCCGCCAGCTCGAGGCCCGCAAGGCCCCCGTGATGTACCGGGTGCACGAGCCGCCGTCGCGCGAAAAGCTGCTCGCTCTCAAGGAATATCTGGCCACCTTCGAAATTCCCTTCGCGCTGGGCCAGGTGATAACACCGGCGGTGTTCAACCGCATCCTGGCGCGCGCGGCGGGCCATGAAGAGGAACGGGCGATCGCCGAACAGGTGCTGCGCACCCAGACCCAGGCCTATTACGCGCCCTTGAACGCCGGCCATTTCGGCCTGGCGCTCGCATCTTACGCCCATTTCACCTCTCCTATCCGTCGCTATGCCGACGTCTTGGTGCACCGCGCGCTGATCTCCGCCCTGGGATTGGGCGAGGGCGGCCTGCCGCCTGGCGCCGAACGCCGGTTCGCCGCCATCGGCGACCATATCTCGCTCACCGAACGCCGGGCCATGGAGGCCGAACGCGATACGCTCGCCCGCTACGTGGCCGCCCACCTGCACCGCCACCACGAAGGCCAGGTGGTCCGCGCCCGCGTGACCGGCGTGCAGCCCTTCGGCCTGTTCCTTTCGGTGGAGGGGCTGGGGGGCGATGGGCTGTTGCCGGTGGGCGCCCTGGGGCCCGAACGCTTCTGGTTCGACGAGGCCGCCCGCGCCCTCGAGAGCGAGACAGGCGCGACGCGCTATCGCGTGGGCCAGCTTCTGGAGGTGCAGGTCGCGGCGGCTGACCCCGCGACCGGGGCCGTGCTCTTTGCGCTGCCCGGAGGTGCTGCCGTGCGTCGCCCTGCCCCTTCGCCCCCGGTCCGTGGGCGGTGGCGGCGCGAGCGCCGCGCTTGACCGAGGCCGGCGGCCCGGCCTACGCGCATGGGCGTGTGCGGCGGCGCGCCGCCCAACCTCCGAGGACGCCATGGCCAAGCCCACGACCGTCAAGATCAAGCTCGTGAGCTCCGCGGACACGGGTTATTACTACGTCACCAAGAAGAACACGCGGACGAAAACCGAAAAGCTCGTCCTGCGCAAGTACGACCCCGTGATCCGCAAGCACGTCGAATTCCGCGAAGCCAAGATCAAGTAGACTTTGGGCCAGGGCGGGCACGAGCGCACCGCGCCGCCGGCCGAGGGTGCTGCGAACGAGGCGTGGGACGTGCTGATGCTGCGCGCGCTGGCCGTCATCGTGGCCGAGGAGCACTTGCGTTCCCGCTTCCTGGCCCTCACGGGCTACACGCCCCACGACCTCGTGGCCCGGGCGGGTCGGCCCGACCTCCGGCACGCCGTGGCCGACTTCCTGGCCGGCCACGAGCCCGACCTGCGGTTCGTGGCCGCCCGGCTGGGCTTGGAGCCTCGGCGGCTGTGCGCCCCCTGCTGATCCTCGACTGCGACGAGGTGGTGCTGCGCTTCGTGGCGCCTTTCCGCCGTTGGCTGGGGGAGGTGCATGGGCTCGAGCTCCAGCTCAGGAGTTTTGCCCTGACCGGCAACGTCCGCGATGCCGCCGGCGAGCCCGTGCCGCCCGAGCGAGTCGCCAAGCTGGTCGACGACTTTTTCGCCTCGGGTCAGCGGCTGCAGTCCCCGGTCGAAGGGGCCGTCGAGGCCCTGGCACGGCTGGCACGGGCGATGGAGGTGGTGGTGCTCACGAACATTGCGGACGCCCATCGCCCGACCCGCCAGTCGATCCTGCGTGCTCATGGGCTCGACCTGCCCGTGGTGGCGAACGCCGGGCCCAAGGGGCCCATGGTGCGCGCGCTCGCCGCCGGACGGCGGGCCGTGTTCGTCGACGACCTTCCGCCCCATCACGACAGCGTCGCCCACCACGCGCCCGAGGTGGGCCGGCTCCACATGGTGGCCGAACCGGAACTGCGGCCTCTCGTGCCGGCGGCTCCGGCGGCCCACGCCCGGATCGACGCCTGGGCCGACGCCGAGGCGTGGATCCGCACTTGGCTTGAGGACGCGCGATGACCGTCGAGGACCGTCTGGCCGCGCTGGGCCTGACGCTGCCCCCCGCCCCTCCGCCCGCCGCCAGTTACCGGCCCTTCGTGCAGGTGGGATCCTTGCTCTACGTGGCGGGGCAGATTCCCCAGGCCCCGGACGGAACCCTCCTGCGCGGCCGCCTGGGCGACGACCTCGACGTCGCGGCCGGCCGGCGTGCGGCCGAGCGCTGCGCCCTGGCCGTGGTCGCCCAAGTGAAGGCCGCAACCGGCGACCTCGCCCGTGTCGACCGCTTCGTGAAGCTCACCGTGTTCGTGAACTCCACCCCCCACTTCACCGACCAGCCCGAGGTGGCCAACGGCGCCTCCGAGCTCATCGTGGCGGTGTTCGGCGAGCGCGGGCACCATGCCCGCTCGGCCGTGGGGGTGGCGAGCCTGCCGCGTGGTGTGGCGGTCGAGGTGGACGCCGTCGTGGCCCTTGGCTGAGGCCCGGCCGCTGCGCATCCGAGTGCTGGGCCGCGCGGCCGACCTGCCGGCCGAGGCCTGGGAGCGGCTCGCCGGTCGCGACCATCCCTTCACGAGTCTTGCGTTCCTCTCGGCGCTCGAGGATTCGGGGAGTGCGGTGGCAAGGACCGGCTGGCAGCCGGTCCACTTGGTGGCCGAAGACCCTGAGGGCACGGCCGTGGGTCTGATGCCCGCCTATGCCAAGGCGCACAGCCAGGGCGAGTATGTCTTCGACCATGGCTGGGCCGACGCCGCCCTTCGGCTGGGCCTGCGCTACTACCCCAAGCTGCAGTGCGCCACGCCGTTCACGCCGGCCTCGTCACCGCGGATCGTGGCCAAGGATCCCGCCGTCCGCCAGGCGCTGGTGGCGGCTGCGCGCACGCTCGTCGAGCGGCAGGGTTGGTCCTCGGCCCACGCCACCTTCCTTCTGGCCCAGGATGCCGCCGATTTCGCCGCCCAGGGCTGGCTCGAACGCCACGACCTGCAGTTCCACTTCGACACGCGCGACGGTCGGAGCTTCTCCGACTTCCTCTCGCGCTTGTCCTCGCGCAAGCGCAAGGAATTGCGGCGCGAGCGGGAACAGGCGCTGGCCGCCGTGGACGAGGTGCGTTGGCTGACGGGTGCCGACCTGACCGAAGACGTCTGGGATCATTTCTTCGCCTTCTACCAGGATACGGGCGGACGGAAATGGGGCCGGCCCTACCTCACCCGCGCGTTCTTTTCGCTGGTGGGCGAGCGGATGGGCGACCGCATCCTTCTCGTCATGGCGCGCCGGGCCGGCCGCTGGGTGGCGGGCGCCCTGCACTTCGTCGGCGCGGACTGTCTCTACGGCCGCTATTGGGGAGCGATCGAGGACATCCCGTTCCTCCACTTCGAACTGTGCTACCACCAGGCGATCGATGCGGCCGGGCAGCTGGGCCTCAAGCGGATTGAGGCGGGGGCCCAGGGGCCGCACAAGGTGAAGCGGGGCTATCGCCCGGTCGTCACGCGATCGATGCACTGGCTTGTGGACCTCAGGCTCCGGTCGGCGGTGGCCGACTTCCTCGAGCGCGAGCGCGCCGCGGTGGCCCAGGAGGTGGCCCTGTTCGAGGCCGACCTGCCGTTCCGGCGCGGCCCCGGTGGCGCGCCGGACGGCGAGGGCTAGAGCCGCAAGCCCACCTCGATCCCGTAGAGCCCGGGCAGCGCCCGGATGAAGGTGGGAAAGCCGAAGGCCCCACCCGTGTTCCCGGCATCGAGGAGATACTCGCGGTCGAGCGCATTGCGGGCGAACGCCGCCACCTGCCAGCGCCCGGCGATCTCGAGACCGGCCCGAGCGTTGAGCAGGGCGACGGGCCCCTGGGCGATCTCGGGGCGGTTGGGCAGCTCGAAGAACAGGCGCGAGCGGTAGGTGAAGGTGGGCACGGCGAAGAGGGTCAGCCGGTCGCTCAGCGGCACCCGCAGGTCGAACCCGCCCGAGGCCTGCCAGCGCGGCTGCAGGCGGAACCGGTCGCCCGCGAAGATGCCGTTCTCGGGTCGGTCGTCGATCCCGGCGTCGATGAAGGCCATGTTGCCGAACGCGACGAGGCCAGGGCGCAGCGCCCACGACAGCTCGGCTTCGACCCCCAGGTTGGTGGCCGACCCGGCGTTGCGGGTGACCGCCTGGCCTCCTTCGATCAGCGTGACCTGGAAATTGTCGTAGGTCTGCCAGAACACCCCCAGCGTCGCCGTCACGGGGCCCACCCGGCCCTTGACCCCGCCTTCCACGTTCCAGACGACCTCGGCCGGGACGTCGCGGCGCAACGGTTCGGCCGGCCGGCCGGGGCCCGGACGGCGGGACGACAGTTGCAGCACGGGCGACCGCCGACCCTTCGCCACCGTGGCGTAGAGGTTGAGGTCGGGGGCGGCGCGGAACAGCAGGTTGAAGCGCGGCAGCCAGGCGTCGTTGGTGTCGGTCGCTTCGAACGTCTGCCCGTCGGTGCTCGCGAAGGGGAGGAGCGGGGCGCGGCTCAACACCGAGGGCGGCTGGTCGGCGAAATAGGTGCTGGTGCGCCGTTCCCGCAGGTAGCGCAGCCCGGCCGACAGTTCGAGGCGCGGGCTCACCTCGACGCTTGCGTCGGCGAACAGGCTCCAGTTGCGGATCCGCCCGCCGTTGCGGAACAGCGCTCGATAGGGCAGCTCGCGGAAGGCGCCGCGGGTGAGGATGGCGGTCACCCGGGCGGCCTCGACCCGGCCGTCGGGGCCGACGCACGGGATCCCGGGCACCAATCGGGCCAGGCACTGCAGGTAGATGCCTTCCTCCGTCGAGAACGGCACGCTCTGGGTGCCGCGCTCGGCGAACACGTTGAAGCCGGCGAAGGCGCGCACGCGCTCGGAGACGTAGGCGACCCGGCTTTCATGGCTCACCTGCCGGCCGCGGGCGTCCTCGGCGAACTCCAGGAACCAGGCCTGCGAGCCGTCGGCGTCGAACACTTCGAGGCTGTCGAACTTCCGCCAGGCGGTGATCGCCGTGTAGCTCCACCGCCCACCCTCGGGCGCCCAGCGTGCGGTCAGGTTGAGGTCGTGCACGTCGCGCGTCAGGCTCAACTTCTCGGCCCCCAGCACTTCGCGCGACTGGGGCGAGCCCGCGAGCTCGGCGAAGCTGTAGGGCGAGGTGTCGCCGCCCGTCGGCCGGAACGTGCCCGACTTGAACGCGGTGCCCGGGGCGCGCTGGCCGTCGTAGGTGTAGACGAGGTCGAGCCGGAGATCGGCCAGCGGCTCGGCCATCAGGCTGGCGCGCAGCCCGGCCTGGTCTTGCCCGTTGAGATCGCGCTGGTCGATCCCGCCCGGGTTCTGCGATCCCGGCTCGCCCGCGATGTTGCGCACCACGCCGTTTCGCGTCTTGTAGGCGCCCGCCAGGCGCGCGCCCCAGCGGCCCTGGCCCCAGTTCACGAAGCCCTGCACTTGGCGCTGGCCATAGTTCCCGGCCGACAGCAGGGCCGCGGCCGACCTGCCGTCCTCCACGCCGTTGGGAATGACCGAGACCGCCCCGATGGCGGCCGCCGTGCCGAACAGGGTGGCCTGCGGGCCCTTCACCACCTCGACGCGCTGGATGTCGAACAGGTCGAAGTAGCTGCCGCGCGATCGGGACACGTCGACCCCGAGATAATAGACGGACACCCGCATCGCCTCCTGTGCCGAACCGGAGTCCGAAGTGATGCCGCGGATGACGAAGCCCGGATTGTTGGGCGACTGTTCCTGGATGTTGAGGCCTGGCACATAGGCCGACAGCTGATCGAACTGGGTGATGCCGATCCGGGCCATGCGGTCTCCCGTGACTGCCGTCACGGTGATGGGCACGTCCAACAGCCGCTGTTCCACCTTCTGGGCGCTCACCACGATCTCTTCGGCCGCCACCTCGGCCATCGGCTGGGCGGCCGGCTGGGCGATCAGGGGGGTGGGAAGCGCGGCGGCAAGCGGCAGCAGGTGGCGCATGGGGCTCCTCCTGGGCAAGGCGTGGTGCGCGGCCTCTTGCCGGCCCCATGTTGCAGTGCAGCGACACGCCTGCGACAGAAGGTTGACAACCGGCCCGGCGGGCGGGTTCGCATTGCCTCACGCGGCGTTCGCCCGTAACCTGCAGTCCTGCGGCAGGGGAAGGCCGGATGGCGGCGACCTCGCGAGTGACGTTGCGCGACGTGCTGGCCTGGGCGGCACCGGTGATCGGCGCCGACCGGCCCCTGTTCGCCCTTGCGGTCGTCTATGGAGTGGCCTTGAGCCTCCTCTCCCTGGCCACACCCATCTCGGTGCAGATGCTCATCAACTCGGTGGCCCAGGTGGGCCTCGAGACGCCGCTTGCCGTGCTGAGCCTTGCGCTCCTCGGCCTCCTGCTCCTGTGGGCGCTGATGGCCGCGTTCCGCGACTGGGTGATGGAGGTGTTCCGGCGCCGCTTCGCCGCCCGCCTAGTGGCCGAAATCACGGTGCGCGCGGTGCACGCCGAGAATCCGTTCTTTCTCGACAATCGCCGGGCCGACATCTTCAACCGGTTCTTCGAGATCATGACGGTCCACAAGACCGTGCCCAGCCTGTTGGTGGGGGGGTTTTCCGTGCTGCTGCAGGCAGGCGTGGGGTTGATCCTGGTAGCGTTCTACCATCCGTTCTTTCTGGTCTTCAATCTGCTGTTCGTGCTGCTGTTGCTGGCCATTTGGGCGGTGTTTTCAGGTGGCGCGATGCGCACCTCGGTCGAGCTCTGCCATCAGAAGTATCGTCTCGCCCACTGGCTCGAGAGCGTCGGCGTATCGGACGGCTTCTACAAGTCGGCCCGGCACATGGATTTCGCCTACGCCCGCTCGGAGCGGCTGACGGCCGACTATGTGGAGGCGCACCGCCGCCACTTCCGCTGGAAGTTTCCGCAAGCCGTCGCGCTCTTCGTGCTCTATGCCGTGGCCAGCGCCGCGCTGCTGGCGTTGGGCGGTTGGCTCGTCATCCGCGAGCAACTGTCGATCGGCCAGCTGGTGGCCGCCGAACTCATCCTTTCCGGCGTGTTTTTCGGCGCGGCCCAGCTCGGCAACTATCTTGAGGATTTCTATGACCTGACGGCAGGGCTCGAGGAACTGAACCAGCTCTACGCGCTGCGGCGCGAGCCCCCCGACCGGCGGGCACCCGCCCACTTGGCCGATGCGACGCTCCGCCTGGCGGGCGTGCGGTTCAGCCATCCCACCGGCCCCGTGCTGTTCGATTTCGTGGTGCCCGAAGGCTCGCGCTTGGTCGCCCAGGGCGATCCCGGCATGGAGCGGCTGTTCGCGCACCTCTTGAAGCGCCACGCGCGGCCCGAGGGCGGCCTCGTGACCCTGGGCAGGGTCGACATCATGATGCTGGATCGGGTGCGGTTGCGCACCGAAGTGATCGTGCTCGATCGGCCTCATCTCGTGGAGACGACGATCGAGGAGTACCTCACGCTGGCCAACGCCAGCGGCGACCCGGCCGACATCACCCGGGCCCTGCGGCTCGTGGGGCTCGAGGATCGGGTGGCCACCCTCCCGGAAGGCATGCAGACCATGCTGTCGTCCACCGGCTGGCCGCTCAGCCTGCCCAAGACGATGCAGCTCAAGCTCGCCGGGGCCATCCTGTCGCGGCCGCGCATCCTCGTGCTGTCGCCCGTGATGGACATGGTTTCGGTGCATCGGCTGGAAGACGTCTTCCGTCACTTCGCGGCGATGGGCACCACGCTCATCTACTTCACCAATCGGCCCGACGACGTGACCCTGGACGGTTTCCTGTGGCTGGGGCGCGAGCAGCAGGTGATCCTAAAGGACCGCGCGGCCTTCGACCGGCTGCGCACCAGTGTCGGCAAGGGGCGGCGACTTGTCGTTGCTTGAGGAGGATCTGGCCCGGTTCCGGACCCTGTCCGCGATCCGGGTGCCACCGGTCGGCCGCGTGCTGGCCGTGATGGTGCTGGTGGGGATCCTGCTCGTGTCGGGATTCCTCGCCTTCGTTCCCTGGGTGCAGACGGCCTATGGCGAGGGCCGCGTCACCACCCTGGACCCAGCCGACCGGGTGCAGAACATCACCGCCCTCGTTCCCGGCCGAGTCGAGCGCTGGTACGTGCAAGAGGGCGACTATGTGCGCGAGGGCGACCCCATCGCCCGGATCACCGACAACGACCCCGGGCTGCTCGACCGTCTCGAGGCCGAGCGCGCCGAGACCGAAGCGGAAATCGAAGCCGCCGAGCGGGCCGTGCGTATCGCCTGGCTCGACGTGGAGCGCCAGCGCCAGCTCGAGCGCGACGGGCTTGCGGCACGACGCGACCTCGAGGCGGCGGAGCTGCGCGTGGCCGAGCTCGAGGCGCGCCTCGCCCAGGCACGTGCCAAGCTGCAGGGCATCGACATCCGCCTCAACCGCCAGTCGCTCCAGGTGGTGGTCGCTCCCCGCGACGGGCGGGTGCTGCAGATCATGGCGCTCGACCAGGCGACGATGGTGAAGGAAGGCGACGTGCTGGCCACCTTCGCCCCCCGGCAGACCACGCCGGTGGTGGAGCTGTTCGTGAACGGGATCGACGTGCCCCTCATCGAAGCCGGCCGGCGCGTGCGCCTCGAGTTCGAAGGCTGGCCTGCCATCCAATTCTCAGGCTGGCCGTCGGTGGCGCGCGGCATCTTCGATGGTGTGGTCTATTCGATTGACGACGCGCCCTCGGCCAACGGCCTTTTCCGGGTCCTGGTGCTGCCCGCGGCCGACCGACCTTCGTGGCCGGGGGAGCCCGCCGTACGGCTGGGCGCGAAGGTGCGCGGCTGGGTGCTGATGGACACGGTGACCGTGGGCTTCGAGCTGTGGCGGCAGCTCAACCGCTTCCCGCTGCAGGTGACCCGCACGATCCGGGGGGGCACGATCGAGCCTGCGCCCGTGGCCAAAGGCCCGGCGAGTGCGTGAGCTTCTGGCCGGCCTCGCGCTGGCCCTCGGACTTCCCGTTCAGGCCCAGACCCTGACCCTCGCCGAGGTGCTGGACACCTCGCGCCGCTTCGCCCCCCAAGTGCAAGAGGCGCTCGCTCGCCTCGGCGTGGCCGCCGGCCGCCGGCTCGAGGCCGAGGGCGCTTTCGACACCCGGGTGGACGTCCGCGTCGACGCCCGGCCGACCGGCTTCTACGACGGCCGGCAGGTTTCGGCCCTCGTCACGCGACCGCTGGCCGACCGCGGCGGCGAGGTCTTCGCTGGCTACCGCGTATCGGGCGGCACCTTCCCCGTCTACGAGGACGAAAGCTTCACCAACCGCGGCGGCGAACTGAAGGCCGGGGCGGTGCTGGCGCTGTTGCGCGACCGCGCGATCGACGAGCGCCGCTTTGGCCGGATCGCCGCCGAGAATGACTTCCGCCTGGCCGAGACGGACGTGCTGCTGGCCGCCATCGGCGTGCAGCGCCGGGCGATCGGCGCCTACCTGGAATGGGTGGCGGCCGGTCAGCGGCTGCGCGTGTTCCGCGCGCTTCTTGCGATCGCCGAGGAACGGCAGGCCGGCTTCAAGCGCCAGGTGGCGGCAGGGGCCCGGCCCGCCATCATCGTCACTGAAAACGAACAGGTGATCCTGCGGCGGCGGGCCCTGGTAGTGGATGCCGAACGGGCGCTGGAGGCGGCCGCGCAACGGCTGTCGCTCTTCTGGCGCGACGCGGAAGGCCGGCCCCGCGTTCCGGGGCCCGATCGCCTGCCGGCCGGCTTCCCGCCGCCGTTGCCCCTGGCGCCCGACGGACCGGCCCGCGCCCTCGGCCGGCCGGAACTCAAGGCCATTGAGGTGCGGCTGGACCAGGCGGCCCAGAAGCTCCGGCTGGACGAGAACCTGCGCCGGCCGCGGCTGGACCTCAAGGCCGAGGCGTCGCAGGACCTGGGCCCGGTGGGGCTCGGCGGGCCCTCGCGCACGGGCTTCGAGACGAAGGTTGGGCTCAGCTTTTCCCTGCCGCTCGAACGGCGCGTGGCCGAGGGCCGCATGGCCGCCACTCGGGCCGAGATCCGCGCCTTGGGGTTCCGCCGGCAGCAGCTCGAAGAGGAGATCCTGGCGAACCTGGGCGCCCTGGATGCCGACGTGCGCGCCACGCGGGCCGTGCGCGCGTTGGCCGAAGCCGAGCGCGAGCGGGCGGTGGCCCTGGCCCGCGCCGAGCAACGGCGCTTTCGCCTGGGCGCTTCGGACCTGTTCCTGACGACCGTGCGGGAGGAGCAGGCCGCCGATGCCGAGGTGCGGGCCATCGACGCCGCGCTGCGCCAGGCGCTGGCCCATGCCGACGTGGCGGCGGCCACCGCCGACCTCGAGGCTCTGGGTCTCGAGCCCGAGGTGTAACGCGCGGCCCCCTGGCCGGGTCCCACCTCTCCCCAGCGCCCGGGCGGTCGGGGGTGGGATGGCGCTTTGCGCGGTCTCGCCGCCTTCGTGCCTTCCCGGGCGCCGGGACGGAGGCCTTGGAACGGCCGGTGGGCGCGGTGAGGCGAGAACCCTGGGCGGCCGCACCCGGGCGGCCGGTTGCCCACGCCGACCGAGGTCGAGGCGAACTTCCGCGCCTTGAGCTGCGCTGCGCCTGCGCATCTGGGCAGCCTGTGGCCCAATCGGCCGCCGGGCGAGGTTCAGCCGAACCTGTAAACCGCGTCGTGCGCCGCTTCTGGCCCGTTGAGAGCCCTGGTGGGCGCGGCAGGGTTCGAACCTGCGACCCCTGCGGTGTGAACACAGTGCTCTACCGCTGAGCTACGCGCCCTTCCGCCGGCACTGGCGGGCTGTCTCCCGCGGCTAGGGGAGGGCAGCAGGGCTGTCAACGCCCGCCCCCCCCCCGCTACCTCAGCGATGCAGGTCGAAGCGGTCGGCCTCCATCACCTTCACCCAGGCCGCGACGAACGCTTCGACGAAATGGGGCAGGGCGTCGTCGGTGGCGTAGGCCTCGGCCAGCGCGCGGAGCTGCGAGTTCGAGCCGAACACGAGGTCCACGCGCGTGGCCTTCCACCGCTCGGCCCCTGTTGCCCGATCGCGGCCCACGAAGGTGCCGTCCGCCTGCGGTTCCCAGCGGATCGTGGTGGTGGCCGCGATCAGGTTGCGGAACCAGTCGTTGGTCAGCACCCCCACTCGGTCGGTGAACACGCCGTGCGGCCGGTCGGCGTGGTTGGCCCCCAGGACGCGCAGGCCGCCCACCAGCACCGTCATCTCGGGCGCGGTGAGGCCCAGGAGCGAGGCGCGGTCGATGAGCATTTCCTCTTCCGAGAACAGGGGCGTGCCCGAGACGTAGTTACGGAACCCGTCGACCTTGGGTTCCAGCACCGCGAAGCTCGGCGCGTCGGTCATCTCCTCCGTCGCATCCGTGCGGCCCGGGGTGAAGGGCACCTCGATGGCCAAGCCCGCGCGCCGGGCTGCTTCCTCGATCGCCGCCGAGCCGGCCAGCACGATCAGGTCGGCGAGGCTCACGCGCCGTCCGCCGGGCGCCTCGGCGTTGAAGCGGGCCCGGATGTCCTCGAGCACGCCCAGCGCGCGCGCCAGCTCGTCGGGTTCGTTGACCGGCCAGTCCTTCTGCGGGGCGAGCCGGATGCGGGCACCGTTGGCCCCACCCCGCCGGTCGGACCCGCGGAAGGTCGACGCCGAGGCCCAGGCCGTCTTGACGAGCCGCGAGATCGTCAGCCCCGAGGCGAGCACCTCGGTCTTGAGGCGGGCGACGTCCTCGGCCGTGACCAGCGGATGATCGACGGGGGGCACTGGATCCATCCAGATCCGGGGCTCCTTCGGCACCTCGGCGCCCAGGTATCGGGTGATGGGCCCCATGTCGCGGTGGGTGAGCTTGAACCATGCCTCGGCGAAGGCGTCGGCGAACTCCTCGGGGTGGGCGAGGAAGTGCCGCGAGATCTTCTCGTAGGCCGGGTCCATGCGCAGGGCCATGTCGGCCGTCGTCATGATGGGCTTGTGGGCCACGCCGGGGAGGTGCGGGTCGGGCACCGTGCCTTCCGCTTCGGGGTTCCGGGGCGTCCACTGCCAGGCGCCGGCCGGGCTCTTGGTCAGCTCCCAGTCGTAGCGGAACAGGTTCTCGAAGTAGCCCATGTCCCACCGGGTGGGCGTGCTCGTCCAGGCACCCTCGATGCCGCTCGTGATCGTGTCGGACGCGCAGCCCCGGCCGTGGCGCGAGACCCAGCCGATCCCTTGGTTTTCGATGGGCGCCGCCTCGGGCGCAGGGCCGACGAGATCGGCGGGGCCGGCGCCGTGGCACTTGCCGAAGGTGTGGCCGCCGGCCGTCAGCGCCACGGTCTCGTAGTCGTTCATGGCCATCCGCGCGAAGGTTTCGCGAATGTCGCGCGCGGCGGCGATCGGGTCGGGCTTGCCGTTCGGGCCTTCCGGGTTCACGTAGATGAGGCCCATCTGCACGGCGGCCAGCGGCTCCATCAGCTCGCGGTCGCCCGAGTAGCGCTCGTCGGCCAGCCACTCGCCCTCGGGCCCCCAGAAGACGGCGCGGTCCGGTTCCCACACGTCCTCGCGCCCGCCGCCGAAGCCCACGGTCTTGCCGCCCATGGCCTCGATGGCGCAGTTGCCGGCCAGGATCAGCAGGTCCGCCCACGACAGGGCCCGGCCGTACTTCGCCTTGATGGGCCAGAGCAGCAGGCGCGCCTTGTCGAGGTTGGCGTTGTCGGGCCAGCTGTTTTCGGGGGCGAAGCGTTGGGTGCCGCGGCTCGCCCCGCCGCGGCCGTCGTGGATGCGGTAGGTGCCGGCCGCGTGCCAGGCCATGCGGATGAACAGCGGGCCATAGTGGCCCCAGTCGGCCGGCCACCAGTCCTGCGACTGGGTCATCAGGGCCTTGATGTCGGCCTTGACGGCCGCGAGATCGAGGGCGGTGAAGGCCTTGGCGTAATCGAACCCCAGCATTGGGTTCCCGGCCGGGGGATTCTGATGCAGGATGGAAATGTCGACCTGGTTGGGGAACCAGAGCTGGTTCGTCATGGCGCGCACGAAGGCGGTGCGCTGGGCGCGCATGGGGCACTTGGCTTCGACGTTCATGGGGGTCTCTCCGTCGGTTGAACGCGCCCGAGGGTGAGGGGGCTGGGCGCCGTTGTCCAACGGATTTCCCTGGTCAGCTTCATCGACTAGCCCGATGATTCCGCATCGCAGCATCGGATGAGACGATGACCTGGCCCGCCGCGGGGGGATGGCGCAGCCCACGTCAGGCCCGGCGGTGGCGGGCGGGCGTTCGGCCACGGCAGTCCCACCGGCCTGCGAGGTGTGCTGGGATCGATCGCCGCGACGACGGACGCCTGCGGGTCGGAATTCGCGCCGGGTCTCGCCCCGGGCGGGTGCGCGCCGTCGGGGCCGCCCCGGCCGCGCCCGAAGGGATCGGCCGCCGGGGCCTTCAGGTGCTGGCGGGTGCGGGCTTCTTGCGCTTCGGCCGGCGGCGGGGGGCGGCGGGCGTGATCTCGAAGGCGGGTCGGCCGTCCTTCAGGTGCACGCGCACCTCGCCCCCATGCACCAGCTTGCCGAACAGCAACTCGTCGGCCAGCGGCCGCTTGATCTCCTCCTGGATCAGCCGCGCCATGGGCCGGGCACCGTACAGCCGGTCGTAGCCCCGCTCGATGAGCCAGGCCTTGGCCTCGTCGTCCACCGAAATGTGCACGTCGCGGTCGGCCAGCTGAAGTTCGAGTTCCAGGATGAACTTGTCGACGACGCGGGCCACGACCTCAGGGGACAGGTAGTCGAAGGCCACGATGGCATCCAGGCGGTTGCGGAATTCGGGCGAGAACATGCGCCGGATTGCCTCCTGGTCCTCGCCCTCGCGGCTGACCGCGCCGAAACCGATCGCTTCGCGCGCCATGTCGGCGGCACCGGCGTTGGTCGTCATGATGAGGATGACGTTGCGGAAGTCGACCGTCTTGCCGTGATGGTCGGTGAGCTTGCCCGCATCCATCACCTGCAACAGGATGTTGTAAAGGTCGGGATGCGCCTTCTCGATCTCGTCGAGAAGCAGCACGCAATGCGGGTTCTGGTCGACGGCGTCGGTCAACAGTCCGCCCTGGTCGAAGCCCACATAGCCCGGCGGCGCCCCGATGAGGCGCGAGACCGAGTGCCGCTCCATGTATTCCGACATGTCGAAGCGGTGGAGGGGAATGCCCATCAGGTGGGCGAGCTGGCGGGCCACCTCGGTCTTGCCCACGCCCGTGGGCCCCGAGAAGAGATAGCAGCCGATGGGCTTGTTGGCGTCGCGAAGCCCCGCGCGCGAGAGCTTGATGGCCGCGGCCAGCTGCTCGATCGCCCGGTCCTGGCCGAACACCACCCGCTTCAGGTCCTGCTCTAGGGTGGCGAGCAGCTTCTTGTCGTCGGAGGAGACCGACTTGGGCGGGATCCGCGCCATGGTGGCGATCACGGCCTCAATCTCCTTCACGCCGATGACGCGCTTGCGCTTGCCTTCGGGCACCAGCATTTGCGCCGAGCCCGATTCGTCGATCACGTCGATCGCCTTGTCGGGCAGCTTGCGGTCGTTGATGTAGCGGGCCGAGAGCTCCACGGCCGACCGGATGGCCTCGGGCGTATAGCGGACCTTGTGATGCTTCTCGAAGGCAGGCTTGAGGCCGGTCAGGATCTTCACCGTGTCTTCGATCGACGGTTCGTTGATGTCGATCTTCTGGAACCGGCGCAACAGCGCCCGGTCTTTCTCGAAGTGATTGCGGAACTCCTTGTAGGTGGTGGAGCCGATGCAGCGGATGGTGCCACCCGACAGTGCGGGTTTCAGAAGGTTCGAGGCGTCCATGGCGCCACCCGACGTGGCCCCCGCCCCGATCACCGTGTGGATCTCGTCGATGAACAGGATGGCGTTGGGCAACTTCTCGAGCTCGGCCACCACGTTCTTCAGGCGCTCTTCGAAGTCGCCGCGGTAGCGCGTGCCGGCCAGCAGCGCCCCCATGTCGAGCGCGTAAATGACGGCGCCCTTGAGCACGTCGGGCACGCTTCCTTCCACGATCTTGCGCGCCAGCCCTTCGGCGATGGCGGTCTTGCCCACACCCGGGTCGCCCACGTAGAGGGGATTATTCTTCGAGCGGCGGCAGAGGATCTGGATTGTCCGCTCGACCTCGGCCTCGCGCCCGATCAAGGGATCGATCCGGCCGGCGCGCGCCTTCTCGTTGAGGTTCACGCAGAATTGCTTGAGCGCGGAATCCGCGGCCTTGCGCCCGCCCTCGCGCCGTTCCTCGCGCGCGTTGTCCCCCTCCTCGGTGCCGCGGGGCGTGCGGGGTTCGGACATGCCCGGGGCCTTGGCGATCCCATGGCTGATGTAGCTGACGGCATCCAGCCGGGTCATGTCCTGTTGCTGCAGAAAGTAGACGGCATGGCTTTCCCGCTCGGAGAAGAGGGCGACCAAGACGTTGGCGCCCGTCACCTCCTCGCGGCCCGAGCTCTGGACGTGGAGGATGGCGCGCTGCACCACCCGCTGGAAGCCCGCGGTGGGTGAGGGATCGACGGCGGAATCGGCCTTGAGCGAGCCCAGCTCGGTGTCGAGGTAGCGGCGCAGCTGCGCGGCGAGCTCGTCCAAGTCGACCCCGCAGGCGCGCATCACCTGCGAGGCGTGCGCATCGCCGATGAGAGCCAGCAGCAGGTGTTCCAGCGTGGCGTACTCGTGTCGGCGCCGGCTGGCCTCGGCGAGCGCGTTGTGGAGGGTCTGCTCGAGTTCGCGCGAGAAGCTGGGCATCTCTCACTCCACCGGCCAGAATCCCGGTAACGGCCGAAGTCTCACCTGCCTTCGCGGGGAGCGCAAGGGGGGTGTGGCGGGAGGGCGCGGCGCCCCGCAGCCGTGAGGTATCGGGGCGGGGCGCGGCCGTGCCGGGGGAGGGGAAACGCGTCGGGCGGCGCTCCGGCCGCCCCCCCCGGCCGACCGCCGCCCGGCGGCCCCGGCCTCGTCGGACCCTGTGTTGCGACCCGCTTCCGCGCACCCTGAGGTTGCGCCGACACCGCCCCCGAACGGATTGCCGGACGCGACCGACGCTGCGCCCGGCGGTGCTGGCGGTGCGACCGGCCGACGGCCGATCAGGCCGAGACGAGCCGGACCTGCCGGCGGCGCAGGGCGAGCCCCAGCAGGCCGAAGCCCGCCACCAGCATGGCCCAGGTGGTGGGCTCAGGCACGGGGTTGCCGCCCATGCGCGTGAAGTAGCCCACCGTGTGGTTGTCGCTTTCGAACCCCGTGCCGGGCCCGGTGTTGGTAAACACCACGCGCGTCAACCGGTCGGCACCCGTCAGGTAGAAGTTCACGAACACGAAGGGTTCGTGACAGGCCCGGCCGAGCGGCGGGTTGGGGTTGCAGAAATGGGCCGGGGTGACGTTGGCCAGGACGTCGGCCGGCGTGAAGGTGAAGAAGCGGTTCGGGCCGTTCCAGAACTCGAGCAGGTTCCGGGAGTCGAGCGCGGATAGCCAGAAGCCGAAGTAGTTGACCCCCTCGGGCCGAGAGGTGGTGAGTTCGAGCTCGTACTTCTGGGTGCCGAAGTTGACCGGATAGCGGCCCACGCCGCCGGCCCCACCCCACAGGTCGGCTGGGATCACCTGCACGTTGCGGTAGGTGCCCGTGATCTGGCTGCCGCCGAAGTCGGTGGTGAACGTCTGGCCGGGGCCCAAGGCGCGGGTTTCGAACGTCTCGACACCCATGAAATCGAAGGTGGCGGTGGAATGCTGGACGCCCGGCGCCTCGTAGGTGACGACGACGGCGGCCGAGGCCGGGGCAGCGAGCAGCAGGGCGGACGACACCAGGATTGGGCGCATGGCGATCTCTCCACAACAAGCCTCATGGGACGGGCACCCCCTTAGGTGGAGACGGCCGATGCGGCGCGTTCTCGAAAGGTGAACGGCCGGAAATCGTGGTGAACCGGGGCCTGTGGGGCGCAGGACAAGGAAAGGGCCCCGGCGCCCAGCGCCGGGGCCCCGGGCCCCCCGCAGTGGGATGGATCAGGCGATGGCCGTGCGGCGCCGGCGCAGGCCCATGCCCACCAGGCCGAAGCCCGCGATTAGCATGGCCCAGGTGGCCGGTTCGGGGATGGGCGTGCCCCCGATTCGCGTGAAGTAGCCCACGGTGTGGTTGTCGCTCTCGTAGCCGCCGACCGCGGGATCCTCGAAGATGCGGATGCGGTCGATCGTCTTGCCTTCGGCGAAGTAGAAGTTCACGAAAGCGTAGGGCTCCCCGCAGTTCTTGCCAGCGAAGGCGGCGTTCGGATTGCAGAAGTAGGCCCTGTTCCCCCCCACGCGCGCCAGGAGGTCGGCCGGGTTGAACTGGTAGACGAGGTCGGCTCCCTTGAAGAACTGGACGCGGTTGCCGGCATCCAGGGCCGAGAGCCAGTAGCCGAAGTAGTTCACCCCCTCGGGCCGGGTCGTTGAAAGCAGGATCTCATAGGGCCCGCCGCCCCATTCGGCCGGGAACGCCACCGCATACTGGCCCGTGCCGTCCGCGCCGCCGTACTGGTCGGCCGCGTTGATCTGCACGTTGACGTACTGTCCTGTGATCTCGCTGCCGCCGAAGTCGGTCGTGAAGTTCTGGCCGACGCCCAAGGGCCGCGCGTCGAACGTCTCGACACCATTGAAGTCGAACGTGGCCGTCGAGTTCTGGACGCCCGGCGCTTCGATCGTGACGATGACCGTGGCGAGGGCCGGAGCCGTGGCAAGAGCGGCCGCCGTGGCGGCCAGAATCGGACGAAGCATGTTGTTCACCCCCAAGTTCGACCAGGCAGGACCATCACCGCCCGGCCCGCGCGCGTTACAGCGTCACCCGTCGGGGGAAGAGCCCAGAACTGAGCAGAACCGATGATTAACCATAAGTTCGCTGCCGGTCCGGCGCGGCAGACCGACGCAGAGGCGCGCTAGAGCGGGCGGATCTGGCTGAAGGGAATGTCCTTGTCCGGCCGCAGGTCGCCGGGCAGCCCCAGCACCCGCTCGGCGATGATGTTCCTCAGGATCTCGTCCGTGCCACCGGCAATCCTGAGGCCGGCCGCCCCCATGTAGGCCTGCTGCAACCGTTCGATCGGCGAACCCTTCTCCACGACCAGGCCGCCGGCCTCGGCGAGCTCGAGCGCAAAGGCCGACATCTCCTGCATGGTGCGGGCCACCACCACCTTCGAGATCGACTGTTCGGGGCCCGGGATCGCCCCCTTCGACAGGGCCGAGAGCGCGCGCATCTGGGTGAGCTTGATGCCTTCGTCGGCGATGTAGGTGTCGGCGATCCGCAGCCGCACGTCGGCCCGCTCAAGGGCCGGTGTGCCGTCGGCTTCGATCCCGCGGGCAAGCTCCATGAGCGCGCGCCAGCCGGGCGCATGGCGAGGCTTGCCGCCGACCGCCAGACGCTCGTGCATCAGGGTGGTGAGCGCCACCTTCCAGCCGTCGCCGACGGCGCCCAACCGATGGGAATCGGGCACGCGCACGTCGGTGAAGAACACCTCGTTGAAATCCGAGGATCCCGACATCTGCCGGATGGGGCGCGCCTCCACCCCCGGGGCCTTCATGTCGACGATGAACATGGTGAGGCCCTTGTGCTTGGGTGCGTCGAAGTCGGTGCGGGTGATGATGATGCCGAAGTCCGAGCGGTGGGCGAAGCTCGTCCACACCTTCTGGCCCGTGATCACCCAGTCGTCGCCGTCGCGCACCGCTCGAGTGCGGATCGAGGCGAGGTCGGACCCCGCCACGGGCTCGGAGAAGAGCTGGCACCACACCTCTACGCCTTCGAGGGCCTTGGGGACGTAGCGGCGGATGATCTCGGGTGTGCCGTGGGTGAAGACGGTGGGGATGCACATGCCAAGGCCGATGGCGTAGAGCCCGGTCGGCACGTAGGTGCGGCTTTCCTCTTGATTGAAGATGATCTGGTGCATCGGGCTCAAGCCCTGGCCGCCCACGTCCTTGGGCCAGGTGAGCCCGGCGTAGCCCGCGTCGTATTTCTTCTTCTGCCAGGCCTTCGAGCGGGCCACGAACTCGTCGAGGCCCCAGGGCTCGGCCGGCGGCTCGAGATATTCCTGGGCGTTGGCCTCGATCCAGGCGCGCACCTTGGCGCGGAACTCGGCTTCGGCGGGGGTGTCGTTGAAGTCCATGGAAACGCCTCCTAATCGGCTTGTGCCCCACGCGCCGCCGGGCGGGCAAAGGCCCGCTGCGTCGCAGGGGGCCTAGGCGGCCGCCCGGTTCCTGAGTTCCAGCGCGCGCACCAGCCGGTCGGCCCAATGGTTCCGGCTGCCGAGGGCGGCCGCGATCTGGCGGGCGCGCCGGTAGTACAGGTGGCAGTCGTGCTCCCAGGTAAAGCCGATGCCGCCATGCAGCTGCACGGATTCCTCGGCGGCGAAGCGCAGGGCATCGAGGCTCGCCACCCGGGCGGCCGCGGCGGCCTGCGGCAGTTCCGGAGCGTTCGAGCCCCAGGCCCAGCAGCCGTGGAGGGCGTGCGCCCGGGCGAGCTCGGCCTTGATGTACATGTCGGCCAGCCGGTGCTTCACGGCCTGGTAGCGGCCGATCCGAAGGCCGAAGGCCTGGCGTTCCTTGGCGTAGGCCAGCGTCATCTCCATGGCGGCCGCGGCAGTGCCCAGCGCCTCCCACGCGTGCAGGACGGCCAGCCGTTCGACGAGCGTGGTCCAGTGCGAAGGCGTGCCGAGGGCCTCGGCCGGCGTGCCGTCGAACGCGATCTCGGCCGAGCGGCGGACAAGGTCGAGCGTGTCCACGGGCGTCACGCTCGCCTGCGCGAGCTCGGCGATCGCCATGGCCGGTCCGTCGGGCGTGGCCACCGTTACGACGGCGAGAGCGGCCGACCGTCCGTCGGGCACCGGGGCCTTGCGCCCGAACAACCGCCCGTCGCGAAGCACGGTGGCGGGGTTTGCGGACGGCGTGTTCGAACCCTCGGCCCAGGCAAGACAGCCCACGACGTCGCCGGAGGCCAGCCGAGGCAGGAAACGCGCCTGTTGCTCGTCGCTGCCCGCCAGAAGGAGCGCCTCGATGGCGGCCATCGTGGAAAGGAGCGGCACGGGGGCCAGGCTACGGCCCAGCTCTTCGGCCAGCACGCAGGCCTCGTCGGTGCCGAGCCCCAGGCCACCGTAGCGCTCGGGCACGCGGGCGGCGGGCCAGCCTTGGGCCACGACCTTGGCCCACAGGTCGGCGTCGTACGGGGCTTCCGCCTCCATCGCCCGCCGGGCGACGGCCGGCCCGGCCTCGGCCGACAGGAACCGGCGGGCTGCGTCCCGCAGCGTCTTGGCATCGTCCGACAGGTCGAAGTTCATGGAAGGCGCCTCCGCCAAAGGCCGCTAGGCCGAGCCGACAGGGGCCTGCACTCCCCTTTCGGCGAGGATGGGCGCGGGGGGCCCCACGGGCGGCGGGCATGGCCGGCGCTAGGGCGTCGGTCCGCCGTCGCCGTCGCCCCAGCGGCCCGAGGCACCGGCGCCCCCAAAACCGCCGCCGGCACCCCTGAAGCCGCCGCCGGGCGGGTCACCGCCACCGCCGCCACGCGGACGATGCGGGCGCCGGCGGGCGAGCGCCGCGCCCAGGAACCCCACGGCGATCCCCAGCACGAGAAGCGGCAGCCCGGCCGGCAGGAGCATGGCCCCCACGAGGATCGCCACGAGACCCGTTGCCAGCAGAAGAGCGGCCAGCCCCGTGATCGACGCCCGCCGGGCCATCGGCGTCAGGCGGCCTTGCGAAGGGGCTCGGATGCGTCCCAGCGCGCCCAGAGCTCGACCCGGCGGGCGGCGGCGCGGGCTTCGGCCTCGGCCTTGACGGGTCCGAACCCGCGCACGTCGAGGGGCAGGGCCGCGATCGCCACGGCGAGCGGCAGGCGCCCGGAGGTGAGGCCCTGCAGCAACCGGTCTACCTCGGCTTCATAGGCGGCGAACGCCGCGCGTTCGGCCCGGCGTTCGGCCGTGTGGCCGAAGGGGTCGAACGCGGTGCCCCGCAGCGGGCGCAGGGCCCGCAGGAGCCGGAAGGTCGGCAGGGCGAGCCAGCCCGGGATGGCGAACTTGCGCGGCCGCCCGGTGGCGGGGTCGATGCGGGCGAGGAGCGGCGGGGAGAGATGGAACACGAGCCCCCGCCACGTGCGGAACTGCTGGCCGAGCAAGGGCTCGAGGTGCGCGAGGTGAAGGCGCGCCACCTCGTATTCGTCCTTGACGCAGGCGAGCTTGTGGCCGGCGCGCAGCACGGCCTCGGTCAGCGCAGTCGAACCCGGGGCAATCCGCTCTTCGGCGGCGCGCACTCGGGCCACCAGCGCTTCGTAGCGGCGCGCCAGGGCCACACTGCCCCAGTCTTGGATCGACCGCACGCGCAGGGCCAGCGCGTCATCGAGCGTCCGGGGCCGTTCGGGCGGGGCCAGCAGCGCCTCGACGCGGGCCGGGTCGTGGGCCAAGAGGCGGCCGAGGGCCAGAGCGCGGCGGTTGAACTCCACGGCTACGTCGTTGAGCTCGATGGCGCGGTCAAGGGCGGCTAGCGGCAAGGGGATGAGCCCCTTCTGCAGTGCGAAGCCCAGAAGGATCATGTTGGCCCCGATGGCATCGCCCAGCAGTCGGGTGGCGAGCCGCTCGGCCGCCACGAAGTGCTGGGTGCGGGTGGACCGTTCGAGCTGACGACGCACGAGCGCCCCGCGGAAGTCGGCGTCGCGGTGGCGCACGAAGTCGGCCGTGGGCGCGATGTCGGCGTTGGCCACCGCGGTCGTACGCTCCGTCGAGACCATGTCGAGGGCCGGGCGGTCGACGGCGACGATCGAATCGCACGCGAGCAGGAGGTCGGCCCCCCCGGTGATGATGCGGGGTGAAAGCAGGTCGTCGTTGCGGCGGGCGATGCGCACCGTGCTCCACACGGCCCCACCCTTCTGCGCGAGGCCCGCCATGTCGGCCGTCGTGGAGGCAAGCCCGGCCACGTGCGCGGCCATGCCCAGCAGCGCCGCGACGGTCAGCACGCCCGTGCCCCCGATGCCGGTGATGAGGATCGAATGGTCGTGGCCGAGGGGGGGTGGTTCGGGCTCGGGAAGGTCGGCGAGCGGCAGGGCGTACGCCTCGGGCCGGCGAAGTTCCGCCCCCCGGACGGTCACGAAGCTCGGACAGAAGCCTTTGAGACAGCTATAGTCCTTGTTGCAGCTCGACTGATTGATCCGCCGCTTGCGGCCAAAGTCGGTTGCCAGAGGCTCGATCGAGATACAGTTCGACTGGACCGAACAATCGCCACAGCCTTCGCACACCTCGGGGTTGATGACGACCCGTCGGTCGGGCTCGGGCATCAACCCGCGCTTGCGCCGCCGGCGCTTCTCGGCGGCACAGGTCTGATCGTAGATGATAACGGTGACCCCGGGCGTGTCCCGCAGTTCGCGCGAGACGGGGTCGAGCTGGTCGCGCGGCAGCACGCGGACATCCGGCGGGATCTCCCCCGGCCGGTAGCGCTCTGGATCCTCGGCCAGCACGACGACCTTGGCCGCCCCTTCGGCCAGCATCTGCCGGGCGATCATCCCGACCGAAAGCCCACCCTCCACGGGCTGGCCGCCCGTCATCGCCACCGCGTCGTTGTAGAGGATCTTGTAGGTGATAGGGACCCCGGCCGCGATCGCCTGGCGGATGGCCAGGATCCCGGAGTGGGCGTAGGTGCCGTCACCCAGGTTCGCGAACACGTGGGGTTCGTCGACGAAGGGGGCCTCGCCCACCCAGGTGACGCCTTCGCCCCCCATCTGGGTGAAGGTCTGGGCGCGGTCCATCCAGAGCGCCATGATGTGGCAGCCGATGCCGGCCAGCGCGCGGCTGCCTTCGGGCACGCGCGTGGAGCTGTTGTGCGGGCAGCCCGAGCAGAACCAGGGGGTGCGCCGGACGGGGGGCGTGAATCCGGCCAGGGCGGCCTCGCGGCGTTCGAAATAGGCGAGCGCTTCGCGCACGCGGTCGGTGGAGTGGAAGCGGGCGATGCGGGCAGCGATCACCCGGGCGATCTGGCCGGGCGTGAGCTCGTTGTCCGGCGAGAGCAACCAGTTCCCCTGCTCGTCGTGCTTGCCCACCACCACGGGCCGCACGTCCTCGCGCCAGTTGTAGAGCTGCCATTTCATCTGGTGCTCGATGAACTCGCGCTTCTCCTCCACCACCAGGATTTCCTCGAGTCCCGTGGCGAAGGCGCGCACGCCCTCGGGCTCGAGCGGCCAGGGCATGCCCACCTTGTAGACCCGCAGTCCGATGTCGGCCGCCACGCGCGCATCGAGGCCCATGCGGAACAGGGCCTCCATCGTGTCGGTGTAGGCCTTGCCCGTGGTGATGATGCCGAACCGGGCCCGCGGGGAATCCCACACCAGGCGGTCGATGCGGTTGGCCCGTGCGAAGGCCTGGGCGGCGAACCCCTTGAACCGCTGCAGCCGAGTGTCCTCCTCGCGCCAGATGTCGTTGGGGCGGATGTGCACGCCGCCTTCGGGGAACTCGAAGTCGGGGAAGACGATCTCGCGCCGTTCGGCGGCCGTGTCGACGGTGGCCGACGTCTCGACCGTATCCGCCGTGGCCTTGAAGCCCACCCAGGTGCCGGCGAACCGGCTCATGGCGAGCCCCAGAAGGCCCAGCTCCACGATCTCGTGCACGCTGGCGGGGCTCAGGAACGGCACAAAGGCCGCCATGAAATTGTGGTCCGACTGGTGGGGCAGGGTGGACGACTTGGCCCCATGGTCGTCGCCCACGATGGCCAGCACCCCGCCGTGGCGGGACGTGCCGGCAGCGTTGGCGTGCTTCAGCACGTCCATCGCTCGGTCGAGCCCGGGGCCCTTGCCATACCACAGGCCGAACACGCCGTCGAAGCGGCGGCGCGGGTTCATGCCCGCCATCTGGGCGCCCCACACGGCGGTGGCCGCCAACTCCTCGTTGAGGCCGGGCACGAAGCGGATGTCGTGCGCTTCCAGGTGCCGACGGGCCCGCCACAGTTCCTGGTCGAGCCCGCCGAGCGGCGAGCCGCGGTAGCCCGAGATGAAGCCTGCGGTGCGGAGACCCGCCGCCCGGTCGCGCGCCTTCTGCACCAGCGCCAGGCGCACGAGAGCCTGCGTGCCCGACAGGAAGATCCGGTCGGCCCCAAGGTCGTAGCGGTCCTCGAGCGAGACCGAGCGCAGCGCGGGGGCGTTCATGGCGGGCTCCGGCAATGGGTCAACCTTACTGTCCTTTTGCGCCATCGGCAAGACCGCTTGTGCCGGCCCTTCGCGCTGCGCTAGGCGAGCGGGCCGGCCGGCGCAGGCCTGCGGGTGTGGCGGAACAGGTAGACGCGCCGGATTTAGGTTCCGGTGTCCTCGGGACATGGGGGTTCGAGCCCCTCCACCCGCACCACGGCTGGTCCGCACAGGCCGTTCCGGGCCAGGGAGAGCGAATGAACGTTGCCGAGGTGCTGAACGAAGGCCTGACGCGGGCCTATGTCGTGCGGATTCCCGCCGCCGACATCCGCGCACGGATCGACCGGGCGGTGGCCCAGGTGGCCCCCCAGGTCCGCCTGCCCGGCTTCCGGCCGGGCAAGGTGCCCGCGAACCTGATCCGGCGAATGCACGGGGCCGCCCTGATGGACGAGGCCGTGCGCGAAGCCGTGGACGAAGCGATCAAGGCGCTCGTGGCCGAGCGGGGCCTGCGTCCGGCCGTGCCGCCTTCGGTCGACATCGCGCGGCCGCCGGCCGACGGGGAGGACGTCGAGGTGGCCGTCCGCCTGGAGGTGCTGCCGCAGGTGCCCGAGGTGCCGATCGACGGCATTCCCCTGGAACGGCTGATCGTCGACGTGAGCGAGGACGAGGTCGAGCGGGCGCTTGCCGAGCTCGCCCGCCAGCAGCGTCGCCTCGTGGACGCACCCTCCGACCGTGCGGCGCGCTGGGGCGACCTGGTGGTCATCGATTTCGCGGGCACGATCGAGGGGGCATCGTTTCCGCAAGGTTCGGGCGAGGGGGTGGAGGTCGAGCTGGGCTCGGGGCGGCTCATCCCGGGGTTCGAGGAGGCGCTCGAGGGGGCGACCGCAGGGGAGGTGCGCAGGCTGCGCCTGACCATTCCGGCCGACCACCCCACGCGCGAAATCGCCGGGCGCGAGGCCGACTTCGAGGTGACGGTGCGGGCCGTGCGCGTGGCGGAGGTGCCCCCCGTCGACGACCGGCTGGCGGCCAACCTGGGGCTGAGCGACCTCGCCCAGCTGCGCGAGATCCTGAAGGAGCGGATCAAAGGGGAGCTCGAGCGGCTGTCGCGCACCTACCTCAAGCGCAAGCTTCTCGACCACCTGGCCGCGGCCTGCGACTTCGCGGTCCCCCAGTCCATGGTCGAGGCCGAGTTCGCCCAGATCTGGCGCCAGCTGACCGAGGGCGCCTCGGAGGAGGAGAAGGCCCGGGCCGAGGCGGAACGGGCGGACTATCGCCGGATCGCCGAGCGGCGCGTGCGGCTGGGGCTGCTCCTGTCCGACATCGGGCAGCGGCACGGCATCGGGGTCAGCGCGAGCGAGATGAACCGGCTGATCGAGGCCGAGGCCGCCCGCTACCCGGGCCACGAGGCCCAGGTGCGCCGCTTCTTCGCCGAGAACGCTATGGCCGCCGCCCAGCTGCGCGCGCCGCTGTTCGAGGAGAAGGTGGTCGATTTCCTGATCGCGCGGGCGGCGATGAGCGAGCGCCGAGTGACCCGCGCCGAGCTCGAGGCGGCAATCGCGAGCGAAGACGAGACGCCGGTCGCCGCTCGGCCCACGTTGGCCGAACCCGGCCCGCCCCCCGCCGGCCCGGGCGAGTTGGGCCCGAGCCCGGCGGGCGGGGCGTCGACGGCGAGCTGAAGCGTCCGGCCCATTCGGAACGGCGGAGAGGCGCGCGGCGCCGACGGGTCGGGCGCCCAAGGCGAGTTGGACCGAGCTCGACCGTCCGGCGGCGGGTCCGCCGGAGGCTCGGGGCCGCCCGCGGGGCCTAGAACGCTGCGCTGATCGACAGGACCACGCCGGCGTTCGAGATGGCCTTGTCGGCGTCGGGCTGCTTCGAGAAGTTGGGCTGCAGGCGCCGCCAGGCCGCGCTCGTGTCGCTGATGTCGGTATCGACGTAGGCGATGCCCAGCGTCACCGGGCCCACGGCCAGATCCACGCCGACAAGCCAGTCCCAGTAGGAGCCGGTGGGGGCGATGCTGGTGCCGTTGGGGCCCAGGCCCGGATTGCCGTCGGAATAGCCCAGGTGCGCCTTCAGCGTCAGCGGAGCCCCGGGGATGCCGACGCTCGCATCGCCCGAGATGTAGATGTTGTCCTCCTTGTCGCCAGGCCGGCTGTCGGGGTGGTTCGACCAATTGCCGAGCGCCTTTTGGGAGGGAGCGTAGAAAAACCCGCCGGTCAGGTTCACGGGGCCCAGCGAACCGCCCAGCTTCGCGTACAGCTCGACGAACGTGGTCGTCTTGGCGCCACCTGGATAGGTGTAGACCGTGAAGCCGGCATCGAGGTCCAGGCCCGCAAGCTCAGTCTTGTAGCCGCCGAACAGGTCGAGTTCGAGGTTGGGCCCGCCGAAGGTGCCCCACCCCGCCAGGTTCGACGACCAGAAGCCCGTATACAGCCCGGACTGGTGGTTGAGGGTCAGCCCCCCCTGGACGGCTGCGCCCAGGTTGCTCTGGGACACGCCGCGGAAGCGGTAATCGGATACCAACGCCACCGAGCCCGAGACCGAGAAGGGCTTCTCGTCCTGGGCGGCGGCGGCGGCCGGAGCCGTCAAGGCCAGGAGGGCAAGGGAACAGCGCAGCAAGGTCATGTCCGTCTCCAAGGCGGAACGCGGCGCGGGCCGCGTTGCGGATTGTGGCACTCGCCTCGGAACCAGGACGGGGCGTGACCGCCCTCTGTTGTGCGCTGCGTCATCCTGCGGGAACGCTTCCCGGGGCGCAAGGGGGCGCGGGTGCCTTGGAGCACGCGGAGGCTTGAAGTGTGGTGCGAAGGCCACATGGCGGCCCTGGCCCTGCGGCGGGCCTGCGGCTAACGGCCTGCCATGGCCGACCTGTTCGCGACCGGGCCTGTCGGCTCGCGCTACGACGCGTCCGACATCGAGGTGCTCGAAGGGCTGGAACCGGTACGGCGCCGGCCGGGCATGTACGTGGGCGGCATCGACGCGCGGGCCCTGCACCACTTGGCGGCCGAAGTGCTCGACAACGCGATGGACGAGGCGGTGGCCGGGCATGCCACGCGGATCGAGGTCGAGCTCCTGGGCGACGGCGCTGTGCGCATCGCCGACAACGGGCGAGGGATCCCGGTCGACCCGCACCCGAAGTTCCCCGACCGGTCGGCGCTCGAGGTGATCCTCACCACGCTCCATTCGGGAGGCAAATTTTCCGGCCGGGCCTATCGCACGGCCGGCGGCCTGCACGGCGTGGGGCTGTCGGTGGTGAACGCCCTGTCCGAGCGGCTGGTGGTGGAGGTCGCACGGCAGCGCACCCTCTATCGCCTAACCTGCGTGCGGGGCGTGCCCACCGGGCCGCTCGACATCCTGGGTCCTGCCCCCGCCCGGCGGGGCACCACCGTGATCTTCCGGCCCGATCCCCAGATTTTCGGGCCCGAGGCCCGGTTCGAGCCCGAGCGGCTCTGGCGGCTCGCCCGCTCGAAGGCCTATCTGTTCGGAGGAGTCGAGATCCGCTGGCGGTGCCCGGCCGAGCTCGCCCGCGATCCCGTACCCGCCGAGCAGGTCTTCCTGTTCCCACGAGGCCTCGCCGACCATCTGGCCGAGGCGGTGGCGGGCGAGCCCACCGTGACCGACAAGCCCTTCACGGGCCGCGCCGCGTTTCCCCCCGCGGCCGACGGGCGGCCGGCGGGCCAGGTGGAATGGGCCGTGCACTGGACGGTGGCGGGCGAAGCCCAGGCCAGCTGGTACTGCAACACCATCCCCAACCCCGGCGGCGGCACGCACGAGGCGGGCTTCCGCGCCGCGGTCGTCAAGGCGTTGCGCGCCTTCGGCCAACGGCTGGGGCAGAAGCGCGCGGCAGAGCTCACCGCCGACGACGCGTTGGCCGGCGCGGTCGTGATGCTGTCGTTGTTCCTGCCGGAGCCCCAGTTCCAGGCGCAGACCAAGGACCGCCTCACCTCGCCCGAAGCCACGCGGCTGGTCGAGGGCGTGGTCCGCGACCTGCTGGACCACTGGCTGGCCGAGGATCAGGAGCGCGGCCGGGCGCTCTTGACCCATGTGCTGGCGCGCATGGAGGAACGTCTGGCGCGCCGCCAGGCGCGCGACGTGGTGCGCCGGCAGGCCACCTCGCGGCGGGGCCTGCGCTTGCCGGGCAAGCTCGCCGACTGCGTCCGGCAGGAAGCCTCGGGCACCGAACTGTTCATCGTGGAGGGGGATTCGGCCGGGGGTTCGGCCAAGCAGGCGCGCGACCGGCACCACCAGGCGGTGCTGCCCATCCGCGGCAAGATCCTGAACGTGGCGGCCGCCGCCCAGCAGAAGGTGGCCTCGAGCCAGGAGCTGGCCGATCTGGCCCTGGCCCTGGGCTGTGGCACGCGCGACCGCTACCGGCCCGAGGCGCTGCGCTATGAGCGCGTGGTGATCATGACCGACGCCGACGTCGACGGCGCCCACATCGCCACGTTGCTCATGACCTTCTTCTTCCGCGAGATGCCCGATCTGGTGCGCGACGGCCGGTTGTACCTCGCGCTGCCGCCCCTGTTCCGCCTGGCGGCTGGGGCGGAGGTGGCCTATGCGCGCGACGAGGCCGAGCGCGACGCCCTGCTCGCCGGGCGCTTCCGCGGCCGCAAGGTCGAGATCAGCCGGTTCAAGGGGTTGGGCGAGATGACGCCCGCCCAACTGCGCGCCACCACGATGGACCCCGCCACCCGGACGCTGCTGCGGGTGACGCTGCCCCCCACTCCCCACGAGACTCGGTCGGTGGGCGAGCTGGTGGATCGGCTGATGGGGCGGCAACCCGAACACCGCTTCGCCTTCATCCAAGCCCGCGCTGCCCAGGTGGCCGCCGAGGCCATCGACGCCTGAGGGCGCTTGGCGGCCCGCCGGCCGGCGGGTAACAGACGGTCGATGCGGCCCTGGCAGGCGTTGCGAATGCTGTCGTTGGCCACCGCGCTGGCGTGGGCGCCCACGGTGGCCGCCCGGCTGCCGCCCGAGCCGGCGCTTCAGGCCTGGGTTCGGGCGCGGCTTGCCGCCGGGGAGGATCGTATCCCCGAGGCCAGCCGGAGCCTGGCCCAAGCCCTGGCGCTGGACCGCCAGGAGCCTCTGCTGCGTTGGAACCGGTTCGAGCTGGCGCTTGTGGAAGGCGATCTGCGCACGGCCTTCCGCCTGGCCGAAGGATTGCCGCCGGCCGGGCCCGACGGGCCGCCTCCGTCGCGCTTTGGCTTCAACGATTCCGTGGTGGCGCTCGTGCGGGCGGTGGCCGCCGCCCAAGTGCGGGATTGGCGGCTCTACGGCCGAGCGCTCGCTGCCTTTCCCGAACCGCGGGCCGGGGCGTCGCCGGTGGTGCGCGAGCTGCTCGCCGCCTGGGGGGAGGTGGCGCAGGGCGACGGCGCGGCGGCCCTCGCCCGACTCGATGCGGTGCCGCCCTCGGGTGGGGCCCGCTCGTGGGTGGAGGAGCACCGAGCGCACCTGTTGGCGGCGCTGCGCTGCTGGCCCCAGGCGGCACAGGCCTACGACCGATTGGTGGCGGGCGAGGGGGCCAACGTGCCGCGGTTGCGCCTGCTGGCGGCGGCCACGCATCTCGAGGCGGGTCGTGGGGAGGGAGACGGACGCGACGCCCACCGCGCCCGGGCGATCGCCATCCTGGGTGGCGGGCCCCCCCGCGATCCCCTCCTGGCCGAAGCGCGCGCCCGCCTCTTGGCGCGGCCGGCGCGCGAGCGGTCGGACCTGGGCGTCCTGCCCCTTACTCCCGCCGACGGGATCGCCCTATTGCTCTTGCGGCTTGCGGCCGAATCCTCGCGCGAGCGGCCCCAGCCGGTGGCCATCGCCTTCGCCCGTCTGGCGGTCGCCCTGCGGCCTGGCGTTCCTGAGGCCTGGCTCATCCTGGGGGAGTCGCTGGCCCGCAACGGCCTCCACGACCTGGCGCTCGCCGCCTTCGAGGCGATGCCCGACTCACCCTACCGCGATCTCGCGGCCATTCGCCGGGCCCAGGTGCTGGCCGAGGCCGGGCGTACCGGCGAAGCGCTGGCACGGCTGCGGGCGCTGGCCGAGCGGCCGGGCGCCGGGCCCGACGACTGGGTGCGCGTGGCCGAGATCGAACGGCGCGAAGGCCGCTTCGCCGCGGCGGCCGAGGCGCTGGACCGGGCGCTCGCCCTGGCCCGCGACCTGCCGCCGGCGGAAGAGGCCGCGCTGTGGTTCTTGCGCGGCTCGGCGCGCGAGCAGGCGAAGGACTGGGCTCGGGCCGAGCCCGACCTGCGCCGGGCCGTGGCCCTCCAGCCCGACAACCCCGTGTTCCTCAACTATCTGGGCTATTCGCTGCTGGACCGCGGCCTGGCGCTCGAGGAAGCCGACCGGCTGATCCGCCGCGCCCATGCGGCCGCCCCCGACAACGGGGCCATCATCGATTCGCTGGGTTGGGTGGCCTACGTGCGCGGAGACTATCCCCGCGCCGTCGAGCTGCTCGAAAGGGCCCGGGCGGCCGAACCGGCCGATCCCACCGTGGCCGACCATCTGGGCGACGCGCTGTGGCGGGTCGGCCGTCGGATCGAGGCCCGGCACGCCTGGACGTCGGCCCTGGCGCTCGACCCCGAGCCGGCCCTGCGGGCGGCGATCGAACGCAAGCTGGCCCTGGGCCTCGAGCCTGCCTCCCGCGGGCGCTGAAGGCGCGGCGGCGGTGGCCGCGTGGGTGGAGCCGGCCCCGGCCAAGGTGAACCTTGCGCTCCACGTGCGCGCCCGCCGGCCGGACGGCTTCCACGAGCTCGAGACGCTGTTCGCCTTCACGCGGTTCGGGGACCGGCTGGAAGCATGGCCCCATGCCGATTGGGGGCTTGAGGTCGTGGGCGAGACGGCGGCGCAGGCCGGCCCCGTGGAGGACAACCTGGTGCTGAGGGCCGCGCGAGCCTTCGCCGCCGCCACCGGTCTTCGCCAGCGCTTCCGCTTTCGGCTGCACAAGCGGATCCCGGTGGCGGCGGGGTTGGGCGGGGGCAGCGCCGATGCCGCGGCCGCGTTGCGCCTGCTGGACCGGGCGGCGGGCACGCGTCTGGGGCTTCACGCCTTGGCCGAGATCGCGGGCGAGCTCGGGGCCGACGTGCCCGCGTGCGTCCACGCCCGCACGCTGGTGGGCCGCGGGCGGGGCGAACGCTTGGCACCCGGCCCTGACGTGACCGGCCTGCCCGTCGTGCTCGTCAATCCCGGCGTGCCCATGCCCACGGGGCCCGTGTTCCGCGCCTGGGACGGTTTGGACCGCGGGCCGCTGCCCGCCGACTGGCGCGTGGGCCGCAACGACCTCGAGGCACCGGCCATCGCCCTGGCCCCGGTCGTGGGCCAGGTGCTGGCGTTCCTTTCGGCGCTGCCGGGGGCGGGCCCGGTGCGGATGAGCGGGTCGGGGGCCACCTGTCTTGCCGTAGGCGTCCGCGCGCTGCCCCCCCTGCCCCGAGGCTGGTGGGGGGTGGCGACCGAACTGCTCTAGGGCCGGCGCGGGGGGCGGGGCCCGGTCATGCCGTGGCGTTGAGCGCGCGCACGACGTCCCGGGCGGCCTGCCACAGACGGCGTCGCTCGTCGGGGGCGAACATGTCGGACAGCAGGTGCTGGGCCGCCTCGGCCCGATCGGCATCGGCCAGGTGGAATAACTCGGCCACCGTCGCTTCGTCGGCCGTCAGCACGGACGCGCAGGGCGGAGCGGCAGCGAAGGGGTCGGGCCAGGCGGCCACCGTCGTCTCCATGAACCGGCAGAAGGCGGGCTCGGCCAGGCCTAGGCTCGCGCGAAGCATCGGCCGGGGGTTGCGGTGCCGGCGGGCGAGGGCGACCCACAGGCGCAGCGCGTGGACGAGGCGCACGGTGGTGCCCTCGGCGCTGCCGAGGGGGCGGGGGGCGAAGAGGCGGGCGAGGTCGGGCATGGTGGTCGCTCGGCGTGGCCGCCGACCCTCTATTGATAATCAATCGCAGAAGCAAGGGCCGTCCTGGCCCGCCCGCACCGCCCGGTCCTGGGCGTGGTGCCAGGCCGTCCGCCCGGACCGGCCGCCGCGCGCCAGCGCGAATGCCAGCGCCTCGCCTTCGTCGAGCTCGAGCCCGCAGGCGGCCAGGTGCCGGCGGCACATCTCGAGATACTGGGCCTGGTCGGGCGGGTGGAACCCCAGCACCAGCCCGAACCGGTCGACGAGGGCCAGCCGGTCCTCCGCCGCGTCGCGGGGGTGGCGGGCCTCCGACGGGGCATCCTCCACCACGAGGTGCCGGTGGTTGGACGTGACCGCCAGTCGGCAGGCCTCCGGGCGACGGGCGGCGCCTCCGTCCAGGAGCGAGCGGAGCAGCCGCAGCGCCGGATCGTCGCGCCGGAAGGCCACGTCGTCCACGAAGACGACGAGCGGTCGGCGCAGCTCGGCGAGCCGCGCGAACAGCAGCGGAAGGCTCGGAAGGTCGGGGCCCGCGCACTCCACGAGCCCCAGGCCCGCCTCGGCCGAGAGCGTGCGCACGAGCGCCGATTTGCCCATGCCCCGGGCGCCCCACAGCAGCATGTCGTGGGCCGGCCCGCCGCGGGCCAGGCTCGTCAGGTTGTGGCGCAAGGCGAGGATCTGGGCGTCCACGCCGACGAACCGCTCCGCGGGCAAGACCGGCGCGGGCGTCACGGGCAGCAGGTGCCGGCCGTCCCAGCGCATCGCGGGCGACCGTTCGGGGTCCGCCTCGGCCACGGGGGCGGGGGCCAGCCGCTCGAGCGCCCGCGCGATCCGCTCAAGGACGGAAACGCGGGTCATCGGATTCCCCTTTTGAAAATCGGGCGGCACCCGTGTAGGCGCCCGGCCCGTCCACGCGTCGCAATCTGGGAAGCGCCCATGCTGCACAGCCCGGCCCTTGCGCAAGCGGCCGCGGGAGGCTCGCCGGAGGCAGCCTTCCTCGTCCAGATCGTGCCTCTCGTCCTCATCATCGTCATCTTCTGGTTCCTGATCC
The DNA here is from genome assembly GCA_025056155.1 of Sphingomonadaceae bacterium. Taxonomy (GTDB): domain Bacteria; phylum Pseudomonadota; class Alphaproteobacteria; order Sphingomonadales; family Sphingomonadaceae; genus Thermaurantiacus. The sequence goes on from JANWWL010000004.1 coordinate 82,788, forward strand.
TCCGACCCCAGCAGAAGCGCTTGAAGGAGCACCGCGAGATGATCGCGGCCGTCAAGCGCGGTGACGAGGTGGTCACGGGCGGGGGCCTCATGGGTCGGGTGACGAAGGTCCTAGACGACGAGGTCGAGGTCGAACTGGCCCCCAACGTCCGCGTCCGGGCGGTGAAGTCCACGCTCTCGAGCGTGGTGCGCAAGGCGGCCGGAGACGGCAAGGCCTGATGCTCGACTTTCCCCGCTGGCAGGTGTGGGGAATCCTGGGCGTGCTGGTCCTGGGCTTCCTGTTCGCCCTGCCCAATTTTCTGCCGGCCCCCGTGCGCGACGCGCTGCCCCCCTTCCTGCCGCGCGGCACGCTGAACCTGGGCCTGGACTTGAGAGGTGGGAGCCACATCCTGCTCGAGGCCGAGGCCGGCGACATCCGCCGGCAGCGCCTGGAGGTGATGGAAGAGACGCTGCGGGCCGAGCTGCGGCAGGCCGAGGGCGGGCCCATTCCGGTGGCCGATCTCGGCATCGTGGGCGGGGCGGTGGTCGTCACGATCCGGGATCCCGCCCGGCTTGATCAGGCGGTCGAGATCGCCCGGACCCTGGCCCGGCCCGTGGGCGCCCTGTCGGCCCAGCGCAGCTTTGAGGTGGAGGTGGTGGATGGCAACCGCCTGCGCCTCACCCCGACCGAGGCGGGCCTGGCCACGGCCACCGACCAGGCGATGCGACAGGCGGTCGAGGTCATTCGCCGTCGGGTGGACGAGCTGGGCACGCGCGAGCCCACGATCATCCGCCAAGGGGCGAACCGGATCGTGGTGCAGGTGCCGGGTCTTCAGGATCCCGAGCAGCTGAAGGCCCTGATCGGCAAGACCGCGCGGCTGGAATTCAAGCTCGTGGACACCGAGGCCGACCCGGCGCTGGCCGCCCAGGGCCGGGCGCCGCCCGGCTCGGAAGTGCTGCCCAACGCCGAGGGCGGCGTGACGGTCGTCAAGCGCCGCGCGATCGTGACCGGCGACCAGCTGGTCGACGCCCAACCCAGCTTCCAGGACGGCCTGCCCGTCGTCTCGTTCCGGTTCGACGCCGCCGGCGGCCGCCGCTTCGGCCGGGCAACCCAGGAGAACGTGGGCAAGCCCTTCGCGATCATCCTCGACGGCCGGGTCATCTCCGCGCCCCGCATCAACGAGCCCATCCTGGGCGGTTCCGGCATCATCCAGGGCAACTTCACGACCGAAAGCGCCAACGAGCTTGCGATCCTGCTGCGCTCGGGCCGGCTGCCGGTCGAGCTCAAGGTGATCGAGGAGCGCACCGTCGGCCCCGACCTCGGGGCGGACTCCATCCGGGCCGGGGCCATCGCGAGCCTGCTGTCGGTGGTGCTGGTGGCCGCCTTCATGATCGCCACCTATGGCCGCTTCGGGGTCTATTCGGTGGTGGCCTTGCTGCTCAACGCCATGCTCGTGCTGGCCGTGATGTCGGCGCTCGGGGCCACGCTCACCCTCCCCGGCATCGCGGGGTTCGTCCTCACCGTCGGGGCGGCCGTCGATGCCAACGTCCTCATCAACGAACGCATTCGCGAGGAGCTGCGGCGGGGCCGGCGCATCGTGACCGCGATCGAGACGGGCTATGAACAGGCCCGGCGGGCGATCGTGGACGCGAACGTCACCAACGTGATCGCGGCACTGCTGCTGTTCTGGTTCGGCTCGGGGCCCGTGAAGGGGTTCGCCGTGGTGCTCACCATCGGCATCATCACGTCGGTCTTCACTGCCGTCACCGTCACGCGCCTCATCGTCGCCCGCTGGGTGCGCGCCGCCCGCCCGGCGGCCCTCGTGATCTAGGGGGCCGCCGTGCGTCTCCTCAAACTCGTGCCCGACGGCACCAACATCCCCTTCATGCGCGTGCGCAACCTGGGTTTCGCCCTGGCGCTCGCCTTCACCTTGGCCGGGATCCTGCTGGTGGCGGTGCGCGGCCTCAACTTCGGGGTCGACTTCGCGGGCGGCCTGATGATCGAGGCCCGCTTCGCCCGGCCGGTGCCGCTCGACCGCCTGCGGGCGGAAGTGAACGGCCTGGGCTTCGGGCCCGGCAGCCTCCAGGCCTTCGGCGATCCCCGCACCGTGGCGATCCGGCTGCCCCTGCCCAAGGGCGACGAGGAGGCCGTGCAGCGCATGGTGAAGTCAGTGCAGCGCGCGCTCGTCGACCGCTATCCGGGCGTCGAATTCCGAAGGGTCGAGACGGTGTCGGGCAAGGTGTCGGGCGAACTCATCCGGCAGGCGGCGCTCGCCGTCCTGTTCGCCATGGTCGGCATCGCGATCTACATCTGGTTCCGCTTCGAATGGCAGTTCGGCGTGGGGGCGCTGGTGGCTCTGGTCCACGACGTGGCCGTGACGCTAGGCCTGTTCGCCCTGTTCCGGTGGGAGTTCAACCTGTCCATCATCGCCGCCGTGCTGACGATCGTGGGCTACTCGCTGAACGACACTATCGTCGTCTATGACCGCATCCGAGAAAACCTGCGCAAGCATCGCAAGATGGACATGATCCCCCTGCTGGATCTGTCGCTCAACGAGACGTTGTCGCGCACGATCGTCACGTCACTCACCATGGTCATCGCGCTCGCCGCCTTGGTGCTGTTCGGCGGGCAGGTGCTGTTCGGTTTCTCGATCGCGATGCTGATCGGGGTGGTCGTGGGCACCTTCTCCTCGCTCTACATCGGGGCGCCCATCCTGCTGTGGCTGGGGGTGGGCCCGCACAGCTTCGTGCCGGCCGACGCGCCACGCGCCCAGCGCCCCTGAGCCGATCCACCTGAGGCGGCCGCCGACACTGCGGGTCGGCAGCCCCTGCGCGAGGCGCGTGTGGGAACCCTCGCGTCGGGGCCTGCGGCGGTATCGGCGTCAGCCGGATGCGATGGACTTCACTCGGCCTCCCGCCAAGCGTCGGAAGGCCCACGGGGCGGGGGCGGCCTTGGCTAGAGAAGCGGGGTGAGGCAGCAGCCCGCGGTGCGAGCCGCCACCTGGGCCGCCGCCCCCATGAGCACCGCACCCAAGAAAAACGCGAATCGGATCATGCGCACGTCATTCGGAAGGGCGAGCGCCGAACGCAAGGCCCGGCGTGGGTCGATCGCCCGGAACGCGTGGGGCCCCCAAGAGGCCGACCCCCGCGCACCCACCGCCCGGGCCCCTCTCGGCCCGAGGCTTGGTCCCACGGCCCCGCCGGACCCTCATGAGCGCACGGCACCGCCGCCCGAGGCCGCACCGCACTGCGCCGCCGCGAACCCCAACCCCAGACGATCACTCGGCCGCCAGGGCGACCGCCTGTTCGCCCAGCAGGCGGGCGCGGGCGGCGGCATACTCGCGCTTCAAGCGGGCGACCAGCTCGGCCGTCGGCACCACGGCCTTCACCGCGCCGATGCCCTGGCCCGAACCCCAGATGTCGCGCCACACCTTGGCCTCGGTGTTCCCGCCCGAGCCGAAGTTCATGGTGCGGATGTCGCCCTTGGGCAAGTTGTCGGGGTCGAGGCCGGCCGCCACGATGGAGGGCCTGAGGTAGTTGCCGTGCACGCCGGTGAAGAGGTCAGTGTAGACGATGTCGGCCGAGGTGCACTCCACGATCGCCTGCTTGTAGCGTTCGTCGGCGCGAGCTTCGTGGGTGGCGATGAAGGCCGAACCGATGTAGGCGAAGTCGGCCCCCATCGCCTCCGCGCCCAGCACGCCATAGCCCGTGGCGATGGCGCCCGAGAGCGCGATGGGGCCGTCGAACCATTCGCGGATTTCGGCCACCAAGGCGAAGGGTGACGTGACCCCCGCATGCCCGCCGGCCCCCGCCGCGACCGGAATGAGGCCGTCGGCCCCCTTTTCGATCGCCTTGCGCGCGAAACGGTCGTTGATCACGTCGTGGAGCACGATGCCGCCATAGGAATGGATGGCGGCGTTGACGTCCTCGCGCGCTCCGAGCGACGTGATGATGACGGGCACCTTGTACTTCACGCACAGCTCGAGGTCGGCCAACAGGCGGTCGTTCGACTTGTGGACGATCAGGTTGACGGCGTAGGGGGCATCCGCCTCGGTGAGCTCGGTCGACAATCGCGACAGCCATTCGTCGAGCTGCGAGACCGGGCGGGCGTTGAGCGACGGAAACGAGCCGATGATCCCCGCCCGGCACTGGGCGATCACCAGGTCGGGGTTCGAGATGATGAACAGCGGCGCGCCGATCACGGGCAGGGCGAGGCGCGCCTTCAGACGCTGGGTGATGGGGTGGATCATCGCTCGTCTCCCAGTTCCTTGAGCGGCACCGAGGCGTCGGCCAGTCGGTGGGGTGCGATCCGGGCGCCCCGCTCGACCAGCGCACGACCCTGCACATAGTCGCGCGGCGCGTTGATGCAGTCGAGGGCGACGACCGCGCCAGCCCGCAAATGCACGAGGGACCAGGAGCGGCTGGCCGGATCGCCGCGCACCACCCACGAGTCGGCCCCCTGCGTCAGGCCCACCGTCTGCAGCTTGAGGTCGTATTGGTTCGACCAGAACCAGGGCACGACGTGATACGGGGGGGCGGCCAAGCCACGGACGATCGACGCCGCCACGGCCTTGCCCATGTCGGCTGCGTTCTGCACCGACTCCAGGCGCACCGGCCTCCCGCCTGCGAAGGGGTTGGGGTGGCGGGCGCAGTCGCCCGCCGCCCAGATGCGCGGCAGGCCCGTCCGCCCGTGGGCGTCGACGGCCACGCCGTCGGGGCATGCCGCACCGGCGGCGGAGAGCGGGCCCACCTCGGGCACAAGGCCGACCCCTGCGATCACGAGGTCGGCCGCGCGCCGCGCCCCGGAGGCGAGGACGACCGCGCGCGCCCGGCCGTCGCCCTCGATGGCCGCGATCTGGTCGCCCAAGAGGATCTCCACGCCCTGCCGCCGGTGCTCGTCGGCCATGAAGGCGGAGAGCGGCGGCGCCGTGACGCGGGCGAGCAGCCGGTCCATCGCCTCGACGACCGTGACCTCAAGGCCCCGCTTCACGAGCACGGCCGCCACCTCAAGGCCGATCCAGCCCCCGCCGGCAATCACCACGCGGCGGGCGTCGGGCAGGGCAGCGCGAATGCGGTCGACGTCGGCCCGCGTGCGGATGACGTGGGCGAGTTCGCCCCCAGGGATCGGGAGCCGGCGCGGGGTCCCGCCCGCCGCCCACACGAGCGTGTCGTAAGCGAGCGTCTCGCCCGTGCGAGTCCGGACCGTCGCGCGCGCGGGGTCCACCTCCACCACCTGGCAGCCGGTGCGGATGTCGATGGTCCGTTCCGCCCAGAAGGCCGGCGGGCGCAGCAGGAGCCGTGCGGCCTCGAGCTCGCCCGCCAGATACTGTTTGGAGAGCGGCGGCCGCTCGTAGGGAAGATCGGGCTCGGCGCCCAGGACGAGGATGGCGCCGGGAAAGCCTTCCTGCCGCAAGGCCATGGCGACGGACGCGCCGGCCTGGCCCGCGCCCACGATCACGACCCGCGCCACGGGGCCTACCTCTCGTCGGCCCAGATCCAGGTGCGGGGTGCCGAGCGCGCCGTGGCGGCGGCCCGGTACATGCCGGGCGCGTTTAGCGCGAAGGTCACGCGCCCCTCGCCGTCCAGCACCACCAAGCCACCCTCGCCGCCGAGGGCGCGCACTTCGCCCAGCACGGCTTCCGCTGCCTTGCGCGCCGGGGCCCGGCCGAAGCGGATCCGATCGCACAACTGGCCGGCCGCGCGCACGCGCAGGAACACCTCGCCCACGCCCGTGGCCGACACCGCGCAGACGCCGTTCTCGGCCGCGGTGCCGGCCCCGATCACGGGCGAGTCGCCGATGCGCCCCGGGGCCTTGCCGGTGAGCCCTCCGGTCGAAGTGGCGGCCGCCAGGTTCCCGGCGCGGTCCATGGCCACCGCACCCACCGTGCCGAGGCGCAGCGCCTCGTCGACGGCCGCCGCGCGATCCCGGCGCAGCTCCTCCAGCATGCGCCGACGCTCGGGCGTGATGAAGAAGCCGTTGTCCACCTGCTCGAGGCCCCGGGCCCGGGCGAAGGCGTCGGCGGCCGCACCGGCAAGGAAGACGTGCGGCCCCTCCTCCATCAGGCGCCGGGCCAGGCGCACCGGGCTGCGGGTGGTGGTGACCCCCGTCACGGCGCCCGCCCGGCGATCGCGGCCATCGACGATGGCGGCGTCGAGCTCGACCGTGCCCGCGGCGGTCAGCGCGGCCCCTACCCCGGCGTTGAAGAAGGGCGAGGCTTCAAGCGCCGCGACCGTCGCCTCGACCGCGTCCACGGCCGAGCCGCCCCGCGCAAGGATGGCCGTGCCGTCGTCGAGCGCGGCCAGCAGGGCGGCGCGGATGGCCCGTTCGCGCTCGGGGGACAGGCGGGCCCGCTCGATCACACCGGCCCCGCCGTGCAGGGCGAGCGCCCAATCCCGGGCCGACCCGGGCGAATTCAACGACACCAGTAGGGCACCCACCAGACGACACCAGCGGTGAAGGCGGGGCCGGGCACGAGCCTGCGGGCTAGCCGGGGGCCGGCGCGGGCGCAACCGTTGACCCCAGCGACCGGGCGGGGCTAACGCGCGGAGCCCGTGGCGGGGTAGCTCAGCCGGTGAGAGCGCAGGATTCATAACCCTGAGGTCGCGGGTTCGATTCCCGCCCCCGCTACCGCCCCCGCCGGTTCCGTCCCGTGGCGATGCTGGCGCACCCAGGCCGCCACCTCGCGGGCGACCTGCTGGGCCGCCTCGTCCAGGGCGGCGGCCACTTCCGGCCCCTCGATGCGCACGATGGGCCGCTCCGCCTGGAAGCGCCGCTGGCGCAAGCCGCCGGGGTCCAGAAGCGTGGCCTCGAAGCGCACGCGCACCCGGGGGGGCGGGCCCGCTTCGACCCCGAAGGCGGAGAGCTCGCCCCCCAGCTGCCGGGCCGCCCCCCGGCCGGCCAGGCGCCGGTCGAGCACGGGCACGCCGCTTGCCACCAGATGCTCGGCCAAGAGGCGCATGAACAGGCGGGCCGGTGGCTCGGCCCACTGGTGGCCCACCAGATAGCGCACCTCGGTGCCGGCCAAGCGCACCGGAATGCGCGGCGTCTGCAGGGCGGCCGGGGCGAGCGGGCCGAGGACGGTCACGGCCTCGGCGACGGCACCGTCGGCCGGCACGCCGGCCACTGGCGGCGAGGAGAGGAGATGGCGGGCGGGGGGTGGTCCCTTGGGCGCGCCCACCGCCACCAGCGGACCGCAGGCGGCCAGGCCCAGCGCCAGGGCGAGCGCGCGGGCCGTCATGGGCGGTCCTGGTCCGGCCGGTAGTCGGGCAGCCGCGGGCCCGAGAGCAGGCTCGCGGGATCCTGGGTCACCTGCCCCGACAGCGCTTCGAGGCCGGCGGCGGCACCCTGCAGGTCGAGGAGCAGCCGGTTGAGCTCGGGAAGCGTGTCCTGGGCGAGGCTTCGGGCGGCCGGCTCGGCTGCGGCCAGCACCCCTTCGAGGCGCCGGGCGGCAGCACCGGCGGCCCGGGCCGACGCGGCGAGCTCGGCCACGGCCGCCCGCCCCTCGGTGGACAGCAGCCGGTCGGCGGTGTCGGACAAGGATTGCACGCGGGCCGCCGCCTGGCCCACGGCGCGGACGCTCCCCTCGGTCTCGGCGAGGACGGCGCGCACCCGCGGGGCTTCCGCAGCGATGACCCCGCTCGCCCGGTCGACGTTGGCGAGGATCCGGGCGAAGTTCCGCCGGTTCTCGTCCGAGAGCACCTCGTTCAGGCGGGCGAGCAGAATGGAGGCCCGCTCGACCACTTCGGGGGCGTTCTCGAGGATGGCGCCGAAGCCCGAAGTGCGCGTGGGGATCACCGGCACGCCGAAGGGACCGGGCTGGGTGATGGGGGGCGCGCCACGCGTGGCCCCTTGCAGTTGGATGACGCTGACACCCGTGAAGCCCGAAGCCTGGAGCGAGGCCACCGTTCCTTCCAGGATCGGCACGTCGGGCTGGACCGAGATGCGCACGCGCACGAAGCTCGGGTCGTCGGGCATCAGCGCAATGCGCTCGACCTGGCCCACGGGCACTCCGGCGAACGACACGGTCGAGCCCACCGACAGGCCGGCCACCGACTGGTTGAAGAACAGGTCGAACTCGCGGCGGCTTCCTCCGGTCCAGTTCGACAGCCACAGGATGAAGGCGAACAGGGCCACCGTGAGCGCGAGCGTGACCGCGCCCACCACGAGCGAGGAGCGATGGCTTTCCACGGCCTTAAGCGGGCGCCGCCACCCGCGCCGCGGCCCGGCCGCGGGGGCCGCCGAAATAGTCCCGGATCCAGGGGTCGGGCAGCTGCGCCAGCTGGTCGATCGTGCCCGTGGCGAGGATCCGGCGCTCGGCGATCACCGCCACCCGGTCGCAGATCGCATGCAGCGTGTCGAGGTCGTGCGTGATCAGGAAGACGGTGAGATCCATCGTATCGCGCAGCGTGCGGATGAGGGCGTCGAACGCCGCCGCCCCGATGGGGTCAAGGCCGGCCGTGGGCTCGTCGAGGAACAGGAGTTCGGGGTCGAGGGCGAGCGCCCGGGCAAGGCCGGCGCGCTTGCGCATGCCGCCCGAAAGTTCGGCCGGATACTTGGCCGCGGCCTCGGGTGGCAGGCCCAACATGGCGATCTTGTAGGCCACGATTTCGTCCATCAGCGCCGGCGACAGGTCGAGATGCTCGCGCAAGGGAACCTGCACGTTCTCGGCCACCGTCAGGCCCGAGAACAAGGCGCCCTGCTGGAACAGAACCCCCCAGCGGCGCGACAGGGCCAGCGTGCGCGCCGGGGTGGCGGGCGAAACTTCCTCGCCGAACACGCGGATCGTGCCGGCCGTCGGTCGCTGGAGCCCGATGATCGAGCGCATGAGCACCGACTTGCCGGCCCCCGACTCCCCCACCACGCCCAGGATCTCGCCCGGAAACACGTCGAGGTCGAGGCCGTCGTGCACGCACTGGGCGCCGAAGCGGTTGACGAGGCCCCGGACCTCGACGACCGGGGCCGCGCGACGCGGGGCCTCGGCCATGGCGCCGTCAGACGAAACCGATCGCCGTGAAGAACACGGCGAAGAAGGCGTCGAGCACGATGACGAGAAAGATCGACTGCACGACGGCCGTCGTCGTGCGTTCGCCCACCGACTGGGCGTTGCCTTCCACCTGCATGCCCTGAAAGCAGCCCACGAGCGCAATGACCGCCCCGAAGAAGGGCGCTTTCGCCATGCCGATCCAGAAGTCCGACATCGGCACCACCTCGCGCAGGCGCTGCACGAAGCTGGCCGGCGGGATGTCGAGATAGGCCCAGCTCAAGAGGCCACCGCCCACCACCGCCAGGAGCGAGGCGTAAAAACCCAAAAGCGGCAGGATGATCACGAGTGCCAGCACGCGCGGCACCACCAGCACCTCCACCGGGTCGAGGCCCAGCGTGCGCATGGCGTCAATCTCTTCGTTGATCTTCATGGTGCCGATCTGGGCGGCGAAAGCGGATGCCGAACGGCCCGCCACCATGATGGCGGTGAGCAGGATGCCCAGCTCGCGGAACGTGGCGCGCCCCACCAGGTTGATCGTGAAGATCTGCGCTCCGAACTGCTCGAGCTGGACCGCCCCCTGCTGGGCCACGACGATGCCGATGAGGAAGCTCATGAGCCCCACGATCCCCAGCGCGTCGATGCCCGTGACCTCGAGCTGCCGGGAGACCGACGGCCAGCGGATGCCGCGCGCCGAGACGGCCGCGCGCGCCATGGCCACGAGGGTGGTGCCCATGAAGGCCAAGCCGTCGCCCAGCGAGGTGACGGCCGCCAGCACCGCACGGCCGATCTTCTCGAGCTCCGCGCGCCAGAGGGGCATGGCCGGCGCCTTGAGGGCGCAGGGCCGGTCGGCCTCGGCGACGGCGGCCACCAGCCGGCGCGCGTCCTCCCCGAGCCCCATGACGGCCGAGCCGGGCCGGTCGCGCAGCGTCCGGTGCACGAGCCAGGCCCCCACCGTGTCGATCGTCCGCACGCCCGACAGGTCGATGACGAGCGGGCCCGGCGGAGCGGCCGCGAGCTGCCGCTCGAACTCGGCGGCCTGGGTGATCGTGAGCTCCGCCCCCGGGACGAACCGGGTGGGGCCCGCCGTGTCCTCAACACCCGCCACGGCGGGCGGGGTTGCCTTTCCCGGCCCCCGTTTGCAAGGCCGGCCCCGTGGCGCGCTGGCCCGCACTCCTGGCCCTGGCCCTGATCGCGGCCGCGCCCGCCCCGGCCGCGCGGTTCGCCGCCACGGTGCTGCGCGTGAAGGACGGGGACTCGCTCGTCGTCGAGCGCGTGCGCGAGCGGCGCGTGAGCGAGATCCGCCTCTGGGCGATCGACGCCCCCGAACTCGACCAGCCGTGGGGCATCGAGGCCCGCACCGGGCTCCGGCGGCTCGTGGGGGGGCGAAGGGTCGAAGTGGAGGCCGTCGACCGCGACCGCTGGGGTCGCGTGGTGGCACGCATGTGGCAGGGCCGCACCTACGTGAACGCGGCCATGACCTGGCACGGTGACGCCTGGGCGCTGCGCCACCGCGGCGCCGACCCGGCCATCCTGGCCGGGGAGCGTGCGGCCCGCACCGCCCGGCGGGGTCTGTGGTCGCTGCCCCCTGACCGGCGGATCCCCCCCGCCACCTGGCGCCAGCGCCATCCCCGCGGCGGCTAGGGCCCGTGCGCGTGGCCCTCTACGACATGGACGGAACCTTGACGGAAGGGGCGAGCTGGTGGCCCTGGCTCCTCTTCTGGGTCCGCACCGAGGCGCCGTGGCGGGCGCTTCTCGTGCCGGTGGTGGCCCTTCTCCTGCCCCTCTTTCCGCTGCTGGGCCGTGGCGGCCTCAAGCAGGCGATGCAGCGGTTGCTCATGGGCGAGGTGGTGCCGTGCGCGCGCGTGGCCCAGGCCGCGCGGGCGTTCGCCGCCACCTTCGGGGCCCGGCGCGAGCGGCCTTGGATGCTGGCCCGAATGGCGGCCGACCGCGACGAGGGACTTGCGATCGTCGTCGCCACGGCCTCGGCCCACTTCTACGCCGAGGCCCTGGCCGAGCGCTGGGGGGTGGACGCCCTGATCGCGACCGAGAATGAACGGCGGGGCGACGACATCGGCTGGCGCCTTCTCGGGGCCAACTGCTTTGGCCCCGAGAAGCGCCGACGCGTCGAGGCCTGGCTCGCCCGCCATGGCGCGCACGTGGTGCGCTGCTATTCGGATCACCACGCCGACCTGCCGATCCTGGGTCTTGCCGCCGAGCCCGTGGCGGTCTGCCCCACGCGGACGCTGCGGCGGCTCGCCCGGCGACGCGGTTGGCCCATCCTGGGCTCGGCGTGAGGGGGCCACCCTCATCCTCGAGACGTGCCCCGCGCGGGAACGCGGGAAGCCCAGCCTTGCCCTGGGGCTCTCGCCGGAACCCCTCGACCCGACCCTTGGGGCGCTCGCGGGAACCCCTCGGGCCGCGCGATGAACCGCGGGGCGGCCAGCGCCCGTCGCAAGGGCCCGCCATGGCAGGGGCCTGCGGCCGGTGCCAGGCGTCCCGGCCCTGCCGGAAGAGTGAGGGGGCGGCACGGCGGATTGACGCGGGGCCCGCCGCCGAAGGACGGTAGCACCGAGGTTCGGTGCGGGAGGCAGCGATGGCCCAATCGATGCGGGTGATGAACGACGGCGTGGGGCTCCACGTGGAGCTCGCGGGCCCCGAGGGGGCGCCGGGGCTTCCCATCCTCTGCGTGCACGGCTGGCCCGAGCTCGCCCATTCCTGGCGCCACCAGCTCGCCCACTTCGCCGCGCTCGGCCGGCGGATCGCCGCGCTCGACGTGCGCGGCTACGGCCGCTCGGACAAGCCGTGGCCGGTGGAGGCCTATCGCATGTCCGTCATCTGCTCGGACATCGCGGCCGTGATCGACGCCCTGGGCGGGCGGGCCATCCTGTTCGGCCACGACTGGGGGGCGCCCATCGTCTACCACACCGCCCTGCGGTATCCGGAGAAGGTGGCGGCGGTCGCCGGCCTGTCGGTCCCCTACGCCCCGGTGGGGGACGTCTCGTTCCTCGACATGGCCCGCCAGATCTACAAGGATCGTTTCTTCTACCAGCTCTACTTCCAGGAGGAGGGGAAGGCCGAGATGGAGCTGGGCGGGGATCCCCTGGCCCTGCACAAGATCTATTTCGGCATCTCGGCCAGCAAGACCGACCGCGCCTTCCTCATGAACAAGCCGCCTTCGGCCGGCCTCCTGGACGGCATTGCCGCGCCCGAGCGCCTGCCGGACTGGATGCCCGAGGCCGACATGACGGTCTTCGTGCGCGCCTTCCGCGAGGGGGGCTGGCGCGGCCCCATCAACCGCTATCGCGCCCAGGATCTCGACTTTCGGGAGCGGGAGCCAGTGAAGGGCCGGCGACTGGCGCAGCCGCATTGCTTCATCGGCGGGGAGTTCGACATCGTGCGGCACTTCGTACCGGGCGTGGACCTCTACGCCGATCCGGGCCAGCATGCCGACGACTTTCGCGGCAGCACGATCGTGCCTCGCGCGGGCCACTGGGTGCAGCAGGAAGCCCCCGAGGTGGTCAACCGGGCGCTCGAAGCCTTCGTGGCGTCGCTCGAGGACGTCCGCCCCGCCGCCGCGGCCTGAGGCCGGCCGGGGGGCGCCGGCGGAGCTACGTCGAGGCCCCTGCCCGGCCTAGGTGAGGGCGGCGCAAGCGCGGGCGATGCGGGTGCAGGCCTCCTCGAGTACGGCCGTGGACGTAGCGTAGCTCACGCGGAAGGCGGGCGACGCGCCGAAGGCTGCCCCGTGCACCACCGCCACCCCTTCGGCCTCGAGGAACCAGGCCGCCAGGTCTTCATCGGTGGCGATCACGCGGCCGTCCGGCGTGCGCCGTCCGATGAGCTCGGAACAGCTTACGTACAGGTAGAACGCCCCCCGCGGCTTGGGGCAGGCCAGACCCGGCACGGCATTGAGGCGCGCCACCACCAGGTCGCGGCGCGCCGCGAACGTCCGCGCACGATCGGCCAGGAAGTCTTGGGGGCCCGTGAGCGCGGCGACGGCCGCGGCCTGCGCGATCGCGCAGGGATTGGTGGTGGACTGCGATTGCAGCTTCGCCATCGCCTGGATGACGAGGCGGGGGCCGCCCGCGAAGCCGATGCGCCAGCCCGTCATGGCATACGCCTTCGACGCGCCGTTGACGGTCAAGGTCCGGTCCTTAAGGCGCGGCTCGACGGCGGCCAGGGTGGCGAAGCGGAACCCGTCGTAGACGATGTGCTCGTAGATGTCGTCGGCCAGCACGAACACGTGCGGGTGCCCCAGCAGCACCGCGGCCAGCGCCTTGAGCTCGGCTTCCGTGTAGGCCGCCCCCGTGGGGTTGCAGGGTGAGTTGAGGATGACCCATTTGGTGGCGGGCCCGATCGCGCGATCGAGCGCTTCCGGGTCCAGCCGGTAGCCGTCCTCCGGCTTCGTCGGCACGAAGACGGGGGTGGCGCCGCAGAACTGGACGATGTCGGGATAGCTCACCCAGTATGGTGTCGGGATGACCACCTCGTCGCCGGGGTCGAGCGTGGCCACCAGCGCGTTGAAGATGGTGTGCTTGCCGCCCACGTTCACCGTGACCTCGTCGGGCCCGTAGTCAAGGCCGTTGTCGCGGCGGAACTTGAGGCGCACGGCCTCCTTGAGCTCCGCCGTGCCGTCGACGATCGTGTACTTCGTCTCGCCGCGGCGGATGGCGGCGATGGCCGCTTCCTTCACGTGGTCGGGCGTGTCGAAGTCGGGCTCGCCCGCCCCCAGCGAAAGGATGTCGCGCCCCTGGGCCTTGAGCTCGAGCGCCCGCCGCGTGACGGCCGCCGTGGCCGACGGCTGGATTCGAGCGACGGCGGCGGACAGGAACGACATCCCGAATTCCCTCGTGGCGCTTAGCCTGCGGGCCCTAGGCGGGTGGGGCCGTGCCGGCAAGCGGGCCGGCTGGTGCCGCCAGGCGCGCCGGCATGAGACCTCTGAGGGCGTTGCCCAGCCACAACCGCCCGACCTCGGCCGCCGCCGCCACGTCGGCGGGCCGAAGGACCGCCTCGACCGCGCGGCCCTCGTCGATCAGTCGGCGCCGCAGCACCCCGGGCAACAGGCCAGGCCCGGCGGGCGTGCGCAAGCGCCCGTCGGGTCCTTGCACGAAGACGTGGGTGAAGCTCCCCTCCGAGACGGTCCCGTCGGGCCGGACATAGAGCGCCTCGAAAACCCCCGCGCGGCGCCGCGCCTCCTCGTGGAAGGCGCGATCGGCCGTCTTGTGGAACAAGCGCCAGTCGGTCGGCGCCACGGGCAGGTCCACCAGGCGGGCCTCGACCGGCGCGCTCGGGGTGGGCGGTGCAGGCGAGACATGGACGGCCAGCTGGCCGCCAGACGCCAGCACCAGGCGCACCCGCTGGGGCGCCGCGGTGGGGGGCAGGCGGCCGACCAAGCCCTCGGCCTGGACGCGGTCGAACTGCAGCCCCAGGTGGCTTGCGGAACCCTCCATCCGGTCAAGATGAAGGGCCAGCCAAGGAACCCGGCCCGGGGGGATGCGCGGCATCGTCTCGATGAGCGAGGCAACGGGCCGGCGGGTGAGGAAGCCCGCCTTGGCCAGGCACTCGGCCCACTCGGCGTCGGCCTCGCTGTCGGCCACCACCCCCGAGCCCAGACCCAGCCGCGCGACGCCAGGCCGACCCGGATCGAGGACGAGCGTGCGGATGGCGACCGCCAGGCGCGCCGTGCCGGGCCCCAGAACCCCGACGGCCCCGCAATAAACGCCTCGCGGGAAGGGCTCGAGCTCGGCCAGCACTTCCGCCGCGCGCACCTTGGGCGCCCCGGTGACCGACCCCGGCGGCAGCAGCGCCACCAAGGCGTCGACGGCGTCGCATCCCGCCTCAAGCTCGGCTTCCACGGTTGAGACCAACTGGTGAACGTAAGGATGTCGCTCGACGGTGAAGAGGGCCGGTACCTTGACCGAGCCGGGTCGCGCGACGCGGGCCAGGTCGTGGCGGACGAGGTCGGTGATCATCAGGTTTTCGGCCCGGTTCTTGGGATCCTGGCGCAAGGCCTTGGCGGCGGCCCGGTCGGCGGCGGGCTCGGGTCGGCGCGGAGTCGTGCCCTTCATGGGGCGCGAGGCGAGCCGCCCGTCGCGCGCTTCGAGCAGGCATTCGGGCGAAAAGGACAGCCACCAGTGCTCGCCCGTCCAGGCGAGCAGGGCGAACGGGGCCGGGCTTCCCGCCAGGATCCTGCGGAACAGGGCCACCGGCGGCCCCGCCACCTCGACCTCGGCCGGGAAGGTCAGGTTGGCCTGATAGATGTCGCCCGTCGCGATCAGCGCCTGGATGCGCGCGACGGCCCGGCGGTAGGCCTCCAACGTGATAAGCGGGCGGATGTCGCCCACCTGCGCCGCCCGGTCCGCACCGGGAAGGTCGGCGATCGCCCGCCGCCGGGCGCTGCGGAACGCCCCGAACCACAACAGCGGCCCGTCGCCCCTCCGCAGACGGGGCATCAGGCGGGGCTCGAGCGCATAGCCCGCTTCGTAGGCGATCCCGCCCGCCAGCGTGAACCCTCGTCCGATGAGCTTGCGCAGCCGATCGAAGGCGGGCCGGACTTCGTGGGGCCGGTCCGCCCGCACCACGGTCGCGGGGTCGGCATAGAGGCGGCCATGGGCGCCGTCGCCGTCGGGGACGAAGACGAACGGAGCGGGGCCGGCCGGCATGCCGGGAGCGCTAGCGCCGGCGGAGGCATGGGTTAAGGGGTGGGTCCTTTCCAAGGGGCGGAGGACGGCATGACGTGGTGGCGAGCGATCCTGGCGGCGATCGCGGTGGTCGCCGCACCGACCGGGGCCGAGGGCGTGCCCGTGCCCCCGGCCCTCACCCTGGACGGTATCCCACCCGTCCCCGCGGAGCTCGTCGAGCGCGTGCGCCCGTGGATGGAGTTCCGCCAGGCCGCCTTCCGGGCGTGGGATCCCGCCACGCGGGGGATGCTGGTGACGACCCGCTTCGCCGACGTGCCCCAGCTGCACCACGTGGCGTCGCCCGGTGCGGCCCGCCGCCAGCTCACCTTCACGGCCGAGCCCATCCAGGATGCGCTCGCAAGCCCCACGACGGGCGACGTGCGCTTGGTGGTGCAGGACCGCGGCGGGGCCGAGAACTTCCAGATCCTTCGCGTGGACGGCCCGCGCTTGGTGCCGCTGACCGACGCGGCCAGCCGCGCCACCGACCCCGTCTGGTCGAAGGACGGAAGGCTCCTGGGCTTCGCCTCGACCGCGCGCAACGGGCGCGATACGGATCTCTGGATCATGGACCCACGCGATCCCGCCTCGCGCCGGCTGGTGGCCGAACGGCAGGGCGGCGGCTGGGCGTTTCTCGACTTCACCCCCGACGGTCGCCGGGCGCTCGTCGCCAACCGCATCTCGGTGCGCCGCACCGACCTTCACTGGCTCGACCTCGCCACCGGCGCCGTGACGGCCCTGACACCCCCGGGGGCCGAGGTGGCCTGCGGGCGGGTGCGGATCGCGGCCGACGGCCGCATCTTCGCCGCCTGCGACGCCTTAAGTGAGTTTCGGGAGCTCGGCACGCTCGATCCCATGACTGGGGCGTTCCGCCGCCTCGGCTCTCCCGCCCGGTGGGACGTCGAGGAGTTCGCCCTCTCGCCCGACGGAAGGCGGGTGGCCGTCGTGACGAACGAGGCCGGCATCTCGCGCCTTTCCATCCGGGACGCCGCGACCGGGGCCGTCTTGCTCGCACCACCGGTGCCGGCCGGCGTCATCTCGGGGCTCGACTATGCGCCTTGGGGGGAACTCGGCTTCACGCTCACCTCCGCCCGCATCCCCGGAGATGCCTTCAGCCTGACGGCGGAGGGCGAACTGCGCCGCTGGACCTTCTCTGAGACCGGCGGGCTCGACCCCGAGGCTAACGCCCTGCCCGAGCTCGTGCGGGTGTCGAGCTTCGACGGGCGCTCCGTGACGGGTTTTCTCTTTCGCCCCGATCCCCGGCGGCATCCAGGCCCGCGGCCGCTCATCGTCTCGATCCACGGCGGGCCCGAGGCGCAGGCGCGGCCCGTCTTTCAGGGGCGGGCCAACTATCTTCTGAACGAGCGGGGGGTGGCGCTCTTCTACCCCAACGTCCGCGGCTCGACGGGGTTCGGCAAGACCTTCGTGTCGTTGGACGACGGGCCGTTCCGGCGGGAGGATGCCGTGAAGGACCTGGCCGCCCTGGTGCGGCGCCTTGCGCGCGATCCGGGGATCGACGCCCAACGCATCGGCGTGACCGGGGGATCGTACGGCGGCTACATGACCTACGCCGCGCTCACCCTGTTCCCCGAGTTGTGGCGGGCCGGCATCGCCGTCGTCGCCATTTCGGACTTCACGACCTTCCTCGCCAACACGGCCGACTATCGGCGGGATCTGCGGCGCGTGGAGTATGGCGACGAGCGCGATCCCGCCCAGAGGGCGAAACTGGCCGAGATCTCGCCGCTCGGCCGCGCCGGGCGCATCCGGGTGCCGCTCATGGTGGTGACGGGTGCCAACGATCCACGCGTGCCGGCCTCGGAGGCCCATCAGATGGTGGCCGCCGTGCGCGCGCAGGGCCGCGAGGCCTGGCATCTCGTGGCCGCCAACGAGGGCCACGGCTTCCGCCGCAAGGAGAACCAGGACGTGCAGTTCTGGACGGGCCTCATGTTCTGGGAGCGGCACCTGCTGGCCGACCAGCGCCGCTGACGACGCCAGTGCGGCAAGACGCCGCGTCGCCTCCCCCCGCCGGGCCGGTGCGGGGAAATGGCGTGCGCGAGGCTTCCCACGCCGCCGGGCCGCTGGATGCGGATCCCGATGCCCGCCACTCCGATGGGGCCGAGCGGGCGCTCCTGCTGGCGGCGGCCGGCGCGCCGCTCGAGGTGCCGCTGCGCCGCATCGTCGACTGGGCGCTCGAGGCGTTGGAGCCCTTGGTGCCCCACCACGGCGCCGGCTGGGGTATCGGCACCCACGACCCGCCCTCGACCCATGCCATGCACCTGAGGCGCGTGCCCCCGGCCCTCATGCTCGCCTACGAGGGAGGGGGTCTCGCGCTCGACTATCTGCGCTTCGTCGCCGCCGGTCTGCCCGGAGTCACCATCAATGACGCCGACCTGCGCGGCCACCACCCCGAGATCGCCGCCGCGCTTGAGGACGTCATCTGCCGCCCGTTCGGCATCCGCCACGCGCTCGTCACCTCGCTTCCGGATCCCGATGTGGCAGGCCTCCACCATCTCCTGATGCTCTGGCGCGGGTGTGCCGACGAGCCGTTCACCGAGATCGAGCGGCGGCGGATGGAGCGGATCGCGCCCCACCTGCTGGCGGCCTGGCGGGTGGCGCGCCGGCTGCATCTGGCAAGCGCGGGGCGGCGACCGGCTGAGGGCCGCGCGCTCGTCGACCGCCGTGGCCGGCTCCACGCTTTCGATCTAGCGATCGTCCGCCAATTGCGCGCGATCGACCCCGACTGGACCGGCCCAAGCCTGCCAAGTCCGCTCTTCCCGCTCGCCGCCGGGGCTTCGTCCAGCCTCTGTTGCTCGGGCACGCGCTTCGCCGCGGAGGCCGTGGGCGAGCTGGTCGAGCTCTCCGCCCGGTCCGATCCCCTCCTGCTCCTGCCGCCGGCCGAGCGCGCGGTTGCCGAACGCTGGGCCGCCGGCGCCTCGGCCCGCGCGATCGCCGCCGAACTCGGCCGCTCGGTCGCCACCGTCCGCAACCAGGTGGCCAGCGCCTACGCCCGCCTCGGCGTCTCCTCGCGCCTCGCGCTGGCCCGCCGCCTGAAGGCCGCATGATGCATCCGCATCATCCCAGGATTTGACAGCGGCGCGGACGCCAGCACGCCAACTCTCTGAAATCATCGACGTCTTCCGCCTGGCACGGATCTTGCTCGAACAGTTCTCGTCCATAACAAGTCGAAGGATTTGTCCATGATCGTCCGTGCCCTAGCCGTCCTCGCGGTGCCGGCCATGGTGGCCGCCCCGGCCCTCGCCACCGGTTCGGGAGATGTCACCCTCAACTTCACCTCGATCTCAGGGCCGCTGGCCCGTGGGCCGGCCGGTACGGCCTTCGAGCCCGACGAGTGGTTCTCCAACTCGGTCATCAATGGCGTTCCCACCACGGTCGATGACATTTGGGGATCAGTACAGGTCACGGACAATCCCGCCGGGCTTCACCATCACCTGGGGACGCGTCCGCTCAGTGGCTCGAGTGTCGACTTCTACCTGGTGAATTTCGGGTTTCCGCTGACGTCTTTCTCGAACCGGATTGCCTTCGCGTCGAATGGCTTCCAGGATGTCGTTCCGGGCCAGGACTTCGTGATCGGCACCATCACCTACCAGAACGGCGCCTGGCATGGCGGCGGCATTCCCAACAGCCGCAACGTTCCAAACGATTTCACCTTCATCCTGCAGACCTTCTCGTCCGCGTTCGAGTTCAGCCAGACGGCCTACGGGATCATCCGTCACACGACCAACATCTTCAACGGCGCTTTTGATGATCCGGCTGACTACGATGCCGAAGCCGACTGGATCACCGTCTTCGAGACCGACGCCAGCTTTACGCCGATCCGCGAGCTCGGCAGCCTCCGGGTCTACGACTCCGGGCTTGCACCGCCCGGATCCGAATTCACCAATGTGGGCTCGATCGATCTTGTGGCGCGCTTCGGCTCGCTCCGGCTCGTGGGCCTTGCGAACCCGCGCGGCGGCTTCTTCACGGCCGGGTCCGACCCCTTGCCCGGTGGCGGCATCAGCCCGCCGCCGCCCCCGCCGCCTCCGCCGCCGATCCCCGAGCCCGCCACATGGGCGATACTGGTGGCCGGCTTCGCCCTAGTGGGAAGCGCGCTGCGCCGGCGGCGGCTCGCACCCGCCGCCTGATCCGGCACCCGCGCGATCCGGGGCGGCGACCGGGGCGCGCCGCCAGCAGGGCGAGGGCCGTTGGCCGATCCGCCGCGCTCGGTCTGCCCTCGGGCCCGACCCTCAGGCCGCGCGGGGCAGGATTTCCTCGCGTTCGACGCTGAAGGGCGGGGGCAGGGCGAGCGCCTTGCCCGTCTCGACGATCGCGCGGTTGGTGTCGAACCAGACCTGCCAGTAGTGGTTGGTGTGGCAGTGCGGGCGCACGGCGAGCACGGTGCCCAGTTCGTTGAAGTCGAGGATCTCGAGCGTGGGCGCGGGATCGGCGAGCACGTTGGGAATGGCCGCGATCCGGGGCCGAAGTGCCTCGATCACGGCGAGCGGGTCGACCCCGTGGGCGAGCTGCATGGTGCGGTCCACGCGGCGGTGGGGAAGCGTTGAGAAGTTCTTGAGGATCTCGCCCGCCACCTTGGCGTTGCCCACGATCGTCTGCACATGGTCGGCCGTGGTGATGGTGGTGTTGAAGAGGCCGATCTCGGTCACCGTGCCCTCCACCCCGGCGGCCACCACATAGTCGCCCACCTTGTAGGGGCGGAAGATGATGAGGAAGGCGCCGGCCGCGAAGTTGCCGAGGAGCCCCGACCAGGCCGCCCCGACGGCGAGCCCCACGCCGGCCAGGAGCGCGGCGAAGCTCGTGGTTTCGATCCCGAAGTAGCCGAGGATGGCCACGACGAGGACGATGTTGAGCGTGACGCCCAGGATGTTGGCGATGTAGCGCTGGAGGGTGGCGTCGAAGTTGCGGGCGGTGAGCATCCGCTCCAGCGCGCGGATTCCGATCCCGATGAGCCAGCGGCCCACCATGTAGAGGGCAAGGGCCCCCAGCACCTTGAGGCCGAAATCGATCGCAACCGGCAGCCAACGGTCGGACAGGCGCGCGACTTCCGTGCCAACGGTCTGAAATTCCTGGTCCATCGCCTGCCCCCTGCTCGTCGGGCGCTGTTCTAGCCGGAGGGTGCAGGCGGGGGAAGGGGACTGGACGCGCGGTGGAAGGGGTCGAGCAGCCGGTCGATGAACGCCCGGCACTCGGCGGCGAGCTCGGCTTCGGCCTCTGCGGGGAGGAGATAGGCGTCGTCGAAGGGCACCCGGGCGGCCTCCACTGCGTGCTGCGCCCAGTGTTCCAGGCGGGCCAGGCGATGGCGCACCACCCATTGGGCTTCGGCCAGGGCGAGGACGGCCTCCACCAGCGCGTCGAGGGCGGGCTCGTCGAAGAAGGTGGGCTTGGCCTCGCGCGCCGACGCGGGGAGCGATCCCGTCATCGCCAGCCGCCGAAGACGTACCAATGGATCCCCTGGCTCAGGCGGCCCAGCCGGTCGGACGCTTCCGCGCCTTGGGCGCGGGCCGCCTCGGCCACGGCGGCTTCCCCATGCCACCCGAGCGACGGGATCGAGGCTTCGAAGGGGGCGGCAAATCCGGCCGCCTGCGTCTCGGCCAGCGGGTCGAGGTCGCGGTAGGCACGATAGAAGGGTTCCGAGTTGTAGTCGTTGTCCCAGTCGAGATAGAAACCGTCGTAGGCGTCCAGCAGCCGGTTGGGCGGCAGTTCATAGTGCAGCATGAGTCCGCCCGGCCGCAACAGGCGGAAGGCCTCGGCGAAGACCGCCCGTACGTCGGCCACGGGCAGCTCGTGCAGGAACATCGCGGAAAAGACGAGGTCGACGCTGCCGTCGGGCAGGGGCACGCGCCGTGCATCGGCCTGAAGGAAGTGGAGTTCGACCCCTATCGCCTCGGCTCGGGCGTGGGCGTAGCGCAGGCCGGCGGCCGCCACGTCGAGGCCCATCACCCGGGCCTCAGGGTAGGCGAGCTTCCACGGCAGGGTCTGGTGGCCCACCGCGCAGCCCAGGTCGAGGACGACGGCGGGCGCGAACTCGGGGTGCCGCCGCTTGAGCCAGCAGGTGACGGAACGGCCGATGTCGTCCAGCGTTTCGCCCATGAGGCCCGCGGCGAACACGGCAAGCCCGTTCTCGTACAGGGCGCCCGCCGCCAGGTCGTCCGCTCCCCGGTCCAGGTGATAGTTGCCCGGCATCCGGTGGACGTCGACGGCCGTCACGTTGTCGGGCAGGCGCAGGTCGGAGTCGAGGCGGAGGGTGCCGCCCGCCGGCCGGCGCGTGGCGAGCTCGTGGAAGCGGCGGGCGAGCTCAACCTGCCCGCGTTCGACCATGGGCCGCACGGCCGCCCACACCATGTCCTGGGCGGTCACGCGGGCGGCCGAATAGAGGCGGAACACGGGATGGCCCCGCATGGCCTCGTGCACCTCGCGCGGTCCGGCCCCGGCCGGGAGGGACGGGGCCACCTCGGCCTGGAAGCGGGCCTTCATGGTGGCGGCCAGCGGGTCGAGCAGGTGGGCGCGCAGCTGGCTGACGAAGGTCTGGCGGGCGCGCTCGTCGGGCGTGGGCTGAAGCCTGAGCGCGGGGGTCACGGCGTGGATCATGGCGGCCTCCGGCTCCATCACCCTAGCGGACGAGCGCTTGCGGGCAAGCGGTGCGTGACCGCGCGGGGAGGATTGCCGCAAACCTGGCGCCCGCGGGCGAGCCGCGCATCACTTCACGACTTTACGAACCTTGCAACTGGCCCGGCCGGCCGCTAGGCCCCGCGGTGCCCCACGCCAGGAGAAGCCCGTGGCCACCCAGCCCGCCCCCGCGCCCGATTTCGCCGTCGCCGACCTGTCGCTCGCCGACTGGGGCCGGCGCGAGATCGCCATCGCCGAATCCGAGATGCCGGGCCTGATGGCGCTCCGGGCCGAATACCGGGGCGCGCGGCCGCTGGCGGGGGCGCGGATTGCGGGCTGCCTGCACATGACGATCCAGACGGCCGTCCTCATTGAGACGCTCATCGAGCTGGGGGCCGAGGTGCGCTGGGCCAGCTGCAACATCTTCTCGACCCAGGACCACGCGGCCGCCGCAATCGCCGCCCGCGGGGTGCCCGTCTTCGCCCGCAAGGGCGAGACGCTCGAGGAATACTGGGCTTACGTCGACGCCATCTTCCGCTGGCCGGGCGCCACGGCCAACATGATCCTCGACGACGGCGGGGATGCCACCATGTATCTCTTGAAGGGCGCGGCCTTCGAGGACGGTCGGCCCTTGCCCCCGCCCCAGAACGAGGAGGAAGAGGCCTTCCAGGCGCGGCTGCGCCGGCGGGCGGCCGAAAGCCCCGGGTTCTTCACCGCCACGCGCGCCGCCGTCCGCGGCGTGTCGGAAGAGACGACGACTGGCGTGCGCCGCCTGGCCGACCTGGCGGCGCGCGGCGAGCTGCCGTTCCCCGCCATCAACGTGAACGACTCCGTCACCAAGTCGAAGTTCGACAACCTCTACGGCTGCAAGGAAAGCCTGGTCGACGGCATTCGCCGGGCGACGGACGTGATGCTGGCCGGCAAGGTGGCGGTCGTGGCGGGCTACGGCGACGTGGGCAAGGGCTCGGCCGCCAGCCTGCGCGCGGCCGGGGCGCGCGTCCTGGTGACCGAGGTGGACCCCATCTGCGCCCTTCAGGCCGCCATGGAGGGCTACGAGGTCGTGACGATGGACGAGGCGGCCCCTCGTGGCGACCTGTTCGTCACGGCGACGGGCTGCATCGACGTGATCACGATCGAGCACATGCGCGCGATGAAGGACCGCGCCATCGTCTGCAACATCGGCCACTTCGACAGCGAGATCCAGATCGGGGCGCTGGCCAACCTGCGCTGGGAAGAGGTGAAGCCCGGCGTGGACGAAGTGATCTTCCCCGACGGCAAGCGCCTCATCGTGCTGGCCAAGGGGCGCCTCGTCAACCTGGGCTGCGCCACCGGGCATCCCAGCTTCGTGATGTCGGCCAGCTTCACCAACCAGGTGCTGGCCCAGATCGAGCTGTGGACCCGTGGCGAGGCCTACGCCAAGGGCGTCCACGTGCTGCCCAAGCGCCTGGACGAGAAGGTGGCGGCCCTGCACTTGCCCAAGCTCGGCGCCAAGCTCACCCGGCTCGCCCCCCACCAGGCGGCCTATCTGGGGGTGAACCCCGATGGCCCGTTCAAGCCCGATCACTATCGCTACTGAGCCGTTCGACCTGGACGGGTTCGAAGCGTTCGCCGCCGCGCTGGCCCACCAGTTGGCGCCCGGCGACGCCTTGTTGCTGTCGGGCGAATTGGGTGCGGGCAAGACCACCTTCGCCCGTGCCGTCCTGAAGGCTCTGGGGCACCCGGGCGACGTGCCGAGCCCCACCTGGACCCTCGTCGAGCTCTATCCCGCCCCACCGCTGCGGCTGCCGGCCGCCCATGCCGACCTGTTCCGGTTGCCGCCCGGCGGCGTCCTCGACGACCTGGACCTCGAGGGCGCGCTGGCGGACGGGATCCTGCTTCTCGAATGGCCGGAGCGTCTGGGCCCGGACCGGTTCCCGCAGGCGCTGCACGTGCGGATCGAACCCGAAGGCGCCGACCGGCGCCGCTTGACTTGCTCGGGTGGCCCGGCATGGTCGGGCCGGCTTCCCCCAGCCGGGAGGCCGTGAAGGGTCGAAGGGCGGGGCCGGATGGACGTGCGGCACGGGGCGAGCGCGTTCCTGGCGCGCCACGGCTGGGGCGGTGCCCGGCTCGAGCCGCTGGCGGGAGACGCCTCGTTCCGCCGCTACGTCCGCGTGATCGATCGCGGCCGGACGGCGGTGCTCATGGACGCGCCGCCACCCGTCGAGGACGTGCGGCCGTTCGTGCGGATCGCCCATCGCCTCCTGGCCCTGGGCCTTTCGGCACCTCGCATCCTGGCCGCGGACGAGGCCCTGGGCTTCCTGCTGGTCGAGGACTTGGGCGACCGCCGCGTGGGGCCCGAACTGGCCGCCGGCCGGGCGGACGAGGACGACGTGTATGCTCGGGCGGTCGACCTTCTCGTCCATCTTCAGGCCCACGAGGCGCCCCCCGATCTCGCCCCCTATGACCGTGCGGCGCTGGTGGCCGAGGTGATGCTGTTCCTCGAATGGTACCTGCCGGCCGCCGGGATCGATGCCGACCCGCACGCGTTCATCGCCGCATGGGACGAGGCCTGGGCCGAGGTCCTGGCCGAGACGGCCGCCGCGCCGGTCCTCGTGCTGCGGGACTACCACGCCGACAATCTGATGCTGCTGCCGCCCGAGCGGGCGGCCTTCGGGCTCGGGCTCCTCGACTTCCAGGACGCGCTAGCCGGCCATCCGGCCTACGACCTCGTCTCGCTGCTGCAGGACGCCCGCCGCGACGTGCCGCGTCGTCTGGAGGCCCGCATGATCGAACGCTTCACCCACGCGCGTGGCCTGGACCCGGTGCGCTTCCGGGCCGCCTACGAGGTGCTGGGGGCCCAACGGAACGTGAAGATCCTGGGCATCTTCGTGCGCCTCAGGGACCGGGACGGGCGCACGGGCTACGTCGAACGCCTGCCGCGGGTGTGGGCTTATCTGGCGCGCAACCTGGCCCATCCGGCGCTCGCCCCCGTGGCCCGCTGGTTCCGGACGCACGTCCCGCCGGCCGCCCGCGCGCCCTGGTGCGAGGCCCGGGCCGCCTGATGGCGACCGCCGTCCGGCCGCTGGCCCCGCCGGCACCTGCCGGGCCCGCCGCCGCGATGGTGCTGGCCGCCGGGCTCGGGCGGCGGATGCGGCCGCTCACCGCCACGCGACCCAAGCCGCTCGTCGAAGTCGCAGGTCGCAGCCTGCTGGACCGAGCGCTCGACGTGCTGAGGCGGGGCGGCGTGCGCCGCGCCGTGGTCAACGTCCACTACCTGGCCGACCGGGTCGAGGCCCATCTCGCCCACCGCGACACGGGCCTGGAGGTGCGCATCTCAGACGAGCGCGACCAGCTGATGGATACGGGCGGCGGCATCGCCCGGGCCCTGCCGCTCATCGCCTGCGATCCCTTTCTGGCCATCAACGCCGACAACCTGTGGGCCGAAGGGCCGGTTCCGGCGGTGCGCCAACTCGCCGAGCGCTGGGACGACGCCGTCATGGACGCCCTGCTGCTGGTGGTGCCGCTCGCGCGGGCCTATTGCCACCAGGGCTCGGGGGACTTTCGGATGGACGCCATGGGCCGTCTTGGGCGTCGGGTCCCGGGGCGCGTCGCCCCCTTCGTGTTCACGGGGCTGCAGATGCTCTCGGCCCGCCTCTTCGCCAACGCACCTCAGGGCCCCTTCTCGATGAACCTGTTGTGGGACCGCGCCGCCGCCCGCGGCCGCCTGTTCGGCGTGGCCTACCAAGGACTGTGGTTCGACGTCGGCACGGCGGCGGCGGTCGCTCGGGCGGAAACGCTTCTTGGCCGGCTCTAGGCTGCGCGTGCCCGCCCTCGCCACGATCGCCTTCGGCACGCCCTTCCTGCCCCATCTCGCCCGCCACCTGCGGGCCCGCTTTCCCGATCCGCTGGCGCTCGCCAAGGTGCTGGTCCTCCTCCCCTCGGCACGGGCTCGCGACCGGCTCGTCGAGGCCTTCCTGGCCGAAGCCCAGGGCCGCGCCCTGCTCTTGCCCCGCATGGCCGCCATCGCCCAGGTGGACGAGGACGAGGCGCTCGGCCGTTTTCTTGAGGAAAGCCCGGCCACCGTCGAGCCGCTGCCCCCCATCACGCCCATCGCCCGCCGGCTTGCGCTCGCCCGTCTGCTGCTGCCCTTGGCGGGGAACGAGCCGGCCGTGGCCGACCGGCTGGCCCGCGACCTGGCGCGCGTGCTGGACGAGCTGCACGCCCACGGCGCGGATCCGGCGCAGCTTCCCCACCACGCGCTGCCCGAGCTTGCCGCCCATCGCGCGCGGGGGCTTGCGGTGTTGAAGGTGATCCTGGAGCATTGGCCCGCGCTGCTCGAGGAGCGGGGCCTCAGCGACCCCATCCTTCGGCGAGAACGGCTGCTGAGCGAGCTCGAAGCGCGCTGGGCCGTTCGCCCGCCGGGTCATCCCGTCGTGGCCGCGGGCTTCTCTACCGCACCGCCGGCGGTGGCCCGCCTGTTGGCCCGCATCGCCCGCCTGGCCGACGGCGAAGTCATCCTGCCGGGCCTGCCGCCCGACATGGACGCTGCGGAATGGGCGGCCATCGGCGCCACCCCCACCCACCCGCTTCACGGGCTGTCCCAGCTGCTGGCGGCGATGGGTGCGGCGCCCGAAGACGCGCGCGCGCTGGGGCCGCCGGCCGACGCCCGGGCGCGGAGCGTCCTCGCGGCCTTCCGGCCCGCCCGTCTGCCCCCGGCCCCTCGGCAGCCGCCGCCCGCGGGCGTGCGCCTGCTCGAGCTGCCGGGGCCCGAGGCCGAAGGCCTTGCGATCGCGCTCGCCTTGCGCCGGGTGCTGGAGACCCCCGGGCGCACCGGCGCGCTGGTCACGCGCTCGCGCGCCTTGGCCGAGCGCGTGCGCCTGCAGCTGGGCCGCTGGGGGATCGAGGTGGACGACAGCGCGGGCGAACCGCTCGCCACCACCCCACCGGGCGTGTTTATCCTTGCCCTTGTCGAAGCGGCCGCCCGCCGGTTCGCGCCCGTGGCGTTGCTTGCGGCCCTGCAGCATCCGCTGGCCGGCCAGGGCGCGCCAGGCGGTCGGGCGGCATGGTTGGCGGGCGTGCGCGCGCTCGACCGAGCGCTGCGCGGGCCCACCCCGCCGCCGGGGCTGGCCGGCATCGCCCGCAGGCTCGCGCGCGATCCGGCCGACCGGCGTGCCGAACGGTTCTGGCAAGAACGGGTCGCCCCTGCGCTCGGGCCGCTCGAGGCGTCGTTCGCAAGGCCCCCCACCCTGGCCGCGGCAACCCGGGAACTCGTCCAAGTGGCCGAGGCACTCGCCGGGCCGGCGCTGTGGGCCGGCCCGGCGGGCCGCGCGCTCGGCACCCTGGTGGCCGAGCTTCAGGCCTCGGCCGACGCCCAGGGATTGACCACGGCGCCGGATGCGGCGGCGGCCCTGTTCCGCAACCTGATGGCCGACGTTCCTGTCCGTCCTCCTTGGCGGCGGCACCCGCGCTTGATGATCCTGGGCCCGCTCGAAGCGCGCTTGGCCCAGGCCGACGTGCTCGTGCTGGGCGGCCTCAACGAAGGCCAGTGGCCGGCCGAGCCCGTCCCCGATCCGTGGCTGGCTCCCGCCGTGCGCCGAGCGCTGGGCCTGCCGCCAGCCGAACGCCGCGTGGGCCTCGAGGCGCACGACCTGCTCCAAGCGTTGGCCGCCCCGGAGCTGCTTCTCACCCGCGCAAGCCGCGACCAGGGGGCGCTCACCGTGCCGTCGCGGTTCTTGTTGCGCCTGAAGGCCGCGTTCGGCCCCCTGCCGGGCGATCCCGAGCTCGAAGCCGCCCTGGGGCTCGACGGGCAGGGGCCCGGCCAACCGATGCCCCCCCCGGACCCCCGCCCGCCGGCCAGCGTGCGGCCCCGTCGGATCCGGGTGACCGAAGTCGACATGCTCGCGGCCGACCCCTTCAGTTTCTACGCCCGGCACCTGTTGGGGCTTGCGCCCTTGGATCCCTTGGAACAGCCCCCCGACGGAGCCGTGCGCGGCGTGGCCGTCCACCGCATCCTCGAACGGCTCTCCCGGGATCCGGGCCAGGATCCGGCCGGCCTCATCGCGCGCGAGCTCGACCGCCTGGCCGCCGATCCGGCCGCGCTGGCCCTGTGGCGGCCTCGCGTCGCCCGCATGGTGGACTGGGTCCGCCGCGAACTCCAGCGCGAGGACGCGCAAGGTTGGCGGCCGGCCGCTTTCGAAGTGTCGCTCGAAGGCGAATGGCACGGCGTCCGAATCGAGGGGCGGGCCGACCGCATCGACCGTCACGCCAGCGGTGCCCTGCGGATCGTGGACTACAAGACGGGACGCTTGCCCACCAGGCGCCAGTTCGAGGACGGCCAGGCCCGCCAGCTGCCGCTCTTGCGCTGGCTCGTGGAGCGGGGCGGTGGGCCGGCCGGTATCGCCGGGGGCACCGTGCACAGGCTGGAGTATTGGAAGCTTTCGGGCGGGCGCTTCCCCGGCGAGCGTCACGGCGGAGACTGGACCGTCGAGCGAACCGCCGTCGAGGAGGCGCTCGCCGGGCTCCTGGCGCGCTACCTGCTGGGGGATGCGCCCTTCCGGCCCAAGCTGGCCCCCGTCTACGCCACGGCCTACCGCACCTACGATCACCTGGCCCGGGTGGAGGAATGGCTGTGAACGAGCTCCACCCGGACTCGGCCGTCCATCGGCTCGCCTCGGATCCCGCCCGGCACGTCTGGGTCTCGGCGCACGCGGGCACCGGCAAGACCCGGGCCCTGGTGGACCGGATCACCCGCCTGCTCTTGTCCGGGGCCGAGCCCTCGGGCCTGCTCGCCATCACCTTCACGCGGACGGCGGCGGCGGAGATGCAGGGACGGCTGTTCGACCGGCTGGCCCGCTGGGCGGGGCTCGACGATGCGGCCCTGGAGGCCGAGTTGCGCGCTCTGGGCGAGGACAGCTCGGCCTGCCGGCTCGCCAGGGCACGGGGGCTCCTGGCCAAGGTGCTGGAAGCAAGCCCGGGGCTCGAAATCCGCACCATCCACGCCACCGCCCAGTCGATCCTCGCGGCCTTTCCGCTCGAGGCGGGGCTCGGGGCTCGGGTGGAGCCGCTCGACGAACGCCGGGCGGCCGACCTCAAGCGGCAAGCCCTGGCCCAGGTGCTGGCCGAGGCCGCGGCCGACCCCGCGGGTCGGGCGGCGGCCGACGTCGAGACGATCGCCGTCGAAGCCGGCGAGGCGCGCCTCCTGGAACTGTTGCCCGACTTCCTGCGCCCCGGCGTCATGCCGTGCGACGACCCGGCCGAGGTCGAGCCGTTGCTCCGCGGCATCGTGGGCCTCGATCCCGAGGCTCCGCCCGAACGGTTGGTCGCCCAATGCCTTGAGCCACCGCATCTTGAGGAAGCGTGGGTGCGGGCCTTGGCGGCGGGGCTACGGGCCATGGGGACAAGCACCAAAGCGCGGGAGGCCGCCGAGGCGGAGGCCTGGCTTTCCCTGGATGCCGAGGCGCGGTGCCGCGAGCGCCACCGCCTGGTGAAGCTCGTGCGCACGGCGAAAGGCGAGCCTCGCCACTTCGAGCGCGAAGTGGCGCGAGTACCCGCCCTGGCCGAGCCCCTCGAGCGGCTTCTCGAAGCCACGGCGCGGCTTATGGAGTGCGAGCGGGCGCTCACCTTCGTCGCTCATGCCGGGGCCTGGGCGCGGGTCGGGCTCGCCGTGGCGCGGGCCTACCGAGGCCTCAAGCAGGCCGCGGCCGCCATCGACTTCGACGACATGGTGCATCGGGCGGCCCGCCTCCTCGAGGCCGACGGCATGGCCGGGTTCGTCGCCATGAAGCTCGACCGGACGGTGACCCACGTGCTGGTCGACGAAGCCCAGGACACGAACGCCGACCAGTGGCGCCTGATCGAGGGGCTGGTCGCCGAGTTCGATTCCGGCCTTGGCCAGCGGCCAGGCGAGCGGCGCACCCGCTTCGTGGTGGGAGACTTCAAGCAGGCCATCTACGGCTTCCAGGGCACCGACCCCCGGGTGTTCCAGCAGGTGCACATCCGCTGGAGCGAGCGCGCCCGCGCCGCGGGCGACCGGATTGACGAGGTGCCGCTCGCCCGCAACTTCCGCTCGGCCCCCGTGATCCTGAAGCTCGTCGATCGCGTGCTGGCCAACCTGGGCCCCGAGGCGCTGGGCCTCAGCCGGGCTCCCGCCCCACACGAGCCGGCCGACCCGACGCTGCCCGGCTGCGTGTGGCTCCTGCCGCCCATGCAGCCGCCCGAGGGGGCGGACGACGAGGAGGACGACGACCCGCCCGACCCGCGCTTTGCCGAAGCGCTGGCGCAGGGCATCGCGAACCTGGTGCGCGAGGGCAGCCCCCATCGGCTCGTGCTCCGGGCGCCTGATGGTTCGGCCCGGCCCGCCGGCCCGGGCGACGTGCTGATCCTGCTGCAGGCGCGCGGCGACCTGATGGCGGGGTTGGTGCGGGCGCTCCATGGGGTGGGGCTGCCGGTTGCGGGCGTCGACCGGGCCCGGCTGGCCGAGCCGCTCGCCGCTCGCGACCTCTTGAGCCTCGTCCGCTTCGTGCTGCAGCCGGCCGACGACCTGGCCCTGGCCGAAGTGCTGGTCTCCCCCTTGGGCGGCCTTGATCACGAGACGATCCGGCGATTGCGCACGCCAGGCCTGGGCCTGTGGGAAGCCTTGCGCGCCGCCCCAGACCCGACGCTTCAGGACGTGCGCCGGTTCCTCGAGGACGCGTTGACCCGGGCCGACTACGCACCCCCACACGGCTTCCTGCAGGCCATCCTGGCTCAGGGGGCGCGGGCCAGGCTCAAGGCGCGTCTGGGTCCTGAGGCCGACGACGGCATCGATGCGCTCTTGGCCGAGGCCTGGGCGTTCGGGCAGGACCGCCCGGCCACCCTGCAGGGGTTCCTGGCGCATGTGGAGCGGCTGGGCGAGGCCGTGGGCCGCGACCCCGATGCCAGCCCCGGCCTGGTGCGGATCCTGACCATTCACGCGGCCAAGGGGCTCGAAGCCCCCATCGTCGTGCTGGCGGATGCCTTCCGGCGGCGCAAGCCCGCACCCTCCAGGGTGCGCTGGACCCATGCGCGCGGTGAGCTGCCGCTCGTCTATGGCGCCCGCGAACGGTTGCCGGCGGCGCTCGAACCCTTGGCCCGGGCCGAGGACCAGGCGCTGGAAGCGGAGCACCACCGCTTGCTGTATGTCGCCCTCACGCGCCCGCGCCAGGTGCTCGTGGTGGCAGGCCAGATGGGCGTGCGCGAGGCCCGGGCGCGCGCCGAGGGCAAGGCCGTTCGGCCCGCCTGGCACGACCATGTGCGCACGGCGCTCGACTCTCTGGGCGCGCAGGAGGCGGATGGCCCCTTCGGCCGCGCCGTGCGGCTTGCGGAGGGCGTCTGGCCGGAACAGGGCGAAACCGGCTCGAGGCTCGACCTGGTGGCCGTTCCCGACTGGGCGCGCCGCGCCCCGCCCACCGAAGCGGCGACTGCGCGGCGCCTCGTGCCGTCGGCTGCGGCCGAGGAGCCGCCCGCACCCCCCCCACCCCCCGACCGCGCGCAGGCCATCGCCCGGGGTCTTCTGCTGCACCGCCTGTTCGATCGCCTGCCGGCCGTGCCCGCCCACCGGCGGGACGAGTTGGCCCGGCGGGTGGTGGCCGCCGCGGGTCTTGCGGGCCCTGCGGCCGAGGAGGTGGTCGCCACGGCCCTCGCCACGCTGGCCCAT
Source organism: Sphingomonadaceae bacterium (assembly GCA_025056155.1). GTDB lineage: Bacteria > Pseudomonadota > Alphaproteobacteria > Sphingomonadales > Sphingomonadaceae > Thermaurantiacus. Next base: position 114,697 of record JANWWL010000004.1, read on the forward strand.
CCCGACCTTGCGCCCCTGTTCGCGCCGGATGCCTTGGCCGAAGCGCCCGTGGCGGGCGTGGTGGGCGACGTGGCGATCGCCGGCACCATCGACCGGCTGCGCGTGGGCCCCCACGACATCCTGCTTGCCGACTTCAAGACCGGACACGAGGTGCCCCAAGCCGCCGACGCCGTGCCGGTGGCCTATCTCCGGCAGATGGCGGCCTATCGCGCGGTTCTGATGCAGGCGCTTCCCGGTCGGTCGGTGCGCGCCTGGCTCGTCTACACGACGGGCCCGCGGATCCTCGAGCTGCCGCCGGACTTGCTCGAAGGGCACCACCCCGTTGCGCGGGCGCCTGCTGCGGCTATCTGAAGGGGCAGCAAGGAGGTGCCATGGCGACCCGCAGCGTGACCGACGCCACGTTCGACGACGAGGTGCTGAAGGCCGAAGGGCCCGTGCTCGTCGACTTCTGGGCCGAATGGTGCGGCCCGTGCCGCATGATCGCCCCCGCCCTCGACGAGCTGTCGGAGGAGCTGGCCGGACGGGTCACCATCGCCAAGCTCAACATCGACGAAGCCCCCGAAACCGCCATGCGCTTTGGGATCCGATCGATCCCCACGATGATGCTCTTCCGCGGCGGGGAGGTGGTGGCGACCAAGCTGGGCGCCGAGCCCAAGGCGGCCTTGCGGCGGTGGATCGAAGGCGCGCTCGAGGGCTGAACGGGGCTAGGCGTCCTCAAGGATCTGTCCTTCCCAGGGAAAGCGCACGGCGACACACCCGGTCTGCGGGTGATGGCGCACGATCCAGAAGCCGGTGGCGTCCTCGGCGGCCAGGCGCCCTTCGACCGGAGGGTCCTGGCTTCCTTCCTGGCGCACCGCCACGGGGCGGCCGCCCGTTGTGAAGGACGGAGTGGCCGCCCGGGCAGCGGCCAGGGCGGCTTCGGCGGTCAGGGGGGTGGGGTGGCCGTGTCCGACCTCCGCCACGCGTCGGGCCCAGGGGGTGAGGGCGGGGGCCACCGCGTCGAACGGGCCGCCGCGGGCGGCGAACCATACCAGCATGAAATGGGCCAGGTCGCCGTGGCCCGGCGCGTCGCCCCCCAGGAAGGGCCGGCCGTCCGCCAGCTCGCGTTCAAGCCACTCCAGATGTTGGGCGAAGGCCGACCGGAGGGACGGCACCATCGCACGGAAGGCTTCTCGTCTGAGGCCGAAGCGACGTTCGCGGTCGGCCCAGAACTCCTCGAATCCCTCGTCGGGCAGGTCGGCCAGGGCTACGCCGACCGCCGCCAGGAACACTGGCCCGCCCGCCTTCAGGGCGAGCGCGCGGTGGCCGGCCCCGAGCGGGGGCGGGTAGAGCGAGGGCTCGGGCCAGCGGACTTCGAGCGCCTCGAGGATGGCGAGCGTGTCGCAGAACACGTCGGCCCCGATCTGCAGGACGGGCGTGCGAACATAGCCGCCGGTCAGCGTGGCAAGCTCGGGCTTGGGACAGACGGTCGGGATGATGACGGACCCCCACTCGAGCCCCTTGAGGCCCAGGGCGAGCCGCGCCACCTCCGCCCAAGGGGACGCATCGTAATGGTGCAGGATGGGCTGGGTCGTCGGGTCCCTCACGCTCGTCCTCCAGTCCGTTAGGCGCGCCCGCGCGGCGGCCTAGCTGCGGTAGTCGGCGTTGATGCGGACGTATTCCTCCGTCAGGTCGCACGTCCATACCAGCGCCCGGCCATCGCCAAGGCCGAGGTCGACTTCGATCAGCACCTCCTCGCCCGCCAAGTGGCGGGCCACGGGGGCCTCGTCATAGCCCGGCACCACCGCGCCGTCGCGGGCCACCGTCACCCCGCCGAAGCGGATGGTCAGCCGGTCGCGGTCGGCCGGCTCGCCCGCGCGGCCCACGGCGGCCACCACGCGGCCCCAGTTGGCATCGCCCCCGGCCACGGCGGTCTTCACGAGCGGCGAATTGGCGATCGTGAAGGCGATCCGGCGCGCACTGGCATCCGACACGGCACCCGTCACGCGCACCTCCACGAGCTTGCGGGCACCCTCCCCGTCGCGCACCACCATCAGGGCGAGCTCTCGGCTGAGGTCGACGAGCGCGAAGGCGAGCGCATCGGCGCCGGGGTCGGCCCAGCCGCCAAGGGCCGGCAGGCCGCTCGCTCCCGTGGCGAAGGCGAGCAGCGTGTCCGAGGTGGAGGTGTCCCCGTCGACGGTGATGCACGCGAAGCTCGTCGCGTAGGCCCGCTGCAAGAGCTCCTGCAGGAACGCGGGCGCGACCGCGGCGTCCGTGAACAGGAAGGCGAGCAGCGTCGCCATGTCGGGGGCGATCATGCCCGAACCCTTGGCGATGCCGGCCAGCCGCACGCGCCCCTGGCCCACCACCACCTCGCGCACGGCTCCTTTGGGGAAAGTGTCGGTGGTCATCATGGCGCGGGCCGCATCGTGGAACCCCGCCTCGCCCAGGCGCGCCGCGGCGGCGCGCACGCCCTCGATCGCGCGCTCGGCGGGCAGAGGAACCCCGATGACGCCGGTCGAGGCAGCGAACACCTCATGAGCTTCGCAGCCGAGCCGCCGGGCAACCTCGGCCACCTGAGCTTCGTGCGCCGCCCGCCCGGCCGCCCCAGTGAAGGCGTTGGCGTTGCCCGCGTTCACGACGAGCGCTCGGGCACGGCCACCCGGCAACCGCGCCCGACAGCTTTCCACCTCGGGCGAGGGGCAACGCGAGCGGGTAAACAGCCCTGCCACCGCCGTGCCGGGCGCGAATTCGGCCAGCCACAGGTCGTCGCGAGCCCAGGCCTTGAAGCCCGCTCGCGCCGTGCCCAGCCGGACCCCCGCCACGGGGGGGATGGAGGGGAAGGGGCGCGCCAGGGGCGACGGCCGCGTCATGGCCGCGCCTTAGGTCGGCCCGTCGGGGCCGGGAAGGGCCGTTCGTTGACGCCCGCCCCCCCGGTTCCTATGTGCGGCGGGTGCCCGAGGGGCGGTGGTCCGCCCCGGCCAGCGCGAAGGCTCCGATGCTCGGTCTCAACAAGGTCGCACGGGCGATCTTCGGCTCTTCCAACGACCGCTACCTACGCTCGCTCAAGCCCATCGTCGCGCGCATCAACGCGCTCGAGCCCGACTTCCAGGCGCGTTCGGACGAGGCGTTGGCCGCGCTGACCCCCGAATACCGGCAGCGCCTGGCCAACGGCGAGCCGCTCGACCGCCTGCTGCCCGAAGCCTTCGCCCTGGTGCGCGAGGCTGCGCGGCGCACGCTGGGCTTGCGCCACTTCGACGTGCAGCTGATGGGCGGCATCGTCCTCCATCGCGGCGAGATCGCCGAGATGAAGACGGGCGAAGGCAAGACGCTGGTGGCCACGCTCGCCGTCTACCTCAACGCCTTGACGGGTAAGGGCGTGCACGTCGTCACCGTCAACGACTACCTGGCCCGCCGCGACGCCGAGTGGATGGGCCGGATCTATCGCTTCCTGGGCATGAGCGTGGGCGTCATCGTGCCCAACCTCACGGACGTCGAGCGGCGGGCGGCCTATGCGGCCGACATCACCTATGGCACGAACAACGAGTTCGGGTTCGACTACTTGCGCGACAACATGAAATATTCGCGCGAGGCGATGGTGCAGCGGCCGTTCCACTACGCCATCGTCGACGAAGTCGACTCCATCCTGATCGACGAAGCGCGCACCCCCCTCATCATTTCGGGGCCCACCGAGGACAAGTCTGATCTCTACATCGCCGTCGACCGCATCGTGAAGTCGCTGCGGCCCGAACACTACGAGAAGGACGAGAAGTCGAAGTCGGTGATCCTGACCGAGGAGGGCACCGAGGTGGCCGAGCGGGCGCTGGAAGCCGCGGGCCTCCTCGAAGGCTCGAACCTCTACGACATCGCCAATACCCAGGTCGTCCACCATCTCAATCAGGCGCTGCGCGCCAACCTGATGTTCCGGCGCGACACCGACTACATCGTGAAGGACGGCCGGATCGTCATCATCGACGAATTCACCGGGCGCATGATGGAAGGCCGGCGCTGGTCCGACGGACTGCACCAGGCGGTGGAGGCCAAGGAGGGGGTGGAAATGCAGCCTGAGAACCAGACGTTGGCCTCGATTACGTTCCAGAACTATTTCCGGCTCTACCCCAAGCTTGCCGGCATGACGGGCACCGCCGTCACCGAGGCGGCGGAATTCCACGACATCTACAAGCTGAACGTGGTGGAGATCCCCACCAACGTGCCGGTCCGCCGGATCGACGAGGACGACGCGTTCTACAAGAACGAAGCTGACAAGTACGCGGCCATCGTCAAGGCGATCAAGGAGGCCTCGGCCCGCGGCCAGCCGGTGCTGGTGGGCACGGTCTCCATCGAGAAGTCCGAGAAACTTTCGGCGTTCCTCAAGAAGGAGGGGATCGAGCACAGCGTGCTCAACGCCCGCTTCCATGAGCAAGAGGCCCACATCGTGGCCCAGGCCGGGCGGTACGGGGCCGTGACGATCGCCACCAACATGGCCGGCCGCGGCACCGACATCCAGCTGGGGGGCAACGCCGAATTCCGCATCCAGGACGAGCTGGGCGATCTGCCGCCCGGCCCGGAGCGCGCGGCGCGCGAGGCCGAGATCCGCGCGGAGGTGGCGGCCGAGCGCGAGAAGGTGCGCGAAGCGGGCGGGCTGTTCGTGCTGGGCACCGAACGGCACGAGAGCCGCCGCATCGACAACCAGCTGCGCGGTCGCTCCGGCCGACAGGGCGATCCGGGCCGTTCGCGCTTCTACTTGTCGCTAGACGACGACCTCCTGCGCATCTTCGGGCAGCAGAACCTGCTGCACCGGGTGATGAAGGGGGGCCTGGAGGACGGCGAGGCGATCGTCCACCCGTGGATCTCCAAGGCGATCGAAACCGCCCAGAAGAAGGTGGAGGCGCGCAACTACGAAATCCGCAAGCAGCTGCTGCAGTACGACGACGTGATGAACGACCAGCGGAAGGTCGTCTACGAACAGCGCAACGAGATCATCGACTCCCCATCGGTGTCCGACCTCGTGGCGGCCATGCGGCACGAGACGGTGGAGGCGATCGTGGCCGCGCACTGTCCGGAAGGCACCTATCCCGAACAATGGGCGCTCGACGCGTTGGCCAACGACGTGCGCGACATCCTGGGCCTGGAGGCCCCCGTGGCCGAGTGGGCGAACGAATCCGCGGTCGAGCCCCAGATGTTCGTGGAGCGTCTGACGAACCTGCTGGACCGCAAGATGGAGGCCAAGGCGGCCGCCTTCCCGCCCGAGACCTGGGCCGCGGTCGAGAAGTCGGTCCTGCTCCAGCAGCTCGACCACCATTGGAAGGAGCATCTGGCGACCCTCGACGCGCTGCGCCAGGTGATCCACCTGCGCGCCTACGCCCAGAAACAGCCCATCAACGAATACAAGGCGGAAGCCTTCGCCCTGTTCCAGCGGATGCTCCGCTTGGTGCGCGAGGACACGACGCGCGTGCTCTCGGCCATCGAGGTCCGCATGCCCGAACCACCCCCGCTGCCGGACCTGCCCGATTTCTTGACCCTCTCCGGCCCGCGGGATCCCGCGGCGCCGGCCTGGGGCGGGGCGGCCCGGCCGGCCGCGGCGGCAGGCGTGTTCGCGCTGGGCGAACCTCTGTCGCCCGACGAGGTCGCCGCAGCGCGCGCCGTGGCGCACCGTTATGGCGCCTCGTTCGTGCCCGAGGACCCCGAGACCTGGCAGCGGCCCGTGCCGCGCAACGCCCCCTGCCCCTGCGGTTCGGGCCGCAAGTTCAAGCACTGCCACGGCAGCCTGGCCTGATCCCCTGGGCGAGCGAGCGCCCCCCCGGCGGGGCGCCCGCCGGGGGAGGCGGCGCGCGGGCGGGCGGAGGGCGGGGCAGGCGGCCCGGCGCGAGCAGGGGTGCGGGCCGGGCGGGCCGCACCGCCAGGAGCGGTCGCGTTCGGCCGGCGCGCGGCGAGGCGCAGCTGGACGGGCCGTGGGGCTGCGGCTAGCGGTGGTGTCTAGGACTGCACCCCCCGGGAACGCACCCCATGTCGCTCCTGCTCGTGGAGGTGGCGGACGGCATCGCCACCCTGACCCTCAACCGGCCCGAGGCCATGAACGCCCTGTCGCGGGCGCTGCGCGTGGAGCTTGCCGCGACCGTCCGCCGGCTCGCCGCCGACCCGGCCGTGCGCGTTTTCATCCTGACGGGTGCGGGCGAGCGGGCCTTCTCGGCAGGCCTCGACCTCAAGGAGCTGGGGCAGGACCCGGCCGCCATGGCCGACACCACCGCCAAGGACGACGCCAACCCCGTGCGGGCGATCGAGGAGTGCGCAAGGCCCGTGATCGGGGCCATCAACGGCGTCGCCATCACTGGCGGCTTCGAGCTGGCGCTGGCCTGCGACATCCTGTTGGCCTCGACGAACGCGCGCTTTGCCGACACCCACGCGCGCGTCGGCATCCTGCCCGGCTGGGGGCTGTCGCAGAAACTGCCCCGCCTCATTGGCCCGTCGCGGGCGAAGGAGCTGTCGTTCACGGGCAACTTCCTCGATGCGACCACGGCCGAGCGCTGGGGTCTGGTCAACCGGGTGGTGGCGCCCCAGGACCTGATGCCGGCCGCTCGGCGCCTGGCCGCGGACATCGCCGGGATCGACCCGGCGTTCCTCGCCGCCTACAAGCGCCTCATCGACGATGGCTTGGCGCTGCCGTTGGGTCCGGCGCTCCGGCTCGAGACCGAGCGATCGTCGGCCGCGAACGCGATGGTGCGACCTGAGGACGTCGCCCGCCGCCGCCAGGCCGTCCTCGCCCGCGGGCGCGACCAGCAGGCGGCCGGTTGACGCGCCGGTTGCCGGGCGCTAGGGCCCGCCGCGCTCAAGGGCTGGTCGTAGGCACGGCCTAAACGCAGCTCGTGGCCGGCGGGCGGGTTCGCCCGCCCCTTCCCCCATCCCCTGAGCGCCACGTCGGTCGTGGAAGCCCTCGTCGGTGAGGACGGGGGCGCGTTGGCTTGAGAGGACGGACGCGACGCGCATGCCGACCATGAACCAGCTGGTCCGCAAGGGCCGCACCCCGGAGCGGGCCCGCAACAAGGTGCCGGCGCTCGAAGGCTGCCCGCAGAAGCGGGGCGTGTGCACCCGCGTCTACACCACCACGCCCAAGAAGCCCAACTCGGCGCTGCGCAAGGTCGCCAAGATCCGCCTGACCAACGGCTACGAAGTGATTGGCTACATCCCGGGCGAAGGCCACAACCTGCAGGAACACTCGGTCGTGCTGATACGCGGTGGCCGGGTGAAGGACCTGCCCGGCGTGCGCTATCACGTACTGCGCGGCGTGCTCGACACGCAGGGGGTGAAGGACCGCCGTCAAGGGCGGTCCAAGTATGGCGCCAAGCGTCCGAAGTGAGAGGCTAGCCCATGCCCCGCCGCCGCCGTCCCGAAAGGCGTGAGATCCTGCCCGATCCCCGCTATGGGGACCCCGTGCTCACCAAGTTCATGAACCTGGTGATGCTGCAGGGCAAGAAGAGCGTGGCCGAGAAGATCGTCTACACTGCCCTCGACACGATCGAGAGCCGGCTGAAGCGTGATCCCATGGCCGTCTTTCACGAGGCGCTGGACAACGTGAAGCCGATGGTGGAGGTGCGTTCGCGGCGCGTGGGCGGGGCCACCTACCAGGTGCCCGTCGAGGTGCGGCCCGAGCGCGCCCAGGCGTTGGCCATCCGCTGGATCATCGCGGCGGCGCGCAACCGCTCGGAGAAGACGATGTCGGCCCGCCTGTCCGCGGAGCTCATCGAAGCCTCGAACAACCGCGGCTCGGCGGTGAAGAAGCGCGAGGACACGCACCGGATGGCCGAGGCCAACCGGGCCTTCAGCCACTACCGCTGGTAAGATCGCCGGAGCCGACCATGCCCCGCAGCCACCCGCTGGAACGCTACCGCAATATCGGCATCATGGCCCACATCGATGCCGGCAAGACCACGACCACCGAGCGGATCCTGTACTACACCGGCAAGTCCTACAAGATTGGCGAAGTGCACGAAGGCACCGCTACAATGGACTGGATGGAGCAGGAACAGGAACGGGGCATCACGATCACCTCGGCCGCCACCACCTGCTTCTGGCGCGACCACCGCATCAACATCATCGACACCCCCGGCCACGTGGACTTCACCATCGAGGTGGAGCGTTCGCTGCGCGTGCTGGACGGCGCCGTGGCCGTGTTCGACGGCGTGGCCGGTGTCGAGCCCCAATCGGAGACGGTGTGGCGCCAGGCCGACAAGTACCGCGTGCCCCGGATCTGCTTCGTCAACAAGCTGGACCGCACGGGCGCCAACTTCCCCCGCTGCGTCGAGATGATCCGCGACCGGCTGGGGGCGCGGCCGCTCGTGCTCTATCTGCCGATCGGCGTCGAGAGCGGGTTCAAGGGCCTCGTCGATCTGGTCGAGGAGCGGGCCGTCGTCTGGCTCGAGGAGTCGCTCGGGGCCAAGTACGAGTTCCAGCCCATCCCCGACGAACTCAAGGACGCGGCGGTCAGGGCCCGCGCGGAGCTCGTCGAGACGGTGGTCGAGCAGGACGATGCGGTCATGGAGGCCTATCTTGAGGGCCAGGTGCCCGACGTGGCCACCCTGCGCCGCCTGATCCGCAAGGGCACGATCAGCTTTTCGTTCGTGCCGGTGCTGTGCGGGGCGGCCTTCAAGAACAAGGGAGTGCAGCCGCTTCTGGACGCGGTCGTCGACTATCTGCCGAGCCCCGTCGACATTCCGCCGGTCAAGGGGGTGAAGCCCGACGGCACGCCCGACGAGCGGCCGGCCGACGACGCGGCCCCGTTCGCAGGTCTTGCGTTCAAGATCATGTCCGACCCCTTCGTCGGCACGCTCACCTTCACGCGCGTCTATTCCGGCCGACTCGAGACCGGGGCCTCCGTCCTCAATTCCGTGAAGGACAAGCGCGAGAAGATCGGGCGCATGCTGTTGATGCATGCGAACCAACGCGAGGACATCAAGGAGGCCTACGCGGGCGACATCGTGGCGCTGGTGGGCCTTAAGGACGTGACGACCGGGGATACGCTGTGCGCGCCGCAGGCGCCCATCGTCCTCGAGCGGATGGAATTCCCCGAGCCCGTCATCGAAGTGGCGGTCGAGCCCAAGACCAAGGCCGACCAGGAAAAGATGGGCATCGCGCTCAACCGGCTGGCGCAGGAGGACCCGAGCTTTCGCGTCACCACCGACCCCGAGAGCGGGCAGACGATCATCAAGGGGATGGGCGAGCTCCACCTCGAGATCATCGTCGACCGGTTGAAGCGCGAGTTCAAGGTGGAGGCGAACGTGGGCGCCCCACAAGTGGCCTACCGCGAGGCCATCGCGCGCAAGGTGGAGGTCGATTACACCCACAAGAAGCAGACGGGTGGGGCTGGCCAGTTCGGTCGGGTCAAGATCGTGGTGGAGCCAGGCGAGCGCGGCTCGGGCATCGTCTTCGTCGACGAAGTGAAGGGCGGGAACGTGCCCAAGGAGTACATCCCCGCCGTCGAGAAGGGCATCCGCGAGGTGGCGGAATCTGGGGCCCTCATCGGTTTTCCCATCATCGACTTCAAGGTGACCTTGGTCGACGGAGCCTACCACGACGTCGACTCGTCCGCGCTCGCCTTCGAGATCACGGGGCGCGGCGCGATGCGCGAGGCGGCCGCCAAGGCCGGCATCAAGCTCTTGGAGCCCATGATGAAGGTCGAGGTGGTGACTCCTGAGGAGTTCATGGGCGACGTGATCGGCGACCTCAACAGCCGGCGGGGCCAGATCCTGGGCACCGACACTCGGGGCAACGCGCAGGTGATCGACGCGCTGGTCCCGCTCGCCAACATGTTCGGCTACGTGAACCAGCTGCGGTCGATGACCCAGGGGCGCGCCCAGTACACCATGCAGTTCTCGCACTACGAGGAAGTTCCGGCGAACGTCGCTGAGGAAGTGAAGGCTAAGCTGGCGTGAGCGCGAGGGCCACGCGGGTCGGCATCAGGAACGCATCAGAAAGAGGACAGGACAATGGCGAAGGCGAAATTCGAGCGGACCAAGCCGCACGTCAACATCGGCACCATCGGTCACGTGGACCATGGCAAGACATCGCTCACGGCCGCCATCACCAAGGTCCTGGCCGAGCAGGGCAAGGCGCAGTACACGGCCTATGACCAGATCGACAAGGCGCCGGAAGAGCGCGAGCGTGGCATCACGATTTCGACCGCACACGTCGAATACGAAACGGACAAGCGCCACTACGCCCACGTCGACTGCCCGGGGCATGCCGACTACGTGAAGAACATGATCACGGGCGCGGCCCAGATGGACGGCGCCATCCTGGTGGTCTCGGCCACCGACGGGCCGATGCCCCAGACGCGCGAGCACATTCTGCTGGCCCGGCAGGTGGGGGTGCCGGCGCTCGTCGTGTTCATGAACAAGGTCGACATGGTGGACGACCCCGAGATCCTGGAGCTGGTCGAGCTCGAGGTGCGCGAGCTGCTGTCGAAGTACGAGTTCCCGGGTGACGAGGTTCCCATCATCCGCGGGTCCGCCCTGATGGCGCTCGAGGACAAGCGGCCCGAGATCGGCAAGGAGGCCATCCTCAAGCTCATGGAGGCGGTGGACGAATACATCCCCACGCCCGAGCGGCCGCTCGACAAGCCGTTCCTGATGCCGATCGAGGACGTGTTCTCGATCTCGGGTCGCGGCACGGTGGTGACGGGCCGGATCGAGACCGGTACGGTGAAGGTGGGCGACGAGGTCGAGATCGTGGGCCTGCGCGACACCCAGAAGACGGTCGTGACGGGCGTCGAGATGTTCCGCAAGCTGCTGGACGAAGGCCGGGCGGGCGACAACATCGGGGCCTTGCTGCGCGGGACCAAACGCGAGGAGGTGGAGCGTGGCCAGGTGCTGGCCAAGCCGGGCTCGATCACCCCGCACACCGATTTCAAGGCCGAGGTCTATGTGCTGTCGAAGGAAGAGGGCGGGCGGCACACTCCCTTCTTCTCGAACTACCGCCCGCAGTTCTATTTCCGCACCACGGACGTGACGGGTACCGTCGAGCTGCCCGAAGGCACCGAGATGGTGATGCCGGGCGACAACGTGCAGCTGTCGGTGAAGCTCATCGCCCCCATCGCCATGGACCCGGGGCTGCGCTTTGCCATCCGCGAAGGGGGCCGCACCGTGGGCGCAGGGGTTGTCTCGCAGATCCTGAAGTAGTAGGAACGGTTGCCCGGTCGGCCGCGGGGGGCACCCGTCGGCCGGCCGGTTCGCGTTTGGGCTGACACTCGGGCCGGAAGCGGCCCGACCACGGCAAGGAACGGTTCGGCAACGGGCGGACGACAGACGGGCGACGAGCCATGGAGACCCAGAACATCCGCATCCGCCTCAAGGCGTTCGACCACCGCGTGCTGGACGCCGCGACGCACGAGATCGCCGAGACGGCCAAGCGCACGGGCGCCGACGTGCGTGGGCCCATTCCCTTGCCCACGCGGATCGAGAAGTTCTGCGTGAACCGGTCGCCCCACATCGACAAGAAGTCGCGCGAACAGTTCGAAGTGCGCACCCACAAGCGGCTCCTCGACATCGTGAAGCCTACGCCGCAGACGGTCGATGCACTGATGAAGCTCGACCTGGCGGCTGGGGTGGACGTCGAGATCAAGCTGCAGGGCTAGGAGCCGCCAGGCCAGGTCGCCGCAAGGACGTGATGGGTTGGGAAGCTCGGGGATGCGCACGGGTGTGATCGCCAGGAAGTTGGGGATGACCCGCCTGTTCACCGACGACGGGCAACACGTGCCGGTGACCGTGCTGGCGCTCGAGGACAACCGCGTGGTGGCGCAACGGACGGCCGAGCGGGACGGCTACGTGGCGCTCCAGCTGGGTGCGGGGCGAGTGAAGGTGAAGAACCTCACCAAGCCCGAACGAGGCCACTTCGCCAAGGCCGAGGTGGAGCCGGCCCGGCGGCTGGCCGAGTTCCGCGTGAGCCCCGAAGCGCTCGTGGAAGTGGGGGCCGTGATCCGGGCCGATCACTTCGTGGTGGGCCAGCGCGTGGACGTCACGGGCGTGACCAAGGGCAAGGGCTTCGCCGGGGCCATGAAGCGCTGGGGCTTCGGCGGTCTGCGCGCAAGCCACGGGGTGTCGGTGGCCCACCGCAGCCATGGCTCGACCGGCAACCGGCAAGATCCGGGCCGGGTCTTCAAGAACAAGAAGATGGCCGGCCAGATGGGCGATCGCCGGCGCACCCAGCAGAATCTGGAGGTCGTGCGCACCGACCCCGAGCGCGACCTCCTGTTCCTCAAGGGCTCGGTGCCCGGGGCCAAGGGGTCGTGGCTCCTCGTGCGCGACGCCGTGAAGCACCCCACGCCCGAGGGGGCGCCCTGGCCTGCCGCCTGCCGGGCCCCGGCCGGCGCGGCGGAAGGAGGGGCGGCATGAGGGTCGAAGTCCGCACGCTCGAGGGTGAGGCGGTCGGCGAGCTCGAGCTGCCCGAGGCTGTCTTCGGCCTCGAGCCCAGGGCCGACATCCTGCACCGGGTCGTGACCTGGCAGCTCGAGAAGCGGCGCGCCCCGCAGCGGGCGGCCAAGGAGCGCGGTGACGTCGACCGGACGGGGAAGAAATGGGGCCGGCAGAAGGGCTCGGGCCGGGCCCGCCACGGGGACCGGGCGGCACCCCAGTTCATCGGTGGCGGCAAGGCGCACGGGCCGCGCGCTCGGGTGTTCGCGCCTCGGCTCAACAAGCGCATCCGCGCCCTGGGGCTTCGGCACGCGCTGTCGGCCAAGGCGCGCGACGGGCAGCTGATGGTGGTGGACAACCTGGCCCTGCCCGAGGCGCGCACGCGCGTGCTGCGGGACCGGCTGGAGCGCCTGGGGGTGCGGAGCGTCCTGTTCGTCGACGGGCCTGCGGTCGACCTCAACTTCGCGCTGGCAAGCCGCAACCTGCCCAAGGTGGACGTGCTGCCGGCCATCGGCGCCAACGTCTACGACATCCTGAACCACGAGCATCTCGTGCTCACTCGGGCGGCGGTCGAGGCGCTCGGCGCGCGGCTCGGGCACCGTGAGCGGGAGGCGGCGTGATGGCCAAGACCCGAACGGACGTCGACCCGCGTCATTTCGCGGTGATCCGGGCCCCCGTGATTACGGAGAAATCGACGCTCGTGGGCGAGCATCGGCAGGTGGTGTTCAAGGTGCCTCTGGACGCCACCAAGCCTCAGATCAAGGCCGCCGTCGAAGCCTTGTTCGACGTGAAGGTGGAGGCGGTCAACACGCTGGTGGTGAAGGGCAAGACCAAGCGCTGGCGGGGCCGGCCCTATCGCCGTTCGGACGTGAAGAAGGCGATCGTCACCTTGGCGGAAGGCCATTCGATCGACGTGACGACCGGAGTGTGAGGCCATGGCGCTCAAGAGCTTCAATCCCACGAGCCCCGGTCGCCGCGGTCTCGTCCTGATCGACCGGTCGGGCCTGTGGAAGGGCAAGCCGGTCAAGAGCCTGACCGAAGGCAAGACGAGCTCCGGGGGGCGGAACAACATCGGCCACGCCACGGTGCGCGCGCGGGGGGGCGGCCACAAGCGGCGCTACCGGCTGATCGACTTCCGTCGTCGTCGCTGGGACGAGCCGGCGACCGTGGAGCGGCTGGAATACGACCCCAACCGTTCGGCCTTCATCGCGCTGGTGCGCTACCCGGACGGCACGCCGTCCTACATCCTGGCGCCGCAGCGCCTGGCCCCCGGCGATACGGTGATGGCCGGCCGCAAGGTGGACGTGCGGCCGGGAAACGCCATGGAGATCGGGCAGGTGCCGGTGGGCACGATCGTCCACAACGTCGAACTCAAGCCCGGCAAGGGGGGGCAGCTGGCCCGTGCGGCGGGGACCTTCGCCCAGGTCGTGGGCCGCGACCGAGGGATGGTGATCGTGCGCTTGAGTTCGGGCGAGCAGCGTTACGTGCGCGCGGAGTGCATGGCGACGGTGGGCGCGGTGTCGAACCCCGATCACGCCAACCAGAACCTGGGCAAGGCGGGGCGCAACCGCTGGCTGGGGCGTCGGCCGCTGACCCGCGGGGTGGCGAAGAACCCCGTGGACCACCCGCACGGGGGCGGGGAAGGCCGGACCTCGGGCGGGCGCCACCCCGTGACGCCATGGGGCAAGCCCACCAAGGGGGCCCGCACGCGGCGCAACAAGGCGACGGAGAAGTACATCCTCCGGTCGCGCCATGCTCGGAAGAAGAGGTGACCGTGGCACGCTCCGTCTGGAAAGGTCCGTTCTTCGACCTGTATCTTCTCAAGAAGGTGCAGTCGGGGGTGCGTGGCCCCATCAAGACCTGGTCGCGTCGGTCGACGATCATCCCCGAGTTCGTAGGGCACACCTTCCACGTCTACAACGGCCGGAAGTTCATTCCCGTATCGGTGACCGAGGACATGGTGGGCATGAAGCTCGGCGAGTTCGCGCCCACCCGCACCTTCCACGGGCACGCGGCCGACAAGAAGGCGAAGAAGCGCTGACATGGGCAAGCCAGCCAACCCCCGACGCGTGGGCGAGCGCGAGGCCCTGGCGGTGGCCACGACCATCCGCGGCAGCCCCTCCAAGCTCAACCTGGTGGCGCGCCTGATCCGCGGACGGAAGGCCGAGGAGGCGATGACGATCCTGGCCTTCAGCCGCAAGGCCATGGCCCGCGAGGTGCGCAAGTGCCTGAAGTCGGCGATCGCCAATGCCGAGAACAACCATAACCTCGACGTCGACCGGCTGGTGGTGAAGGAGGCGAGTGTCGGCAAGTCGCTCGTGATGAAGCGGTTCGCCACCCGGGCCCGCGGGCGGTCGGCGCGGATCCTGAAGCCGTTCTCGCGCCTGCGGATCGTGGTGCGCGAGACCGACGGGGCGGAGTGACGCCATGGGCCAGAAGACCAATCCCATCGGCCTGAGACTCCAGATCAACCGCACCTGGGACAGCCGCTGGTACGCGCGCGGTGTGGAGTACGGGCGCCTCCTCCTCGAGGACCTGAAGATCCGCGACTTCATCATGAAGAACCACGCTCAGGCCGCCATTTCGCGCGTGGTGATCGAGCGGCCGGCCAAGCTGTGCCGCATCTCGGTCTATGCCGCGCGGCCGGGCGTGCTGATTGGCAAGAAGGGGGCCGACATCGATCGGCTGCGCAAGCAGCTGGCCGGAATGACGCGCAGCGAAGTCTCGCTCAACATCGTCGAGATCCGCAAGCCCGAGATCGACGCCCGCCTGGTGGCGCAGAGCATCGCCGATCAGTTGGAGCGCCGCGTGGCCTTCCGCCGGGCCATGAAGCGCGCCGTGCAATCGGCCTTGCGCTTAGGCGCCGAAGGCATCAAGGTGGCCTGTGCCGGGCGCCTGGGCGGGGCCGAGATCGCGCGCACCGAATGGTACCGCGAAGGCCGCGTGCCCCTGCACACGCTGCGCGCCAACATCGATTATGGCGAGGCGGAAGCCCACACCGCCTATGGCGTGTGCGGGGTGAAGGTGTGGATCTTCAAGGGCGAGATCATGGCGCACGATCCCATGGCCCAGGATCGTCTCATGCTCGAGGCCCAGACGACGGGGGTGCGCCCACCCCGGTAGGGACCGACGCCACGGCGTCGCCTTATCGGAGGGGCGGATCCCTCGGCTGAAGGCGAAGGACAATGCTGCAACCGAAGCGGACGAAGTTCCGGAAGGCGCACAAGGGGCGGATCCACGGGAACGCCAAGGGCGGGACCACGCTGAATTTCGGCGCCTATGGCCTGAAGGCGCTGGAGCCCGAGCGCATCACCGCACGCCAAATCGAAAGCGCGCGCCGGGCGATCACGCGCCACATCAAGCGGCAGGGCCGCTTGTGGATCCGCATCTTTCCCGACATCCCCGTGTCGGCCAAGCCGGCCGAAGTGCGGATGGGCTCGGGCAAGGGCTCGCCCGAGTTCTGGATCTGCCGGGTGAAGCCGGGCCGGATCATGTTCGAGCTCGACGGCGTGTCGCGCGAGGTCGCCGAGGGGGCGTTCGAGCGGGCGGCGGCCAAGCTGCCCATCAAGACCCGCATGGTCACCCGGCTGGGCGAGGCTCGCGAGGAGGGGCGGTGATGACGCGCTACGCCGAGATCCAGCAGATGTCGGACGCCGAGCTGCAGGCGCTGCTGGTGCAGCTGAAGCGCGAGCAGCTCAACCTGCGGTTCCAGGCGGCGACCCGGCAGCTCGAGAAGCCGGCACGGATCCGCGAGGTGCGGCGCACCATCGCGCGCATCGAGACGGAGCGCACCCGACGCGCCCGACAGGCCAAGGATTGAGGGACGAGACGATGCCCCGACGGATCCTGCAGGGGACGGTGGTCTCCGACAGATGTGACAAGACGGTGGTGGTGCTCGTCGAACGACGGGTGGCCCATCCGCTCTACGGCAAGATCATCCGGCGCTCGAAGAAATATCACGCGCACGACGAGACCAACGCCTGCCGGACGGGTGACGTGGTGCGCATCGAGGAGTGCCGGCCGATCTCGAAGCTGAAGACCTGGCGCGTGATCGAGCGGGTGGCGCAGGCGCGCCGCGCTCCGGCGCTCGAGGAGGCCGTGCCATGATCCAGATGCAGACGCGGCTGCAGGTCGCGGACAATTCCGGGGCCAAGGAAGTCATGTGCATCAAGGTGCTGGGCGGGTCGAAGCGCCGCTTCGCCCGGGTGGGCGACGTGATCGTCGTGTCGGTGAAGGACGCCCAGCCCAAGGGCCGCGTGAAGAAGGGCGACGTGCACCGGGCGGTGGTGGTGCGCACCGCCAAGGACATCCGCCGCCCCGACGGATCGGTCATCCGGTTCGATTCCAACGCGGCCGTCCTCATCAACAAGAACCGGGAGCCGATCGGCACGCGGATCTTCGGGCCGGTCGTGCGCGAGCTGCGGCAGGCGGGGCACATGAAGATCATCAGCCTCGCCCCCGAGGTGCTGTGAGATGGCCGCGCGCATCCGCAAGGGCGACCGGGTCATCGTGATCGCGGGCAAGGACAAGGGCCGCGAAGGCGAAGTGCTGCGCGCGATCCCGAAGGAGAACCGGGTGGTGGTGGCGGGCGTGAACCTGGTCACGCGCCACCAGCGGCCGACCCCGGCCGACCCCAAGGGCGGTATTCGCCGCTTCGAAGCGCCCATTCACGTCTCGAACGTGGCGCTCAAGGACCCGAAGACGGGCAAGCCCACCCGCGTGCGCTTCGAGGTGCGCGACGGGCGCAAGGTGCGCGTGGCCGTGAAATCGGGCGAGGTGATCGGATGAACGAGCGGCAGAAGCCCCGCCTGCAGCGGCATTACGAAGAGTTGGTTGTCCCGCGCCTGATGGCGCAGTTCGGCTACACCAACCGGCTGGCCGTGCCGCGCCTGCAGAAGATCACGCTCAACATGGGCGTGGGCGACGCCACCCAGGATCGCAAGCGGGTCGAGACGGCGGCGGCCGAGCTGGCGCTGATCGCGGGCCAAAAGCCGGTCATCACGCGGGCCAAGAAGTCGATCGCCGGCTTCAAGCTGCGCGAAGGGATGCCCATCGGCTGCAAGGTGACGCTCCGGCGCGACCGCATGTACGAATTCCTCGACCGGCTCGTCACCATCGCCCTGCCGCGGGTGAAGGATTTCCGGGGCTTGAACCCGCGCAGCTTCGACGGCCGGGGCAACTACTCCATGGGTCTCAAGGAGCAGCTCGTTTTCCCCGAGATCAACTACGATCGGATCGAGCGGATCCGCGGCATGGACATCGTGTTCACCACCACGGCGCGCACCGACGCGGAGGCCAAGGCCCTGCTCGCGGCCTTCGGCCTGCCCTTCCAGGGCGACAGTCCGACGCGCGCGGCAGCCTGAGGACGCCCATGGCCAAGCTGAGTTCCATCAACAAGAACGAGCGGCGCAAGCGGCTCGTGGCCAAGTACGCCAAGCGCTATGCGGCGCTGAAGGCGCGCGCCGCCGACAAGTCGCTCTCGGACACCGAGCGGCTGATGGCGCGCCTGAAGCTGGCCGAGATCCCGCGCAACGCCAATCCGACGCGGGTGCGCAACCGGTGCGAGCTCACCGGGCGGCCCAGGGCCTACTACCGCAAGTTCCGCCTGTGTCGGGTGAAGCTTCGGGAGCTGGCCAACAAGGGGCTGATCCCCGGAGTCACCAAGTCGAGCTGGTGAGGGGCGCATGAGTCTTTCCGATCCCCTGGGCGACATGCTGACCCGCATCCGCAACGGCCAGGCCGCCCGCAAGGACAGCGTCCTGTCCCCCGTCTCGAAGTTGCGCCTGGCGGTGCTCGACGTGTTGCGGCGCGAGGGCTACATCCGGGGCTACGCTCGCGAGGAGCGGCCGGGCCAGCCGCCCATGGTCCGCATCGAGCTCAAGTATTTCGAAGGTCAGCCCGCCATCCGCGAGCTTGCCCGCGTGTCGCGGCCGGGCCGGCGGGTCTACTCCGGCGTGGCCGACTTGCCGCGGGTGAAGAACGGGTTGGGCATCACCATCGTCTCCACGCCGCGCGGCGTCCTTTCCGACGCCGAAGCCCGCGCCGAGAACGTGGGCGGCGAAGTGCTCTGTCGGGTGTTCTGATCATGTCGCGCATCGGCAAGAAGCCTGTGCCCATCCCGGCCGGCGTCACCGTCACGATCGACCAGGGACGGCTCTGGGCCCGGGGGCCCAAGGGCGAGCTTTCGCTGCCGTTGGCCGAGGAGGTGCGCTACGTCGTCGAAGGCCAGCAGGTGAAGGTCACGCCAGCCGCCGACACGAAGCGGGCGCGGGCCTTCTGGGGCCTGCAGCGCACGCTGGTCGCGAACCTCGTCACCGGCGTGGCGGAGGGCTTCACCAAGGTGCTGGAAATCAGTGGCGTGGGCTACAGGGCCAACGCTCAGGGCTCTACGTTGAAGCTCCAACTGGGCTACAGCCACGACGTGGAATACCGAGTGCCCGACGGCATCACGGTGCGGGCGCCCGATGCCACGACCATCGAGATTTCCGGCGCCGACCGGCAGAAGGTGGGCCAGGTCGCCGCCGAAATCCGCCGCTGGCGCAAGCCCGAACCCTACAAGGGCAAGGGCATCCGCTATCGGGGCGAGTTCATCTTCCGCAAGGAGGGCAAGAAGAAGTGACGGGGCGGCTCCTCTCGCCGTTCGAGCGCCGCCGTCGCCGCGTGCGGACGGCGCTGAAGGCCAAGGCGCGCGGCCGGCCGCGGCTGTCGGTGCACCGTTCGGGCCGTCACATCTACGCCCAGGTCATCGACGATCGGGTGGGCCACACGCTGGCGGCCGCGTCCAGCCTCGAGAAAGGTTTCGAAGGCACCGGCGCCACCGTGGCGGCCGCCGCCCGGGTGGGCCGCCTGCTGGCCGAGCGGGCCCTGGCGGCCGGCGTGAAGGCCGTGGTGTTCGACCGGGGCGGCTATCTGTACCATGGCCGCGTGAAGGCCCTGGCCGAAGCGGCCCGCGAGGGCGGACTGGAGTTCTGAGATGGCGGACGAACTGGGACCCGACGACATCCTGCCCGACGCCGCAGGCGATCGGCGGGCCCGCGGCCGTGGCCGGGGCGAACGGCGCCGCCGCGAGACGGCCGGCGCCGAGGAAGGCGGCGAGCTCATCGAAAAGCTCGTCCACATCAACCGCGTGTCGAAGACGGTGAAGGGCGGCAAGCGCTTCGGCTTCGCCGCCCTGGTGGTGGTGGGGGACGGCAAGGGTCGCGTGGGCTTCGGCCATGGCAAGGCCCGCGAGGTGCCCGAGGCGATCGCCAAGGCGACCGCGGCGGCCAAGAAGGCCATGATCCGCGTGCCGCTGCGCGACGCCCGCACCCTGCACCACGACGGGCGGGGCCACTTCGGAGCCGGAAAGGTCTACATCCGTTCGGCCACCCCCGGCACGGGCATCATCGCCGGGGGGCCGATGCGCGCCGTGTTCGAGGCCCTGGGCGTGGCCGACGTGGTGGCGAAGTCGGTGGGGAGCAACAATCCCTACAACATGGTCCGGGCCACGTTCATGGCGCTGTCCGAGCAGACGAGCCCCCGGGCGGTGGCGCAGCGCCGGGGCAAGAAGGTGGCCGAGTTGCTGGCGCGCCGCGACGGGGCGGCCCCGCGCGACGCCGACGCCGAGGCGGCCTGAGGAGGCAGGCAATGGAGACGCGCTGGCTTAAGGTGACCCAGGTGGGCTCGCCCATCCGGCGGCGACAGGATCAGCGCGCGACCCTGGTGGGCCTGGGGCTCAACCGCCTGCACCGCACGCGCGTGCTGCCCGACACCCCTGCGATACGCGGCATGATCGTCAAGGTGCGCCACTTGCTCAAGGTGGAGGAGGTGACCGACCGCCACGACGGGGACCGCCCATGAACCTCAACGAACTCAAGGACAACCCCGGTGCCCGCGAGCCCCGCACGCGGGTCGGCCGGGGCATCGGCTCGGGCAAGGGCAAGACCTGCGGCCGGGGCCAGAAGGGGCAGAAGAGCCGCTCGGGCGCGGGAACCCGAGGCTTCGAGGGCGGGCAGATGCCGCTGCACATGCGCCTGCCCAAGCGCGGCTTCACGAACCCGCTGCGCCGGCAGTATGCGGTCGTCAACCTCGACCGCCTGCAGCAGGCGGTGGACGCCGGCCGGATCGCCGAAGGCTCTCGAGTCGACGGGCCGGCCCTCAAGGCGGCCGGCGTGGTGCGGCACTTGCGCGACGGCGTGCGCCTGCTGGGCCGCGGCGAGCTCAAGGCCCGGCTCGACCTGGTGGTGGCCCACGCGAGCGCCGGCGCGCGCCGCGCGGTGGAAGCTGCCGGTGGCACCGTCATCGAACAGCGCCCCAAGGGCCGCGCGGCCGAGGCATGAGCCACGGTTGCAGCGGGGCGGAGGTCTAGGCCCATGGCGACGGCCGCCGACACCCTGGCCCAGAACCTGAGCTTCGCCGGGTTCGCGAAGGCGACCGACCTTAAGAAGCGCCTGTGGTTCACGCTGGGCGCCCTCGTCGTGTTCCGCCTGTGCTCGTTCGTGCCCCTGCCCGGCATCGACCCCGTCGCGCTCGACGAGCTGTTCAACCGCACGGCCGGCGGCGTGCTCGACTTCTTCAACATGTTCTCGGGCGGGGCGCTCGAGCGCATGTCGATCATCGCGCTGGGCATCATGCCCTACATCACGGCGTCGATCGTCGTGCAGCTCATGGCCTCGGTGCACGAGCCCTGGAAGGCGCTCAAGAAGGAAGGCGAGGCGGGTCGCAAGAAGCTCAACCAATACACGCGGATCGGCACCGTGATCCTCACCGTCTTCCAGGGCTATGGCATCGCCGTGGGCCTGGAAGGCTGGGGGGCCTCGAGCGGGGTGTCGGCGGTGATCGACCCAGGCTGGTTCTTCCGCATCTCGACGATCATCTCGCTTCTGGGGGGCACCCTGTTTCTCATGTGGCTTGGGGAACAGATCACGAGCCGCGGGGTCGGCAACGGCATTTCGCTAATCATCATGGCGGGCATCGTGGCCCAGCTGCCCGTGGCGCTGGGCGGCCTGTTCGAACAGGCCCGCACTGGCGCCATCTCGGGCGGCTTCCTGCTGCTCGTGCTGGCCGGCGCCCTCGCCGTCATCGCCTTCATCTGCTTCATGGAGCGCGCCCAGCGCCGGATCCTGATCCAGTATCCGAAGCGGCAGGTGGGCAACCGCATGTTCCAGGGCGACCGGTCGCACCTGCCCCTCAAGCTCAACACGCCGGGCGTCATCCCGCCGATCTTCGCCTCCTCGCTGCTTCTGATGCCGCTCACCATCGCCCAGTTCGCCGGCGACGGCACGGCGGCAGGGGCGGGAGGACTGGGCACCGACTGGCTGCTGGCCGTCACCACCGCGCTTCAGCACGGCGCGCCCCTCTATATGGTGCTCTATGCGGCCGGCATCGTGTTCTTCGCGTTCTTCTATACCGCGGTCG
Organism: Sphingomonadaceae bacterium; assembly: GCA_025056155.1. Lineage (GTDB taxonomy): Bacteria > Pseudomonadota > Alphaproteobacteria > Sphingomonadales > Sphingomonadaceae > Thermaurantiacus. The sequence goes on from JANWWL010000004.1 coordinate 136,473, forward strand.
TCTTCAACCCCGAGGAGACTGCCGAAAACCTGAAGAAATACGGCGGCTTCATTCCAGGGATTCGCCCGGGCCAGAAGACGGCGGAGTATCTGGACTACGTGCTCACGCGCATCACGGTGGTGGGAGCCGCCTACCTCACCTTCATCTGCCTGCTGCCCGAGTTCCTGATCGCCGAACTGGCCGTACCGTTCTACTTCGGCGGCACGTCGCTCCTGATCGTGGTGAACGTCACGATGGACACGGTGGCCCAGATCCAGGGCCATCTGCTGGCGCACCAGTACGAGGGGTTGATTCGCAAGGCCCGCCTGAAGGGCCGCGCCCGCTGACCGCCGGTCGGTCGGGGGCCTTGGGGGGCGAACGCCGGCTGAGGCGAGGGGAGAGGCCGGGGGAGGGCCCGAACGCATGCGGCGGGAGGAAGCGAGGGTGGCGGCGCAGCCTTCGACGGCGGCACCGGCTTTGATCCTGCTGGGGCCGCCCGGCGCCGGCAAGGGCACGCAAGCGCAGCTTCTCATCGAACGGCGGGGCATGGTGCAGCTGTCGACCGGGGACATGCTGCGCGCGGCCGTGGCCGCCGGCACGCCAGTGGGTCAGGAGGCCCGGGCGATCATGGAGCGGGGCGAACTCGTGCCCGACTCGGTCGTCTCGGCCTTGATCGACGAGGCGCTGGGCCGGATCCCGGCCGGCCAGGGCGTCATTTTCGATGGCTATCCCCGCACCGTGGCCCAGGCCGAGGCGCTGGACGGCCTGCTCGCTCGCCACGCGCGGCGCCTGTCCCGCGTGATCGAACTCCAGGTGGACGAGGAGGCGCTGATCGACCGCATCTCGGGTCGCTTCGCGTGCGCCCGCTGCGGGGCGGGCTATCACGACCGGCACAAGCGCCCGCGCGCGCCCGGCGTGTGCGACGTCTGCGGGTCGACCGAGTTCCGGCGCCGGCCCGACGACACCGCCGAGACCGTGCGCACGCGCCTGGCCGAATATCGCGCGAAGACCGCTCCGATCCTGCCCGTGTACGAGGCCCGCGGGCTGGTCGCCCGCGTGGACGGCATGGCGCCCATTGAGGAGGTGGCCCGCGCGATCGATCGCCTGCTCGTCGACGCCGACCGGCCCCACCCTTGACACCGCGCCACTCTCCGCATAGCGGCAAACGCTCCGATCCCCACCACCGTCGTTGGGTGAAGGCGCGCCGCCGTGCGGCGCCCGAGGGTGCCGGGTGTCGGACGAAGCGACGAGATGAGGGTCCTGGCCCGGGGCCCTCGTGGAGCGGGAGCAGGTCGTGGCACGGATCGCCGGGGTCAACATCCCGACCAACAAGCGCGTGGAGATCGCGCTCACCTACATTTACGGGATTGGGCGCACGCGCGCGCAGGAGATCACCCGGAAGCTGGGGATCCCCCCGGAGCGGCGCGTGCACGAGCTGACCGACGGCGAGATTCTGGCGATCCGCGAGACGATCGACCGCGACTATGTGGTGGAAGGCGACCTCCGCCGCGAAGTGCAGATGAACATCAAGCGGCTCATGGATCTCGCCTGCTACCGCGGTCTTCGGCACCGCAAAGGGCTTCCCGTGCGCGGCCAGCGCACGCACACCAACGCGCGCACGCGCAAGGGCAAGGCCAAGCCGATCCCCGGGAAGAAGAAGTGATGGGCAAGGAACCCCAGCGACTGAAACGGCGCGAGCGCAAGAACATCACCTCGGCGGTCGCGCACGTCAACGCGACGTTCAACAACACCATGATCACCATCACGGACGCGCAAGGCAACACCATCGCCTGGTCGAGCGCGGGCACGGTGGGGTTCAAGGGCAGCCGGAAATCCACCCCCTACGCAGCCCAGGTGGCGGCCGAAGATGCGGGCAAGAAGGCCGCCGAACATGGCGTGCGCGTGCTGGAGGTGGAGGTGAAGGGCCCGGGGGCGGGCCGCGAATCGGCCCTTCGCGCCCTCCAGGCCGTAGGCTTCCAGATCACGTCGATCCGCGACGTGACCCCCATTCCCCACAACGGCTGTCGGCCGCCCAAACGGCGGCGGGTCTAAGGGCCCCCGCCGGCGGAGGCGGCGCATACGGATGGAACGACCGGCCCCCAGGGCGGGGCCGATGGGAAGAGGTGAAACGGGCGTGGCGGCAGTGTTCGCAAGGAACTGGCAGGACCTGAAGAAACCCCTGGCGCTGGAAACCCGGCCCGGGGGCTCGGATCGGCGTAAGATCTTCATTGCCGAGCCGCTGGAACGCGGCTTCGGCCTCACTTTGGGCAACGCGTTGCGGCGGGTGCTCCTGTCCTCGCTCCGGGGGGCGGCCGTGACTGCGATCCGCATCGACGGCGCGCTTCACGAATTCCAGAGCCTTCCCGGCGTGCGCGAGGACGTGACGGACATCGTCCTCAACGTGAAGCAAATCGTGATCAAGATGCAGGGCGACGGGCCGAAGCGGCTGTCGCTGTCGGCCACTGGTCCCGGCGAAGTGCGCGCCGGGCAGATCGCCACCTCGGGCGACATCGAGATCGCCAATCCCGAGCTCGTGATCTGCACCCTCGACGAGGGGGCGACCTTCAACATGGAACTCACCGTCCAGACGGGGAAGGGCTATGTTCCGGCCACCCAGAACCGTCCGGCGGATGCTCCCATCGGCCTCATCCCGGTGGACGCCCTGTACTCGCCGGTGCGCCAGGTGGCCTATAAGGTGGAACCCACCCGCGTGGGCCAAGACCTCGACTACGACAAGCTCACGCTCACCGTCGAGACCGATGGCTCGCTTGCCCCGGAGGACGCGGTGGGTTGCGCGGCCAAAATCCTGCAGGACCAGCTGCAGCTCTTCGTGAACTTCGAGGAGACGGTCGCCCGGCCGCAGCCCGTGCCGGTGGCCGCCAGCGTGAAGCCCGAAGAGCCGCTGAGCCCGCTGATGAACAAGAACCTGTTCAAGAAGGTGGACGAGCTCGAACTGTCGGTCCGCTCGGCCAACTGCCTCAAGAACGACAACATCATCTACATCGGCGACCTCGTCCAGAAGACCGAGCCGGAAATGCTGCGCACGCCCAACTTCGGGCGCAAGTCGCTCAACGAGATCAAGGAGGTGCTGTCGTCCATGGGCCTCCGGCTGGGGATGGAGATCCCCGGCTGGCCTCCCGAAAACATCGAGGAGATGGCCAAGAAGCTCGAGCAGGAGTTCTGACGGCCCCCGTCGACCGGAGACCCGCATGCGCCACCGCATCGCCCACCGCAAGCTGGGCCGCACGACCGCCCATCGCACCGCCCTGCTGCGCAACATGGCGGCCGCCCTCATTCGCCACGAACAGATCACGACCACGCTGGCCAAGGCCCGCGAGCTTCGGCCCTACACCGAAAAGCTGGTCACGCTGGCCAAGCGGGGCGGGCTGGCCAACCGCCGGCTGGCGATGCGCCGCCTGATGGACGCCGAGCAGCTCAAGAAACTGTTTGACGTGCTGGCCCCCCGCTACGCCGACCGGCCGGGAGGCTATACGCGGGTGCTGAAGGCGGGCTTTCGCGCCTCGGACCAGGCGCCCATGGCCGTCATCGAGTTCGTGGACCGCGATCCCGCAGCCAAGGGCCAGCCCAAGGCCGCGCAGGCCGAGAACGCCTGACCCGCACGGCTCCGCGCGCTGGCGGCACCCCGCACGGCGGCCGGGCGCGCTGGCGGTCGTGGTCGGCGGGTGGCGGGCGCCAGGCGATCGCCGCTCGCGACCCCGCGGCGCCCGCCCATGGCGCCGCCGGCCGGCGAAGGGCGGCCGACAGCCTTCCTTGCCCCGTCTCCGACCGCTAGGCGCGGGTGGTGGACTCCCTTCTGGTCGTCGACTTCGGCAGCCAGTTCACCCAGCTCATCGCCCGCCGGGTGCGCGAGGCCGGAGTCTACTGCGAAATCGCCCCCTGCGGCCGGGCGGCCGAGGCGCTTGCGCGCCTGAAGCCCCGGGGCCTCATCCTTTCGGGCGGGCCGGCCAGCGTCACCGAGGTCACGGCTCCCGCCCTCGACGTGGCGCTCCTCGAGGCCGGCCTTCCCATCCTGGGCATCTGCTACGGCCAACAGGCGCTCGTGGCCGCCCTCGGCGGCCGGGTGGCCCCAGGTGCAACGCGCGAGTTCGGCCGGGCCTTCGTCGAGGTCGTGGGCGAAAGCCCGCTGCTGGAAGGCCTCTGGGCGCCCGGCACCCGCCACCAGGTGTGGATGAGCCACGGCGACCGCGTGGAGGAGCTGCCCCCGGGCTTTCGCGTGTTGGCCCGTACGGAAGGCGCCCCCTTCGCCCTGGTGGCCCACGACGCACGCCGCCTCTACGGCGCCCAATTCCACCCCGAGGTCGTGCACACGCCCGACGGCGCCCGGCTCATCGCCCGGTTCGCGCGTGCGATCTGCGGGGCCTCGGGCGACTGGACGATGGCCTCCCACCGCGCGGCCAAGGTCGAAGAGATCCGCCGACAGGTGGGCCAAGGCCGCGTCGTCTGCGGCCTGTCGGGCGGGGTCGATTCGGCGGTGGCCGCCCTGCTCGTGCACGAGGCGGTGGGCGCGCAGCTCACCTGCATCCTCGTGGACCACGGGCTCATGAGGAAGGGCGAGGTGGAGGAGGTGGTCGAGCTCTTCCGCCGTCACTACAACATCCCCCTGGTCGTGGTGGACGCCGCCCAGCGGTTCCTGGCCGCACTTGCCGGGCGAAGCGACCCCGAAGCCAAGCGCAAGGCGATCGGGGCCACGTTCATCGAAGTGTTCGAGGAGGAGGCCGCACGCCTGGGCGGAGCCGAGTTCCTGGTCCAGGGCACGCTCTATCCGGACGTCGTCGAGAGCGTGTCGGCCCACGGCGGGCCGTCGGCTACCATCAAGAGCCACCACAACGTGGGCGGCCTGCCCGAACGCATGAAGCTCGGCCTCGTCGAACCCTTGCGCGAACTCTTCAAGGACGAAGTGCGGGCCCTGGGCCGCGAGCTCGGCCTGCCCGAGGCCTTCGTGGGCCGCCATCCTTTCCCCGGGCCGGGCCTGGCCATCCGGATCCCGGGCGAAGTCACCCGCGCCGACTGCGACCTGCTCCGCGAGGCCGACGCCATCTTCATCGACGAGATCCGCCGCGCCGGCCTCTACGAGGCCATCTGGCAAGCCTTCGCGGTGCTGCTCCCCGTCCGCGCCGTGGGCGTCATGGGCGACGGGCGCACCTACGAACGCGCGCTCGCCCTGCGCGCCGTGACCTCGGTCGACGGCATGACGGCCGACGTGTTTCCGCTACCGCACGAGCTCCTCGCCCGGGTGGCGACCCGGATCGTGAACGAGGTGCGCGGCATCAACCGCGTCCTCTACGACGTGACGTCAAAGCCCCCCGGCACCATCGAGTGGGAATGACTTGCCCCGGGCCTGACGCCAGTCCATGTCGGCCCGTGAGGGAGGCAACATCATGGCCGATCTTCTGGAACTGTCGCGCCGGGTGATCGACGGCGAAGTGGCAATGGGCGCGGTGGGGCCCCTCAACCGCATCACCCACGAGCTCTCCGAAATCGCCCCCGGGCTTGCGGTCGTCGAGGCCTTCAGTAACGCCATCCTGTTCGCGACCGACGCGGGTCTCCTCGTCGTCGACACGTCGAACGAATGGGGCGGGGCGCGGGTCGTGGACGCCATCCGGGGCTGGCGCACCGATCCCTTCTCGACCCTCGTCTTCACCCACGGCCACGTCGACCACGTGGGAGGCGCGGGCGCCTTCCTGGCCGACGCCGCGGCCCGCGGCACCCCGCGGCCGAAAGTCGTGGCGCACGAGAACGTGCCCGCCCGATTCGCTCGCTACCGCCTGACCGACGGTCGGAACCGCATCATCAACGAGCGCCAGTTCGGTCTGTTCCGCCGGGCGGGCTACGACTTGGCCGGCCGGTCCCGCTTCCTGCCCGATTCCACCCCTGAGCCCGACACCACCTACCGCGACCGGCTGTCGCTCGAGGTGGGGGGGCTCGCGATCGAGCTGCGCCACGCCAGGGGCGAGATGGACGACCACAGCTGGGCCTGGATCCCGGCCCACAGGGCCATCTGTGCGGGCGACTTCTTCATCTGGGCCTTCCCCAACGCCGGCAACCCGCAGAAGGCCCAGCGCTACCCCCGCGAATGGGCGGCGGCGCTGCGCGCAATGGTGGGCATGGGCGCGGAGCTGTTCCTGCCCGCCCATGGGCTGCCCATCGCCGGCGCCCAACGGATCGCCCGCGTGCTGACCGAGGTGGCGGACGCCCTGGACTTTCTGGTGGACGAGACCCTCCGCCTGATGAACGCGGGCGCGACCCTCGACGACGTCCTGCACTCGGTGCGGATCGACCCCGCCGAGCTCGAGAAGCCCTGGCTTGCCCCCGTCTACGATGAGCCCGAGTTCGTGATCCGCAACATCTGGCGGCTCTACGGCGGGTGGTGGGATGGGGCACCCGCCCACCTCAAGCCCGCACCCGCCCGGGCGCTGGCCGCGGAACTCGCCTCGCTCGCCGGGGGAGCGCGCCGGCTGGCCCAGCGGGCGGAGGCCCTCGCCACCACCGACCTCAGGCTTGCCAGTCACCTCATCGACTTCGCCGTCGACGCCGCGCCCGAGGATGCGGCGATCCACGCCATCCGCGCCCGGATCTACCAGGCCCGCCGCGATGCCGAGACCTCGCTCATGGCCAAGGGGATCTTCGGCGCGGCGGCCGACGAGGCGGCCGCGCGGGCCGGCGCAGCCACCGCTCCGCCACCCCGGTCGGGCGCCGAGCGCGGCGGGTGACGAGACGCCAGCGTGCGACCACGGCACCGCAGAGGCCGAGCCGCCTGAGAGGCGCGACGAAGGGCCAGGTGACGAGGCCGGCCTCCAAGGCTACCCCGCGTCTCGTGATCGTCGTCTACCACAATCCGGCCTGCGGCACCTCGCGCAACGTGCTCGCCATCGTCCGCGCAAGCGGCGAGGAGCCCGTGGTGGTCGAATACCTTCAGGAAGGCTGGACTCGCGCGCAGCTTCTCGGGTTGTTCGCCGCGGCCGGCCTCACCCCGCGTCAGGCGCTCCGGGCCAACGTGCCTGAGGCCCAGGGGCTGGACGACGCGGACGACGAGACGCTGCTTGCGGCCATGGTGCGCCATCCCATCCTCGTGAACCGGCCCATCGTCTGCTCGCCCCGGGGCGTGCGGCTGTGCCGCCCGTCGGAGGCGGTGTTGCCTCTTCTTGACCGGCCGCCGCCTCCCGAGTTCCGCAAGGAAGATGGAAGCCCCCTGTCCGCTTGAGCCCCGATGGCGACCCTCCCGTGATCCGCCTCACCCTTCTGCTCCTGTTGCCGACGTTGGCCGGCTGCATGGCGGCCAAGGTGGTCACGCTGCCCGTGAAGGCGGCGGGCACGGCGATCGAGACGGCCTGGGATGCCGCCACCACCACCCAGCGGGAGGCCGACGAGGACCGGGGCAAGGCCCTGCGCAAGGCCGAGGAACGGGCCGCGCGCGACCGGGGCCGGGCCGAACCCGCTCGCACCTCCGCACCGCGCTGAACCTTCCCCCGTCGGCCCGCGTCTGACAGGGGGGCGCCATGGCGCTCCTCGACACGCTCATCGACCGGCTGCTCCTGAAGTTCGCACCCGGCGGGGAGTATGAGAGCCGGTGGCTGCGCGCGCGCTTTCGCCGTCGCCACGATCTCGACATCGGACTCTACAGCTACGGCTGCTTCGACCGCTGGCGCTTCCCCCCCGGCACGACGGTGGGGCGCTACTGTTCGATCGCGAAATCCGTCCGCGTGGTGGAAGCCGACCACCCGCTGGACGCCCTCACCACCCATCCCTTTCTCTACGATCCCCGGTTCGGTCTCGCCGGCCAGTCGCGCCTGCCCGTCAATCGGCAGGTCATCGAAGACGACGTGTGGATCGGGCACAACGCGATCATCCTGCCCGGCTGCACGCGAGTGGGGCGCGGTGCGGCCATCGCCGCCGGCGCCATCGTGCGCGCCGACGTGCCCCGCTACGCCGTGATGGCGGGCGTGCCGGCGAAAGTCGTGCGCTTCCGCTTCCCCCCGGAAACGATCGAGGCCATCGAAGCCACGCGCTGGTGGACGCTGGACAAGGCGACGCTGGCTCGGGGGTTGGCAGCCGTCCCCGAATTCGCGTGGCGGCCCGACCCCGAGAGCGCCGACCGGTTCCACCGCGCCGTCCACGGCCGGCCCCTGCCGGCCGCCTGACCGGGCAGAAGGAGCGACATGTCGACCACCTTGACCCTCGAGACCTCGACTTCGCGCGCCCACCCGGTGCCCGAGCCGGTGCGGCGCCTGACCGTGCCCGCCATCCGGGCCCGCAAGCGCCAGGGCCGCACCGAACCTCCCATCGTGATGCTCACGGCCTACACCGCGCGGATGGCCCAGCTGCTCGATCCCCACTGCGACCTGCTGCTCGTGGGCGACAGCCTGGGCCAGGTGATCTACGGCCTCGACACCACGGTGAAGGTGACTCTCGAGATGATGATCGCCCACGGCGCGGCGGTCGTGCGGGGCAGCTGGCGGGCGGTGGTGGTGGTGGACCTGCCGTTCGGTACCTATGAAGCCTCGCCCGAGCAGGCCTTCGCGACGGCGGCCCGTGTGCTGCGGGAGACGGGGGCGGCCGCCGTGAAACTTGAGGGCGGAGAGCGCCTGGCCGCCACCGTGCGCTTCCTGGTCGAGCGCGGCGTGCCCGTGATGGGCCACGTGGGCCTGACCCCGCAAGCGATCAACCTGTTGGGGGGCTACGGAGCGCGCGGGCGCGACGAGGCCGAGGCTCGCCGGATCCTGGCCGACGCGCGTGCCGTGGCCGAGGCCGGCTGCTTCGCCCTGGTGGTGGAGGGGGTGGTCGAACCCCTGGCCCGCGCCGTCACCCAGGCGGTCGATTGCCCCGTCATCGGCATCGGCGCATCGCCCGCTTGCGACGGGCAGGTGCTGGTGATCGACGACATGCTGGGCATGTTCGAACGCACCCCCCGCTTCGTCCGACGTTTCGACGATCTCGCCGCCCGCATCTCCGCTGCGGCGGGCGCCTACGCCGACGCCGTGCGCGCGCGTCAGTTCCCGGGCGAGGCCGAAGTCTACCGGCCCTGAGAGTTGCGCCCAGGTGGCGGGGGCGGCTAGAGCCGCGGCCCAGCCATCCGGAGACCCCCGTGGCCCAGCCACCCGCCGTCACCACCCGCCCCGACGACGATCCCTTCCTGCGGGAAGTGGACGAGGCCTATCGCGCCGACGCGCTGCGCCGGTTCCTCGGCCGCTACGGGCGCTGGCTCCTGTTGGCCGTGGGCCTCGCCTTGGCAGGGTTCGGCGGCTTCCTGCTGTGGGAGGACCAGCGCAGGAAGGCGGCCGAAGCCCAGTCGGAGAAGCTGGTGGCCGCCGCCAGGGCAATCCTCGAGCGTCGGTCGAGCGATGCCGACACGCCGCTCGCCGAGGTCGCCGATCAGGGCACCCCCGGCCAGCGGGCGCTCGCCCGGATGGCCCAGGCCGGCCTGGCGGCCGACCGGGGGGATCGCGCCCGGGCCGTCGCGCTGCTGGCGGAGGTGGCCGCCGACCCTTCGGCCCCCGAGCCGTTGCGCGCGGCGGCGGAGGTTCGCCGCCTGCGCCTGGAATTCGACCGGCTGAAGCCCGACGCGGTGCTGGCCCGCGCCCGCCCCTTCCTCGAAGGCGACAGCCCGTGGTTTCCCGCCGTCGCCGAGCTTGCGGGCCTGGCCCATCTGGAGGCGGGCCGGCGCGCGGAAGCGGCAGCCCTGTTCCTTCGCCTGGCCGCCTCACCGGCTGCGCCGGCCGGCCAGCGCACCCGCGCGGCCCAGATGGCGGCCGCCCTGGGTGCCGACACCAGCCGGCTCGCCCCACCCGGGGCGGCCGGTTCCGGCCGGGAAGGCGAGGGCCCCGGCGCCTCGTGAACCTCTCGCCGCGCCGCGTCCTCGCCGGGTGTTGCCTCCTTGCCGTGGTGGCGGCGGCGCCCGCCTGCCGAGGCGACGGTGGGCTCGGCCTCTTCAAGCGCCGCCCGCCCCCGACCCGGACCCTGGGCGAACGCGTGGCCGTCCTCGATTTCGAGCGCGCCATCGAAGCCGAGCCGGAATTGGCCGACCTCGACGTCGTCCTGCCGCCGGAGCGCGTGAACCCCGACTGGGCCCAGCCCGGCGGCTCGGCTTCGAAGGCGATGGGCCCGCTCGCCATGTCGGGCCGCTTCGAGCCGCTGTTCGAAGTGCGCATCGGCAAGGGTTCCTCGCCGCTCGCCTGGCTCAACGCCCCGCCGGTCGTGGCCGCCAACCGCCTCTTCGCGATCGATACCGAAGCGCGCGTGTCGGCCTTCACCGCCGACACCGGCCGCCCGTTGTGGTCGGTGCGCCTGGAGCGCGGGCGGGAAGGTACGCGCCCGGCCTTCGGCGGCGGGGTGAGCAGCGACGGCGACCGCGTCTTCGCCACCACCGGGCTGGGCACGGCCGTGGCGCTGGACGCCGCCACGGGGCGCGAGCTGTGGCGCGTGAACCTCGGCACACCCCTGCGCTCGGCCCCCACGGTCGGAGCCGGCCGGGTGCTCGTCATGGCCCAGGACAACCGCCTGACCGCCCTCGCGGCGGACACGGGCGAGGAACTCTGGCAGGTGACGGCCACGCTGGAGCCGGCCGCCATCCTGGGCCCGGCAGCCCCCGCGCTCGAGGCCGGTACGGTGGTGGCCGGCTTCTCCTCCGGCGAGCTGTTCGCCCTACGCGTCGAGAACGGCCGCACCGTCTGGCAGGACCAGTTGGCCCGCACGGGCCGCACCACGGCGCTGGGCGCGCTCTCGGCCATCGTCGCCTCGCCCGTCATCGACCGTGGCCGAGTCTACGCCATCGGGCACGGCGGACGGATGGTGGCCATCGACCTCGCCTCGGGCCAGCGGGTGTGGGAGCGGAACTTCGCGGGCGTCTCGACGCCCGCGGTGGCGGGCGAGTTCCTGTTCGTGCTGACGACCGAGAACGAGCTGTTGGCCCTGACCCGGAGGGACGGCAAGATCCGCTGGGTCACGCGCCTGCCGCGCTGGCGCAAGCCCAAGAGCCGCCAGGGGGCGATCCACTGGGCGGGCCCGGTGCTCGCTGGGGGGCGGCTCGTGCTCGTTTCCTCGCGGGGCCGCATGGCCCTCGTCGACCCTGCGACCGGCGCCATCGCCGAAGAGCGGCCCTTGCGCGCTCCGGCCTCGCTGCCCCCCATCGTCGCCAACACGCGCCTCTACGTGCTGACCGACGACGGCCGAATCCGGGCCTTCCGCTGACGACTTCGCCGGCCGCACGGCGGCCGCTAGGGATGCGCCATGCACCAGGCCCCGCTCACGGCCGACCCGCCCGCCGCGGCGCCGCCGCCTGCAAGGCGCCCGCGCGTCGTCATCCTGGGCCGCCCCAACGTCGGCAAGTCGACGCTCTTCAACCGCCTGGTCGGCCGGCGCCTGGCGCTCGTCGACGATCGCCCAGGCGTGACTCGTGACCGCCGGGAAGCCGACGCGCGCTTGTTCGACCTGAAGTTCGTGGCGGTGGACACGGCCGGTCTCGAGGAGGCCGAGGCCGAAAGCCTGCAGGGGCGCATGCGCCGCCAGACCGAGGCGGCCCTGGCCACTGCCGATGCAGCGCTGTTCGTGATCGACGCTCGCTTAGGCCTGACGGAGGCGGACCGTCATTTCGCCCGGTGGTTGCGGCAAGAGGCGCGCGTGCCCGTGGTGCTGGTGGCGAACAAGGCGGAAGGGCAGGCCGGCCGGCCGGGCGTCCTGGAAGCCTTCGAACTGGGCTTGGGTGAACCGGTGGCCGTCTCCGCCGCCCACGGCGAGGGATTGGCCGACCTGCATGCCGCCTTGGCCCCCCTTCTGCCGTCGGCCTCGCCAGCGGCCGAGCCCGACCAGAAGCCCCTCCAACTGGCCATCGTCGGCCGGCCGAACGTCGGCAAGTCGACCCTCATCAACCGGCTGTTGGGTGAGGATCGGCTGCTCACGGGCCCCGAGGCCGGGATCACTCGCGATGCCATCCGGGTGCCCTGGCAGTTCCGCGGCCGGCCCGTGCACCTTATCGACACGGCCGGCCAGCGCCGACGCGGCCGGATCGACGATCCGCTGGAGGAACTGGCCGTCCGCGACGCCCAACGCGCGATCGATTTCGCCGAGGTCGTGGCGCTGCTGCTCGATTCCACCCGCGGGCTCGAAGCGCAGGATCTGCGGATCGCCGCGCGCGTCCTCGACGAGGGCCGGCCGCTGGTCGTCGTCCTTAACAAGTGGGACGTCGCCGAAGAGCGCAGCCGACTGTTCAACGGCGTGCGCGAGGCGTTGGCCCGGGGGCTGGCGCAGGTGAAGGACGTGCCCTTGCTCACCGCGTCGGGGCTGACGGGCCGGGGCCTCGACGCCGTGATCGAAGCCGCCTTCGCCCAGCGCGAGCGCTGGTCGCGCCGCGTGCCCACGGCGCGGCTCAACCGCTGGCTGGAGGCGGTCCTGGCCCGCCATCCGCCCCCCGCTCCCGGCGGTCGGCGGATCCGCCTGCGCTACATCACCCAGGCCCGCACCCGCCCACCCACCTTCGCCCTGTTCGGCTCCCGGCTCGACGACCTGCCCGGCAGCTACGTGCGGTTCCTCATCAACGGCCTTTCCGGGGAGTTCGATCTGGCCGGGGTGCCCATTCGCCTCCACTTGCGCCGCACGGCCAATCCGTTCGAGCGCAGCCCATGACGCGCGTGGATGAGCTCTTGAAGCGCGGCGCGCCCGAGGCGATTGCCTTGGTCGACCGCGATCGGACGCTGACCTACGCCGCCCTCGACGCATCGGTCGACCGCGTGGCCGCAGGGCTCGCCCGACGCATCGCACCTGGTGACCGGGTGGCGGTCTGGCTGCCCAAGTCGGTCGAGGCAGTGGTGGCGCTGTTCGCCGTCGCCCGCGCGGGCGGGATCGCGGTGCCGGTCAACCCGTTGCTCAAGGGGGCTCAGGTGGGCCACATCCTCTCCGACTCCGGGGCGGCCTTGCTCCTCACCCACGAGCCGCGGCGGAAGCTGCTCGAGCACCCGACCTGCCCCGTCCTCAGCGTCGAGCGGGATTGGGCGAGCCTTCATGACGACGGGCCGCCGCCGGCCGAGGCCCCGGGCGACGACGCACTGGCCGCGCTGCTCTACACCTCGGGCTCCACGGGCCGGCCCAAGGGAGTGATGGTGACCCACACGAACCTGCTCGTGGGCGCGCGCAGCGTGGCGTCCTATCTCGGCACCGATCCCACGGACCGGGTGCTGGCCGTGCTGCCCCTGTCGTTCGACTTCGGGCTGTCCCAGCTCACCACGGCCTTCCACGCCGGCGCCTCGGCCATCCTTCTCGAATACCTGCTGCCGCGGGACGTCCCGGCCGCCGTTGCCCGCCACGGGGCGACCCAGCTCGCCCTCGTGCCGCCCCTGTGGGCGCAAATGGTCGAGCTCGACTGGCCCCGCCCCAACACGCTGCGCACCCTCTCGGCCAGCGGCGGGCGCATGCCGTTGCCCGTGGTGCGCGCCCTGCGCCGCCTGTTTCCCCAGGCGCGCTTGCACCTGATGTACGGGCTTACGGAAGCCTTCCGATCGACGACGCTGCCCCCCGAACTCGTGGACCGCCATCCAGACAGCATCGGCCGCGCCATCCCGGATGCGGAAGTGCGCGTCGTCCGCCCCGACGGGACGGAAACGGCGCCTGGTGAACCGGGCGAACTGGTCCACGGCGGCCCGCTTGTCACCCGCGGCTATTGGCGCGATCCCGAGCGGACGGCGGAACGCTTCCGCCCCGCCCCGCCTGCGATGCGCTGGCGCGGCTTGGCCGTCTGGTCGGGCGACACCGTCGTGCGCGATGAACAGGGCCTGCTCTACTTCGTCGGCCGCACCGACGAGATGATCAAGACGATGGGCACCCGTGTGTCGCCCACCGAGATCGAGGAGGTGGCGTTGGCCAGCGGTCTGGTGGGCGCCGCCGTGGCCCTCGGCATCCCCGACCCGACGCTGGGCGCCCGCATCCGGCTGGTGGTGGTGCCGCGCAGGGCCCCGGACGCGCTCGAAGACGCCCTGCTCCGCCACTTCCGCCGCACCGCCCCGGCTTACATGCTGCCGGCCGACATCCGGGTCGTGGCGGAGCTGCCCCTGGGGCCCAACGGCAAGATCGACCGAACGCGCGTGCGCGCCGACCACGGGGCATGACCCATCCCGACCTGCGCATGCCGGACGGCTTCGGCCGCGACGCCGCAGGTCGCCTGCTGGTGGCCGGGCGTCCGGCCGAGGACTGGGTGGCGGAAACGGGGGGCACGCCCCTGTTCCTGTACGACCCGGCGATCGTGGCCGCCCACGTGTGCCGCCTGCGCCGGGCCCTTCCGGCCGGCGTGGCCGTGCATTACGCGATCAAGGCCAATCCCTTCCCGCCCCTGCTCGCGCGGATGGCGGCGCTGGTCGACGGATTCGACGTGGCCTCAGGCGGCGAGCTCGCCCGCGCCCTGGCCGCTGGGCTCAGTCCCGAGCGCATTTCGTTCGCCGGGCCCGGCAAGCGCGATTCCGACCTTGAAGCCGCGATCCAGGCCGGGATCACGCTGGTCGTCGAATCGGCGGGAGAGGCCACGCGCGCGCTCGCCCACGCCCATCGGCTCGGCCGCCGCCTGCGCGCGCTGCTGCGGGTCAACCCGCCGTTCGAGCTCAGGGGCTCGGGCCTCAGGATGGGGGGCGGGGCCCGACCCTTCGGGGTCGATGCCGACCAGGCCCCGGGCGTCCTCGCCCGACTGAAGGACCCGGCGGTCGATTTCCTGGGGTTTCACGTTTTCGCCGGAGCGCAGAACCTCGACTGGGCCGCCATCGCCGAAGCGCAGCGGGCAACCGTCGCCCTGGTCGCGGAGCTTGCGGCCCATGCCCCCGGCCCGGTCCGCCTCGTCAACTTGGGCGGCGGCTTCGGCGTTCCCTATTTCCCCGGCGACCGGCCGCTTGACGTGGAGGCCTTGGGCGCAGCCCTCGCCCGCACGCTGGCCGACCGCCCGCCCCCCTTGCGCCAGAGCGCCTTCGCGCTCGAACTGGGCCGCTGGCTGGTGGCCGAGGCCGGAGTCTACCTCGCGCGCATCCTCGACCGGAAGACGTCCGGCGGAGAGCTGTTCCTGGTGACCGACGGCGGGCTTCACCATGTGCTGGCCGGCACCGGGAACTTCGGCACCGTCGTGCGGCGCAACTGGCCGCTCGTCAACGCCAGCCGGGCCGGGCCACCGTTCGAAACCGCCACCGTTACGGGTTGCCTGTGCACGCCCCTTGACCGGTTGGCCGAGCGCCTGACGATCGCCACGGGCCGGGAGGGGGACCTGGTGGCCCTGTTCCTGGCCGGCGCCTACGGTCGCACGGCAAGCCCCGAAGCCTTCCTGGGCCACCCGCCCCCCGGCGAACGCCTGGCCGCCTAGCGGCCCAGAAGCCGGTCGCGCACCGACGTGCCGGCGGGCGGGATGTCGCCCTGCCGTTCGCCCATCAGCAGCCGGGCCGTGGCGACGCCCGCGAGCACCCCGAGCAGAAGCCCCAGCGCCCATACGATGACCGCGCTTCTTAGACCTCCGTCGTTCGGCCTGCGCTCCATTGCGACCCGCCCGTCCGCTCCGGCGCTCGGCCGAACGCCCAGCGCACCCTGAACGGTCTCCGCTGCAAGCCCGATGCCAACTCAAGAAGTCTTGGGATTTCCGATGGTTGGCTCCACCGGCGCGAGGCCGGGTGTAAACCTCTCCGACACGCCGGGCTCTGTGGCGGGATAGCGCGCGCCGGCAAACCACAAGCCGTCGGGAGGTGCATTGAGCGGCAGGGCGGCCCGGTCGCGCGCTTCGAGCATCGCCCGCACTGCGTGCGGTGCGGCCTTGCCCAGACCGACATGCACCAGCGCGCCCACCATCGAGCGGACCTGATGGTGCAGGAAGCTGCGCGCCTCGGCCCGCACCACCACCCGCTCGCCCCGTGCCTCGACGTCCAGCCGGTCCAGCGTGCGGACGGGCGAGCCCGCCTGGCACTGGGCGGATCGGAAGGTGGTGAAGTCGTGCCGTCCCACGAGATACCCGGCCGCCTGGCGCATCGCCGCCACGTCGGGCAGGCGCGGCAACCGCCAGGCAAGCCCGGCCTCGAAGGTGAGCGGCGCCCGTCGGCACACGATCCGATACTCATAGGCACGGCCCACGCAGGAAAAGCGCGCGTGGAATCCCGGAGGCGCCACGTCGGCCGCAAGCACCGCCACGCGCGCACCGGCCGCCCGCAGCCGGGCGTTCAGCGCTTCGGCCAGCCGGAACGGCGCGAACGGCTTCATCACATCGACATGGGCCACCATGGCCAGCGCATGGACGCCCGCATCCGTGCGGCCGGCCGCCTGCACGGCGGCCGCCTCGCCGGTCACCTCGTGCAGCGCCGTCTCGAGCGCGCCCTGCACCGAAGGCCCGTGCGGCTGGCGTTGCCAGCCCAGGAACCCGCGACCGTCCCACTCCAGCACCAGGCGGAACCGCGTCACGAAAGCCGCATCCCCACCGCCAGCCGCGCGCCCCGCCACCAGTCGGCCGCCGGCATCGCCCGCCGCGAGGCCGGCTGCACTTCGCGCAACCGAAGGGCCCCCACCCCACAGGCGACGAGCCCGGGCGCCAGAACTTCCCCAGGGGTTCCCTGCACCCGCTCCTCGACGTCGGCGGCCAACAGCTTCACACGGCCCGACGGCCCCATGAACCACGCGCCGGGCGCCGGGTTCATCGCGCGCACCCGCCGTTCGACGGCCAGGGCCGGCTCGCGCCAGTCGATGCGCGCTTCCTCGGCCGCAAGCTTGGGGGCCAGCGTCGCCAAGGCCTCGTCTTGCGGTACCGGCGTCAAGTGCCCGATGCCGGCCAGCGCCTTGACAACGAGGCGGGCCCCCATCCGGGCGAGCTCGTCGAGGAGCGCACCTGCCGTCTTGCGGTCAATGGGGGTGCGGTCCTTCAGCAGCACGGGGCCCGTGTCGAGCCCCTCTTCCATGCGCATGATGCTGATACCGGTTTCGGCATCGCCGGCCAGGATCGCCCGCTGCACCGGGGCGGCGCCGCGCCAGCGCGGCAGCAGCGAGGCGTGGATGTTGAGGCAGCCGTGCCGCGGCGCGTTCAGGAACGCCGGCGGCAACAGCCGCCCATAGGCGGCCACCACCGCCGCATCGAGCCCCAGGGCCGCGAACGCCGGCGCCTCGGGCTTCAGCCGCTCTGGCGTAGAAACCTCGAGCCCCAGCGCCTCGGCCCGGCGATGGACGGCCGAGGGGGTGATCCGCCCCCGGTTTCCCGGCCTGGGTGGCTGCGTGTAGACACGAACGATCTCATGCCCGGCCGCCACGAGCGCTTCCAAGGCCGGCACGGCGAACTCAGGGGTTCCCATGAAGGCCAGCCGCATGGCAGGGCCCTAGCAGCCGTCCAAAAGGAAGCCCAAGCGTGGACGACTTCGACACCGCGCAGGCGCTCATCGCGCGCCTTCCGGGCCTGGGGCCCCGCTCGGCACGGCGCATCCTCCTCACCCTCATCGAGAACCGCGCCACGATGCTGGGCCCGCTCATCGACGCGCTGCGCCGGATCGAGGAGCGCCTGGTGGCGTGCCCTGAATGCGGCAACGTCGACCTGCAGGCGCCATGCCGCGTGTGCACCGATCCGCGCCGCGATGCGGGCCTCCTCTGCGTGGTCGCCCGCGTGGCCGACCTGTGGGCCATCGAGCGGGGGCGCCTGTTCCCCGGCCGCTATCACGTGCTGGGGGGCCTGCTCTCCGCCCTCGACGGGATCGGCCCCGAACGCCTGGACTTAGGTGGCCTCCTGCGCCGGCTGCCGGGCGTGCGCGAGGTGGTGCTGGCACTCGACGCCACGCTCGAAGGCCAGACCACGGCCCATTGGCTGGCCGACCGGCTGGCACCGTCCGGCGTGCGCATCAGCCAGCTCGCCCACGGCGTGCCCGTGGGCGGCGAGCTCGACCACTTGGACGACGGCACGCTGGCCCACGCGCTGCGGCTTCGCCGCCCTCTCTGACCCCCTTTTCAGACCCG
The DNA here is from genome assembly GCA_025056155.1 of Sphingomonadaceae bacterium. Classification (GTDB taxonomy): domain Bacteria; phylum Pseudomonadota; class Alphaproteobacteria; order Sphingomonadales; family Sphingomonadaceae; genus Thermaurantiacus. Next base: position 154,401 of record JANWWL010000004.1, read on the forward strand.
CGCACCGCGCCTAGCTTGGGCATGCCATGGCCATCCTGCCCATCCTGGAAGTTCCCGACCCCCGGCTGCGGCGCGTCGCGACCCCGGTCGAGGCGATGACCGACGCGCTCGGCGCCCTCATCGCCGACATGTTCGAAACGATGTACGCCGCTCCGGGCATCGGGCTGGCCGCCCCACAGGTCGATCGGCCCATTCGGCTTCTCGTGATGGACTTGATGGATGGCCCTCCGAACGGTGAGGGCCGTGCCACGCGCAATCCCCGTGTGTTCATCAATCCCGAGATCCTTGAACGGTCGGCCGAACTCAGCGTCTACAACGAAGGCTGCCTCTCGGTGCCCGACCAATATGCGGAAGTCGAGCGGCCAGCGCGTGTGCGGGCCCGCTGGCGCGACGAGCACTGGACCCTCCACGAGGCCGAGCTCGACGGCTTGCTCGCCACTTGCCTGCAGCACGAGCTGGACCACCTGAACGGCGTGCTGTTCATCGATCGTCTCTCGCGGCTGAAGCGAGAGATGGTGCTGAAGCGCCTGCAGAAGCAGCGGCAGGAGGCCGCCCGCCGGGCCGCCGCCTGACCCGACCGGCGCCCCAGGGCCCGGCCTGCCGGCGCGGTCGACGCCCGAAGCTGCCTGCGGGCGCCCCTCGAGCCCGGCCCCAACGCCGCCCGGCTTCCCCCTTCCCCAGGGCGGAACGGACGGCGCAGGGTCGTGGCCGCCCGGTCAGCGGAGCCAGGCCGACGGCCGCGGCCGGGCGTCCGCGCGCCCTGGCATCAGCAAGGAATAGACAACCGCGTTCTCCACGACCCGCTGCACATAGGTGCGCGTCTCGGCGATCGGGATGGCCTCGATCCAATCCACGGGGTCGACCCCGCCCGCCTCGGCCGGCAGGCGCGGATCGCCCAGCGCCTGCAGCCACTGGCGGACCCGGCCGATCCCGGCGTTGTAGGCGGCCGCCGCCAGCACGAAGCTGCCAAGCCCGTCGTGCCGCCATCCCAGATACGCCGCCCCCAGGCGCAGGTTGTAATCAGGGTCCTGGGTCAGCCGGTCCACGTCGAAGGGCAGGCCCAGCCGTCGGGCGACGTCGGCCGCCGTCGTCGGCATGAGCTGCATGAGCCCCCGCGCGCCGGCCGGCGAGACCGCATACGGATCGAAACTCGATTCCTGCCGGGCCACCGCATGCGCGAAGATCCAGCGGTCAGGAGGCACGGGGGCCGAGGCGCCGAGCCGCGGGTAGGCCGCCTCGAGGAGGGCGGGCTCGTCCACCGGCCGATGCTCCCGCCAGATCCAGACGGCGAGGTCCGGCCGCCCCAGGCGCCGGCCGAGTTCCGCGGCCGCCTGCCGCAGGCCTGGGGTCTTGGCGGCCTGCGCCACCGCGCGGACGAAGGCCGACTGGCGGGCCCCTTCCCCCATCCGGCCCAGCAGCGACGCCGCCTGGGTCACGGCCAGGCCTTCCACGGCGCGCCGGTCGGCGTCGGTCGCGTTGGTCGGTACCGGGCGGGGCAGGGCGGGCGCGCGGCCCAGGGCTTCGGCCGCCAGCTGGCCATAGAAACTGTCCCAGAAACGCGCCGCCTGCGTGAAGGCAGCCCGCGCGGCAACGGCATTGCCACGGGCTTGCTCGGCCCGTCCCAGCCAATACGCGCCCCGGGCCTGGCTCACGGGGGTCTGCACGATACGTCCGAACCGGATGAAATGCTCGACCGCTGCGTCCGGACGCCCGTTGTGGCGCAGCGCCAGGAACCCGGCCAGCCACTCCACCTCCGACAGGTCCTGGCGCACGCCCAGCGGCAGCGTGCCAGGCTCCGGCCCTTCGGGCACCGCCCGGTGCGCGGCCAGGATCCGCTCGGCCCGCCGGGGATCGCCTCGGCGCCAGGCCGCCCGCGCCAGCGCCAGGCGCCGCTGCAACCAGGTGCGCGGCGCCGTCACCGTGGCCGGATCGACCCGCACGCCCGCGAGCAACGCCTCGGCATCCTCGAGCCGGCGGGCGCGCTCCAGCCAGAGCGACCGATCGTGCACGAGCCCCGCATGATCGCGAAAGCGCGCCGGCACGGAGGCCGCGCGGGCCTCGGCGTCTGCCGCCCCGGTCCTAAGGGCGATCCGCGCTTCGGCCAACGCCCGCTCGTCGTCGGCCAACAGCGGCAACAGCCGACGCGCCGCCGTCACCTGTCCCGCCCACAGCAACTGGTCGATCCGTTCGGCATGATGCCCCCGAGTAAACTCCGGGCCGAACCGCGCCAGCAGGGCCGTCTCGATCGGCTCGGGTAAGGGGCCGGCCACCCAGGCGCGACGGGCCAGCGCCCGCGCTTCGGCTTCCCGCCCCGGCTCGTCGGCCAAGAGCAGCGCCAGCCGTCCGCGCCCCGCGGCACCCTCGGGCGGAATGGCCCGGAACCAGGCCCGGGCCACGGCGTTGGGGGTGAGCGCCAGGTCGGCCGCTTGCGCCTCGGCCCGACGGCGGACGTCGGCCATCCCCGGCCAGTCGCCGTAGACGGCGAGAAACGGCTGGACCACGGCCAGCGGCAGGACGTCCTCCGGCCCGCGGGGCGGCCGGCGCAGCCAATCCCAGAACGCCAGCGCACGGGCGAGCTCGCTGGGCGCCCCCGCAGGGGGTGGGCCCACCGTCCCGGCGTCGTGGCCGCGAAACACCTGGGCAAGCCAGGCCGCCTCGACGGCCGAGGTGCTCGGAACCGACCCTCCGGACGCCAGCGCCACAAGCGCCGCCACGCCCAGCGCCCGCGCGCATTGCGAAACCATGACCAAGGCTCTAACCGCCACGGCCGAACGGTGCCACCCGGCCCGCGGCACCAAAGGCCATGCCCATGCGCGCCCCCTTCACCGGCTCCATGCCCGCCCTGATCACCCCCTTCCGCGACGGCCGCGTCGACGAGGACGCCCTGGCCGCGCTGGTCGACTGGCAGATCGCCCAGGGCTCGCGCGCGCTGGTGCCCTGCGGCACCACCGGAGAATCCGCCACCCTCTCGATCGCGGAGCACGACCATGTCGTGGCCCTGGTCGTCCAGGCGGCCGCCGGCCGGGTGCCGGTCATCGCCGGGTGCGGCTCCAACGACACGGCGGTGGCCATCCATCACGTCGAACGCGCGGCCGCCGCCGGCGCGGCCGCCGCCCTGGTGGTGTGCCCCTACTACAATCGGCCGGGCCAGCGCGGCCTTCTTTCCCACTTCCTGGCCGTGGCCGAACGCAGCCCCATCCCGATCCTCATCTACAACATCCCGGCCCGCACCGGCATCGACATGACGACCGAAACGATGGCGGAACTCGCCCGCCATCCGCGCATCGTCGGCGTGAAGGAATCCACGGGCGACATCGGCCGCATCTCCGAGATCCGGCACGAATGCGGCCACGACTTCCTGATCCTTTCCGGCAACGACTACATGACGTTGGGAATCATCGCCCACGGCGGACACGGCGCCATCTCGGTCACGGCCAACGTAGCCCCCGACCTCAACGCCCGCCTGGTCGACGCCGCCCTCGCGGGCGACTTCGCCACCGCCCTCGCCCTGCAAGACCAGCTCTGGCCTCTCCACGTGGCGCTGTTCAGCGATCCGAGCCCCGGGCCCGTGAAATACGCCCTTGCCCGCCTCGGCCGCTGCCGGCCCGACGTGCGCCTGCCCGTGCCCGAACCTTCGCCCGCCGCTCGTGCCCAGGTCGACGCCGCCCTGGCCCACGCTGGCATCGCCCCTTGAGCCCATGGCCCGCGCCCCCCGAACTTCGCCCCGCGCCCGGGTGGTGGCGGAAAATCGCCGCGCGCGCCGCGAATACGAGGTCGAGGAACGCTTCGAAGCCGGCATCGTGCTCACGGGAACGGAAGTGAAGTCCCTGCGCGCGGGCGAGGCCCACATCGGCGACGCCTACGCCGAAATCCGCGGCGACGAGGCCTGGCTCATCAACGCCAGCATCCCCGAATTCAGCCACGGCAACCGCTTCAACCACGAGCCGCGGCGACCCCGCAAATTGCTGCTCCACGCGCGCGAGATCGCGCGACTCCACGGCGCCGTCACCCGCGAGGGCATGACGCTGGTGCCGCTCGCCATCTATTTCACCGACCGGGGCCGCGCGAAAGTGGAACTGGCCCTGGCCCGCGGCCGCAAGCTCCACGACAAGCGCGCCCTCGAGCGCGAGCGCGACTGGGCGCGCGAGAAGGCACGGTTGCTGCGCGAACGGGGCTAGATCCCCTTTCCGCTGCGCCACTGCCGGACTATTTCCGCCACGATGGACTGGCTCAAGCGACGCCTGCCCACGCGCGAGGCGCTGGAAGCCAACCGCTTCCTCCGTCCGTTCGCCCATCGGCTTTCAAGCCCCCTCGTCTGGCGCTTCAACCGCCGGGGCGTCGCCCGCGGCATCGCGCTGGGCTTGTTCGCCGCCTTCGCCGTCCCCATCGCCCAGACCCCCTTCGCCGCGGCCTTCGCCCTTGGCCTGCGCGCCAATCTTCCCGTGGCCGCCCTGTCGACCCTCGTCACCAACCCCATCACCTTCCCCCCGGTCTACGTGCTGGCATACCAGACGGGTCGCTTCCTGCTCGAACTGCCGGACAACGACACTCGGAGCACCGCGATGGGCGGCGTCCTGGGCCGCTTCGTCGAAACCGTGGGCACCACCTACCTGGGCCTCATCCTGTTCGCGGTGGTGGCCGCGACCCTGGGCTACCTGGGCACGGTGGCCGCCTGGCGGCTGTGGGTCTCGCGCCGCTGGCACCGGCGCCTGGCCTTGCGCCGTCGCGGCGGACGGGCCGGGTTCGCCTCCCCGTCCTGACGCATCGCCGCTTCCCCCGTCGCCGCACCCAGGTTCACGCCGCTCCGCCCCCTCGCGCCCGCACCGGTTCACCCAGCGCCACTCCCGCCGTTTCGAACCCGGTTTCCACCCCCCTCCCTCCCCATCCATGGCTATGGGCTGGCGGGGGGCGGGGGTGAGACGTCGGGAATGGCCGAAGCCAGCGCACCACCGGATGCCACCTCCGATCCGCCGTTGCGCATGCAGGCGGTCGGCCTGCTGGCCGCGGGTCTCGCCCACGACCTCAACACGATGCTGGGCGGCATCCTCGCCACTGCCGAGCTGATGGCGGCCCGGCTTCCCTCCGACAGCCCGCTGCAGGACGACCTGTCCCTCATCGTCGGCCAGGCCGAACGCATGGGCGCGCTCATCCGCCAGCTGCTCGCCTTCTCCCGCCAGGAAGTGCTGAAGCCCGTCCATCTCGACCTGGCCGCGTTCCTCGCCCGCATCGCCCCCCACCTGCGCACGATGCTGGGCTCCCACGTCACCTTAACACTGCCCACCTCGGCCTGCGCCGCCGTCACCGTGGATCCCGGCGCCCTGGAGCGGGTGCTCGTCAACCTGATCGCCAACGCTCGGGACGCGATCGGCACCCGCCCCGGGCGCATCGTCGTGGGCTGCGGCCGGCTCGCCCGCGGACACGACCTGCCCGCCTACGCCGCTGGCATCGTTCCCCCGGGCGATTGGGCCATCCTCTGGGTGGCCGACGACGGGCCCGGCGTGCCCCCAGAGCTCAGGGCCCGCATCTTCGAGCCCTACTTCACCACCAAACCGGAAGGTCAAGGCTACGGCCTGGGCCTCGCCGTCGCCTACGGCCTCGTGAAGCAATCGGGGGGCTTCCTCCTGCTCGACCCTGACGTCAGTGCGGGGGCGCGCTTCGTCATCTTCCTCCCGCTCGCCACCACGGGGCCCGAGGATCGGCCGCGGCCGCCCGCCGACGCCGACGCCCCCGTCATCCTCCTGGCCGAAGACGAAGAAACCTTGCGCAACTGCGCCCGTCGGGGCCTGGAAAGCGCGGGCTATCGCGTCATCGCCGTGCCCGACGGCGCGAAGGCCGAAGAGGCCTTCGTCAACCACCCCGAAGTCCGCCTGCTGGTGTCCGACGTCCGCATGCCCGGCACCGACGGGGTGACGCTGGCCCGCCGGCTGCGCCGGCGCCGACCCGACCTTCCCGTCCTCCTCATGTCGGGCTACGCCGACGCCGCCGAACGGGCCTCGCTCGCCGACCTGGACGTCGCCTTCCTGCCTAAACCCTTCCGCCTGGCCGACCTGCGCTCCTCGGTCGCCAACCTGCTCTGAAGCGGGGCAAGCCCCCGCCCGTCGTTCGCCCCTTTCCTTACCCGCGCCCCCGCTTTACCCCTTGACCTCGGGGGTCGGCGGTAGGCGCCCCGCTGGGCGCAGGGAACGGAACCATGGACCGACAGAAGGCACTGGAAGCGGCGCTCGCCCAGATCGAACGGGCGTTCGGCAAGGGCTCGGCCATGCGGCTCGGCAGCCGCGAAACCCTCGAGATCGAGGCCATCCCCACCGGCTCCCTCGGCCTCGACCTGGCGCTCGGCATCGGCGGCCTGCCGCGCGGGCGTGTCGTGGAAATCTATGGCCCCGAAAGCTCGGGCAAGACGACGCTGGCCCTCCACGTCATCGCCGAAGCCCAGAAAATGGGCGGCACGGCCGCATTCGTCGATGCCGAGCACGCCCTCGACCCCATCTATGCCCGCAAGCTCGGCGTCGACACCGACAACCTGATCATCTCCCAGCCCGACACGGGCGAGCAGGCCCTCGAGATTACCGACACCCTCGTCCGCTCCAACGCCATCGACGTCCTCGTGGTCGACTCGGTCGCCGCCCTCGTGCCCCGCGCGGAAATCGAGGGCGAAATGGGCGAAATGCAGCCCGGCCTCCAGGCCCGCCTCATGAGCCAGGCCTTGCGCAAGCTCACAGGCTCCATCTCGCGCAGCCGGGCCATCGTCATCTTCATCAACCAGGTCCGCCAGAAGATCGGGGTAATCTACGGCAACCCCGAAACCACCACGGGCGGCAACGCACTCAAGTTCTACGCGTCGGTCAGAATCGACATCCGCCGCACCGGACAGATCAAGGACCGGGACGAAATCATCGGCAACACCACCCGGGTAAAGGTGGTGAAGAACAAGGTCGCCCCACCGTTCCGCCAGGTGGAGTTCGACATCATGTACGGCTCGGGCATCTCGAAGGCGGGCGAAATCCTCGACCTCGGTGTCAAGGCCGGAATCATCGAGAAGTCGGGCGCATGGTTCTCCTTCGATTCCCAACGCATCGGCCAAGGCCGCGAGAACGCCCGCCGCTTCCTCGAAGAGAACCCTGAGACCGCAAGCCGCATCGAGGCAGCCATCCGGGCCAACGCCGCCGGCATGGCCGACACGCTGATGGCCGGGGTGGGCCCCGACGACGACGTCTAGGCCGATCCCGCACCCCTTGGATTTTCCGTCACAAATCTGCTAGGAGGACAGGTCTCGGGTCGGCGCGCCCCCGACGCGCGGGGCGCAGCCCGGCCCGGCCGGCGGTCGCACCGCCGCAGCCATCAGGGAGTGAACGTAACCACAACGCACCCTCCGCCCGGTGCCGGCTCGAGCGGGCCAGGTGCAGCGGATCTCGGCCGGGCCGGTCCGGCTCCGGATGGGCGCGCCAGGATGGGGAAGAGCGCATGGCAGCAACGAGGTCACCCACCTTCGCCGTCGGAGACACGGTGGTGTACCCCAAGCACGGGGTGGGTCGGGTCGTCGGCATCGAGACCAGCGAAATCGCCGGAACCCGGCTCCAGCTCTACGTGCTGCGCTTCGACAAGGAACGCATGACCCTCAAGGTTCCGTTCAACAAGGTCGAAGCCGTGGGCATGCGCAAGCTCTCCTCCGAGGCGACGCTGCAGAACGCCTTCCAGACGCTGAAGGGCAAGCCCCGGATCCGCCGCGTGATGTGGTCGCGCCGCGCCCAGGAGTACGAGGCCAAGATCAACTCGGGAGACCTCGTCTCGATCGCCGAGGTCGTGCGCGACCTGCACCGTGCCGAGGACCAGCCCGAACAAAGCTACTCCGAACGGCAGATCTACGAGGCGGCCATCTCCCGCCTGGCCCGCGAACTGGCCGCCATGAAGAACATCGACGAGCCCGCCGCGCAGCGGGAGATCGAGGAGGTGTTGAAGGCCGCCTAAGGCCAGCCGCAACGCGGGCCGGCTGACGCCCTCGGCGTAAGGATCGGCGACGGGGTTCCCGCCGCCGCGCCGTCGTGCGCGCCACCCGCGCAGCCGGGCGCGCACGGGCTCGACCGGTCGAGCCAACCCAACGGGCCCCTCGGCCGGCCTCAGGTGAGGCGGATCTCCTTCAGCCGCTGCAGCAGGAAATCGTGCGCCAGGATGGGCGGCATCTCCGGGTGCGCCACCAACGGCTCGATCCGCCAGTCGGGCCGGAAGTGCAGGAAGAACGGCGCGGAATAGCGCGCCACATGGCGACGTTCGGGCGGCGGATTGACCACGCGGTGGGTCGTCGACCGGAGAAGCCCGCCCGTCTGTCGCTCGAGCATGTCGCCCACGTTCACCACCAGCGCCCCCTCAGGTGGGGTCACGTCATGCCACGCGCCCTCGGGCGTCTTGAGCTGCAGGCCGCCCTCCTCCGCTCCCAAGAGCAGCGTGATCACGTTGATGTCCTCGTGGGGGGCGGCCCGTAGATGGGGCACGTCCTCCGGCACCGGGGGATAGTGCAGGAACCTCAGCACGCTGTTCCCCTCGTGCACCGCCGGTTCGAAGAAGTCGGCCGGCTGACCGAGGTGCACGGCGATCGCTCGCAACAGCGTCCGCCCCACGCCCTCGAGCGCGGCGAACAGCTCCAGCGCGGCGTCGCGGAACCCGGGTTGGCCGTCGGGCCAGACGTTGGGCGGCATCAGCGGCCGCAAGGGATGGCCTTCGGGCAACTCGCGGCCCACATGGTAGAACTCCTTGAGATCGTAGAGGTCGCTACCCTTGGCCGTCTCGATCCCGAACGGCGTGTAGCCCCGCGCTCCGCCCGTGCCCGGCACGTGCGCGGCCCTCTTCTCGGCCGCGGGCCGCGCGAAGAAGGCCTTGGCTTCGGCCATCGCCCGCCCGACGACCGCGGAGGGGATCCCGTGGCCGTCGACGATCGCGAAACCGGTCGCCCGGAAACTTTCCCCCAGCCGGCGGGCCGCTTCGCCCAGATCCCGTTCGAACAACGCGAACGGCACGAAGTCCAGCAGTCGCGACACGGAGGGGTCCTAGGCGGAGCCCCTCGGGCCGGCAAGGCGGGGCTGGCCAGGGTCATGGGAAGGTCAGGAAAGGTTAACGGGCGTGCCACGTCCCGGCCCTAGAGCGCGGGCGCCGGCGTCGTCCCAGGGGCAGGGCGCGTCGGCTGCGTTCGACAGCCTTGGGAGAAACCGATGACGACGTGGTCGCTTCGGACGGTTCTCGTCCTCGCCGTTTCGACGATGGCGCTCGCCGCTTGGCCGGCCGAGGCCGCCAATCGCGCCAAAAACGTGATCCTCTTCATCTCCGACGGCGCCAGCTGGGGCACGTGGGACATGGCGAGCTACTGGGAGTATGGCGCGAAGGGCCTTCAGCCCTACGATTCCTTCCCGGTGAAGCTGGGGATGACCACTTACCCACTCAACACCTCGGTGACGCCCACGGGCACGGGCGTTCGCCAGGTGAGCTACGATCCCGCCAAGGCGTGGGACACGACGCCGATCGGCGCCCCAGACTATTTCAAGGGCTATCAGTACATCAAGGCCGACTACACGGACTCGGCGGCCGCGGGCACGGCGCTCTCGGCGGGCATCAAGACCTACAACAACGCCATCAACTTTGACGACTTCGGCAACCCCGTGCCCTTCCTCACCCAATAGTTGAAGGCGCGCGGCATCATGACGGGTGCCATCACCTCCGTGCCGTTCAGCCACGCGACACCGGCGGCCTTCGGCGCGCAGAACATCAGCCGGAACAACTATCACCAGATCACCCAGCAGATGATCACCGGCGGTGCGCTCGACCTGGTGATGGGCGCCGGCCACCCGTGGTTCAACAGCAACGGCCAACCGCGCGCGGTGCCGGGTACGACCTACATGTCGGTGGCCCAGTATAACGCGCTGCGCACGGGGGCGGCCGGGTGGAACTTCATCGAAACCAAGGCCGATTTCGAGGCGCTGGCCACTGGCGCGCTCACGTTCTCGGGCAAGCTGTGGGGCATCCCGCAGGTGGGGGATACGCTCCAGGCCCTGCGCAACCCGACCGTGGTGGGGCTTGATCTCGCCAATCCGTCGGGCGTGCGATTCATCGGTACCGTGCCCACCCTCGAGACGATGACGCGCGGGGCCATCAACCATCTGGCCGCCAACGCCACCAACGGATTCTTCCTCATGGTGGAGGGTGGGGCGGTCGACTGGATGGCGCACGCCAACAACACCGGCCGCATCATCGAGGAACAGCTGGACTTCAACCGTGCCGTCCGCGTGGCGGTGGACTGGGTGAACGCCTTCTCCTCGTGGGGCGAAACGCTGATCATCGTCCTCACCGACCATGGCAATGGCATGCCGATGGGGCCCAATTCCCACCTGGTGGCCTTCGAACCCATCCAGAACAACGGGGCGGGGGTGTTGCCGGGCGTGCGGTGGCACTATGGCACCCACACCAACGAAAACACGCTGTTCTGGGCCCGGGGCAAGCACGCCAACCGCTTCTTCCGTCACGTGGTGGGGCGCGACGCGGGGCTTAAGGACATCCTGGGCCACAACGACGGCCGCTACATCGACAACGTTTCGGTCCCGCGGGTCATCTATTCGGCGATGGCCGGGCGCGCCGTTCCCGAACCCGCCACCTGGGGCCTGATGATCGCGGGCTTCGGACTCGTGGGCGCAGCGCTGCGGCGCCGGCGCGCGACCGTCCTGGCCTGAAGCTCCTGCGCGTCGGACCTTTCGGGGGGCGGGGTCTGGAGGCCTCGCCCCCCTTGTCACGTGACGTCAGCGCCCGACGGCCGTGTACCGAAAGCCGTGGCGGTCCATCTCCTCGCGCCGGTAGATGTTCCGCAAGTCCACCACCACCGGTTCGCGCAGCAGCGTCCGAATGCGCGCCAGGTTGAGCGCGCGGAACTCGTCCCACTCGGTCACGATCACCATGGCGTCTGCCCCCTCCACCGCCGAATAGGCGTCGGGGCGATACTCCACGTCCTTCAGGATCCGGCGGGCCTGCTCTTCGCCCTCCGGGTCGTGCGCCACGATTCGGGCACCGGCTGCCTGCAGCACCTCGATGATGTCGATCGACGGCGCCTCGCGCATGTCGTCGGTCTCGGGTTTGAACGTCAGGCCCAGGATCGCGATCGTTCGGCCGCGAACGTCGCCGCCCATGGCGCGAATCACCTTCTCGCCCATCGCTCGCTTGCGCCGCGTGTTGGCCTCGACGGTGGCCGCCACGATGCGCAGCGGGCTGCCGTGTTCTTCGGCCGTGCGGATCAGGGCCAGCGTGTCCTTGGGGAAGCACGACCCCCCGTAGCCGGGGCCCGCGTTCAGGAACTTGGGGCCGATCCGCCGATCGAGTCCGATGCCGCGGGCGACGTCCTGCACGTTGGCCCCCACCTTCTCGCACAGGTCGGCGATTTCGTTGATGAAGGTGATCTTGGTGGCCAGGAAGGCGTTGGCGGCGTACTTAATGAGTTCGGCGGTCCGCCGGCTCGTGACGAGGATCGGCGCCTGGTTCAAGAACAGGGGGCGGTACAGCTCCTTCAGCACCGCTTCGGCCCGGGCGTCCTCCACGCCGATCACGATCCGGTCGGGGCGCTTGAAGTCTCCGATGGCCGCTCCTTCGCGCAGGAACTCGGGGTTCGACGCGACGGCGAACTCGGCCTGCGGCGCCTCCGCCCGGATGATTCGCTCCACCTCATCGCCCGTGCCCACGGGCACGGTCGACTTGTTGACGACCACGGCGAAGCCGTCGAGATGGCGTGCCACGTCACGGGCGGCCTGGAAGACGTAGGTGAGGTCCGCATGCCCGTCGCCGCGCCGCGACGGGGTGCCGACCGCGATGAAGATGGCCTCAGCGCCCGCGATCCCCTGGGCCAGGTCGGTCGTGAACGACAGGCGGCCGGCCCGCACGTTGGTCGCCACCAGTTCGGCCAGGCCAGGCTCGTAGATGGGCATCCGTCCTTCCTTCAGACCTGCAATCTTGGCCTCATCCACGTCGATGCAGGTCACGATGTGGCCGAAGTCGGCGAAACAGGCCCCTGACACGAGCCCGACGTAACCGGCACCGATCATCGCCACCCGCATCGCCTCACTCCGCCGCCGATGGGACCCCCTTCACGAACCCGGGCCGCCTAGCGGCCGCACCACCCCGATGCCAAGGCGGAGCGGCTCAGCCCGCCGCCGCGACGCCGTCGCTAAGGACAATGAGTTCCAAGCGGTCGAGCGCGGCCTCGGCCGCGGCCAGCCGTCGGCCGTCGGCCAGCCACTCCTTCGGCACCCCGGCCTCGGGCACCGCCTCGAGGAGGGCCACCGCACTTGCCGTGTCCCCGCGGGCCAGCGCGGCCGCGGCGCGCGCCCGCGCGGTCTGCGTTGCCGTCGCCCGTCGCCGCACTTCAACCAGTCCCGACACCCAGTTCCGAAGGCGCGTCCACCAGCCCTCCTCCCGCGTCGGGGTCGCAGAAGGGGGGGCTTCGTGCAGCCGCTCGGCCAGGAGCGAGGCCGACACCGGCGCCCGGCTCCACGCCGCCAGGGCAGCAACGGCCGACGGGTCGCGCGGGCCGAACAGTTCGGCCACCCGCGGCTCGAGGGCGCCCAGCGGGCGGCCGCGCTCCACGTGCCGGCGTGCGGCGGTAAGCAGCAGGAGGGCTTGCGAACGCTCGGCAAGGGCCGCCCCTTGCGCCAGCCCCACCGACGCGAGCCGGCGCTCGAAGGTCTGCAGCCGGGCGGCCAACGCCCGTTGGCCCTTGTCCAGCGCTTCGATCCGCGCTTCGAGCGAGGGGGTGGTCGGCATGACCTGCGGCCGCTCGGTGGCGGCCATCAGCCGCGCCTCGAGTTCGGCCAGGCGCGCTTCAAGTCGCGCCAGCGCCGGATCGGGCGGGCCCGCGCTCGCTGCACCATCTGCCGGAGGGACCATCGGTGCCGCGGGCTGAGCCGAGGCCGGCCCAGCGCGGTCCACGACCAGCGGCAGCCCCCGCAGCCAAAGGGCGGTCCCCGCCCCCGCGCCTAGCCCTAAGAGCAGCAGCACCGGCAGAATCACCCGCAACCGCCCCTGACGGGAGACGGGTGTCGCCGGCGGCACCGGCGACCGACCGGCCGTCCTCGCCGGTTGGGCCGTGTCGGCCTGGGGGATGGGCTCAACCATGCCGGTCCACGCCCTGCCACAGGGTCCACGCGGACTCCAGAACGGCGGCGGCATCGGGCCGGGCCGCCACGGCCACGTCCCGCCAGCCAGCGCCAGCCGCAGCCGCCGTCGCCTCGCTGATCGCCACGAGCCGCAGGCGCACCAGGTCCAAGCCGGCCCGCTCCACTTCGGCGCGAAACAGGCGGGCGGTGCGCGGCGACATCAACACCACAGCCGCCACGCGGCCCTCGGCCAGCGCCCGCCGCGCCCGGGCGGAGAGGGGGCGAGGGCGGGCCTCGTAGAGCGCCCGATGCACCAGCTGTAGCTCCGGCGGCCCCTGGACCGGCGCGCGGTCGACACCACCCGCGTGCAGAAGCCGCCGGACGCCGGCCTGCGCAGCAAGGCCAAGGGCCTGGGTGGCGTCGCGGCGGCCGACGCCCGCCAAGGTGAACCCGGCCCGCCGGGCCGCCCGGGCCGTGGCCGGGCCCACGGCGAAGGCGGGAAGCCGGAGGGCCCACGCCCCCCAGGCCGCTCGGGCCAAGGCGGCCGACCGCGCGCTGGTCAAGAGCAGCGCCTGCGCCTCGGTCCAGGGCTCAGGCGCGGGCAACGGCACGATGGCGAGCAGGGGCGACGCTAAGGTCGCGAACCCGCGCGACCGCGCGCGGCGCGCGAGCGACCGGCTGTCGTCAATCGGCCGGGTCAGCAGCAGCAGAGGGCGCCGCTCGTTCAAGCGGCGAGCGAACGGCGGATCGCCTCGCTGGCCTCCGCCAGCAGACGGGCCCCGAGCCCGGCCCCGGCCTGCCAGGCAGCGTCGGGCCGGGCGGCGAAGCGCCCCCACGCCACCACGCGTTCCGTCCCGTCGGGGCTCAGGAGCTCGGCGTCCACGCGCCAATCCGGGCCGACGGGTCGCGCATGGACGGCCACGGCCGTGCGGCACGTGCCCCCCAGCGCTTCGAGCACCGCCCGCTCGGCCAACGCCGCAAGACGCGCATCGGTGTCGTCGATCGCGGCCAGTCGTTCCAAGGTGGGCCGGTCGTCGGCGCGGGCGGCCACGGCGACGATACCCTGGGTGGCGGCCGGCAGCCAGGCGTCGACCGGTAGCGGGGTTCCGGCGGCGATGCCCAGCCGGTCGAGGCCGGCCGCCGCCAGGAACGTGGCGTCCATGATGCCATCGGCCAGCCGGCCCAGGCGGGTCGCAACGTTGCCCCGCAGCGGCACGGGCCGGCAGTCCGGCCGCCGGTGCTTCAATTGGGCCGCTCGCCGTGGGCTCGAAGTGCCGACACGCGCTCCCTGGGGAAGCGCCTCGAGGGCGGGTGCCCCCACGAGGCGATCGCGAGGGTCGGCTCGTGGCAAGAAAGCCGCCAGCACGATTCCCTCAGGAAGCCGCGTCTCGACGTCCTTGAGCGAATGGACGGCCGCGTCGATCCGACGGTCTCGAAGCGCCTCGTCCAACTCCTTGGTCCATACCGACTTGCCGCCGATCTCGGCCAGCGGCCGGTCCCACGCGCGGTCCCCTTGCGTCACGACGCTCATGACGGAGGTGGCGACACCCTGGCGCGCCAGCGCCTCGGCCACGAGCCGGGCCTGGATCTGCGCCAGCGGCGAGCGCCGGGCGCCGAGACGGAGGCGGTCGGCCGGAGCAGGCATCACGGCGCCGACGCCTCCTCGCGAGAACCGTGGCGCGTCAAGTCCTCGCATGGGGGAACTCAACGGCATGTCGCATGGACATGGCCGTTGGCCATGCAGGGTCTTGCTTTTGCGCCGTCGCTGATGCAATGGCCAGCCGCTTTGGACCGGAACCCCGTGCGGCAACTCCGCCGGCGAGCGGAGAGTCGGGGCCATCCGCCCACGGCAGCAACTCGGGCTCTGGGGCCCTCAATGGAGGTCAGGCATGAACAAGGTTCTTTCGCTCGCTGCGCTTGCGAGCCTCGCGCTGATCGCCGCCTGCGGCGAGAAGAAGGCGGCTGAAACGCAGCCCGAAACGACGGCAACCACGACGACGCCCGAAGCCGCTCCGGAAGCGGCGGCCACGACCGGCGAAGCGACCGCGGAACCGGCGGCGGCCGGCACCGACACGGCGGGCGGTGCCGTCACCGAAGCGGCGACCGCGGCGGCTGGTGCGGCGACGACGGCCGCCACCGACGCGGCCGCGAGCGCCATGGACGCGGCGGGCCAGGCGGCCAAGGACGCCGCGGCCGAGATGAAGAAGTAATCTCGTCGGCCACGCGTTTCGAGGGGCCGGGTGACATCACCCGGCCCCTTTTGCATGCCGCCCGCCCCATCCGCCGCCCACCCGCCGGGCGATCAGATCTCGACCTGGCTGCCGAGTTCCACCACGCGGTTGGTGGGCAGCTTGAAGAACTCCATCGCCGACTCGGCGTTGCGCAGCATCCAGGCGAAGATCTTCTCCCGCCACAACGCCATGCCGGGCCGGGCCGAGGGCAGGAGCGTCTGTCGCGCCAGGAAGAAGCTCGTGTCCATCATGCGGATCGCCGGGCCGCAGGTCTCCACCTGACGCAGCGCGGCCGGCACGTCGGGCTGCTGCATGAAGCCATAGCGCAAGATCATCCGGAAGAAGTTTTCGCCCAGATCGATCACCTCGATCCGGTCCTCTTCGTCGACGTATGGCACGTCCTCGATCACGACCGTCAGGATCAGCACACGCTCGTGCAGCACCTTGTTGTGTTTCAGGTTGTGCAGCAGCGCGGGCGGCACGCCGGTGGGGGTCGACGTCATGAACACGGCGGTCCCGGGCACCCGCGTGGCGGTCCGCGCGGCCGACTTGATGAAGATTTCGATCGGCATCGCCGTTTCCTTCATGCGCTGCTGCATGAGGTCGCGGCCGCGCGCCCAGGTGGTGAGCAGGGTGAAACTCACGATCCCCACCACCAGCGGGAACCATCCGCCTTCGGGAATCTTGGTGAAGTTGGCCGCGAGATAGCTGAAGTCAACCGCCAGGAACACCGCTATCAGGCTGCCCGCCAGCCAGCGGTTCCATTTCCACACTCGGAACATGACGATCCCCGTCATCAGGGTCACGATCGTCATCGTGCCCGCCACCGATATGCCATAGGCCGCCGCGAGATTGGACGAGGAGCCGAACGACAGGACCAGGAGCACGACGAGCGCGAGCAAGCCCCAGTTGACGAACGGGATGTAGATCTGGCCTTCGGTGCGCTCGGATGTATGACGGATCCTGAGCCGTGGCAGGAACCCCAGCTGCACGGCCTGCCGGGTGATCGAGAAGGCCCCTGAGATCACCGCCTGGCTTGCGATGATCGTGGCCAGCGTGGCCAGCACGACCAGCGGCAGGCGCAGCACCTCGGGCGCCAGCAGGAAGAAGGGATTGCGGATCGTCTCCGGATCCCGCAGCAGCAGGGCGCCCTGGCCCAGGTAGTTGAGCATCAAGGCCGGAAAGACGATCAGGAGCCACGACAAGGCGATCGGCCGGCGGCCGAAATGGCCCATGTCGGCATAGAGCGCTTCTGCCCCCGTCACGACGAGGAAGACGGACGACATCGCAAGGAACGCGAACACACCATCGTTCAGGAAGAAGCGGACGGCATGATGCGGCGACAGCGCCCCCAGGATCCCGGGGCTTGCGGCGATGCTGAAGGCCCCGAGCGTCGCGATGGTGAGGAAGTAGAACAGGGTGACGGGCCCGAACAACGCGCCGACGCGCGCCGTGCCCCGCGCCTGGAGCACGAACAACCCCACCAGGATCAGCACCGCAAGCGGGAGGACCAAGGGCTCGAGCCTCGCCTCGACCACCACCAGCCCCTCGACCGCCGAAAGCACCGAGATGGCCGGGGTGATGATGCTCTCGCCCACGAACAGCGAGGTGGCCAGCACCCCCAGCACCACCACCACGGGAAGCCATCGCGCGCCCGCACCGTGCCGCATCAGCAGGGCCTGGAGCGCGATCGCGCCACCTTCCCCCCGGTTGTCGGCCCGCAGGATGACGCCGATGTACTTCACGGTCACGATGAGGATCAGCGTCCAGAACACGAGGCTGATGACCCCGAAGACGTGGAACCGGTCCACCGGCAGCGGGTGATGGCCCACGAAGGTCTCGCGCAGCGCGTAAAGGGGCGACGTGCCGATGTCGCCAAAGACGACGCCCAGCGCGCCCAGCATGAGGCGCGCAAGCGAGTCGGCCTGGGGCGGGCGCGTCCGGACGGCCTGGCGGGCGGTGTCGTTCATCGTGGCATGCCGCCGCGCGCGGTGCCCTGACGCGACGGGAACGGAGCGGCCCGGCGGCCGGCGGCGTTGCTCATCGCAGGGGAGTGGCGGCGGGCGTCATCGTGGGGCCGCAGGATAGCTCGGCTAGCACGGCCGGACTTCGGTGGGCAACGGAATCGGCACCGAAGCGGCGGTCGGCATCACGACTCCTCGCCTACCCCCATGAGCCGCATGGCTTCGGCCGCGGCCAGCATGCGCTTGAGCTGACCCGCCCATGGGGCATCGGGCGGCGTTTCGGCCTGGAGCGCCCGCCATACCTCCAGGGCTTCCTTCGGCCGCCCGGCCTGCAACCACGCCAGGCCCAGGAAGTAGCGCGGGGCGGGATGGCCGGGATCGAGGCGCGCCGCACGGTCGAACGCCAGTCGGGCCGCGGGCACCACTTCGCCCTCCGCATGCGTCACCAATGCCACCCCCAGCTGCACCCACAGGTCGACCTCGCCCGGAATGGCGCGGGTCGCCTGTTCCATTGCCTCGACCGCAAGTTGCGTGCGCCCCTCGCGGATCAGCGCGTTCGACAGGGTGATCCAGGCCCCCACGTCGCCCAGGTCTTCGAGCAGTGTCGCGCGGGCCTTCTCAGCCTCGGGCGTGAACCGGGGATCGAGAGGGGCCTTGGGCGCGGGCCGGGCCGGCAGGTCGGGCCGGCCGGTCAGCGCATAGCCGGTCGCCGCCACGCCCAGCGCGGCCAGCACCACGGCCGCCACCCGCCAACTCACCGCAGCAACCGGCGCACCACCACGGCCCCGAGCCCTAGCGCCACGACGGGCATGGCCCACAAGAGCCACGTGTCGGGCCTGGGCGGCGGCCGAAAGCTCACCCAGTCGCCGTATCGCTCGATGAGCTCGGCGCGCACGTCCTCGGGCGAACGCCCGGCCCGGATCCGCTCGCGCACCAGCGCCCGCATCGTCTCGGCCTGGGGTGCGTTGCTCTCCGCGATCGACTGGTTCTGGCAGGTGAGGCATCTGAGCTCGTGCATGAGCCGCCGGGCGGCCGCCTCCTGCCGGGGGTCGGGCAGAGGGGTGACGCCCCAGCCATCGGGCGGCGGGGCGGCCCCCACCAGCCCCAGCGCCATCGCCCACGCAGCGGCCCTCAGCCCCATCGGCGCAGCTCCTTCAGGATCTTGGGCACGTCTTCGGGGCGGATCTCGCCGATGTGCTGGGCCCGGATGATGCCCTGCCCGTCGATCAGGAAGGTCTCGGGCACGCCAGAGGAGCCGAAGCCCACCGCCACCCGCCCATCGGCGTCCAGGCCGATGCGGCCGAACGGGTTGCCGTGGCGGGCGAGGAAGGCCGCCACGTCCTCGGGGCGGTCTCGCAAGGCGATCCCGTGGATGACGACGCCCGCCCGGCGCAGGGCGGCAAGCTGCGGCGCCTCCACCCGGCAGGGCAGGCACCAACTTGCGAACAGGTTGACGAGCACCGGGCGGCCCGTGGCGAGGTCGGCCTGGCGCAGGCCCGGCTCCCCCGCCAGACCGGGGAGGGCGAAGGCGGGCGCGGGCTTGCCCACCATCGCGCTGCGAACGGTGGCCTGTTGGGGCCGACCCAGGTTGAGCCCCAGGAACGTGGCCAGCGCCGCGAGCAGGACCAGGGGGAGGATCCGGCTGACCGTCATCCTGCGCGAAGCGTCCCGTCATTCGGCGGGCACGGGCACCGGCCGCGAGACGAGGGGTCGGGCCCGCCCGGGCCAGGCCATCCGCGCGCGCCCACCCGCCGCTACCGCCGCACCAGTCGCCATCAACACCGCACCGACCCACAGGAGATGCACCAGCGGCTTGATCCAGAAGTGGATCTGCCAGCGGCCCGAGCCGTCGGGCTTCCCCAGCGCGGCATAAAGGTCGCCGCCACGCCAGCCGACGATCCCGGCCTCGGTCGTTTCCATGGGTGGCGTGGTGTAGGTGCGCGATTGGGGGGTGAGGGTAGCGACCGGCCGCCCGTCGCGGCTGACGTGCAGGGTGGCCTCGAGTGCGGTCCAGTTGGGGCCGGCCACCGGGCCCACGTCGTACAACCGGACCTCGAGTCCCCCCACCGCAAAGCCGTCGCCAACGCGGAGCGAGACCAGGGCTTCGCGCTGAAGCGCGCCGCTTGCGGTCGCTCCCAGGAGGGCGAGGCCAGCGCCGAGATGGGCGATCGCCGTGCCCAGGGCAAGGAACGTGGGCACCCGGCGCCTTCCGACGAACGGCAGAAGGCTCGCCACGATCAGCCAGCCGGCGGCAGCGAAGCCCAGCACCGCCAGGACGGTCTTGAGCCCCAGGGCCAGACCGATGAGCCCAAACGCCAGCGCCGCCGCCAAGGGAGGCCACAGGCGCCGGACGAAGCCGGGCCGCGGGTTGCGCTTCCATGCCAAGAGCGGCCCCACCCCCATCAGCACGGCAAGCCCCAGGACGATGGGCAGGGTGGTGGCGTTGAAATAGGGCGGGCCCACCGAGATCTGGCGGCCCGACACGCCCTCCAGGGCCAGCGGGTAGAGCGTGCCCACCAGCACGATCGAAAGGAGGGCGAGCAGGAGGAGATTGTTGAGGACGAGCGAACCCTCGCGGCTGAAGGCCGCGAAGCGCGCGCCCTCCGCGATGCGGGGGGCCTTGAGCGCCCAGACCAGGAACGCCCCGCCGGTCAGCCCCGCCAACAAGACGAGCAGGAACAGGCCGCGGGTGGGATCCACGGCGAAAGCGTGCACCGACGAGAGCACGCCCGAGCGGACGATGAAGGTGCCGAGCATCGACAGGGCGAAGCCTAGGATGGCGAGCATCAACGTCCAGTTGGGCAGCGCCCCGCGAGTTTCGAGCACGCGGATCGAGTGCAGCAGGGCGGTCGCGACGAGCCAGGGCATCAGCGCCGCGTTCTCGACCGGATCCCAGAACCACCAGCCGCCCCAGCCCAGTTCGTAATAGGCCCACCAGGCCCCCAGCGCGATGCCGAGAGTCAGGAACGCCCAGGCCCCCGCCACCCAGGGGCGGGTGGCGCGTGCCCAGTCGGACGACACCCGGCCTTCGAGGAGAGCGGCCACGGCCAGCGCGAAGGCCACCACCAGCCCCACGTAGCCGACGTAGAGGGTGGGGGGGTGGAAGGCGAGGCCCGGATCCTGCAGCAGGGGGTTAAGACCCCGCCCTTCGGTGGGGGCGGGCTCGATGCGCGTGAACGGGTTCGAGGCCAGCAGCAGGAAGGCCAGGAATCCGGCGCTGACCATGCCGGCCACGCCCAACGCGCGGGCGCGGAAAGCCGGCCCGAGCGGTGCGGGCATCAGCGCCACGAGGAGCCCGGCCAAGGCCAGGATCAGCACCCACAGCAGCATCGAGCCCTCGTGATTGGCCCAGATGCCGGTCAGCTTGTAGAGCGTGGGCTTCATCGTGTGGCTGTTGGCGGTGACGAGTTCCACCGAAAAGTCCGACACGAGGAACGCCCAGCCGAGCGCCACGAACGCCCCCAGGACCAGGAGGCCCTGGGCCGCCGCCGCGGGCGCGGCCGCCTGCCCCAAGCGGGCGTGCCAGGGGGCGACCGCTTGCACCAGCGCGGCGGCGAGCGCCAGCCACAGCGCCAGGTGCCCGAGCTCGGGGATCGGGGGCAGAACGGCCGTCACGAGGCCGGGGATCCGGTCGGGCGAAGGCTCTTCGCCACTTCCGGGGGCATGTAGTTCTCGTCGTGCTTGGCCAGCAATTCCTCGGCCTGGAAGCGACCGTCGGGCAGCAGCCGGCCGGTCGCCACCACGCCCTGTCCTTCGCGGAACAGGTCGGGCACCAGGCCCGTGTAGCGCACGTGCGTCTCCTGCGACCCGTCGGTCACGACGAAGGCCAGGGTCAGCCCGTCGTCCTGGCGGAAGACCGAGCCTGGCTTCACGAGCCCGCCGAGGCGGATCCGTTCCCCGGCGGGAGGCCGCTTGCGGACCAGGTCGGACGGAGCGTAGAAGAACGTGCCCTTGTCCTCGAGGGCGGGCAAGGCCAGCAGGCCCGCACCCACGAGCGCGAACGCGGCCGAGCCGGCCAGCACCAGGCGCTGATGACGCGGCGCAAGCTTCCCCGCCACTTCAATCCTCCCGCTCGGCCCGACGCATCCTGAGGAACGAGGCGAGCGTCAGACCGCCGATGGCCACCACCGCCACCAGGTAGGCTCCGGCGATGAAGGGCCCGTGGTCCATGCGGCGCGGACCCTATCCCGCCAAGGCGGCGCGGCGCCGCTGGCGCATCTCGCGCCGCTGCTCGGCGATCAGGGCCCGCAGCCGCATGACGACGATGGACACGAACAGCAGCAGGAACCCGGTGGCCGAAAGCAGCAGGGGTTCGAGCATGTCCGGGTGGATGGAGGAACCCGACAGCCGAATGCTGGCCGGCTGGTGCAGCGTGTTCCACCATTCGACCGAATACTTGATGACGGGCAGGTTCACGACCCCGACGATGGCCAGGATGCCGGCAGCGCGCGCCCCCCGCAGGCGGTCGTCGAACGCGTGGGCGAGCGCGATCACGCCGAGATAGAGGAGGAACAGCACCAGCATCGAGGTGAGCCGCCCGTCCCACACCCACCAGGTGCCCCACGTGGGCCGGCCCCACAGCGATCCCGAGACCAGGCACACGAGCGCGAAGGTCGCACCGACGGGGGCGATCGCGCGCACGGTGAGGTCCGCCAGCGGATGTCGCCAGATCCGGCCGGCAAGCGCCGCCCCCGCCATGCCGGCGTAGCCCGCCAGCGACAGCCATGCGGCCGGCACGTGGACGTACATGATGCGCACGGATTCACCCTGCAGATAGTCGGGCGGGGCCACGAAGAGGCCAAGGCCCAAGCCGGTGAGCAGGAAGCCGGCCGCGGCGGCAAGGAGCCAGGGGAGCACGCGAGCGGCCACCGCCCGGAACCGGTGCGGGTTGGCCAGGTCGTGCCAGCCGAACGCCTGCGGCATGTGGGCCGTCTAGCAGCGCCGGGAAGGCGCGTCAGCCGACTTTCGGTCACGCAGGGGGTTGCGGAGCCGCCCCCCAGCAGGCGCCGGACCGAGGCGGCGAGATCGTCGAGGGTGCCACTGTCCGCATCGCGGTCGAGCCGGGCCTCGAGATCTCCGAAGGGGCCCGCGACCCCCTTGGCCTTCACCTCCGGGCGGAACGCTTCCAGGAGGTGTTGCCCGCGCTCGGCCATCGAGGTTGAGCCGGCCCGCCGTATGCGCGAACAGGGCATGCGCCGCGGCCCATGCCGTCCGTCACGCCGTCGCGCGCGCTCGGCCGGCGCCTCGCCCACCTTGGCGGGATCGAGGCCGGCGGTCCCGGCGGGCTGCGCAGGCGTGGGCCGCCAAGGCTCGGCCGGCTGGCGCTTCGACCATCGCCTCGAGCCCTGGCCCTTTACCGTAGCGCGTGTGCGCCCTTCCGCCGTGCGGCCACGCCGCCGGCCGGCCGCTCCATGCGTCAGGCTTCCCGACCGAGGCGCAGCGCCATGGCGGTGGCGAACGGGCACAACGCCACCAGTAGGAGGGTGGTGCCGCCCATCAGGCGGGGAGCGCCGGGGGCAGCGAAGCCCGCGCCGAAGACGAGCAGGGGGATGGCGATCGGGACCAGCAGCACGGCCACCAGCCCCGCCCCGCCGCGCGCCCCGGCCACCAGCGCGCCCATTAGCACGGCCAGCGCCGCAAGGCCCGGCACGCCCAGAAGGAGCGAGAGCGCCAACGAGACGAGCTGGCGCGGGGCCAGCCCCAAGAGCAGGCCGGCGGGCGCCAACGCCATGAGGAGCGGCACGCCGAGCAGCAGGATCGTGGCCACGAGCCGCGCCGCCGCCACCGTCTCGGCCGGGATCCCGCGGACGGCCAGCTGGTCGAGCGTGCCGTCGGCCAGGTCGGCCGCCCACAGCCCCGGCACTGGCAAAAGGGCCGCAAGGAACGCCCCCACCCAGAGCGCGGCCGGGGCCGCAGGCGCAAGGCGCGCTGCCTCAGCCCCCAGCGCCAGGGCGAAGGTGACCGCCACCACCACGAGGAACGCCGGGGGCAGCAGCAGGTCGGCCGGCCGAGCCACCGCCTGCGTCAAGTCGCGGGCCACGAGGTGCGCCACGACGCGCGCCATGGTCATCGGGGCCGGAACAACCCCTCGGCGGCCGCGCGGAAGCGGGCGGCGGCCTCTCGGCGCGCCCGGGTGCGCGCGATCTCCGCTTCGAGAGCGGCGATCCGGGCGTCCAGCTCCTCGACCGACAGGCGGTCGAGATCCTGGCGGGCGAGCTCGGCAAGAAGGTCGGCCGTGCGCCGCGGGGGGCCCTCGTCCGGTTCGGTCATGACGTCATCCCCGGCCCATACCCCCGGTTCCCGCTTCTGCTGTGCCCGGCCTTGTGGCAAGGCCCCGCCCAGCACAACGGGCCAACGGGGGACAGATGGCAAGCCTTGCCACCAGCCAGCCGGCCGACCGGATACCCGCCGTCATGCGGGCCATCGATCCGCCAGGGCCGGGTGGTCCTGAGGTCCTGGAACTCCACGAACGGCCCGTGCCGACACCCGGGCCCGGCGAGGTGCTGATCAGCGTGCACGCGGCCGGGGTCAACCGCCCGGACATCTTGCAGCGCCTGGGGCTTTATCCCATGCCGCCCGGCGCGCCGTCGATCCCGGGGCTTGAGGTGGCCGGCGAAGTCGTGGCGCTGGGGGAGGGCGTGACGCGCTTGCGCGTGGGCGATCCCGTGACTGCCCTGGTGCTGGGCGGCGGCTATGCCGAATATGCCGTCGCGCCCGAAGGCACCTGCCTGCCGGTGCCGCCCGGCATGCGCTTTGCCGAGGCGGCGGGCCTGCCCGAAACCTACTTCACCGTCTGGGCCAACCTGTTCGGCCTGGGCCAGGCCAAGGCCGGCGACTGGGTGCTGGTGCATGGTGGCACCTCGGGCATCGGCACGACGGCCATCGACCTCGCTCGCCTGTTCGATCTCAGGATCATCGTCACCTGCGGCAGCGAAGCCAAATGCGCCGCGGCCCGCACCGTGGGGGCGACGCACGCCATCGACTACAACGCGCGCGATTTTGCCGCCGAAGTGCGCGAACTGACGGGTGGCCGCGGGGTGGACGTCGTGCTGGACATGGTGGGTGGCGACTATGTGCCCCGCAACCTCGTCTGCCTGGCCGAAGGCGGCCGGCACGTCTCGATCGCCTTCCAGCGCGGCGCGCGCGCCGAGGTCGACATCGGTCTGGTGATGCGCCGGCGGCTGGTGCTCACGGGCTCGATGCTCCGCCCCCGCGACGTGGCGTTCAAGGCGAAGGTGGCGCAGGAACTCTTGGAGAAGGTGTGGCCCGCCTTCGCCGACGGGCGACTCAAGGCCCGCCTGGACAAGACCTTTCCGCTGGCCGAGGCGGCCGCCGCCCATCGCTACATGGAATCGGGCCGGCACGTGGGCAAGATCGTGCTGGTGGTGCGCGACTAGACCGGCCCCAAAAGCGCGAGGTTGACGCCCGGCGGGCCGACGCCCCAAGCGTTCATGATGGAGCCGGCCTTGGGCCATCCGTTCGATCCGTTCCGCATCGCCCGCCTCAAGACCGAGCTTGCGGCCCTGGGTGCGGTCACCGAGGTGGGCTTTGCCGCCGGCGGTGCCGAGGTGGCCCGCCTGCAACGCCTGGCGGCCGAGCTCGAAGCCTTGAACCCGACGGCCCGGCCCGCGCGGGCGGCCGCGCTGCTGCGGGGGCGCTGGCATCTTGTCTACGCAAGCTTCGGATTGCTGCGGCGGTCGACCCTGGCGGCGCTCAGCTTCGGAGCCCTGCCGCGCACCGAAGTGGACGTGGTCGAGATCTACCAGGAAACCGAGCCCGCCACCGGTTGGTACGACAATGTCGTCCACCTGATCGACGCCGACGGCCTTCCCGCCACCCTGGTGGTGGCCGGCACCTACGCCGTCCGCGACGACCGGGCGATCGACATCCGCTTCGAGCGCGCCCTTCTGTATGGCGAGCGTCCGCGGATCGAGCGGCCGATCGACCCCGAGCGCCATCCGCCCCTCCTCACCCGGCTGAGCTTCCTGGACGATGGCTTCCGGCTGGTTCGGGGGTCGGGAGGCAGCCTCTACGTGCTGGAGCGCCTCGATCCGGCCCCGATGCGCTGGGCGCGCGAGGCCTGACCGGCCGAGGCGCCGTGGCCGGCAAGGGCACCGGCACGCCCCGCTTCCTGCCGGCGCTCGCGGCCCTCAACGCCATGTTGGCGCTCACTTTCGGCACCTTCGCCGTCCACGGGCTGGCACCCGGGCGGGAACGGGAGTGGATCCTGATCGGCGCCATGTTCCAGCTGCCCCACGCCGCGGCCGTCTTCGCCCTCCTCGGTTGGCGACGTGACCGGGCCGCCGCGATCGGGGCCTGGGCCCTGGCGCTGGGCAGCCTGGTGTTCGCGGGCATCCTCGACCTGCTGGCGATGGGCGCCCCGCGCGGCCTCGCCGCGCTCGCGCCGATCGGGGGCAGCCTCATGATGCTGGGCTGGCTGTGGATCGCGATCGTGGCCCTGGCGGGCGACCGGCTGGCGCTCTTCGCCAGAGGGCACGCCCGCCGATCGGCCCCCACGCCCGGCGAGACCCCGGGCTAGAATTCGAATCCGATCTCGCCGCCGAAGGTGCGCAGGGGCCGGCCGGTGCCGAAGGTGAACAGGCCGGCCACCGGAAGGGCGGCCGAAAGGCCCTTGTCGTTCAGGATGTTGCGCCCGAAGATGGCGGCCCGGGTCCGCAGCTTCCCCAGGTTGAAGTACACGGCCGCCGACGCATCGAGCAGATGCCGCGCGTCGGCCAGGCCTCGCGGGTCGTTCACCCGGGGGTCGAACCAGGCCCCGATGATGGTCGTCTGATAGGCCCCCACGTAGCGGTAGCTGGCCGACAGGTTGACCTCGACGGGTTCGAGCGGGACCGTCCAGTCGCCGCCCACCGACAGGCTCCACTTGGGCGTGCGGCGCATCGTGCGGCTCGAGATGTCGACCACCTGGCCGCCGATGATGGTGGTGAACTCGTCGTAGCCGGCATCCAGATACCCGACCGAACCCCACAGGTTGACCCGATCGAAGGGCAGGGCCCGGAACTCGGCCTCGACACCCCAGATGGTGGCCGATGCCGCATTGGCCACGATGGTTTCCTGGCCGGCCGGCGGCGGGGCGGGGCGGACGACCTCTTCCTGCTTGTCGTCGTATTTCGTGAGGAAGGCCGCCACGTTGGCCGACAGCCGCCCGTCGAGCCAGGTGGTCTTGAGACCGGCCTCGTAGCTGTCGACCGTCTCGGGGTCGTACGGCGTGTTGGCGGAGAAGGCCGTCTGCCCGCGCCCGTTGAAGCCGCCGGCACGATAGCCCCGAGCGTAGGTGAAGTAGGCTAGGTTTCCTTCCGAGAAGCGATAGTCGATCGACGCGCGCGGCTGGAACCTCGTCCAGCTGGCCGAAGGTTTGGCGATGAACTGGGGTAGGCCAGTCTTCAGATAGTCGTTGGTATAATTCTTGTCATCCCAGTTGTAACGCCCGCCCAGCGACAGCCGCAGCCGGTCCGTGATCCGCCATTGCACGTCGCCGAAGATGGCGACGGAGGTGTTGTAATGGTCGACCCGGTTCCCACCCTGCGGGGGCAGGCGGGCCAGCGTCTGCAGGAGGCGCCCAAAGAAGGTCGTCTGATCCAGCTTGTAATTGGCCCAGAAGTAGAACACGCCGAGGACGTAGTTGATGCGTTCGGTCGCATCGCCGGAGAAGCGCAGTTCCTGCGTGAACTGCTTGTACTCCTGAATCCGCAAGGTATCGAAGAAGTTGATCGAGGTGGAGTCGAAGTCCTGCCGCACGCTCTCGTCGCTCGTGCGATAGCCCGTGACGGAAGTGACCTGGATGATCCCGCCGTCGATCTCGATGTTGGCGGTGAAATTGTCGCCGTCGTTCCGCACCAGGCTAGGGACGTTCGTGAACGTCTCGTAGAGCTGTTCTTCGGTCGTGCGGTCGCACTGGTCGCGAGGCGGCAGGAAGCCCGGCGGCAGGCCGGGAATGGGCGCGCAGATGAGGTCCACCCCGGTTCGCCCCAAGGGCGTGGTGTCGGTCTCGGTCCGTTCCTCGACCCGTTCGTAGGTCAGGATCATGTCGAGGGGGCCCCGCCGCAAGCGGACGGCCACGCCATAGTTGTCGTAGTTGCGGCCCCCGTAATCCTCCCCAAGCGTCCGGTTGGTGTAGAAATCCTCGTTCTGGGCGTGCAGCCAGAACAGTTTGGCGCTGAGGCCTCCGAGGATTTCGGGCGTGTTCACCACCGCCCGTAGGTCGCGTCGGCCGTAGTTGCCGATGGTGCCCAGCACGCGCATGCCCAGTTCCCCCGTGGGCCGCGTGCGCTGGATATTGATGACCCCCGCGGTGGTGTTCCGGCCGAACAGCGTGCCCTGGGGCCCGCGCAGCACCTCGACCCGTTCGAAGTCGAAGAAGTCGAGCAACTGCCCCGTGTTGGTGCCGAGGTAGACGCCGTCGATCAGCACGCCCACGGCCGGGTCGAAGCTCTTCTCGATGTCCTCGAAACTGATGCCGCGGATCGAGATGGCCGCCGCCGAGGGGCCCGCCCCGACGGGATCGATCACCAGGTTGGGCGTGCGGCCCACCAGGTCGCGAATGTCCGGGGCGGCCGCGGCGGCCAGTTGGGTGGGCGGGATGGCCGAGACGGAAACGGGAACGTCCTGGATCGACTCGGCCCGCCGGGTGGCCGTCACCACGATGTCCTCGAGCGCTGGCGTCTCGGCCGTCTGAGCGACGACGGGGCCGGCCACGAGGGCCGCACCCGACAGCATCAGCGCGCGGAAGCCGGTCAGGTCCATCAGCGCGCGGAAGCCGGTCATGTCCTCCTCCCTCCCGAGGGCCCTGTCTGCGCAGGCCTTGACCTTGACCGGCAGGCTCATAGGTCGGACTTCGAACCGGCCCGCTCTGCCACTTTTTGGAGGTCGTGCCGGTTTCGGAACCGTCGCGCGCGACCTGTGGCGGCCATGCAACCCTTTTTGGCGTGGACAAGCGGGGCAAGAGGCCTAGGGTGCGGCGCGTGGTCGCGACGGCGGCTCATGCCGCCGGGTGCTGCCGCGCCGGAGGACCTTGTGTGACGATGCTCTACGACGCCTATGAGTTGGGACGCGGCTGGGCGGCCGGGGCCACCGCCTGGGCCCGCGTCTCGTCCGGCTGGTGGTCGAGCTTCCTCAACCCGCTGGCCTACCACCACGGCGCGCCCGTCGCGGCGGCCGCTCTCGATGTCTTCGCCCACGCGCTCAAGCCCCGGGGCAAGCCCGCCTTCGGACTGCACCGCACCATCGTGGACGGCCAGGTCGTCGAAGTCCGGGAAGCGATCCTGGACCGCCGACCCTTCGGCCAGCTCAAGCACTTCGAGCGGGTGGGGATCGAAGGCCACGATCCCGTGATCCTGCTGGTGGCCCCGATGTCGGGCCATTACGCCACCCTGCTGAGGGGCACCGTCGAACGACTGCTGCCCAGCCACGAGGTGTTCATCACCGATTGGCGGGATGCCAAGATGGTCCCGCTGTCGGAGGGCACCTTCAGCCTGAACGATTACATCGACTATCTCATCGATTGGATCCGGCTGCTGGCCGCCCGGGGCGAGCGGGCGCACGTCGTGGCCGTCTGCCAGCCTTCGGTGCCGGCGCTGGCGGCGGTGGCGCTCATGTCGGCCGGGCGCGACCCGGCGCGGCCCTATTCCCTCACCATGATGGGGGGGCCGGTGGACACCCGCGAGGCCCCCACCGAGGTCAACCGCGTGGCCAAGGAACGGCCGCTCGCCTGGTTCGAGCAGAACGTGATCCACGTGGTGCCCTTCGCCTATCCGGGGCGCGGACGACGGATCTATCCGGGCTTTTTGCAGCTTGCGGGCTTCATGGCCATGAACCTGGGCAATCACCTCGTCAGCCACTGGGAGATGTTCAAGCACCTGGTAGAGGGCGACGAGGAAAGTGCGGAAGCCACCAAGGCCTTCTACGAGGAATATCTCTCGGTCTGCGACATGGATGCGGTGTTCTACCTGCAGACCGTAGACGAGGTCTTTCAGCGGCACTTGCTGCCCAAGGGCGAGTTCATCCACCGCGGCGAGCGGGTCGATCTGGGGGCCATCACCGACGTGGCCCTGCTCGCCATCGAGGGCGAACGCGACGACATCTCGGGCGTGGGCCAGACGAAGGCCGCCCTGACGCTCGCCCGGAACCTGCCGTCGCATCGGAAGGACTATCTGTTGGTGCCCGGGGCCGGGCACTACGGTATTTTCAACGGGCGCAAGTGGCGCGAGATCGTCGCCCCGGCGATCGAGGACTTCGTGCGACTGCACGGTGGCCGGGCGCCGCTTCGTCGGCCGGGTCCGTCGGTGCTGCCGCCGGTCGAGATCCCGCCCGGCGCCGAATTCGCCTGAACCCGCAGGGCCTCAGGTCGCTTCGGCCGTCTCCGCAAGCGCCGCCAGCGCAAGCCATCGCTCCTCATCGGCCGCGAGTGCCGCGCGCGTGGCCTCGAGCTCCCGTGCCAACGCCTCGGCCCGGTCGCGCTCGCGCGTCCACAACGCAGGGTCGGCCAGCGCGCGTTCGAGCTCGGCGATGCGGACCTCGTGCCGGGCGATGGCCTCGGGCAGTCGCTCGAGCTCGCGCCACTCGCGGTAGCCGAGCCGGGGCCCTTCCGCGCGCGCTGCCCGCGCCGCCCCTGCCGCAGGGCGCGATCGCGTCGGCCGGGGGACGGCGACCGGTCCGTTCCCGGTCGGTTGCGCGGCCGCATCCGCCCAGGGGTCGCGGCCCAGCTGTCGGGCCAGATCCGACCAGCCGCCGGCCACCACCTCCACCCGGCCCGAGCCGTCGAGGAACAGCGTCATGGTCACGGTGCGGTCCAGGAAGTCGCGGTCGTGGCTCGCCACCAGCACGGTGCCGTCGAACTCGGCCACCACCTCCTGCAGGAGGTCGAGCGTCTCGAGGTCGAGGTCGTTCGTGGGCTCGTCCAGCACCAAAAGGCTCGCCCGCCGGGCGAACTCGCGCGCCAGAAGGAGGCGCGCCCGCTCGCCCCCCGACAGGCTTCCGACGGGCGCGTCGAGCACGTCCGGATGGAACAGGAAGTCCTTGAGGTAGGCCCGGGCGTGCCGACGTTCGCCGCGCACGTCAAGCCAGTCCCCACCGTCGCACAGCACGTCGCGGACTCGCCGAGCCGGGTCCAGCAGGCGGCGCTGCTGGTCGATGGTGATGCCCACCAGTCCCTGGGCCCGGTGGATCTGGCCGCGGTCAGGGGGGATCTCGCCCATCAGCAAGCGCAGCAGGGTCGTCTTGCCCGCGCCGTTGGGGCCCACGAGGCCGATCCGATCGCCGCGCAGCACTTCGAGCGAAAGGTCCCGCACGAGGACGCGGCCGCCGTGTGTCAGCCACACGCCCTCGGCCTCGAGGACGCGGCGCGCCCGCCGTTCGTCGGTGGCCAGCCCGAGGGCCGGCCGGCCGACGCGCGCCCCCAACAGCGCCCGACGCTCGGCCCTGAGGGATGCCAGCCGCGCGAGCCGCCCGCGGTTGCGCCGTCGCCGCGCCGTCACGCCGCGGGCGAGCCAGCGCGTTTCCTGACCAAGACGCGTGTCGAGCCGCGCGGCGGCCCGTTCCGCCTCGGCCTCCACTTCCTCGGCCCACGCTTCGAACCCGCCGAAGCCCACCTCTCGCCGGCGCAGGACGCCCTGATCGAGCCAGAGGCAGGCCCGTGTCAGTCGGGTGAGGAACGCCCGATCGTGGCTCACCACCACGAAGGCCCCGCCGAACCGCTCGAGCCAGGTCTCGAGCCGGGCGATGGCGCGGATGTCGAGGTGGTTGGTGGGCTCGTCCAAGAGCAGCAGGTCGGGGGCCTGGGCCAGAGCGCGCGCTAGCGCGGCCCGCCGCCGCTCGCCCCCCGAGGCTTCGTCGCAGGGGCGCGCGAGGTCGACCTCCAGGCGTTGGGCCGCGGCTTCGAGGGCGTGCGGCAGCGGGGCGTCGGGGCCGGCCAGGGCCCAATCGACGAGCCGCGCGAAGCCCGAAAAGTCGGGCTCCTGCTCGATCAGGGCGATCCGCGTTCGGGGCGAGACGATCCGCCGGCCGGCATCCGGCTCGATGAGGCCTGCCAAGAGACGCAACAGGGTCGACTTGCCGGCCCCGTTGCGGCCGACGAGGGCCAACCGATCCTTCGGCTGGATGGCGAGCGACAGGCCATCCAGAAGCCAGCGCCCGGCCTGGCGCAGGCGAATGTCTTCGAGCGTGAGCAGGGGGGCCACGCCCCGCCCCTGCCGGCACCGGCGCGCGCCGGCAAGAAGGGCAAGTTCAGGGCCGGTTCACGGCCTCGTTCCTAGCGGCATCGGGCATGCTCCGGTGGTTCGCCCGGGTCGTGTCGCGCGTGGCCGGCGGCCTCGTGCTGGCGGGCGCGGGCCCGGTGGTCGCCGAGCCCTCCACGGACCCGCCGCGCTGGGCCGAAGCGCGCCCGGGCGCGGCGCTCCGCCGTCCGGCCGACCATGATCTGGCCGCAAGCGACGTCCGCTCGGGCGAGCTAATGTCGCTGGGCCGCCTGCTGCCCCGCGCCCAATCGGCGTGCGGGGGGGTGGAATACATCGGCACCGACCCTGATCTCGCCACGCAGGTCTATCGCGTGAAGTTCCTGCAACCTGGGGGGCGCGTGTGCTGGGCCGACCTTGACGCCCGCACCGGCCGAGTGCTGGCGGTGCGCCGCTAGCCGCCCGTACCGGACGGAGGGGCGCGGTGCGGATCCTGATCGTCGAGGACGAGCCCAACCTGGCCCGCCAGCTGCGCCGCACCCTCGAGGCGTCGGGGTACGCCGTCGACGTCGCGCCGGACGGTGAGGAAGGACAGTTCCTGGGCGAGACGGAGGCGTACGACGCCGTCGTGCTGGACCTGGGCCTGCCCGAGGTCGACGGGCTCACCGTGCTGCGGCGCTGGCGCGAGGCCGGACGGAAGATGCCCGTGCTGGTGCTGACCGCGCGCGATTCGTGGTCGGACAAGGTGACGGGGCTCGACGCCGGGGCGGACGACTATCTGGCCAAGCCGTTCCGGGCGGAGGAGCTGGTGGCGCGGCTCAGGGCGCTCATCCGGCGGGCCAGCGGCCATGCCTCGGCCGAGCTCAAGGCGGGCGACGTGGTGCTCGACACGCGCTCGGGCCGGGTGACCAAGGGCGGCGTGCCGGTGAAGCTCACCGCCCAGGAATACAAGCTCTTGTCCTACCTGATGCACCACAAGGGCAAGGTGGTCTCGCGCACCGAGCTCATCGAGCATATCTACGATCAGGACTTCGATCGCGATTCGAACACGATCGAGGTGTTCGTGACCCGCATCCGGAAGAAGCTTGGACCCGAGATCATCACCACCATCCGCGGGCTCGGCTACAGCCTCGAAGGCTGACGGCCCGCGGCGGGTGCGCCCGCCGTCGCTGTCGGCCCGATTGCTCGCGGTGTCGGTCGTCTGGATCGCGGCCCTCACGCTGGGTGGTGGCCTGCTGTTGGAACGGGCGATCGAGGACACGCTGGTGCGCAACTTCGACCGTCGCCTGGCCGACGTGCTGCCCCGCATGGTGGCCGGGGCCGAGCTGGACGCGGCGGGCGACC
Source organism: Sphingomonadaceae bacterium (assembly GCA_025056155.1). Taxonomy (GTDB): domain Bacteria; phylum Pseudomonadota; class Alphaproteobacteria; order Sphingomonadales; family Sphingomonadaceae; genus Thermaurantiacus. Next base: position 187,244 of record JANWWL010000004.1, read on the forward strand.
TGGTGGGCTTCGGGCGCTTCGCCCTGGACCCGGCCTACGGCGAGCCCTACTCGGGCCGCTACTGGCAGGTGAGCGCCAAGGGGCGGGCCGACCGACGGTCGCGCTCGCTGTGGGACCGCACGCTGGTCCTCGACCTCGACCGGCCGTGCCCGCAGGTGTGCACCGGCCGTTCCGACCAGTTCCCGGGCGAGCCGCTGCGGATCGTCGAGCGCGACGTGGTGTTGCCGGGCTCGACCACGGTGTTCCGCTTCGCCGTGGCCGAAGCGGCCGGAGCGCTCGACCAGGAGGTGGCCCGGGTGCGCCGGCTGCTGTGGACGTCGCTCGGCCTCCTGGCGCTGGGGCTCCTGGCGCTGGCCGCCCTTCAGGCCAGCGTGGGCCTGAGGCCCCTCAGGCGATTGTCAGCTTCGATCGCCGCCATCCGGTCGGGCCGGCTTGCGCGCGTGCCCGAACGCGTCGTCCCGCCCGAGGTCGAGCCCCTGGTGGCCGAGCTCAATGCCCTCATCGCTCAGAACGAGGCCGTGGTCGAGGCCGCCCGCACCCACGCCGGCAATCTGGCCCATGCGCTGAAGACGCCCATCAGCGTGATGATGAACGAGGCCGAGGCAGGCAGCCCCGACCTTGCCCAGACCGTGCGGCGGGAGGTGGCCACCATGCGCCGCCACATCGACCACCATCTGGCCCGCGCCCGGGCCGCGGCCCGGCGGCCCGACTCCACCGCGCGCACGCCGGCCTGGCCGTCACTCGAGCGGCTGGCCCGGGCCATCGAGCGGATCCATGCGGACCGGGGCGTGGTGATCGACATCGACGGCGACCGCGAGGCGGTGTTTCGCGGCGAAATGCAGGACTTCGAGGAAATGGCGGGCAACCTGCTGGACAATGCGGCCAAGTATGGCGGCGGGCGGGTGTTCGCCACGCTGCGCTGCCACGGCGAATGGCTCGAGCTGGTGGTGGAGGACGACGGCCCCGGCATTCCCGTCCCGTTGCGCGAGGGCCTGTTCCGCCGCGGGGCCCGCCTCGATCAGGACAAGCCCGGTACGGGCCTGGGGCTCGCCATCGTCCGCGACATCGCCGCGATGCACGGCGGGGCCGTGGAACTGGGGGAAAGCGAGGATCTTGGCGGTCTGCAGGTCGTCCTGCGGCTGCCGGCCGTCCCACCGGCGCCCCGCGGCGGTCGACGGTCGGCCACCGCCCGCCTCGCTTGACAGCCCGCAGGCCGCCCGCGCAAGGCGGCGGTGCGCGGGCGCTGCCGTAGCTCAGTGGTAGAGCGCATCCTTGGTAAGGCTGAGGTCGCGAGTTCGATCCTCGCCGGCAGCACCATCGGGGTCTGCGACGATCGGGCGGCCAGGGTTCAGCGGCCGGGGTCGGGGCAGGGGCCACCGGTCAAGGCCGCGCGCATGACGGGTGCGATGGCCGTATTGTCGATCGTGGCGCCGTCGGCGTTGTGGCGCACGATGTCGGCAAGGCCCGGATCGCGCAGCACGACCCAGCGTTCCAGGCAGCGGGCGTAGGGTCCGGTCGCCCACAGCCGCGTGTTCTCGTTGGTGTGCGTGCCCGAATGCCAGCGCACGCCGGGCAGGCGCCCCTGGCCGTGGTTCACGACCGGCTGGAAGGCAATGCGGTCGCTCTCGGGGCCAAGCGGCAACCCGTTCCCATGGTCGGTGAGCACGATGAGGAGCGTTCGATCGAGCCGGCCCCGGCGCGCGAGCCACCGGCTGGCGGCGGCCACCGCGCGCTCGAAGTCGAGCTGCTCTTCGATGAGCCGGCCGGTGTCGTTCGCGTGGGCGGCCCAGTCGACCGCTCCGCCCTCGACCATCAGGAAAAACCCCTTCGGCTCGCGACCCAACCGTTCCAGCGCGGCCAGCGTGAGGAGCGACAGGTCGGGCAGGCCGCGGGTGAAGGCGGCGCCCGACGGATTGGCGGGGTCCGGGCCCGCGACCTTGGCGTCGCGCCGGAACTGGAGGGTCGAGCCCACGCGCGGCACGATGGCGAGCCGGCCGGGCGGCACGCCGCGGCCTTCGGCCAGGGCACGGATCTCGGCCGTCGATTCAAATAGCGTGCGGCCCAGGCGGCCGGCCTTCAGATCGGCCCAGTCGTTGGGGGCGACCCACGTGAAGTCGGGGCGGGTGCGCGGGCGCCCGTCGTCGTCGAAGTCCGGGTGGCCGGCGCCTGCCACCACGTCCAGCCGTTCGCCCCGCAGCATTTGCCGGCCAATCTCGTGATAGGCGTCGCGCTCCGTCACGTTGGCGCCGAACACGGCCGGCGTGGCGTGGGTGAACGGGACACTGGTGACCACGCCCGTGGCGAAGCCCTGGGCCTTGGCCGTCTCGGTCACGAGGGGGACGGGCCGACCGAAGTCGTCGACCGAAATGGCGTTGTTGTAGGTCTTGATTCCGCTCGCGAGCGCCGTGCCGGCGGCCGCGGAGTCCGTGTAGTCCGACTTGAGCCACCGGTAGCCGGCGAAGGGAGAGGGGTACCGGCGGGCAGGGGCGCCGGGCATGGCCGGAGGCTGAGGGGGGTCGTCGGCGGCGATGAGGGTCGTGTCCCAGGCACGCACAGGATCATAGCCCACCCGCGGCCGGCCGCTGTGCTGGGGGCGGCGCTCGGTGTTGAGCGGGTAGGTCGTCATGCCGAGCCGGACCGGCCAGGCCGACCAGGGCGCGCCGTCACGCTCTCCCCGGGCCCAGTAGCCTGCGATGTTCCAGGTCTCGTAGCTCGCCCCGTCGGTGATGAAGAGGATGACGGACGTGGGCCGGCCGGTCGCGGCGAGAGCCGCCGGTGCCGCGCCGCTGGGCGCGGGCGCAGCTGCCGGTCCGCCGCTGGGCGCGGGCGCAGGTGCCGGTCCGCTCGGCGGCGCTGCGGGGGCGCACGCCGCAAGCCACAGCACCGCCAGGATCCCTGCACGCAGCATCCCTGCACGCAGCACAAGATACCTCCACCCACCTGATGCAACGGCTTGATGACATGCAACAGCTCGATGACCGGACCGTGTCAGGAGCCCGGCAGCGCCGGGGAAACCGCTCACGCCCGCTTGGGAGGATAGCGCAGCCGGCCCAGGAACCGGATGAGGTCGAAGCCGTCCTCCGGGGCGGCCCGGCGCAACCGCCCCGTGAGCCGCCCCAACCGCATGACGTCGTCAATCCGCCGGTCGAGGAACGCCCAGGTGTCGGCGAAGCCCTCGCTCTCGTCTCCCAGCCAATGGAACAGGGTGGCCGAATAGACGGCCGAGGCCAACGTGCGCTTGGTGTAGTGGTTGAAATCGGTGGCCGTGTCGCCCGCGGCCCGCCAGATGGCATCGGCCGTGCCCCAGGTGAGTCGGAGGGCGAGCGGCAGGTTGCCTGGCAGCGCCAGCACCGCGGCGGCCCGGCGCACCGCCTCGCGGTGCGGTGCGGCCTCCTCGAGCCGGGTCCGGATGGCGCCCTTCACCTTGTCGCGGACCTTGAGCGTTCGGAACTCGGCCGTGTCGCAAGTGTCCAGCATTCGCCGGTCGGCCGCCCGGACGTAGGCCGCCACCATGTCGGGGGCCCCAGCCGGAAACACGATGGCCGCTACGTCCCAATCGATGCCGAGGTCGGCGGCGGCCTTGCGCAGGGCTTGCCGGGTCCAGCCGTCGAAGGGGACGTGCGGCAGCATGGCCAGCGCCAGGCGGGGGGAGAGCTCGGACAGGGTCGGCTGGTCCATGGCCCGCCCATAGGCAAGGCCCAAGGGCCGGCCAAGCGCCTGCGGCTTGTCGCCCCCGCCGCCTCACGCTATATGGACGACGTGGGCGCCGCCGGCCCTCCGGCTGCGCCCTTCGTTTCGCCGGCGGGCGCCATCGCCCGCCACCAGGTTGAGGGAGACAGGCAGGCGGCACATGCAGATCATCGTACGGGACAACAACATCGATCAGGCCCTCCGCGCGCTCAAGAAGAAGTTGCAGCGCGAGGGCATCTACCGGGAGATGAAGCTGCGCCGCCATTACGAGAAGCCGTCGGAGCGACGCGCGCGCGAGCGTGCGGCGGCCATCCGCCGGGCTCGCAAGCTGGACCGCAAGCGTCTCGAGCGCGACGGGATCCGCTGAGCCGGCCGTGACACGGGCGCGCGCCGTCGGGGCGGTCGGGCCCTGGATCCTGGCGGGCGTGGTGGGCGTGGCGGCGATGGTGGCGCTCGCATGGGCCGGCACGCGCGAGCTGCGGGCCGAGGCCCGACGCGTGGCGGCGGTGCTGGATGCCAACGCCCGTCGGCCTGGGGTGAAGGTGCTGCCGAGCGGCCTGCAGTTCGAAGAGCTCCGCCGCGGGTCCGGCGCGTCGCCCACCTCTGGCGACACGGTGCTCGTGAACTATGAAGGGCGGCTCGCCGACGGGACCGTGTTCGATTCAAGCTACGCCACGGGCCAGCCGGCGGCGTTTCCGGTGGACGGCCTGATCCCGGGTCTGGCGGAGGGCCTCCGGCTCATGAAGCCCGGTGGGGCCTATCGCATCCTCATCCCCCCGGCACTGGCCTACGGCCCGAAGGGCGCGGGTGGCGTGATCCCGCCGAACGCCGTGCTCGACTTCCGCGTGGAGCTGTTGGCCGTCGCCCCGGGGGGAGCGGCGCGCGGGGAGTGAGCCACCCCCGCCCGGCCTCCGGCCGTGGGTTGGGGTGTGCGCTGTTGCTGTCCGGCCTGTTAGGGGCCGGTTCAGGGGCCGGTGCCCAGGGCCAGCCCCGGGTGCTGGTGGCCGATCCCGAACCCGTCGTGCAGGCGACGGTGCGGAATGCCGCCCTGAAGGTGCGGGTGGCGCTGGGGTTTCCGGCGGTGCTCTTGCTCAATGCCGATGCGGCCCGGGCGGCGGGGCTCAAGCCCGTGCCGCTGGTCGGCAAGTTCAGCTTTTCCTCCCCCCTCGTGCCGGGGGGCCGGGCCGTCTTCCGCTTCAACCTGGTGCGCGTGGGCCTCGACGGAGCGCCGCGCCGAAGGCTGCCCACGGTGTGGATCGACCCCCACGTGACCGCGCGGACCGACGGGGTCGTCTCGATCTTCGCCTTCGAGGGCGAGCGGATCCTGTGGGAGCGCCCCACCGCCCGCCGGGCGGGAGAGACCTACGAGATCCTCCGCGACGGCCGGGACGATCCCGAGGCCTGGGTGCGGCTGGGAGGCGAGCGGATCCGGGTGACGCTGGCGCCCGACGCGCCGGTCACCATCATGAACGCGCGGGCCGCCCGGGCGTTGGAAGCGGAGGGGCTTGTGCGGCGGATGCCGGCCGTCGGGCTGTGGGAGCCGATCCCGGGGGCCCGGCTGCCCTACCAGCGGCTTCGCCCTGCCCCGGGGGCCCGTCTGCTGGGCCTGCCGCTGGCGCGGCCGGCCGCCCGGATCGGCGAGGCCGAAGCGCGCGCCATCGACGCTGCGGCGGAGGCCGGCACCAGCACCGCCGAGGACGACGCCGACACGATCGTGGTGCGGGGCGAGCGCGGGGGAGGACGGCGCGGCCGCGAGCCATGGCTGCTGATCGGGGCCGACGTGCTCGACCAGTGTTGGCGCATCGAGCTCGACCGGCCGGCCAAGGTCTGGCGCTTGACCTGCGCGTTCGAGGGCGGGGCGTGAAGCCGGGCGCTCAGGTCGCCGGTATGGGCGCGTTGCGCCGCAAGCTCAGGAACGCGCGGTCGGGCCGCAGCGAGCCCAGCCAGGTGAGGGGGTTGAGGGTCGCCGACCCGTCGAGGCTGAAGGTCGTGAATTCGGCCCGGCCCACCACGTTCTCGATGGGCACTAGGCCCAGCCCGCCGGCCTCGGGGGCCACCCGGCTGTCGGAGGAGTTGTCGCGGTTGTCGCCCATCAGGAACAGGTAACCCTGGGGCACGACCACGGGTCCACGCTCGTCCAGCGGGCCCTGGATCAGGTCGAGCGTCACGTAGCGGCGGCCCCCCGGCAGGGTTTCGAGATAGGCCGGGAAGCGGCAGACGATCGTGCCGTCGGGGCGCACGTGGCGCAGCCGGGGCAGGAACCGGCAATCGGTGTTGGGGCTCACCCTGATCTCGACCGGGCCGATCGCCTGGCGGGCCACCGGCACGCCGTTGAGGACGGGCGCGCCATCGTGCACTTCGACGACGTCGCCAGGCAGCCCGATCACGCGCTTGATCCAGTCCTTCCCGTCCGACGGGCTCTTCACCACCACAATGTCGCCGCGTTCGGGCAGGCGGCCGAACAGCCGGCCCTTCATCCGAGGCAGGATGGGGATGGAGGGGGAGAGGTAGGAATAGCCGTAGGGGTATTTCGAGACGATCAGCCGGTCGCCCACCAGCAGGCCCGGCATCATCGACTCAGAGGGAATGTAGAAGGGTTTGGCGACCAGACTGTGGATGCCAAGAACCGCCAGGATCAGCAGGGCCCACTGGTTGAGCTCACGGCGCCACGAGAAGGGTTCCTTCACCTTCGGCGACCGGGCGGCCGCGGGTTCGTTCCTGTTCATTCCGGGCTCGCCGTGATGAGGACGATCGCCTGCGCCCACGGCGCGTCGTCCGTGAGCGTCAGGTGAATATGCGCCTTATGTCGCACGGGGGTAAGGGCCGCAAGCCGCGCCGCCGCGCCGCCCGACAGGCGCAAGGTGGGCTGGCCCGACGGCAGGTTCACCACCACGATGTCGCGCAGGAACACGCCATGGCGAAAGCCGGTGCCCAGCGCCTTGGCGCAGGCCTCCTTGGCGGCGAAGCGCTTGGCATAGGTGGCCGCCCGCGCGAACGGCCGCCGTTCGGCCCGGGCCCGCTCCTCGGGGGCGAACACCCGCTCGATGAACCGGTCGCCGAAGCGCGCCAGCGTGCGCTCGATCCGGTCGATCCGGCAGAGGTCGGCGCCCAAGCCCAGCACGATCATGCCCGCGCTTCGTCCATCAAGCGGCGCATCTGGCGCACGGCTTCTTGAAGGCCCACGAACACCGCCTCGCCCACCAGGAAATGGCCGATGTTGAGCTCGACGATCTGGGGAATGGCCGCCACGGGGCCCACGTTGGTGAAGGTCAACCCATGGCCCGCGTGCACCTCGAGGCCGAGGCTCGCGGCCAACCGGGCGGCATCCCGCAGGCGGGCAAGCTCGCCCGGATCGCCCTGCGAATGGGCCCAGGGCCCCGTGTGCAGCTCCACCACCTGGGCGCCGACATCCCGGGCGGCCTCGATCTGGGCGGGTTCGGGCGCCACGAAGAGCGCCACCCGGATGCCCGCCTGGCGCAACTGGCCGACGAGCGGAGCGAGGTCGCCCGCGAGTTCGGTCACGGGCAAGCCGCCTTCCGTCGTGCGCTCGGCGCGCCGCTCGGGCACCAGGCACACGGCCGCCGGGCGCGTGGCCAGCGCGATGGCCAGCATGTCGGGCGTGGGCGCCATCTCGAGGTTCAGCGGTCGGTCCACTTCGCGGGCCAGGCGGGCGATGTCGGCGTCGGTGATGTGCCGCCGGTCCTCCCGCAGGTGGGCCGTGATGCCGTCGGCTCCGGCTTCGGCCGCAAGGCGCGCGGCGCGCACGGGGCAGGGGTGGGCTCCGCCGCGGGCGTTGCGGATGGTGGCCACATGGTCGATGTTCACACCCAGGCGCAAGCGGTGGGGGAGGCTCATGGCGGCCTTATCCTCTAGGGGTCTTGCGGTCCCGAGGCCACTGGGCGTCGCCGCCGCCCCGCGGCGGTGGGCCTAGCGGCGGCTTCCCGGCTTCACGGGCGGGATCGCCGCAAGCTCGGGCGGCACGCGATCCGGCGGATAGGCAGGAACCGCAACGCGCACCAGGGCGGTGAGCGGCACGCCGAGATCGGCCGTGCCGCCCGACCGGTCGACGAGGCATGCCGCGTGCACCACGCGCCCCCCCGCGCTCTCGACGGCGGCGATCGCCTCGCGGCTGGAAAGCCCCGTCGTCACCACGTCTTCGGCAAGCAGCACCGGCGTGCCGGGTGCCAAGCTGAAGCCCCGCCGCAGTTCGAAGTGGCCCTGCGGCCGCTCGACGAACATCGAGAGGGTCCCCAACGCCCGGGCCAGTTCGTGGCCCAGAAGGATCCCGCCCAGGGCGGGGGCCACCACCGCACCCACGTCGGCCCGCACGCCGGCCGGCAGGCGGGCGGCCAAGGTGCGGGCCAGGCGTTCGGCCCGGGCGGGGTCCATGAGCACGCGCGCGCACTGCCAGTAGACGGGGGAGTGAAGGCCCGAGGACAGCACGAAATGCCCTTCGAGAAGGGCGCCCGCCGCCCGGAACTCGGCCAGAACCTCCGCTTCCGTCATGACGCGCCGCCCTGCCACGGGTGGCGCGACCCGGGAAGGCCCGACCCCCGGCCCTAGAAGGCGTAGCCCAAGGTCAAGCGCGTGATGGTGCTGGTGGAGGCGAGCCCCGGGGCGGGCTCTTCCTCCCACAGCACGGTGAACGACACTCCGGCCGACAGGGCTCCGAACAGGCGGGGGGACAGGGCCAGCGTGTTCTGAAGCGAGCTTGCCTCCTCGACGAACAGGAAGGTGTCGTTGGTCAGGCGCGTGGCCCGGGCAACGTCCCAGGCGAAACGGCTGGCGGCCCGGAAGGCGAGCGCGTTCTCGTTCCGGCCATCCTCGAACTTCGTCTGGCGAAGGGCGGGGCCCGCCTCGAGGTCCCAGGTGAAGGGGGCCGGCCGGATGGCCCGCCAACCGATGCCCACCGTCTCCACGAACCGCCGGCGGATGCCGGCATCCAGGTTGCGCTCGTATTCGAAGCGGCCGAGCGCGTAGAGCCGGTCATCGAGGCGCCAGTCCGACTGCCACGTGCCGTAAAGGCGGCTCTGGTCGGTGCGGCCGTCAACCGCCTGCACGTCGGCCGAGAAGCCCGCCCGGTGCCGCCACTTGAGCCCGTCGCGCTCGGCCCCCACGGCGAGCGAAAGGTTGCGCGTGTCGGTGTTGCCGGTCTGGAGGGCGCCGCCGGCGTCGATGCGCCCCTTCCACAGGTCGAAGGGGCCGGCCGCGCGGATCTCGGCTTCGCGCCGGGCGGCCCGGTCGTCTGCGATGGCCTTCACGATTGCGTCGATCTCGGCGGTGGCTCGAGGGTTTGTCTCCTTGGCCACGGCCACCACGGCCTCGATCCGGGCGGGATCCCCGCTGCGGGCGGCCGCCTCGACCATCGCGCGCACGGCGGGATCGAGCGACTGGGCGCCCACGGGCGCGGCCATGGCGGCCACCAGGGCCAGGCTGGCCCGGAGAAGACAGATCATGTCGGCGATCCCCCGGTTCGATGCGTTCGTGCGCGGCCTCTGCCCGAGGATGGCGAGGCTGTGAAGGGCCTCAGGCTCCAAGATGCCGCGCTGCCGACGTGACGGCGGAGAGCGCTTTCAGGCCATTCACGAGGTCGGTGAGGTGCGCCAGGTCCTCGACGTCGACTTCGAGCACATAGTGGTGGTGGGCGCGGTCGCGGGCGTCGAGGCGGAGGTTCACGATATTGACTGACAGCCGCGCGAGGAGTTCGGTCACCTGGGCCAGCGCCCCCGGCACGTTGAGCACGGTGACCGCGATCCGGGCCACGCCCGAGGAAGCGTGCGGATCCCAGGCGAGGTCGATCCAGTCGGCACCCTCTTCCTTGGCAAGTGCCGGGCAGTCGATCCGGTGGGCCATGATCCCGTGCCCGGCCTTGCGGATGCCCACGATCCGGTCCCCGGGGATGGGCAGGCAGCAGGCGCCAAGCTCGATGCCGCCGGCCCCGGTCGTGGCGGGGTTCACGAGCAGCGCTCCGGAGGGCGAGGGAACCGCGCGTCGCCGCCGTTTCCGGCGCGCCGTGCTGCCCGGAAGCAGCGCCTCCATCACCGCCTCGTCGCTCAAGGTGCCCCGCGCGAGGGCCAAGTGCAGCTGATTGAGGTCGGCCAGCCGCAGGCGCTCCAGCGCGGCGGCGATCGCAGCCTCGCCCAGGTCGACCTTCAGGGTCTTGACGATGCGCTCGAAGAGTGCGCGGCCCGTTGCCAGCAGCCGGGCCCGCTCGCGCGCCCGCAGGTGGCGGCGAATGGCCGCTCGGGCCTTGGCCGTGACGACGAAGCTTTCCCAGGCAGGATCCGGGGTCTGGCCCGACGAGCGGAGGATCTCGACCTGGTCGCCGTTCTTGAGCACCGTGCGCAGTGGCACGTCCTTGCCGTTCACCCGGGCGCCCACGGCCGTGTCGCCCAGCTCGGTGTGCACCGCATAGGCGAAGTCGACCGCGGTGGCGCCCTGCGGCAGCTGGATGAGCTCTCCCTTGGGCGTGAAGCAGAACAGCTTGTCCTGGAACATCGCCATGCGCGTGTGTTCCAGCACCTCCTCCGGGGTCTGCGCCTGTTCGAGGATCTCGAGGAGGTCCGACAGCCAGGGATAGGAGGCCCCCGACGTGCCTTGGCGCTGCTTGTAGGCCCAGTGGGCGGCCATGCCGTACTCCGCTTCGGCGTGCATGGCCGGGTCGCGGATCTGCACTTCGATCCGGAGCTTGTCGCGGTCGATGAGCGTGGTGTGCAACGACCGGTAGCCGTTGCGTTTGGGCGTGGAGATGTAGTCCTTAAACCGGCCCGGCACCATGGGCCAGCGCTGGTGGAGCGCCCCCAGCGCCCGATAGCAATCATCGGCCGTGGGCGTGATGATGCGGAAGGCCATCACGTCGGCGATCTGCTCGAAGCCCACCTCGCGCTCCTGCATCTTGCGGAAGATGGACCAGGGCCGCTTCTCGCGGCCGCGCACGTCTTCGAACGGTACGCCGCGGGCGGCCAGCGTGTCGCGGATGACCTGCTCGATCCGGCCGATCACGTCGTGGCCCTGGGCGCGCAGGGCGGCCAGCCGGGCCGAGATGGAGGCGAAGGCATCGGGCTCGAGCTCGCGGAAGGCCAGGTCCCGCAGTTCGTCCATGAAGCCATACAGGCCGATGCGCTCGGCCAGCGGCGCGTAGATGTCCCAAGTCTCGCGCGCGATGCGGTGGCGCTTGGCGGGGTCCTTCAGGTGGTGGAGCGTGCGCATGTTGTGCAGCCGGTCGGCAAGCTTCACCACCAGCACGCGAATGTCGTCGGACATCGCCAGCACGAACCGCCGGAGGTTCTCGGCCGCCCGTTCCGATTCCGACTGCGCCTCGATGCGGCTGAGCTTCGTGACCCCTTCCACGAGCCGGGCGACGTTGGGGCCGAACAGCCGCTCGATCTCCTCCCGCGTGGCGACCGTGTCTTCGAGCGTGTCATGGAGGATGGCGGTCGCAATGGTCTCGTCGTCGAGGCGCAGGTCGGTCAGGATGCCCGCCACCTCGATGGGGTGGGAGAAATAGGGATCGCCGCTGGCGCGGCGCTGGCTGCCGTGCGCCTTCATCGAAAAGACGTAGGCGCGGTTCAAAAGCTCTTCGTCCGCATCCGGGTCGTAGGCGCGGACCTTCTCGACGAGCTCGTACTGCCGCAGCATCGCGCCCGAATATGGCGCGCCCCGGCCTCGGCGCCAGAGGCCGAGGCGGGCAAGCGCGACTATTCGAACTCGGGGCCGGTGGGCGGATTGCGCGGCGGGGCCGCCGCCGTCAGGCGCAGCGCTTCGGCCGTGAGCTCGGTGGAGCCGAAGTCGTCGGCCACCTCCTCTTCCTCGAGCTGGACCTTCATCAGCCCCTGGATGATGCGCTCGGCCAGCGCTTCCGGCGCGACGGTGCCCGCGGCGATCTCGCGCAGCGCCACCACCGGGTTCTTGTCGCGGTCGCGGTCGACCGTAAGTTCCGCGCCGCCCGAAATTTGCCGCGCCCGCTGGGCCGCGAGAAGCACCAGCTCGAACCGGTTGGGCACCTTCTCGATGCAATCCTCAACGGTGACGCGCGCCATGGCCTTGCCGAAACAGACGGGTTGGTCTGCACCGGCTAGAGCGGCGTGGGCCGGGGGTCAAGCCCGGGGTTGACCGGGCACGGCCGTCTGCCTAGGCGGCCCGCCGCGCATCCGGCCCCGCACGCCCGGTGAAGCGGTGGCCCGCCAGCGCCCTGCGCACGAGCGCTGGCGCGTGGTTCCGGGCTTCGAGGCGAGCCGCCCCGTGATGCCAGCGGCCCGCGACGGATGGAGAACGCCATGAGCAAGCGGCAGAGTGCCCGCTACAAGATCGATCGGCGGCTGGGCGAGAACCTGTGGGGCCGGCCCAAGTCGCCGGTCAACCGCCGTGAATACGGGCCCGGCCAGCACGGGCAGCGCCGGAAGGGCAAACTTTCCGACTATGGACAGCAGCTGCGGGCGAAGCAGAAGCTCAAGGGCTACTACGGCGACGTGACCGAGCGGCAGTTCCGGCGCATCTACGAAGAGGCGGTGCGCATACGGGGCGACACGTCGCAGAACCTGATCGGCCTGCTCGAACGTCGGATCGACATGGTGGTCTATCGGGCGAAGTTCGCCCCCACGATCTTCGCCGCCCGCCAGCTCGTCAGCCACGGGCACGTCTTCCTGAACGGCCGACGCTGCACCATCGCCTCGGCACGGGTGAGGCCGGGCGATCTCCTCACCTTTTCCGACACCGCGCGGCAGATGGCCTTGGTGCTGGAGGCCCGTGCGTCACCGGAACGGGAGGTTCCCGATTACGTGGCCGTCGACGGCGACCAGGTGACGTTCGTGCGCGTGCCCGCTCTCGACGAGGTGCCCTATCCCGTGAAGATGGAACCCAACCTGGTGGTGGAGTTCTACAGCCGCTGAGGTCTGGACCGACGGCCGAGCGCTCGGCCGGCCAGGTCCATCACGCCCGCCACCAGCCGCCGGGCGCGCAGCGCCGTCAGCACGCGGGCGTGGCGCAGCAGGTTTTCGAGGGCGAGCCGCTGGAACGCCAACACCTGGGCGGCCTCGGCGGGGGACAGCCGGCCTTACGCCATGGCCCGGGCGGCCTCGTGCGCGGCCTTGGCCAGGGCCAGCAGGCGCGGCTCGAGCGCCGGCCGGATCGCCTCCCACTCGGGTCCGGCCAGGCGGCGCGCCGCGGCGAGCAGGCGAGTCGCCAGCGGATCGTCGGTGTCGGCCGTCATGGGCGCTCCTCGGCTTCCGTGGCGAGCTCCGCCTCGGCCGCGATGCGGCAGGTAAGCTCCACCGCCGACATGCGCACGACGAGCGGGTCGAGCCGGCCGACCTGGCCGAAGCGGGCCAGCGCATCGCGGCACGACGTCCACAGCGCCTCGAGATCGCGGGCGACCTGGCGGGCCAGGGCCCCGCGCGCATCGGCACCGCGTGCGCGGGCGCGGGCCGCGGCCGTCTCGGCCGCGGCCAGGGCTTCGACCAGCACGACGGACCGGTCCCGCCCGGTGGGCCCGGAGGGCGCCGCGAGCTCGCCCACGAGTGTTGTCACGTCGTGGGCGATCCTGAGGAGCTGGGGGTCGGGCGGGGGCAGGGTGCCGTGCGCGCAAGCCGCCAGAAGGGTGGGGAAGGCCAGCCGCCCGCACCAGACTCGCTGTGCTGGCATGCGCGCGTTATAACCATATCGGTTATCGTAGGACAGGCCGGGAAGCGGTCGGGCGCGCGGGTGGCGCGGTGCGGCGCGCGCGGGCGTCGGCGACGGCCCGGCGCAACGCCTCGTAGCCCACCGCGCCCGAGACGATCCGATCGCCCACGACGTAGCTCGGCGTGCCGGTGAGCCCCAGGGCGCGGCCGAGCGCCAGGTTGGACTCCAGTTCGCGACGGAGCTCGGGCGACTTCAGGTCCTGCGCCACCTGACGCTCGTCGAGGCCGGCCGCGCGCACGGCCGCGATCAGGCGGGTCTCGTCGAGCCGGCCGGAGCCCGCGAACACCGCATCCAGGAACGCGCGGTAGCGGCCCTGCCGGGCGGCCGAAAGGCTGGCCAGCGCGAAGCGTTCCGAGACGGGGCCCAGCACGGGGAAGTCCCGCCAGACGACCCGGAGGCGGTCGTCTTCGGCCAGCAGGCGGGCCACGTCGGTGCGGCCCTGGCGGCAATAGGGGCATTGGAAATCGAAGAACTCGACGAGCGTCACGTCGGCGTCGCGGGCACCGGCCCAGGCACCGGCGAAGGGGGTCTCGATGGCGGCGCGGTTGCTGGCCAGAAGCTTCGCCACCTCGCGCTGCTGCAGGCGGTTGATGGCCTCGGGCACCAGCTCGGGATAGGCGAGCAACGTTTCGCGCACGATGGCTTCGATGCGCGCCCGGTCGGGTTCGGAGACGGGTCGGGGCCCGACCATGGGCCAAAGCACGGCCCCCAGCACGGCCCCCACGACGAGGGCGAGGGCGACGGCGGCCCAGCGATTCACGAGCGGGGGCGCCGGCCGGGCTCCGTATCCTTGAGGCCCAGCCGTTCGATTTCGCCCTGCGCAGCGAGCGCGATGTCCTCGGCCCTCAGCCAGTCGGGCGAGCCCCGGGGAAGGCCGGCAAGCGCCTGTTCCGCCGCGCGGCGGGCGAGCCGCGGATCCCCTCCGGTCAAGCTCAGCCGCTCGGCCGTGGCCAAGGCCACTCGTGGCGGGTCTCCCTTCATCGCCCAGATGGCGGCCAGCTGGGTCCACGCCTGGGGATTGCGCCGGTCTCGCTGCACCGTCGTGCGCAGGAGGCGCTCGGCTTCGTTGAGAGCCTGAGCGTTGCGTCCGTCCTCGGCGGCCTGAAGGAGGGCCTGGCCCAGGAGGCCGGTGATCAGGGGATGGCCGCCCGACAGGCGCACGGCTTCGCGCAACGGCGGCAAGGCCCGGCGGATCTCGCCCGACTCGAGCAGGATCTGGCCCAGAAGCTCCTGGGCGAACGGGTCGTCGGGGCGGGCGCGAGCCACCGCTTCGGCTTCGGCGATCGCTTCGGCCGCGAAACCCGCCCGGTGGCGGGCGTAGGCGCGGGCGAAGCGGGCGGGCTCGCTGAGGTCGGTTTCCGGATAGACCTTGAGCACCGTCTCCAGGGGATAGAGATAGCCCAAGAGCTTGCCACGCACTCGTGCGTAGCGGGCCTGAAGCGCCGGATCGGGCGGGCGATCCCAGGCAGGCGACGCTTTCAGCGCCTGTTCCAGCGCCCGGATCCGCTCGCCGGAGAGGGGATGGGTGCGGTTGTAGCTGTTGGTCTGCGGGATCGCGAGGCGGTATTCATCGCCCATCAGTTGTTCGAAGAAGCGGATGAGGCCGCGTCCGCTGATTCCGGCGGCGTTCAGGTAGGCCGCACCCGCCTGGTCGGCGCGGCTTTCCTGTTCGCGGCTGAAGGCCAGGAAGCGTGCCTGGGCCGCCTGCTGGCCCAGCGCCATGGCCGCCATGCCGGCTTCGCCCGCGCCCAAGGCCATGGCCGCCGCGCCGGCCAAGAGGCCCAGCAGCGAGAAGGTCATGGCCGGGCGGACGCCTTCGGTAAAGCGCACGTTGTGGCCGCCGGCGATGTGGCCGAGCTCGTGGGCCATCACCCCCTGCACCTCGTTCACGTCCCGCGCTGCCACCACAAGACCGGAATGAAAGAACACGTTCTGGCCGCCCGTCACGAAGGCGTTGATGCTGCTGTCGCCCACCAGCAGGATCTGAAGGGAACGGGGATCGAGCCCCGCCGCGCGGGCGAGCGGCCGGGCGATGTCGTGCAGCAGCATCTCCGTCTCGGCGTCGCGCAGGATGACCTGGGCCCGTGCGGCGGGGGCGAAACCGTGCACCCACAAGAGGATGAGGCCCAACAGCCACATCGCGAGCGCCCTGGGGCGGGGCCGCGCCCGGCTGGACGAGGAGGGAACGGGACAGGTCAGCGCCAAGCCCTCACCGATGATCCCACGCTTGCCGGCCCTCGGGAGGCCTGTCTAGGGGCCTGCCCGCCGCGGCCTGAACGGCACTGGAACCAGGGATCCCATCACCCGTGCAGCTGATCGCCGGTAACTGGAAGATGAACGGGCTCAAGCGCCACCTGGCCGAACTCGAGGCGCTGCTTGCGGCACCCGCGCCGCCGGCCCGGCTGGTCGTGTGTCCGCCGGCCACGCTGCTTGCCGCCTTCGCCGAGCGCGCTGCCGGCAGCGCCGTGGCGATCGGCGCCCAGGATTGCCACCCCGAACCCGCCGGCGCCTTCACGGGCGACCTTTCGGCCGAAATGCTGGCGGATGCCGGGGCGCGCTATGTGATCGTGGGCCACTCCGAACGGCGCATGGGCCATCACGAGACGGATGCGCTCGTCCAGGCCAAGGCGCGCGCCGCCCAGCGGGCGGGCTTGGCGCCCATCGTCTGCGTGGGCGAATCTCTGGCCGAGCGGGAGGCGGGCCGGACGTTGGCCGTGGTGCTGGCCCAGCTCGCCGCCTCGCTCCCGGCGGACGGGCCCCGCATCGTGGCCTACGAGCCCGTGTGGGCCATCGGCTCGGGCCGCACGCCGTCGCCCGCCGAGATCGAAGAGGTCCACGCGGCGATCGTCGCCCGGGTGGGGCCCCATGTCCCCGTGCTGTACGGCGGGTCGGTCAACCCGCGGAACGCCGGGCCGATCCTGGCCCTGCCGTCGGTGGGTGGGGCGCTTGTGGGCGGTGCCAGCCTCGAGGCCCGCTCGTTCCTCGCCGTCGCCGCTGCCGCCAGGCCATGATCCTCGTCCTCGACAACTACGACAGCTTCACCTTCAACCTCGTCCACTACCTCCTCGAACTCGGGACGGAGGTCGAGGTGGTCCGCAACGACGCGCTGAGCGCCGAGGACGCCTTCGCCCGCGCGCCCCAGGCCCTGGTGATTTCGCCGGGGCCCTGCACGCCCACCGAGGCCGGCATCTCCCTGGCGCTGGTCGAGGGTGCCGCCGAACGCGGCGTGCCGCTGCTCGGCGTGTGCTTGGGGCACCAGGCGCTGGCCCAGGCCCTGGGCGGGCGGATCGTGCGCGCGCCGCGCCTGATGCACGGGAAGACCTCGGCCATCCATCATCACGGCCGGGGCCTGTTCCGGGGCATCCCTTCGCCCTTTCGGGCCACCCGCTACCACAGCCTGGTGGCCGAGCCCGCCACCTTGCCCGCCGTGCTGGACATCACCGCCTGGGCGGACGACGGCACGATCATGGGCCTGGCCCACCGCGACCGGCCGCTGTTCGGGGTCCAGTTCCATCCCGAATCCATCGCGACCGAGCACGGCCACCGGCTGCTCGCCAACTTCCTCGACTTGGCCGGCGTGCCCCACCGCCCGGTGGAGGAGGTGGCCCCGCTGGGCGTCGACCTGGCGTGAGGGTGGTGCTGCCCGATCCGGCCCGGCCCCTGTCGGCCGAGGAGGCCGAGCAGGCGGTGGGGGCGGCGTTGGATGGGCGAGTGCACGATGCCGAGCTTGCGGCCTTCCTGGCGGGGTTGTCGGAGCGTGGCGAGACGGCCGCCGAAATCGCGGGGGCGGCCAAGGCGCTGCGGGCCCGGATGACGCCGGTGACGGCGCCGCCCGGTGCGATCGACGTTTGCGGCACGGGTGGGGACGGCGCGCACGGGCTCAACGTCTCGACCGCGGTCGCCTTCGTGGTGGCCGGGGCCGGCGTGCCCGTGGCCAAGCACGGCAACCGGGCCGCCTCGTCGCGGTCGGGAGCGGCCGACGTGCTCGAAGCACTGGGCGCCGACCTGACCCTGCCCCCCGACCGGCTCGAGGTGGCGCTCCACGAGCTGGGGGTGGCCTTCCTCTTCGCGCCCCGTCATCACCCCGCCCTGGGCCGGATCGCACCCGTCCGCCGCGCGCTCGGTCGGCGGACCCTGTTCAACCTGGTGGGCCCGCTGGCCAATCCCGCCCGGGTGCAGCGTCAGCTCGTGGGCGTGTTCCACGCGGGCTGGCTTGCCCCCATGGCCGAAGCGGGTCGGATGCTCGGGGTGCGGGCGCTACTGGTCGTCCACGGCGCCGGGCTCGACGAACTTGCCGTTCACGCTCCTTCGACGCTCGTGTGGGCAGGCCGGGAGGGCCTGGGGCCGCTCGAGACGCTCGACGCCCGGCCCCTAGGCCTCGGGCCCCATCCGCTGGCCGCGCTGCGGGGCGGGGACGCGGCGCACAACGCCCGGCAGCTCGAAGCGCTTCTGGCGCAGCCTCGGGATCCGGCGCTGGCGGCCTACCGGGACATCGTGCTCCTCAACGCCGCAGGTGCGCTGATGGTGGCCGGGGCGGCCGCCGACTGGGCGGAGGGAGTGGCGCGAGCGCGGGCCAGCCTCGACGACGGGGCCGCTCGCGACTGCCTCGCACGCTTCCTCGCCTTCCGCTAGGAGCGCCGCACCATGGCCGGCGACCGGCTTCAGCCCATCCTGCAGCGCAAGCGCGACCACGTGGCCGCGCGCCGCATCGTCCGCCCGCCGGAAAGCCTGGACCCCAGCGCGGCCCCGCCGCCCCGGGGCTTCACCCGCGCCATCGCCCAGGCCATCGCCGCCGGCCGCACGGCCCTGGTGGCCGAACTCAAGAAGGCGAGTCCCAGCCAAGGGCTGATCCGGCCGGATTTCGACGTGGCGGCTCTGGCGGCCGCCTATGCCGCCGGCGGAGCCACGTGCCTGTCGGTGTTGACGGACGAACCCTTCTTCCAGGGCGCCGACCGCAACCTCGAGCTGGCCCGCACCGCCGCGCCGCTTCCCGTCCTGCGCAAGGACTTCATCGTCGACCCCTACCAGGTCGTGGAATCGCGCGTGCTGGGGGCGGACGCCATTCTGCTGATCGCCGCCGCCCTCGATCCGGGCCTCATGGCCGACCTTGCCGGGCAAGCCCAGGCCCTGGGGCTCGACGTGCTGGTCGAAGTGCACAACGAGGCCGAGCTGGAAACGGCGCTCACCCTCGGGGTGACGCTCGTCGGGATCAACAACCGCGACCTCAAGACCATGGCGGTCGACCTGTCCACGAGCGAGCGTCTTGCCCGGCTGGTGCCACCGGACCGGATCGTGGTGGCCGAAAGCGGCATCCGCGGACCAGGCGAAGTCGCCCGGCTGCGGGCGGCCGGCATCCGCGCCGTCCTGGTGGGCGAAAGCCTGATGCGGGCGGACGACGTGACCGCCGCCACGCGCGCGCTGTTCGAGGAACCCTCGTGAGCGGGCTTTCCCACCTCGACCCCACCGGCGCCGCCCGAATGGTGGACGTGGGCGACAAGCCCGAAACCCGGCGGCTGGCGGTCGCCCAGGGCCGAATCCACATGAACGCCACCGCCCGCACGGCGATCCTGGACGCCAACCTCGCCAAGGGTGACGCGCTGGCCGTCGCTCGGGTCGCCGGCATCATGGCGGCCAAGCGCACGGCCGAGTTGGTGCCGCTGTGCCATCCGCTGCCGCTCACGCGCGTGGGGCTGCACCTGGAGCCCGACGACCAGGGCATCTGCGTCCGCGCCGAGGTCGAGACGGTGGGCCGGACGGGGGTGGAGATGGAAGCGCTCACGGCCGTGACGGTCGCGCTCCTTACCCTTTACGACATGGCCAAGGCCCTGGATCGCGCGATGCGGATCGACGACGTGCACCTCGTCGAGAAGCGGGGAGGGCGGAGCGGGGACTTCGTTGCCGGCTGACCTCCTGCCGCTCGAGGAGGCCCAAGCGCGCCTGCTGGAACTGGCCGGCCCCTTGCCCCTCGAGGAGGTGCCCCTGGCCCAGGCCGCTGGGCGTTGGCTCGCCCGCGACGTGGACGCCCGGCTGACCCACCCCCCCGCCGACACGAGCGCCATGGACGGCTGGGCGGTCCGCTTCGCCGATCTGCCCGGCCCGCTTAAGGTGGTGGGCATGGCGGCCGCCGGGCATCCCTTCCCCGGGCCGGTGGCCCCCGGCCAGGCCGTGCGCATCTTCACGGGCGCCCCCCTGCCGGCAGGAGCCGACACCGTCGCCGTCCAGGAGGAGATGGCCGAAGAGGGGGGCTGCGTGCGCTTGATGGGTGAAGGGCCGGGCGCGCCCGGGGCCAACGTGCGCCCGCGAGGACTCGACGTGCGCCAGGGCGCGGTGGTGGGCCGGGCGGGCGAACGGCTGACCCCGAGGCACTTGGGGCTGTTGGCCGCCGCCGGGTTGGACCGCGTGCCGGTACGCCGCCGGCCGCGCGTCGTGTGGCTTGCGACGGGCGACGAACTGGTGCCCCCCGGTGTGGAGCCCGGCCCGGGGCGCATCGTCTCCTCGAACGGGGTGATGGTGGCGGCCCAGCTCGCCGCCGCCGGGGCCCACGTGGAGGATCGCGGCATCCTGCCCGACGATCGCGAGGCCATCGCCGCCGCACTTGCTGAGGCGGCCCGCGACGCCGACGTGATCCTCACGTCCGGCGGGGCCTCGGTGGGCGAACACGACCTCGTCCGCCCGGTCCTGGGCGATCTGGGGGCCGAGATCGAATTCTGGCGTCTGGCCATCCGGCCCGGCAAGCCGATCCTGGCCGGTCGCCTGGGCTCGGCCGTGGTGGTGGGCCTGCCGGGCAATCCCGTGGCGGCCTTCGTGGGCACCCTGCTTCTCGCCGCGCCCTTCGTCCGGCACCTGGCGGGTGACCCGGATCCTTGGCCGCGCCCGGATTGGTGGCCGGCGGCCGTCGACCTGCCGGCCGGTGGGCCGCGGCGCGACTTCCAGCGGGCTCGGCTCGAGCGGACGGATGCCGGCTGGCGCGTGCGCCCCTTCCCCGTCCAGGACAGTTCCATGCTGTCGGTGCTGGCTAAGTCCGATGCGCTGCTCGTGCGGCCCGAGCGGGCGCCGCCGGTGCGGGCGGGGGAGGCGGTGCCGGTGCTGCGCCTGGACGGTGTGGTGCCGGGCGGTTGACATCGCCTCTTCGTTCACGTAGCGTTCACGAAAGGTTCCTGGATCCGGGCCCGATGCTCACGGCCAAGCAGCGCGCGCTCCTGCTGTTCATCGACCGTCGCCTGCGGGAGGTGGGCGTGCCGCCGTCGTTCGAGGAGATGCGCGAGGCGCTGGGCCTGCGGTCGAAGTCCGGCGTTCACCGCCTGGTCGAAGCGCTCGTCGAGCGCGGGTTCCTGCGCCGCTTGCCCCACCGCGCCCGCGCGCTCGAAGTGCTGCGCCGGCCGGGCGAGCCGGCGGGGATGGCGTCGCCGGCCGAGGTCGTCTCCCTCGGCGCCCGCCGGGCTCGAGGTGGGGTTCGGGCCGCGCGGGCCGTGGTGGTGCCGTTCGTCGGCCGCATTGCGGCGGGACGGCCGCTCGAGGCGGTCGAGGACCGGGAGACGCTGGAAGTGCCGGCCTTCCTGCTGGGGCCCGGGGAGCATTTCGCCCTGCAGGTCGTGGGCGATTCGATGGTGGAAGCGGGGATCCTCGACGGGGATTTCGCGCTCGTTCGCCGCACCGAGGAGGCGCGCCCCGGCGACATCGTCGTGGCCTTGATCGACGGCTGTGAGACGACGCTCAAGTACTTCCATCGCGAGCGCGGCATGATCCGGCTCGATCCCGCGAACCCCGCCTACGCGCCCCAGCTCTACCTGCCCTCGCGGGTGCGAATCCAGGGACGGCTGGCGGGCCTCCTGCGCCGATACTGACCGGGCCGCGTCGGAACGGCCGCCCGGAGCCCTCAGGCGGCGGCCAGCAGCCGCTCGGCCTGGGCCTGGGCCTCGGGCGTGATGGCCGAGCCCGAGAGCATGCGGGCAATCTCGTCGGTTCGGCCGCGCCGATCCAGCCGCTCGACGACGGTGCGCCCATCGTGCCGGGCCACGCGGAAGTGGGTGGTGCCGGCTGCGGCCACCTGGGGGCTGTGGGTCACCACCAGCACCTGGGCGCTCCGGGCCACGCGGGCCAGCCGCTCGCCGATGGCGCTCGCGGTGGCTCCGCCCACGCCGCGGTCGATCTCGTCGAAGACGAGGGTGCCGGCTGGACCCGTGGCGGCCAGGGCCACCTTGAGCGCCAGCAGCACGCGGGCAAGCTCGCCCCCCGAGGCGATGCGGGCCAAAGGGCCGAACGGAGCGCCCGGGGTGGTGGCGATCTCGAACGCGACCCTCGAAGCGCCGGACGGGCCCGGCGGGGCGGGCGCCACGCCCACGCGCAGCCGCACGCCGTCCAGGCGCAGCGCCGGGAGCTCCGCGGCCACCGCCGCTTCCAGCCGGGCCGCCGCCTGAGCGCGCGCGGCCGCCAGGCGGGCGCATTCCGCGGCATGGCGGTCGCTCAGGTCCTGCACTCGTCGCTCGGCCGCGGCCAGGGCGTCCTCGGACGCGGCGGCCGCCGCCAGGCGCGCTGCGAGTCGGCGGGCCAGCTCGGGCAGCTCGTCCGGGCTCACCCGATGCTTGCGCGCCAGCGCCCGCAGCTCGAACAGCCGGGTTTCGGCCGCCTCGACATCCTCGGCCGTCACGACCCGCCGGGCGCGGACTTCCCCCAGTCGGTCGGCCAGCGCCTCGCCCTCGGCCAGCATGCGGTCGATGGCGAGCAGCGCTTGGGCGATGGCGGGGTCGCCGGGTCCCAGCCGCTCCAGCCGCCGGGCGGTCTGGCGCAAGCGGGCAAGCACGCCGTCGGCGCCGTGCACCAGTTCGGCCGCCTGGTCCAACGCCTCGGCCAGGCGGGCGCTCTTCGCCGCCTGGCGGCGTCGGTCGGCAAGCTCCGCTTCCTCGCCTTCGCGCGGGGCGAGCCGGGCGAGTTCGTCCGCTGCATGGCGCAGCCAATCCCGCTCGGCGCGCTCGGCCGCCACGCGTTCCTGAAGACGCGCAAGTTCCGCCTCGGCCCCTTGGAGTTCGGCCCAAAGCCGCGCCACGGGGCCCGCGTCGAGGCCCGCATAGGCATCCAGCAGGGCGAGATGCCCCCGCGAGGCGAGAAGCCCTCGTTCGTCGCCCTGGCCGTGCACTTCGACCAGCAGATCCCCCAACTCGCGCAAGAGGCCGGCCGAGACGGGCGAATCGTTCACGAAGGCCCGGCTGCCCCCGTCGGCGCGCACGACCCGGCGCAGCTGCAGGGGCCCGTCGGCCGCCAGCCCCTGTTCGGCGAGGAACGCCCGGGCCGGGTGGTCGCCCGGGAGCTCGAAGGTGGCGGCCACGCTGGCCTGCGGCGCGCCGGAGCGCACCAGGCGGGCCTCCGCGCGGTCGCCCAGCACCAGACCCAGGCCGCCCAACAGGATCGACTTGCCGGCCCCCGTCTCCCCGGTCAGGACGTTGAGGCCAGGCTCGAGGTCAAGCGACAGCCGGTCGATGAGGACGAGGTCGCGGATCGCGAGATGGGCCAGCACCTCAGCCCGGGCGGTCGCCCGACCCGCCGGGCGTGGTCGGCGCCTGCCAGACCACGCGGTGCCGGTGGAGGAGATCGTACGCGCGCTGATACCAGGGCGAGCCTGGATAGTTGGTCCCCAGCACGGCGGCGGCGCGGACCGCCTCGCGCGGGATGCCCATGGCCAGGTGGGCCTCGACCAACCGGTAGAGCGCCTCCTGCACTTGGAGCGTCGTCTGATATTCTTCCACCACCTTGCGGAAGCGGCGCATCGCCGCCAGCCACAGCCGCTGCGCCGCATAGAAGCGACCGATGGCCATCTCCTTGCCGGCCAGCTGGTCGGAGATCAGGTCGAGCTTGAGGCGGGCGTCGGCGGCGTAGGGAGAGGTGGGATAGCGGCGGACGAGCTCGTTGAAGGCGTCGCGGGCCGAGACGGTCGCACTCTGGTCGCGGGAGACGTCGGCGATCTGTTCGTAATAGCTCATGCCGATGATGTAATGGGCGTAGGGAGCATCCCGGTTGCCCGGATGGAGTGACAGGAAGCGCTGGGCCGACTGGATGGCCTGCGTGTAATCACGCGCGGCGTAGTGAGAAAACGCCGACATCAGCTGGGCACGCCGCGCCCATACCGAATAGGGATGCTGGCGCTCGACTTCGTCGAACAGGCCTGCGGCGGTCTTGTATTGCCGCTTGCGCAACGTGTCCTGGGCCAGCGTGTAAAGCGTCTCGGCGTCGCGGGCCACATAGGCCGCATCCCGCTTCGCCCCGCGTTCCGCGCGGTTGCGCGCACAACCCCCCGCCAGCGCGAGGGCCACCACCAGCGCCAGCGCCAGGCCCCTCCTGATGGCGGACATGGGCGAGGTTCTACCGGGCGAACCGGCGGGTCACAAGCAACAGCCAGCCCCCCCGTGGCTCGAGCTGCCAGAGGGTGAGGCCTTCCGCGACGGCGCCCTCGGGCCGAGGCCAGCGCGCGGAGAGCGCCCCCAGGACGACGGGGCGGGCGTCCAGGTCGAGGTGGTTCGCCAGCGTGACGTGGGGGCGGTAGGGGCCCCGGTCGGCGGCGCCAAGCAGCAGGGCCATCCGTTCGGCCAGCCGGGCGTGCAGGTCCATCAGGTCTTCCGAAGTGACGGGGAGCACGATTGCCCCACCCCAGGCGCGCGGGGGCAAGAGCTGGAACGGAAAGGGCGGCGTGCGCACGGCCTCTTGGGCGATGGCGTCGGTCACCTCGTCCAACGCGGGCCCCGGCAGCTGGCGAAACAGGGTGAGGTGGGCCGGCACCCGGTTGCGCGCAGGCGGATAGTAGCGCCGTCGAAGGGCCTCCAAGCGCTCCTGCAGGCGGGCCGGCAGCCGCAGAGTCAGGACGACCGCGCCGGGCGATGCTTGCCTAGCCAAGGCGCCCACCCGCGGCTAGACGCGGCGGCCGTCGCGTGGGAAGCCAGGGTATGCTGGGCGCGCTGCGCAAGGCCGTGTCGTCGTGGCTGGGTCTCGCCATTCTGGGGCTCGCCCTCGTCGCCATGGTCGTCACCTTGTTCTACGGGCAGACGCCCGGGCCGGCCGGCGGCGCGCGCGGTTCCGTGGTCGTGGCCGTCGGCCCCGAGGCCGTGACCGAGCCCGAGTGGATCCGCGCCGTCAACCTCGCGCTCGAGGTCCAGCGGCGCGACACGCCGCAGATGACCCTTCCCGACTTCGTCCGGTTGGGCGGGGCCGACGTGGTGCTGGAGCAGCTCGTGCTCTCGCGGACGCTGGACTTGTTCGGGCGCGAGGCTCGGCTGCCCATCGGCCGCCGGTTGGTGGACGGCGAGATCGCGAGCCTGCCCGCCGCCCAGGTGGGCGGGCGGTTCGACGAGGCGGCCTTCCGCCGCTTCCTCGGCCAGGCGGGCGTCTCGGAAGAGGAATTGCGCCGCGAGCTTGCCGGAGAGCTCGCCCGTCGGCTGACCCTGGTGCCGGTGACCGCAGGCCTCGACGTGCCGGACCGGCTGGCGCGAGCCTATGCGCGCCTCTTGTTCGATCGGCGGCGAGGGGTGGTGCTGGCCGTGCCGTTCGCGGCCGTGCCCGAACCTGCCCCACCCGACGAGGCGACGTTGGTCGCCTTCTGGAAGGCCGAGCCGGGCCCGTGGACCGTACCCGAGCGGCGCCGCTTTCGCGTGGCCGCCGTCGAGACGGAGCGGCTGTGGGCCGAGGCCGAACCGACGGCGGCCGAGGTCGAGGCCTACTGGAAGGAACATCCCGAAGAGTTCGGCGGCATGCCGTTCCGGCGGCTGGCCCAGGTGGTGCTGCCCGACGAGGCAAGGGCGCGGGACTTCGTGCGCAAGGTGCGCGCTGGCGAGGACTTCGCGCGCGTGGCGGCCGCGGCGGGCTTTGCGCCGGCCGACACCGACCTGGGCCGGCTCAGCGAGCGGCGCCTGGCCGCCATGACCAACGAAGCCGTGGCTCGGGCGGCCTTCTCGGCCGCACCGGGGGCCGTGACCGACCCCGTGCGGGGGGCCTTCGGTTGGCACGTGGTGAAGGTGCTGGCGGTCGAGCCACCCCGCCCCGTGCCCTTGGCCGAGGCCCGGGCGGACATCGCGGCCCGCCTGCGGCAGCGCAAGCGCGAGGAGCTGCTGGCCCGCCGGGTGGACGACATCGAGGATCGGCTGGAGCAAGGCGAGCCCCTGGGCGACGTGGCCCGGGCGCTGGGGCTGGCGGTGGAGACGGTGGGGCCGCTCACGGCGGATGGCCGCCGGCTGACTGCGGACGATCGCCTGGAGCCGGCCGGTCATCCGCTGCTGGCCCGGGCCTTCGCCCTCGACCCCGAGGAGGGCCCCGCCGTCGTGCAAGACGGCGCGGGACGCTTCTACGTGCTCGAGGTGGCCGAGGTGATCCCGCCGGCCCCCATTCCCCTGGAGCGCATCCGCGACCGGGTGGTCCAGGCGTGGCGCGAGCGGACCCGCACCGAGGCCGCCCGGCGGGTGGCCGAGCGGGTGGCCGCCGCGCTCGACCGAGGCGAGGATCCCGTGGCACTGGCCCGGACTCGCCGGCTGCCTTCACCCGAGAAGCTCGACATTCGCCGCGTGGACCTGTCGCGTCTGTTGGGTGCCGGGCAGGCGGTGCCGGCGGCGCTCTCGGCCCTGCTCGACTCGCCGGTCGGTCGGGCGCGGGTGGTGGCCGATCCGGGCCGGCCGGCCTGGTTCGTCGTTCGCCCCGAGGCGCACGAACCGGGCGATGCCGACGCCGCGGAGGCCCTTCTGCCGCAGGTGCGCGAGGCGCTTGGCCGGACGGCGGCCGACGAGTTGGCCGAGACCTTCGCCCGAGCGCTCGAGCGGGCGGTGGGCGTGGTGCGCCAGCCGGGCGCCATCGCTGCGGTCAAGGCCCGGCTGGCGGGCGAGGGCGAGGCACCGTGAGCCGGGCCTCGGGTCTGCGGCTCGTCCGGCTTCCCGCCGATACCGAAACGCCCGTGTCGGCCTGGCTCAAGCTCGCCCGGCCCGGCCGGGGCGATTGGCTGCTCGAATCGGTCGAGGGCGGGCGGACGCGCGGGCGCTGGTCCCTCCTGGGCCTGGACCCGGATCGCCTGTTCGTCGTGCGGGGGCGCGACGTCCGGATCCACGAGCGCTGGCGCGAGGCCCCCGAGGCATGGCGTCGCGCCGGCTCGGACCCGTTGACGGCCCTGCGGGCCGAGGTGGCGGCCATCCGCCTCGACCTGCCGGCCGACGCGCCACCGGCCACGCCGCTGATGGCGGGCTATCTGGGCTACGAGGCGGTGGGGCTCTTAGAGCGCATCCCAGCCCCGGGCGCCGATCCGCTGGGCCTTCCCGACATGCTTTTCGTGCGCGCGGGGCTGATCCTGGCCTTCGACCGGCTGAAGGACGAGCTCGTGGTGATGGCACCCGTGTGGGCCGACTCGCCCGAGACCGACCCGGCCGGCGCCGCGGAGGCCCGCATCGCCCGCGCGCTGGAGCGGCTGGCAGGCCCCGTGCCCGCCTCGGGCCCGGCGCTCTGGCCCCGCCCGGCCGGCGGACTGCGCCCCGTGTTGCCGGTGGGGCGCTATCCGGCGATGGTCGAGAAGGCCCGAGAGCTGATCGCGGCGGGCGACATCTTCCAGGTGGTGCTGGCCCAGCGTTTCACGCGGCCCTTCACCCTGCCCCCCTTCGCGCTCTATCGGGCGCTGCGGCGCATCAACCCGTCGCCCTTCCTCTACCACCTGGACCTGCCGGGCTTCGCCGTCTCGGGCTCCAGTCCCGAAATCCTCGTCCGGGTCCGGAGTGGCGAGGTCACCATCCGCCCCATCGCCGGCACCCGGCCTCGCGGGGCCGACGCGGCCGAGGACCGGCGTCTCCAGGCCGAGCTTCTGGCCGATCCCAAGGAACGCGCGGAGCATCTGATGCTCCTCGACCTGGGGCGAAACGACGTCGGCCGGGTGGCCGAAGGCGGCTCGGTCCGGGTGACCGAAAGCTTCGCCGTGGAGACCTACAGCCACGTCATGCACCTCGTCTCGAACGTGGTGGGGCGGCTGCGCGCGGACCGGGACGTCATCGACGCCCTGCTGGCGGGCTTCCCGGCCGGCACCGTGTCGGGCGCGCCCAAGGTGCGCGCGATGGAGATCATCGCCGAGCTCGAGCCCGAGCGGCGGGGGGTCTATGCCGGCGGGGTGGGCTATTTTGCCGCCGACGGGTCCATGGACAGTTGCATCGTGTTGCGGACGGCCGTCGTGAAGGACGGGGTGATGCACGTGACGGCTGGCGCCGGGATCGTGGCCGACTCGCGGCCCGAGGCCGAAGAGGCCGAATGCCGGGCGAAGGCCGGGGCGTTGGCGGCCGCCGCCGACGAAGCCGAACGCCTCGCGCTTGCCCCGGCCGGCGCGGCGGCTTAGGGCCTGGGCGCCATGTGGATGACCTTCCTCCTCGTGGTCCACGCGCTCATCGCTCTGGCGCTCGTGGCCGTCATCCTGATGCAGCGCTCGGAAGGCGGAGGGATCGCGGGCGGCGGCACGGCGGGCGGCCTGGTGTCACCGCGCGGTGCTGCCGACCTCCTCACGCGCACGACGGCCGTGCTCGCCACGCTGTTCATCCTGAGTTCCTTGGGCCTTGCGGTGCTGGCGGGGGCCACTCGGCAGCCCCGCCCGATCGACACCACGCTCGCGCGGCCTGCGGCGGCACCGCCCGTCGACTCCACCCCGGCGCCCGCTCCTCCGCCACAAGACTCGTCGGACGACCTGCCCCCGATCCAGCGCTAGGGCAGGTCCGGCGCCGGGCGGATGACTTGACCGCTGGGTCGGGCTAGGGCGCGGGGCCGGTGGCACGGTTCGTGTTCATCACCGGCGGGGTGGTCTCCTCCCTCGGCAAGGGGCTTCTCGCCGCCGCGCTGGGTGCGCTCCTCCAGGCGCGGGGCTATCGGGTGCGCCTGCGTAAGTTCGACCCCTACCTCAACGTGGATCCGGGCACGATGAGCCCCTACCAGCACGGCGAAGTCTACGTGACCGACGACGGCGCCGAAACTGACCTCGACCTCGGGCACTACGAGCGGTTCACGGGGGTGCCGACTCGGCGGTCCGACAACGTGACGGCCGGGCGCATCTATCAGACCATCATCACCCGCGAACGCCGAGGCGATTACCTGGGGGCCACGGTGCAGGTGATCCCCCACGTGACGGACGCCATCAAGGCGTTCGCGACCGAGGGCACCGACGACGTCGACTTCGTGATCTGCGAGATCGGCGGCACGGTGGGCGACATCGAGTCGCTGCCGTTCATCGAGGCCGTGCGCCAGCTGCGCAATGACCTCGGGCGGGGCATGTCGGTGTCGATCCACGTCACCCTGGTGCCCTTCATCGCGGCCGCGGGCGAACTGAAGACCAAGCCCACCCAGCACTCCGTGCGCGAACTCGCCTCCCTGGGCGTCCAGCCCGATGTCCTGGTGTGCCGCTGCGAGCATCCCCTGCCGGAGGCCGAGCGGCGCAAGATCGCCCTGTTCTGCAACGTGGCGCGCGAGGCGGTGATCCCGGCGCTCGACGCTCCCTCGATCTACGCCGTGCCGCTGCAATACCACCGGGAGGGGCTGGACGCGCAGGTGATCCACGCCTTCGGGCTGCCGCCCGGGCGCGAACCCGACCTCGACCGCTGGATCGATATCGTCGACCGCCTGAAGCACCCGGAGGGCACGGTGACGGTGGGGGTGGTGGGCAAATACGTGGGCCTGCCGGACGCCTACAAGTCGCTCAACGAGGCCCTGGTCCACGGCGGGATCGCCAATCGGGTCCGGGTCGACGTCCGGTGGATCGACGCCGAGGTCTTCGAGGGCGATCCGGCCGAAGTGCCCGCCCGGCTGGAGCCGTTGCACGCCATCCTCGTGCCGGGGGCCTTCGGCGAACGCGGCGCAGAGGGCAAGATTGCGGCCATCCGCTTCGCCCGCGAGCGCCGGGTGCCGTATCTGGGCATCTGCTTCGGCATGCAGATGGCCTGCGTCGAGACCGCCCGCAACCTGGCCGGGCTGCCCGAGGCGTCCTCCACCGAATTCGGCCCCACGCCCGAACCCGTGGTGGGGCTGCTGCACGAATGGCGATCGGAGACCGGCCTCGAACAGCGCCACGAGGGCGGCGACCTGGGGGGCACGATGCGCCTTGGCGCCTATCGGGCCATCCTCGCCCCCGGCAGCCGGGCCGCCGCCATCTACGGCTGCACCGAGATCTGGGAGCGGCACCGGCACCGCTACGAGGTGAACCTGGCCTACCGCAGCCGGCTGGAGGCGGCCGGCTTGGTCGTGACCGGGATGTCGCCCGACGGCCGCCTGCCCGAGATCGTCGAACGGCCCGACCACCCCTGGTTCATCGGCGTGCAGTTTCACCCCGAACTCAAGTCCCGACCGTTCGCGCCCCACCCGCTGTTCGCAAGCTTCATCGAGGCGGCGGTCCGCCAGAGCCGCCTCGTCTAGCCGCTATTCGGGCAGCGGCGCGAAGGGGGAAGCGGGAAGGGCGGCCTCCTCCTGCCGTTCGCCCGTGCACGGCCGGCCGGCGCCGACCGGCACGACGGGCAGAGCCGCCACCGCTTCGGCCAGCCCACCCTTCGCGGCGTCATCGGCCGCCAGGATCCGGGCGATGACGCCGCACCGACCGGGCGACTGCAGCGCCTCGGCGTGGAGGTTGGCCCGGTCGGTGAAGAACCGATCGTAGGTGCCCCGACCCGAATCGACGGCGAAATGCCGGGCAAGGCGCTCTTCCCCGCGGACCAGCCGCTCCCGGGACCGCTCGATGAAGCGGTTATAGGCGCGCACGATCTCCGGATCGGTCGCGCGGCACCGCAGGGCCCCCACCTGCAGCATCACCTGCATGTCGCGCAGGCGCAGGGCCTCGAGCGCGTCCGGAGCCCAGCACTGGCTGGCCTGGGCCGGCGCCACCGTCACCAGGGTCAGAGTCAAGGCGATGGTCGCAGCTCGCATGCGCATCCTCCTCCCCCCTTGAAACCGGATTTCCCTGAACGATCAGAGGGTAGGATGCGTTGGTTGCCGCTGCATGACAAGCAGGGCGCGTTTGGGTGCGTCGGTGGGGCGCAGGTCAGGCGCAGGCAGAACGGGGCGCCAGGATGCCGCCCGGCGCCCCGAAAGGCCCCCATTCGTTCCTGAACCCTGGCCGCTTCCCGCGCGCCGAACGCCGCGCGTGCCAGTGCCCGTTCCCTAGACCTTCCTCGGGCACCTGTCATGGAAGGTTCATGGGTTGCGCCGCGGACGAAGCCGCCCTGTTGCGGCGGGGCCACAGCTTCGCTACCCGCCGGCGGCCTTCCCGCCCATGCGCCTGTCCCGCTACTTCCTGCCGTTGCTCAAGGAAACCCCGGCGACGGCCGAGATCGTCTCGCATCAGCTGATGCTGCGTGCCGGCCTGGTGCGGCAGGTGGCGGCCGGGATCTACGCCTGGCTGCCGCTGGGCCTGAAGGTGCTGCAGCGGATCACCGACATCGTGCGGCGCGAGCAGGAGCGGGCGGGGGCCGTCGAGATGCTGATGCCCACCATCCAACCGGCCGAGCTGTGGCGGGAATCGGGGCGCTACGACGCCTATGGGCCCGAGATGCTGCGCCTGACCGATCGGCGCGGCCGCGAGCTGCTCTACGGCCCCACCAACGAGGAAATGGTGACGGCTATCGTCCGCGACGGGATCCGCAGCTATCGCGAACTGCCGCTGACCCTGTTCCACGTGCAGTGGAAGTTCCGCGATGAAATCCGGCCCCGCTTCGGCGTGATGCGCGGGCGCGAGTTCCTGATGAAGGACGCCTACAGCTTCGACCTGGACGAAGCCGGCGCGCGGGCGAGCTACGAAGCGCAGTTCCTGGCCTACTTGCGCACCTTCGCCGCCATGGGCCTGCGCGCCCTGCCGGTGCGGGCGCCGACGGGCCCCATCGGAGGCGAGCTGTCGCACGAATTCCACATCCTGGCCGACACGGGCGAAAGCGAGCTGTTCTATGACGCCGCCATCGACGAGGTGGACCTTGCCGACCCGGACGCGCCTCAGCGGCTGCGCGGGCTGTACGCCATGGAGGCGGAGGAGCACGCGCGGGCCGCGCGCTGTCCGGTGCCCGCCGAGCGGCTCGCGCGCCGCCGGGGCATCGAGGTGGGCCATATCTTCTTCTTCGGCACCAAGTATTCGGCCGCGTTGGGCCTCGCCCTTCCGGGCCCCGACGGGCGGACGATCACGCCCCTGTGCGGCAGCTACGGCATCGGCCTGTCGCGGCTCGTGGGGGCCATCATCGAGGCGAGCCACGATTCGGCCGGCATCGTGTGGCCCGACGCCGTGGCCCCGTTCGACGTGGGCCTCGTCAACCTTCGCCCCGATGATCCGGTCTGCACGGCGCTGGCTGACGAGGTGGAGCGGCGGCTGACGGCCGCGGGGCGCAGCGTGCTGCACGACGACCGCGACCTGCGCGCGGGCGAGAAGTTCGCGAGCATGGACTTGATCGGCCTGCCGTGGATGGTGACGGTGGGGCCCAAGGGCGTGGCCGCAGGGGTCGTCGAGCTCAAGCGCCGGGCGACCGGCGAACGCCACGAGCTTTCGGTCGAAAGCCTGCTCGCCCGGATCGGCGCATGACGTCCAGGGCGGAGCGTCGTCCCGCTGGCGCGCGAGCGCCCGCGTCGTGATCTCGGCCCACGAACGCTGGCTCGCCCGCCGCTACCTTCGGCCGGGCCGGGCGGAACGTTTCATCTTCCTGGTGGGCCTGGTGTCGCTGCTGGCCGTGGCCCTGGGCGTGGCCGCTCTCATCGCCGTCATGAGCGTGATGAACGGGTTCCGGGCCGAGCTGTTCGAGCGGATGCAGGGCCTGAACGGCCACGCCGTGGCCCAGGGCTATGGCGGGCGGATCGACGACTGGCGGGCGGTGCTGGCCCTCGTCCGGTCCACCCCGGGCGTGGTGCGCGCCACCCCCCTCGTCGAACAGCCGCTCATGGTCTCGGGCCGCGGGCGGGTGGAGGGGGCCCTGGTGCGCGGGATGACCCTGCCCGACATCCGCGCGAACCCCGTCGTGGCGGCCAACGTGAAGATGGGAAGCCTCGAATCGCTTGCAGACGACGCCCCCGTCGTGGCGATCGGCCTGCGCCTGGCCGAAGCGCTGGGGGTGACGGTGGGCGATACCGTCGCCCTGGTCGCCCCGGCCGGCGAGGTGACGCCCATGGGGGTCGTCCCCCGCATCGTCTCCTACCGGGTGGGCGCGGTGTTCGAGGTCGGCATCTACGACTTCGACAAGGCGTTCGTCCTGATGCCGCTCGCCCAGGCGCAGACGCTGTTGGGGCTGGGGGAGGCCGTGGGCATGATCGAGATCACGACCCGCGATCCCGACCGGGTCGATCGCATCCTGGCCCCCCTTGCAACCCGGCTCGCCCCGGTCGCGCGCCTGGTCGACTGGCGGCAGATGAACTCGGCCCTGTTCGAAGCGCTCGTCATCGAGCGCACCGTCATGTTCTGGGTGCTTTCGATCATCATTCTGGTGGCCGTGTTCAACATCCTGTCCTCGCTCATCATGCTGGTGCGCGCCAAGACGCGCGACATCGCCATCCTGCGCACCATGGGCGCCTCGCGCGGGTCGATCCTGAGGGTCTTCATGGGGCTGGGTACGTTCATCGGCCTTCTGGGCGTGCTCTTGGGCCTTGTCCTCGGCTTCCTGGTGCTGGCCTTCCGCCAACCCATCGTCGTCGGGCTGTCGCGCCTGGCCGGCATCGAGCTGTGGGATCCTTCGATTCGCTACCTCACCGAACTTCCCGCCCGCACCGATCCCATCGAGGTGGGGGCAATCGTCGCCCTCGCCTTGGGTCTGTCGTTCCTGGCCACCCTCTATCCCGCCTGGAAGGCCGCTTCGACCGATCCCGTGGCCGTGTTGCGGCATGACTGAGGCCGGCGAGCCCCAGCCGGTCCTCGAGATCCGAGGCCTGTGCCGCACCTTCGTGCAGGGTGGAGAGGCGATCGAGGTCCTCAGGGGCGTCGACCTCGACGTGCGGGCGGGCGAGATTGTGGGGCTCGTGGGGCCGTCGGGCTCGGGCAAGTCCACCCTTCTGCAGGCCGCGGGCCTGCTCGAGGGGGGATGGACCGGCCGGATCGCGATCGCCGGTCGCGCGGTGGACCGCCTGGACGAACGCGCGCGCACCGCGCTGCGCCGCGAACGACTGGGCTTCGTCTACCAGTTCCACCACCTCCTCCCCGACTTCACGGCACTCGAGAACGTGATGATGCCCCAGCTGATCGCCGGTCGGCCGACGGCCGCCGCCCGGGCCCGGGCGACCGAACTCTTGGTGCGCCTGGGTCTGGGGCCGCGGCTGGGGCACCGCCCGGCCCAGCTTTCGGGGGGCGAACAGCAGCGGGTCGCCGTGGCCCGGGCGCTGGCCAACCGGCCTCTTCTGGTGCTGGCCGACGAGCCCACCGGCAACCTCGACGAGGCGACCGGCCGGCGCATGCTGGCGGCGTTCCTCGACCTCGTGCGCAGCGAGGGTTCGGCCGCCCTCGTCGCCACCCACGACCCCGACCTGGCCCGCGCCACCGACCGGATCGTGGAGCTGCACGAGGGCCAGGTGGCCGGCCGGCCTTGAGCGGGCTCGCGCCGGCCGCCACACTCGTCCCATGTTCCTGCCGCTTCGGGTCCAGAGCTGCTTTTCGATCCTCGATTCGACCATCCGGCCGCAGGCGCTGGCGGCGGCGGCCGCCGAACGCGGCTATCCGGCCGTTGCCCTGACCGATCGCGGCAACCTGGCCGCCGCCATGGCCTTTTCGTCCGCCTGTCTTGCCCACGGCGTGCAGCCGATCCTGGGAGTGCTGCTGCCCGTCCGCCGGCTCGCGCCCGCCGCGGCGCCGCGCCCCGTCCGCGGTGGCGACGAGGGCATCGTGCTGTTGGCCCAGAACGAGACGGGCTGGCGCAATCTTGTCCGTCTCGTCTCGGCGGCTCATCTCGAGGGGCCGGGCCCGATCGACCGGTTGGAGGGCTTGACCGACGGGCTCCTGGCCCTGACCGGCGGTGCGGATGGAGCGCTCACCCGGCTGTTGGCCGACGGCCAGGAGGCCGAAGCCGACCGCTGGCTCGAAGCTCTGGTGCGCCTGTTCCCCGACCGGTTGTTCGTCGAGGTGGCGCGCACGGGCGATCCCGTCGAGGAGGCGGCGGAGCCCGGCCTCGTGGCGCGCGCCCACCGTCTGGGCCTGCCCCTGGTGGCGACCAACCCGGCCCGCTTCCTGTCGCCCGACGGTTGGCAGGCGCACGACGTGATGCTGTGCATCGCCGACGGCACCTACCTCGAGCAGGAGGAGCGCCGGCGGTCCAACCCCCGGCACGCCCTGCCGCAGCCGGGCGAGCTGGAAGCCCGCTTCGCGGACCTGCCCGAGGCGATCGCCAACTGCGCCCTGGTGGCCCGGCGCACGGCCTTCGCTCTCAGCAAGCGCGAGCCCATGCTGCCCCGGCTCGCCGCCGACGCGGCGGCCGAGCGGGCGGAACTGGAACGCCTGGCCCGCGCGGGTCTCGACCGGCGGCTCGAGGGCAAGGCCTGCGAGCGCGCGCCCTACGAAGCCCGGCTGGCCTACGAGCTCGACGTGATCGGGAACATGGGCTTCGCGGGCTACTTCCTGATCGTGGCCGACTTCATCGGCTGGGCCCGAACTCAGGGGATCCCCGTGGGCCCGGGCCGGGGTTCGGGTGCGGGCTCGCTCGTGGCCTATGCGCTCGGCATCACGGATCTCGATCCCCTCGAGCTCGGCCTGCTGTTCGAGCGGTTCCTCAACCCCGAACGGCGCTCGTTGCCCGACTTCGACGTCGACTTCTGCGAGACTCGCCGCGATGAAGTGATCGAGTTCGTGCGCCACCGCTACAGGGCCGACCGCGTGGCCCACATCGCCACCTTTGGAACGCTCAAGGCCCGCGCGGTGGTGAAGGACGTGGGCCGGGTGCTGCAGATGTCCTATGGCGAAGTGGACCGGCTGTCGAAGCTGATCCCCGCGCAACCGGCCGATCCGTGGGATCTCGACCGCGCCCTGGCCGGCGTGCCCGAGCTCCAGGCGGCGACCCAAGCCGACCCTCGCGTGGCCCGATTGATGGCGAT
Organism: Sphingomonadaceae bacterium; assembly: GCA_025056155.1. Classification (GTDB taxonomy): domain Bacteria; phylum Pseudomonadota; class Alphaproteobacteria; order Sphingomonadales; family Sphingomonadaceae; genus Thermaurantiacus. Next base: position 222,623 of record JANWWL010000004.1, read on the forward strand.
CGCCCGGCAGCTGGAGGGGCTGCCGCGCCACGTCTCGACCCATGCCGCCGGCGTCGTGATCGCCGACCGGCCGCTCGCCGAGCTGGTGCCGCTGTTCCGCGATCCGCGTTCGGGCCATCCCCTCACCCAGTTCGACCTGAAGGCGGTGGAGGACGCTGGGCTCGTCAAGTTCGACTTCCTGGGCCTGAAGACCCTCTCGATCATCGATCGGGCGGTGCGCCTGCTGGCCCGGCGGGGGGTCGCGGTCGACGTCGCGCGCCTCCCGCTCGATGACGCCGAGACCTACGCGCTCCTCGCCCGCGGCGACACGGTGGGCGTGTTCCAGCTCGAAAGCGACGGGATGCGCCGGGCCCTGGCTCAGGTGAAGCCCAGCCAATTCGAGGACCTGGTGGCGCTGGGCGCGCTCTACCGGCCGGGCCCCATGGACAACATCCCCCTGTATGCGGCCCGCAAGCACGGGCGCGAGCCCGTGGATTGCCTGCATCCGATGCTGGAGCCGATCCTGAAGCCGACCTACGGCATCATCATCTACCAGGAGCAGGTGATGGAGATCGCCCGCGTGATGGCGGGCTACACGCTAGGGGAGGCCGACCTGCTGCGCCGGGCGATGGGCAAGAAGATCAAGGCCGAGATGGACGCCCAGGAGAGCCGGTTCGTGGACGGCGCGGTGGCCCGCGGCGTGCCCCGCGATCGGGCGCGCCACATCTTCGGCCTGGTCGAGAAGTTCGCAGGCTATGGCTTCAACCGCAGCCATGCTGCGGCCTATGCGCTGGTCGCCTATCAGACGGCCTGGCTCAAGGCCCATCATCCGGCGGCCTTCCTGGCCGCCTCGATGGCCTTCGACATGGACGACACCGACCGCCTGATGGTGCTGGTGGCCGAGGCCCGGCGCCTTGGCGTGCCGGTCCTGGGGCCGTGCGTGAACGAAAGCGACGCCGACTTCGCGCTGGCGGACACCCCTGACGGGATCGCCATCCGCTACGCGCTGGGAGCGCTTAAGGGCGTAGGCCGAGGGGCCATGGAGGCCCTGGTGGCCGAACGCGCGCGCGGCGGGACCTTCCGCTCGCTGGCCGACTGGGCTGCGAGGGTCGACCCGCAGGCCCTTAACCGTCGCCAGCTCGAGGCGCTGGCGGCGGCCGGAGCCTTCGATGCGCTCGAGCCTCATCGCGCTCGGGTGCACGCGGGGGCCGAGGCACTGCTGCGGGCCGCCCAACGCGCCGCCGAGGAGCGGGCGACCGGCCAGTGCGGGCTGTTCGGCCATGGGGGAGAGGCCGCGGCCCTGCCGCTGCCCGACGTCGGACCCTGGCGGCCCGGTGAACGGTTGGCGCGCGAGCGCGAGGCCTTCGGCTTCCACTTCTCGGGCCATCCGACGCAGGCGTTCGCGGCCGTCTTGGAAGCGCACGGCTGCGTCCCCTCTGCCCAGGCGCTGGCGCGCCGCGCGAGCGACGGCACCCGCCAGACGGTGCGCCTGGCCGGGATCGTGGAGGACTGGCGCTGGCGCAACCGGGCCAACCGCGGGGCCGAGGGTCGGTTCCTGCTCGCCGACCTGTCCGATGGTTCGGGCGCGTTCTCGGCCACCTGCTTCGAGGCCGAGGCGATCGCCAGCCTACAGGCGGCGGCCGCCGCCGGCGTGCCCCTGTTGCTGCAGGCCGAGCTCGACTTCCGCGGGCCGGACGAGCCGCCCCGCATCTGGCTGGTGCGCGCGGATCCGCTCCCGGAGGTCGCGCGCTCGACCCGCCTCAGGCTCGACGTCCGCCTCGCCTCGGTCGCGGGGCTCGACCGTCTCCTCGAACGGCTGGGCGCGCTGCCGGCGGGCGGGCGCATGGAGGTCGTGCTCGAAGTGCCGGCCGGCCCGTCGGTCGCCTGCCTGTGCTTGGGCCGTGACTTCGCCTACGCCGAAGGGCTGGCGGCGGATCTCGCGGGCCTGCCGGGCGTGGCCTCGGCTGCGGTGCGGCCCGTGGCCGACCTGGCCCGCCGCGCGGCCTGAGGGCTGGGTTGACCCGGGACGGCCGGCGGGTTAGCCGCGCGGCCATCCCAGCCGCCCGGGCCTCATCCGGTGTGTGGGAAGCCCCACATCCTGCCCTGGCGGCGTACCGTAACCGGAGTTCCCGATGCTCGAAACGCCCATCGTGACCCTGGAGGCGCTGCTGGAGGCGGGCGCCCACTTCGGTCACCAGACCCACCGCTGGAACCCGAAGATGAAACCCTACATCTTCGGCGAGCGCAACGGCATCCACATCATCGACTTGTCGCAGACGGTGCCCCTGTTCGCCCGGGCGCTCGATTTCGTGCGGGCCACCGCGTCGGCCGGGGGGAAGGTGCTCTTCGTGGGCACCAAGCGCCAGGCGCAGGAACCGATTGCCGAGGCCGCCCGACGCTGCGGGCAACACTACGTCAACCGGCGCTGGTTGGGCGGCACGCTGACCAACTGGAAGACCATCTCGGCATCGATCAAGCGCTTCAACGCGCTCGAAGAACAATTGGCGGGCGACCTGCAGGGCTTCACCAAGAAGGAGATCCTGAGGATGACCCGCGAGCGCGACAAGTACGAGGCGTCGCTGGGCGGCATCCGCGAGATGAACGGCCTCCCCGACGTGCTGTTCGTCATCGACGTCAACAAGGAAGAGCTCGCCGTGCGCGAAGCGAACGCCCTGGGGATCCCGGTGATCGCCATCATCGATACCAACGTCGATCCCTCGAACATCGCCTTTCCCGTACCGGGCAACGACGACGCCACCCGGGCCATCAAGCTCTACTGCGACGCTGTGGCCGATGCCGTGCTGGCCGGCCGGGCCGCGCTTCAGGGGAGCGACCTCGGCGAACTCGCCGAACCACCGCGTGAGCCCGTGCTCGGCGCCTGAGACCCGCGGGCACCATCCCAAGACGGAGGAACCGATGGCCGAGATCACCGCCCAGCTGGTGAAGGACCTGCGCGAGCGCACCGGCGCCGGCATGATGGACTGCAAGCGGGCGCTGACCGAGACCGACGGGGACATGGAGAAGGCCATCGACTGGCTGCGGGCGAAGGGGCTGGCGGCCGCGGCCAAGAAGGCCGGCCGGACCGCGGCCGAGGGCCTGGTGGGCGTGGCGGTGGCCGGCCGGCGCGGCGCTGCGGTGGAGGTGAACGCCGAAACCGACTTCGTGGCCAAGAACGACCGGTTCCAGGCCCTGGTGCGGGGCATCCTGACGGTCGCCCTGGAGCACGGCGCCGACGTCGAACGGCTGTTGGAGGCGTCCATGCCCGGTGGGCCGGGCACCGTGCGCGAGGCGATCGCCACCAGCATCGCCACCATCGGCGAAAACCAGACGCTCAGACGCGCGGCCGTGCTCGAGGTGGGGGAGGGGCTGGTGGTGCCCTACGTGCACAACGCCGTCGCCGACGGGCTGGGCCGCATCGGCGTGCTGGTCGCCCTGGAGGGTGACGCCCCCGAGCCGATCCTGGCCGAACTCGGCAAGCAGCTGGCCTTGCACGTCGCCTGGGCCGGGCCCCTGGCGCTGACCCCTGAGGAGATGGATCCCGCGCTGGTGGCGCGCGAGCGCGCGGTGGCCGAAGCCAAGGCGGCCGAAAGCGGCAAGCCGGCCGACATCGTGGCGCGCATGGTGGAGGGGGCCGTGCGCAAGTTCACCACGGAGCATGCCCTGCTGACCCAGGGCTTCCTGGGCGATGCCAAGACCAAGGTGGCCGACGTCGTGGCCCGCGCGGCCCGCGAGGCGGGGGCTCGCATCCGGATCGCCGGGTTCGTGCGCCTGCAGCTGGGCGAAGGGATCGCCCGGCCCGAAAGCGACTTCGCCGCGGAGGTCGCGGCCGCCGTGGCGGGGCAGGCCTGAGGGGTAGGGTTTTCCTGCCCGGGCCGCGGCGCTAGGGGCGCGGGGTCCGCCGCCCTGCCCGAGTCCCCGCCCGATGGCCCGTCCGTTCCCGTTCCGGCGCATCCTCCTCAAGCTGTCGGGTGAGGCGCTGATGGGGCCCGAAGGCTTCGGCATCGACCCCGAGGCGACGCAGCGCCTGGCCGAGGAGGTGGGGCAGGCCCGCGACGGTCGGGAACTGTGCCTGGTGGTGGGGGGTGGCAACATCTTCCGGGGCCTGGCGGCCGCCGCCCGGGGCTTCGACCGCGCTTCGGCCGACTACATGGGGATGCTCGCCACGGTCATGAACGCGCTGGCACTGCAGAACGCGCTCGAGAAGCTGGGCGTGCCCACCCGCGTGCAGTCGGCCATTCCCATGGCCAGCGTGTGCGAGCCCTACATCCGCCGCCGTGCCGTCCGGCACATGGAGAAGGGCCGGGTCGTCATCTTCGCGGCCGGCACGGGCAACCCCTTCTTCACCACCGACACCGCCGCCGCCCTGCGCGCGGCCGAGATGGGCTGCGATGCCCTCTTTAAGGGTACCTCGGTCGACGGCGTGTACGACCGCGATCCCCGGCTCGACTCCGCGGCCGTCCGCTTCGCCCGGGTGGGCTACGACCGGGTGTTGGCCGACAATCTGAAGGTGATGGATTCGGCGGCGGTGGCGCTGTGCCGCGACAACGGCATTCCCATCGTGGTCTTCAACGTTCGCCAACCGGGCAACCTGGCGCGGGTGCTGGCCGGCGATGGGCTCGCGACCGTGGTGGCGGCCGACTGAGGGGCGGGCGCTGGATCAGGAGGAGCAGGTGGCAGACTTCGATGCGGGGGCCCTGATGGCCGACCTCGAGCGACGGATGAAAGGAGCGATCGAGACTCTGCGCACGGACCTGCAGGGCTTGCGCACCGGCCGAGCGTCGGCCGCGCTGTTGGACCCCGTGACGGTCGAAGTGTATGGAACCCACATGCCCCTCAACCAGCTGGCGACCGTCACCGCACCCGAGCCGCGGATGCTGTCGGTGCAGGTGTGGGACCGCGCGAACGTCCAGCCGGTGGAAAAGGCAATCCGGGCGGCGGGCCTGGGCCTCAACCCCATCGTCGAGGGGCAGACTCTGCGCTTGCCCATCCCGGAGCTCACCGAAGAACGCCGCCGGGAGCTTGCGAAACTGGCCGCGCAATACGCCGAAAAGGCACGCGTGGCCATCCGCAACGTGCGGCGCGACGGCATGGAGGCCCTGAAGGCCGCCGAACGCAAGGGCCGCATCGGCCAGGACGAGGAGCGTCGCCTGGAAGGTCAGGTGCAGAAGCTCACCGACCGTTTCATCGACGAGACCGATCGGCTGGCCGCGACCAAGGAAAAGGAGATCATGGGGCGATGAGCGCGCTCCGTTCGCCCGTGCGCTCCACAGCCCGTCCCCGCGAAGCCTCGCCCCCCACCGCGGCGGGGCCGACGGGTTGAGGTCGTGGTGAGGCGGGCGGCCACGGCTCATGGCTGATTCCGCCGTCGGGCAGCCCGCCGTCGCCCGGAGCCCGGCGCCGGCTCCGGTGCCCGGAGGGCCTGCGCACGTCGCCATCATCATGGACGGCAACGGCCGCTGGGCTCGCCAGCGCCGCCTGCCCCGGGTGGCCGGCCACCGGGCGGGCATCGAGGCGGCCCGGCGCGTGGTGCGCGCCGCTCCCGAGATCGGCATCGGAACGCTCACCCTCTATGCCTTCTCGAGCGAAAACTGGCGCCGGCCGGCCGAAGAGGTCTCGGACCTCATGGGCCTGCTCCTCACCTACGTCCGGTCGGAAATCGACGAGCTGGCGGCGGCCGACGTCCGCTTGTCCTACATCGGCGAATGGCGGCAGCTCGCCCCCGACATCGTGGCCGAGCTCGAGCGTGCGCTCGAGCGGACGCAGCGCAACAGGGGCCTGCATCTGGTGGTGGCCCTCAACTACGGGGCCCAGCAAGAGATCGTGCGCGCCGTGCGGGCGGTCGCGGCCGAAGTCGCGGCCGGCCGGCTTGCCCCGCACGCGATCGATCGCGCCACGCTCGAGGCCCATCTCGACACCGCGGACATCCCCCCGGTGGACCTCGTCATCCGCTCCTCGGGCGAGCTTCGCCTTTCGAACTTCCTGCTGTGGCAGTGCGCTTACGCCGAGTTGTGGTTCACGCCAGTGCTGTGGCCCGATTTCGACGAGATCGTGCTGCGCGAGGCCGCAGAAGCCTTCGCCCGGCGGGAGCGGCGGTTCGGTGGGCGCTAGGAGCGTGAGCGGGGCGGGCGAGCTCATGACCCGCACGGTCGCGGGCGCCGTGCTGGCGGCCACGGCGCTTGCGGCCGTCGGGTGGGGGGGGCTCCTGTTCGCCGCGCTGGTCGCCCTGGTGGCCGCGCTTGGCCGCTGGGAGTGGGGCGGGCTGGTGGGCGAGCCCAGGGCCCGACGCCTGCGCCACGCCCTGGCGCTGCCCGCGGTCGTGGTCGTCACGGCCGTGGTCGACGCTCGGTATGGACTGGCCGCCCTGGGGCTTCTCCTCCTGGCGGCGCTGGCCGGCTCCGCGCGCGGGGCCCTGCACGGCCATTCGGGATGGCGCGCGACGCTTGCGGGCACGCTTTATGTGGGGCTGCCGGCGGTGGCCCTGGTGGGGCTGCGGGGCACGCCGCACGGCCTGGCGCTCGTGCTCTTCGTCTTCGCGGTCGTCTGGGCCACCGACGTTGCGGCCTTCCTTGCCGGCCGGGCGGTGGGCGGGCCGCGGCTCTGGCCGGCCGTGAGCCCGTCCAAGACCTGGGCGGGGCTGGCCGGCGGCGTGGCGGCCGCCGCCGCTGCGGGCGCCGGCGTGGCCCTGTGGCAAGGGTGGAGCGTGCGGGGTGCCGCCGCCGTGGGGGCCGCCCTGGCGCTCGTCGCCCAGGCTGGCGACTTGTTCGAAAGCCATCTGAAGCGTCGGGCGGGGGTGAAGGATTCGGGCCGGCTGATCCCGGGCCACGGTGGCGTGCTGGACCGGGTGGACGGCCTCGTCCCCGTGGCGACGGTCGTGGGGGCCGCCGTGCTCGTCGCCGGGCTGGCACCGTCCGGGGGCGGGCGATGAAGACCGTGACGGTGTTGGGGGCCACGGGCTCGATCGGGGCCTCAACGCTCGACCTTGTGGCACGGAACCCCGATCGGTTCCGCCTGCACGCCGTGACCGCGGGCCGGGACTGGGAGCGGTTGGCCGAACTCGCGCGCACCCATGGCGCACGGGTGGCGGTGATCGCGGAGGAGTCCCACTACGAGCGGTTGGCCGAGGCGCTTTCGGGCTCCGGCGTCGAAGCGCGCGCTGGCGCCGCCGCGCTGGCCCAGACGGCGGCCGAACCCGTGGACCTGGTGGTGGCGGCGATCGTGGGGGCGGCGGGGCTCGCCCCGACGCTGGCCGCGCTGGAAGCGGGGACCACCGTGGCCTTGGCCAACAAGGAAGCCCTGATCTGCGCCGGGGAACTCATGACGGCGGCCGCCGCTCGCTCCGGCGCGCGCATCCTGCCCATCGACAGCGAGCACAACGCGATTTTCCAGGTTCTGGAGGACGTCGAGCGGATCGCCCGCATCGTGCTGACGGCAAGCGGCGGGCCGTTCCGCACCCTCTCGCTCAACGAGATGGCCCGCGTGACGCCCGAACAGGCTGTCCGGCACCCCAATTGGTCGATGGGGGCCAAGATCTCCGTCGACTCCGCCACGCTCATGAACAAGGGGCTCGAGCTGATCGAGGCGCACCACCTGTTCGGCGTCGCGCCCGATCGCCTGGGCGTGCTGGTCCATCCCCAAAGCCTCGTCCATGGGCTGGTGGAGTATGTCGACGGCTCCGTGCTGGCCCAGATGGGCCCGGCCGACATGCGCGTGCCCATCGCGCACGCCCTCGCCTGGCCCGAGCGGATGCCCACCCCGGTCGACCGCCTGTGCCTCGCCACCGCCGGTCGGCTCGACTTCGAGGAGCCCGACCGCACGCGCTTCCCGGCCCTTGCGCTGGCGGAGGCGGCCCTGGCGGCGGGCGGCTGCCGGCCCTGCGCCCTGTCGGCCGCGAACGAGGTGGCCGTGGGGGCCTTCCTCGAGGGACGCATCGGCTTCCTCGACATCGCGGCGGTCGTGGAGGAAACCTTGGCCGCGCTGCCGCCAGCCCCGGTGTCGACTCTTCAGGAAGTGGCCGAGGTCGACGCCGCCGCCCGCGCGGCCGCCCGTTCATTCGTCGCTCATCGCGCGCGTCGGTAGGAGGCCTGCGTGGACGGCATCGTGGCCCCCGGCATTCCCTTCACGATCATCATGTTCCTCGTCGTGTTGGGAGTGCTCGTGTTCGTGCACGAGCTGGGCCATTACGCGGCGGCCCGCCTTCTGGGCATCCGGGTCGAGACCTTCTCGGTCGGCTTCGGCCGCGAGCTCGTGGGGTTCACCGACCGGCACGGCACCCGCTGGAAGGTGGGTTGGATCCCGCTGGGCGGCTACGCGAAGTTCGTGGGCGACCTGGACGCGGCGAGCCGGCCCGATCCCGCAACCTTCGCCCTGCCCGAAGCGGAAAAGCGCGCGCTGTTCGCCTTCCGACCCGTCTGGCAGCGGGCGCTGGTCGTGGCGGCGGGGCCTGCCGTGAACTTCCTGTTCGCCATCCTGCTGTTCGCCGGTTTCTTCATGACGTGGGGCCACCAGTACACCCCGCCCGTGGTGGGCGAGGTGGTGCCGGGCAGTCCGGCGGCCGCGGCCGGCCTGGCGCCCGGCGACCGGCTGGTGGCGGTCGGTGGCCGGCCGGTCGACCGGTTCGAGGACGTGGTTCGGCTGGTGGCCGTCTCGGCCGGTCGGCCGCTGGAACTCGAGGTGGAGCGGGCCGGCCGACGCCTGGTGCTCGAGGCCCTGCCCGCCGCCGAGACGGAGATCGACCGGTTTGGCAATCGCCACGTGAAGGGGCGGCTGGGGATCCGCAGCGGCCCCCCGGTCGTCGAGCGGCGCGGGCCGGTGGAAGCGGTCGTGCACGCCGTCGACGAGACGGTCGAGATCACCCGGCTCATGGGCGAGGTGCTCGTTCAGGTGGTCACGGGGCGTCGCCCTCTCGACGAGCTCGGCGGACCGCTCCGGATCGCCAAGGCCTCGGGAGAGTCCGCCGCCATGGGCCTGGCGGCGTTCGTCACCTTCGTCGCCCTCATCTCCATCAACCTGGGCTTCGCGAACCTCCTGCCCGTGCCCATGCTCGACGGCGGCCATCTTCTCCTCTACGCCGTCGAGGCCATCCGGCGCCGGCCGCTCGAGCCGCGCCTTCAGGAAATCGCATTCATGATGGGTTTCGTCTTCCTCGTGTCGCTCATGTTCCTGCTTACGGTGAACGACCTCGCCTCGTTCGGCCTGTGGCGGGATCCCGCCTCGCCCCAAGGATAGCCGTCCGGTGTCCCACGTCTCGGGCCGTCGGGCGGGCCGCCGCGCGCGCGGCCTTGGCGTCCGTCTCGTGGCGGTGCTGCTCGCCACGGCCGCCTGGCCGGTGGCCGCTCAGGCCCCGGGGGCGCCGGTTGCCGCAAGCCAAGGGCGCATCCGCTCGCTGAGCGTTCGCGGGAACGAGCGGCTCGAGGTCGAAACCGTGCTGTCGTACACTGACCTGGCCCCGGGCCAGGCCTATGATCGGGAGCGCCTGGACCGAGCGCTCAAGGATCTGTTCGCCAGCGAGCTCTTTGCCGACGTGCGCATCCGCGACGACGGCCAGGGCAACCTCGTGATCGAAATCCGCGAGAACCCGGTCGTCAACCGGGTCCTGGTGGAGGGCGCCAAGCGGGTGAAGGAAGACAAGATCCGCGAGGAAATTCGCATTGCCCCCCGCCAGATCTACACGCGCTCGCGCGTGCGTTCGGACGTGGCCCGGATCCTCGAACTCTATCGTCGCTCGGGCCGGTTCGCAGCCCGAGTGGAGCCCAAGATCGTCCAACTCGAGCAGAACCGAGTGGACGTGGTCTTCGAAATCTCGGAAGGACCGAAATCGAATATCCGGCAGATCAACATCGTGGGGAACGAGCGCTTCTCGGACCGCAAGCTGCGGGGCGAGATGGCCACCCGCCAGGCTCGGCCGCTCCGCATCTTCACCTCGCGCGACACCTACGACCCCGACCGCCTGGCCTTCGACCAGCAGAAACTGCGGCAGTTCTACCTGACCCAGGGCTACGCCGACTTCCGGGTCGTCTCGGCCATCGCCGAGCTGACGCCCGACCGGCGGGACTTCATCGTGACCTACGTGGTCGAGGAAGGCGAGCGTTACCGGTTCGGCGAGGTCGATCTGGTGAGCCAGCTGCGCGACGTGAAGGCCGAGGACTTCAAGCGGCTGCTGCCGATGAAGCCGGGCGACTGGTACAACGCCAAGCAGATCGAGGACACGATCGACTCGCTCACCAACGCGATCGGCCTGCTGGGCTACGCTTTCGCCGACATCCGGCCGCAGTTTCGCCGCGACCGCGACAAGCGCGAGATGAACGTGACCTTCCTCGTCAACGAGACGCCGAGGGTCTACGTGGAATCGGTCAACATCCGCGGCAACACGATCACCCGCGACGAGGTGGTGCGCCGCGAGTTCCGGCTGGCCGAAGGCGATGCCTTCAACAGCGTGCGCGTGCGCCGCTCGCGCGACCGCATCCAATCGCTGGGCTTCTTTCAGGAAAAGCTCGAGATCGAGCAGAAGCCCGGAGCCGCGCCCGACCAGGTGACGCTGGAAGTCAACCTCGAGGAACGGCCCACCGGATCCATTCAGGTGTCGGCGGGTTATTCCACGCTCGAAGGGTTGATCCTCAACTTCGCCATCCAACAGCGCAATTTCCGGGGCCGTGCGCAGAACCTGCGGTTCGGAGTCAACTGGTCCAGGTGGTCCCGCGGGATCGACATCGGCTTCACCGAACCCTATGTCGGCGGCCGCAACGTCGCCCTGGGCGTGGACGTCTTCCGGCGGGATTTCCGGTCGTTTCGCTTCGGGGCCGCCGGCGAGCAGTTCGACACCTTCCGGCAGACGACGACCGGCTTCCAGGCGCGCACCGGCTTTCCCGTGACCGAATATTGGTCGGCCTCCGTGCGCTACGGCTTCACCTTCGACGACGTGACGATCGACGAGAACCTCTACTTCACCGACGGGCGGTGCGATCCCATCAAGGCTGGCCGCTACATCTGCGACGCGCTGGGCCGCTATCGCACGTCGCTCCTCGGTTATACCCTGTCGTATTCGACCCTCGACAACGTCCTCAATCCGTCCCGTGGCCAGCGCCTGGCCATTTCGCAGGATCTGGCAGGCCCGGGCGGCACCGTGCGCTACCTGCGCACCCGGGTGAACTACGACCGTTACTGGAACGTCTGGCGGGGGTTCATCCTGAACGTCGGGGGCGAGGCCGGAAACATCTTCAGCCTCGATAATCAGGAGATTCGCCTGACCGACCGTTTCTTCCTGGGCGAGCCGCGGTTCCGCGGCTTCGACATCCGGGGCGTGGGCCCCCGGGTGATCCGCAAGCCGCTCCTGGCCGACGGGACGCCGAACGAGGACCCCGACACCTGGCTCAACGACTCGGTGGGGGGGCGCAACTATTATCTCGGGCGAATCGAGCTCATCGTGCCATTGGGCGCGACGGGTGCCGAGCTCGGCATCCGCCCCTCGGCCTATGTCGACGTGGGCTCGCTCTGGGCCTCCAACCCCGGCAGCCTGCTGTTCTGCCCGAACATCCCCGCCACCGGCCCCGTTCCGCCGGGATGCCCCGATGCGGAGGGCAGCGTGGGCTTCCGCGAGTTCTACGTGGGCGATACCTGGAAGCCCCGGATCTCGGTGGGCGTGGGCGTGAACTGGAATTCACCCTTCGGCCCCTTCCGGATCGACATCGCCCGGCCGCTCAAGAAGTCCACGGGGGACCAGGAACAACTCTTCACCTTCAACGTGGGGACCGCCTTCTGATGCGCATCCTGCTCTTCGTCGCGCCGCTCATGGCCGCGCCGGCCGCGGCCCAGCAGCTGTCACCGGCCGTCATCGTCGTGGTCGACCTCGACCGCGTGGTGGCGGAGAGCGCCGCGGGCAAGGCCGCCGTCTCCGAGCTCCAGACCCGGGCCAATGCGCTGAGAGCTCGGGCCCAGACGCTGGGCAGCCAGTTGCAGGCGGACGCCCAGGCGATCCAGCAGGGCCAGGCCAGCAAGACGCTGCAGGGCCCTCAGCTCGAGCAGCGCGTGAAGGCCCTGCAAGAGAAGGAAAGCGCCGCGCGGGCCGAAATCGGCAAGGGCGAGGAGGAGCTTGCGCGCGCCCAGCAATACGTGCTGCAGCAAATCAACACCGCCGTGCAGCCCATCATCTCGCAGATCATGCGCGAACGCGGGGCCGCGATCGTGCTGGCCCAGCAAGCCACGATCCAGCATTCGGCCAGCTTGAACATCACCAACGAGGTGCTGGCCCGCCTGAACGCCGCCTTGCCCAAGGTGTCGACCACCCCGCCGGCCGCTCCTCCGGCCCCGGCCCGATGAGCGACGGCGGCGTGCGCGACATCGCGGCCATTCTGGGGATGCTGCCGCATCGCTTCCCGATGCTGATGGTGGACCGGGTGGCCGAGCTGGTGCCGGGCGAACGCATCCGGGCGCTCAAGGCGGTGACGGTGAACGAGCCCTACTTCCCTGGCCACTTTCCCGGCCGGCCGATCATGCCGGGCGTGCTCATCGTCGAGGCGCTGGCCCAGGCGGCCGGCGTGCTGGCCATCGAAAGCCTGGGCCTGAAGGGCTCGGGCCGGCTGGTCTACTTCCTCGCAATCGAACAGGCCAAGTTCCGCCGGCCGGTGGAGCCGGGGTGCCTGCTCGAACTCGAGGTGAACTTCCTCCAGCGCCGGGGCAACGTCTGCCGGTTCACGGGGGCGGCCCGGCGCGACGGCGAGGTCGCGGCCGAAGCCCGCTTCACCGCTATGGTGGGGGATCCGCCGGCCGCCGCGGCCTAGGACAAGGTTCGCCGGGTAGCGCGCTGCCGGCCGGCCCAACGCAGCAAGCCCGCCACGGCAGCCCCCGCCGCTCCGCCCGCCGCCAGGAGTCCCAACCCATCGACCAGGACATCCGCCATGGGCGTCTCCTTCGCTCATGCAGCAGGCTAGTCTGCTGCAGGTGCGAAGTCGAGTGGGGCGCGGTCGGCCGTGCGCGAGATTCGATAGAAAATGAACGTTCGGGTGGCCTGCGGGGAACCCGCCGTGCGCGCTGGCGCTGGGCCGGCGGGCGGGTCGGAGGGAGGCATCGGCAAGCGGAGCGCCGACGCTTTCGGATTCCTTGGGCCGCGATGGCCCTTCGAGGCCACGGCGGGCTCCGGTGCCCGGCCTTGGGGGGCCGGCCGCCACGGAGAAGCCGGTGCCAAGGGGTGCACGGGGCGGCCGACACCGCCGTAACGGCCCGCATCCGGTCGGAAGTCGGGGGATGGGCGAGGGTGGTGGGAGAGCGTCAGCGCCCTGTAGCGGTGGCGGCGCCCGCGGCCTGCCTCGATGGGGGCGGCGGCCCGGGATGGCGGATGGGCCATCGGGGGCTTGAAGGGTCAGCACGGGCCAGCAGCACGCCCCCCGGGCGGGCGTCTCCGGGGGCGTCTCAGGCAGTCTCCTCGAACAGCTCGCGGCCGATGAGGAAGCGGCGGATTTCGGACGTGCCGGCGCCAATCTCGTAGAGCTTGGCGTCGCGCAGCAGGCGGCCTGCCGGATAGTCGTTGATGTAGCCATTGCCGCCCAGCGCCTGGATCGTCTGCAGCGCCATCTGTGTGGCTCGTTCGGCGGCGTACAGGATGGCCCCGGCGGCGTCCTTGCGCGCGGGCTCGCCGCGGTCCAGCGCCTGGGCCACCGCATAGACATAGGCCCGGGCTGAGGAGAGGGCCACGTACATGTCGGCCAGCTTGGCCTGCATCAGCTGGAAGGTGCCGATGGGCTGGCCGAACTGCCGCCGCTGGTGGACGTAGGGCAGGACGAGGTCGAGGCAGGCCCGCATGATGCCGAGCGGCCCTCCCGCCAGCACGGCCCGTTCGGTATCGAGCCCCGACATCAGCACGCGCACCCCGCCCCCCACCTCGCCCAGGACATTCTCGGACGGGACGAAGCAGTCGGTGAAGACGAGCTCGCCCGTCTCGGAGCCGCGCATGCCGAGCTTGTCGAGCTTTTGGGCGGTCGCGAACCCCGGGAACGCGCGTTCGACGATGAAGGCGGTGATCCCCCGTGGTCCGGCGTCGGGGTCCGTCTTGGCGTAGACCACGAGGACGTCGGCCTGGGGGCCGTTCGTGATCCAGAACTTCCGCCCGTTGAGCACGTAGCCGTCGTCCCGCCGCTCGGCCTTAAGGCGCATGGAGACAACGTCCGAGCCCGCCTCGGGCTCGGACATGGCGAGCGCTCCGACCCAGGCCCCCGACAACAGTCGGGGCAAATAGCGCGCCTTCTGCGGCGGGGTCCCCCAGCGGGCGATCTGGTTCACGCACAGGTTGGAATGCGCTCCGTAGGACAGGCCGACGGCCGCTGAGGCCCGGCTCAGCTCCTCCATGGCGACGACGTGGGCCAGGTAGCCGAGGCCCGCCCCGCCGTCGGCTGTGGGGACGGTGATGCCGAAGAGGCCGAGTTCGCCCAGACGCGGCCACAAGTGCCGGGGGAACGCGTCGGTCCGGTCGATCCGGTCGGCGAGCGGAGCGACCTCCGACTCGGCGAATGCCCGGACCGTGCTTCGCAGCATGTCGATGTCCTGGCCCAGGTCGAAGCGCAGCTCGCCCATGACGGCCGTCCTAACGGGCCGGGGGCGTGCCGCAAGGCGGAACGCCCGAGGAGGCCGCCCTGGCCAGGGTGAGCAGGGGCGCACCCAGCGTCACTTGGGCCCCGGGCTCGGCCCACACCGCTTCGACCACGCCGTCGAACGGGGCTAGCAGGCGGTGTTCCATCTTCATGGCTTCCAGCACCAGCAGCCGGTCGCCCGCCCGCACGCTTGTCCCCGCCTCCACGTCGAGGGCGAGCACGCGGCCTGGCATCGGAGCCGCGATGAGGCCATCGGCCGGGCCCGCGGCCGCCCGCCTGGCCCAGGCGGGGTTCTGGGCCAGAAGGCGCCACGTGAAGCCTTCCCATCGCACCTCCCACCCCCGCTTGATCGCCACCACCACGGGGCGGGCGGTTCCTTCGGGTCCGCGCACGACCCATCGGCCATCCGGCGCGGAGCGGACTTCAAGAACCGACCCAGGCGCCACCTCGACCGAAACGCCATCGGGCCCTCGGCCGACGGTGCAGGCGTGGGCCGTGCCGTCGGGGCTCCAGAACCCCAGGCGGGAGGCCGCCGGCAAGTTGAGGCGGAACGGCCGGGCAAAGCCGGGTCCGTCGTCGGCCGGGAACGAGGCGGCGGCCACGGCGGCCAGCGCCGCCGGCGGCGGAGGCAGCGAGGCCTCGAGTTCGACCGCATGGCGGGGGAGGAAGCCGGTCTCGACGTCGCCGGTCCGGAAAGTGGGATGGGCCACCACGCGGGCCAGGAAGCCGCGATTGGTCGCCACGCCCTCGACCACCGTGCCGTCGAGTGCGGCCACCATCCGTTCGATGGCCTCGGCCCGGCTGGGCCCATGCACCACCAGCTTGGCAAGAAGAGAGTCGTAGTCGAGCCCCACGACGCTGCCCTCCTCAACGCCCGTGTCGACCCGGACGGCGTCTGGCCACACGAGGCGGGCGATTCGGCCCGTGGCGGGCAGGAACCCCGCCTCGGCCTGTTCGGCGCACAACCGCACCTCGATCGCATGGCCGGTGGCTTCGATGGCATCCTGGCACAGCGGCAACATCTCGCCGCGGGCCACGCACAGCTGCCATTCCACCAGGTCGAGGCCGGTGATCGCCTCGGTCACCGGATGCTCGACCTGCAGGCGCGGGTTCATCTCGATGAAGAAGAAGCGCGGGTCGCCATGGGAATCGAGGTCGTCGAGGTCGAGCAGGAATTCGACGGTGCCGGCATTGCAGTAACCGATGGCCTGGGCGGCGGTCACGGCGGCCGCCCCCAGGGCCTGGCGCACGCGCTCCGACAGGCCCGGGGCCGGCGCTTCCTCGACGAGCTTCTGGTGGCGGCGTTGCACCGAGCAGTCGCGTTCGAACATGTGCACGACGTTGCCGTGGACGTCGCCGAACACCTGCACTTCGACGTGCCGGGGCCGGCGCACCAATCGCTCGAGCATCAGGGCGTCGTTGCCGAAGGCCGCGGCCGCCTCGCGCCGGGCGGCGACCAGGGCGTCGAGCAGCTCCTCGCGGGTGTGGACCACGCGCAGGCCCCGCCCCCCGCCCCCCGCCACGGCCTTCACCACCAGTGGAAAGCCCAGCGTGACCGCCAGCCGCTCGAGCTCGGCGAGCGACGGGTCGCGGGGCATCATGCCCGGCAGCACGGGCAGGCCGGCGGCCTTCATCCGCGCTTTCGCCGCGTCCTTAAGGCCCATGAGACGGAGCACGTCGGGCGAAGGCCCCACAAAGGTCCGCCCTTCGGCGATGACCGCCTCGGCGAACTCGGCATTCTCGGACAGAAAGCCATAGCCTGGATGGACGGCGTCCGCTCCGGTGGCGCGCAGCGCCTCGATTAGGCGGGGAATCGAGAGGTAGCTGTCGTGCGGGGCGGGCGGGCCCAGGCGGAACGCCTCGTCGGCCGAGCGCACGTGCGGGCTTCCGGCATCGGCGTCTGAAAAGACGGCTACGGTCCGGATGCCCAGGCGACGGGCCGTGCGGATAATGCGGCAGGCGATCTCGCCGCGATTGGCGATGAGGAGCTTCCTCATGCCCTCGGGCTCCAAGAGGGTCGACGCCGCTCGAGGAGTGCCGACAGGCCCTCGCGCGCTTCGGCGGTCGCCCGCCGGGCGGCAATGCGCCGTGCCGTCTCGGCCCTGAGGGCGGCATCCGGCACCCGGCCGGCCACGTCGGCCACCAGGCGCTTGGCCTCGGCCACCGCCCCGGGCGCGCCCTCGAGGAGGGCCTCGATCCAGGCCCGGGCCATGCCCTCGGGCGGATCGGCGACGGCATGGATCAGGCCCAGCCGCAGCGCTTCCGCAGCGTCGAAGCGCTCGCCGGTCAAGAACCAGCGCCGGGCCGCCCGCGCCCCGATCGCCCGGATCACGAACGGCGAAATGGTGGCAGGGGTGAGGCCCAGGCGCACCTCGCTGAAGGCGAAGCGGGTGTCGGGGTGGGCCACCGCCAGGTCGGCGCAGGCCACGAGGCCTGCCCCCCCGCCGACGGCCGCCCCGTGCACCACGGCCACGACCGGACAGGGGCAGGAGTCCACGGCGGCCAGCATGTCGGCCAGGCGACGGGCGTCGGCCTCGTTCACGTCCGGGGGCCAGCTCGCCGCCCGCCGCATCCAGTCGGCGTCCGCCCCCGCACAGAAGACGGGCCCGGCACCGGCCAGCACCACCACCCGGGGCGGGTTGGACGCGAAGGTCAGAAAGGCCTGGGCCAAGGCCGCCACCACGGCATCATCGAAGGCGTTGCGCTTCTCGGGCCGGGCGAGGGTAACGCGCGCCACGCCCGAAGCGTCGGTTGCGACCTCGAGCAAGGGCTACATCCGGAACAGGCCGAAGCGGGTGTCGGCCATGGGCGCGTTGAGCGCCACGGCCAGCGAGAGGGCCAGCACCGTGCGCGTGTCTTCGGGTGCGATGATGCCGTCGTCCCACAGGCGGGCGCTGGCGTACCAGGGGTTGCCCTGGCGCTCGTACTGGGCGCGGATGGGGGCCTTGAAGGCTTCCTCTTCGGCCGGGGTCGCGAAGCCGCCCGACCGCACGGTGGCCAGCACGCTCGCCGCCTGCTCACCCCCCATCACCGAGATGCGGGCGTTCGGCCACATCCACAGGAACCGGGGTTCGTAGGCGCGCCCGCACATGGCGTAATTGCCCGCGCCGAAGGACCCACCGATGACGACGGTGATCTTGGGCACGCCGGCGGTCGCCACCGCCGTGACCAGCTTGGCCCCGTGCTTGGCGATGCCTTCGTGTTCGTAGGCGCGGCCCACCATGAAACCCGTGATGTTCTGCAGGAACAGCAGGGGAATGCGGCGCTGGCAGCACAGTTCGACGAAATGCGCCCCCTTGAGCGCCGATTCCGAGAAGAGGATCCCGTCGTTGGCCAGGATGCCCACGCGGATGCCTTCGATCCGGGCAAACCCCGTCACCAGCGTAGCGCCGTAGAGGGGCTTGAACTCGTCGAGTTCGGAGTCGTCCACGATCCGCGCGAGCACCTCGCGCACCGCGACGGGTTGCCGGGGGTCGAGGGGGGCCAGGGCGTCAAGTTCGCTCGGATCGAAGCGGGGCGGGCGTGGCGCCTCTCGTTCGGGCCCCAGCCCCTTGGGCAGCGTGGCGACGATCCGGCGGACCAGGTGCAGGGCGTGGGCGTCGTCCTCGGCCAGATGGTCCACCACGCCCGAACGCCGGGCGTGGACGTCGCCGCCGCCCAGGTCCTCGGCGCTCACCTCTTCGCCGGTGGCGGCCTTCACGAGCGGTGGCCCGCCCAAGAAGATGGTGCCTTGGCCGCGGACGATCACCGCCTCGTCGGCCATGGCGGGCACATAGGCGCCACCGGCCGTGCAGCTGCCCATGACGGCCGCGATCTGGGGGATGCCGGCCGCCGACATCTGCGCTTGGTTGTAGAAGATGCGGCCGAAATGATCGCGATCGGGAAAGACTTCGTCCTGGCGGGGCAGGAAGGCGCCTCCGGAGTCCACCAGATAGATGCAGGGCAGGCGGTTGGCCAACGCGATCTCCTGCGCGCGCAGGTGCTTCTTGACGGTCAAGGGATAATAGGTGCCACCCTTCACCGTGGCGTCGTTGGCCACGATCATCACGAGCCGGCCCTCCACCTGGCCCACGCCGCAGACAAGGCCGGCCGCCGGCACGTCGTCCTCGTAGACGCCCCAGGCGGCGAACTGGCCGATTTCGAGGAACGCCGTGCCGGGATCCAGCAGGCGCTCGACCCGCTCGCGCGGCAAGAGCTTGCCGCGGGCCAGGTGGCGGGAACGGGCAGCCTCGGGGCCGCCCTGAGCCACCTGCCGGGCGCGGGCGCGCAGCTCGGCCACCAGGCCCTGCATGGCGTGCCGCGCGGCCTCGGCCGTGGCCGGCAGGGGCGTGCCGATCCTCCCCATCCCGAACGCCTTACGGCCGGGCCGGTGCGGCGGGAAGATGTTGCCCCGGCCCCATGGCCCCGCTATCGGCCCGCCCGGCCGCCGCCAGTCGGCATCGGCGCGGCCGATTTGAAGGAAACATCCCATGCCCAAGCCCGGCATTCATCCCGATTATCACGTCATCAAGGTGCAGATGACCGACGGCACCGTGTTCGAAACGCGTTCCACCTGGGGCAAGGAAGGGGACACCCTGGTGCTGGAGATCGACCCCAAGAGCCATCCCGCCTGGACGGGGGGGCAGATCCGGGTGAGCGAGAAGGCGGGCCAAGTGGCCAAGTTCAACAAGCGCTTCGGAGCCCTGGCCGGACTTACCAAAAGGGGTTGAGGGGCTGGCGGCGCCGGTGTGGCCAGCGGGTCCCGGCGGCACGGGGTCGCGCGTCGTGAAGCCCCTGGGGCCTCGGGTGGCGATGTGCCTCCGCCGGGCCGCGGTCGCCCGGCCGCACCGCCCCGCGACGTGCGGGCGCGGGTCGAGCCCAAGGTCGGTCCGCCGCGGCCCGGCCGGCTGGAGGGACATTCAATCGGGCGAGCGGTCCCGTTGGGCTTCGAGCCAGGCGATCACCTCCGCCACCGGCACGACGTCGGCGTATTTCAGCGCCAGGTCGGTCAAGCTTGCGTAGTGAAAGCTCGCGTGCTTGTCGGCGCAGGTTTCGATCGGCACGATCGTTCGGAAGCCGTGCGACAGCGCATCGACCGCCGTGGCCCGCACGCACCCCGAGGTCGACCCCCCCGTGACCACCACCGTGTCGACCCCGTGCCATTGCAGCCACGACCGCAAGGGCGTCTCGAAGAAGGCCGAGGGCATCCGCTTGGTGAACTCGAGGTCTTGGGGGCGGACGTCGCAGCGGGGGTCGAACGCGTGGCGCTCGGAACCCACGGTGATGTTCTGGAGCGAATCGGGGGTGTTCGTGCGGGTTCCCCACACGCCGGCATCCGCACCGTCGGGGCGGTAGCCCACGCGGGTCCACACGACCGGCATGCCGGCCGAGCGCGCGGCCACCGAGAGGCGGTTGACGTGCGCGATCTGGTCGGGGTCGGTCTCGTAGGCGGTGCGGAAGGCGCGGATGTCGGTGTAGGCACGCTGCAGGTCGACGTTCACGACCGCGAGCTTCCGCCCGAAGCCGAACCGGGCTCGGCCCGGGTTGGCCAGCACCTCGGCGAAGATTTCCTTCGCCGTCCGGCCATCATCCACCATGCGCGTGCCGAGGACCTCGCCCACGCGCCGGGCCCTAGCGTTCGGGCGTCGGGCGTGCAATGACTTGTCCGGACAAATGGAGCCGAGCGACACCCCGGGGACGTGGCTGTGCGGCACGGTGTTGGCCCCGGACTTCGCGGCCGCACTGGCCGACTATCGCGAGCACTTCGCCCTTCGCGTGGTCGAGGGAGGCCTAGTGCCGCCCGACCTCGCCCGCAGTTGGGGGGCCCCGGCCCAGGTGGGGTGCCGCTACGCGCTGCTCGCCCCGGCCGAGGGCGGTTCCGGTGGCTTCCTTCGCCTGGTGGGCGGCAGCCCCGTGCCCGACTATCGGCCGCTGCGGAGCTATGGCTGGGCGGCCTTCGAGCTGACGGTCCGCGACGGTCCCTCGCTCCATCGGCGCCTCGAGGGCACGGCCTTTCGCATCTTGGGGCCGCCCAAGCCCGTGCCGGGGTTCGATGCCTTCATTCCCTTCCAGGTGGCGGGCCGCTCGGGCGAAGTCCTCTATCTCAATACGGTCCTGGCCGACACCCCGAGCTATGATCTGCCGCGCGCCCAGGCCGAGGTGGACCGGATGTTCATCGCCGTGCTGGCGGCCGAGGATCTGGAGCGCGCGCTCGAGTTCCACGGGCCGCTCCTGGGCTTCGAGAAGGGCCAACGCTATCGCTTCGCCTACTCGATGATCAACCAGAGCTTCGGCCTGCCCGAGGATCACGAGACCGACGTGGCCATGACCAGCCTTGGCCGGCGCCCGCTGGTCGAGGTGGACCGCTATCCCGAGGCGGCGGAATATCGGCCCCGCAACCCGGGGGAACTGCCACCGGGCAATGCGCTGGTCACCTTGACGGTGGCCACGCTGGACCGGGTGCGTGCCCCCTTCATCGAGCCGCCCGTCGCGCGCGACGGCCCCCTTTACCGTGGCCGCCGCGTGGCGTGCGTGCGCGGACCGGACGACGAGCGAGTGGAGCTGGTGGAATGCGCCTAGACCGGACGTTCGTCGACGTGCCCGACCGCGCAGGCCCGCGGCGCGTGCACCTGCGGGTGGCCGGTTCCGGCCCTCCGGTGCTGCTGGTGCATCAGTCGCCCCGTTCCTCGGCCGAGTACATCCCGCTCATGGAGCGCTGGGCGCAGCAGTTTACCGTGATCGCCCCCGACACGCCGGGGTTCGGGGATTCGGCCCCCCTGCCGCTCGAACGGCCGGAATGCGAGGACTATGCCGATGCCCTGGTGGCACTGCTCGATGCGCTGGGCCTCGAACGGGTGGCGGCCTATGGCTTCCATTCGGGGGCCATCATCCTGGTGACGGCCGCTCGCCGGCATCCCGGGCGTTTCACCGCGCTGGCCTGCGGCGGCTATGCGGTGTGGGACGAGGAAGACCGCCGGCTGCTGGGCGAACGCTACACCCCCCCCTTCCAGCCCCAGCCCTTCGGCGAGCATCTGGTGTGGCTGTGGGGGCGGCTCCAGGAGCAGAGCTGGTTCTTCCCCTGGTACCTGGCTGAGCCCGGGCGCCGCCTGCCCATGGCCTCGATTGCGCCCGAACGCACGCATCCCATCGCGATGGAGTGCCTGGCCGCCGGTAACGGCTTCACGAAAGGCTATGCCGCCGTGTTGCGGGCCAAGCGCGACGTCCCCGGACCCGGCGAGCCCGGCCCGCCCGTGCTCGTCGCGGCCTTTGACGGCGATCCGTTGCAAGCTCACCTCGAACGGCTCGGGCATGCGCCCCCCCACTGGCGGATCCAGCGCGTGGCCACCCCTTCCGAGCTGGAGGCGGCCGCCTTGGCCCACCTCGAAGCGCATCCCGCCCCGCTGGCGACCCCCCGCCTTGGCGTCGCCGACGAGGGCTTCGTGCGGATCGAGGCGGCGGGCTTCATGGGCCTCCTGCACTGGAAGGGAAGGGGCGACCTCTTCCTCCACGCCCCGGGCTCCGCCCTGTCGACCGCGCGCGCGGATGGGCTCGCCCTCGACCTGCCGGGCCATGGGCTATCGGATCCTTGGCCCGACGCGCCCCACGAGCTCGCCCCATGGGCCGAGGTGGTCGCGGCCGCGATCGACGCCTTGGGCGCCACGCCGGCCAAGGTGACGGGCGAAGGCTGGAGCACGGTGCTGGCGGCCGCCGTTGCGTCGCGCCTGAACCTCGAGGCGGTGCCCGCCCCCCTGCCGCGCGGCGATCGCGCGCGCTGGCGAGAGCTCGGCATTCCGGACCTCACGCCCGATTGGGCCGGCACGCACCTGGTGCGCGCCTGGCGGATGCTGCGGGCCTCGACCTGCTTCGAGCCGTGGTTCGACGTCTCGGCCGCAACCGCGCGCGACTTCTCGCCCGAGGAGCTTGCGCCCGAGCGTCTGGCGATGCGCCATCTGGCGCTGATGCGCGCCACGGCCGCCCGCCCGCTGCTGGCCGCCTGCCTCGACGCGGCGGCCAACTCTCCACGATGAGGAGGACGACCGATGGGGATCAAGGACGAGATGCCGCTCCTGGCCCGCCACGAGGGCGTTTGGGAAGGCGTGTATCGCTACTACGACCAGGCGGGGCGCCTGGTCGACGAGCATGCCTCGCGCCTGCTGTGCCGGTTTCCCGACGACGGGCCCTGGCCGTATCACCAGACCAACATCTACACCTGGCCCGACGGGCGCCGGGAGGTGCGCGACTTCCCCGCCACCTATCACGACCGGCGCATCTGGTGGGACAACGAGCTCATCCGCGGCTGGGCGGCCGAAATGGGCGAGGACGACCTGCACCGGACCGTGGTACTCTACTGGCAGCGCGTGGGCGAACCCGACCTGTACCTCTACGAGATGATCCAGCTGTCGGACGACGGCACGAAGCGCTGCCGGACTTGGCATTGGATCCGCAACGGCCAACTCGAGCGGCGCACGGCGATCGAGGAACGGCTGGTGTCGCGCGACTGGCGCGCGGCCGACCGCGAGCTGGCCGCCGCCGGCTGAGCGGGCGGACCACCACCAGACGCCCGGGGCGCACGGCGCGGGGTGTCCCCGGGAGCGGGCCTCTGGTGCCCCCGCCGTGCGCACACAGCTGGTCTCGTCCGCCCCGGCCGGACGGCGGACTCTAAGGCGGAGCGCGCGCCACCTCGAGCGGAATGCCGCTTTTCGCCCGCCTGACGCGGCTTGCCAGGGAGCGCGCCACCGGTCCAACGGCCGCGGCCGTGGACCGGTTCCAGCCCCTCCTCACCCCGCAGGCCATGCGCGATGCGGAAGCCCGCTGGTTCGCGGCCGGCCATGACAGTTTCGCCCTGATGCAGGTGGCGGGCACTCGGGTCGCGGAGGCGGCCGCGGCGATGCTGGGGCGCAGCGGAGGGCGCATCACCGTGCTGGCCGGGCCCGGCAACAACGGCGGCGACGGGCTGGTGGCCGCCTGCCGGCTGCGGGAGAAGGGGGCCACCGTCACGGTCGTGGCGTTGGGCGATTCCGCCGCCTGGGCCGGCGATGCCGCCCGGGCCCGCGACCTGTGGGCCGGCCCGATCCTGCCCCCGGATGCGGACCTTGGCGATGCGGACCTGCTGATCGATGCCCTGTTCGGGATCGGCCTGTCGCGTCCGCTGGCGGGGCCCGCGGCCGACCTGGTGGCGCGCGCGACCGCCAGCCGTGTCCCGACTCTGGCCGTCGACATCGCCTCAGGCATCGACGCGGCCACGGGCGCGGTCTTGGGCGTTGCGATCGAGGCTCGGGCCACCGTCACCTTCCATGCGGCCAAGCCTGGCCACTGGCTGCTGCCGGGCCGGCGTCATACGGGGGCTCTGCACGTGGCCGACATTGGCCTCCCCGCCACACCCACCGAGCTGTTCCTGAACGGTCCCGGGCTGTGGCACCTGCCCATGCCGTTGCCCGACACGCACAAATACGCCCGCGGCGGGGCAGTCGTCTGGTCGGGGCCCGAGCTTCAGACCGGGGCGTCGCGTCTTGCGGCCCGGGCGGCATTGCGCGCCGGGGCTGGCGCCGTCCTGCTGGTGGGGGCGGCAGCTGCCCTGCGTGTCCACGCCGCCCACCTGACGGCCGTGATGCTGCGCGAGGCCGATGCGCAAGGCGTGGCGTGCCTCTTGGCCGAGCCCCGTTGGCGGGCGGCCTGCGTGGGGCCCGGGGCGGGGGCGGGCGTGCGCGGCGTGGCCGAGGCGGCGCTTGCCAGCGGCAAGGCGCTCGTGCTCGATGCCGATGCGCTGACCGCCTTCGCGGGCGAGGCCGCGGCCTTGGCCAAGTTGGTGCGCCAGCACGACCGGCCGGTGGTGCTGACCCCGCACGAAGGGGAGTTCGCCCGGCTGTTTCCGGGCCTGGGCGGCAGCAAGCTCGACCGCGCCCGGGCCGCAGCGGCGGCCACGGGGGCCGTGGTGGTGCTGAAAGGCCCCGACACGGTGGTCGCCGCCCCCGACGGACGGGCGGCGATCGACGCCGGCGCCCCCCCCTGGCTCGCCACCGCCGGCAGCGGTGACGTGCTGGCGGGTTGGATCACGGGCCTCCTGGCGCAGGGGTTGGAGGGCTTCGCCGCGGCCGGCGCGGGCGTCTGGCTGCATGGGGCGATCGCTGCGGAGCTGGGGCCTGGACTGACGGCCGAGGACCTCCTCGACCATGCCCCCTTTCGCAGGGCGTGGGAGCGCGGGACGCGTTAGGCCTCCACCGCGAGAGCGGGGATGCCGCAGCGGGCCGGCCCCGGCAGAAGGTCTCCGCGACGGCTCGATGGTCGGACCGGGCATCGGCCGGTCCGCCGGATCCCATCGCCGCCCGTTGCGGCCGACCTCCGCCTCGATGCCGCGGCGCCCCGTGGCGTGCCGGTTCCCCGACACCGTTCGGTACGCCGCACCCATCGGGCGCGCGTCAACCAAACCCGGCCGGCGCCTGACCCCAAGGCCGGATCAGGCGGCTTCGGCCAGCAGCTGGGCTTCGAGCCGCGCCAGGTGATGATCCTGGTCCCCGTAGCGGGACTCCAGCATGGTCAGGCGCTTGAAGTAGTGCCCGGCCGCCAGCTCCTGCGTGATCCCGATCCCGCCGTGGATCTGGATCGCGGCCTGGCCCAGGAACCGGGCGCCCTTGGCGATCTTGGCCTTGGCCTGGCTCACGGCCCGCGCGCGCTCGGGTGCCGGCAGGTCGAGCCGCAAGGTCGCCTGATAGGTCATCGACACCGCCTGCTCGACCTCCATCAGCATGTCGACCAGTCGGTGCTGGATCACCTGGAACTTGGCGATGGGCTGGCCGAACTGAACCCGCTGCCGGGCGTAGTCCAGGGTGAGCTCGTGCAGGCGGCGCATGGCGCCTGCCGCCTCGGCGCAGGTGGCCGCCGCCGCTCGGTCGAGAAGCTCCTCCACCCACGGCAGCGCCTCCCCCTCGGGCTCCAGCAGCGCCTGAGGCCCCACCCGAAGCCCGTCGAACCGCACCTCCGAGGCCATCCAGCCGTCGACCGTGGGATAGTCCGTGCGGACAACGCCAGGCGCCGAGGATTCGATCAGGAACAGCGAGACGCCATGAGCGTCACCGGGTTCGCCCGACGTCCGGGCCGTGACCAGAAGATGCGTGGCGTAAGGAGCGGCGATCACTACCGACTTGTGGCCGTCGAGCCGCCAGCCGGCGCCGTCGGCCACGGCGCGGGTGGCGATGCGTGCGGGGTTCCATCGGCTCTTGGGCTCGGCCCAGGCGAAGCCGATGATCACCTCGCCCCGGACGATGGCCGGCACCAGCGCCTCCGCCATGGCGCCCCCAGCCCGCATCAGGGCAGCACCGCCCACCACGCAGGTGTCGAGGTAGGGCTCGACAGCGATCGCCCGGCCGAGCTCCTCCATGATCACCATGTTCTCCACATGCCCGCCGCCCAGGCCGCCCATCGCTTCCGGGAAGGGAGCCCCCAGGATCCCGAGCTCTTGGGCGAAGGCCTGCCAGACGGCGGGATCGCGCCCGCCGGGGCTGGCCAGCATCTTCTGGCGCGTGTCGAAGTCGTAGCGCTCGCGCAAGAACCTTGCCAGGCTCTCGCGCAGCATCGTTTGGGTTTCGCTGAAGTTGAAGTCCATCGTTCCCCCGGTCCTCGCAACCAGGCGGCCCCGACCGGGCCACCCGACTCGCGCGCTCGGCTCAGATGCCCAGCACCAGCTTGGCGATGATGTTGCGCTGGATTTCGTTCGAGCCGCCGTAGATCGAGGTCTTGCGCATGTTGAAATAGGTGGGGGCGGCGCGGTGGGCATAGGCCGGCCCGATGGGATATTCGTTGGACCCCTCGGGGAACGCGCGGAAGTAGGGGGCGGCGTAGTGGCCGGCCGCCTCCAGCACCAGTTCGGTGATGCGCTGCTGGATTTCGGTGCCCTTGATCTTGAGGAGCGAGGATTCGGGGCCGGGCCCGCGACCGGCCGCTTCTCCCGCCAGGGTGCGCAGTTCGGTGAACTCGAGCGCCGTCAGGTCGCACTCCAGGTCCACGATCTTCCGGCGGAAGAAGGGATTGGCGATGAGGGGCCGGCCGTCGCCATCCACCTCGAGGCGCGCGATCTCCTTCAGCCGCTCGATGCCCCGCTTGGAGCGCGCCACCCCGGCGATCCCGGTCCGCTCGTGCGCCAGCAGGAACTTCGCACAGGTCCAGCCCTTGTTCTCCTCGTAGACCCGGTTCTCGACCGGCACCTTCACGTTCTCAAGCCACACCTCGTTCACTTCGTGCCCGCCGTCCAGCGTGATGATAGGCCGCACGGTGATCCCCGGCGATTTCATGTCGATGAGAAGGAAGCTGATCCCTTCCTGCGGCTTGGCGGTCGGGTCGGTGCGCACCAGGAAGAAGCCCCAGTCGGCGTGCTGGGCGAGCGTCGTCCAGGTCTTCTGCCCGTTCACGATGTAATGGTCGCCCACGCGTTCGGCGCGCGTGCGTAGCGACGCGAGGTCGGATCCTGCCCCGGGCTCGGAATAGCCCTGGCACCACCAATCCTCCCCCGACAGGATCCGGGGCAGGAAACGGGCTTTCTGCTCCAGCGTGCCGAAGGTGTAGATGACGGGGCCCACCATGTTGATGCCGAAGGGCAGGATCATCACGGTGTCGGCCCGGGCCAGTTCCTCGGAGAAGATGTAGCGCTGCGTGGCCGTCCAGCCCGGCCCGCCGTACTCCTTGGGCCACGACGGGGCCACCCACCCCTTGGCGTAGAGGATGCGGTGCCACTTGAGGTAATCTTCCTTGGCCAGCTCCTCGCCCATGTCCTGCTTGCCGCGCAATTCGGGCGGGTAATTCTCGGCGATGAAGGTGCGCACCTCGTCGCGGAAGGCGAGTTCCTCGGGGCTGAACGACAGGTCCATGGGGTCTCCCTCGGTTGGTGGAGGCGGGCTAGCAGAGGGCGGGGTTGCGCGCCAAGCTGGCACTTTGCCCCGTCCGGGCTATGGAGCGGCCGTGTGGCGGCTGCACCAGTTCACGCTCTGCCCCTTTTCGCGCGCGGTGCGCTTCGCCCTGGCCGAGAAGGGTGTCGTCCACGAGCTGGTGGACGTGCGGCCCTGGGAGCGGGACGAGACCCTGACCCGCCTCAACCCCGCAGCGCAAACGCCGGTGCTCGAGAACGGCGAGCTCGTATTGGCCGACAGCCAAGCCATCCTGGAATATTTCGACGAAACGGTCGAGCGTGCGCCGCTTTTGGGGGCGGCGCCGGCCGAGCGCGCCGAGACGCGCCGGCTGGTCGCCTGGTTTCGCGAGCGCTTCTGGGGCGAAGTGACGGCGCCTCTGTTGCGGGAGCGGATGTACAAGCGCCTGGTGCTGCGCCAGATGCCCGACGGGCCCACGATCCGCGAGGCGGCCCGCGCTTGCGAAACCCACCTGCAGTATCTGGAATCCCTGCTGCTCGAGAACCGATGGCTGGCGGGGCCGACGTTCGGGGCGGCCGACATTCATGCGGCCGCCCAGATTTCGGTCGCCGACTATCTGGCGGGCGTGGACTGGGGCGGCCATTCCCAGGCGCGCCAGTGGTACCAAGCCATCAAGTCGCGCCCATCGTTCCGAGTGCTGTTGGGCGAACGGATGGAGGGCATCCGCCCGCCGGCCCACTACGACGATCCCGACTTCTAGGGCGGTCCCGACGGTCGGCCGGCCGTGAGGCGCGCGAGGCATTCGGCGGCGATCATGTCCTCGCCCTCGGCCGTGCGCGCATCCGCAAACCATGCCACGGGCCGCCCTCCGCCTTCGGGCGGATAATAGTAAAGGTCGAGCACGCAAGGCGCCCGGGCGAACTGCAGATGTCGTGCCGGGCCTTCGCGCCGATCGAGCGTGGGAGGCCCCAGCAGCTTCAAGGCGACCTCGGGCTCGTGGCCGATTACGGCCGACAGGGCCGGCCCGTCGGGCGGGGGCAGGGTGAAGGGGTCGGCCGGGCGGCCCGCGCAGGCCGCAACGACCAGGCTCGCCGCGACGACGAAACCCGAAGCCGGCGGCCACCGCATGGGCTGGCCCTAGCGGCGGGTGCCCTCCGATGCTAGCGCGAGGGGCGGGATCGCCTCGGACCAGCCAGGCATGAAGTTTCCTTCCGGCAACTCCGGGTGGGAGAGGGGGATGACGGCCCGGTTCGACGTGCTGGCCATCGGCAACGCCATCGTCGACGTGATCGCGAGCACCACCGATGCGTTCCTTGCAGCCGAGGGGATCCCGAAAGGCTCGATGCGCCTGGTGTCGGCGGCCGAGGCCGAAACGCTCTATGCCAAGATGGGGCCCGGCCGCGAGGTTTCGGGCGGGTCGGCCGCCAACAGCTGTGCTGGCATCGCCGCCCTGGGCGGGCGGGCGGCGTTCATCGGTCGCGTCTCCGACGACCAGCTGGGCCGCGTGTTCGTTCACGACATCCGGGCGGCCGGTGTCGATTTTCGCACCCCGCCCACGCGCGGGGGCCCGCCCACCGGCCAGTGCCTGATCCTGGTCTCGCCCGACGGGCAGCGCACCATGAGCACCTACCTCGGCAGCTGCCAGGAGGTGGACGAAGCCGACGTGGATGAGGAGCGGGTGCGGGCCGCTGCCGTCACCTATGTGGAAGGCTACCTGTGGGACCCGCCGGCCCCCATCCGCGCTTGCACCAAGGCTCTTGCGATCGCGCGGTCGGCGGGGCGGTGGACGGCCCTCAGCCTGTCGGACGTGTTCTGCGTGGAGGGCCATCGCCAGGATTTCCTGGCGCTGATTCCGCGCGCCATCGATCTCGTGTTCGCGAACGAGAACGAGGCCAAGGCGCTGTTCCGCACCGACGACGTGCACACGGCGGTCGAGGGGCTGGCGGCGCTGGCGCCGGTTGCGGTGGTGACTCGCAGCGAGAAGGGGGCGATCGTGGCCGCCCGGGGGGTGCGCGAAGCCGTGCCCGCGTATCCGGCCGCGCGGGTGCTCGACACCACGGGAGCCGGCGACCTGTTCGCGGCCGGGTTCCTGGTGGGCTTCACGCGGGGCCGGCCGCTGAAGGAATGCGCGGTGATGGGCACGATCGCCGCCGCCGAGATCATCGAGCACTATGGCGCCCGGCCCGAAGCGGACCTCAAGGCGCGGGTGGCCGCCGTGCTGGGCGAGGAGATGTTGGCCGACCGGCCTTGACGGCGTGCCGGCAGCCCTCAGGTCCACCGCCCGGGGGTTCGGCGACGCGCCGCATCGGCGTGGTTCCCATGCGGGCATGCACTGGCCTTCGGGTCCACCGACCGGGAGTTTGGCGACGAGGCGTCGACCGGCCCTCACCCCCCTCAGGCCGCCGGGGCGGCCGCGGCCAGGTGGCTGTGCCGCCGTCCGTAGAGGGCGTAGACGACGAGGCCGAAGGCGGTCCAGCCCAGGAACAGGAGTTCCGTCGCGCCCGAAAGCTGGAAGAACAGGAACACGCAGCCCGCCGCCGCGAGCGGGGCCACCACCCACACGCCCGGCACCCGGAAGTGCCGGTGCCGGTCGGGCTGGGTGCGCCGCAGGATCATGACTCCTAAGGCCACGGTAAAGAAGGCGAAGAGCGTGCCCGAATTCGAGACGTCGGCCAAGGCGCCCACGGGGAACAGGGCGGCGAAGAGGGCCACGAACAGGCCCGTGGTGATGGTCACGACGTGCGGGGTGCCGTAGCGTGGATGAATTCGGGAGAAGACCGGGGGCAGGAGGCCGTCGCGGCTCATGGTGAAGAAAATGCGGGTCTGCCCGAACAGCATCATCAGGATGACCGAGGGCAGGGCGAGCCCGGCGGCCACCGCCACCAGGTCGCCGGCCCAACCCTGGCCGACGGCGCGCAGGACATAGGCCAGCGCCTCGCGCGAGCGGGAAAGCTCGCCCCCCGGCTGAGCCCCTACCGCCCCCGTGGCCGCGGCGGCCACCACCAGGTAGATGAGGGTGCAGATCGCCAGCGAGCCTACGAGCCCGATGGGCACGTTGCGCTGAGGGTTGGTCGTCTCTTCCGCGGCGGTCGAGACCGCGTCGAATCCCACGTAGGCGAAGAAGATCGACGCGGCCGCCGCCGCCACGCCCACCGTCAGCACCTGGCCCGACAGGGGATCGAGCACGGTGCGCGCGAAGAAGCCGTTCGGCATGAAGGGCTGGAAATTCTCGAGCCGGATGGCGGGCACCGCCAGCACGATGAAGAGGCCCAGCGCGCTGAGCTTCACGATGACGAGCAGGGCGTTGAACCGGGCGCTCTCGCGCGTGCCGATCACGAGCAGCCAGGTGATGACGAGCGCGATCCCCATGGCGGGCAAGTTCACGAGGCCCGGCTCGCGGTCGAAGGGACCGGCGACGAAGGCGTGGGGGATGTCGAGGCCCAGCAGCTCGCGCGCCAGGCCGGCCATGTAGCCCGACCAGCCGACCGACACGGCGGCCGCCGCCACCGTGTACTCGAGCACGAGGGCCCAGCCCACGACCCACGCCACCAGCTCACCCATCGTGGCGTAGGAATAGGTGTAGGCCGAGCCCGAGACGGGCACCATCGCGGCCATCTCGGCATAGCACAGGGCCGCCAGGGCGCAGACGATCGCCGCGATGACGAAACTCACCATCATCGCCGGGCCGGCCTTGGTGGCGGCCTCGGCCGTCAGCACGAAGATCCCGGTGCCGATGATGGCGCCGATCCCCAGCATCACCAGCTGGCCCGCACCCAGCGTGCGCCGGAGGGACCGGCGCACGGCCGTCTCTAGGATGGCGTCGAGCGGCTTGACGCGCTGGAACAGCATCGCGGTTCCCTCAGTTGCCGGGCAGGCGCGTCAGCATCGGCCCCAGCGGCCGGCCGCCGAAGATGTGGACGTGAAGGTGCGGCACCTCCTGATGCGCATGGGGGCCCGCGTTGGCCAGGATGCGGTAGCCCGTTTCCTCAAGCCCCAGCATGCGGGCGGTTTCGCCCACCGCCCGGAAGAACCCCGCCACGAGCTCGGCCGGGGCGTGGGCCGTGAAGTCGGCCAGCGAAACGTAGGGCCCCTTGGGGATCACCAGCACGTGCACCGGCGCCTGCGGATTGATGTCGTGGAAGGCGAGGGCGTGTTCGGTCTCGTGCACCCGGCGGCACGGAATTTCGCCCCGCAGGATGCGCGCGAACACGTTGGTCTCGTCATAGGGCTGATGGTTGCGCACGGTCATGCCGACGTCCCCCTCCTGAGGCCGGACTGCCCTTCCCGCCGCTCGAGCTCGGCCCATACGGCGGCCAGCGGCACGCCACGACCGGCCAGCAGCAGCAGCAGATGGAACAACAGGTCGGCCGCCTCCGCCGCCAGACGCCCGTCGTCTTCCGCGAGGGCGGCCACCATGGTCTCGGCCGCTTCTTCCCCCAGCTTGGTGGCGAGGCGGGGAACGCCTCGGCCCAGCGCGCGGGCCACGTAACTGCGCGCGCCGAGTTCGGGATCGGCGCTCAAGGCCCGCCGCCGCTCGGCGATCACCGCTTCAAGCCGCTCCAGCACGTCGCTCATGCCGAGGCCCACGCCGGAGGGCGCACGCGAATGCCCGCTTCGGCCAGCGCTTGCTTGGCGTCCGCCACGCGCGCCGTGCCGAAGTGGAACAGGCTGGCCACCAACACGCCCGAGGCGCCCGCCCGGGCGGCCTCCACCAGATGTTCAAGGCATCCCGCTCCGCCGCTGGCCACCAGCGGAACGGTCACCGCCTGCCGCACGGCCGCCAGCAGCTCGAGGTCGTAGCCCGTGCGCGTGCCGTCCTGGTCCATGGAGGTGAGGAGGATTTCGCCCGCCCCCAGCTCGGCCATGCGGCGGGCGTGGGCCACGGCATCCAGGCCCGTCGGGCGTCGCCCGCCGTGGGTGAAGACCTCCCACCGGCCTGGCGCAGTGCGGCGCGCGTCGATGGCCACGGTGATGCATTGGGTCCCGAACCGGCGAGCGCATTCCGCCACCAACAGCGGGTCCGCGACCGCGGCGGAATTGATCGACACCTTGTCGGCCCCGGCCTCGAGAAGGGTTCGCACGTCCTGAGCCGAACGGATGCCGCCGCCCACGGTCAAGGGCATGAAGCAGCGTTCCGCCGTGCGCCGCACGACGTCGAGGAGGATGCCGCGGCCCTCGTGCGTGGCGGTGATGTCGAGGAAGACGAGCTCGTCCGCTCCTTCCTCGTCGTAGCGCCGGGCCGCCTCCACGGGATCGCCCGCGTCCACCAGGTCCACGAAGCGCACGCCCTTCACGACCCGGCCCGCCGCCACGTCGAGGCAGGGGATGATGCGCACGGCAAGGCTCACGCCGCGGCTTCCAGCGCTTCGGCCAGGGTGAAGCGGCCTTCCCACAGGGCTCGGCCGACGACGACGCCCGCGATCGTGCCGGCCGCCTTCAGGGCCCGGATGTCGGCAAGCCCCGCCACCCCGCCCGAGGCCAGGACGGGGATGGACAGGGCCTCGGCGAGCCGGGCGGTGGCTTCGAGCGCCGGGCCCGTCAGCATGCCGTCGCGGGCGATGTCGGTGTAGAGCAGGGCGGCGACGCCGGCGTCTTCGAAGCGGCGCGCGAGATCGAGGGCCGTCGTGGTGGAAACGTCCGCCCAGCCGCGGACGGCCACTCGGCCATCCCGCGAGTCGACCGCCACCACGATGCGCCCGGGGAAGGCCCGCGCGGCCTCCCGCACCAGGGCGGGGTCCTCGAGCGCTACCGTCCCCAGCACCACGCGGGCCGCGCCCAGCCCCAGCCAGTGCTCGATGGCGGCGCGGGTGCGGATGCCCCCGCCCACCTGCACGCTCGCTCCGGACGCCTTAAGGATCGCTTCGACGGCCGCCGCGTTGGCGGGCTGGCCGCAGAAGGCGCCGTCGAGGT
Organism: Sphingomonadaceae bacterium; assembly: GCA_025056155.1. GTDB lineage: Bacteria > Pseudomonadota > Alphaproteobacteria > Sphingomonadales > Sphingomonadaceae > Thermaurantiacus. The sequence continues at coordinate 255,921 of JANWWL010000004.1, forward strand.
CGACCACGTGCAGGCGCGGGCATCCCGCCAGGCGACGCATCGCCAGGGCGGGACCATCCGCATAGACGCTCGCCCGCGCGGGATCGCCCCGCTCGAGCCGCACGACCCGCCCTGCCTTCAGGTCGATCGCCGGCCAGATCTCGAACGCGGACCTCACGGCCGCCACGTGAGGAACCGCGACAGGAGCTCGAGCCCGTAGGCCTGGCTCTTCTCCGGATGGAACTGAACGCCCAGCAGGTTGTCGCGGGCGACGGCCGCCACCACCGGGCCCCCGTAATCCGTGAAGGCCACGGCATCCTGCGCAACGCGCGGGGCGAGCGCGAAGCCGTGGACGAAATAGGCCCATCCCGGCGGCACGCGGGCGGGATCGTCGGAGCGCACCTCGTTCCAGCCCATCTGGGGAACGGGCAGGCCAGGATCCCGCGGTGCCAAGGGTTCGACGGTGCCGGGGATCCAGCCCAAGCCGCCATGAACGCCGAACTCTTGGCCTTCCTCGGCCAGGATCTGCATCCCTACGCAAATGCCAAGGAATGGCACGCCGCGGCCGCGGACGGCATCGCACAGCGCCTCTTCAAGCCCCGCCACCGCGCGCAAAGCCCGCATGCAGGCGCCAAAGGCCCCCACCCCCGGCAGCACGATACGCTCCGCCCGCGCCACGACGTCGGGCAGGGCGGTCACCTCGACGGCGGCGGCACCGGCCGCCTGCAGCGCCTTCGCCACCGAGCGGAGGTTGCCCGCCCCGTAATCGACCACGACGACGCTCACAGCGGCCGGGGGCCTCCCAGCGTGCCTTTGGTGGAGGGGATGGCGTTTGCGGCCCGCGGGTCGATCGCGATCGCCGTCTTGAGCGACCGGGCGAGCCCCTTGAAGGCGCTTTCGATGATGTGATGGTTGTTGGTGCCGTAGAGCGTCTCGACGTGGAGGGTAAGGCCCGCTTCCAGGGTCAGCGCGTGGAAGAACTCGCGGAACAGTTCGGTGTCCATGTCGCCCAGGCGCTCGCGGGTGAAGGCCACCTTCCAGACGAGCCACGGCCGGCCCGAGACGTCGAGGGCCACCCGCGTCAACGTCTCGTCCATGGGGATGAGGGCGTCGCCATAGCGTACGATGCCCCGGCGATCCCCCAGCGCCTGGGCCAGCGCCCGGCCCAGCGCCAGCCCCGTGTCCTCGACCGTGTGGTGGCCGTCGACGTGCAGGTCGCCCTTCGTCGTCACCTCGAGGTCGATGAGCGCATGGCGGGCCAGCTGCTCCAGCATGTGGTCGAAGAACCCGATGCCCGTGGCGACGCGGCGCTGACCCGTGCCGTCGAGGGCCAGGCGGACCTCGACGTCGGTCTCGTTCGTCCGGCGGTGGACCGTGGCCACGCGCATGGCCTCGCGCTAGCCCAGCCGGACGCCGCAGGAAACCCTCAGGCTTCGGGCGGGGGAATGCGGGCCAATTCGAGCGGCAGCGGGCGCACGGTCGCCTCGATGGGCGCCGGCGTTTCGATCGTGCGGCCGGCCGGGTCGACGCCCAGTTCGGGGAAGCGCCGCGCCTTGGGCAGCACATTGGCCTCGAGCGAGCCCACGAGCCGGTTGTAGGATTCGGTCGCCTGATTCAGGTTGTGGCCGAGCTTCTCCAGGTGGCCGGCCATGGTGGCGAGCGCGCGGTACAGGTCGGCCCCCAGCTTGGCGATCTGCTGCGCTTCCTCGGCGGCGCGCGCCTGCCGCCAGGTCAGGGCCACCACGCGGGCGGTCGCCAGCAGCATCGCGGGGCCGACGATCAACACGCGCTGTTGGAGAGCCCACGCGTGGAGGTCGGGATCCTCTTCGAGGGCGGCCGACAGGAAATTCTCCCCTGGCACGAACATCAGCACATAGTCGGGCGCTCGCTCGAACTGGTTCCAATAGGCCTTGGCCGCCAGCGACTTCGCGTGCTCGCGCAGCCGCGCGGCGTGCCGGCGGCGGGCCGCCGCGCGCTCGGCATCCGTGCTGGCCCGTTGGGCGGCCATGTAGTCGTCGAGCGCGCACTTGGCGTCCACCACCAGCAGCCGGTCTCCGGGCAGGTGGATGATGGCGTCGGGCCGCCCACGCGCCGCCTCGCCCCCATCGCTCGAGGCCTGAAGCGTGAAATCGATCCCGTCCTTAAGCCCCCCCAGCTCGAGCACGCGCTGCAGCTGCAGTTCGCCCCATTGGCCGGTGGCCCGCGCCGAGCCCCGCAGCGCGGCCACGAGCTGGTGGGCTTCGGCGCGCAGTGCTTCCTCGGCGCGGAGCATCCCCTGGATCTGTTCGGTGATCGAACCATAGGCCTGCTCGCGCTTCGCCTCGATCGCCTTCACCTGTTCTTCGAAGCGCCCCAGCGTGTCCTTGACCGGCTGCACGAGTTCCGAAAGCGTCCGGCCGGCTTCGGCCTGGTGGCGCTTGAGCGTCTCGGCCGCCTGGTCCACGAACTGCTTCTGCACCGCGACCAGCGTGTCTTGGGCGAGCGCGCGGAACCGCGTCTCGAGCTCGGCCAGCTTGTCAGCATGCGCCTTTTCGCGCTCCTCGAGCTGGGTCGTAAGACGGGCCACTTCGGCCCCACGCTCGGCCAGCTCCGCCTCGCGCGTGCGCAGCTGGCCCGCAAGCTCGTCGCGCGCGGCCCTCAGTTCCTCCCGCTCCTGCCGCGCTTCGCCCAGCGGGCGGCCCCAGGCGAGCCAGCACAGGACCAAGACCAGCCCCAGCGCGCCCAAGACCCCCGCCACCATGACTCCGGGATCGACCATGCGGGAACATTAGGCGAACAAGGCCGGCCTGTCACCCCCGTCGACAGCCCAACCGCCGGCTGGTAGGGCCGCACCATCATGGACCACCGCATCCTGGCCGAGGGCCTGGCGTTCCCGGAAGGCCCCGTCTTCCTCGACGACGGCTCGGTGCTCGTCGTCGAGATCGCCGCCGGCCGCATCACCCGCATCCGGCCCGACGGGTCCACCCAGACCATCGCCACGCCGGGCGGTGGCCCCAACGGCGCCGCCATCGGCCCGGATGGCGCGCTCTACGTGTGCAACAACGGCGGCTTCACCTGGCACGAAACGGCCGGGATGCGGGTGCCGGGCCACGCCGCACCCGACTACACCACCGGGCGCATCGAACGCGTCGACCTGGCCACCGGCCGCGTGGATCGCCTCTACGACCGCTGCGATGGCCGGAAGCTCTCGGGGCCCAACGACATCGTGTTCGATTCGTCGGGTGGCTTCTGGTTCACCGACCTGGGCAAGAGCTTCCCCACCCATGCCGACCACGGTGGCCTCTATTGGGCCCGGCCCGACGGTCGGGAAATCCGCTGCGCCGTCTACGGGCCGCGGATGAACGGCGTGGGTCTGTCGCCCGACGGGCGCACGATCTACACGGCCCTGACCCACGAGCGCCAGATCCTGGCCTTCGAGGTCTTGGGGCCCGGGGAGGTCGCCCCGTCGCCGCTCGCTGCGCTGCCGGGGCGGGTGGTGACCAGCTTTCCGGGCCGCATCCTCCTCGATTCGATGGCGATCCTGGCCTCGGGCCGGATCGCGCAAGCGACCCTCGTCGAACGGCCGGGGATCGCAACCGTCGACCCGGAAGGCGGGGAGGTCGCCTTCGCGGAATTTCCCGATCTTCTCGTCACCAACATCGCCTTCGGGGGCGCCGACCGGTGCGATGCGGCCATCTGCCTGTCGGGTTCCGGGCGGGTGGCCCTGGCCCGCTGGCCCGAGCCGGGACTCGAGCTTGCCTTCCACGCCTGAGTCCCTGCCGGACGCGCGGGCCATCGCCCTGTTCCTGGACATGCTGGCGGGCGAGAAGGGGGCCGCGCGCAACACGCTTCTGGCCTATGGCCGCGACCTGCGCGTCGCCTCGAGCGCGCTGGGCGGCCGGTTGGCGAGTGCCGGCGAGGAGGATCTCTCCCGACTGTTCGCAAGCTGGCATGCGCTGGCGCCCGCCACGCTCGCGCGCCGGCAAAGCGCGTTGCGGCGGTTCTTCGCCTTCCTGGTGGCCGAAGGAATCCGCCCCGACGATCCCACCGGCCGGCTGGAAACCGTGCGCGGGCCGCGGCCGCTGCCGCGGGTGCCGGGCCGCCAGGAGGTGGCCGCCCTGCTGGCCGAGGCCGATCGGCGGGTGGCGGTCGACCCGTCACCGCGCCACTTGCGGGACCGCGCGCTGGTCGAGCTGCTCTACGGCTCGGGCCTGAGGGCGAGTGAAGTTTTGAGCCTTGGCCGGTTCGACCTTCGCCCGGGCGAGCCCGTGGCCGTCATCCGGGGGAAGGGGGGGCGAGAGCGGATGATCGCCCTGACCCCGGCCGCGCTGGACGCCGTCCGCGCCTGGGCCGCCCACGTGCCGCGGGACTCGCGCTGGCTCTTTCCCTCGCGCCGGCGACATCTGTCGCGGATGGCACTGCACCGGATCGTGAAGGACCTTGCGGCCGCGGCCGGGCTCGACCCGGCCCGGATCCACACCCACGCGCTACGTCACGCTTTTGCCACGCACATGCTGGAAGGGGGGGCGGACCTCAGGTCCTTGCAGGCGCTCCTGGGTCATGCCGACATCTCGACGACGGAGCGGTACACCCATGTGGCGACGACCCATCTTGTGCGAACGGTGGCGCGACACCATCCCCTGGCAGACGCCTGAGTCGCGCGTCGGCACGAAGACCCGTTGGACGGGGAGACGCTGGGCATGACGGTCGCCCACATCAACCGCATCGCCACGGCCGTGCCGCGCTTCGACGTGCACCGGGCATTCGAACGGTTCGTCGAAGACATCCTAGGAGACACGCGCGAGCGGGCCCTCTTCCGCCGGCTGGCCGGACGCTCGGGCATCCGCTCGCGCTATGCCGAGATGGAACCCGTCTACGACCCCATGGGCTTCGTGGTGGAGGCCGGCCGGTTCTACTTCCCCGGTCGCTTCCCCTCGACCGCAGAGCGCATGCGCCGCTACGCCGAGATCGCCCCACCGCTCGCCCAGCGGGCGATCGCAGGGCTCGACCTCGACCCGGCCTCCGTCACCCACCTCATCGTCGCGTCGTGCACCGGGTTCATGGCGCCGGGGCTCGACCAGGTGCTGGTCGAGCGCGTGGGCCTCAGGCCCGGGGTCGAGCGGACGGTCGTGGGGTTCATGGGCTGCTATGCCGCGGTCAATGCGCTGAGGCTTGCCCACCACATCGTCCGGTCGGATGCCGGCGCCCGGGTCCTGGTGGTGAACCTGGAGCTGTGCACCCTGCACTTCCAGGACACGCGCGATCTCGAAAGCCTGCTCTCGATGCTGCTGTTCGGCGACGGGGCGAGTGCTGCGCTCGTGTCGGCCGAGCCTTCGGGTCTGGCCCTCGAGGATTTCCTGAGCCTCGCCATCCCCGAATCGGGCTCCCTCATCACCTGGGACATCGGCGACACGGGCTTCGCCATCGGGCTTTCGGGCGAGGTGCCGCGACGGATCCAGCAGGTGATGGCCGAAGAGGAACGCCGCAACGCGCCCGACGGATTGCTGCGCGGCCGCCGACCCGAGGACTTCGTCTATTACGCCGTGCACGCCGGCGGCCGGGCGATCCTGGATGCGGTCGAGACGGGCCTGAAGCTCGCCAAGGACAAGCTCGACTGGTCGCGAGGGGTGCTGCGCGATTTCGGGAACATGTCGAGCGCCACCATCATGTTCATTCTGGAACGGATCATGAAGGGGCCGCGCGCGCCCGCCGCGGCCGACGAGCCGGGGCTTGCCATGGCCTTCGGTCCCGGCATGGCCTGTGAGACCTTCCGCTTCCGTCGCCTTTGACGGGTTCGACCCGGCGGTCCGCTCGGCCTGCCCGGAGTGGATGGACACGCTGCCGCTGGCCGAGGCCGACCTGGCCCGGTGTCTTGCCGACTTGCGCCGGATCAACGCGCTCACGCGCGGGTTCGCGCCCACCGTGCGCTTCCTGCGCCAGCTCACCGCCGCATGGTCCCGGGGTGCCGAACTGCGGCTCGTCGAGCTGGGCTGCGGCGATGGTGCCATGCTCCGGCGCATCCACCGCTGGGCCAGCGCCCGGGGCTTGATCCCCCGCCTCACGGGCGTGGACCTCAATCCTCAGGCCATCGCCCTGGCCCGCGCCGCCACGCCGGTCGGCCTGGCGATCGACTGGCGGGTGGGCGATGCCCTGGCGTTCGCGCCCGAAACCGCCCCCCATGTGGTGACCAGCGCCCTGTTCGCCCACCACTTGAGCGATGCCGACGTCGTCCGCTTCCTGGCGCGCATGGAAGCGCAGGCCACGCACGGCTGGTTCGTGAACGACCTGCACCGCCATGGGCTGGCGTTTCGCGGCTTCCGCCTGCTGGCGGCCGTGGCGGGCTGGCATCGCGTCGTCCGCCACGACGGCGCCGTCTCGGTCGCGCGCGCCTTCACGCGGGCGGATTGGGCGCGCCTGTTGGCCGAGGCCGGCATCGAGCACGCCACGATCCGCTGGCACTGGCCCTTCCGCCTGTGCGTGGCGCGGTTCAAGGCCCGCCCATGAGCCAGCCCGTCGTCGTGGCGGGCGGTGGCCCGGCCGGCGCGGCGGCCGCGCTGTGGCTGGCACGGGCTGGCCGACGGGTCCGACTCTACGAGCGCGAGACCGCGCCGGCCCACAAGGTGTGTGGCGAATTCCTCTCGTGGGAGGCGCAGGCCTGGCTGGCGGACCTCGGCATCGACGCCCTGGCCCTGGGCGCGGTAACCATCGACCGCGTGCGCCTTGTGGCGGGCGACCGCGAGGCGAGCGCTCCCATAGGGTTCCGTGCCCTGTCGCTCACCCGGCGGCGGCTCGATGCCGCCCTGCTGGAGGCGGCGGCGCGCGCTGGGGTCGAGGTGCGGCGGGGCGTTGTGGTGCGCGCCCTCGAGCCCGACGGCACGCTGGTCACCACTCATGGCACGGAGCGGCCGGACGTGCTCGTGGTGGCGACCGGCAAGCACGGCCTGAGGGGGGGTGTGCGCCCGCGGGCGCCAGAACCGGCGCGGGTGGGCCTTAAGACCTACCTTCGTCTTCGGCCCGACCAGGAGCGGGAGCTCGCCGGGCATGTCGAGCTCGTGCTGTTCGACGGCGGCTACCTCGGCCTGCAGGCGGTCGAGGGCGGGGCGGCCAACCTGTGCCTGCTCGTCTCGGCCGAACGGTTCCGTGCGGCGGGCGGCCGCTTCGCGGCATTGCTCGCGTGGCTCGCCGAGCACGCGCCCCATCTGCGCCGACGGCTCGACGGAGCCCGGCATCTCCTCGAGCGGCCCCTCGCCGTTTCCGGCATGCCCTACGGCCACCTGTGGCGGGGACACGCCGGTCGGTGGGCCCACCTCTATCCCGTGGGCGACCAGGCGGCCGTCATCCCGAGCTTCGCGGGCGACGGCGTGGCGCTTGCCCTGCACGGGGCCCGCCTGGTCGCGCGCGCCATCCTCGACGGAACCGGTCCCGGAGCGTACGCCACGGCCCTGGCCCGCGACGTGGGCCCGCCGCTTCGACGCGCAACGTGGTTCGACCGCCTGATGTGCGGCCCGGCCCGACGCCAGGTGACCTTCGGCGGCCTCCTGCGCTGGCTTCCCGGCCTTCTGACGTGGGGGGCCAGGGCCACGCGGCTGGACTCGGACGCGCTGCAGGCGCTCGGAGCCCCCGGGCCGACGCGGCGCCAGGTCCGACTGGCCTAGGGCGAATCAGGCCGGGCGCAAGTGCCGGGCCAGGTGCCGGTTCATCTCGAACATGGTGCAACTGTCCTGGCCGAAGACCTTCTTGAGCTTGGCATCGGCCAGGATGCGGCGGCGGTCGCCCGGGTCCTGCAGGTTGTGGGCCTTGATGTAGTCCCACACCCGCTTGACCGCCTCTCCCCGCGGGATGGTGCCCGAACCCACGATCGCCGCCAGCTCGCTCGACGGGATCATCGGCGACTGCAGGGCGTTGGGCTTCTTGCTCGCCATGTCGTTCTCCCTCCGGCCGGCGTGGGTGGCGCCGGTCGACGCCTTTCCTTGCGCCGAAGACCGAGGCTTGACAATGGGCGGGCGTACCGGCCGGGCCGGCCCGCCCGGGGTTTGACCTTGATTTACCTCGCGGCGGGTCGGTTTTGTGGCATCATCGCGACCCCGGGTCGGGTCGGTACCAGGGGAGTGAGATGCGCTGCGCCATCGTCGACGACGATCGGGAACAGGCCGCCTTGGTCGAGCGGTTGCTCGCCCGGGCCGGCCACCATTGCGACGTCTTCTGGTCGGGCCCGGCGCTGCTCAGCCGCATGCGGCAAGAGACCTACGATCTCGTCGTCCTCGACTGGACGATGCCCGGCCTCTCGGGCCTGGAGGTGCTGAAATCGATCCGGCAAGGGCCCTACGGCCGCACGCCGGTCCTAATGCTCACGTCGCGCGCCGACGACGCCGACGTCGTGACCGGCCTCGAGGCCGGTGCCGACGACTATGTGGTGAAGCCCGTGGTGGCCGACGTGTTCCTGGCCCGGGTGGGGGCCATCCTGCGCCGGGCCGCCATGAACCGTCCGCCGGCCACCAGCGTGCGGCACGGCCCCTACCTCTTCGACCGCGCCACCGAGACCGTCCACTTCCAGGGCGTGACGGTGAAGCTGACGGCCAAGGAATTCGCCCTCGCGCTCGTCTTCTTCGAGAACCTCTCGCGCCCCCTGTCGCGGACCTGGCTGCTCGAGACGGTGTGGGGCACCACCGCCGAACTCGAGTCGCGCACGCTCGATGCCCACGTGTCGAAAATCCGGGCCAAGCTTCGTCTGCGAGCCGACATGGGCTATCGGCTGCTTCCCGTGTACAGCTACGGCTATCGGCTGGAGGGCATCGAAGCGCCCGCACCTCAGGGCGAGACCGTGGCGGTCGCGGGCGACGGCTGAGGGTTTTCCCCGTGCAGCGGGCCTCTGCCTTTGCGGTCGTGCCCCTGGCGTTCGTCGGGGCGTCGTCGGTCGTGACGCCCGTCGTCCGGGACCGGTCGCCCGACGATCCTGGGGCCGGCGACGTCGTCTACGTCGCGGAAGGGGGCGAGCGACTCAGCGAGCTTGCCGAGCGGCATTTCCGCGTTCCCGAAGCCGTCCTCGAAGCGCGCCGGCGCAACCGCCTGACCAGCGACGTGCTCGAGCCGGGGCAGCACCTGCGGCTTGCTTCCGTATGGCTCAAGTTCCGCGCCCTCGAGGCGCCGGTCGTGGCCGTCCGGGGCGAGGCCGTCGTGCGGCGCGGGGCCGAGGAAGAGCGGGTGCGCCTGGGCACGGTGCTTCGGGAAGGCGACCGACTGGTGACGGGTGCCGTGGGTCTTGTGACGCTGCGTCTGCCCGACGGCACGGAACTTGCGATCCCGACGCGAACTTCCGTGCGGTTCGATCGGCTGCGGCGCTACGACCTGGGCGAGCTCGTCGACCGGCGCTTCACCGTGGAGCGCGGCAGCCTCGAGTCCCGCGTGCGCCCCTTGAGCCCGCGGGGCGGCCATCACGACGTGACCACGCCGCTGGCGGTGGTGGCGGTGCGCGGCACCGACTTCCGGGTGTCGTTTACGCCGGGGCTCGACCGCACGGTGGCCGAAGTGCTCGAGGGACGGGTCGGCCTCATGCCCTTCGCGGGTCAAGATCGCGGCGAGCGCCGGGTGGAGGGGGGATACGGCGTGGTCGTGACCCGGGCGGGGGCCCTGCCCACAGAGCCCATGCCACCCCCACCGGTCCTCGATGGGCCGCCGCCCGAGTATCGGTCGGGCGAGCTTCGCGTGAACGTGCGGCCCGAGCGTGGCGTGGCCACCTACCGGCTCGAAGTGGCGACCGACCCGGCCTTCGTCGACCGTTGGGCCGAGGTGGAGGCGCCGGACGGCCGGTTCCGGGTGGGCGACTTGCCCGCAGGCGGCTATCACGCGCGGCTGCGCGCCGTGGGGGCAACGGGGATCGCGGGACGCCCGCTCGTATTTCCGTTCCGCGCCTCGGCCGGTGGCGGGGCGGGGCCAGCGGGTGGCCCGCCGCCGGCCGGTGGCGGCCGCGCAGGGGACGACCCATCGCAGCCCGAGGCGGGCCTCATCGCGCTTGGCAGCGAGCCCGCACCGACCCTGGCCGGGGTGGCACCGGCTCCACCATCGGGCGCGTCGGACGGGTTCGCCGCGGCGGTGGCGCTCGCCCTCGAGGGCGGAGGCCCGTTCGGCGCGCCGACCTTGAGCGACGGTTTCCCAGCGGCGGACGCCGGGGGCGGCCCCTGGGCCATGGCCGCATCGGCGCGCCTCGGGCCGGGGGGTGCTGGCCGCCTCGGCCAGGGCGGTGGCGGGGCGGGGCCCGTCCCGAGCGAGTCGGGGCCGGCCTTAGGTCCGCCGCCACCGGCACCGCCGTCTCCCGGGTCCACGGCCCCGCCCGCGCCGGCGCCCTGGCCGGTGCCGCCGCCTGTCCCCCCGCCCGGCGCGTGGCCGCCGGCGGCCGGGCCATCGCCAGTGTCGCCCACCCCAATGCCGTTGCCCGCTTCCCCGCCGCCTCCCGGCCCCACGGCCCCGCCCCTGCCGGCGCCCTGGCCAGTGCCGCCGTCCCCCCCAGTCCCCATCCCTGAGCCGGCGACGTGGCTCGTCCTCGTCTTGGGCTTCGGTCTGGTGGGGTTCGCCCTTCGCACCGGCCGCCGCCCGGCCCGACGTCGGGAGCCGGACGCCTGAGTCCGACCCTTCGCCACGGGCGTCCCCGTGGCCCCGCCGCCGACGTGCTGGCCCGGCTGCGGGGCGGGCTGCTCGGCGAATGGTTGGCCCTGTGGGGAATCGCCCTCGCCCTGGTGGCCGCGGCCACGGCCTGGGCTCCCTTCGCGCGGCTCGACAACGTGCTGCACGATGCTCTGTTGCGCGCCGCCCCCGCGCGGCCGTCGCCCGACATCCTGATCGTCGCCATCGACGACCGCAGCGTGCACGCCCTGGGTCGGTGGCCTTGGCCACGGGCGGTGCATGCGGACCTTCTTGGCATCCTGGAGAAGGCGGGCCCGCGAGTCATCGGCTATGACGTGCTGTTCGTCGAACCCGAGCGGGGCACCCCGGGCGACGAGTGGCTCGCCCGGGCGCTCGCCGCGGCCGCGCCCGTCGTCGTTCCCTACCTCGTCGAGGTGCCGGGGGAGGGCAGCGCGGCCTCCCGCATCGTGTTGCCGGCCGGGCCCCTGGCTCGGGCCGCCCACCTGGGCCACGCGATCGTCAAGGCCGATGCGGACGGCGTGGTGCGCGCCCTGCCGCGGCTCGAGGCCGACGGCCAGCCGCTCGCCCACCTGGCGGATGTGGTGGCCGAACTCGCCCGCACCGGCCGTCCGCCCTCGGCGATCGTGCCGGCTTCCGGCGCGGTGATCGGCGTCCGGCCGGCCTTGCGGATTCGCTTCCGCGAAGGCCCGGCGGGCTATCCGCAGGTATCCTTCTCGGACGTGCTGGCCGGCCGGGTGCCACCCGAGTTCCTCAGGGACCGGATCGTGCTGGTGGGGGCCACCGCGGCCGGCCTGGGCGACCGCCACGCCACCCCGATGTCGGGCCGGCTGGAGACCATGCCGGGCGTCGAGGTGCTGGCCAACCACGTCGACTCCACGCTCGCGGGTGACCGCATTCGGCTGCCGCCGGCCTGGGCGCAGTTCCTGTTCACGGCCCTGCCGCTCAGCCTCCTGATGCTGGGGCTGCTGCGGTTCGGCCCGCGGGTGAACCTGTGGCTGGGGCTCCTCTGGGCCGCAGTGACGCTCGCCGCCTCGGCCCTGCTGCTGTGGCTGGGCCGGGTGTGGTTTGCCCCCGCCACCGCCCTGGTGGGGCTGGCCCTCATCTATCCCCTTTGGGGCTGGCGCCGACTGGACTTCGCCAACCGCTTCATGGGGGCCGAGCTCGAGGCGTTGGCGAGCGAGCCTGCCATCCTGCCGCGTCGCCACCCCCCGCCCCCGGTGGGCGACCCGGTGGCGCGCCAGGTGGCGCTGATGCACGCCGCCATCCAGGACGTGCGCGACCTGCGCCGCTTCGTGGGCGAATCGCTCGACAGCCTGCCCGATGCGACGCTGGTCACCGACCTCGAGGGCCGCATCCTGATCGCCAACGATGCCGCCGTCGACCTGTTCCACGGGCGACTGGCCGGCCCCCTGTTGGGCCTGGGCCTCGAGCCGGCGCTCCAGGCCTTGGCGGGTGATGAGCCTGAGCTGATGCGCGAGGCACGCGACCTGTTGGACGCCATCGCCCGCGGCGACCGCGCGACCCGGAGCACACGCGAATGGCGGCTTGCCGACGGCACGGACCTCGACGTGCGGCTTGCCTTCTTTTCCGACGACGCCGGCCGTCCGCTGGGCTGGATCCTGCGCTTCGTCGACATCACGCCGCTGCGCGAGGCCGAGCGCCAACGGGAGGAGGCGCTGCGCCTGTTGACCCACGACATGCGCAGCCCCCAGGCGTCGATCCTGGCCATCCTGGAAGCGGAAGGGGCCGGCCTTCCCGACGGTCTGCGCGACCGGATCGCCCGCTACGCCAGCCAGACGTTGGCCCTGGCCGACCAGTACGTGCAGTTCGCCCGGGCGGCGCTTACCCGACCGGTGCTGGAGCCGTTCGACCTGAACGAAGCGGCCCTCGATGCGGCGGACGACCTGTGGCCGCTGGCCCGCGCGCGGGGCAACCGGATTTCGACCACCGTGCCCGATGGCGAAGCGCTCGTGCTGGGCGATCGGGCGCTCGTCACGCGCGCGATCCAGAACCTGCTCGGCAACGCCATCAAGTACGGCCGGCGGGGCACCGCCGTCGCGCTCGCCGTGACCCGTGCGGGCGATGATTGGTGCCTGGCCGTCCACGACGAGGGGCCCGGCATCCCCCCGGCCCAGCTGCCGAGCCTGTTCGAACCGTTCCGCCGGCTGGCCGCTCCTGAGGGTCGCCCACCCGAACCTGGCGCCGGCCTTGGCCTGGCGTTCGTCAAGCGGGTGGTCGAGCGGCACGGCGGTCAGGTCTTCGCCACCTCCACGCCAGGACGGGGCTCGACCTTCGGGTTTCGACTGCCGGCGGCGCCGCCCCGCCCCGATCAGGCGGCCGACGCGACGCCGGCGGCGGCCGCCAGGGCGCGAGCGGCCTCGTAGTCGGGCTTGCCGTTGGGCGCCCGAGGCACTCGGCCCACCACCACCACCCGTTTGGGCGCCTTGTAGTGGGCGTGATGGGCCTTCACGTGCGCGATGAGCTCCACTTCCGTGACGGGCGCGCAGGTTTCCACCACGGCGGTCACCGCCTGGCCCCACCGTTCGTCCGGCACGCCGAACACGAGGGCGTCCTCGACCGCCGGATGGGTCTTGAGCGCCTCTTCCACCTCCTCGGGGAACACTTTCTCGCCCCCGGTGTTGATGCACTGGGACCCGCGGCCCAGCAGCACGATCGACCCGTCGGCCTCGAGCGTCGCGAAGTCCCCGGGGATGGTGTAGCGCCGGCCGTCGATCGTCACGAACGTCTTCGCGCTCTTCTCGGGATCCTTCCAATAGCCCAACGGCAAGAGACCCGACCGCGCGATACGGCCGATCCGGCCCGAGCCCGGCGCGATGGGACGCAGCTCCTCGTCGACCACGATGGTGTTCTCGTCATGCTGGAACCGGGTGGGGGTGTTCGGCCGATCCGCACTTGAAATGGCCACCCCATAGCCCAACCCTTCGGACGAGCCGTAGCTGTCGATGCAAATCATCTGCGGCGCCCGGGCGAGAAGGCCCGCCTTGACCTCGGGCGACCACATGGTGCCCGAGGAGATCATCACTCGAACGCCGGGCAGGCCGCCCCCTTCCGCCTCCAGCACGCGCAGCAGCGGCCGGGCGAATGCGTCGCCCACGATCACCACGAAGTCGGGCCGCCACGTCGCCACCAACCGCAGGGCGTCGACGGGATCGAAGCTCCGCCGGGCCTGGGTGATGACGGTGCCGCCCAGCGCCAGGGCATAGACCCCCATGAGGAGGCCCGTGCCGTGCATCAGGGGCGGCAGCACCAGGGCCCGCCGTCGCTCGGGGTTGGACAGCACGGCCTCGATGTGGGCCTCGAGGCTTGGAGGTGGTGGCGTGAACAGGGCCGGCGCGCCGCCGCCCAGCAGCGTGAACAGCGTCGCCTGTTCCCACATCACCCCCTTGGGCATGCCCGTGGTGCCGCCCGTGTAGATGAAGAACAGGTCGCCGGGCTGATGGTCGGCCACGACGGGATCGGCCGGGCCGCTCGCCAGGGCTTCGAACGAGGCCGCCCAGGCGGGCGGCGTACCGCCCACCTGCACCCATTGCCGCACCAGCGGCAGGCGGTGGCGGATCTCCTCCATGGCGGGGGCGAATTCCGCGTCGAACACCACGACGTGGGCGTCCGAATTGTCGAGGATGTAGTGCAGTTCGGCCGGGGCGTAGCGATAGTTCACGTTCACGTGCACCATGCGGGCCTTGACCGCGGCCGCCGTGGTGAGGAGGTAGGCCGGCGAGTTGCGCATGAGATGCGCCACCTTGCTGTCGGGCCCGGCGCCGGCGGTCAGGAACGCGCGCGCCAGCGCGTTTGTCATGCGGTCGAAGTCACGCCAGCTCAGCACCTCCTCACCGTGAATCAGGGCCGGGGCGTCGCCCAGCCGGTCGCCTAGCGCCGCATAGACCTGACCGAAGGTCCACATGGGCCTCCTCCCTCGCCCGCCAATCCCCCCGTTCCGCATTGACAGGCCGCGCCCCCGCCCTTCAACCCTCACATCTTGCCGGGGAGGGGGTGCGGCATGAAAGCCTGGGTGGTGCGGTCGCTGGGCGGGATCGAGGCGCTAAGCCTCGAAGCGGTGCCCGACCCGCCCGCACCCGGACCGGGCGAGGCGACCGTGCGGATGGTCGCCGTGGGCCTCAACTTCCCCGACCTGCTGATGCTGGAGGGTCGCTACCAGTATCGCCCACCGCTTCCCTTCGTGCCCGGGATGGAGGGGGTGGGCCGGGTCGAGGCCGTGGGCGAAGGGGTGTCGGCCGACCTGCTGGGCCAACGGCTGCTGGTGGGCGCGCGCGCCGGCCTTATGGCCCAGCGGGTCACCCTGCCGCTGTCGGCGTTGCGGCCCGCCCCCGACACCCTGTCGGACGCCGAAGCCGCCGCGTTCACGGTGGGCGCCCTCACCGCCTGGGTAGGGCTCGTCGAGCGGGGCCGGCTGGCGGCCGGCGAGCGGTTGCTCGTTCTGGGGGCGGGTGGGGGCATGGGGCTGATGGCCGTGGCGCTCGGGGCGGCCCTGGGGGCCGAGGTCTGGGCCGTCGCCTCCTCGCTTGCGAAACTCGCGCTGGCCGAGGCGGCGGGCGCCCAGGCCACCTGGCGGGTCGACCGCCAGGCCCCCGACCTCGGTCCGCTGGCCGGGCAGTTCGACCTGGTGTTCGACCCCGTGGGCGGTCCGCTCGTTGCCCCGGCGATCGCCGCGTTGCGGCCGGGCGGGCGCTATCTCGTCATCGGCTTCGCGGGCGGCCCGCCCGTGCCGCTGGGCGTCGACCAGATCCAGGCCCGCTTCCTCGAGGTGATCGGCGTGCGCGCGGGCGAGGCCGGCCGGCGCGATCCGGCGGCGGGACGCCGGCACCTGGCGGCGATCGATCGGCTGGCGGCCGAAGGGCGGTTGCGACCAGCGGTGGGCCTTACCCTTCCCTTCGTCCAGGCCCCGGAAGCCTTTCGCGCCATGGCCCGGGGCGAACTCTGCGGCAAAGCGGTCATCTGGTGCGATACGGACTGACTTGACCCGCCCGCCGCGCTCCCGCATGTGATTGGGGTCGTTCGTCGGAGGTCCGGCGAGCGTCGCTGCGGGAGAGAGCGGATCAGTCCGCCGCCGAAGGAGCAACCGCCCCCGGAATCTCTCAGGCCAAAGGACCGCAGCGGCGCCGGGTGACGACGGTCTGAAAAGCGCTCCCCACGCGGGGGCCACCGAAGGGGTAACCTCGGCCCCGGGGTCGAGGGAAGCTCTCAGGTCGCACGACAGGCGGGGGCACGAGTTCCGGGGTCGGCCCTGGGCGGGGCCGGCGCGAGGAGGTCGTGCGGGGCCGTCGGTGACCGAAGAGGACCTCAAGGACGTGCCGCTGGCAGCATGGCACCGGGGGAAGGGCGCCCGGATGGTGCCGTTCGCGGGCCATCGTCTCCCCTTGAGCTACGGCGACGGCATCCTGGCCGAGCACCACTGGACCCGCACGCAGGCGAGCCTGTTCGACGTCTCGCACATGGGCCAGTTCCACCTTGCGGGGCCGGGTGCGGCGGCCTGGCTCGAGCGCTGGTGTCCGGGCGACTTCCAAGGCCTCCAGCCAGGGCGGATGCGCTACACGCTCCTCCTGGCCGAGGACGGGGGCATCCTCGACGACCTGATGGTCATGCGCCTGGACGACTCGCTCGTGCTCGTGGTGAATGCCGCCCGGCGCGACGCGGACCTGGCCCATCTCGGCGCGCGGCTCACCCGAGGGCTCAGCCTGACCCATCTGACCGAACGGGCGCTGCTCGCCCTTCAGGGCCCCGCCGCGGCGGGCGTGGTGGGCCGACTGGGCTTCATGCCCGACACCCCCGACACGCCACCCGCCCCGAACCTGCGTTTCCTGGCTGCAGGCCGCTACCGCTGGAACGGAGCGCCGGTTGTGCTCACCCGCTCGGGCTACACGGGCGAGGACGGGTTCGAACTCTCGGTGCCGGTGGAACTGGCGCAGGAGCTGGCCGAGGCGCTCCTCTCCTCCCCCGAGGTGCGGCCCGCGGGCCTGGGTGCCCGGGACACGTTGCGGCTCGAAGCCGGGCTGCCGCTCCATGGCCACGACATCGGGCCGGACACCGAACCCGTGGAGGCGGGCCTGGCGTTCGCCATCTCGCCCCGCCGGCGGCGGGAGGGTGGGTTCCCCGGGGCCCAGCGCATCCTGACGGTCCTCAAGAACGGCCCCGCCCGGCGTCGCGTGGGCCTCAGGCTCGACGATCGGCAGCCCGCCCGCGAGGGCGCCCCGATCCTGGCGGAGGGTGAGCCGGTGGGCCGCGTGACCTCGGGCGCCTTCGGGCCGTCGGTGGGGTCGGCGATCGCCATGGGCTACGTCTGTGCCGACCGGTCCGAGCCGGGGACGCGCGTTAAGGTCGAGGTGCGCGGCCGGCATCTGCCCGCGACCGTCGTGCCGCTGCCGTTCCGTCCCCACCGCTACGTCCGCTGAAGCAAGGAGGTCTGCGTGCGGCGCTACACCCGCGAACACGAATGGATCGAGGTGGCGGGCGAGACCGCCACCGTCGGCATCACCGACCATGCCCAGCGCCAGTTGGGCGACATCGTCTTCGTCGAGCTGCCCGAGCCGGGGCGCGTACTCGAGAAGGGAGCGGAGGCTGCCGTGGTGGAATCGGTCAAGGCGGCAAGCGACGTCTATGCCCCGGTCTCGGGCACGGTGCTCGAGGCCAACCTACGGCTGAAGGACGAGCCGGGGCTCGTGAATTCCAGCCCGGAGGAGGCTGGCTGGTTCTTCCGCCTCACGCTCGCAAACCCGCGGGAACTCGAGGATCTCATGGAGGCGGACGCCTACCGGGCGTTCGTCGCGGGCCTGTGACCGCGCCCGGGCGCCCGGCCGCCGGGCCCTGGCCCAAGGAGGACGGGCGATGCGCTACCTGCCGCTGACCGACGCCGACCGCCGCGCGATGCTGGAGGCGATCGGGGCGTCCTCGGTCGACGACCTGTTCGTCGACGTCCCGCCCGAGGCGCGGCTTCTCGGCCCCATTCCCGGTCTTCCCGGCCACCGGTCGGAACTGTCGGTCGAGCGGGAGCTGGTGCGGCTGGCCCGCCAGAATCTGGCGGCCGGCGATCACCCGTTCTTCCTGGGCTGTGGGGCCTATCGTCACCACGTGCCGGCCAGCGTCGACCACCTGATCCAGCGGGGCGAGTTCCTGACGAGCTACACTCCCTACCAGCCCGAGATCGCCCAGGGGACGCTGCAGGTCCTCTTCGAGTTCCAGACGCAGGTGGCGCGGCTGTTCGCGATGGAGGTGGCCAACGCCTCCATGTACGACGGATCGACGGCGATGACCGAGGCCATCTTCATGGCCCGGCGCATCACCCGGCGGCCGAAGACGTTGGTGTCGGCCGGCGTCCACCCCCATTACGTCCGCGCTGCCCTGGCCCTCGCCCGCTTCACGGGTGACCGGATCGAAGCGGGCGTTCCCTCCCCCAACTCGACGACGCCGGGCGACGACCTCGAGCGGCTTGCCGCCGCCATCGACGACGAGACGTCGGCCGTCGTCGTGCAATACCCGGACGTGTTCGGCCACGTGGCCGACCTCGAGCCGCTGGCGGCCGCCGCCCACGCGCGGAGCGCCCTGTTCGTGGTGGTCGTGACCGAGCCCGTGGCGCTGGGGCTGATCCGCCCCCCCGGCGACATGGGGGCCGACATCGTGGTGGGGGAAGGCCAGGGCCTGGGCGTGGGCCTGCAGTTCGGCGGGCCCTACCTCGGCCTGTTCGCCACGCGCGAGCGGTTCGTGCGCCAGATGCCGGGCCGGCTGTGCGGCGCCACGCACGATGCGGACGGGCGGCGCGGCTTCGTGCTGACCCTTGCGACGCGTGAGCAGCACATCCGCCGCGAGAAGGCGACGTCGAACATCTGCACCAACGCCGGCCTGATGAGCCTCGCCTTCTCGATCCACCTGGCGCTGCTCGGCGAGCGGGGTCTCCGGCAGTTGGCGGCCCTCAACCACGCGATCGCAAGCCGAACGGCGGACCGCCTGGCCGCCATCCCGGGCGTCCGGCTGGTGACCCCCCGCTTCTTCAACGAGTTCACTCTCGAGCTTCCGGTTCCGGCGCGGCAGGCCGTCCGCGACATGGCGGCGATGGGCGTGTTGGGCGGGGTGAGCGCGGGCCGCCTGTGGCCCGAACGGCCGGAACTGGCCCACCTGCTGATCGTGGCGGCCACCGAGACGGTGACCGACGCCGACGTGGCCGCCCTTGGTGACGCGCTTCAGGAAACCCTCGCGACGGAGTATGCCGGCGCATGATCCCCGAACCCCGCCCCACCCGACCGTTCACGGCCGCCAGCGCGCCCCCGGCGGGCCCCACCACCACCGGCAACCGGGCCCTGCTGCTGGAAGAGCCGCTGCTGTTCGAAAGCGGGTCGCCCGAGGTCTCGGGCGTCGACCTGGAGGACGTGCCCCCGCACGCCTTCCGCCTGGCCGGCTTCGAACGGACCCGTCCCATCGGCCTTCCCGGCCTGTCGGAAGGCGAGGCGGTGCGGCACTATACGCGCCTGTCGCGCCAGAACTATGGGATCGACCTGGGGCCGTTCCCCCTGGGGTCGTGCACGATGAAGCATAACCCGCGGCTGGGGGAGAAGCTCGCCCGTTTGCCCGGCTTCGCCGACCTCCACCCCCTCCAGCCGCAGGACACGGTGCAGGGCGCGCTCGCGGTGATGTATGCCCTGGGCGAGTGGCTGAAGGCGCTCACCGGCATGCCGGCGGTCGCCCTGTCGCCCCGGGCGGGCGCCCATGGCGAGCTCGCTGGCATGCTCGCCATCCGCGCCGCCCACGAGGCCCGGGGTGACGCCCGGCGCGTGGTGCTGGTGCCGGAGAGCGCGCACGGCACCAACCCCGCCACGGCCGCCTTCTGCGGCTATGCCGTGGAGAGCGTTCCGGCCGATGCCCGCGGCCGGATCGACACCGCGGCCCTGCTCGCCCGCCTAAGCCCCGACGTGGCGGCGGTGATGATCACCAACCCCAACACCTGCGGCCTGTTCGAATCCGACCTGCCGGTCATCGCGCGGGCGGTTCATGCCGCGGGCGGCTACGTCTACTGCGACGGGGCCAACTTCAACGCCATCGTGGGCCGGGTGCGCCCGGGGGACCTGGGCGTGGACGCCATGCACATCAACCTGCACAAGACCTTCTCGACCCCCCATGGCGGTGGCGGGCCGGGCGCCGGGCCCGTGGTGTTCTCGGCCGCGCTCGCCCCCTTCGCGCCGCTGCCCTTCGTGGTGGAGCGGGACGGCCGGTTCCACCTGGTGGAGGAGGAGACGGCCGAGGCCGACGGCCACGGGTCGAGCTTCGGGCGCATGGCGGCCTTCCACGGCCAGATGGGGATGTTCGTGCGCGCCCTGGCCTATATCTTGAGCCACGGGGCCGACGGACTGCGGCAGGTGGCCGACGATGCCGTACTGAACGCCAATTACGTGCTCCGCCGGCTCGAGGACGTACTGTCGGCCCCCTTCGGGCACGCCGGCCCCTGCATGCACGAAGCCCTGTTCGACGACCGGTTCCTGGAGGGCACCGGGCTTTCGACGCTCGACTTCGCCAAGGCGCTCATCGACGAAGGCTTCCATCCCATGACGGTCTACTTCCCCCTGGTGGTCCATGGCGCCATGCTGGTGGAACCCACCGAGACGGAGCCCAAGGCCCGGCTGGATCAGTTCATCGCCGCGATGCGCGCGCTGGCCGAGACGGCGAAGGCGGGCGACGTCGCCCGGTTCCGCGAGGCGCCCCGGTTCGCGCCCCGCCGCCGACTGGACGAGACCGAAGCCGCCCGCCGCCCGGTGCTCACCTACCGCGAACCGGCCATCCCACGCTCCGAGGCGGCCTGAGGCACGGCCGGGGCCCCGAGGGACCCGGCCCGCGGGCGCTCCCAGGACCACCGGTCGACCGGCCCCCCGCAACGCCATGGCCGGTTCCGGCACTGGGGCTCCCTCTTGCGGGGCTGCCGGGGAGTCGGTTAGGCAAGAGGATTGAGGATCACGACGAACAGGGGGTGTCGCGTATGGTGATGTCACGGTCGGTCGCTGCGGCGGGCCTGGCCTTCCTGCTCTCGGGTGCCGCGCACGCGTCCCTGCCGGGCTTCCTGGACGAGATCACGCAATACGAGTCCCGGATCGTGGGCTTCGGCCCGACGGCGTCCGGCCCCGTCGGCCAGAACCTGCCGGGGGGAGGTGATCCGCTCTACCTGCCGTCCCGTCCGTTCCACAACGGCGTGGTGGGGCTCATCATGGACTACGGCTTCAGCACCGCCACCAACACGCCCGCCCGTTTCGCCTGCTCGGGCAGTCTCATTCCGGGCAACGTGATCCTCACGGCGGCTCATTGCGTGCGCAACCGCACGGGCGTCACCCAGCCCACGCCGACGGTGACGGTACACTTCTATGGCGGTGCCGCCGATCGGCGCTATTATTTCGACACGTCGGGCGAGGTCGTGCCGATCACCGCCTCCTCGATCCACATCCACCCCGCCTACTCGGGGTTCGTCATCGACCAGGCGGACGTGGCGCTGCTGCGCCTGTCGGCGGCGGCGCCGGATTTCGCCACGGTCTATCAGCTCACGAACCGGGTCGACCTCACGGGGCTGCGCTTCAACATGGCAGGCCTCGGCACGCGCTCGTTCGCGGGCGGGAACGGTGGCACGTCCCCGCCCAACAACGCCCCGGTCGGTTGGCTGCGCCAGGGCTGGAACCGGTTCGACTATCGCTACGGCGATCCGGACTTCGGCGGCTTCTTCCTGCAGCCCACCTGGTTCAACACCCGGGCGAACTGGGTGTGGCTTGCGGACTTCGACAACGGCAAGGCAGCGCAAGATCTGTCGTGCGAGCTCGCCAAGTTCTTCGTCACGCCGACGGCCAAGCACTGCAACCTGGGCCGGGGCGTGCGTGAGGCGAACACGGCCGGCGGCGATTCGGGGGGGCCGCAGTTCATCTTCGGCCGCCAGATCGCGACCGTCACGTCGTTCGGTCAACGCTACTCGGTGCCCCGCACCGACATCGACGGCGTCCTCAACTCGAGCTTCGGGGAGTTCGCGGGGTTCGCACCCGTCGCCGTCCACCGGAACTGGATCCGTTCGATTGCACCGGCCGCCTTCGTGCCGGAGCCTGGCACGTGGGCGATGCTCATCGCGGGCTTCGGCCTGGTGGGTGGGGTGCTGCGGCGTCGGCGGGCACTGACGGCCTAGGTGGCCCCTCGTCCCGGCTGCCGGCGCCGGGCACTGCGGCCCCGACCGCACGATCGATCGGCTCCCCGACCGCCGCGGGGCAGGCTGAGCCGTGCCCCACGCGGCCCGCCCGCGATCGCGTCGCCCTAGCGACCCGAGCTCTGGCCGGGGCTGGCCCCGGCGGCTTCAGGCGGTGGCCGACCCCGGCCGGCGCCGGCGCGCGGCGAGCCCCACGAACCCGAAGCCCGTAATCAGCATCGCCCAGGTCGAGGCCTCGGGCACGCCGAAGAGCGGGGTCCAGACCGACGGGAGCACCGGCCGGCGCGTCGGATCCTCGAAGACCGTCCGCCAGCTGTCGATCCACGGGGCGTAACTCGCCACCCGGGTATCACCGCCGATCTCGCCCCAGCTGAAGTTGGTGCAGAAGCCGTCGCTCGAGAAGGACGGGTCCACCGATCCCTTCCCGCAGAAGCCTTCGAAGATGGCCCCCGTGATGCCGAAGCTCGCGACACCCGCGATCAGGCCGTCGATGAACACCGGGCCGCCCGAATCGCCGGGCGCGTGCATCGCCTCGACCGACTGGCCGAAGAGCGTACGCCCGAGATCGGGCTTGCCCATGTAGCGGCCGAAGACGTCGTTGCGCGCCCGCCCGCTGTCCATGTCGAAGGTGAGAATCTCGGTGCAGGCCATGCCGAACAGGTCGGCCAGGAAGCAGCCGCTCGCCCCGGGCGGAAGGCCGAAGAAGGCGTCCAGCACGTCGCCCCAGCTGAACTCGTAGAGGTTGAGGCCGGCCCGCTTGCGCCCGTCGAAGTCGAAGTTGCCCAGCGCCCCGGTGCCGAACGTACCGGTGCCCACCTTCTGGAAGCTCGGGTTGTCGATCTCGTCCGCCCCGCGATAGATGTCGTAGATCTCGCGGGCTGGGCTTGCCGGGTTCCGAAGGGAGACGACCGCAAGGTCCCCCTTGCCGAGGACGCCGGCGTCGTAATCCCAGTCGGGATGAAGGGCATAGGCGGCGGCCCAAATGATCTCGCGGCCCGCCAAGCTGCCGTCGGCCCTTCGGTAGCTCGGCAGGAAGAAGCGGGCGCTGATCACGTCGACCCCCGGGCCGAAATCGAGGCAGTGGGCGGCGGTCAGCACGAGCGTGGGGGTCAGCAGCGAGCCCGTGCACAGGCCTCCGCCCGCGGTCGTCTCGACGAACAGGCCGCCCACCCCCGTGTACCGGTCGTCGGGCAGCACCCACCGGCCCATCTGGCCGGGTGTGGGGTAGGTCATCACCGGCCGTGCCTGGGTGCGCAGGAAGGTAGCCATGGCCTCGACGCTGGCCCGGTTCGCCGCCCCGGGAGCGGTAAGGTCGATCTGGGGGTCGGCGGCCGCCAGGGCCGTAGCCGGCAAGAGGGCAGCGACCGCCCCTGCGATGGTCATCCGCATGCCAAGGTCCCCGGTTGCAAGCTGACCTTAGAATCCTGCCCTGCCGCATGGCAGAGAGCAAGCCCTCGGCGGTCGCCCGGCTCCGCTCCCGCAGGCGGCAGGGGCGGGCGTGGCGAGCCGCGGCGGCTGATGGAATGCCCCGCGGGCGGGATGGGGACCGACGGGGCCGGTGCCGCCGCACCGCGCCCGACGCCGCCGTCCCTGCCTCGGGCCCCGGGGCGCCGGGTGCGGGCCGATGCCAGCGTCCGGTCAGGCGTCGTCCATGAGGTCGGCCAGGCTCAGCTCTCCCTCGTGGAGCGCGCGGACGACGAGCTCGGTCCGGCTCGACACACCGAACCGCGCCTTGGCCTGTTCCAGATACTTGTGCACCGTCTCGGGCGACAGGCCCAGGATCCGGGCCGTCACCCAGTCGCTCTTGCCCCGGGCGGCCAGCACCAGGCATTCGAGCTGGCGCCGCGTGAGCCGACCGCCGCGCGAGCGCGGGTGGGGAGGGGCCGCGTCGAGCCGGCGGAGCCTGCGGGCTGCCTCGAAGGCGAAACAGGCCAGATGGTGAGCGGCGGGAAGGCTCGTCTGCGGTAGGGGGCGATCGCCCGCACAGAGGAACGAGCAGGCCCCGCCCGGCTCGAAGGGAATGTGGAGCGGCACGGTCCAGCCGCGCAGGCCACGGGCGCGCAGCTCCTGCAGGACCGCCCGTTGGGTGGGGGAGAGATCCGCAACGCGCGGCAGGTCGTCCCAGGCGAAGGGTGTTAGCGTGTGCCGGCAGGCGAGCTCGACGGGATCCGGCTCGCCTCGCCAGTCCGTTGGCCAACCCTCGACCCCGCCCGAAAGGCGGAAGCGGGCCCTGGGATCGGTGGCCCAGCCAACGAGGTCGAACCCGTCGAACCCGAACGCCCCTGCGGCACGAAGGAGAACCCGCATAAGCGCCGCCTCGTCAGGCGCCCGCTTGACTTCGTCCACCAGCCTCTCGAGGCAGGCCAACGATGAGCCGGATTGGACGATCACGGCGCCGCGACGCCGTCGTCTTGGGCCCACCGCGCCCCGGAATTGCCCATCCGACGCCCCTGCCGCGTCGGCGCCGCCCCGTCCGCGACCCCGACCCAGGGACCCTGCCGTGGGTGCGGCTACGTTACGATCGGTTCGGACGTCAAGGAGTTGAGCCAGCATGAGCGCGGCGCGTCGCACTCCGGCCCCATCCTCTGGCCAAGGCGAAACCGGCCGATGAACGCCACCTTGGAAGAGGCGGTGGTGGCCGGCGGGTGCTTCTGGTGTACCGAGGCCGTGTTCCTGCGCGTGCGCGGGGTCGTGGAGGTCACGCCCGGTTACACGGGTGGCCATGTCCCCAACCCTAGCTATCGCCAGGTGTGCACGGGCACCACGGGCCACGCCGAGGCCGTGCGCATCCGCTTCGACCCGGCCGTCATCGGCTATGGCGAGATCCTCGACATCTTCATGGCGACCCACGATCCCACCCAGCTCGACCGCCAGGGCAACGACGTGGGGCCCCAGTACCGCTCGGCCATCTTTCCGGCCTCGGCCGAGCAGGAGGCCGAAGCGCGTGCCGCCATCGCGCGCGCTCAGGCCCACTGGCCGGCCCCAATCGTGACGCGGATCGAGCCCGCCGGCCCCTTCTGGCCGGCCGAACCCGAGCATCATCGCTATTTCGATCGCGTGGGGGACCGGAACCCCTACTGCACGGTCGTCATCGCGCCCAAGGTCGCGAAATTCCTGAAGACGCACCCCGACCGCGCGAAGCCGGCCTAAGGCGAGCAGCGGCCGGCGGGGCCGCCGGATGGTCAGCGCCGTTGAGGCGGGACGCCGGCGGCCGCGGAGGCGTCCGGCGGACCGGGGGGCGGGGGGGAGCTGGGCGGGGTGGCGGCCGGGAAGGCTTCGGTGCGCACCCCCCGCAGCCGGTCGAAGAACGCGATGGGGGCCAGGATCGACTGCAGCCACTGCGACGGCCGGCCCATCCCGTGATTGGCCCCCGGCAGCCGGATCATCACGACGTCCACCCCCCGCTGCTTCAACGCGCCGAACATCATCTCCGTCTGGGCGATGGGCGTGCGGAAGTCGGCTTCGCCCGTGATGAGCAGGGTGGGGGTCGTAATCCGGCCGGAGAGCATGAGCGGCGAACGATCGAGGTAGCGTTGGGGTGCCTCCCAGGGCGGTGCCCCCATCCACTGGTCCAGGAAGAAGGGGGCGAGGTCGGCCGTCGTCACTTGGTTCACCCAGTCGGTCACCGGCCGCAAGGCCACCGCGCCGCGGAACTTGCCCGGTTCCCGGCCGATCGCGTTCAAGGTGAGCACCCCGCCCCCGGAGCCGCCGCCGATGAACAGTTGGCGGGAGTCGACGTCCGGCCGCCGTGCCACGGCATCCACCATCGACATGAGGTCGTCGTGGTCCTGGCCCGGATAGGCCCCCGTGATGAGGTTGGCGAAGGCGCGCCCGTAGCCGATCGAGCCCCGCGGATTGGTGAAGAGCACGATGTAGCCCGCCGCGGCGTAGAGCGCGTGGGTCAGCGAGAAGACGGGGCCATAGTCGGTGTTGGGCCCGCCGTGGATGTCGAGGATGAGGGGATGGCGCCGGCCCGGCCGGTGGCCCGGGGGCAGCATCAGCCAGCCTTGGATCTCGCGACCGTCCGCCCGGCTCACGCCGCGCACCTCTTCGATGCGCGCCGGGGTGATGCCGACCATCCACCGGGCGTTGAGGTCGAGGACCCGCGGCGTGCCATCCCCCCGGCGGATGCCGAGGCCCGCCGGCCGGTCGGGGTGGGCGGTCGTGAAGGCGAAGGTGCCGCGGGCGTAGCCGAACTGGCCACCGGCCGAGGGCAGGTAGAGACGCGTGCCCCCCACCTCGGGGACCTGAACGGCGACAGCCCCCGTCTCGCGGTCGACTTCGACCACGCGGGTCAGCCCGCGATCGTGGTGGAGAAGGAACAGCGCTCCCGAATCCTCGCGCCAGATGGGGGGCTGGGCCACCGGCCGGTCGAGTGCCGGGGCCACCCGGCGGATGGGTGCCGCCGATTGCGGTTCCGTGATCCACGCTTCGGGCATGGGGTAGAAGTCGCGCGTGGCCTCGGCACCCGTGAAGGCGAGCCAGCGCCCGTCGGGCGAGATCACGGGCTGAAGTTCACTTCCGGCCCGGAAGGTGAGGCGCACGGGCGCCGCGCCTGGCCGGCTCGCGTCGAAGCGCCAGAGGTCGGATTCGCTGGGCTGGCGCACGGGGTCGGGCTTCACCGAGGCGATGAGGTGACGACCGTCGGCGGTCCAGGCGATGCCGGTCGGGTCGACGGCGTCGCGAGATCCCGCGGTGAGCTGCAGCGTGGGCCCTCCGGCCGCCTCCACGACGAACAGGTGATGGGCGCCGGGCTTGCGCTCGCCCGCGGCGTCGGTGCGCCAGAACAGGTCCGTCACGATCGTGGGCTCGGGCGCGCGCTCGGCGCCGCGGGGCCTGGGCGGGACGCCCTCGACTCGAGGGACGGGCAGGGGAACACGGCCCACGAAGGCAATCCGCCGTCCGTCGGGCGACCAGACGGGGCCCTGGGGCTCGACCTCGCCCGACGTGATCGGCCGCGGCACGGGGTCGCTGAGCTCCAGCACGAAGACCTGGGGGGCCCCCAGATGCTGGCCCACGAAGGCGATCCGGCCGCCGTCGGGGCTGAAGCTCGCCTCGCGCGGGGCGAGCGCGGCCGGCACGAGGAGCCGCCGGTCGATCACCGCGCCGTCGTCGCCGAGGTGGGCGAGCCACAGCTCGGCCTGCCGCCGGTCGAGCCCCTCGTCGAAGAACATCCGGGTGAAGAGCACACGGCGACCGTCGGGGGCGACCACCGGGCTTTCCACCTGCTGCAATTGCCACAGGTCGGCCGGCTGGAGCGGCCGGGTGGCGGGGGCCGGAGCGGCCCCCGCAAGGCCGAGGGCGAGCACCAGGGCGAGGGGTCGTGGGTAGGGCATGGCGCGTTCCTGCCGCCTCGCCGGACCTGGCGAAAGCCCCGTGACGACGGGGCCCTTGGCGGGCCTCCCCCGCGCGGCCTAGGCGCAGGGCGAGGGTGCGATCGCGTGATGGACCGGCAGCTCGACGTCGCCGTGCAGGAGCCCGAGGGGGTCGTGGCCGTGCCCGCCTCGGCCATCTTGGGGCGGCGGCTGCGCTTCTACGACTATTGCATGGCGGCCTTTGCCGTCATCCTCGTCTGCTCGAACCTCATCGGGGCGGCCAAGGTGGCCCGGATCGAGCTGCCCTGGATCGGGGGGCTCACCTTCGGTGCGGGCATCCTGTTCTTTCCCCTGTCCTACGTTCTGGGCGACGTGCTCACCGAGGTCTATGGCTACGCCCGGGCGCGGCGCGTGGTGTGGGTGGGGTTCGCTGCGTCCGCCTTCGCGGCGGGGATGGCGGCGTTCATCGTGTGGATCCCGCCCGCGCCCGGATGGCAAGGGCAGGAGGCGATGGCTCAAGTGCTGGGCCAGGTGCCGCGCATCTTCGCGGCCTCGATCCTCGCCTTCTGGGCGGGCGAAATCGCCAACGCCTTCGTGTTGGCGCGCATGAAGGTCTGGACCAAGGGACGCTGGCTTTGGACGCGCACGATCGGCTCGACCGCAGTGGGGCAGGGGGTCGACAGTCTCATCTTCTATCCGCTGGCCTTCCTGGGCGTGTGGGCGCCGGATCTCGTGCTGACGGTGATGGCGACCAACTACCTCCTGAAGGTGGGGTGGGAGGCCGCGCTCACCCCCGTCACCTACGCCATCGTGGGAGCCTTCAAGCGGGCCGAAGGGCTCGACGTGTTCGACGTCGACACCGACTTCACGCCCTTCCGCACGCGGGTGTGACGGGCCGTCACGCAACCGTCAGACACGCGGCCTAGGCGGGCCGCGAAGGCGAGCTGGGAGAGAAGGCGGGCAGGGAGGAACGCGATGCGCGCTCGGCTCTTGGCGCTGGCGCTGTGGGCGGGGGCGGCCGGAGCGAACCCGGCCGCCCCATGGATCGCGGCACCCGAGGTCGTGCGGGCGGCCCCTGGCGATCCGGTGTCGGAAGTTGCGGGCCTGGTGTTCGAGGATCGCGACCTCGACGGACGCCACCAGCCGGGCGAACGGGGACTGCGCGGCGTGCTGGTGTCGAACGGCCTCGAGGTCGTGGCCACCGACCGCGCCGGGCGCTGGCGGCTTCCCTACCGCCCCGACATGAACCTGATGGTGATCCAGCCCGCGGGCTTCGAGGTCCCCGTCGACGCCCGGAGGGTTCCGCAGTTCGCCGTGGTGCACAAGGCCGGCGGCTCGCCCCGCGCGTTCCGTTTCGGGGGGGTCGGCCCCTCCGCGCCACCGCGGATCGTCAACTTCCCGCTGCGCCGGCTGCCCAAGCGCGAGCGCTTCTCGTGCGCCGTGCTCGCCGACGTCCAAGCCTATTCGGGTGCCGAGGTCGGCTATTTCCGCGACGGCGTCCTGTCGGACCTGCTGCGCGATCCGCCTGGGACGCACGCGTGCCTCTTGTGGCTGGGCGACAACGTGGGCGACGACCTGGGCCTCCTCCCCCGGCTGCTGGAGGCCGGGGCGGCGGCCGCTGCGCCCCAGTGGCTCGTGGTGGGCAACCACGACATCGACTTCGACGCCACCGACCCCGCCGATTCGGCCGACAGCTTCCGCCGCCTGTGGGGCCCCGACCACTGGGCCTTCATGATGGGCCGCGTGCTCTTCGTGGGCCTCAACAACGTCGTCTACCCCTGCGGGCCGGCGGACGCCGGGCCCGGCGACCGCGCGGCCTGTGCATCCGGCCAGCCCCCCACCTACAACGGCCGGATCCCCGAGCGGCAGCTCACCTGGCTTGGCAACCTGTTGCGGTTGGTGCCCCGCGATCGCCTGGTGGTCGTGCTGCATCACATTCCGTTCGTTTCGTTCGCCGACCCCCGCTCGGGTCGGCATCAGACCGACAACGCCGCGGCCCTCCACGCGCTGCTGGCCGGCCGGCCCGCCCTCTCGGTCGCCGGGCATACCCACACGACCGAGAACCACGCCCCCGGCACGCACGTCGCCGGCTGGCGGGAGGCGGTGGGCGTGGGGCCGCTTCCCTTCCGCCACCTGATCGCCGGGGCCGCCTCGGGCGGATGGTACCAGGGCGATCTCGACAGCTTCGGGATCCCGCAGGCCCTCACGCGTTTCGGCGCGCCCAGGGGTCACCTCCGCCTCGAGTTCGAGGGCGCTCGATACCGGGAACGCTACGTGGCGAGCCGCCTCGAGCCCGGTCGGGTGGCCTGGCTGTCGCTCAACACCACGGGCTTCCGGCGGTGGTTCGAGGCCATCGCTGCCTGGCTGGCCGAGCCCGAAGGTCGGCGCGACCCCGTGCCCCCGCGTTCCGCCCAGGACCTGCCGGACCCTCGGCTCTTGACCCCGGCCGACCTGGCCGAGGGCGCCTACCTCGTGGCCAACGTCTGGCTGGGCGACGAGGCCACGCGCGTCACCGCCCGCCTCGACGACGGACCGGAACTCGCCTTGGAGCGCACCCAGGAGGGCCGGGGCGAGGAGGTGCGGGCCGGTGCCGAATGGGCCGATCCCTTCTCGGCGACCCGGCAGCTGTCGGTCGCGCGCGTGGCGATGCAGAGCCGGTCGGGCGAACCCCGCAACCAGGGGGTGGAGGTGTTCCGCGGCCAGCGGGTGGGGCCCGCCCCGCCGCGGCCGATGGGGCCGCTCGCCGAGTCCTCGCCCCACCTGTGGCGCCTGCGCCTGCCCCCCGACCTGCCCCAGGGGCTCCACGTGGCGACCGTCGTCGTCACCGACCGGCACGGGCGAAGCGTGACCGAGCGCTTCCCCTTCGAAGTACGCCCCGAGCGACCCCCGATGCGCTTCCGCCGCGCGCTGTTTCCCCAGCCCTGATCGCTCGCGCCATCGGGCGCAGGCTGGCTTCATCCGTCGGTGCTCGGGCCGCGGGCCGGGCGCGGGCGGCGAAGGCCGCACCCGTCGGCGCCGGTCAGCGCAGGAGTCGGGCCGGCCCACCGGCCGCCCGCTCGCGCGCCCGCCGGCGGTGCCTCCTCACGCCGTAGCCAGCGCGTGGAGGAGGCCCTCGAACAGGCGGCGGCCGTCGGTGTTGCCGTGGGCGTCCTCCACGCAGCGCTCGGGGTGTGGCATCAGGCCCAGCACGTTGCGCCCTTCGTTCAGGATACCCGCGATCCGGTGGGCCGAGCCGTTCACGTCGTCCAGGTAGCGGAAGGCAACCCGGCCCTCCTGTTCCAGACGCTCGAGCGTCGCCTCGTCGGCCTGATAGTTCCCGTCGTGATGGGCGATGGGGATGGTGATCCGCTCGCCGGCCCGGAAGGCCCGGGTGAAGGGGCTGTCGGCCGTCACCACCTCCAGGCCCACGTCGCGGCAGATGAAATCGAGCCCCGCGTTGCGCATCAGGGCGCCGGGCAGCAGGCCGGCTTCGGTCAGCACCTGGAAGCCGTTGCAGATGCCCAGCACCAGGCCGCCGCGCGCGGCGTGGGCGGCCACCGCCTGCATCACGGGCGCGCGCGCCGCGATCGCTCCCGCCCTCAGGTAGTCGCCGAAGGAGAAGCCGCCGGGCAGGGCGATGAGGTCAAGGCCGGACGGCACGTGCGGGTCGGCGTGCCACAAGGCGAGCGGCCGCACGCCCGTCACCAGTTCGAGCGCGACCATGAGGTCCCGGTCGCAGTTCGAACCCGGAAAGATCACGACCCCCGATCTCACCGCGCGGGCCTCACGCGAGCTCGACCTCGAACGTCTCGATGACGGTGTTGGCCAACAAGCGGCGGGCCATGTCCTCCACCGTGGCGCGCGGGGTGCCCTCGGCCAACTCGAGTTCGATCACCTTGCCCACGCGCACGTCCTCCACGCCCGTGAAGCCCAGCGTCTCCAGGGCCTGGCGGATGGCGCGCCCTTGGGGGTCGAGCACGCCGGGCTTGAGCTTCACGGTCACACGGGCCTTCACGGAAGCTCCCCCTGCACGAAAGCTTGCGGCCCGCAAAGCCCGACGCGGGCTTCCCAGGGGCGGCGGACGTCCTATGTGAGGCGGCGGGAGGAACCGTCGATGAGCCTGCGCATCAACAGCCTTGCCCCCGATTTCGAAGCCGAGACGACCCACGGCCGCATCCGCTTCCACGAGTGGATGGGGGATTCCTGGGTGGTGCTCTTCTCGCACCCCAAGGACTTCACACCCGTCTGCACCACCGAGCTCGGCCGACTCGCCCACCTGCTGCCCGAGTTCGAGCGGCGCGGCGTGAAGGTCATCGGCCTCTCGGTCGACCCGGTCGATCACCATCGCGCCTGGGCGAAGGACATCGAGGAGACGCAGGGGGCCGCCGTCACCTATCCGGTGATCGCCGACACCGACCTTGAGGTGGCGAAGCTTTACGAAATGCTGCCCGAGGATGCCGGCGACACGGCCGAGGGCCGCACGCCGGCGGATAACGCCACGGTGCGCACCGTGTTCGTGATCGGCCCCGACCGCCGGATCAAGGCGATGCTGGTCTATCCCATGAGCACGGGCCGCAACTTCGCCGAGGTCCTGCGCTTGATCGACGCCCTGCAGCTGACGACCCGGCACCCCGTGGCGACGCCGGTGGACTGGCAGCCCGGCGAGGACGTGATCATTGCGCTGTCGCTGTCCGACGAGGAGGCCGCGCGGCGTTTCCCCGGCGGCTGGACGGCCCCGCGCCCCTACCTGCGGCTCGTCCCGCAGCCGGCCGAGCGCTGAGCTCCCGCCCCGGGGTCGGCTGAGGCGAGGAGGTCGGCGGCCCGTCGTGGCGCCCGACGCCTGGATCGGCGCGGGCGGGCAAGGGTGGGGCGGGCCGACACGACGTCCGCCTGCGCCAGGCGACGGCCGCGGTGCCCCACTCGGGGAAACGCCACGGCGACGCGAGCACGGCGGGGAGGGGGGGGAACAGCGGGTCGGCGCGGCGAGCGGGGAGAGCCCGGGGCCCCTGCCGACGGGGCCCGCGGGCGACGGCGAGAGCTTGACAGGCCGGCTCTCTTGGGCCGAGGTCGATGGCGCTGACCGCGGGGGGAGGGAGCCCATGTCCGATTTCGGCCGGCCGAAGGGCGCCTCGAGCGCGCTCAGCTATCGGGATCCGAAGGCGGCCTGTCGCTTCCTCGAAGCGGCCTTCGGCTTTGAGCTCGTCTTCGCCGTCCTCGACGATGCGGACAACCTTCTCCATTCCGAGCTTCGCTTCGGCGCATCCATCGTGATGGTGGGCGGAGAGTGGGACGACCACCACCGCAGCCCGGCAAGCCTGGGCGGCGTCAACACGCAGTCCGTCCATCTCCAGCTGGCGCAGGGCGAGGACATCGACGCCCATTGCGCTCGGGCGCGCGCGGCCGGCGCGGAGATCCTGGCCGCGCCCGAAGACCAGTTCTATGGCGACCGGGTGTACCGTGCGCGTGATCCGGAGGGCCATGTGTGGACGGTGGGGGTCACGGTCCGCGACATGACGGCGGCAGATTGGGATGCCGCTGGGGCCGTGCGCACCGTCACCTGCCTCTAACGGGCGCGCGGCCTTAGCGCAGGAAGCGCTCGATCGCGGCCATCACGGGCTCGAACGCGCGGGTGCCGGGGGCGATCAGCTCATAGGCCCCTGCATTGGGCGCCAGCGCCAGCTCGGCCGCGTCGCCCCCGCGCCGGATTGCCTGGGCCAGCGCGAGGCCCGTCTCGGGGGTGGCGAACCCGTCGTAGACTCCGAGGTGGATGGCCACCGGCGCACCAATCGGCAGGAGCGCGACCGGCGAGACGTCGGCGAACGGCGCGCGGGCGGCGGGATCGGCCAGCCGCTCGCCGGCCTCGAAGCCACAGCGCGCCCGGATGAGGGGGGCTTCCCGCTCGATGTCGGCGAGCGCGCCGGCCAGCACCACGCCGCGGGCACGAAGCGGCGGGCGCGCGGGCGCGAGCGGGCTTGCCCGCGGGATGCGGTGGCGCAGCGCCGCCCAGAGCGCCAGATGGCCGCCCGTCCCGTGGCCGAGGAGAACGACCCGCCGGGGATCGAGGCCGCGCGCCTCGGCTTCGTCGGCAAGCCGGTCGAGCGCGGCGGCCACGTCGGCATAGGTGCCGGGATGGCCGCCGCCCTCGTCCCCGATCCCCCGGTAGCCGACCGCCCAGACGGCGATGCCCCGCTCGGCAAGTGCGGTGGCCGCAGGACGCAGCCGGCCGAGCCCGTCGGCACCGGCCCGCCAGCAGTTGCCGTCGAGGGCGACGACCACCGGCAGGCGCTGGCCCTCGGTGCGGGCCGGCGGGAGGAAGATTTCGATCCGCTGGGCAGGCGCGTCGCCATAGGCCAGCACCTCCGCGGGCCGGGCCACGGGCAGCGCCTGGAGCCCCGCGGCCGTCATCAAGCGGGGCAGCGGGGGCGCGGGCTGGGCGAGGGCGAGGGCGCAGGGGGCCACCCACAGGAGCCCGGCTCGCGACGCGCGGAGCACCGGCTCAGCGGCTCTCGCGGGCCTTGCGCGCCTCGTCGATGTCGAAGATGGCCGTCTCCTGGCCTTCGGGCAGCAAGCCCAGGCGGCGGGCGACCTCCTGATAGGCCTCCACCTCGCCACCCAGGTCGCGGCGGAAGCGGTCCTTGTCGAGCCGCTCGCCCGAGCGCATGTCCCACAGCCGGCAACCGTCGGGACTGATCTCGTCGGCCAGGATCACGCGCGACCAGTCGTCTTCCCACAGCCGGCCGAATTCCAGCTTGAAGTCGACGAGCTTGATGCCGATGCCGGCGAACAGGCCGGTCAGGAAATCGTTGATGCGGATCGACAGGTCCTGGATGTCGGCCAGCTCTTCTTGGCTGCACCAGCCGAAGCAGGCGATGTGTTCCTCGGTCACCATGGGGTCGCCCAAGGTGTCGTCCTTCAGATAATATTCCAGGATCGTGCGCGGCAGCGGCGTGCCTTCCTCGATGCCCAGCCGTTTCGACAGCGACCCCGCGGCCACGTTGCGCACCACCACTTCAAGCGGAATGATCTCCACCTGTCGCACGAGCTGCTCGCGCATGTTGAGGCGCCGGATGAAGTGGTGCGGAATGCCGATCCCGCCCAGCAGGGTGAACAAGTGTTCCGAGATGCGGTTGTTGAGTACCCCCTTGCCCGAAATGACGCCGCGCTTCTGCGCGTTGAAGGCGGTGGCGTCGTCCTTGAAGTATTGGATCAGCGTGCCGGGTTCAGGCCCCTCGTAGAGGATCTTGGCCTTCCCTTCGTAGATCTGGCGGCGACGGGACATGGCGCGCTTCCCCGCAGGATCGGACGGAAACGAGATAACCGCTTCGGCCCCACCGCACAATGCGGCGGGCTCGGACGACGGGCGACGCGGCGGCGGACTCACGTCCGCACCAGCATCTTGCCGAGATTGTCGCCCCGGAACAGACCGATGAAGGCTTCCGGAGCGTTCGCGATCCCTTCGACCACGGTCTCCTGCCACTGTAGCCTTCCCTCGCGGATCCAGGCCGCCATCTGGGCGCGGAACTCAGCCTCGAGCGGGCCGAACTGGGTGACGATGAAACCTTGCATTCTGAGGGACTTGGCGATCACCAGCACTAGGTTGCGCGGCCCCGGCGGCGGCACCTCGGCATTGTATTGGGAAATCATCCCGCATTCGACAAGACGCCCGAACGGCCGCGCGCAGGCGAGCGCCACCTCGAGATGCTCGCCGCCGACATTGTCGAAATAGACGTCGATCCCCTGCGGGGCCGCCGCCCGGACGGCCTCCAGCAGATTGCCGCAGGTGCGGTAGTTGATGACGTGCGGGATCCCTACGGTACGCAGCCAGGCGCACTTGGCCTCGGACCCGGCCGAGGCCACCACGGTGCAGCCCAGGTTGCGGGCGATCTGGGCCACGGCCGAACCCACCGCCCCGGCGGCGCCCGAGACGAACACGGTCTCACCCGGACGGGGCTGGCCGATCTGGAGGAGGCCGCCCCAGGCGGTCAGGCCTGGCATGCCCAACACGCCCAGGAACGCCTGTTCGGGAATGCCCGGGATGGGCTCGACTCGGCGCAGGGCCGAGGCGGGGGCGGTGAAGGCCTCGCGCCAGCCCAGCATCGAGAGCACGAGGTCGCCCGGCCGGAACGCCGGATCGCCCGAGTCCACCACCTCGCCCAGCGCTCCGCCTTCCAGGGGGGCGCCGAGCGAAAACGGAGGCACATAGCTCGGGCGGTCGATCATGCGGCCGCGCATGTAGGGGTCGACCGAGAGGAACCGGTTGCGCACGCGCACCTCGCCCGGCCCGGGTGGAGGAACGGTGACGGTCGCAAGCTCGAAATGCTCGGGCCCCGGCAGGCCGGCGGGTCGGGCTTTCAGGCGGATTTCGCGGGACTCCATGGGGTGCCTGGGAACGGTGGGATCAGCTGGCCGGCGCGCGTGCGCGATGCCAGAGGTGGACCCACACGGCAAGCAGGCCGCCCAGCGCCAGCCCGAAGAGACCGGCCAGCGCGGCCTCAACGAGCCACGCGACCACGCCCGCGACCGCGGGCGACCCCACCGCGGCCGCCTGCGCCCAGGCGTGGACTGCGTGCGGCAGGACGGCCAACGGCCCCGCCGTCTGAAGGCCGTGGAGCACGATGCCGCCCCCCACCCAGGCCATCGCCGCCACGCCCAGGGCCGACAGGCCGGCGAGCACGCGGGGCATGCCCGCCACCAGCATGCGCCCCAACCGGCGGGCGAAACGCCCGGACCCCGCCGCAAGCCGAACGCCCACGTCGTCCATCTTCACAATGAGCGCCACGAGCCCGTACACGCCGGCCGTGACCGCAAGGCTCACGACCGCCAGGGCGGCCGCCTTCATGGCGAGGCTGTGGCGGCCAAGCTCGCCCAGCGCGATGGCCAGGATCTCGTCCGAAAGGACGAGGTCGGTGCGGATGGCTCCAGCCACCATGCGCCGCTCGTCGGCCTCGGATTGGGCGGCGAGGCCCGAGGCGGCGGCATCGCCCGCCGTGCTAACGGATCGTTCGATGAGTTTCTCGGCGGCTTCGAAGCACAGGAACGCCCCGCCCGCCATGAG
The DNA here is from genome assembly GCA_025056155.1 of Sphingomonadaceae bacterium. Classification (GTDB taxonomy): domain Bacteria; phylum Pseudomonadota; class Alphaproteobacteria; order Sphingomonadales; family Sphingomonadaceae; genus Thermaurantiacus. The sequence goes on from JANWWL010000004.1 coordinate 292,057, forward strand.
GAGGGGGGTGAGCGCCCGGGGCAGGAGGGTGGCCAGCAGCAGGAAGCCCGGCATCAGGACGAGAAGCTTGTTGCGAAGGCTGCCCTTGGCGATGCGCCAGACGAGCGGCAGCTCGCGCTCGGGTCGAAAGCCCATCACGTAGCGGGGTGTGACGGCCGTGTCGTCGATGACGACTCCGGCCGCCTTGCCGGTCGCGCGGGCCGAAGCGGCGGCCACGTCGTCGAGGGAGGCGGCCGCGAGCTTGGCGATGGCCGCAATGTCGTCCAGCAGGGCGAAGAGACCCGAGGCCATCAGGAGCCTTCCGCCAGCAGTTCGTCGATCGCCGCATTGGCCAGTCGGTCGGCGCGCTCGTTGGCCGGGTGCCCGGCGTGGCCGCGCACCCACACCCAGCGGACGTCGTGGGGAGCCGCCGCCTGGGCCAGCGCGGTCCACAGGTCGGCGTTGGCCACTGGCCGCCGGTCGGCCGTCTTCCAGCCGTTGCGTTGCCATTGGCCGAGCCACTTCGTCATGCCGTCGACCAGATATCGGCTGTCGGTCTCCACCAGGACTCGCGCCGGCTGCGGGAGGGCCTGCAGGGCGGCCAGCGCCGCCTGAAGCTCCATGCGATTGTTGGTGGTGAGCGGTTCGGCGCCCTTGAGCACCCGCTCCTTGCCGTCCGACCGCACGATGGCGGCCCATCCCCCGGGGCCGGGGTTGCCACGGCAGGCGCCGTCGCACGCGATGCGCACGTCAGGCCGGTGCGGGGGCGGCATGGTGTCGGAGTCGGCGGGCAAAGGCCAACGGATCCTTCCGCTGGACGAAACCGGGCGCGGGATCGAACCAGTCCTGCGCACGGGTGAGCAGGAAGCGCAGGCAGGCGGCCTGGGCCAGCAGGGGCAGGGCGGCCCGCTCGTCTGGGGCGAGGGGACGGACCTGCGCATAGCCCTCGAGCAGGGCCGCATCGTGGTGCGGCAGGAAGTGGCGCCCGTCGGGAGTGAAGCTCCAGGCGGTGCGCGCGACGGCGAGATCGTAGGCCAAGAGGTCGGTGGCGGCGAAATAGAAGTCGATGAGGCCCGACACCTGGCCGCCCTGGAACAGCACGTTGTCGGGGAACAGGTCGCCGTGGATGACCCCGGTGGGCAGTCGGCCAGGCCAGTCGCGTTCCACCTGATCGAGCGTGCGGCGGATGCGATCCCGAAGCCCCGGCTCGAGCCGATCGAGCCGATCGCCCAGGTCGTTGGCGATCGCTCGGGCCGCAGCTGGCCCCAGGTGGTTGGGCCGCGGTGGGCCGAAGTCGCGACCGGCCAGGTGCAGGCGCGCCAGGGCTTCGCCCACCGCGCGGCAATGTGCGGCCTGGGGCTGGGTCAAGGACACGCCGGCCAGGAATTCGACGAGTGCCGCCGGCCGGCCGCGCAGCCGGGAGAGCGTGCGGCCCTGCGCGTCGGCCAGCGGGCGGGGCACGGGCAGGCCGCGGCCGGCGAGATGGTCCATCAGCGCGAGGAACCAGGGCAGGTCGGCCTCGTCGATGCGGCGTTCGTAGAGCGTCAGCACGAAGCGCCCGCGGGTCGTCTCGACCAGATAGTTGGAGTTGGACACCCCCTCGGCGATCCCCTTGGCCATCACGAGGGTGCCCACGTCGTAGGCGGCAAGGAATTCCGCCAGCTCTTCGGCCGGCACCTCGGTGTAGACGGCCACCGGCGGTGGGCGAGCCCTAAGCCGCGAGTTCGCGCGGCAGCTTGAACGTCACTTCCTCCACCGCGGTCGTCACCTCCTCCACCGTCACCTCGAACCGCTGCCGCAAGGCCTCCAGCACCTCCTGCACGAGCACTTCGGGGGCCGAGGCGCCGGCGGTGAGGCCGACGGTGGTCACGCGGTCGAACCAGCGCCAGTCGATGGCTTCGGCGGTCTGGATCAGATGGGCGCGCGCGCCGGCCCGCTCCGCCACCTCGCGCAGCCGCTGCGAGTTGGAGGAATATTCCGCCCCGATCACGAGCACCAGGTCGCAATCGCGGGCGATGGCCTTCACCGCCGCCTGCCGGTTCGAGGTGGCGTAGCAGATGTCCTCGCCGCGGGGGCCCACGATGTTGGGGAAGCGCCGGCGCAAGGTGGCCACGATCTCGGCGGTGTCGTCGACCGAGAGCGTCGTCTGGGTGAGGAAGCCCAGGTTCTCGGGATCGGGCGGAGCGACCGTTTCGGCGTCGGCCACCGTCTCGACCAGCGTCATGAAGCCCTCGGGCACCTGGCCGAAGGTGCCGATCACCTCGGGGTGGCCGGCGTGGCCCACGAACAGGATGTGGCGGCCCGCCTGCACCATCCGCTCGGCCTGGCGATGGACCTTCGACACCAGGGGACAGGTGGCGTCGAGCCAGTTGAGGCCCCGGGCCGTGGCGGTGGCGGGCACCGTCTTGGGCACGCCGTGGGCCGAGAAGACGACGGTGGCGCCGTCGGGAACCTCGTCGAGCTCCTTGACGAAGATGGCCCCCTTGGCCCGCAGGCTGTCGACGACGTGCTTGTTGTGCACGATCTCGTGGCGGACGTAGACGGGCACGCCGTAGCGCTCGAGCGCGAGCTCGACGATATGGATGGCGCGGTCCACGCCCGCGCAGAAGCCGCGGGGTGCCGCCACGAGGACTTTCAGCCGGTCCATGCCCCTGCCATAGACCAGACGATGCGGACTGACCAAGCGGCAAGGCGCGCGCGGGATGTGGCGGCGGCGGCGCTGGTGGGGCTGGGGTTCCTGCTGTCGGGCTGCCAGCGGGATCCCTTACGGGTGGTGCGCTCGCCCTGCCCGGCGGCGGCCATCCCCCACCATGTGGGCACGCTCACCCGCTTCGAGCCACCGCAAAGCCGCAACGCCGAGGCGGTCGACTTCATCGCCCAGCTCGTCGACTTCCGCACGCGCTGCATCCCTGGCGCGGAATGGCTCGAGACGGAGGTGCGCTTTCGCGTGGTGGCGCAGCGCCGCCCGCGCGCCGGCGCAAGCCTTCCGGCGCGGACGGAAGCCCTGCCCGTGTTCGTGGCGCTGGTGCAGGGGGGCAACGTGCTCGTGGCGAAGCAGGTAAGCGTGGTTGAGGTCCATTGGCCCCAGGGACAGCTGCGCGGGGTGGGCGAGGGCTGGGTCCGGGCCGATGTCCTGCGGCAGGCGGCCACGCCCCCGCCCGAAATCCTGGCCCGCCTGGAGCGCGAACGGCGCCCCGACGACGAGGACGCGCTGGTGGATCCGATGGCCGACCCGCTGGTCCGCGCGGCGCTCCGGGCGGCCACCTTCGAGGTGCTGGTGGGCTTCCAGCTCGACGACGCCCAACTCGCCTACAACATCCTCCGCTGAAGCATCGGCCGACCATCCGCCGAGCGGGCGCCGTGAGCGGGCGCGGCGGGACGCTTGACCCGGCGGCCCCCCCGGCGCAGGGAGACGGCCCAGCGCACGGCGATCGTAGCTCAACTGGTCAGAGCACTGGTTTGTGGTACCAGGGGTTGCGGGTTCGAGTCCCGTCGATCGCCCCAGGCGCCGGCCGCGCGAGGAGCGGCAGGTGAGGCAGCGTAGCTATGGCATCTTCCTCTTCCTGGGGCCGCTTGCGGGCGTGGTGGCGGGGCTGGCGCTTGGCGAACCGTCGCTGGGAGCGGTGCTGGGGTTGGCGGGTGGTGCCCTCCTCGCCCTGGGGCTTGGCTGGAGGCGCGGTTCGGGCTGACGCCGCTTGGGCCAAGCCTCGCCCGAGGCCCGGAACGCGACCCCTGCGGGACTCTCAGTCGAGCCGGCGGCCCAGCCAGACGACTCGCCCCAACACCGACAGCGCGCTTGGATCCTGTTCGGGCAAGGGGGGATAGGCGGGGTTGTCGCACAGGATCGCGACACGGCCCGAGACGGGGTTAAGGGCCAGGCGGCGGACCAGGTGGTCGCGGTCAACGGCCAGGAGGTGCAGGCCGTCGCGCAGGCGGCCTGAGGGGAGCGCGCAGGCCAGGACCTGGTCGCCCGGGCGCAGGGTGGGGGCCATGGCATCGCCCTCCACGTCATAGGCCACGAGGCGTTCGGGGCGACCGTCGGAGAGGCTGCGGGCGAGCTCGCGGTCGAAGGGCAGCGAGCGCGAGCGCCGACCGTCGGGGCCGGTCACGCCCTCGACGACGTGGACCGTCGCGGCGGGGCTCAGCTCCGGCGGGGCGCCGAGTTCGGCTTCGTCCATGTCGAGAAGGCGGGCCAACGCCCGGCGTTCGGCCTCGGGCAGGCGGCGGGGCACGCCCCGGCGGAGGAACTGTTGCAGGTAGGCGGGGTTGCGGCCGATGGCCCGCGATGCGGCCGCGAGGTTGAGGCCGCGTGCGCGGAGCCGTTCCTCGAGCCGGGCTCGGACCTCGTCATCCGTCATCGCGCCTGCTCCCTCCGACCAAGCCTATCATTTTGTGCCTAGACTAGTAGGAGGATTCCTATCAGCAATGGGGCCATCGATTCGGCGAACCTCGGCCGGGAGCGGAGGACCGCGGCAGCGCCGAAGGCGAGAATGGGTCGAGAGTGGAGCTTTCGAACCATGTCGCTGCTCTTCCAGATCGAAAGCTGTCTCAAGGCCACCCGCGTGCCACCGTCGCGGTTCGGTCGGGACGCCGTGAACGATCCCCGGATCGTGCACGACCTGCGTCGCGGCCGGCAGCCGGGGCAGCGGATGCAGGAGCGCCTGCGCGCCCACATCGCCCGCCTGATGGCGGCCCAGGGTAACGACAGCGCAGGTCCGGGGGAACGCCGGTGAAGGCGATCCTCTCCCCGCCGCAGGGGGGTCTCATGGCCGCCATCCGGCGAGCGCTAGCGGCCGATCCCTGGTTCGCGGATTGGCTGGGGCGTGCCCCGGAGGGGCCGGCGCTCGTGCTCGAGGGCTTCGACGTCGAACCCTGGGCCAGCCTGACCTTCCAGGGGGCCATCCATCGCCTGGCCTTCCGGCTGTCGGGGCCCGTGATGGCGGTGGAAGCGGCCTGGGACCGGATCGAGGCGCTGCTCGAGGCCGGTGACGTGCCGCTCGGCGGTCAGTTCCTGGCCGACTGGGCGGCGGGTGAAAAGGAAGCCGTGATCGGGCCCGACGGAAGGATGACGTTACGCGTCGAGATCGAGGCCCTGACGATCGAGGCCTGAAGGGTTCAGGCCAAGCGCGCCAGGGCCGCCCGCAGTCGTTCGGCCTCGGTGCGGCGGGCCTCGTGGTCGGCTCGGGCCTTGGCCACCGCCTCGGGCCGAGCGCGGGCCAGAAAGCCTGGGTTGGCCAGCCGCTCGGCCAGCGCATCTGCCGCGCGCTCGGCTTCGGCTGCCGCCCGTTCCAGCCGGGCGCGCTCGGCGGCCAGGTCGATCACCCCCGTCAGCGGCAGGGTGTAGGTGCGTCCTTGGACGACCAGCTGGGCGGCGCCTCTGGCCGGGGCCGGGTGGTCCAGGACCTCCTCGATGCGGGCGAGCCGGCCGAGGGCCGCGCGGTGCCGTTCGAGCCAGGAGCGCACGTCGGCATCCGCCTCGGGCGCGTGCAGCCGGAGGCGGGCGCCTGGCGGCACGTTGAGCTCGGCCCGGGCCGAGCGGATGGCCTGCACGAGCTCGATGAGCCAGGCGATCTCGCGGGTGTCCGCCTCGGCCGGCGGGGTGGCCTCGGGCCAGCGCCCCACGATCAGATCGTGCGGGCGAGGTCCCAAGGCGTGCCAGAGTTCCTCGGTGAGGAAGGGCATGTACGGGTGCAGGCAGGTGAGCAGCCGGTCGAGCGCCCAGCCGGCCGCCGCCCGGGTTTCGGTCGCCGCCTCGTCGTCGGCCAAGAGCGGTTTGGCGAGTTCCAGGTACCAGTCGCAGAACGTGCCCCAGGCGAACCGGTAGAGCCGGTCGGCCGCCTGGTCGAAGCGGAACTGCTGGAGCTGAAGGTCCACGTCGTGGGCCATCCGGGCCGTCTCCGCCAGGATCCAGCGGTTCACGGGATGCCGGGCGGTGGGCGGATCGGCCTCGGTGGCTGCGGCCACTCCCTGAAGGCGGGCGAAGCGCACGGCGTTCCACAGCTTGGTCCCGAAATTCCGGCACGCCTCGACCCGCCGCTCGTCGAACTTGACGTCGCGGCCCTGGGTTTCGGCCCCGGCCAGCGCGAAGCGCAGGGCATCCGCACCGTAGCGGTCGACCACCGCAATGGGATCGACGGCGTTGCCACGGGTCTTCGACATCTTCCGACCCTGAGCGTCGCGGACGAGGCCATGGACGTAGACGACCGCGAAGGGATGCTCGCCCACCAGCTCGAGCGAGAGCATCATCATCCGGGCCACCCAGAAGAAGATGATGTCGAAGCCCGTCACCAGCACGGACGAGGGGAAGTGGCGGGGGTCGGGCGTCCGGTCGGGCCAGCCCAGCGTGGCGAACGGCCAGAGGGCTGACGAGAACCAGGTGTCGAGGACGTCCTCGTCCTGGCGCAAGGGCACGTCGGGCCCGGCGCGGGCCTGGGCATCGGCCAGGCTGCGGGCCACCACCACTTGGCCGTCCGGGCCGTACCAGGCCGGAATGCGGTGGCCCCACCACAGCTGGCGCGACAGGCACCAGGGCTCGATGTTCTCGAGCCAATGGAAGAAGGTCTTCGTCCAGCCCTCCGGCACGAAGCGGGTCTGGCCCGCGCGTACGGTCTCGATCGCGCGGCGGGCCATGCCCTTCACGTCGAGGAACCACTGGTCGGTGAGCCGGGGTTCGATCGGCACGCCCGACCGGTCGCCGTGAGGCACCTGGATCACGCGCTCTTCGACCCGCTCGAGAAGACCCTGAGAGGCAAGTTCGGCCACGATGCGCTCGCGGGCCGCGAACCGGTCGAGGCCCACGAGATGGGCGGGCACGCCCGGCGCTGGGGCGATGCGGGCCCGGGCGTCCAGCACGTCGAGCCAGCCGATGTCGGGATGGCGCTCGTAGACCGCCCAGTCGTTGAAGTCGTGGGCGGGCGTGATCTTGACACAGCCCGACCCGAGCTCGGGGTCGGCCCAGGGGTCGGCGATCACGGGGATGCGCCGGCCGGTCAAGGGATGGGCGATGGCCCGGCCCACGAGGTGCCGGTAGCGCTCATCGGCCGGGTTCACGGCCACCGCGGTGTCGCCCAGCATCGTCTCGGGCCGGGTCGTGGCCACCACCAGGTGGCCCGAGCCGTCGGCTAGGGGATAGCGCAGGTGCCAGAAATGACCCTTGACCTCGCGGTTCTCGACCTCGAGGTCGGAGATTGCCGTCTCGAGGGCCGGGTCCCAGTTGACGAGCCGTTTGGCGCGGTAGACGAGGCCCCGCTCGCTCAAGCGCACGAAGGCTTCCGTCACCGCCCGGCTGAAGGCCGGATCCATCGTAAAATGTTCGTGCGCCCAGTCGCACGAGGCGCCCAGCCGCCGCATCTGGTGGGTGATCGTGCCGCCAGCCCGGGCCTTCCAGTCCCACACGCGGGCGAGGAACGCCTCCCGCCCCAGTTCATGGCGCGACCGACCCTCGCGGGCGAGCTCGCGCTCGACCATGAGCTGGGTGGCGATCCCCGCATGGTCGGTGCCCACGATCCATCGGGCGTCGCAGCCCTTGAGGCGCTGCCAGCGGATCAGGATGTCCTGCAGCGTCTGATCCAGCGCGTGGCCGATGTGGAGGTGGCCGGTGACGTTGGGCGGCGGAAGGAGGATGGTGAAGGTGGGCGCGTGCGGCCGGGGGGGGCGGAACGCTCCCGACTCCTCCCAGCGGCGGGCCCAGCGCTCCTCGATGGGCCCGGGCTCGAACGTCGTGTCCATCGCGTCGGGGGGCTTAGCCTCGGTGCCGGCCGGGCGGAAGCGGGGCGCCCGGGCCTGGGCGGCGGCACCAGCTCGCCCCATCCCACCGCCGAGCCTGGGCCGGCCCTCCACCGCCGAGCGGACGCGGGCTCAGGGGAGCGGCGCTTATGTCCCGCCCGTCAGCCGCCGGATCTCCTCGGCCGCCAGCCGCTGCACAATCTCGGGCAAGTGGGCCTCAAGCCAGGCCTCGACCTGCGGGCGGATGAGGTCGGCCAGGAACTCCTCCACCGTGCGCTCGCCAGGCGGCACGTTCGGACGCAGCGGCCGCGGGGCGGGGGCGGCCTCGGCCGCAGGCGCCTGCTCGGGCGCGCCGGCCGGCGCCTCGCCCGCGACCGTCTGGCGGATGCTCTCGAGGATGGACTTCAGCCGCGGGTCGAGCGGATCCCGACCCTTGGCGCTCATTCCGCCCGCTCCCGGTCGCGGATCGAGGGCGGCGGCCCCGGCAGCGGCTCGGGCGCCGGCGCCGCGGGCGGGCGATCGCGCTGCCGCGACTCCCGCGGGTCCGGGTCCGCCCGGAACTCGCGCCAGGTCCGGTCCACCCGCCGGAAATGCCGGTCGGGGTCGTGCCGCCCGTCCGGCGGCAGGTCCGCCCGTGCCAGCGCCATGCCCATCGCCTGCAGCAGCCGATAGGCGGCCACATAGCGGTCCCGCTCGGCCCGCACCAGCGCCACGCGACTGCTGAGCAGCTCCTGCTCGGCATTGAGGACGTCGAGGATGTCACGGTTGCCCACCAGGTTTTCCTGGCGCACGCCTTCGGCCGCCAGCTCGTTGGCGTCGATCGCCACCCGGGTCGAGCGGATGAAGGATTCGGCGGCCTTGAGCACCGTCCAGGCGTTGATCGTGGCTTCCGTCACGGCCCGCGCCGTCCCCTCGATGCGCTCCAGGGCTTCGCTCTGGGCCGCCTGGGCCTGCCGCACGCGCGCGGCGACCAGGCCCGAGGTGAAGATGGGGATCGACATGTTGACCCCGATGGTGGCGGTCAGCCCGTCGATCAGGAACGGGGCCAGCGGCCCGCCGCGGATCGCCTGGTAGGCGAAGGTGGAGTTGACGTTCGCTTCGCCGAAGCGTTCCCGCTTGGCGACCGTCACCTGCTCGTCGGCGGCCTTCTCGTCGTAGCGGGCGGCCAGCAGGTCGGGGCTGTTCGCGAGCGCGATGTCGCGCGCTTCCTCGACCGAGGCGGGGAGGGGGGGGAGCTCGGGCAGCGGGTCGAGCCGCCCTGGCAAGCGCCCCACCACGCGGCGGAAGGCCTCTTCGGCGCGCCGAGCGTTCCCTTCGGCCACCACGAGGTTGGCCCGTGCCCCTTCCAGCCGCGCCTGGCTTTGGGCGACGTCGGTCCGCGTGAGGTCACCCACCTCGAACCGGTCGGTCGAGGCCTGCAACTGCCGCTCCAGCACGCGGACCTGGTTGCGATTGAGCTCCACCTCCGCCCGGGTGGCCAGCACGTCGGCATAGGCCTGGACGGCGTCGGCGATGATGCGGTTCTCGAGCGCCCGCAGCCGTTCCCGTGCGGCCCCGATCTGGGCGTCGACCGCCCGGATGCCGGCCTGGACCCGCCCACCGGCCCAGACCGGTTGCGTGATCCGCACGCCGGCCGTGGTGCGCCGGCCGAAATCGTCGAGGTTCTCGTCAAGTTCCTGGGAGAAGTTGATGCTGCCGTTCACCGACGGGCGCATGCCCGACCGGACGATGGGGAGCTGGTCGTCGAGCCGGCGGACGGCGGCCCGAGCGGCGGCGAGTTCCGGGTTGGTGGCGTAGGCGGCGGCCAGCACTTCGGGCAGGCTCTCCGCCGCCACCGGCTGGGCGATCCCCGCCACGGCAAGGGCCGCGATGGCAAAGCGGCAGCGCATGCGCTCGTCGTTCAGAAGCGGAACATGGGCGGGGCGCGCAACGCCTCCAGGGGGGGCGCGTGGAGCTCCGCCAGCCAGTCGAACGCCACCCCCGCCGGCGATGCCCGGCCGAGCCCCAACCGGTGGACGCCGTCCTCGTCCACGATCACCGCCACCAGCCGACCCCGGGGATCAAGTTGGGCGACAAGCTCCGCCGGCAGCCGTTCCGCCGCGCCGTCGATGAGGATGAGGTCGAAGGGGGCGCGATCGGGCGCGCCGCGGGCAAGCGGCCCCTCGACCACGGTCACTCGGCCGTGCCCCGCCACCAGCGCTCGCGCCCGGGCGGCCAGCGTTGGACTCTCCTCGAGGGCCACCACCTCGGCCCCCATGCGGCCCAGCACGGCAGCGGCGTAGCCCGTGCCCGCCCCCACCACCAGCGCCCGCTCGCCGGGCTCCACCCGGGCGGCCTGCACCATGAGCCCCAGGGTCAGGGGCGTCATCATGGCCCGTCCCGGGGCCAGCGGCTGCTCGAGGTCGGCGTAGGCCAGGGCGCGGCGCCCTTGGGCCACGAAATCCTCGCGCGGCACGGCCGCCATCGCCTGCAGCACCCGGGGGTCGATCACCCCGCAGGGCTTGAGCTGGCTTTCGATCATCGCCGTGCGGTTCGCCGAAAGCGGCGGGCGATCGAGCACGTCGGTCAAGGAATTCCCCTTCGCGTGGAGCCTGCTTGCCTTCGCGGCCGCGCCCCGATAGCCGGCCGGGGGGAAGGTGCCAAGCGCGCCCGGAAGGGCCAGGCGAGGGTGGGGCATGGCCGAGATCGAGTGGTGGGACCACGACGATGCGGTAAGCCTTGGCCGCCAGCTGGCCGACGACATCGCCTTCCTGATCGGTCGGGCCGTCGCCGAGCGAGGCACGGCGCTGGTCGCCCTGGCGACCGCCGCGGCGGGTACGACCGTGCTCGACGCCCTCGCCCGGGCCGACGTGCCATGGGGGGCGGTGGTGGTGGTGCCGACCGAGGACGACGGCGACCGGACGGCGGCCGCCGCCCTGGGCCGCCGATTCCGTCCCTTGGGTGGGACGGTCGTGGCGCTCGACCAGGCACGCGATCTGAACTGGCCCGCCGACGTCGCCTGGCTGGTCCCCGGCCCGGGCGGCCGCGTGGCAGGCCTTGCCCCCGGCCCGGAGCTCGCGCGGGCCTTGGCTTCGCCCCATCCCATCGTGCGCACGACCGAAGGCTGGGGGCTTTCGGGCTCGGCCTTGCGCAGCGCGGAGGCGCTGCTGGTCGCCGTCTTCTCCGAGACCGAGCGGCGGCGGCTGGAAGCGGCGATCGACGAGGGGGCGAGCGCTCGTCTGCCCATGGGGCGGCTGCTCGCCGAGTGCGAGCAGGCGGTCGACATCCATTTCGCCCCGGCGGAAGCGTGAGGCGAGCCTAGATGTGCAGCGCGCGGCCCAGGGCCGCCAGCGTGGCCTCGTGCATCATTTCCGACAGGGTCGGGTGGGGAAAGACGGTGCCAGCCAGCGTGTCGGCCGTCGCTTCGGCCGCGCGGGCGATACAGAAGCCCTGGATCAACTCCGTCACCTCGGGGCCCGCCAGGTGCGCGCCCAACAGGGCGCCCGTCGGCGCGTCGAACACCAGCTTCATGATCCCTTGGGTGTCGCCCAGGGCTACGGCCTTGCCGTTGCCGATCGCCGGAAATCGGCCCACCATCACGTCGTAGCCCGCCGCGCGGGCGTGCGCTTCCGTAAGCCCCACCGAGGCCACCTGCGGCCGGGAATAGGTGCAGGCGGGGACGTTGCCGCGCTCCAGGGGGTGCGCATCCGCCACACCGGCGATGGCTTCGGCCGCCACCACGCCTTCGTGGCTTGCCTTGTGGGCAAGCCAGGGGGGCCCCGTGAGATCGCCGATCGCCCACAGCCCTTCGACGTTCGTGCGGCCGAACGCGTCGGTCGCCACGTGGCCGCGCGTCCGCTCCACCCCAAGGTCATCAAGACCCAGCCCTTCGGTGTTCGGGGTGATGCCGATCGCCAGGATGGCATGGCTGAACCGCTGCGGGGTGCCGGCAATCTCGGCCGTGACACCCTCGGCATCGCCGGCCAAACGGTCGACGCTGATGCCCGTGCGGATCTCGATCCCCCGCCGGGCGAAGGCCTCGGCCATGAACGCCGAGATCTCCTCGTCCTCTTGGGGCAGGATTCGCGGCAGCGCTTCGACGAGGGTCACCCGACTGCCGAGATCGGCGTAGAAGCTTGCGAACTCGACCCCGATCGCACCCGAACCCACCACCAGAAGGTCGCTGGGCAGGGCCGAGGGCAGCATGGCCTCGCGGTAGGTCCACACGCGCTTCCCGTCGGCCTTGAGGTGGGGAAGGTCGCGCGCCCGAGCGCCGGTGGCCAGGATCACGTGGCGGGCCTCGAGCCGCCGCTCGCCCACCTGCACCGCCGTGGGGGCCAGCAACCTTCCCTCGCCCGCCACGACGGCGACGCGATTCTTGCGCAGCAGGTGCGCCACGCCGCCTGCCAGCCGGTCGGCCACCTGGCGGCTGCGGCGCACCATGGCCTGCAAGTCGAAGGCGGCGCCGTCGGCCGCAAGCCCGAAGTCGCGGGCGTGCGTGACGAGGTGCCACACCTCGGCCGAACGCAGGAGCGCCTTGGTGGGAATGCAGCCCCAGTTGAGGCAGATGCCCCCGGGCCGGTCGCGCTCGACCACGGCCACCTGGAGGCCAAGCTGGGCCGCCCGGATGGCCGCCACATAGCCGCCGGGGCCCGCCCCGATGACGACCAGGTCGTATCGTTCTGCCACGCTGAAGGCCTCCTCAGCCGGATGGCCTCAGGCCAGCATCGCCAGCGGCCGTTCGACGAAGCCGCGGAAGGCCTGCAACAGCCGAGCGCCCACGGCCCCGTCGATCGCCCGGTGATCGAAGCTTCCCGTCACGCTCATGAGCGTGGCCGCCCCGATGCCATCGTCCGTCACCACCGGGCGACGCTCGCCGGCCCCCACCGCCAGAATCACGGCTTCGGGCGGGTTCAACACGGCGGCGAATTCCTTGACGCCGTGCATGCCGAGGTTCGACAGCGACGCCGTGCCCCCCTGGATCTCGTGCGGCTTCAGGCGCAGGGCGCGACCGCGCTCGGCCAGGTCCCGCATCTCGACCGCAATGCGCGACAGGGGCTTGGCCGCCGCATCGCGGACGATCGGAGTCACGAGCCCGCCCGGAATGGCGACCGCCACCGAGACGTCGGCCCGCCCGAAGCGCTTGAGGTGCTCGCCCGCGAAGCTCACGTTGGCCTCGGGCACGGCCTCGAGCGCCATGCCTAAGGCCTTCACGAGCATGTCGTTGACCGAGACCTTGATCCCCCGCGGCTCGAGGGCGGCGTTGATCTCGGCGCGCAGCGCGAGCAGCGCGTCGAGCCGGCAGTCGATCGAGAGATAGAAGTGGGGGATGGTCGTTTTCGCCTCGGTGAGGCGGCGGGCGATCGTGCGCCGCACGCTCCCCAGCGGGACGAGCTCGAAGGGCGGTTCATGCGGGCGGGGGGCCTGGGCCGGGGCGGCGCCGGGGGCTGGCGCGGCTCGGGCGGCCTGGGCTGGGGCGGCGTCGGGGGCCGGCGCGCGGGGAATCGGACCTGGCGGGGCCCCTGAGGCGGGGCCTAACGGGGCCGCTGCCACGGGCGTCGGGCGAGCGGCCTCCGCCGCCGTGGCAGCCAGCGTCGGGGCAGGGATCACGCCCGGGGCGGGCGCTCGCCCGGCCGCGCGCTCGACGTCGGCGCGCACGATCCGCCCGCCGGGCCCGGAACCTTCCAGATCTTCCAGCCGGACGCCGAGCTGGGCGGCCATCCGCCGGGCGAGGGGCGACGCCCGTACGCGCCCGTCCGCCGCCGCGCGGGCAGCCGAAAGGGTGGCGGCGTCCGTGGCCACTGGCGGCGGGGGGCCCGCGTCGCCCATCGGCGGCGGCGCGGCCGCATCACCCGCCTGGGATGGTCGCGCGCGGGTCCCCTCCGGCGCGGCCTCGGGGGCGGGTGCCGCGGTGGTGGTCGGGGCTTTGTCGGCGGTCCGCAGCCGGGCAATCACGGCGCCCACGGCCACCCCTTCCGTGCCCTCGGGCACCACCAGCTCCACGACCTCGCCCTCGTCCGCGGCCTCGACCTCCATGGTCGCCTTATCCGTCTCGATCTCGGCGATGGGGTCGCCCGCGTGCACATGGTCGCCAGGCTTCACCAGCCAGCGCGCCAGCGTGCCCGTTTCCATCGTGGGCGACAGGGCAGGCATCCGCACCTCGACGGGCATGGCTCAGTCCGCCACGAACAGGGTCTGGGGGTCGAAGCCGGGCATCCCCTGCTCGGCTACCTGGTGCATGGGCACGACGTCGGTTGCTTCGGCGATGAGGGCCTTCGACACCACGGTCTTGCCGGGGAACTCGAAGGCCAGCAGCAGCACGCGCGTGCCCACGAGCGCCAGCCGCCGCACGAGTGGCACATAGTCGGCATCCGGGGTCATCAGGGCCACCCAGTCGAGCCGGCGGGTGACCGCGAGGTCGTAGGCGTCCAGGGCCAGCGCCACCTCCACCCCGCGCTCGCGCGGGTAGTCGCGGCTCGTGTCCACGCGCAGATAGTGGGGCGTGATATGGTGTTGGGCCATCAGCTGGTCGAACACCCGTTCGCCGCGCAGGAACTCCTCGACGAAGCCCGGGTTGCCGTCGCGGTTCGCCTTCTCGTCGATGTCGGCCAGCGTGAAGCGCCCGCGATAGTAGTGGGCCTCGACGATTCGGCACATCGACTTGGGATAGTCCTCCAGCTTGGCCACCCGCCAGCGGATGAAGTCGTGCAGGCCGCCCAAGTCGATCCGCCGACGGATGTCATGGGTGTAGCGATAGTGGTTGGTCACCTGCTGGAAGTACGAGCCGTCGTAGAAGACGGCGATCTTGACGAGCGCGCTCGTGCCGTCGGTCACAGGATGGCCTTCACGGCCGCCACCACGTCGGCCGGCTTCACCAGGGCCGCCCGTTCGAGGTTGGCAGCGTACGGCAGGGGGACATCGGCATCCGTCACGCGGCGAACGGGGGCGTCGAGCTCGTCGAACCCCTTTTCCATCGCCACGGCCATCACCTCGGCCGCCACCGAGCAGCGGGGCCAACCTTCCTCCACCACCACCATCCGGTGGGTGCGGGCCAGGCTCTCGAGGATCGCGGCTTCGTCCAAGGGCCGAAGCGTGCGCAGGTCCAGGACCTCGGCCGAAATGCCGTCGGCGGCGAGCGCGTCGGCCGCCTCCAGCGCCACGTCGACCCCGATCGAATAGGAGACCAAGGTGACGTCGTGGCCCGGGCGATGGATGCGCGCACGGCCGATGGGCACCAGGTGCTCGCCCTGCGGCACCTCGAAGGTGCGGCCATAGAGGAGCTCGTTCTCGAGGAAGACCACCGGGTCGTCGCTGCGGATGGCCGCCTTGAGAAGGCCCTTGGCGTCGGCCGCGTCGTAGGGGGCGATCACGACCAGGCCCGGGACATGGGCGTACCAGGCGGCGAAGTTCTGGCTGTGCTGGGCCGCCACGCGGGCGGCCGCCCCATTCGGGCCGCGGAACACGATGGGGCAGGCCAACTGCCCGCCGGACATATAGCGCGTCTTGGCGGCCGAGTTCACGATGTGGTCGATGGCCTGCATGGCGAAATTCATCGTCATGAACTCGACGATGGGGCGCAGGCCGCCGAAGGCCGCCCCGACGCCCAGCCCGGCGAAGCCATACTCGGTGATGGGGGTGTCGACCACGCGCTTCTCGCCGAATTCGGCCAGAAGCCCCTGGGTCACCTTGTAGGCCCCCTGGTAGTGGGCCACCTCCTCGCCCATCACGAACACGCGCTCGTCCCGGCGCATCTCCTCGGCCATGGCGTCGCGCAGCGCTTCGCGCACGCTCTGGCGTCGCGTCGGCCCGGGTCCTTCGGCCGCCCTGGGCGGGACCGGCTGGGCGGTCGCCGGCGCAGCGCGCGCCGCCACCCCCGGCGCGGCGGACGGGGCCGGGGCGAAGCCGTCGTCCACGCCCGCCAGCCGGGCGATGACCGTGCCGACGGGAAGGCCTTCCGTCCCCTCGGGCACGAGCAACGCCTCCACCACGCCGTCGGCCTCGGCCTCAAGCTCGATGGTGGCCTTGTCGGTCTCGACTTCGGCAATCGGCTGGCCCGACCGGACGCGATCGCCGGGCTTCACCAGCCAACGCGCCAGCGTTCCCACTTCCATGGTGGGAGAGAGCGCCGGGAGCCTCACGTCCATGGGGTGCCGCTGGCGGTCACGTCGGTGAACAGTTCGGCCAGATCGGGTTCGGGGGCTTGCTCGGCGAAGTCGGCCGCCGCGGCCACCTCGGCGCGCACCTCCCGGTCGATGGCCTTGAGCTCGTCTTCGGTCGCGAACCCCAGCTCCACGAGCTCGCGCGCCGCCCGGTCGATCGGGTCCTGGTGCTCGCGCACGGCCGAGACCTCCTCGCGGCTGCGGTACTTCGCGGGATCGCTCATGGAATGGCCTCGGTAGCGGTAGGTCTTCATCTCGAGCAGGATGGGCCCGCGCCCCGACCGCACCCAGTCGGTGGCCACGGTCGCGGCGCCGCGCACGGCGAGGACATCCATCCCGTCCACCTGCAGACCTTCGATGCGGAAACTCTCGCCACGGCGATACAGCTGGTCCTCGGCGGAGGCGCGGTTGACCGAGGTGCCCATGGCATACTGGTTGTTCTCGATCACGAAGACGACCGGCAGCTTCCACAGCTCGGCCATGTTGAAGGTTTCGTAGACCTGGCCCTGGTTGGCCGCGCCATCCCCGAAATAGACCAGGGCCAGCCCGCCGTCCTCCCGATACTTGTGCGCGAAGGCCAAGCCGGCGCCGATGGGTACCTGGGCGCCCACGATGCCGTGCCCCCCGTAGAAGCGGTGCGGCACCGAGAACATGTGCATCGACCCGCCCTTGCCCTTGGCCACACCGGCCGCCCGGCCGGTGAGTTCGGCCATCACCGCATGGGCCGGCACGCCGCAGGCCAGCAGGTGGCCGTGGTCGCGATAGCCCGTGACGACCGAATCGAGGCCCGGCCGTAAGGCGGCCTGAAGGCCCGTCACCACCGCCTCCTGGCCGATGTAGAGGTGGCAGAACCCGCCGATGAACCCCATGCCGTAGAGCTGCCCCGCCTTCTCCTCGAACCGACGGATGAGGAGCATGAGGCGATAGAAGGCGCGGTACTCCTGGGCCGTGGGGACATAGCGCTCGGGCTCGGGAACGGCGTCGAGTCGGCCGGGCTCGGCGGGGGTGGCCGCTTGCCGTACCCGGCCTGCCGAACCTGTCCGTGCCAAGGTGTCCGCTCCCTTCCGCACTATGGGGGCCCGGGCGGCTGATAGACGCCGCCCGGCACCCCCCTCAACCCTGCCGTCGCCGCTCGCCCGGGTCGGGCTCGGGGCCGGCGGGCGGCAGCGGCACCACGAGTTCATCGGGCCTGATGACGCCCAGGTGGCGTCGCACCAGCTCGTCGGCGTAGTCGGGATCGGCTCCCCTGGGGTCGAGAAGACCGATGCGCGCCTTCAGATCGGCGCGCTCGGCCTCTAGGCGCGCGCGCTCGGCCAGCAGCCGATCGCGGGCGGCATGAATGTGTCCCAGGGCCATCAGGCCTGAGGACCCCCCCACGGCGTGGGCCAGGAAATAGCCCGCCACCATCAGGCAGGCCGCTACCGGCAGCGCGCGCCGCAGCAGGACCGCAAGCTCCGCCCGGGCCATCGCCGCTGCCGAATCATGGGGTGGGCCCGCCGTCAAGCGGCGACGGCGGCCTCGGCGGTACCGCTTGGCCCGCCTCGGGCCAGCGCCGCGTGGCCTGGATACCAGGCGGCCGCGCCAAGCGCTTCCTCGATGCGCAGCAGCTGGTTGTACTTGGCCAGCCGGTCCGAACGGGCAAGCGAGCCCGTCTTGATCTGGCCACAGGCGGTTGCGACGGCCAGGTCGGCGATCGTCGAATCCTCGGTCTCGCCCGAGCGATGCGAGATGATCGCCCGATAGCCCGCCTGCTGGGCCAGCCGCACGGCATCCAGCGTCTCGCTCAAGGTGCCGATCTGGTTCACCTTGATGAGGATGGCATTGGCCACCCCCTGGGCGATCCCCCGGGCCAGGCGCCCAGGGTTGGTCACGAATAGGTCGTCGCCCACCAGCTGCACGCGCCCGCCCAGCCGTTCGGTGAGGGACCGCCAGCCCACCCAATCGTCCTCGGCCATGCCGTCCTCGATCGAGACGATCGGATAGTCGGCCACCAGCGCTTCGAGGAACGCCGCCATGGCCTCGGCGCTGCGGGCCTCGCCCTCGCAGCGATAGGCGCCGTCGCGGAAGAATTCCGTGGCGGCGCAGTCCAGGGCGAGCGCCACGTCCTGGCCCGGTTCGAAGCCTGCCTGGCCGATGGCCGCCATCACCAGGTCGAGCGCAGCGCGCGCGCCGTTCACCCGGGGCGCGAAGCCGCCCTCGTCGCCCACGGCCGTGGCGAGCCCCCGCGCCTTGAGCAGCGCCTTCAGCGCATGGAACACCTCCGCCCCCCAGCGCAAGCCTTCGCGGAAACTGGGGGCGCCGGTCGGCAGCACCATGAATTCCTGGAAATCGAGGCCGTTGTCGGCGTGGGCCCCGCCGTTCAGGATGTTCATGAGCGGCACGGGCATCACCCGTGCGCCGACCCCGCCCAGGTAGCGGAACAGGGGCAGGCCGCAGGACTGGGCGGCCGCCCGGGCGACGGCCAGGCTCACCCCCAAGATCGCGTTGGCCCCGAGGCGAGACTTCCCCGGCGTGCCGTCCAGCTCGACGAGCGTCCGGTCCACCTCCGCCTGGTCGAGGGCGTCGAGGCCGATCACCGCATCGGCGATCTCGCCGTGCACGGCCGCCACGGCCTGGCGCACGCCCTTGCCGCCGTAGCGCCCGGGATCCCCGTCGCGCCGTTCGACGGCCTCGTGGGCCCCCGTCGAGGCCCCGGCCGGCACGGCCGCGCGGCCGAAGGCGCCGTCCTCGAGCCGGCAGTCCACCTCGATCGTGGGATGGCCGCGGCTGTCCAGGATCTCGCGCGCGGCAAGGTCGGTGATGGCGGTCATGCGCTCCCCCTCGGCCGCCTTCGGGGCGCTCTAGCCCCACAAGGCCGGCATGGGCGGGTGGACGCAGCCTGCCGTGAAGACAAGGGGCGGCACGCGATCCCGGGCCAGCCATCGCGGTCCGTCGAGGTCGGCAAGGTCGGCCCCGGCCGCGGCGAGCACCGCCGGTGCGAGCCCCAGCGACGTGGCGAGCATGCAGCCCACCATCACGAACAGCCCGCGCCGGCGCGCCTCGTGAACGAGCGCCCCTGCGGCGGTGAGGCCGCCCGCCTTGTCGAGCTTGACGTTGATGCCAGCGTAAAGGCCAGCCACGCGGTCGACGTCGGCCAAGGTCTGGCAGCTCTCGTCGGCCACGATGGGGAGGGGCGAGCGGACCGAGGCCAGCGCGTCGTCGGCACCGGCGGGCAAGGGCTGTTCGAGAAGCTCGACCCCCAGCGCATGGAGGCCATGCGCCAGCTTCTCGACGTCGAGCCCGGCCCAGGACTGGTTGGCATCGGCGATGAGCCGCGCGTGGGGGGCGGCCCGGCGCACGGCCTGCACCCGTTCCAGGTCGCCTTGGCCGCCCAGCTTCAGCTTGAGGACGGGCCAGCCCGCCGCCGCGCGCGCGGCGCGCTCCATCGAGCCGGGATCGGCGAGCGGTAGGGTGATGGCGGTCGGCACGGGCGGCGGCGCCGGCGCGCCCAGGACCTGCCATGCACGCCGGCCGGTCGCCTTGGCCTCGAGGTCGAGCAGCGCGGCGTCGAGCGCGTTGCGGGCGGCGCCGGGGGGCAGGTGGTGGGCAAGATCCCGGCGCTTGAGGCCTGCGGCCACGGCGGGGGCCAACGCCTCGAGGGCGGCGCGGGCGGCCTCGGCGGTGTCGCCCCGATAGTCGACCGGCGTGCCCTCGCCGCAGCCCACGAGCGCGCCGTCGCGCACTTCGGCCACCACGACGTCGACGTGGCGTTTGACGCCGCGGGCGATGACGAACGGGGTGCGGGTGGCGAAGCGTTCGACGCGGGCCACGAGCTCGAGGGCCATCGGCCCCTGGGCCTAGCCCCACCGTCTCCGGGCCGCTAGGGTCGCCACGGATCCCGGCCGCGGTCGGGGCGTGCGCTCAAGAGGTCGGTGTGCGGGAGGAGCAGATCGAGCTCGATCCGGTCGTCGTGGTGGCGCGGATTACGACGCTCGAAATGTTGGTGCGCCAGCTCATGGTAGTGCAATTGCGGCTGTTGGCGGAGCGCGGCCACATCGAGCTCACGCCGGCCTATGTGCAGTCGCTGGCCAACGCCTATACCGAGAAGGTGGATCAGTCGACCATCATCGATTCCAACTCCGCCGATGTGAACTACGCGTTCAAGGCCAATGTCTTGCACCAGTTGGAGCGGTTTTTCGACGAGATTGCGGCCCACATCAAGGCTTATCCCTGACCCTTGCGCCCGAGCGGCCCGCCCGCTAGCGCACCCCTAGCCCCGGCCCGATGGCGGAGTGGTGACGCAGCGGACTGCAAATCCGTACACGCCGGTTCGATTCCGGCTCGGGCCTCGGGGGCGGGGAACGGGCGAGCCTTCCTCTCGGCGCTGGCCGGCGGGTGAACGGGTGCCGGGCCCGTAGGAAGGCTCACGCCGCCGTCAGGAAAGCCGGTGGGCCAGCCCCGCGTACAGCGGAATGCCCACGAGGATGTTGAAGGGGAAGGTGATCGCCAGCGACATGGCGAGATAAAGCCCGGCGTCCGCCCGGGGCAAGGCGAGTTGCATGGCCGCCGGCACCGCGATGTAGGAAGCCGATGCGCACAGGATGACGAACGCCGCCGCCGTGTCGGGCTCGAGCCCCAGGAGGCGTGCCGCCGCAAGACCGATGGCGGCGTTGAGCAGGGGAAGCGCGATGGCCAGCGCGGCGTGGACCGGGCGGAGGTTGCGGGCTTCGCGCAAGCGCCGGGCCGCCAGCAGGCCCATGGACAGGAGGAACAGGCACAGCGCGCCGCGGAACAGGTCGCTGAACAGGGGGGTCACCTGGCGCAGGCCCTCTTCGGGGGCCAGCAAGCCCACGGCGAAGCTGCCCACCAGCAGCACGACCGGACCGTTCAGCAGCACCTCGCGCCAGACCGAATGGTCGCCAAATCCCTCCACGTTGCGCGCGCGGCCGAGGTTGCCGAGCGTCCCTCGCGCGAGCAACAGGCCCGAAACGATGGCGGGGGTTTCCATCAGGGCCAGCACCGCCACCATCCACCCGGCCGGGCCCGAGCCGTCGGCCTCGAGCGCGGCGACCCCGGTGACGAAGGTGACGACGGACACCGAGCCGTAATGGGCCGCGATCGCGCCGGCATCCACCGGGTCGAGCTTTCCCAGCCGGCGGAGCAGCGGATAGCCCAGGAAGGGCAGGCCGAAGCTGAGCCCCAGTCCCGCGAGGGCCGTGGACAGCATGCGGGGATCGAACCCGACGTGGGCCACCTCCATGCCGCCCCGCAGGCCGATCGAGGCCATCAGATAAAGCGACAGGCCCTTGGCGACCGGTTCCGGCACCTCGAGGTCGGAGCGGAGGAAGGCCGCCACCGCCCCCAAGAGGAAGAAGAGGATGACCGGGGAGAGGAGAGTCGAGGCGGCGTGGCCCATGGGCCGCGGCGCTTAGGTAGGCGCCGGGACCTTGCCAAGCCCGCCCCGGGGCGAGGGGCGCCATGGCCGCGGCAGGCGCCAGGGCGCGGCGGCATTGGCGCAGCGCCCACCCCGAACGAAGCCCATGCTGGGCACGGCCCTGGTGCGCGCGTCGAGCACGCACCAAAAACGGCCCCGGCCCCGCGGCAAAGGGGGCGCGCGACGACACCGCACCATGCCGCTTCTCGAGGGCGGGGCCGCCAGACCGTCGTGGATCGACCCCTGGGCGACCGGATGGGCGGACGTGGCGATCCCCGCCCTGGGTGCGTCGGACGGGACGGCCCGAAGCCCCGCCGCCTACCGCACGGTCGCCCAGGGCTTGCGCAGAGGGCTTGCGCAGGACGACGTTCGCTCTGCGTCGGGGCGCCGACGGGCGCGTCAGGGGGTGTCGGGCGGTGACGGCGCGGAGGCCTGAGCCGGCGAACGCCGTGACCGGATGGGGGAGGGGGTTCGTCAGCGATCTTCCGCCGCGGCGGTGGCACGGCGCCGCGCTTCGGCCGCCATCAGCAGGTCGTACGCCGCCTGGACGGTGCGGAAGCGTTCGGCCGCCCCGGCATCCCCCGGGTTGAGGTCGGGATGGTGGGCCTTGGCATGGCGCCGGAAGGCGGCCTTCACGGCGTCCTCGTCCGCATCCTCGGGCAGGTCGAGCACCTTGAGCGCGGCGCGCTCGGCGGGCCCGCGGTCGCCGGCCGCCCAGCGCCAGTGGGCGGCCTGGCGATACCCGCGGGCGGTGCGCGCTTCCTCGGCCGCCGGGTCGGGGCCGTCGGTGCGGCGGGCGGCGAAATAGTCCCAGGCGCGGTTGTATTCCGCCGCATGTTCCCGGCAGAACCACCAGCGTTCGGGGCGGTCCGGAGCCTTCGGGGCCGGGCAGGTGGCGGGCCGGTCGCACCCTTCGCGGTCGCACGTGCGCACGGGGCGGGCGTTGCGGCCGATCCCGTCATAGGGCCGCCAGCGGGGAAACCCCCAGTCGTCGCTGCGCCGTTGCCGCGCCATGGGGGCCCGTCAGGCCGCGCGCGGGGCGGCGCGCAGCACGTCCGCCTCCACACGGTGGGCGAACTCGGCGAAGTTCTCGACAAACATGCCCACCAGGCGCGCGGCCTGCCGGTCATAGGCCGCCGGATCGGGCCAGGTGGCGCGCGGGTCGAGAAGGGCCGGATCCACGCCGGGCACGGCGATCGGCACTTGAAAGCCGAAGAAGGGATCGCGCCGGTAGGGAACGTCGGCCAGGGCCCCCTCCAGCGCGGCATGCAGCAGCGCGCGCGTCACCTGGATCGGCATGCGTCGGCCCACCCCGTATGGTCCTCCGGTCCAGCCCGTGTTTACGAGCCAGCAATCCACCCGGCCGCGGGCGATCCGGTCGCGCAACAAGTTGCCATAGACGGTCGGATGGCGGGGCATGAAGGGAGCGCCGAAACAGGTAGAGAAAGTGGCCTCGGGCTCCGTTACCCCCAGCTCGGTGCCCGCCACCCGCGCCGTATAGCCCGACAGGAAGTGGTACATCGCCTGCTCCGGCGTCAGCCGGGCGATGGGGGGCAGGATGCCGAAGGCATCGGCCGCCAGCATCACCAGGTGGCGGGCGGGGGGACCCATCGCGTCGGGGGCGGAGTTGGGAATGAAGTCCAGCGGATAGCTGCCCCGCGTGTTCTCCGTGATCCGGGCGTCGTCGAGGTCGATCTCGCGCGTAAGGGGGTCGATCACAACGTTCTCGAGGATGGTGCCGAACCGTCGGGTGGTGGCGTGGATCTCGGGTTCGGCCTCGGGCGACAGGCGGATCACCTTGGCGTAGCAGCCGCCCTCGAAGTTGAAGACCGCCGTGTCGGACCAGCCGTGCTCGTCGTCGCCGATCAGCGTGCGGCGGGAGTCGGCCGACAGCGTGGTCTTCCCCGTGCCCGACAGCCCGAAGAAGACCGCCGTGTCGCGCCGAGGACCCATGTTGGCCGAACAGTGCATCGGCATCACCCCCCGCTCGGGCAGCAGGAAGTTGAGCACGCCGAACACGGCCTTCTTCATCTCGCCAGCATATTTCGTGCCGCCGATCAGGATCAGCCGCTCGCGGAAGCTGACCGCGATGACCGTGTCGGAGTGGCAGCCGTGCCGGCGAGGATCGGCCCGGAACGAGGGCAAGTTGATGATGCGGTAATCGGGCGTGAAGTGCGCGAGGTCTGCCGCCGTGGGCCGCACGAGCAGGGTGCGGATGAAGAGCGCATGCCAGGCGAGTTCCGTGACGACCTGGACGGGCAGACGGTAGGCGGGTTCCGCCCCGCCGAACAGGTCCTGGACGAAGAGTTCCTCGCGCTCGGCGAGCGCCGCCAGGAAATCCGCCTTGAGCTGGGCGAAGTGCGCCGGATCCATCGGCTGATTGCTGCGGCCCCACCACACGGCCTCTTCGGTCACCTCGTCGCGGACGATGAACTTGTCCTTCGCCGAGCGGCCGGTGTGCCGACCGGTTTCCACCACCAGGGCGCCGTCCTTGGAAAGGAGCCCCTCGCCCCGGCGCACGGCCTGTTCGATGAGCGGCGCCGGCCCCAGGTTCCGATGCACCCGGGCCCGGGTGGGAAACGGAAGCGGAGCGGGCGAACCGGGCATGGGCGGGGCCTTTCGCGCATGAGGGGGTCGGCAGCCCCCGGGGCAGGCCACGAGGTCCTAACGGGTCGGGCCCTGCGCGCGCAAGCGGGCCCGCCGCCCGCTTTTCTTCCCGCGCCCCCGGTGCGAAGGGAGGGGCGTGAACGACGCGCCCATCATCGCGCTGGTCGACGACGACCGCCACATCCTCACGTCGGTCAGCCTCGCCCTTCAGGCCGAAGGGTTCATGACCCGCGTCTATGCCGACGGCGAGGCGGCGTTGCGTGCGCTGCTCGACAACCCGCCCGATCTCGCCGTGCTCGACATCAAGATGCCGCGACTCGACGGCATCGAGCTCTTGAAGCGCCTGCGCGAGAAGAGCGACCTGCCGGTGATCTTCCTCACCTCGAAGGACACCGAGATCGACGAGGCCCTCGGTCTGGCGATGGGGGCCGACGACTACATCGGCAAGCCGTTCTCGCAGCGCCTACTGATCGAGCGGATCCGGGCCGTGCTGCGCCGGTCGGCCCAGCGGCGGGCCCCGCCACCCGACGATGGGCCCGCTCCCCTGGTACGGGGGCGCCTGACGATGGACCCCGCCCGCCACCGCGTCACGTGGGACGGGCGCGACGTGCCGCTGACGGTGACCGAATTCCTGATCCTGGACGCCCTGGCGCAGCGCCCGGGGTACGTGAAGTCGCGCGATGCGCTGATCGCCGTCGCCTATGCCGACGACGCCTACGTCGACGACCGCACGATCGACAGCCACATCAAGCGCCTGCGCAAGAAGTTCCGGGCCGTGGACCCGGGCTTCCGGGCGATCGAGACGCTCTATGGCGTGGGCTACCGCTTCGATCCCGAGGCGTGACCCCGCCCGCCCGACCGCGGCCCTCTTGGAGAGGTGACGCGTGGCGGCCTTCCCACCCTGGCGCCGGCGGGGCCTGCCGTCGCTGGCGCTGCGCATCCTGCTTGTGAACCTGCTGGCCCTCTTGGGGCTGTTCGGTGCGGTGCTCTACATCGACAGTTTTCGGGCCCGGCTCGTGGCCGTGCGCGAGGCCGAGCTCGTGACCCAGGGCCGGCTGCTCGCGGGTCTCTTGGCCGGCCGGGGCGAGGCCGAAGCGCGCGCCTTGGTCGAAGAGCTGTCGGTGCCCCAGGGCCACCGGATCCGCCTGTTCGACTCGCACGGCCGGCTGCTGGCCGACAACTGGCGCAACCCGGCCGTGGCGCGGTTCACGCTCGAGGACCCCACGACCGAGGGCTTCCGCCGCTGGAGCGCGCGCCTCATCGACCGGGTGGTCGACACGCTGAGCCGCACCGCCGAATTGCCTCCCTGGGTCGAGACGGAGGGGCGGGGGCGTGCCGACCGCTGGCCCTTCGTCGATCCGGCCACGCTGGCGGCCGGGGCCACGGCCCGCGCCACCCGCACCGAGGACCGGGCCATCGTGGTCGAGGCGGCCGTCCCCCTGCCGCGCGACGCGGCGGGCGGCGGTGGGGTCCTGGTGCTGACGGCCGCGACCGGCGACCTCGTCGAGACGGTCCGCCAGGAGCGGGCCGAGGCCTTTCGCCTGTTGCTCGTGTTGGTGCTGGCGGGCCTGGCCTTGAGCCTCTATCTTGCGCGCACCATCGTCCGGCCGCTGGGGGAACTGGCGCTGGCGGCTCAGCGCGTGCGTCGGGGGCGCGCGCGCGAGGTGAGCATTCCGCGCTGGCCCGAACGCCAGGACGAGATCGGGCGGCTGGCCCGCGCGCTGGCCGACATGACCGACGCCTTGCGCCGGCGCATCGACGAGACGGAGGCCTTCGCGGCCGAAGTCTCGCACGAATTGCGCAACCCGCTGGCCAGCCTGCGCAGCGCGGTGGAGGCGCTCGATACGGTGCGCGATCCCGCCGACCGCGCGCGCCTGTTCCAGCTGATCCGCGACGACGTGGGGCGCATCGACCGCCTGATCCAGGACATTTCGGCCGCTTCCCGGATCGAGGCGGAACTGACCCGGGCCCGGCCCGAGCCCCTGGACCTGGGGCCCTTGGTGCAGCACGTCGTGGCGACCCTTGCGGCCACCGCGCCCTGGCAGACCCAGGTTAGGCTCGAGGCCGAGACTCCGCCGCCGGGTGAAGCGGTTGTCATGGCCGCGCGCGGCCGGCTCGAGCAGGTGATCGTCAACCTCGTCGAGAACGCCGCCAGCTTCTCGCCGCCCGGCGGTCGTGTCCTCGTCGGGGTGCGACGCGAGGGCGCCGACGTCGTCATGGAGGTGATCGACGATGGCCCGGGGATCCCTTCGGAGCTGCGCAAAGCCGTCTTCACCCGCTTCTGGTCCGACCGGCCCGAAGGCTTCGGCCGGCACAGCGGCCTCGGGCTGTCGATCGTGAAGGCCATCGTCGAAGCCTTCGACGGGACGGTGACGGTGGTCGATCGGACCGACGGTCGGCCCGGGGCCTGTCTGCGCGTGCATCTTCCCGCCGCCGCACCGCCGCCGCCACGGGGGGGAGGGGCCTTGGCGTCTCCCGAGGCGTGTGCGCCATGACCAGGCCCCACCTGGTGCACGCCACGGCCGTGGCTTGTGGCGGCTGCGGCGTCCTGCTGGTGGGGCCGCCCGGTGCGGGCAAGTCGGACCTGGCCTTGCGGCTTCTCGACCGGGGCGCGGAGCTCGTGGCCGACGATCAGGTGCAGCTCACCGTCCGCGAGGGCCGGTTGCTGGCGGCGCCTCCTGAGTGCCTGGCGGGTCTCATCGAGGTGCGGGGCGTGGGCATCCTGAAGCGTCGCCACGCCGCGCAGGTGCCGGTTTGGCTGGCCGTGGACCTGGCCATGCCGCCACCCCGGCTGCCGCCGCCACCGGGCGAATGGCCCCGCCACGCGTGGGCCGGCGTGGCCGTCCCCGTGCTCGCCCTCGCCCCCTTCGAACCGTCGGCCCCCCTCAAGGTCGAAGCGGCGCTTCGGTTGCTGCGGCATGGTGCGGCAGAGGCTTCGCCATGACCGCCCCTCCGGCCAAGGCCCGGCTGATGCTGGTGACGGGGCTGTCGGGTGCCGGGCGCACGACGGCCCTTCGCGCGCTGGAGGACGCCGGCTGGGAGGCGGTCGACAACCTGCCGCTTTCGTTGCTCGAGCCGCTGCTCGCGGCCCCCCTCGACCGGCCGGTGGCCGTGGGCATCGACACGCGCACCCGGGCCTTCGCTCCCGAAGCCCTGTTGGCCGGCCGGGCGGCCCTGGCGCGCGGCGGCCGCTCCGTGCACCTGCTGTTCCTCGACTGCGGGGATGCCGAGCTGGCCCGGCGCTTTTCGGAAACGCGCCGGCGCCATCCCCTGGCCCCCGATCGGCCGGCGGTCGACGGGATCGCTCGCGAGCGGGTGCTGCTCGCCCCATTGCGCGCCGCGGCCGACCTGGTGATCGACACGACCGAGCTTTCCCCCGGCGAGCTGCGCCGCACGCTGGTCGAGCGGGTCGGGGCGGCCGGTGCGACGGCGCTCGTGCTTACCGTCGAGAGCTTCGCCTATGCGCGGGGCATCCCGCGCGACGCCGACCTGGTGTTCGACCTGAGGTTCCTGCGCAACCCGCATTGGGTCGCCGGCTTGCGGGCCCGCGACGGGCGCGACGCGGACGTCGCCCGCTACGTCGCCCAGGATCCCCTCTACGCCCCGGCCCTGGAGCGGCTGCTTGCGTTCCTGTTGGGGGTTCTTCCGGGCTTCGTGCGCGAGGGAAGGCCCTATCTTACGCTGGCGTTCGGCTGTACGGGCGGCCGGCACCGATCGGTGGCGATGGCGGAAGCGGTGAGCGCCCGGCTGGCGGCGGCGGGCTGGCCCAACCGCCTGGTCCACCGCGACTTGGGCCAGGAGGCGGATGATCCGGGGCCGCAAGTCCGGGACGGGGGGGCCGTCCCCGGGGTCGGAAGGGAAGGTGCATGATCGGTCTGGTACTGGTGACCCACGGTCGGCTGGGCCACGAGTTCGTCGCGGCCCTCGAACATATCGTGGGGCCGCAGGCGCAATGTGCGGCGGTCGCGATCGATGCGCACGACGACATGGAAGCCAAGCGCGAGGAGATCCGGCGCACGGCCGAAGCGGCCGACACGGGGGATGGCGTGATCCTCCTCACCGACACCTTCGGTGGCACGCCCTCCAACCTCGCCATCTCGCTCATGGGCCGAGAGCGGCTCGAGGTGATCGCGGGCGTCAACCTGCCCATGCTCATCAAGCTCGCCTCGGTGCGCCGGGTGCGCCCGCTGCGCGAGGCGGTGGACCTCGCGCAGGAGGCCGGGCGGAAGTACATTTCGGTTGCAAGCCGCATCCTGGGCGAGGCGGCCTGAGCCATGCCGTCGGCCGGGCCGGTGGTGGTGCGGATCGGCAACCGGCGGGGACTCCACGCCCGCGCCAGCGCCCGCTTCGTGACGGTGGCGAGCCAGTTCGCCGCCACCGTCACGGTGGCGCACGGCGGCCATCGGGTGCTGGGCACCTCGATCATGGGCCTGATGATGCTGGGGGCCGCGATGGGCGAGGAAATCACCTTGGCGGCCGAAGGGGAGGACGCCAGCGCCGCCCTCGCCGCCCTCGTCGCGCTCGTCGAGAGCGGCTTCGGCGAGGACTGAGCCTCAATCATCCGAGCCGGCCGGTTCCGACTGGAGCTGAATGTAGTTCTGCAGACCCATCTGCCGAATCATGTCGAGTTGCGTTTCAATGAAGTCGATGTGCTCTTCCTCGGAGTCCAAGATCGAGACCAGCAGTTCGCGCGAGACGAAGTCGCGCACGCTCTCGCAGTAGGGAATGGCCTCCTTGAGCAGGGCGACGGCCTCGTGCTCGAGCTCGAGGTCGCAGCGCAGCACCTCCTCCACCGTCTCGCCGATCCGCAGCCGGTTGAGCGTCTGCAGGTTCGGCAACCCTTCGAGCAGCAGGATGCGCGCCATCAACCGATCGGCGTGCTTCATCTCGTCGATCGATTCGTGATGCTCGTGTCGCGCCAGCTTGCGCACGCCCCAGTCCTCGAGCATGCGGTAGTGCAGGAAATATTGGTTGATGGCCGTGAGCTCGCCCTTCAGCACGGCGTTCAGATACTCGATGACCTTGGGATCGCCCTTCATGGGGGTTCCTCTCCGAATCCGACCCGGTTGGTCCGATATCAGCGCGCGCCGGGCGTGGCAAGTCAAATGATTGAGAATCCTTCCTTTTTCGAACGACAGGCAGAAGCGTTCGCAACACCGCCTCTGGAAGCCGGCGCGGGAAGCCGGCATGGGGCGAGCCCATGAACGCCACCCGCCCCCGCCCTGACTGGCGCGCCACGGTGTTCCTGCCCCAGACGGCTTTTCCCATGCGGGCGGGCCTTCCCGACCTCGAGCCGCGCCTTCTAGAGCGTTGGGCGCGCGAGGACGCCTACGGCCAGCTGCGGCGACTGCGGCGCGGCCGGCCGCGCTACCTCCTCCACGACGGCCCGCCCTACGCCAACGGCCCCATCCACCTGGGCCACGCGATGAACCACATCTGGAAGGACCTGGTGATCCGCACCCGCTCGATGCTGGGTTACGACGCGCCCTATGTCCCGGGTTTCGATTGCCACGGCCTGCCCATCGAGTGGCGGGTGGAGGAGCTCAACCGCGACAAGGGCATCGCCAAGGGCGACATTCCGCTCTCGGAATTTCGCGCACAGTGCCGGGCTTATGCCGCCCATTGGGTCGACGTGCAGCGCCGGCAGCTCGCGCGTCTGGGGGTCTGGGGCGAGTGGGAGCGGCCCTACCTGACCATGGACTTCGCGGCCGAGGCCGCCATCGCCGCCGAGCTGTTGAAGTTCGCCGAGACGGGCCAGATCTATCGAGGCGCCCGGCCCGTCCTGTGGTCGCCGATCGAGCAGACCGCGCTCGCCGAAGCGGAGGTCGAGTATGACGAGGTCGTCTCGACCCAGGTGGACGTGGGGTTTCCCATCGTCGCGGCGCCGGGCGCCCCCGAACTCGTGGGCGCGCTGGCCGTGGTCTGGACGACGACGCCCTGGACGCTGCCGGTCAACCGAGCGCTGGCCTTCGCCCCCGATGTCGCCTACGCGGTGTGCGCGCGCCCGGATGGACCGCCCGTGCTGGTGGCGGAAGCGCTGGTCGAAGCGCTCGTCAGCCGCGCGGGTCGACCGCTGTCGCCCGTGGCCCGCGTGGCCGGGGAAGCCTTGGCCGGAGCCTTGGCCCAGCACCCCTGGCGGAACCTGGGGGGCGTTTTCGCCTCGCCTCGACCGTTGCTGGCCGGCGCGTTCGTCACCACGGGGCAGGGCACGGGCCTCGTTCACCTGGCCCCCGACCATGGGGAGGACGACTTCGCCCTGTGCGTGGCCCACGGCATCGAGCCGTTGTTTATCGTGGGCCCCGACGGCCGCTATCGGCCCGACTGGCCGGTAGTGGGCGGCCGGTCGGTTTTCGACGTGAACGATCCCGACGGCCCCGTCTGCACCGCGTTGCGCGAGGCGGGGGCGCTGCTGTCGGCGGGGCCGTACCGGCATGCCTATCCGCATTCCTGGCGATCGAAGGGGCGCCTCATCTACCGCTGCACGCCGCAGTGGTTCGTCGCGATGGACCGCGACCTGGGGGACGGCACCACGCTGCGCGGCCGGGCTCTGGCCGAGATCGGGCGCGTCCGGTGGTTCCCGCCCAAGGGCGAGACGCGCATCCGCGCCATGGTGGAGGGCCGGCCCGACTGGGTGCTCTCGCGGCAGCGAGCCTGGGGCGTGCCGCTGCCGCTGTTCGTGGACCGCGCAACGGGGGCCTATCTGCGCGATGCGGACGTGAACGCCCGCATCCTGAACGCCTTCGCCCAGGAGGGCGTGGACGTGTGGTGGACCGCCGACCCCCGCCGCTTTCTGGGCGACGCCTACGACCCCGAGGCGTGGGAGCGCGTGACCGACGTGGTGGACGTGTGGTTCGATTCGGGCTGCACGCACGCCTTCGTGACGGAAGCGCGCCTCGGGGCCGACCGGGCGGACCTCTACCTCGAAGGCTCGGACCAGCACCGCGGCTGGTTCCAGTCGTCGCTGCTGGTGGCCTGCGGCACCCGCGGCCACGCGCCCTATCGCGCGGTCCTCACCCACGGCATGACGTTGGACGAGCAGGGCCGCAAGATGTCGAAGTCGCTCGGCAACGTCATCGATCCCATGGACGTCGTCGAGCGGCACGGCGCCGACGTGCTGCGGTTGTGGTGTGCCACCGTCGACTTCACCGAGGATACCCGCTTCGGGCCGCAGGCCCTGGAACTGGCCACCGAATCCTATCGCAAGCTCAGGAACACGCTGCGCTATTTCCTGGGCGCCGTGGCCGGTTTCACCGATGCCGAGCGGGTCCCCGTGGCCGACATGCCCCCCTTGGAACGTTGGGTGTGCGCGCGGCTCGCCCAGCTCGACGCCGAACTGCGCGCGCTGGTCGAACGGCACGACTATGCCCGCTACGCGGCCCAGCTCCTGCGCTTCGCGGCCGACGACCTTTCGGCCTTCGCCTTCGACGTGCGCAAGGACAGCCTCTATTGCGACCCGCCCCGTTCCCCGAAGCGCCGGGCGTGGCGGACGGTGCTGGCCATCGGCTTCGAGGCCTTCGCCAAGTGGCTCGCTCCGATCCTGGTCTTCACGACGGAGGAGGCTTGGGCGCACCGCTTCGGGCCCGATGCCCCCTCGATCCACTTCGCGACCTGGGATGGCATCGACCCCGCCTGGCGCGACCCCGAGATCGAGGACCAGATGGGCCGCGTGCTCATGTTGCGGGCGGCCGCCCACGAGGCGCTCGAAGGCCTGCGGCGGCAGAAGGCGATCGGCAGCTTCCTGGCCGCCGAACTCGAGGTGGAGGCCGCGGACCCGGCCGACCTGGCGGCGTTCGCCGGGCTCGACTTGCCCGAGCTGTTGCTCGTGGCGCGAGTCGCGCTCTCGCATCGGCCGCAGGGGCCGCGCTTCGCCGTTCACGCCCGGCGCACCGATCTGCCCCGCTGCGATCGCTGCTGGCGCCACCTGCCCGACGTCGACGCCGCCTCGGGCCTGTGCGGCCGCTGCGTGGCGGCCGTGGCATGAAGAGCTGGCCGTGGGCGCTCGCCGCCCTCATCCTGCTCGTAGACCAGGCGACCAAGTTCTGGATGGTGGAGGTCGTCCGCTTGCCCCAGCGGCTGACCGTGCCCATGGGGCCCTTCCTGTCGCTCACTTGGGTCGAGAACCCCGGGGTCTCGATGGGCCTGCTGCGCTGGCTGGGCGAGGAGTGGCGGTGGGGGCTCACCGCCATTACGGCCGGGATTGCGGCCGCGGTGGCCTGGTGGCTGAAGCGGGCCTCGGCCGGGCTCGACCGCTTGGGCTTGGGGCTTGTGCTGGGCGGCGCGCTCGGCAACATCGTGGATCGGATCCGGTTGGGCTATGTGATCGACTTCGTGCACCTGCACTGGGGGGCCTGGTCGTTCCCGGTGTTCAACGTGGCCGACGTGGGGATCTCGACGGGTGCGGCCCTGCTGTTGCTCGGCATGGTGGTGCCCCGGCCGGAGGCCCAACTTCCCCAAGGCAAGGAGACGCGATGAACCGGTCTTGGATCGTGGGCCTCGTGGCCCTCTGCCTTATGGGTTGCAGCGGCTCGCTTGCCGAGCGCGAGCGGCCGGATGAGCTCGCCGTGATCCGGGCGGCCCCGCTCGTCATTCCACCCGATTTCACGCTGGCCCCGCCGCGGCCGGGCGCGCCAAGACCGCTCGCGGCCGACAGCCAGCAGCAGGCCTTGGAGGCCCTGTTCGGCCCCGGGGTCACGCTGCCGCCCAAGTCGCCGCTGGAGCAGGACCTCATGGAGTTGTCGGGCGGCGACCGGGTCGACCCCATGATCCGCAGCTACGCGGGCGAGCTCAAGGGCCCGGCCCAGGCGACGGTCGCGGTCGACAAGGGGGCCTTCTTGCGCGAGCTCCTCGATGCACCGGCCCAGTCCCGCAACCCGGGCGTGGCCCGCCTGACGGTGCCGGCGGGCGCGCGGGGCTAGTCGCCGGTCTCGCGCCAGCGGCACGCGAGATCCTGGGCCAGCCGGTCGAGCGCGGCCACGACGGGCCCATGGTCCAGTGGCCGGCCGTCGTCTGCAGCGCGCGTGAGGGCAGGGTCGAGCGGCAGCTCGGCCAGCACGGGGGCGGCGAACGCGGTTTCAAGGGCCTGACGGTCGGGCCGACCGAAGGGGTGGACGACCTCTCCTGCAGGCCCGGCCAGGGCCGTCATGTTCGCGATCACGCCCAGCACGGGCACTCCCAGCTGACGGAACAGGGCGGCGGCCCGCCGGGTGTCGGCCACCGCCAGGCGCTGGGGCGTGGTGACGATGAGGGCGCCAGAGGGTCCGAGCTTCTGCGCCAGGCTGATCTGGACGTCACCCGTGCCGGGCGGCAGGTCGACCACCAGCACGTCGAGCGGCGCCCAGCGCCCCTGGGCCATCTGCACCATGGCGCCGGCCACCATGGGCCCGCGCCAGGCGACCGCCCGGTCGGGGTCGGCCAGAAGCCCCATGCCCAGCACCTTGAGGCCATGGGCTTCCACGGGAACCAGCCGTCGGTCGGCCGTCGCTTGGGCGCGCTGCGTGATGCCCAGGATGATGTGGGCCGAGGGGCCGTGGATGTCGGCATCGAGGAGGCCGGCCCTGAGCCCCAGGCGGCGGAAGGCGAGGGCGAGGTAGGCCGCCACCGTGGACTTGCCGACCCCGCCCTTGCCCGCCCCCACGGCCAACACCTGGCCCACACCCGGGATGCCCCGGGCATCGGCGGCCGGCCGTTCGGCGGTGCGGATCACGCGCACGCGCGCCACGCCGGGGATCCGGGAGAGCGCTTCGCGCACGTCGGCTTCCAGCCGGTCAGCCTGCCCGCGCGCCAGGCCGTCGATGGCCAGCACCGCGCCCGCCACGCCTTCGGGAGAAAGGCTCAAGCCGGACACTCGGCCGGTCGTCACCACGTCGCCACCGCCCGTCGGGTCGGCCAGCCGGGTCAGGGCCGAGGCCATCGCCGCGGGACCGTCCGCCATCGTCACGGGCCCTCGCAATCCGTGGTGCCGCGGCCTATATCGCCCGCGGCCGCCGCGGCAAGGCGGCCGACGGCAGGGACCGCCTGTCGCTTCGGGAGAAGCGGATGTCCTGGCACGGCAACGAGGAAAGCGAGCCCCACGACGAGGGCGGGCGCCGGCGCAACCCCTGGGAGACGGGCGGCCGGCGGGGGGCGCGCAATCCCTGGGGCGTCCAGGGCGACGGCGCCCGCCGCGACGGCGAGGGCCGGCCGACCTCCACCCCGGACTTCGACGAGTTCATTCGCCGCAGCCAGGAGCGCTTACGCGAAATGGCGGGCGGCCGCCCCGGGACGCGCCCCGGCGGGGGCGGCGGCCGGCCGACGCTGCCCAGCCTGCCCTGGCCCGCGATCGTGGGCGGCCTTGTGCTCGCTGTGCTCGCCTCCACCTCGGCCTTCCGCGTGGATGCCAGCGAGCGCGGCGTGGTGACGCGCTTCGGCAAGTTCCAGCGCACCGTGGGGCCCGGCTTCCACCTGAAGTTGCCGGCGCCCTTCGAGCAGGTGACGAAGGTGCGCTTCGATACGATCCGCTCGACCGACATCGGCGCGCCGTCGGGCAGCAGCGAAAACCTGATGATCACGGGCGACCAGAACATCATCGACATCGCCTACACCGTGCGCTGGCGGGTGAAGAACGCCGAGCAGTTCCTGTTCCAGCTGGCCGACCAGGAAGGGACGGTGCGGGAAGTGACGGAAGCCGCGATGCGGGAAGCGATCAGCCGCGCCACCCTCGACGACGCCATCGGGCCCGAGCGCGCGTCGATCGCCCAGGTGGTCGCCCAGCGCACCCAGGAGATCCTGGACAGCTATCGGTCGGGCATCCAGGTGCAGGGGGTGGAAATCAAGCAGGCCGACCCGCCGGCCGCCGTCGACGAGGCGTTCAAGGACGTCTCGGCCGCCCAGCAGGACGCCCAGCAATTCCTGAACCAGGCCCGCGCCTACGCCCAGCAGGTGCAGGCCCAGGCCCAGGGGGCGACCGCGGCCTTCGACAAGGTCTACGAGCAATACCGCCTCGCGCCCGAGGTGACCCGCAAGCGCATGTATCTCGAGACGATGGAGCAGGTGCTCTCGAAGGTCGACAAGACGATCGTCGACGTGCCGGGGGTCACCACCTACCTGCCCTTGAGCGAGCTGCAGCGGCGCCCGGCGCCGGCGCGCGAGGCCCGGCCATGACGATCGAGCCCCGCCGGCTGGCCACCCTGGGGCTGGGCGGCCTTCTGCTGTTGATCCTGCTGTCGTCCTCGCTCTTCCGCGTGCCCGAGCACCAGCAGGCCATCATCCTCCAGCTTTCGAAGCCGGTCGCCACCGTCAACACCTACGAGCCCAACGAGGTCTTCGGGCGGACGGGGGCGGGCCTCATGTGGAAGATCCCCTTCCTCCAGGAGGTGCTGCTCGTCGACAAGCGGATCCTCTCGCTCGACGTGCCGCCGCAGACGGTCCTCTCCACCGACCAGCTGCGCCTGGTGGTCGACGCCTTCGCCCGCTTCCGCGTGGTGGATCCCGTCCGCATGTACCAGACGGTGCGCACCGAGGAGCGCCTGGCCGAGGAACTGTCGCGGATCCTCACCTCGCTCATGCGCAACGAGCTCGGCAAGCAGCGCTTTGACACGCTCTTGAGCCCCGAGCGCGGCCAGCTGATGGAAGCGATCCAGGCCAACGTGAACCGTGCCGCGGCGGCCTATGGCGCCGAGATCATCGACGTGCGCATCAAGCGGGCCGACCTGCCGCCGGGCTCGCCGCTCGAGGCGGCCTACGAGCGCATGCGCACCGCCCGGCAGGAGGAGGCGCTCGCAATCCGGGCCCAGGGGGCGAAGGACGCCCAAATCATCCGGGCCGAAGCCGACGCCGCGGCCGCCCGCACCTATGCCGAAAGCTTCGGCAAGGATCCCGAATTCTACGCCTTCTGGCGCGCCATGCAGGCCTATCGCACCACGTTCGCCGAAGGGAACACCACCGTCGTGCTGTCGCCCGACAGCGAATTCCTGCGCGAGTTCGAGGGTCGGCGCGCCCGGTGAGGCCGTTCAGCCCGTCGCAACCGTGCCACCGGCAGCTCGGGGGCCGTCCCTCATGCCGCAGGATCCGCCCATGACCTTCGCTCGCCTGGGGCCGGCGCTGGCCGGCCTGTGCCTTGCCGCCGCCGCCCTCGCGCAAGGGGCGGCGCCGGCCGCGCCGCTGGCCTACGATCCTCCGCCCGGGGCGCCGCGCAGCTTCGCCGACATCGCCCAACGGCTGCAACCGGCCGTCGTGAACATCTCCACCACCCAGCGGGTGGAGATCGGCCGCACCTTCCCCCGGTTCGGGCCGGGCATGACGATCGAGGAGCTGTTCCGCCGCTTCCAGGAACAGCAGGGCGACATGGGCGAACCGGTCACGCGCGAGGCCACCTCGCTGGGCTCGGGCTTCCTCATCAGCCCCGACGGCTACATCGTCACCAACAACCACGTGATCTCGGGGCGCGACGGCCGCAGCCCCGTCGATTCGATCACCGTCACCCTGTGGGACCGGCGCGAGTTCAAGGCCCGCGTCGTGGGCCGCGACCAACTGTCGGATCTCGCCTTGCTCAAGATCGACGGCCGCGACTTGCCCTACGTGCGCTTCGGCAACTCCCGCAACCTGCGCGTGGGCGACTGGGTGATCGCCATCGGCAACCCCTTCGGCCTGGGCGGCACGGTCACGGCGGGAATCGTCTCGGCCCTCCACCGCAACATCTCGGGCGGCGGCGCCTACGACCGCTACATCCAGACGGATGCGTCCATCAACCAAGGCAATTCGGGCGGGCCGCTGTTCGACCTGTCGGGCAATGTGGTGGGGGTGAACACCGCCATCTTCTCGCCTACCGGCGGCAACGTGGGCGTTGGCTTTGCCATTCCGGCCGAGCTGGCCGAGCCGGTGATCGAGCAGCTGAGAACGCAGGGCCGGGTGCGCCGCGGCTATCTCGGCGTGCAGATCCAGGCCATGACCGAGCCCATCGCCGGCGCGCTCGGCCTGCCCAAGGACCGCGGCGAGATCGTGGCTGGAGTCGAACCCAACGGCCCCGCCGCCCGGGCCGGCATCCGGCAGGGCGACGTCATCGTCGCGGTGGCGGGCCAGGACGTGACCCCAGACAACACGCTGTCGTTCATCATCGCCAACACGCCCATCGGAACGCGGGTGCCCGTCACCGTGATCCGGGGCGGCCAGCGCCTCACCCTCTTGGCCACGATCGGGGAGCGGCCGAGCGAAGCGGTGCTGCAGGGCCTGCCGCCCGAATCCGAGACGCCGCGCGGCGGGCGCCCCGGCGACGATGGCGCGGAAGCCGCCCGTCAGTCGCTGGGGCTCACCCTGCAGGTGCTGACACCCGAAATCCGCCAGCAGCTGCGCCTGCCCGATTCCGTCCAGGGGCTCGTGATCGCCCGGGTGAACCCGGCCTCCAGTGCCGCCGAACAGGGCCTGCAGCGAGGCGACGTCGTCCTCTCGATCAACCAGCGGCCCGTGCGCACGCCGCAGGACGCCGCCGCCGCCGTGGCCGAAGCGCGCCGGGCGGGGCGCGACACGGTGCTCCTGTTGGTCCAACGCGGCAATGGCCCGGCCCGCTTCGTGGGCGTGAAGCTGCGCTAGCGGCGCCGGCAGGGGAGGGGGCGTGGAGCAGGGCATCCTGATCGGCAAGGCCCAGGGCCGGCCGCAGTGGCTGAGGCTCGATCGGGCCAACCGCCATGGCCTGGTGGCCGGAGCGACGGGGACGGGCAAGACCGTGACCCTGCAGGTGCTGGCCGAAGGGTTCAGCCGGGCGGGCGTTCCCGTGTTCTTTCCCGCGTGAAGGGCGACGTGGCCGGCATGGCGCTGCCGGGCTCGCCCACGGCCAAGACCCACGCGCCCTTCGCCCGCCGGGCCGCGGAGCTGGGGCTCGGCGACTGGGCCTACGACAGCAATCCCGTCGTGCTGTGGGACCTGTTCGGCGAACGGGGGCATCCCGTCCGCACCACGGTGTCGGACATGGGGCCCCTGCTGCTCGCCCGCCTGATGGACCTCAACGACGTGCAGGAGGGCGTGCTGAACGTGGCCTTCCGCTGGGCCGACGAGGAGGGATGGCTGGTCCTCGACCTCAAGGACCTGCGGCAGCTTCTGGCAGTCTGCGCGGAGGAGGCGGACACCCTCGCCACCCACTTCGGCAACGTGACTCGCGCGTCGGTCGGAGCCATCCAGCGCCAGTTGTTGACGCTCGAAGCGCAAGGGGGCGACCGTTTCTTCGGCGAGCCGTCGCTCGACATCACCGACCTCATGGCCGTCGAGCCCGACGGCCGCGGGCGGATTAGCGTGCTGGCGGCGGACCGACTGATGCAGTCGCCTCGCCTCTATTCCACCTTCCTCCTGTGGCTATTGTCCGAACTGTTCGAGGACCTGCCAGAGGTTGGCGATCCCGACAAGCCGCGCCTCATCTTCTTCTTCGACGAAGCCCACCTGCTGTTCGACGAAGCGCCGAAGGCCCTCCTGGAGCGGGTGGAACAGGTTGTGCGCCTCATCCGATCGAAGGGGGTGGGCGTCTACTTCTGCACCCAGAACCCCATCGACATCCCCGATTCCGTCGCGGGCCAGCTGGGCAACCGAATCCAGCACGCGCTGCGGGCCTTCACGCCACGCGACCAGAAGGCGGTGCGCGCGGCGGCCGAAACGTTCCGGCCCAACCCGGGGCTCGACGTGGCCCAGGCCATCACCGAGCTCAAGGTGGGCGAAGCGCTCGTGTCGGTGCTGGACGAGAAGGGGGCGCCCACACCGGTCGAGCGCACGCTGGTGGCCCCGCCGCGCGGCCGCGTCGGGCCCCTGTCGGATGCGGAACGCCGCTCCCTGTTGGCCAACTCACCCGTTGCCGGTCGCTACGACACGCCCCTCGATCGTCCGTCGGCTTACGAAACCTTGTCCCGACGGGCCGCCGAACGCGCGGTGGAACGCCAGGCGCAAGCCCGCGCGGCCTCCGAACCAGCCCGCGCCGAAACGCGGCGAGCCGACCGCCAAGGCCCATCGGGCCGGATGGAGTCCGAGCTCGCTCGGGTCGCCACCTCGGTCGGCCGCGCGATGGCCACCCAGCTCGGCCGGTCGCTCGTTCGGGGGATCCTGGGCAGCCTGATGCGCGGCGGCCGCTAGCCGTCGCGCTCCAGCGCCACGCCGGCCCGGTGCAACGCGGCGCGCAGGTCGGCCAGGCGCCGCGCCAAGGGCTCGTGCAGGGCGGGCGTGGCCGCCACGATCCCGGCCACCTGGGGCCTCGGCTTGTTGAACCGGAAGGGTACGCCCTCGCGGTCGGTCACTCGTCCCCCGGCCGCCTCGACGATCAGGCTCGCGGCCGCTACGTCCCACTCGTGCGTCGCCCGCCCGTCGACCATGCCATGGGCTTCGCCGCTCGCCACCAGGGCCATGCGCAGCGCCTGGCTGTTGGGCCGGTGCACTGGCTCGACCCGCCAGGGTGCCGACCAGAAGGACGCAAAGGCGGGCTCCACGGGCAGCCGGATCACGTCCAGCGTGTCGAGGCGCGCGACGGCGATGGGCTGACCGTTGCACGTGGCGCCAGCGCGCGTGGCGGCGAAAGTGAGGCCCCAGGGCCGGGGCCACCAGCACTCCAAGTTCCACCTGACCGTCCACGGCCAGCGCCACCGAGATCGCCCAGCCGCTCCGCCCGCGCAGATAGTCTCGGGTGCCGTCGATGGGGTCCACCACCCAGAGCGCCCGGCGGCTCAGCCGCTCGGGCGAATCGGCCGTCTCTTCCGAGAGCCAACCGTATTCCGGTCGGGCGGCTTGCAGCCGACGCTTGATGAGCGCATCCACCGCAAGATCGGAAGAGGTCGCGGGATGCCGCCCGCCTTTGTCCCAGGCCTGGACCTCGCGGGTGGCGAGCCGCCGTGCAAGCTCGCCCGCCTCTTCGGCCGCGGAACGGGCCAGCTCGAGATCCGCCTCGAGGTGGGACCCAACAGCGCTCACCCGCGCGCCCACGGCCCGGGCCAGGGAAAGGTGGCGGCGAAGGCCAAGGCGATGAGCCCGCCCGCCTCCACATTGGCCCGGAAGCGCGCGAGGGCGTTGCCAGGTGCGTCGGGCCGGAAGGTGAAGGCTTGCCACCCTAGCGCCACGGCCGCCGGCAGCAGGCCGAGCGGCGCCAGCACGTCGGGCCGGTGGCGGTAGAGGGCCGCCCCCAGGAGGAGGAGAGCCGCACCGTAGCACGCCATGACCCCGCCTTTGAGGTGCGGGCCCAGTCGCCGGGCCGCGGACCGCACGCCCGCCAGCGCGTCGTCCTCGCGGTCCTGGGTCGCGTAGATCGTGTCGTAGCCGACCGTCCACAGGAGGAGGCCGAGGTACGCGAGCGCCGCCACGACCGGCTCGGCCGGCCGCGCGCCGCAGGCCCAGCCGACCCACACGCCCCAGTTGAACGTGATACCGAGCCAGACCTGAGGCCACCAGGTGATCCGCTTCATGAGCGGATAGACGGCTACGGGAAGAAGCGAGAGCAGGGCGGCGAGCTGGGCGGGTCGGGGCAGCTGGGCCAAGACCCAGAGGCCCACGCCTAGGAAAGCCGCCATCAGGGCGATCGCCTCGGCCGGGCGCACCTCTCCGCTCGCCAGCGGGCGGGCGGCGGTGCGGGCCACCTTGCGGTCGAGGTCGCGGTCAAGCAGGTCGTTCCAGATGCAACCGGCCGCCCGCATCACGACGGCGCCCAGGAAGAACCAGGGCAGGAGAGCGAGCGCCGCCGGGCGCTCCGACAGGAAGAGCCCCACGGCGCAGGGCCAGAACAGAAGCCAGATGCCGGCCGGCCGGTCGAAGCGGGCAAGCCGGGCCCAGCGCCGCGGCCGGCCCGGCAGGCGATCCACCCAGCCTGGCACCGCATCCGGAGTCATCGGCAACCGACCTAGGGCGGCGGAGCCCCCGTCGCAACGCGACGGGATGGGCTCAGGCCGCCCGATCCAAGGGCACGATCTCGCCCGACAGGTAGAGGGCGCGGGCCTTCGACCGGCTGAGCTTGCCGGAGGTGGTGCGGGGCAGGGTGCGCGGCGGCACGAGTTCGACGATGCAGGTCATGCCGGTGAGCTGACGGACCTTCTGGCGGATCACGGATTTCAGGCGCTCCCGCTCGGCGGGGTCCGCGGAGCGGCACTGCACCAGCACGGCCGGCGCCTCCTCGCCCGAGGGCAGCGTGATCGAGAAGGCGGCGATGTCACCCGGTTTGAACCCCTCGATCTGCTCGATCGCCCACTCGATATCCTGCGGCCAGTGGTTGCGGCCGTTGAGGATGATCATGTCCTTCGCCCGGCCCACGATGTACAGGTCGCCTCCCTTCAGATAACCCATGTCGCCCGTGTCCAGCCAGCCGTCGGCCGAAAGGCAGGCGCGCGTGGCCGCCTCGTCGCGGAAATAGCCGGTCATCAGGCTGGGCCCCGCCACGAACACCCGGCCGATCTCGCCCTCGGGCAGGAGGCGACCGTCGTCCCCGCGGATCTCGACCCGATGGCCGGCGATCGGCCGGCCGCAGTTCACGATCGCCCGATAGCGCACGGGCCGATCGGGGTCGGGCGGCGTGGGATCGCCCGAAAGCCGGCGTTCGTCCACGAGATCGCACAGGATTCCCTGGCCCGGCGGGGCGATGGTGACGGCCAGCGTGGCCTCGGCGAGCCCGTAGCTCGGCGTGAAGGCCGAGGCCTGGAAGCCCGCATCGGCGAAGGCGTCGACGAAGGCCTGGCAGACGTCCGGGCGGATCATGTCTGCGCCGTTGCCCGCCACCCGCCAGCGCGACAGGTCGAACCGGGCCTTCACGTCCGTCTGGGTGGAGATGCGCCGGGCGCAGATGTCGTAGCCGAAGCTGGGCGAATAGCTGATGGTGGTGCCCGGATTGCGGCTGACGAGCGTGAGCCAAGACAGCGGCCGGCGGGCGAAGTCGTCGGTCGAAAGATAGTCGACCGACAGTTGCCCGGCCATCGGCGCCAGGAGGCAGCCCACCAGCCCCATGTCGTGATACCAGGGCAGCCACGATACGCAGCGGTCGCCCTTCCGGATCTCGAGCGCCTCCCCCTGACCCTTGAGGTTCGCCATCACGGCCGCGTGGGTCACGGCGACGCCATGGGGAAAGCGCGTGGAGCCGCTGGAATACTGCAGATAGGCGACCGACCGGGCCTGCGGATCGGGCAGGGCGGCGGCGGGCGCGGGCAGGGCCGGCACCGCGCTCCACGGCAGGGCGGGTGCGACGTCGGCCGCGGCTTCGGCCACCATGTCGAGCAGGGCGTCGGGGCCCACCACCAGTGCAGGTTCGGCGTGCCTCAGCTGCTGGCGCAGCTGCAGCACATAGGCCGAGCGGCCGCCGAACGACGTGGGCATGGGCAGCGGCACGGGCAGGACGCCTGCATAGAGCGCACCGAAGAACAGGGCCGGGAAATCCGGGCCCGTCTCGGCAATCAGCGCCAGGCGGTCGCCTGGCTTCAGGCCCCGTGCCACCAACCGGCGGGCGGTCAGGAGCGCGTCGGCCCGCAGTTCGGCATAAGGATAGGCTCGCACAAGGTTGGCGCGGGAATCGTGGAAGTTGAGGCCCGTCCGGCCGCGCGCCGCATAGTCCAGCGCATGGCACAGGGTGGGGAAGTCGCCCCTCACCAGCGGCAGGCCGCTGTCGAGGGGGGTGGGGCCCGGAATCACCGAAATCGCGCTCATGCTCCGTCCTGCGTTGGGCTCGGGCGGCGGGGGCCTGACCCATGGTCCCGGTTGCTCCGATCCGGCGTTCAAATGGTGCCGGAACTGTGGCAAGCTCAAGGCAATGGGCTCCACGCGCCGACGCGGCAAGCCTCCGCCGCTCGACCCGGATGGGCTCGAGCGGTTGGCCCTGGCCTACGTCGGCCGGTTCCAGACGACCCGAGCGCGCTTGGCCCGCCACCTGCGGGCCCGGCTGCAGGCGCGCGGCTGGGCGGGGGACACTCCGCCCGACGTCGCGGCCCTGGTCGACCGGCTGGCGGCGCGCGGTCTCATCGACGAGGAGGCCTATGCCCAGGCGAAGGCGCGGACGATGGCTGCCCGCGGCCTGGGCGCTCGTCGGATTCGCAAGCGCCTGCGGGCCGATGGCCTCGAGCCTCCCGCGTGGCCCAGCCCCTTGGAGGCGCGCGCGCAGGCTCTGGCCTTCGCGCGACGCCGCGGGTTGGGGCCGTTCGGCCCGCCAATCGCAGACCGCAGGGCCCGCGCGCGGCAGCTTGCGGCCATGGTGCGGGCGGGCCACCCACCCGACGTCGCCCGTGCCGTACTGGGGTTCG
This sequence comes from Sphingomonadaceae bacterium, assembly GCA_025056155.1. GTDB lineage: Bacteria > Pseudomonadota > Alphaproteobacteria > Sphingomonadales > Sphingomonadaceae > Thermaurantiacus. The sequence continues at coordinate 335,127 of JANWWL010000004.1, forward strand.
ACCCCGAGGAGTCGGATCCCCTGGACTGACGGCGCCTCAGCGCCGGCGACCGAAGTCAGGGGCGGCCGTGTCTTGGCCGGCCTCCACGATCGCGCGGCGAATGGCGCGGCTGGCCGCGAAGCGCCGGAACAGCGTTTCGCCGTCCCCCCACCGGATGGCGCGCTGGAGGGCCGCCAGGTCCTCTGAGAAGCGGGCCAGCATCTCGAGAACCGCCTCCCGGTTCATCAGGAACACATCGCGCCACATCGTGGGGTCTGACGCGGCGATCCGCGTGAAGTCTCGGAAGCCGCCCGCAGAATATTTGATCACTTCGGCCTTGGTCACGCTCTCGAGGTCGGATGCCGTGCCGACGATGGAATAGGCGATGAGATGCGGCAGGTGGCTGGTGATGGCCAGCACCAGGTCGTGATGGCGGGCATCCATCACCTCCACCGTGGCGCCTACGGCTTCCCACAGGCGCCGAACGCGCTCTACTGCCATGGGCGGCGTGCCGGGCGGCGGGGTCAGGATGGCCCATCGGCCTTGGAACAGATCTTCGAACCCGGCATCCGGCCCGGATTGCTCGGTGCCCGCGACCGGATGGGCGGGCACCAGGTGGGCGTGCGCCGGCAGGCAGGGGGCCACCGCCTCGATCACCGCCTGCTTGGCCGAGCCCACGTCCGAGACCACGGCGTCGGGCTCCAGGGCGGGGGCGATGGCCTGCGCCAGCTCGGCGAAGGTGCCAAGCGGCGTCGCCAGCACGACGAGCTCGGCACCGCGCGCCGCCGCGGCCGCCGAGGGGCTCAGGATGTCGACGAGGCCCAGTTCGGCCACGCGCGTCACCACCGCCGGGTCGCGATCGAAGCCCACCAGCGCGACGTCGGGCAAGCGGGCGCGCACCGCGCGCGCCAGCGACGAGCCGATGAGGCCCAGCCCCAGGATGGCGATGCGGCGAAAGGGCATCAGGCGGCGAGCTCGTCGAGTGCGGCGATGAGGCGGCTCGTCTCGTCCTCCGTGCCCACGGTGATGCGTAGGGCCTGGGGTAAGCCCTGGGAGGGCAGGTGGCGCACCAGGATGCCGCGGTCCTCGAGCCCGGCGAGCAGGGCGGGGGCGGAGCAGGGCCCCTCATCGGGGCAGAGCACCAGCACGAAGTTGGCCGAGCTCGGCACGGCCCGCAGGCCCCGGTGGGCGTGCCGGGCGATCGCAGCCTCCAGGCGCGCGCGCTGGATCCGCGTCGCGGCCCGGCAGCGGGCCACCCAGTCCTGGTCGGACACGGCCGTCTCGGCGGCCACCAGTCCCAGGGTCGAGATGGGAAACGGAGCGCGGACGCGGTCGAGCTCGGTCATGATGGCCGCCGGCCCGGTGGCCCAGCCCACGCGCAGGCCGCCCAGCCCATAGATCTTGGAAAAGGTGCGGGTGACGATGACGTTGGGCGCCCACCTGGCCAGCGCCAGCGCGCCGTCGGGGTCGGGATCGTCCAGATATTCGGCGTAAGCCTGGTCCACCACGAGCACCACGTGGGGCGGCAGGCCGGCGTGCAGATGGGCGAGGGCCGCGCGGTCGATCATCGTGCCCGTGGGGTTGTTGGGGTTGGCCAGGAACACCACGCGCGTGTCGGAGCGCACGGTGCCGAGCAGCGCGTCCACGTCGGCCACGTAATCGCGATCGGGTGCCGCCAGCGGCTCGGCCCCCGCCCGCCGCGCGGCGATGGGGTAGACCATGAAGCCGTGGCGGACGTGGACGACGCTGTCGCCGGGCCGGCAGTAAATGAGGGGCACGAGGTTCAGGAGCTCGTCCGAGCCCGTGCCGCAGACGATCCGCTCGGGCTCCAGATCGTGAAGGGCCGCCAAGCGCTCGCGCAGCCGCCGGGCGGAGCCGTCGGGGTAGCGATGGACGCCGTGGGCGTGCGCGCGGATCACCTCCACCACGGCAGGCGACGGGCCCCACGGGTTCTCGTTGGCCGATAGCTTGATGGCCTCGCCCCCCTGGCGCAGGCGTGCGCGACCGGGCTCGTAGGCGCGAATGGCGGTGATCCAGGGATTGGGTTGTGGACCGTTCGCGGCCATGGCGGCGCCGCCTTCGGCGCCTGACGGCCCAAAGGCAAGCTTGGCCCTCGCATGTCGGCCCTGCTAGGGCGCCCGGCCGCCATGCTCGCCACGGTCGCCCATCATCAGATCCGCCTGTCGTGCGACGTGCCGCTCGACGGTGGCCAGGTGTTGCGGCGGCCGCGCATCGCCTTCCGCACCTATGGGCGCCTGGCCGCCGACGGCGGGAACGCCATCCTGGTGTTCCACGCGCTCACGGGCGACCAGTACGTCGCCTCGGACCATCCCGTGACGGGCAAGCCCGGCTGGTGGCACCGCGTCGTGGGCCCCGGCCGGCCCGTGGACACCGACCGGCACTTCGTGATCTGCGCCAACGTGATCGGCGGCTGCATGGGCAGCGAGGGCCCCGCGCTCGATCATCCGGTCACGGGCGAACCCTGGGCGATCGACTTCCCGGTCGTGACCATCGCCGACATGGTGCGCGCCCAGGTGGCCTTGCTCGACGAGTTGGGGGTGGGCCGGCTGCTCGCCGTCATCGGCGGGTCGATGGGCGGGATGCTGGCCCTGCAGTTCGCCGCCGACCACCCCGACCGCGCGCGGGCGGTGATCGCGATCGCCACGGCCGCGCGCCATTCGGCCCAGAACATCGCCTTCCATGAAGTGGGCCGCCAGGCCATCATGGCCGATCCCGACTGGTGTCAGGGCCGCTTCCTGGCCTGTGGCCGTCGCCCCACGAAGGGTCTCGCGGTGGCCCGCATGGCCGCGCACATCACCTACCTGTCGGAAGCGGGGCTCACCGAGCGGTTCGGGCGGCGGCTGCAGGGGCGGGACCGGCCGAGCTTCGGGTTCGACGCCGACTTCCAGGTGGAATCCTACCTGCGCCACCAGGGCATGACCTTCGTCGAACGGTTCGACGCCAACTCCTACCTCTACATCACCCGTGCGATGGACTATTTCGACCTTGGCGAACGCCACGGGGGCCGGCTGGCGGACGCTTTCCGCGGCAGCCGGGCCCGGTTCGCGCTGGTGAGCTTCGACTCCGACTGGCTCTATCCCACGGCCGAGGCCCGCCGGATCGTCCAGGCCCTGGTCGCGGCCGGCGCTCATGCCAGCCTGGTCGAGCTGTCGAGCCCGCACGGCCACGATTCCTTTCTGCTCGACATGCCCGAGCTCAACCGGGTGATCGACGGGTTCCTGCGCGCCACCGAACGCGCTCCATGACACTGGAGCCCCTGCCCCCCCGGCTCGCCCGCGTGGCCGAGCTGGTGCCTAAGGGCGCCAGCGTGCTGGACGTCGGTTGCGCCGACGGCCTGTTGTTGCGCCACCTGCGCGACGCCCGCGGCGTGGATGGGCGGGGCATCGAGCTCGACCCCGCACTGGTGGCGGAAGCCTTGGCGCACGGGCTGTCGGTCGTCCAGGGCGATGCGGATACCGAGCTCGCCCAGTTCCCCACCGCGGCGGTCGACTACGCCATCCTGTCGGAGGCCCTGCAGGCCATGCGCGCCCCCGACCGGGTGCTGACCGAACTGTTGCGCATCGGGCGGCGGGCGATCGTGGCCTTCCCCAACTTCGGCCACTGGCGGGTGCGCCTGGACCTGCTGCTGACGGGGCGGATGCCCGTGACCCCCGACCTTCCGGCCAGCTGGTACGCCACGCCCAACATCCACTTGTGCACCATCCGCGACTTCGAGGCCCTGGTGGCCGAACGCGGCTGGCGGGTGGAGGCCCGCCGCTTCACTCGGCAGAACCGCGAAGTGCGCTGGCACCCCAACCTGTGGGCCGACCACGCGCTCTACGTGCTGGCCCCGGGGCCGTAAGGTCGCACGCGCCCACCGGCCCGGCAGCGCATGGTGGGCACGATGCACGAAGCAAGATGAGCGCGCCGGCGCCACCCCGGCCCGGCGGCGTGCGGGGGCACGATGCCCGAAGCGGCATGGGCGCGCCGGTGATATCCTGGCTCGGTGGCGTTCGCGGAGCGCCGATTTCGGCGCCTGGCCCTCCAGCCCCGGCGGGGGCGGCGTGGTCAGACCCGTTCCTGCGCCAGCCGCTCCATCACCTTCTTGTGAAGCCACAGGTTCATCTCGGCCGACCCGTCGAGCGCTCCCGTATAGCCCAGGTCCTTGGCGAGTTCCTTGCGGGCTTCGAGCGAGTGATCCATGCCCACGAGCTTCATGAGGTCGACGATCGAGGTCCGCCAGTTGTTGGGCTGGCCCCGCTTCTTGGCCATATAGTCGAGCACGGCTTCCACATCGATGGGCTGCCCTTGGGGTTCGGCGGGTGCTGCGGGCGTGGCCGGGGCGGCGGGGGGCGGCGCGGGCGGTGGCGTGGCCGCCTTCACTTCCTTGGCTTCGTCGCTGCCGAAGATCGAGTCCTTGAGCTTCGAAAACAGACCCATGCCCGCCTCCATGCCGCGGGGCGCAGACGTTGCCCCCACCCCTGCTTAGCCGCGCTCACGGGGCGGGCGGAAGCCTCAAGCGGCCTGGCGGAAGCCGAGGGGCAGGCCAGCCTCGGCCAGGAAGCCATAGAGCGGCTCGGTGGGCAGCGCCTCGGCCAGGATCCGGCGCGCGGCCAGCAGCCGGTCGAGGTCGATGCCGGTCTTCAGGCCCATGGCTTCCAGCATGAAGACCAGATCCTCGGTCACCACATTGCCGGAAGCCCCCGGAGCGAAGGGGCACCCCCCCAGGCCTCCCTGGCTTGCATCGAAGGTGCGAACGCCCTCCTCGAGCCCGGCCAGCACGTTCGCAAGACCCAAGCCGCGGGTGTTGTGCAGGTGCAGGCCCGTCATGCGCTCGGGTCCCACCGCGGCCTGCACGGCCTTCACCAACCGCCGGACCTGGGCGGGATTGGCGTAGCCCGTCGTGTCCGACAGGCTCACCTCGTCGCAGCCCAGTGCGACCAACCGCTCGGCCAGGGCCACGACCCGGGCCTCGGGCACCGGCCCTTCGAGGGTGCAGCCAAAGGCGGTCGAGACGGCCCCTTCGAACACCGGCCGGTTGGGCCCCGCCCGGGACAGGAGCTCGGCGATGGCGCGCACCTCGTCCAGCACCTGGGCGTGCGTGCGCCGCAGGTTGCGCAACGAGTGGGTTTCGGAGGCCGAAAGCGGCAAGGTGATCTTGTCGGCCCCGGCCTCGAGGGCAGCGCGGGCGCCGCGAGCGTTGGGCACCAGGGCCGCGACGTGAAGCCCCGGATGGCAGCGCTTCAGGGTGCGGACCACTTCGGCCGTATCGGCCAGCTGGGGCACGACGTGGGCGGGGACGAAGCTGCCGGCCTCCACCTCGCGGACGCCGGCCTCCACCAGGGCCCCGATCCAGCGCAGCTTGGCCTCGGTCGGCATGATGGGGGTGATCGACTGCAGCCCGTCGCGGGGGCCCACCTCGCTCACCAGCACGTCGACGCCGTCCCAGAGGTTCATCGCCCGGTCCTTGCGCACCCAGACTTGTCCGGACATTTAGCCCGACGGAAGGGCGAGGAGCAACGATGCAGGCGCCGCTGGCTGGCATCCGGGTCGTCGAGTTCACGCACATGGTGATGGGCCCGGCGGCGGGCCAGATCCTGGCGGACCTGGGGGCCGACGTCGTGAAGGTGGAGCCGATCGGCGGGGATGCCACGCGCCGGCTCAAGGGCTCGGGGGCCGGCTATTTTCCCATGTACAACCGGGGCAAGCGCTCGATCTGCCTTGACCTCAAGCATCCCGTGGGCCGCGACGTGGCGCGCCGCCTGGCCGAGCGGGCGGACATCCTGGTCGAGAACTTCCGCCCCGGCGCCATCGAAGCCTTGGGCCTGGGCTACGACGACCTCGCCCCCCGCAATCCGGGGCTCATCCACGTGTCGGAGAAGGGATTCCTACCCGGCCCCTACGAGCGGCGCACCGCCTTGGACGAGGTGGCGCAGATGATGGGCGGGCTTGCCTACATGACGGGACCGCCCGGCCGGCCGCTGCGCGCGGGCGCGTCGGTCATCGACGTAACGGGTGGCATGTTCTCGGTGATCGCCGCCCTGGCCGCCCTTCAGGCGCGCCAGCGCACCGGCCGCGGGGCGCGGGTGACGGCGGCCCTGTTCGAAACCACCGTCTACCTCGTGGGCCAGCACATGGCCCAGAAGGCCGTGACCGGCGTGGCGGCGGCCCCCATGCCGGCCCGGGTGTCGGCCTGGGCCATCTACGACGTCTTCGAGACCAAGGACGACCCCCTGTTCCTGGGCGTCGTGACCGACGCGCTGTGGGAGAAGTTCTGCGCCCTGTTCGACCTGCCCGAACTCTGGGCGCGCGAGGAATGGCGCACCAACAACGCTCGGGTCGAGGCGCGCGACGAGATCCTGCCCGTGGTGCGCGCCCGCCTCAGGCAGTTCACCCGGGCCGAGCTGGTCGCGAAGCTCGAAGGATCGGGCCTTCCCTTCGCCCCCATCGGCCGGCCCGAGGACCTGTTCGACGATCCCCACCTGCTGGCCTCAGGGGGGCTGCAGCCCGTGACCCTGGACGACGGAACGCGCACCCTCCTGCCCGTCGTGCCCGTAAGCCTCGATGGGGTGCGCCCGGCCTCCTCCGGCGAGCTGGCCGCACCCGGCGCCCATACCGACGCCATCCTGGCCGAATTGGGGCTCGATCCGGCCGAGCTCCGGGCGTCGGGCGCCGTCGCCTGACGCGTGGCCCGAGTTCAACGCGTTCGCGACAGTTCGCGCATCGCCCGGTCGAGCCCCTCGAGGGTCAAGGGATACATGCGCCCGCCCATCAGCCCGCGCACGATCCCGATCGATGCCGAATGGGCCCAGTGCGCTTCGGGAATGGGATTGAGCCAGACGGCCGCCGGGTAGACGTGGGTCAGCCGCTCGATCCAGAGCGCGCCCGCCTCCTCGTTCCAATGTTCCACCGAGCCCCCCGGATGGGTGAGCTCGTAGGGGCTCATCGAGGCGTCGCCCACGAAGATGAGCTTGTAGTCGTGCGGATAGGTGTGCATCACCTGCACAGTGGGCGTGCGCTCGGACCAGCGGCGGCGGTTGTCCTTCCACAGGGCTTCGTAGGGGCAGTTGTGGAAGTAGAAGAACTCCAGGTGCTTGAACTCCGACCGGGCAGCCGAGAAGAGTTCCTCGCAGACCCGGACGAACGGATCCATCGACCCGCCCACGTCCAACAGCAGCAAGACCTTCACGGCATTGTGCCGTTCGGGCCGCATCACGATGTCCAGGTAGGCCTTGCGGGCGGTGCCCTGGATGGTGGCGTCGAGGTCGAGCTCCTCGGCCGCCCCTTCCCGCGCGAACCGGCGCAGCCGCCGCAAGGCCAGCTTGATGTTGCGCGTGCCAAGCTCGACCGAGGAGTCGAGGTTGCGGAACTCCCGCCGCTCCCAGACCTTGAGGCCCTTGGCCTGCCGGCCCTCCTCCTGGCCCATGCGCACGCCCTCGGGGTTGAAGCCGTGGGCGCCATAGGGCGAGGTGCCGGCCGTACCGATCCATTTTGCCCCGCCCTCGTGCCGGCCCCGCTGTTCCTCGAGCCGGCGCTGGAGGGTGGCCATGATCTCCTCCCATGAGCCGAGCGCTGCGATCCGGGCCATTTCCTCAGGGGTCAGGTGCAGCTCGGCCAGGCGCCGGAGCCATTCGGCCGGGATCTCGACCGCGCCGGTCGCCCACACCGCCTCAAGCCCGCGGAACACCTTGGCGAAGACCTGGTCGAACCGGTCGAGCAGCGCTTCGTCCTTCACGTAGATGCTGCGGGCGAGGTAGTAGAACTCCTCGACGTTCGGGCCGATGACCCCGGCCTTCAAGGCCTCGAGCAGGGTCAGGTGCTCCTTGAGCGAGGCCGGGATCCGGGCCGCGCGCAGCTCGTCGATGAACGACAGGAACATGGGGGCGACCCTAGCGCCCGCACGCCGCCCGCGCCATGGCGCGCAGGCGCGCTCTGGCCTGTCATTTTCCAGCGCTGAACAGGCGTAGCACCACTCGCCAGGGCCGAGGCGTGGACCAGTTCGACTTCGCGGGCGCCGCCGTGCTGGTGGCGGGTGGCTCGACGGGCATCGGCAACGCCGCCGCCCAGGCCTTCCGGCAGGCCGGCGCCCGCGTCCACGTGACGGGCACCAGGCCCGCGGCGGCCGACTACGCGGGCACCGACGGCGATCTCGACGGCCTCGACTATCACCGTCTCGACTTCGGCGATGCGCTGGCGGTGCGGGCGCTTGCCGAGGCGATCCCGCGGCTCGACGTGCTGGTCGTGGCGGGCGCGCGCGTGGAATACCGCCGCCGGGAGTTCGACCCCGAAGTCTTCGCCGGCGTGGTGGACACCAATCTGGTGGGCCCAATGCGGCTCGTGATGGCCTTCCGGCGGCACCTCGCGGCCTCGGGCCGCGGGGCAGTGGTGCTGGTGGGCTCGGTCGCCAGCTTTCGCGGGGTGATCGCGCAGCCGGCCTATTCGGCGTCGAAGGGCGGGCTCGTCACCCTCACGCGCTCGCTCGCCATGGCCCTGGGGCCGGAGGGGATCCGCGTGAACCTGGTGGCCCCGGGGCTCGTGCGCACGAAGATGACCGAGGTGACCTTCGCCGTCCCCGAACGCGTGGCCCGCGCCCGGGCCGCGATCCCGCTGGGCCGCACGGGCGAGCCTCGGGATCTGGCGGGCCCCATCCTGTTCCTGGCGTCGGCCGCGGCGGCCTACGTCACGGGCACCCACCTCGTCGTGGATGGAGGGATGAGCGCATGACCTTCTCTTGGCCCGAATTCGCGGGCAAGCGCGTGCTGGTCACGGGCGGCAGCCAGGGCATCGGCCTGGCCACGGCCCAGGCCTTCGCCGAGGCCGGGGCGGAGGTGGTGATCACCGGCACCCGGCCCGCCGCCACCGACTACGAGACCGATCTTTCGGCCTTCCGCTACGTCCAGGCCGATTTCGGCAGGCCGGGCACGGCGGAAGCGGTCGTGGCGGCCGCCGGGCCGCTCGACGTGCTCGTGAACAACGCCGGCACCGGGCGGCCCGACGAGTACAGCCCCCAAGGCTTCCGGGCGGTGCTCGAGGTGAACCTGGCCGCCGTCATGGATTTGTGCCTGGCCGCCTATCCCAGCCTCAAGGAACGGCGGGGGGCGATCGTCAACATGGGCTCGCTCTCGAGCTTCCTCGCGCTGCGCGAAACCCCGGCCTACACGGCGTCGAAGGCAGGCCTCCTGGGGCTCACCCGCGCGCTCGCCGACAAGTGGGCGCCCGACGGCATCCGGGTGAACCTGGTGGCCCCCGGGTTCATCCGCACGCGGATGACCGAGCGCCAGCGCGAGGATCCCGGTTACGAGGCGCGCCTGCTCAAGGCCATTCCCGAGCGGCGCTGGGGCGAGCCCCACGAGGTGGCCCAGATCGTCCTGTTCTTGGCGAGCCCGCGATCGGCCTATGTGACGGGGCAGTCGGTGGCGATCGACGGCGGGCTGATGCTGCGCTGAGTGTCCCGGTCTCGGCGGCTCCGGGGCGGCGGTCCCACGCACCGACCCAGCCACCGCGCCCGCGTCGCCGAAGGCCCCGGGCTCACGTTCTGCCAATCCGAAGCCCCGGGGCGCCAAGGTTGGGCGACGTGGCCGCTCAGTCCCAGCGGGCTTCGGGGGGCAAGCTCATCAGGATCGCCTCCACATTCCCGCCCGTGCGCAGCCCGAACACCGTGCCGCGGTCGTAGACCAGGTTGAACTCGGCGTAGAGGCCCCGGTAGCGCAACAGGGCGCGCCGCTCGTCGGGCCCGAAGGGCTCGGCCATGCGCCGGCGCACGATGGGGGGGAAGGCCCGCAGGAAGGCCTCGCCTACGTCGCGGGTGAAGGCGAAATGGGCTTCGAACGTAGCCGCGTCTGGGCATTCCAGGTAGTCGTAAAAGATACCGCCCACGCCCCGGGCCCGGTTGCGGTGGCGGATGAAGAAATACTCGTCGCACCAGGCCGAGAAGCGCGGCCAATGGTCGGGGTGGTGGGCGTCGCAGGCGGCCTTCAGTTCGGCGTGGAAGGCGCGGGTGTCTTCCTCGCGGGGCAGGGCGGGATTGAGGTCTGCCCCCCCGCCGAACCAGGCGCGGGTGGTCACCAGGAACCGGGTGTTCATGTGCACCGCCGGCACGTGCGGGTTGGCCATGTGGGCCACCAGGCTGATGCCGGTGGCGAAGAAGCGGGGGTCCTCCTCGGCACCGGGAATGGTCTTGGCGAAATCGGGCGGAAACTGGCCGTAGACGGTCGAGATGTTCACCCCGACCTTTTCGAAGACGCGGCCCTTCATCAGGCTCATCTCTCCGCCGCCGCCCGGGGCGCCGCTGTGATCGGTGCGGGTCCAGGCGGTGCGCTGGAAACGGCCCGGCCCCGGCGGCGCTTCGGGCAGGGCCGGCGCGTGGGCACCTTCGTCCTCGAGCGCTTCGAACGCGGCGCAGATCCGGTCGCGCAGGGCGCGGAACCAGTCGGCCGTGCGCTCCTTCATGGTGGCGAGGTCCATGCCGTGCCGGTAGCCGTCAAGGCGCCGTCCCGGCAATCCGTAGGTCAGGGCGCATTGCGGTCGCGACGGTCGCCCGCCATGGCCGGCAAGCCCGTCCCGGAGTGGCGCACGATGATCTACACGACACCCGACGTCCGCTTCGCCCGGCTTCCCGACTGGCCCTGGGCCCCCCGCTTGACCGTCGTGCACGCGGGGCCGCCGGGGCCGCTGCGGATGGCGCACCACGAGGCCGGCCCTGAAGACGGATCCACGGTCGTGCTGCTGCACGGCGACTGCGCCTGGAGCTTCGGCTTTCGGCACGTGATCCCGCGGCTGGCCGCTGCAGGCCTGCGGGTGCTCGCGGTCGATCTGCCGGGCTTCGGCCGGTCCGACAAGCCGCTCGACCCGTCGGCCTACAGCTATGCCCAGATGCTGGCGTGGCTTGCCGAGTGGTTCGACCGGCAGGGCCTCGTCCATACGACGCTCGTGGCGCAGGGCTGGGGCGGGATCCTTGGCCTGAGGCTGGTTGCCACCTGGCCCGAACGCTTCGCCCGCGTGGTGGTCGTGAACGCCTTCCTTCCCCACCGGCGCCAGCGCTTGTCGGACGGGCTGCAGCGCTGGCGGGCCTTCCTCCAGCAGGCGCGCACGTTCGACGTGGCGGCGGCCGTCAACCAGCTCACATCGCGCGGAATCGGCGGGGCGGCGGCCGAGGCCTACAAGGCCCCGTTTCCGCTCGAACGCCACAAGGTGGGACCCCGTCGCCTGCCCTTCCTACTGCCCGAACGGGCCGACGATCCCGAGTTCGACCTGCTGGATGCCGCCTGGCAGCGCCTCGAGCGGTTCGACCGCCCGCTCCTCGTGCTCAACGGCGATGCCGATCCGCTGATGTTGCCGTATGCCGGCGAACTCAAGGCGCGCATCCGCGGCGCGGCGGGTCAGCCCCATGCCATTCTGGCGCGGGCCGGCCACATGGTGCAGGAGGACGCACCGGACGAGCTGGCGGCCCACCTGCTCGCCTTCATGGGCTTGCTTGACACCTGCCCGGCCGGGCCATAGGCCGATGGCCCCACGCGGGTGTAGCTCAGTCGGTTAGAGCGCCGGCCTGTCACGCCGGAGGTCGCGGGTTCGAGCCCCGTCACTCGCGCCAGGCGCCCACCCCCCCCTTGGCCACCGAATCGTGCCCGGCGCGACGATCGAACGCGGCCAATTCGTGGGCGATCGAGGCCTCGACCAGCACGTCCCAAAGGCGCCCCACGAGGTCGGGGTCGAGCCCGTGCGCGATCGCTTCGGCGCGGGCGTTGGCGATCACCTCGCGCTTGCGCGCATCGTCGCGCACTTCGTGGCGGGCGGCCTTGATCCGGGCGGCCGCTTCCATGAAGCGCATCCGCTCGGCCAACAGGGCAACGAGCTCGCGGTCGAGCGAGTCGACCGCGGCCCGCACTTCGGCGAGCGTCCGGGTGGCCTCGGGCCGTGGCCGAGTCACGGCCGCCATCGCCCGGTCTCGATCCAGCGCAGGAAGGGGCGGACCGGCCAGACCCAGGCGATGCCGAGCACCGCCCAGATGGGGGCCTGTGCCAGCGCCGGCAGCCGGGCGACGGGTGCGAACACCCCCACGACGATGGCCGCGTAGGCCGCGAGGAACAGCACCAAGGCCAGCACGCTCAAGGGGCGCCGCAAGTGGGGCGTCATGGCCCGGGTCTAGCGTCGCTGCGGAAATCGAGAAAGCGCGTCGGCGTCGCGACGGCATCCAGGCGCTCGTCCCAGGAAGCCTGCGGCAGCTCTGCCACCTCCTGCCAATCCCAGGCGATCCCGATCACCCGCACCGTGCCCCGCGCCCGCAGGGCGTGCAGCGTCCGGTCGTAGAGGCCAGCGCCCCGGCCGAGGCGACGGCCCGCCCGGTCGAACAGCAGCAAGGGGGCGAGCACCAGGTCGGGTGCGACTGGACCGAGATGGGCGGGTGGTTCGAGAATGCCGAAGGCGCCGGGCGCCAGCGCCTCGGGGGGGCTCGGGTGAAAGCTGAGCCCCTGGGACCCGACGCGCGGAAAGGCGATCGTGACGCCCCGACGGGCAAGCCACGGCACGACGTCAGGCTCGCCGTCCTGGGCGGCGTAGCCCGCGACCACGGCCGCTTGCGGGATGAGGGGCAGCACCTGTCGGGCGATCGCCGCCTCGAGCCCGCGGCGGACCGCCGGGGCCAGGGCCGACGCGAAGGCCTGCCGTGCCAAACGGGCCTCGCGGCGGAGCCGGGAGCGGTCGCGCGTCATGTCAGGAGTCGACACGACCGCCCGTGGCGGAACCGGAGCGACCGTTTGCCCTGAGGTCCCCGACGCCACGAGCGTCAGGTGGGAGCCGTGTGGCACGGGCCACGACCCGTCCAGGGACAGCCCCCTTGTGGATCGGTATCGCCTCGGGGGTGCTCGTTGGCGCGCATCGCCCAGTCCCGCCGCGCCACGACCTAGGAAGCGCGGGGCGTCCCCTCAAGCCCGTCGGCTTTCCCGGCCAGATCCTCGAGCTGCTGCGCCAGTCGCTCGAGCCGCTGGACGACCCGGACCAGGCGTTCCGCGGGCGCCGGCGCGGGAGGCCCCCGCTCCAAGAGCTCGCCCGCCACCTGCAGCCCGGCCATCAGCAGCAGGCGCGGCTCGGGCGTGGGCCCCAGTGCCCGGACGATGCGGGCGGCCTGCTCGTCCAGATGCCGTGCGGCGCGAGCCAAGGCGGCTTCCTCTCCGTCGCGGCAGGCCAGCCGATAGTTGCGGCCGCCCACGGCCACCGTCACGTCACCCATGGCGCACCTCGTGGAGCAGTCGGTCGAGCTCGCCCAAGACCGCCCGGGCTTCCGCCCGCAGATGCGCGTGGCGCTGGGCGAGTTCGCCCAGTCGTCCGACCGCGGCCTCCGCACGAGCGAGGGCGCGTTCGAGCCGCCCGATCGCCTCCTCCCAGTCGAGGCCGGCTGTGGCCTCGGGTGCCGTTCCCATGCGTCTCCCCCGGTCCCGCAACGGGTTGGGCGGGGCCGATAAGACCCCGTCTCGACGCCGGTCAATGGCCGGGCGCATGGCGGCCCCCGTGGCGCCGCTTGGTTGATTTCGCCCGGGGGCTTTGCAAGGGAGCCTGCGGAGCGCTCGCTCCCTTGAACGGTCCCGGGGAAGGCAGATCTGGTGCACGACGCGGTGAAGGCCGTTTCGCTGGCCGCGATGGCGAATGCCATCCGCGCGCTGGCGATCGATGCGGTCGAGGCCGCACGCTCTGGCCACCCGGGGATGCCGCTCGGCATGGCCGACGTCGCGACCGTGCTGTTCACCGAGTTCCTGAAGTTCGACGCGGCCGACCCCGCCTGGCCCGACCGCGATCGCTTCGTGCTGTCGGCCGGCCACGGCTCGATGCTGCTCTACGCCCTGCTTCATCTCACGGGCCATGCGCGGCCCACCCTCGAGGACCTGCGCCGCTTCCGCCAGCTGCACTCCCCGTGCGCGGGCCATCCGGAGGCGACCGAGCTGCCCGGGGTGGAGACCACGACCGGGCCGCTCGGCCAGGGGCTCGCGACCGCGGTGGGCATGGCGATCGCCGAACGCCACCTGAACGCGGTGTTCGGCGACGAGCTTGTCGACCACCGCACCTTCGTGATCGCGGGCGACGGCTGCCTGATGGAGGGCGTCAGCCACGAGGCGGCCGCCCTGGCCGGGCACCTGCGGCTGGGGCGCCTCGTCGTGCTGTTCGACGACAACCGGGTCACGATCGACGGACCGGTCGCCTTGGCCTCCTCGGAAGATACCGCGGGCCGGTTTCGGGCGGCCGGTTGGCATGTCGTGGCCTGCGACGGGCACGATCACGCCGCCGTCCGCACCGCCCTGCACGAGGCGATCGCCGATCCTCGGCCCAGCCTGGTGATGTGCCGCACCGTCATCGGCTTCGGGGCCCCCACCAAGGCGGGCACGGCCGCCGTGCACGGAAGCCCTCTGGGGCCTGACGAGGCGGCGGCCACCAAGGCGGCCTTGGGTTGGAGTGCGGCCCCCTTCGAAGTGCCGGCCGACCTTCGCGTGCGGTGGGAGGAGGCCGGCCGGCGCGGTCGCCCCTTGCGTCTGGCCTGGGAGGCCCGGCTCGCCGCCCACCCTGAGGCCGAGGAGTTCCGCCGCCGCCTGGCCGGCCGCCTCCCCCCCCTCGAGCTCGTCGCCCAGGCCCGGTCGATGGCCACGCGCAAGGCCTCGGAGCTGGTGCTCGCCCAGGTGAACGCCCGGCTGCCCGAAACGATCGGCGGCTCGGCGGACCTCACGAGTTCCAACAACACGCGCACGGCCGGCCTGCCGCTTCTGACCCGGGAGAACTACGGAGGGCGCTACCTCCACTACGGCGTGCGCGAGTTCGCCATGGCCGCGGCCATGAACGGTATGGCCTTGCACGGCGGCATCATTCCCTACGGCGGCACCTTCCTCGTGTTTTCCGACTACGCCCGGCCCGCCATCCGGCTGGCCGCCCTGCAGCGGCTGGGTGTCATCTTCGTGCTGACCCACGATTCGATCGGCCTGGGGGAGGATGGCCCCACCCACCAACCGGTCGAGCACTTGATGTCGCTCAGGGCGATTCCGGATCTCGTCGTCTACCGCCCGGCGGATGCGGTCGAGACGGCCGAGTGCTGGGCTCTGGCGCTGGCCGACCGACACCGGCCCTCGGTGCTGGCGCTCACCCGGCAAGACGTGCCCGTCCTGCGGGAACCGGGCGGTCCCAACCGCTCGGCGGCCGGAGCCTACCGGCTGGTCACGGCCCAGGCGCCCCGGCAGGTGGTGATTGCGGCCACCGGCTCCGAGGTGGCGGTGGCCGTCGGCGCCGCGCGCCTTCTCGAGGCCCAGGACATCGGCTGCGACGTCGTCTCCGTGCCCTGTTGGGAGCGTTTCCTCGAGACCCAGTCCGAGGAGCGCAAGGCCGAGCTTTTCCCCGCCGGACTGTTGCGGGTGTCTCTCGAGGCGGGGGTCACGCTCGGCTGGGAGCGGATCGTGGGGAGCGATGCGGTGCTGATCGGGCTCGACCGGTTCGGCGCCAGCGCCCCAGGGGCCGAGCTCTTCCGGCATTTCGGCTTCACGCCCGAGGCGGTGGCCGCCCGCATCCGGGCCGCGCTGCGCCGACCGGGTTCGCAGGCCGAGGCAGAAGGGAGCAGGCGATGGTGAAAGTGGCGATCAACGGGTTCGGGCGCATCGGACGCCTCGTGCTGCGGGCGGCGCTGGAAAGCGGCCGCGACGATATCGAGGTGGTCGCCATCAATGATCTCGCCGATGCGGCCGCCAACGCCCGCCTGTTCGCCCGCGACTCGGTCCACGGGCGCTATCCGGGCCGGGTGGAGGCGGACGGCGATCATCTGGTGGTCGACGGCCGGCGGATCCGAGTGACGGCCGAGCGCGATCCCGTGAACCTGCCGCACCGGGAGTTGGGCGTGGACATCGCGCTTGAATGCACCGGGCTCTTCACCAATGCCGAAAAGGCGCGGCTGCACTTGGCCGCCGGGGCGCGCAAGGTGCTGGTCTCCGCACCGGCCAAGGGCGCGGACCTGACGGTCGTCTACGGCGTCAACCATGACCGCCTGCGCCCTGAGCACACGGTGGTCTCGAACGCGTCGTGCACCACGAACTGCCTGGCCCCCGTGGCCAAGGTCTTGAACGATGCCATCGGGATCGAGCGGGGCCTGATGACGACCGTCCACGCCTACACCAACGACCAGCGCATCCTGGATCAGATCCATGCCGACCCGCGCCGGGCCCGCGCCGCAGGGCTTTCGATGATTCCCACGACGACGGGAGCCGCCCGAGCGGTGGGAGAGGTGCTTCCCGAACTGAAGGGCAAGCTCGACGGCGCGGCCGTGCGCGTGCCCGTGGCCAACGTGAGCCTCATCGACTTCACCTTCGTCCCCGCCCGCCCCACGAGCCGCGAGGAGGTGAACGACGCCCTGCGGGCCGCGGCCCAGGGCGCGCTGCGGGGCATCCTCGACTATACCGAGGAACCGCTCGTCTCGGCCGACTTCAATCACACTTCGGCGTCCTCCACCGTCGACGGGCTCGAGACGGCCGTCATCGAGGGCCGGCTGGTCCGCGTGCTGTCGTGGTACGACAACGAATGGGGGTTCTCGAACCGGATGCTGGATACGGCCGCGGCGATGGGGCGCCTGGCGTGAGACTGCCCACCCTCGATGACGTGCCGGCCGACCTCGCCGGGCGCCGGGTGCTCGTGCGGGTCGACCTCAACGTGCCGATGGAGGACGGCCGGGTCACCGACACGACGCGGCTGGCCGCGGCGCGCGCCACCCTGCTCGAGCTCGCCGATCGCGGGGCGACGGTGCTCGTGCTCTCGCACTTCGGCCGACCCAAGGGGGGCCCCGACCCGGCCTTCTCCCTCGCCCCCGTGGTGCCGGCGCTGGCCGCCGTCTTGGGGCGGCCCGTGGGCTTCCTGGCCGATTGCGTCGGCGAGGACGTCCAGCGCGAGGTGGCGAAGCTGGCGCCCGGCAGCATCACCGTGCTGGAGAACACCCGCTTCCACTCGGGCGAGGAGGCCAACGACCCCGCCTTCGTCGCCCGGCTGGCCGCTCTTGGCGACCTGTTCGTGAACGACGCGTTCTCGGCCGCCCACCGGGCGCACGCCTCGACCGAAGGCCTGGCGCGCTTCCTGCCCGCCGTCGCCGGGCGGGCGCTCGAGCGCGAGATCCGGGCGCTCGATGCCGTGCTGGGCACCCCGCGCCGACCGGTGTTGGCCGTGGTGGGCGGGGCCAAGGTGTCGACCAAGATTGCCGTGCTCGAGAACCTGGCCCGCCGGGTCGATCATCTGGCGATCGGCGGTGGGATGGCCAACAGCTTCCTGGCCGCCCGCGGGTTGCCGGTGGGCCGGTCGCTGCACGAAGCCCACCAGCTGGAGGCCGTCCGCCGGATCGAGGCGGCGGCCGAGGCCGCTGGGTGCACCGTGCACTTGCCCGCCGACGTGGTGGTGGCTCGCGAGTTCCGCGAGCACGCCGATCACCGGATCGTCCACGTCCCCCATGTCGAGCCCGACGAGATGATCCTGGACGTCGGCCCGCTCTCGCTCGAAGCGCTGGAGGGCGTAGTCGACGGATGCGCCACGCTCGTCTGGAACGGCCCCCTAGGAGCGTTCGAACTGCCGCCCTTCGATACCGCCACCCTCGCCTTCGCACGCCACGCCGCTGTCCGCACGGCGCAGGGCCGGCTGGTGTCGGTGGCGGGCGGCGGGGATACCGTGGCGGCCTTGAACGCGGCCGGCGTGGCCGACCGATTCACCTTGGTGTCGACCGCCGGCGGGGCGTTCCTGGAATGGATGGAAGGCCGGCCCTTGCCGGGGGTCGAGGTCCTTCGACGAAGACCTGACGAGGAAGGTGCTGCCGATGCGCGTGACCGAGACCGTCCGCCGGATCCTGGCGGGTTATGAAAGCGACAATCCCGGCACCAAGGCGAACCTGGCCCGCATCCTGATGGCCGGTCGCCTGGGTGGTACGGGCAAGCTCGTGATCCTGCCGGTCGACCAGGGCTTCGAACACGGGCCGGCTCGCAGCTTCGCGGTGAACCCGCCGGCCTATGACCCCCATTACCACTTCCGCCTGGCGATCGATGCGGGCCTTAGCGCCTACGCCGCCCCGCTCGGCATGCTCGAGGCGGGAGCCGCCACCTTCGCCGGCGAAATCCCCCTCATCCTCAAGGTGAATTCTTCCAACAGCTGGAGCGTGCACAAGGACCAGGCCGTCACCGCCTCGGTCGAGGACGCGCTGCGGCTCGGCTGCTCGGCGATCGGGCTTACCATCTATCCGGGCTCGGAGCATTTCGATGGCATGCTCGAGGAAGCCCGCGAACTGATCGCCGAGGCGAAGGCCGCCGGCCTTGCCGCCGTCGTGTGGAGCTATCCGCGGGGGGGCAAGCTGTCGAAGGAGGGCGAGCTTGCGCTCGACGTCGGCGCGTATGCCGCCCACATGGCCTGCCTGATCGGGGCCCACATCGTGAAGGTGAAGCTGCCCACCGACCACATCGAACAGCCCGACGCGCGCAAGGCCTACGAAGGTCAGGACTGGTCGGAGCCGGCCCGGCGCGTGGCCCACGTGATGCAGTCGGCCTTCGCTGGGCGCCGGCTGGTCGTGTTTTCGGGCGGGGCGACGAAGGGAGCCGAGGCCGTGTTCGCCGATGCGCGCGCCATCCGCGACGGCGGGGGCAGCGGCTCCATCATCGGGCGCAACAGCTTCCAGCGCCCGCGCGAGGAAGCGCTCGCCCTTCTCGACCGGATCATTCGGATCTATTTGGGCGAAGAATGAGCTCGTCCCCGCGGGGGGAGGTTTCCCAGGACTGGGACGCGCTCGAGGACTTCCTGGCCCGCATGCCGCGCGAGCCGCGCGAGCCCTGCCGCCTCTACCTCGTCTCCCCCCCCGCGTTCGACCTCGAGGCGCATGCCCAGGCCTTGGCGTCGGCCCTGGCCGCGGGCGGCGCGGCCGTGGCGGCCTATCAGCTGCGCCTGAAGGGGGTGGCCGACGACGAAGTGCTGCGGGCCGCCCATCGGCTGCAGCCCCTGTGCGCGGCCGCCGGGGTGGCCTTCATCGTGAACGACCGGGCGGACCTGGCCGCGGCCTGCGGGGCCGACGGCGTCCACCTGGGCCAGGAGGACGGCACCGTGGCCGAGGCCCGGCGGCTCCTGGGCCCCGCGGCGCAAGTGGGGGTCACCTGTCATGGCTCGCGGCATCTGGCCATGGACGCCGGCGAGCAGGGGGCGAACTACCTGTCCTTCGGCGCCTTTTTCCCCACCTCCACCAAGGAGGTGCGCCACCGCGCCGATCCCCGGATCCTCCGCTGGTGGACGGCCATCTCCCCTGTCCCCTGCGTGGCGATCGGCGGGATCACGCCCGGCAACGCGCGCCTGCTCGTCGACGCAGGCGCGGATTTCCTGGCGGTCTCGGGCGCGGTGTGGGGGGGCCCGGACCCCGCCGACGCCATCCGCGCTTTCTTGCCGGTCCTCAGCTGACGGGGGCCGCGCCCAGCGCTGGGCGGCGCCGACGCGCCGCCCATCCCACGAGCCCGAAGCCCGCGATCATCAGGGCCCAAGTGGCGGGCTCGGGAATCACGCCGAACGGGCGGTTGCGAATGCGGCCCGCCTGCCAACCGGTGCCGTTGGGCGTGGTCTGCTGGACGAACGTCGCCGTGGCGGGGAAGGTCGGGCTCGAGAACGGCGCGGCTTCGAAGCTGAGCTCCGGGAACGCTTCGTAAAAGAGGAAAGCGCAGAAGCTTTCGGGATTATGGGTGCACAAGAAAGGCCCGCCCAACGTCGCTAGGACGAAAAATCCACCGATGAAAGTCGCTTCACTTTCGTACGGCGAGGGCGCATACGAGAAATTGATGGGATAGGGAATGTTGGTCCGCAGAATCGAGAGCGGCTTGGGGTCGTTCTCCTAGGTGAGTTCGTCATCGAACGTGACCGAGAAGGACAGGAACAGCGGATCGATGGGATCTTGCGGCTGCCCCTCGGGCGGCGCGAAGTACAGCTCCCACCCGCTTGCCGTGAAGGACCCCTGGACGGTGACGATGGCCGCGTGCGCCATCGTGCACGGAAACAAGGCGATCGCCGCCGCAGCAAGCATTTTTCGCATAGGTGCCTCCCTGTCCGTACACTTCTCCCTGTCCGTACCGTTAAGGTGTCAAGCGGCGGGAAGCCCGTCAAGGAGGTTTCCGGCTCGCCCTCGGGCCTTTGACCCGGCGGGGCCACTGGGCTAGGGCCCGCGCCGCGGCCCAGTTTCCGGCGTGGACCCCCATGAAGATCAGCGGCGTCGACATCCGCCCCGGCAACATCATCGAGTACGAGGGATCGCTCTGGAGGGCGGTCAAGACACAGCATGTCCAACCCGGCAAGGGCGGGGCCTATATGCAGGTCGAGATGAAGAACGTGCTCGACGGGCGCAAGACGAACGTCCGCTTCCGCTCGTCGGAAACGGTGGAGCGCGTGCGGCTCGACACCAAGGAGTTCCAGTTCCTTTACGCCGAGGGCGACGGACTGGTGTTCATGGACAAGGATACGTTCGAGCAGGTCCAGCTGCCCCGCGACCTGTTGGGCGAGGCGGCGGCCTTCCTGACGGACGGCATGGACGTGACGATGGAGCTGCACGAGGAGCGGCCGATCTCCGTGCAGTTGCCCGAGCAGGTGGAATGCACGGTCGCCGAGGCCGATGCGGTCGTGAAGGGGCAGACGGCTTCGGCCAGCTACAAGCCGGCCGTCCTCGACAACGGAGTGCGCATCCTGGTGCCCCCGCACATCGAACGCGGCGACCGGATCGTGGTGGACGTCTACGCCCAGGCCTACGTCCGCCGCGCGGACTGAACGAGGCGGCCCTGAGCCAGCCCGCCCTCGTCACCGTGATCGAGCGCGCCTGCCGCAAGGCGGCCGTGCGCTTGCGCCGCGACTTCGGCGAAGTGAGTCAGCTGCAGGTCTCGCGCAAGGGCCCGGCGGACTTCGTCTCGGCCGCCGACCGGGCGACCGAAGCGCTGCTGGTGGACGAGCTGTCGCGGGCGCGGCCGGGCTGGGGCTTTCTTCGCGAAGAGGGCGACGCCATCACCGGCGCGCCGGGCGCGCCGCGCTTCATCGTCGATCCCTTGGACGGCACGACCAACTTCCTGCACGGGATCCCCCACTTTGCGATCTCGGTGGCGGTCGAGAAGGCGGGCGAACTGGTGGTGGGCGTGGTCTATCAGCCGCTGACCGACGAGACCTTCTGGGCCGAGCGCGGTCGAGGGGCGTGGCTGCACAACGCGCGGCTGCGCGTGTCCGGCCGCCGTGACCTTGCAGAATGTCTGGTCGCAACCGGCATCCCCTACCGCGGCCACGGCGACCGAGCGCGGTTCGAGGCCATCCTCCACCGCGTGATGCCCGAGGTGGCGGGCATCCGCCGGTTCGGGGCGGCGAGCCTCGACTTGGCGTGGGTGGCGGCCGGCCGGTTCGACGCCTTCTGGGAGGAGGGGCTGAAGCCCTGGGACGTGGCGGCGGGGATCCTGCTGGTGCAGGAGGCGGGCGGTTTCGTCACCGACTTCCGAGGACAGGACCGGATGATCGAGCGGGCGGAAATCCTGGCGGGGGCGCCCGAACCGCACAATCGCCTGCACCGGCTGATCGCCGAAGCGCTGCGCGCGCGGCCGCCCGCCGAATGCCCCCCATGAGGTCTGCGGCAGGCCGGCGGCTTGTTCGCCGGGCGCCGGCGCCCTAGGGAGCGCGACGATGGCGCCGGCTGCGATCGCCCTGGAATATCTCCCCATCCTGCTGTTCCTGGGGGTGGGGATCGCGTTCGCGCTGGCGTTCGTGGGCCTGCCGCTATTGCTCTCGCGCGTGACGGGCACGCACCAGCCCTACCGCGACAAGCTCGCGGAATACGAAAGTGGATTTCCGGCCTTCGCCTCGGCCCGCGGCAAGTTCGACGTGCGCTTCTACCTCGTGTCGATCCTGTTCATCATCTTCGACCTCGAGGTGGCGTTCCTGTTCCCGTGGGCGGTGAGTCTCGAGCACATGGGGCCCGAGCTGAAGTTCGCCTGGGCCTCGATGATGGTCTTCCTGCTCGTCCTCACGGTGGGGTTCGTCTACGAATGGAAGAAGGGGGCGCTCGAATGGGAGTGAGCGGCGCGCTGGTCCCCGAGAGCGCTCGGCCCACGGCCCCGGCGCCGGCGGCCGATCCCTTCTTCCGCGACGTGGAGTTCGAGCTGTCGAACCGTGGCTTCCTCGTCACGAGCCTCGAGGAGGTGGCCAAGTGGGCGCGGACCGGGTCGCTCTGGTGGATGACCTTCGGGCTCGCCTGCTGCGCCGTCGAAATGATGCACACCAACATGCCGCGCTTCGACCTGGAGCGGTTCGGCGTGGCGCCGCGCGCCAGCCCGCGCCAGTCCGACCTGATGATCGTGGCAGGCACCTTGTGCAACAAGATGGCGCCGGCCCTGCGCCGTGTGTACGATCAGATGCCCGAGCCCCGCTACGTGATTTCCATGGGCTCGTGCGCCAACGGCGGGGGCTATTACCACTACAGCTACTCGGTGGTGCGCGGCTGCGACCGGATCGTGCCGGTCGACGTGTACGTGCCGGGCTGTCCCCCCACGGCCGAGGCCCTGCTCTATGGCATCATGGTGCTGCAGCGGAAGATCCGCCGCATGGGCACGTTCGAACGCTGATGGCGCACTGGCCCACGCACGCGTCGCTGCATGGGCTCTCTGCGCGCGTCGTCGCGCGCCTGGGCGACGCCGTCATCGACGTGGGCGAGGCGGCGGGCGAGCTGTCGGTCCGGATCGTGCGCGAGGCGGTGGCCGACGCCTTGCGGACGTTGAGGGACGCGCCCGACCTCGAGTTCGAGCAGCTCATGGACATGTCGGGCGTCGACTACCCCGAGCGGGCGGAGCGCTTCGAAGTCAACTATCATCTGCTGTCGCTGCGTCACAACTGGCGGTTGCGCGTGAAGGTGTCGACCGATGAAGAGACCCCGGTGCCGACCGTCACGGGCGTGTTCCCGGTGGCCGGCTGGTACGAGCGCGAGGTCTTTGACCTGTATGGCGTGCTGTTCGCCGGACATCCCGACCTGCGACGGATCCTGACCGACTATGGCTTCGAGGGGCACCCGCTCCGCAAGGACTTCCCCCTCTCGGGTCTTTACGAACTCCGCTATTCCGAGACGGAAAAGCGGATCGTGCGCGAACCGGTTCAGCTGCGCCAGGACTATCGCGATTTCGACTTCCTCTCTCCCTGGGAGGGGCTGTTGCCGGGCGATGAGAAAGCGAGCCCATGACTCGGCACGAGATCCTGGTGGGGGCCTCGGGCCTGCCGGCCGCGACCGAGGACCCGATCGAGACCTACAAGGTGAACTTCGGGCCCCAGCATCCGGCCGCGCACGGGGTACTGCGCCTGGTCCTCGAGCTGGACGGCGAGGTCGTCGAACGGGTCGACCCGCACATCGGGCTGCTGCACCGCGGGACCGAGAAGCTCGTTGAGTACAAGACCTATCTGCAGGCGCTGCCCTACCTCGACCGGCTCGACTACTGCTCGCCCATGTCGATGGAGCACAGTTTCGTGCTGGCCATCGAGAAGCTGTTGGGCCTTGCCGTTCCGCCCCGGGCCCAGTGGCTGCGCGTGTTGTGGGCCGAGTTGATGCGGCTGTCGAACCACCTGCTCAACACCGCCACCCACGCGATGGACGTGGGCGCACTCACCCCCATCCTGTGGATGTTTGCCGAACGCGAGCGGATCTACGATTTTTCCGAGCGAGTCTCGGGCGCTCGGATGCACGCGGCCTGGTTCCGGCCGGGCGGCGTCCACCAGGACATGCCGGACGGTCTGGCCGACGAGATCCGAGCGCTGGCCGAGCGGCTGCCGAAGCTCCTTGACGATGTCGAAGAGCTGGTGGCCGAGAACCGGATCTTCAAGCAACGCAATGTCGACATCGGTGTCATCTCGGCGCGCGATGCTCTGGCCTGGGGTTTTTCGGGGCCGTGTCTCAGGGCGTCGGGCCTGGCGTGGGACCTGCGCAAGGCGCAGCCCTACGAGACCTATGGGGAGGTCGACTTCGACGTGCCGGTGGGCACCAAGGGCGACTGCTACGATCGCTTCATGGTGCGCCTGCACGAGATGCGGCAGTCGGTGCGGATCATCCGCCAGTGCCTCGACCGTCTGGAGGGCATGCAGGGCTGGCCCGTGCTGGCCGACGACCCCCGGGTCACCCCGCCCCGCCGGGCCGAGATGAAGCGCTCGATGGAAGCGCTCATCCGCCACTTCAAACTCTACACCGAAGGCTTCCACGTGCCGGCGGGCGAGGTCTATGTGGCGACGGAAAGCCCCAAGGGCGAATTCGGCGTCCATCTGGTGGCCGACGGTACGAACCGGCCCTACCGCTGCCACTTTCGGGCGACGGGGATGGCCCACCTGCAGGCGATGGAGTTCCTGTGCCGGGGCCACATGCTGGCCGACGTGCCGGCGATTCTGGGCTCGCTCGACATCGTGTTCGGCGAGGTCGACCGGTGAGCGCGCCCCCGCCGTTCCGCTTCTCGGCCCGGAACGAAGCTGAAGTGCAGCGGATCCTGGCCCGCTACCCGGAGGGCCGGCAAGCCTCGGCCATCCTGCCGTTGCTGTGGCTTGCGCAGTATCAGATGCGCGAGGAGACCGGATCGGCCTGGTTGCCGCGGTCGGCCATCGAACACGTGGCCGATCGCCTGGGCGTGCCGCGCATCCGCGCGCTGGAGGTGGCGACCTTCTACACCATGTTCAACCTAAAGCCCGTGGGCCGGTTCCACGTCCAGGTCTGCGGCACGACCCCGTGCTGGCTGCGGGGATCGGACGAGGTCTTCCGCGCCTGTCTTGTCCGGGGCCTGAGGAAAGGCGAGACGACCCCGGACGGACTGTTCACCCTCTCCGAGGTCGAGTGTCTGGGCGCGTGCGCCAACGCCCCCGTGGCGCAGATCAACGACGACACCTACGAGGATCTGGACTTCGTGGCGATGGGGCGGATCCTCGACGAACTGGCCGCGGGGCGTACGCCACCGCCGGGCTCGCAGATCGGCCGGCAGGCCAGCTGCCCGGACGGCGGGCCCACCACGCTGAAGGACCTCGTGGCGTGACGGCCGAGGCCATGCCCGCGGGCGTGGAAGCCAGCACGCGGCGTTCCTCGGCCCTTGACCGGGTGGGCCGGGCGCTGGCCGGCGTCTGCGCTCGCCCGGCCGTCGTGGGGGCGAAGTATGCTGCGACGGCCGGCGCATCGGCCTCGGCCGAACCGCACGCGGCCGAGGCGATCCCCCCGAGGGATGGGGTGGAGACGGGGCGTAAGCGCCGCGCACACCGCCTGGAACCGGTGGACGACTTCTGATGCTGGCCGATCTCGACCGGATCTTCACCAACCTCTACGGCTTCCGCCCGTGGCGGCTCGAGGCGGCGCGGGCCCGTGGCGACTGGGTCGATACCCGGGCGCTCCTGGATCTGGGGCCCGATCGCATCGTCGAGATCGTGAAGGATTCGGGCCTGCGCGGCCGCGGCGGGGCGGGTTTTCCCACGGGCACCAAGTGGGGCTTCATGCCGAAGAACCCCACGCCCGAGCGGCCGAACTTCCTCATCGTGAACGCCGACGAGTCCGAGCCCGGGAGCTGCAAGGACCGCGAGATCATTCGGCACGAGCCCCACAAGCTCTTGGAAGGCACGCTCCTTGCGGGCTTCGCCATCCGGGCGCGGGCCGCCTACATCTACATCCGGGGCGAATACGTCCGCGAGGCCCAGGTGCTGGAGCAGGCCGTGGCGGAAGCCTACGCCGCGGGCCTGTTGGGGCGCAACGCCTGCGGTTCGGGGTTCGACTTCGACGTCTTCGTCCACCGCGGGGCGGGTGCCTACATCTGTGGGGAGGAAAGCGCCCTCATCGAAAGCCTGGAGGGCAAGAAGGGTCAGCCGCGCCTCAAGCCTCCTTTTCCGGCCAACGTGGGCCTGTGGGGCTGCCCCACCACGGTCAACAACGTGGAGTCGATCGCCGTGGTGCCGGCCATCCTGCGCCGTGGCGCCGATTGGTTCGCCAGCATCGGCCGGCCGGGCAACACCGGCACCAAGCTCTTCCAGATCTCGGGCCACGTGAACCGGCCCTGTGTCGTGGAAGAGGCCATGGGCATCCCCTTCCGCCAACTGATCGAGGAGCATTGCGGCGGCGTCCGCGGCGGCTGGGGCAATCTGTTGGCCGTCATTCCGGGTGGTTCGTCCGTTCCGCTCGTGCCCGCGCACGAAATCATCGACGCCCCGCTGGACTTCGATTCGCTCAAGGCCTTGAAGTCCGGCCTTGGGACGGCGGCCGTCATCGTCATGGACCGCTCGACCGACATCGTGAAGGCGATCGCGCGCATCAGCTATTTCTACAAGCACGAAAGCTGCGGGCAGTGCACGCCTTGCCGCGAAGGCACGGGCTGGATGTGGCGGGTGATGGAGCGCCTGGTGACCGGGGATGCCGAGCCGCACGAAATCGACCTGCTGCTCGAGGTGACGACGCAGGTGGAAGGGCATACCATCTGCGCCCTGGGCGATGCGGCGGCCTGGCCCATCCAGGGGCTCATCCGCCACTTCCGCCCCGAGATCGAGCGGCGCATCGCCCGGCGCCGGGGCTTCGTGTCGGTTCCCGAGGCCCTGCCCCAAGCGGCCGAATGACGGAGAGGCCCCCATGCCGCGCGTGACCGTCGACGGGATCGAGGTGGACGTGCCCCAGGGGGCGACCGTCATGCAGGCCTGCGAGCTCGCGGGCCGGGAGATCCCCCGCTTCTGCTACCACGAGCGGCTGTCGATCGCGGGCAATTGCCGGATGTGCCTGGTCGAGGTGTCGCCAGGCCCGCCCAAGCCGCAGGCCAGCTGCGCGCTGCCGGCGGTGGACGGGCAGGTGATCACCACCACGAGCGAGAAGGTGCGCAAGGCCCGCGCCGGCGTGCTGGAGTTTCTCCTCATCAATCATCCCCTCGACTGCCCGATCTGCGACCAGGGCGGGGAATGCGACCTGCAGGACCAGGCCCTGGCCTACGGGCGCGGCTATTCGCGCTTTGCCGAGGACAAGCGGGCCGTGGCCGAGAAGGACATGGGACCGCTCGTCAAGACGGCCATGACGCGCTGCATCCATTGCACGCGTTGCGTCCGCTTCGCGGATGAGGTGGCCGGCGTTGTGGAACTGGGTGCGATCGGCCGCGGCGAGAACATGCAAATCACGACCTACCTCGAGCGCGCGCTGACGTCCGAACTGTCGGGAAACGTCATCGACCTGTGCCCGGTGGGCGCGCTTACCGCCAAGCCCTATGCCTTTGCCGCCCGCCCCTGGGAACTCGAACGCACTGACGGCATCGACGTGATGGACGCGGTGGGCTCCAACATCCGCTTCCACGCCCGGTCGGGCGCGGTCATCCGCATCACGCCCCGCTTGAACGACGAGGTGAACGAAGAGTGGCTGGCCGACCACGCCCGTTTCGGCGTGGACGGGCTGAAGGAACGGCGGCTCGACCGACCGTGGGTGCGTATCGATGGCCGGTTGCGCGAGGCGAGCTGGCCCCAGGCCTTCGCCGCCATCCGCCGGGCGCTCTCGGGCGTGGAGGGATCGGACGTGGCGGCCCTCGTGGGGGATCTGGCCGCGCTCGAGGAGATCGTGGCGCTCAAGGACCTGTTGACCGGTTTGGGGAGCGCGCGAATCGAATGCCGGCTTGATGGGGCCGAGTACGCCGGCCATCCGGCCCTGTGGCGGCTGGGGCCAACCTTGGCCGGGCTCGAGACGGCCGATGCGATCCTGCTGGTGGGCGCCAACCCCCGGGTTGACGGCCCGCTCGTCAACACCCGCATCCGCAAGGCCGTGCGCTATGGCGGCGCGGACGTGTTCCGCATCGGCGCCCCGGCCGACCTGACCGTGCCGGTGACCGAGCTTGGCGACGACCTGGCCGCCTTGACCCGCCTGCCCACGGCCTTCCTCGAGGCGCGCCGGCCCGCCCTGCTGCTGGGCAGCCGCAACGCGACCTTGCCCGTCCTGGCCGCTGCGGGCAGGCTTCCGCTGCCGCGCGACGACTGGAACGGCTTCGGCGTTCTGCACACGGCCGCTTCCCGCGTGGGGGCCATGGACGTGGGCTGCCACATGGCGGGCGGGCTTGCGGCCCTGACCCGCCAACCGCCGCGGGTGCTGTTCCTTCTGGGCGTGGACGAGGTCGACCTTCGGCCGTTCACGGGTGCCTTCCTCATCTACGTGGGCTCGCACGGCGACCGCGGGGCGGCGGCGGCGAACGTCGTGCTGCCGGGGGCCGCCTGGGCGGAGAAGCCCGGCACCTACGTGAACCTTGAAGGGCGCGTGCAGCGCAGCCTGCGCGCGGTCTTTCCCCCCGGCGACGCGCGGGAGGACTGGACGATCCTGCGCGCGTTGGCCGACGTGCTGGGCGTGCGCCTGCCTTACGACGACTTGGGCGCCTTGAGGGCCCGGATCGCGGCGGAATGGCCGCATCTGGGAAGGCCCGGCCTTTCGACCCTCCCGTGGGACCCCGCGGCCGTTCCGGCCGCCCCCCCACCCAGCGGGCCGACGCGGCCCGGCCCCGCACACCTCTACGCGCTCAATCCCATCCTCAGGGCCAGCCCCACCATGCAGGCCTGCATCGCGTCGATCGTGGAAGGGCAGGGCGCGGTGGCGGAACCGGTGGTGGCCTAACGCGCGCGGCATCCCCATGGTGGCGTGGTTCCAGTCGGTCCTGGGCGAGCATTGGGGTTGGCTGGTTGCGCACCTCGTGCTGGTGCTGGCCATCGCGCTCCCCGTGATGCTGGTGATGGCCCTGTCCACCTGGGTCGACCGCAAGGTCTGGGCGCTCGTTCAGCTGAGGAAGGGGCCCAACGTCGTGGGGCCGTTCGGCCTTGCCCAGCCGTTCGCCGACGGGATCAAGCTGTTCCTGAAGGAAACGATCATCCCGACGGGGGCGTCCAAGGTCGTCTTCCTGATGGCCCCGATGATCAGCTTTGTCCTTGCCCTCGTCGCCTGGGCCGTGATCCCGTTCGACGCCGGGCTGGTGCTGGCCGACATCAACCTGGGTCTCCTTTATCTCTTCGCCATCTCCTCGCTCGGGGTCTACGGCATCATCATGTCGGGCTGGGCGTCGAATTCGCGCTACGCCTTCCTGGGCGGCCTCAGGTCGGCCGCCCAGATGGTGTCCTACGAAGTCTCGATCGGCCTCATCATCATCTGCGTGGTGCTCTACGCTTCATCGTTCAACCTGACCGAGATCGTCGAAGCGCAACGCGGCGCCATCCTGGGCGTGTTCAACTTGAACCTGCTCAACCCGTTGTTGGTTCCCGTCGCGGTCCTGTTCTTCATCTCGGCCCTGGCCGAAACCAACCGGCCTCCGTTCGACCTGCCCGAGGCCGAAGCCGAGCTCGTGGCCGGCTATCAGACCGAATATTCCTCGATGGCGTTCGCGCTACTCATGCTGGGGGAATACATGAACATCCTCCTGATGTGCGCACTCTTTTCGATCCTGTTCCTGGGCGGATACCTGCCGCCCATCGACTGGGCCCCGCTCGAAGCGATCCCCGGGCTTGCCTGGCTGTTCGCGAAGATCGTGCTCGTCTTCATCCTGTTCGCCTGGGTCAAGGCGCTGGTGCCCCGCTACCGCTACGACCAGCTGATGCGGCTGGGTTGGAAGGTGTTCCTGCCCTTCTCGCTCCTGTGGGTGGCGGTGGTGTCGGGTTGGCTCGTCTTCTCGGGCCATTACGGAGGGGGGTCATGAAACTCGCCCGCTTCGCCCGCGCGGTCCTGCTGATCGAGTTTTTCAAGGGCCTGGCGCTCACCTTTCGCTACATGCGCAAGCCGCGCGAAACGGTGAACTACCCGTTCGAGAAGGGCCCCATCTCGCCCCGGTTCCGGGGCGAGCACGCGCTCCGCCGCTACCCCAACGGCGAGGAACGCTGCATCGCCTGCAAGCTCTGCGAGGCGGTGTGCCCCGCGCAGGCCATCACGATCGAGGCGGAGGTGCGCTCCGATGGCTCGCGGCGGACGACCCGTTACGACATCGACATGACGAAATGCATCTACTGTGGGCTCTGCCAGGAGGCCTGCCCAGTGGATGCCATCGTCGAGACGCCGAACTTCGAATTCGCGACCGAAACCCGCGAGGAACTCCTCTACGACAAGCAGCGGCTGCTCGCCAACGGCGAGCGGTGGGAACGCGCCATCGCCGCCAACCTGCAGGCTGACGCGCCCTGGCGCTGACCACCCGACCCGCCGGCTTCGTGCGGGTCCCGCCACGACGGGAACCGACGGGCCCCCGGGGCAGGCGCCGGGTGGGCGTCTATGGCCGGGCTTCATCGGCTGGCCCGAAGGCGGGTGCCGGGGGCCGGTCGGGTTGGCCGGCGCGCGTGGCCCCGGGGGCAGGCCACGGGCCGTGCCGGCGCGCCATGCCGGCGGGGGCCCGCGCGTGCATGCGCGCCATGCCGGGGGGGTCGTGCTTGCCGGCCCGGCGCCCGGCTTCTAGGGGCGGGGCGCCCGTGGTGGGCCGCATCCGGACCGGTTGAGGCAGGCATCGTGATCCAGGCGCTCGTCTTCTATCTGCTGGCCGCGGTCACGGTCGTTGCGGCCGTGATGGTGATCACGGCGCGCAATCCGGTGCACTCGGTCCTGTGGCTCATCCTGGCGTTCGTGAACTCGGCGGGCCTGTTCCTGGTGATCGGCGCCGAGTTCCTGGCAATGATCCTGATGATCGTCTACGTCGGCGCGGTCGCCGTCCTCTTCCTGTTCGTCGTCATGATGCTCGACGTCGACTTCTCGAGCCTGCGCCGCGGGGCCCTGGCCAACCTACCCCTGGGTCTCCTCATCGGGGTGGTGCTGGCGGTCGAGCTCGTGGTGGTGGCCAGCGCATGGCAGGCCGGTCGTCTGGCCGGCCCGGGTGCGCCGGCTCGTCCCACCCCGCGGGACCTCCCGAACGCCGAAGCGTTGGGCCAGGTGCTGTACACCGACTTCGTGCTGGCCTTTCAGGTCGCGGGGCTCGTCCTGCTGGTGGCGATGGTCGGGGCGATCGTGCTCACCCACCGCGAGCGTCCGGGCGTGCGCCGGCAATCGGCGGCGGCCCAGACGGCTCGGTCCCCGGCCGAGGCGGTGGTGCTGGCGCGGCCGACGGTGGGCGCCGGCGTGGACACCGACGCGGGCGTGCGGTGATCGGGGTCGGCCACTATCTCGGCCTGTCGGCGATCCTCCTGACCTTGGGCGTCCTCGGCATCGCCATCAATCGGCGCAACATCATCGTGATCTTGATGTCGGTCGAGCTCGTGCTCCTGGCCGTGAACCTCAACTTCGTCGCCTTCTCGGTCTTCCTGGGCGACCTGATGGGGCAGGTGTTCACCATGTTCGTGCTGACGGTCGCCGCGGCCGAAGCGGCGATCGGGCTTGCCATCCTCGTCGTCCACTTCCGCAACCGCGGCACCATTGCGGTCGACGACGCGCGTCAGATGCGGGGCTAGGCATGGTCCAGGCGATCGTCCTCCTGCCCCTCCTGGGTTTCCTGGTGGCCGGAATCGGCAACCGGGCGCTGGGCGACCTGGGTGCGCGCCTGGTCACGACCATCGCCGTAGGGGTGGCCTGCGCGCTCGC
This sequence comes from Sphingomonadaceae bacterium, assembly GCA_025056155.1. GTDB lineage: Bacteria > Pseudomonadota > Alphaproteobacteria > Sphingomonadales > Sphingomonadaceae > Thermaurantiacus. The sequence continues at coordinate 366,631 of JANWWL010000004.1, forward strand.
ATGGCTCGTCTTCCTGCGCCAGTGGGAAGGCGAGGGCGCCTATGTCGTGACCGTGGCCGAATGGTTCTCGAGCGGGGCGCTGCGCGTGTCGTGGCAGCTGCGCGTCGACATGCTGGTGGCGGTGATGCTCGTCGTGGTCACCACCGTGTCGGCCCTGGTCCACCTCTATTCCTGGGGCTACATGGCCGAGGACTCCTCCCAGCCACGCTTCTTCGCCTATCTTTCGTTGTTCACCTTCGCGATGCTCATGCTGGTCACGGCCGAGTCGCTTGTGCAACTTTTCTTCGGCTGGGAGGGCGTGGGGCTGGCCTCGTATCTGCTCATCGGCTTCTGGTACGAACGCCCGGCCGCCAAGGCGGCCGCGATCAAGGCCTTCGTCGTGAACCGGGTGGGCGACTTCGGCTTCATGCTGGGCCTGTTCGCGGCGTTCCTGGTGTTCGGCACGCTCGACCTGTCGGACATGCTGGCGGCCGTGCCGCGGCATCGGGACACGACGATCGAGCTGTTGGGAACGCCGGTCGATGCGCTCACGGCCATCGCCCTCCTGCTGTTCGTGGGCGCGATGGGCAAGTCGGCCCAGCTCGGTCTGCACACCTGGCTGCCGGACGCCATGGAAGGGCCGACCCCCGTCTCGGCCCTGATCCACGCCGCCACGATGGTCACGGCCGGCGTGTTCCTCGTCTGCCGTCTGTCACCCCTGTTCGAAGCCGCGCCCCTGGCACTGGACGTCGTGACCTACCTGGGGGCCGCCACCGCGTTGTTCGCTGCGACGGTCGCCACCACGCAGCACGACATCAAGCGGGTCATCGCCTATTCGACCTGCTCGCAACTGGGCTTCATGTTTTTCGCTGCCGGGATAGGCGCCTATGGGGCGGCGATGTTCCACCTGTTCACCCACGCCTTCTTCAAGGCGCTGCTGTTCCTCGGGGCCGGCTCGGTCATTCACGCCATGCACCACGAGCAGGACATGCGCCGCTACGGCGGGCTCGCGCGGCACGTGCCCCTGACTTTCGCGGCGATGACGGTGGGCACGCTCGCGATCACGGGGTTCTTCTTCACTGCCGGCTATTACTCGAAGGACGGCATTCTGTTCTCCGCCTTCGCCCGCGGCCGCGAGCCGGCGCTGGTGGCCTTCGCCGTGGGCCTCGTCACCGCCCTGCTCACGTCCTTCTATTCGTGGCGGTTGGTGTTCCTCACCTTCTTCGGGGCGCCGCGCTGGGACGGTCACCATCATGCCCCTCACGAAAGCCCCCCCTCGATGCTCGTACCCCTCGGCGTGCTGGCGCTGGGCGCCCTGGGGGCGGGCGCGCTGTTCCACGAGGCCTACATCGGCGCCCACCACCCCTTCTGGCAGGGCGCCATCGTGCACGACCGCGCCTTCGCCGCGGCCGCGCACGACGTGCCGGCTCTGGTGCACTGGGCGCCGGCGATCGCCATGGCGGCGGGGTTCCTCATCGCGTTGCGCCAGTACGTGCTGAAGCCGGGCGCGGCCGAGGATTTCGTGCGGACCTTCCACACGCTCCATGGTTTCTTCTACCGGAAGTGGTACTTCGACGAACTCTACGACGCGCTGTTCGTGCGCCCGGCCCGGGCCCTGGGGCGGATGTTCTGGCAGGGCGGTGACCTTGGCCTCATCGATCGGCTGGGCCCGGACGGCGTGTCGGCGGCGGTCGGTGCGGGGGCGTCGGCCGCCCGTCGGTTCCAGTCGGGCCTGCTGCAGGCCTACGCCATGGTGATGCTGGTGGGCGTGGCGGGTCTCGTGACCTGGCTGTTGGCGGCGCGCTGATGCTGTCGGCCATGATCCTCCTCCCGCTCGTGGGTGCGGCGGTGGTCGGCCTGCTGGGCGATGCCGTGCGCGCCCGCTGGGTGGCCCTGCTCACCACGCTCGCCGTCCTGGGTCTGGCCCTCGGGCTCTGGGCCGGCTTCGACACCTCGACGGCCGCCTTCCAATACGTCGAGCGGGCCGAACCGTTCGGCGGGCTCTTCAGCTGGCACCTCGGCATCGATGGGATCGGGCTGGTGCTGATCCTCCTGTCGGCGTTCCTGATGCCGTTCGCCATCCTGGCGGGCTGGGAGTCGGTTCGGGAACGCGTGCCGGAATATCTGGCCGCCTTCCTGGTGATGGAAGCGTTCATCATCGGCGTCTTCGCGGCGCTCGACCTTATCCTGTTCTACGTGTTCTTCGAGGCCGGGCTTATCCCCATGTACCTCATCATCGGTGTCTGGGGCGGCAAGCGGCGCATCTACGCCAGTTACAAGTTCTTCCTCTACACGCTTCTGGGTTCGGTGCTGATGCTGCTCGCCATGATCTGGATGGTCCGCGAGGCCGGCACCACCGACATTCCGGCCTTGATGGCCCACGACTTTCCGCTGTCGGCCCAGCGCTGGCTGTGGCTGGGGTTCTTCGCGAGCTTCGCCGTCAAGATGCCCATGTGGCCGGTGCACACGTGGCTGCCCGACGCGCACGTGGAAGCCCCGACGGCGGGCTCGATGATCCTGGCGGGCGTCCTTCTCAAGATGGGAGGCTATGGCTTCCTGCGCTTTTCGCTGCCCATGTTCCCGGAGGCGTCGGCCGAGTTCGTGGGCCTCGTCTTCGCCCTGTCGATGGTGGCCGTCGTCTACACGTCGCTTGTGGCGCTGGCCCAGGAGGACATGAAGAAGCTCATCGCCTATTCCTCGGTTGCGCACATGGCCTTCGTGACCGGGGGGCTGTTCGCCCTCAACACCCAGGGCCTCGAGGGGGCGATGTTCGTGATGGTCTCGCACGGGCTCGTCTCGGCCGCGCTCTTCTTCTGCGTGGGCGTCGTCTACGATCGGCTCCATACGCGTGAGATCGCGCGCTACGGCGGGCTTGCCACCAACATGCCGCGCTATGCGCTGTTCTTCCTGTTGTTCACGCTGGCCTCGATCGCCCTGCCCGGCACTTCGGGCTTCGTGGGCGAATTCCTGGCGCTGATGGGCATCTTCTCGGCCTCGAGCCTTGCCGGCGTGGTCATGGCGACCGGCGTCATCCTGGGGGCGGCCTACATGCTCTGGCTCTACGCGCGTGTGGCCTACGGGCGGATCGTGCACGACGACGTGCGCGCCATGCCGGATCTCAAGCCGCGGGAATGGGCCGTCATGCTGCCGCTCGCGGCGTCGGTGCTGTGGCTGGGGGTGAACCCCGGCCCCGTGCTGGCCCCCGTCCGGGCGCCGGTCGAAAGCTTGATGGCCCGGCTGGTCGAGCGCGGGGTCGTGGCGGACGCGTCGCTCTCCCCAGCCCGCGCAACGGGGGCGGGATGATCGACGTCGAGTCCTCGCTCGCCACCGGCGCCCCCGAAGTCGTCCTGGCGGCCGGCCTGCTGGTGCTCCTGCTGGTCGGGGCCTTCCAGGGCGACCGCGCGGCGGACGGCATCAGCTGGGGGGGCGTCCTGCTGCTCGTGGCGGCGGCGGTTCCCCTGTTCGATCAGGAACCTGCCCGCACGCTGGCCTGGGGTGGCCTCTACGTCGCCGACGCGCTCTCGCGTTATCTCAAGCTCCTCGTGTTCGCCGGGGCGGCGGCGGCCCTGCTGGTCGCCATGCCCGCCCTGCGGCGGCAGGCCATCGCCCGTTTCGAATATCCCCTGCTCGTCCTGTTCGCCACGTTGGGCATGGCCCTCATGGTCTCGGCCCACGACCTCCTCACCCTCTACCTCGGTCTCGAGCTCATGAGCCTGTCGTGCTACGTGCTGGCCGCCTTCGACCGCTGCGACGCGCGCTCGTCCGAGGCGGGGCTCAAGTATTTCGCGCTCGGCGCGCTGGCGTCGGGCGTGCTGCTCTATGGGGTCAGCCTCGTCTATGGCTTCGTCGGCGCCACGGGCTTCGACGCGATTGCCCAGGCGGTCCGCGGCGAAGGGCGGTCGCTGGGCGTGGTGGCGGGGCTCGCCCTGGTGCTGGCGGGGCTGGCCTTCAAGATCTCGGCCGTGCCGTTCCACATGTGGACGCCCGACGTCTACCAGGGAGCGCCCACTCCCGTGACCGCCTTCCTGGCGACCGCGGCCAAGGTGGCGGCCTTCGGCTTGCTGCTGCGCGTTGTGGTGGGGGCCTTCGGTGCGCTGGCGGCCGATTGGCGGCAGATCGTTGTCTTCTTGAGCCTCGCCTCGATGGCGCTCGGGGCGGTGGGCGCCATCGGCCAGACGAACGCCAAGCGCCTGATGGCCTATTCCGCCATCACCCATATGGGCTTCGCTCTGATTGGCCTGGCGCCCGGCACGGCCCAGGGGGCCCAGGCGGTGCTGCTCTACCTTACCGTCTACCTGGTCATGACCTTCGGTGCCTTCCTCTGCCTTCTGTCGTTGGTGGGGCCCGACGGTGCCGCGCGCGAGGAGCTGGCCGACCTGGCCGGCCTCGCCCGCACGCGCCCCGGGCTGGCCGCCGCGCTCGCCATCTTCATGCTGTCGCTGGCCGGGCTGCCGCCGCTCTTCGGCTTCATGCCCAAGCTCGCGGTCTTCGCCGCCGCCGTGGAGGCGGGCCTTTGGCCGCTCGCGGTGGCGGGCGTCCTCGCCACGGTGGTGGCGGCCTTCTATTATCTCAGGGTCGTGAAGCTCCTCTACTTCGATCCTCCGGCGGGAGTGGGAAGCGCCCAGGTCGATGAAGGGGTGGCGCCCATCCTCATGCTGGCGGCGGCGAGTTTCTCCTCGCCCCTGGGCTTCCTGCTCCTGGGGCCGTTGTCGGCGGCCGGCCAGGCGGTGGCGCGGGCGCTGTTCTAGGCGTGTCGGCGCCCATCCTCCTGCCCGAAGTGGGGAGCACCAACGACTGGCTGCTCGAACGGTCGGACTCGCTGCCCGATGGCCAATGGGTGCGCGCCGAGCGGCAGACGGCCGGGCGCGGCCGGGCCGGTCGGAGCTGGACGATGCATCCCGGCAATCTCGCCGCCTCGGTGCTGGTGCGCCTGCGGCCCACCGACCCGCCGGCCCATCAGTTGGGCTTGGTGGCGGGGGTGGCCTTGGCCGAGACCGCGGCCCGCTTCGTCGCCCCGCGGCGTCTGCTGCTCAAGTGGCCCAACGACCTTCTGTTGGACGGCGCGAAGCTCGCCGGGATCCTGTGCGAGCGGCGCGCAGCCTGCGTGGTGGTGGGATTGGGGGTCAACCTGGCCCAAGCGCCCCCGATTGCCGGCCGCGCCACGGCCGCCCTGCCGCCGCCCGCGCCCGATCCGGACAGCTTCCTCGCCCTGCTCGCTTCGCGGTTCGCCCACTGGCGGGCCCTGTGGGGTGAACTGGGCTTCGCGCCCGTGCGGGAGGCGTGGCTTCAGCGTGCGCACCGGCCCGGCACGCCGCTCACGGTCAGCGGGCCGCCCCAACGCCAGGGCGGTTTCGCCGGGCTCGACGCCGAGGGCGCCCTGCTGCTCGACACGGGCCGAGGCGTCGAGACGGTGCGGTCGGGAGAAGTCGTGCTGGCCGCCGCGGGGTCGGGCTGATGCTGCTGGCCATCGACGTCGGCAACACGAACGTCGTGGTGGCCCTGTGCGAGGGGTCGGACATCCGCCACCGCTGGCGCATTTCGACCGACGGGAAGCGCACGTCCGATGAATACGGGGTCTGGCTGCACCAGCTGCTGCACCTCGAGGGGCTCAAGCCCGCTGATGTGACATCGATCATCATCGCCTCCGTCGTGCCACAGACGCTGTTCAACCTGCGGCAGCTGGCGCGCCAGTATTTCGGCCTGGAACCTCTCGTGGCGGGCGATCCGGGCTTCGACTATGGCATCGAGGTGCGCCTGCCGAACCCGGCCGAGGTGGGCGCGGACCGGCTGGTGAACGCCGTGGCGGCCCGGGCCCTGCATCCCGGCCCCTTGGTGGTGGTGGACTTCGGCACGGCCACCACCTTCGACGTCGTGTCGGCCGACGGCGCCTACGAAGGCGGCGTGATCGCTCCCGGCATCCACCTCTCGATGGACGCGCTCTATCGGGCGGCCGCGCGCCTGCCGCGCATCGCCGTCGAGCCGCCGGCGAAAGGGCTCGGCGTGGTGGGCCGGAACACGGTCCACGCCATGCAGTCGGGCGTGTTCTGGGGCTATGTGGGGCTGGTCGAGGGGCTGGTTCAGCGCATCTCGGCCGAGCTGGACAGAGCGCCTTTCGTGATTGCGACCGGCGGGCTTGCGGGGCTCTTCGCGCGGCACGCCCCGGCCATCACGCATGTCGATCCGGATCTCACCATCCGCGGCCTCATCCTGCTCGAGGCGGCCCATCGATGACGCCCAGCGAAGAGCTGTTGTTCCTGCCCCTGGGCGGGGCGGGCGAGATCGGCATGAACGTCAACCTCTACGGTTGCCGCGGTCGCTGGCTGATGGTGGATCTGGGCATGACGTTCGCCACGCCGGAACTGCCCGGCATCGACCTCGTGTTGCCGGACCTCACGTTCGTCGAAGGTCAGCGCGACCGGCTCGAGGCCGTGGTGCTGACCCATGGGCACGAGGACCACATCGGCGCCGTCCCCTACCTGGCCGCCGATCTCGGGGTGCCGCTCTACGCCACGCCCTTCACCGCTGGGCTGGTTCGCCGGAAGCTCGATGAGGCGGGGCTTGCGGGGGAAGTCGACGTGCGGGTCGTGCCCTTGGGGGGAGCGCTGGAACTCGGGCCGTTCCGGCTGCGCTACGTGGCCCTCGCCCATTCGATTCCCGAGGGCAATGCGCTCGTCATCGACACGCCGTTCGGCCGGGTTTTCCACACCGGCGACTGGAAGCTCGACGACCGGCCGCTCATCGGCGATCCGGCGAGCGAAGCGGAACTGCGGGCCATCGGCGACGCGGGCGTGCTGGCGCTCGTGGGCGATTCCACGAACGTCTTCCAGCCCGAGGCGAGCGGCTCGGAGGCCGAGGTGCGCGACAGCCTGCTCAAGATCGTGGCGGCGCGCTCAACGGGCCGGGTGGTCGTCACCACCTTCGCGTCGAACGCAGTGCGCCTGCGCACCCTGGGCGAGATCGCCGAGGCCACGGGCCGGCGCCTCGTGCTGGCGGGCCGGTCGCTCGAGCGCGTGCTCGACGTGGCCCGCGAGGCGGGTTACCTGGCCGATCTGCCCCCCCTCCTGGGGCTCGAAGCGGCCGCCGCGTGGCCGCGCGAACGCCTGCTCGTGGCGGCGACCGGCGCCCAGGGCGAACCGCAGGCCGCGCTGGCGCGCATGGCGGACGGCGCCCATCCCTTCCTTCGCCTCGAGCCGGGGGACTGCGTCATCTTCTCCTCGCGCAGCATTCCGGGCAACGAACTGGCGATCGCGCGGGTGCAGAACGACCTGGCCGCCCGCGGCGTGGAAATCCTGAGCCACCCGCGGGCCTTCGTCCACGTGTCGGGACATCCCGGTCGGCCCGAGCTCGAAGCGATGTACGCCTGGATCCGCCCCCGCATCGCGGTGCCCGTCCATGGCGAACGCCGGCACATGGAAGAGCATGCCCGGCTCGCCCGCGACTGTGGCGTGCCCGAGGCTCTGGTGCCCGTGAACGGTGCGATCCTTCGGCTGGCGCCTGGGCCTCCGGCCCTGGTCGGCCATGTGCCCTCCGGGCGCCTGGTGGTGGACGGCCAGGTGATCCTGCCGGCCGACGGCCCGACGATCGCCCAGCGGCGCAAGCTGGCTTGGGGAGGGCTGATGGTCGTGACTCTGGTCCTCGATCGCCGCGGCCGCCTGCTGGCCGACCCGGCGGTGCTGGCGCAGGGCCTTCCCGTCGAGGCCGAGGCCGAGGCGTTCCTGGGCGAGTGCCGCGAGGCGGCGGCGACCGCCGCCCGCCAGGTGGGTGCCACCGACCGGCGCCGGCTCGAGGACGAGGTGAAGGTGGCCGTGCGCCGCGTGGCCCGGCGTTGGACGGGCAAGAAGCCGCCCACCGAAGTGCAGCTGGTATCGGTCTAGGCCGACCGATGGCCTGGTATTCGGCGCTCGCCCTCTACCTGTTGTTCTGGACCTTCACCCTGTTCCTGGTGCTGCCCTTCGGCATCCGCACGAGCGACGAGGTGGGGGCCGACCTGGTGCCCGGTCAGGCCGAAAGTGCGCCCCACGGCCTTTCGATGCCGCGCAAGCTCCTGTGGACGACGCTCATCTCGGCCGTGCTGTTTGGTCTGTTCTGGCTCAACTGGGAGCGCGAATGGATCACGCGCGAGGAATTCCTGGCCCTGTTCTGGGATCCGTCCGAACGGCTCAAGCCTCTACCGCCTCGGTGAGCGCCGCCGCCAGGCGGCCCCACTCGCTGCCCCGCACCAGCAGTGCCAGATCGTCATGTCCGGCCCGCTCCAACCGGTTCACCAGCGCATCGACGCCCGCGACCAGTCGGCGGGCGGCCGAGCCGAACTCTGGGTCGGCTTCGACGAGCTCGCGAAGCGCCTGCTTCTCGGTCTCGTCCAACAGGGCGACGAGCCGCCGCCCGAACAGGCTGCGGTCGCCGCGGCGCCAGCGGGCCCAGTCCGCGTCCGTCATCGGCTGGCCCAGCGCCTTGGCCAGGGGGATGGCCGCACTGGCCAACCGTTCCGAGACGAGTGCCGCCACCGAGGCGAGATCGCGGTCGGCCTCGCGCGCCAGGTCGCGCGTGCGCTGGTCGGCTCGGGCCTCGAGCCAGCGCAGCGCTTCCGCCAGCCGGACGAGGCTCGCGGCCGACCGTTCGGCGGCCTGCCGGGCGGCGTCCTCCGCCCGCGCCGCCTCGGCGGCGATCCGCTCGACGAATCCGGCCCGCGCGGCGGCGGCCGCCGTTTCCTCGAGGCTCCGTTGGACCTCGGCCAGCAGCCCGTCGATCATGCCCTTGAGGTGCGCGGTGGCCTGGCTTGCCACCTCGCGCGCTCGTTCCAGCGTTTCGACCAGTCCCGACGCCGTGGTGAGCCGGGTGGTCTCGGTCGTCTGCGCCACCTGCGCCAGGGCGGACGCCGCCTGGGCGAGGCTCGCCTCCAGCGACTGGACCATGGCCCGCGTGGCCTCCGCGCGCGCCCCAAGGTCGGTGACCGCTTGGGCGAGGTCGTCGCGAGCCGCTCGCAACGATGCCATCAGGGTCTCTGCCGCCGTTCCCCCTTCCTGAAGCCTTGCGGCAAGCTCCGTCAGGGCATCCCCCATGGCCTCGACGCGATCGCCAAGGTCGGCTGCGGCCGGCGTGAGCTCCTCGCCCAGCGCGCGCTGGGCGTCCGCGGCCCGCGCGAGGAGGGCGCCCACCGCGCCTTCCGCCTCGGCAACGCCCGATCGCGCCGCCCGCAGAGGCGTCATCAGGCCATCGAGGCGGGCGTGGACCGCTTCGACGGCCGCCTGCACCTGCCCCAGGGCGGCCGCGGTGGTGCGCGCCACGTGCTCGGCCTTGCGGTCGACCAACAGGAAGCCTCGTTCGCCCGCCGCCGCGAGCTCTTCGGTGGCGCGGGCCTGCGCCTGCATCCGGGCCTCGAGCTCGCGGGCCTGGGTGAGGAGACCTTCGAGATGGCGGCCGATGGCACGGGCGGCCTCGGCCCCCATGGCCGAAAGGGCCGATCGCGCACTCGCGATGGCCGACGCGATCTCGGCCAGCTGCTCGGCCGCCGTCTGGCGGATCCGTTCGGCCGCGTCCTCGCTCTGGCGCGCGGCCGTCTGGGCTTCCTCGCCCAGCTGGCGCACGGCCGTGTGCAGGGCCTGGGCGGCCTCGCGGCTCTGCCCCTCGGCATGCGTAAGCGCCTGTCCAAGCCCCGCCACCTGCTGGCCCGCTTCGGCCAACAGCCGGCCCACGGCGGTCAGGCGATCCTCGAGCGCGGCGCCGGCCTCGCGCAGCGCCGTCAGGCGCGTTTCGACTCCGGCAGCCTCGTCAAGCAGCCGCCGCACCCCCTCGGCCGCCTCCGTCGCTCGCCGGGCGGCCGCGGACGAGTGCGTTTCGATGCGCCCGGCCAATTCCTCCATGCGGCCCTCGGTGGCCACGGCCTGGCCCACGACGGCGTCAAGACGCGCCACCAGCCCCGTCACCCGGGCTTCGAGCTCTTCGCCGGCGGCCGTGGCTTCCGTGATGAGCCCAGGGCCCGGGCGGGGCCGCGGGCGGAAGGCGGCGGCCAGGGCCAAGAGGAGCGCCGGGCCGCCCGCCAGCTCGCCAGCCAGTTGAGCCAGCTCGAGGGGCGAACGCTCGTCGAACTGGATCCCGGACAGGAGGACGGCGCCGATCGCAAAGCCAGCCCACAGCAGCGCGCCGGCCACCAGCAGGTAGGTGGGCCAGGCGGGGTCGGGCCTTTCGCGGTCGGGCATCGCCCGTCAACCAACCGGGCAGGGTCGGCCCGCTCGGCGGCCGGAACGCCGGGGCGACCGACGGGTGGGCATCGAGCGACTGCGCCTCGATGTTCGACGGAAGAAGGCCATGCGCCGCATCACGGCCATGCCGGCCGCGCGTTGCGTTGGCAAGCGGCGGCCGCCCCGCTTGCCGCGCCCCGCTGGGCACGCCAGCAGGGCCCGGTGCCGGGCGAATCGATCCTCGCGACCCTGGGGAGCCTCGATACACGACGGCGGCCGACGCCCCTGGCGTCGAGGCCGTGGATGCCGGCGCTCCGGGCGGTCGTGGGGTTCGGGGCTCTTGCGGCCGGGCCGGCGGCCGCCGGCCCCTGGCTCGCCCCGGGTGATGCGCGGCTGCGCACCGACGTCGAACTGTTGCGCGCCCACGGCCTCGTCCAAGGGCCGGTCGGGTCGTGGCCGCTGCCCGTGGCGCAGCTCGATGCTGCGCTGGAACGGGCCGAGGGGCGACCGTTGGCGCCGGTGGTGGCCGCCGCGGTCCGGCGCGTCCGGGCGATTCTCGATTGGGAGCTGCGGCCCGACCGCTACCGGGTGGACGCGGCCGCGACCAACCAACCGGCCTTGGTGCGGGGCTTCGCCGAGACGGCGCGCGGCAAGGCCGAAGGGGCGGTCGGAGTGCAGCACGATCGCGGCCGGTTCACCTTCGCCCTCGGTGGCAGCGCTACCGTCTTCCCCGACGCCCCGCCCTATTATGCGCGGGGCAATCGCCTGCGCCCCAACCGTTCGTTCCTGGCGATGCAGCTGGGCAACTGGGCGCTGTGGGGCGGGCATGTGGAGCGCTACTGGGGGCCCAGCCGGGAAGGAGGCTTGCTTTTGTCCACCAGTGCGCGGACCTATCCGCAGCTCGGGATCCGAACGCTGGAGCCCAGGCGCATCGATCTTCCCGTGCTGCGCTGGGCCGGCCCGGTGGCGTTCGAGCTGGCGGGGGGCGTGTTGCCGGAGAAGAGGGGCGATTCCGACCGTCCGGCCCTGGTGGGCATGCGGATCGAGGCGGCACCGCTGCCCGGCCTGTCGGTGGCGGTGTCGCGCCAGTTCATGTTCTGTGGTGAGGGGCGACCCTGCGGGTTGGGCACCGTGTTGCGTGCCTTGTTCGCCGTGGGCGAAAACACCGGGGGCCAGGCCGAGCCGGGCAACCAGCTGGCCGGCTGGGAAGTAGTGTACGATTTTCCGCTGGGCGCTCGCGGGTTCGCCGGCCGCCTCTTCATCGAGACCGCGGCCGAGGACGAGGACGATTTCCGCCTGCAGAAATATGCCCGGCGCGCCGGAGGGCACTTGGCGGGCCCGTTGGGGGGCCGCGGGGCGTCGTTCCGGTTGGGGGCCGAGCACGTCGATACGCTCGCCTCCTCGCTGTTCACGGGCCTCCGCTTTCCGGGAGTCATGTACAACCACTTTCTCTATACCGACGGCCTGACCTTCGAACGGCGCCCGGTGGGCTTCTCCCTGGATGGCGATGCCCGGATGACGACCGTGGCCGGCGAGGTGACCGACGCCCGCAACCGCCTGTGGTACGCCTCGGTCCGAGACATCGCCCTCAACGTCCGCGAAACCCCCACCTACCGGATCTCGCGCACGCGCGAGGACCTGCGGATAGTGCAGGTCGGCGCCGAGCTGCCCACGATCTTGGGCGACTTGCGGTTCGAACTGCGGCACCTGAGCGACCGGCCCGACACGCCCGGCCAGCGCGAGGGGCAGTGGCAGCTGGAGGCGGGATGGCGGTCGCGCTTCTAGACCGGGTGGCGCGGATCCGGCTGGGGCCGGCCGAGTTCGAGCCGTTGATGGAAGGGGCCCTGTGGTGGCCGGGCGAGCGCACCCTGCTGGTGGCCGACCTGCACCTCGAGAAAGGCAGCGCCCTGGCGCGGGCGGGCTGGCCGGTGCCGCCGTACGACAGCCTCGAGACCCTGCGCGGCCTGGAAGCGCTCGTGAACCGCCACCGTCCGCGGCGGGTGGTGGCGCTGGGCGACAGCTTCCACGACACCCAGGGCCCGGCGCGCCTCGCGGCGCCGGCCCGCGCGCTCCTCGAAGCGATCGTCGCGCGCGTGGAGTGGTGGTGGATCGCCGGCAACCACGATCCGGTGGGCCGGGGGCTGCCCGGCGGGGCGGTGGCCGAGGAACGAATGCTGGGGGGCGTCGCCCTGCGCCACGTGGCCCGCCCGCACGACCCCGGGCCCGACGTTTCGGGCCACTTCCACCCCGTGGTGGTGGTACCGGCGGCCGGGGGCCGACGCGTGGTGCGCCGCTGCTTCGTGCGCGCCGGCGACCGCCTGATCCTGCCGGCCTTCGGGGCCTACGCCGGCGGGCTCGACGCGCACGACCCCGCCATCGCCGAGGCCCTGGGCGGGCCGCCGGAAGCCCTGGTGCCGACCGCCCGGGGCCTCGTCCGGATCCGGCGGGGCGCTGCGGCGTGAGCTGGTTTCCCCCGCCCGAGGCCCGCATCTTCTGCGTGGCCGTGAACTATGCCGACCATCGCGACGAGATGGGCCGGGGCGAAAGCGGGCAATACCCCATGCTGTTCCTGCGCACGCCGCGATCGTTGGTGCCGGGTGGGGCGCCCGTCGTGAAGCCCAAGGTTTCCGACCGGTTCGACTACGAGGGCGAGCTGGCCGTGGTGATCGGAACGGCCGGCCGGCGCATCCCGCCTGCGCAGGCGCTGGATCATGTGGCGGGGTTCACGGCATTCATGGACGGCTCGGTGCGCGACTGGCAGCGGCATACGGCCCAGTTCACTCCGGGCAAGAATTTCGACCGGTCGGGCAGCATCGGCCCCGATCTGGTGGCGCCCCATGCGTTCGGGGACTGGCGCGGTCACGAGCTCATCACTCGGGTGAACGGCCAGGTCGTCCAGCAGACCCATACGTCGCTGATGTTGGTCGGCATCGAGGCGCTGATCGCCTACGTCAGCGCCTTCACCGAGCTTCGGCCGGGCGACGTGATCGCCACCGGCACCTGCGCTGGCGTGGGCGAGAAGCGCCAGCCGCCCTTGTTCCTGTTCCCGGGCGACGTGGTGGAAGTGGCGATCAGCGGCCTCCCCGTGCTGCGTTCGCCGGTCGTGGCGGAGGCATGATACAGGGCGGATTCACGGGAGCGTCGGCTTGAAGAACGGGATGCGCTTCGCGCTGTGGTGGCTGGCGGCCCTCCTCGCGCCGTTCCCGCCGGCCGTGGCCGGCGGCCAGCCCCAGGGGGCGGCCGAGCGGCCGGTCGATCGCACCTATACGGCCGACGAAATCCTGGAGGCGGCCGACCGGGCGTTCGGCGCCGGCGCCCAGGGCCTGGCCCAGGCGATCGAGCGGATCTTCCGCGAACAGGGCCGGCCGAACGCCTACATCGTGGGCCGCGAGGGTGCAGGAGCCCTCGGCCTCGGGATCCGCTACGGCAAGGGCACGCTCTATTCCAAGGTGGAGGGCAACCGGACCGTTCACTGGCAGGGGCCGTCGCTGGGGCTCGATGCGGGGGGCGACCTCTCCGCGGTGTTCATCCTGGTCTACGATCTTCACGACACCGAGGAGATCTTCCGCCGCTATCCGGCGATCGAAGGGCGCGCCTACCTGGTGGGGGGCCTGTCGGTGGGCTACCACCAGCTGGGCCAGGTGCGGCTGGTGCCCGTGCGGCTGGGGGCCGGCTGGCGCCTTGGCGCGAACGTGGGCTACCTCCATTTCACCCGCAAACGCCGCCTCTTGCCGCTCTGACCCTGACCGCCTTGCGTCGGGTCCGCTCTCCCGCAAGGCGGGTCGGGCGATGTTCCGTCTGCCCTTGCTCGCCCTGCTGTGGCTGGGAGCCGAGGCCGCGGCACAGCCCGCACCACCCCCCACGACCCCCGACGCGCCCCAAGACATCGTGGAATTCGCTGCCCAAGAGCTCACCTACGACGAACCTGCCGACGTGGTGACGGCGACCGGCGACGTCGTGCTGCGCCGAGCCGGCCAGGAGCTCACCGCCGACCGCGTCGTGTGGGATCGGCGGGTGGGCACCGTGGTGGCGGAGGGCGCGGTGCGCCTTGCGGATGATCGAGGGCGGGTGCTGGTGGCCGACCGGCTGGAACTTTCCGCGGACCTGAAGGACGGGGCGATCGACAACCTGCTCCTCGTGCTGGCCGACGGGGGTCGCCTGGCCGCCCGTCGGGCCGTTCGCGAAGGCGGCGCGACGGCGCTCGATCGCGCGATTTATTCGCCCTGCGCCGTGGTCGACGAAGCCGGCTGCCCGATACGACCCTTGTGGTCGGTGCGGGCTGTGCGCGTGCGCCACGATCCCCAGAGGCGCCGGGTTTCCTACCGGGGGGCCCGCCTCGAGTTCCAGGGCATCCCCGTGCTGCAGCTGCCGGCCTTCTCCCATCCCGAATCGGGCCTACGCAACCAGTCGGGACTTCTGGGGCCCGACTTCCGGGTTTCGCGCCAATTGGGAGCGGAGCTGGCGCTACCCTACTATTGGGCGATCGCCCCGGACCGCGATCTGACCGCCACGTTGCACCTCTATTCCCAGGAGAATCCGTTGTTGGCGGTGGAATACCGGCACCTGACGGCCCTGGGCCCCGTGCAGGCCGTCGTTCGGGGCACCTATTCCGAGACGGTGCGGATCGGCCCCAGCTTCGAGGTGGTGGGCACCGGCCGCAGCGACCTGCGCGGCATGCTCGAGAGCAACGGGCGGCTGGGGCTGGGCGCCGATTGGGCGGCAAACTTCGCCGTGCGTCTGACCACGGATGCGAGCTTTCCCGGCCGCTACCAGTTCACCTACGACACGCGCCTGCGCACCACCGCCCTCGTCGAGCGGACGCAGGACCACCTGTGGCTGGGGGTGCGCGGCTGGTATTTTCAGGACCTGACGCCGGCGCTCGACCCAGCGCGAATGCCCGTGGTGCTGCCGCTCGTCGACCTGCTGTGGCGGCCGGCGGCGCGCCCGCTCGGGGGGCGGGTGCAGGTGGCGACCAACGCCCTCAATCTGTTCCGCGCCGACGGGCAGGACATGACCCGCCTGCTGGCCGAGGCCCGCTGGGAACGCTCGCTCTTCACCCCTCTGGGCCAGCGGGTCGGGCTTCTGGCCCTGCTGCGGTCGGACCTCTATCACGTCCGCGACAGCGCACGGGCCGACTTTCCCCTCTACGCCGGGCGCGACGGCTGGCGCGGCCGGCTCGTTCCGGCCGCGGCCATTGACGTGGAATGGCCGCTGGCCGGCCCCCTGGGGCGGGGCGTGCAGACGATCACGCCCCGCATTCGGCTGGTGGCCGCCACCGAAGGCGACCCTTCGGGCATTCCCAACGAGGACAGCCGGGCCGTCGAGCTCGACGACACCAACCTCTTCGCCTTCAGCCGCTTTCCGGGCTACGACCGGTTCGAGGGCGGGGTCCGCCTGGTGTGGGGCGTGCGCTGGGCCTGGACCCGCCCCGGACTGGCGCTGGGGGCCGAGCTGGGCCAGAGCTTCCGTCTGGCCGGCGACCCGGCCTTCGTCCCCTCGGGCACCGGGCTCGACGACAACCGGTCCGACCTCGTGGGCCGCCTCACGCTACGGGCCGGCCGGCTGGCCACGCTCACCCAGCGGTTCCGCCTCGATCGCGACGGCCTGGCCGTGCGCCGCAGCGACCTCGACCTCGCACTGGGCACCGACCGTCATTTCGCGACCGTCGGCTACCTGCGCTACAACCGCGACGTCACCTTCGAGGACCTGCCGGACAGCGAGGAGCTGCGCTTGGGGGCTCAGCTGGCGTTGCGCCGCTTCTGGTCGGTATTCGGCTCCACCTCGGTCGACCTGACCTCGGCCGCCGAAGATCCGTTCACCGGCCGCGACGGCTTCCAGCCGGTGCGCAGCCAGGCGGGCATCCTCTACCGCGACGAATGCCTGGAATTTCGCTTCACCTGGTGGCGCAACCACCTGGACAGTCTGAACGCTCCCCGCGGCGACAGCGTGGGCTTCTCGCTCAAGCTGCGCAACCTGGGCCAGTGAGCGCTCCCCAGCTGTCAGCCGAAGTTCAGCCGCCCGATGTATTCCGCCGAGGGTGGCAGGCCGGTAAGGTTGCCACGCCTGCCCTGACGGGTGGTGCTGCAGGGTCCGCCATGGGGAAGGTGCCGTCGATCGTTCGCGCCGCGATGGGCGCGGCCGTGCTGCTGGTTGGCGCGTGGGGACCGACGTGGGCCCAGCGTTCCGCGGGGCCGTTCGGGGATTTCGGCGAACTTACGGTAATCGGCCGGGCGGAGCCCAACGTCCGCAAGGCGACCGCCATCGTGAACGGCGACATCATCACCGACACCGACGTCGACCAGCGCTTGGCCCTCGTGCTGGCGGCCAACCGGAACCGGGTGTCCGAGGAGGAGCGGGAGATCCTCCGCCTGCAGGTGCTGCGCAATCTGATCGACGAAAAGCTGCAGATCCAGGAAGCCGCCGCGCACGACATCCGCATCCCCGACGCCGAGGTGGACGAGGCCTACGCCCGGGTCGCGCGCAACTTCCGGCAGACGCCCGAACAGTTCTCCGAGTTCCTGCGCCAGGCCGGGTCGTCGCCCGCCTCGCTCAAACACCAGATCCGCAGCGAGCTCGCCTGGTCGCGCCTGTTGCGCAAGCGCGTGGAACCCTTCGTCGCCGTAGGCGACGACGAGGTCCGGGCGATCCTCGCCCGCCTGGAACAGGCGAAGGGCCGCGAAGAGGTGCGGGTGGGCGAGATCTTCCTGTCGGCCACGCCCGAGACGATGGACCGGGTGATGGCCGACGCCCGGCGCATCGTCGAGGCGATCCGCGCCGGGGCGAGTTTCGTCGCCTACGCCCGGCAGTTCTCCGAGGCGTCGACCGCGGCCGTGGGCGGCGATCTGGGCTGGGTGCTGCCCGACCAGCTGAGCCCCGAGGTGGCCGCCGTCGTGCGCACCATGGCCCGCGGCACCGTCTCGGATCCCATTCCCGTGCCCGGGGGCGTCGAGATCGTGGCGGTGATCGACCGGCGCCAGGTCTTGACGGCCAATCCGGCCGATGCGCTCGTGTCCCTGAAGCAGATCACGGTCCCCGTGCCACCCGGCATGACCGAGGCGGAAGCCCGGAAGCTGGCCCAACGCATGCAAGACGCCACGCGCGACATGGGGGGCTGCGGGCGCGCGGAGGAGGTGGCGGCGAGCTTGGGCGGTGAGGTCGTGGCGAACGACGGCATCCGCCTGGGCGACCTGCCGGCCCCCCTGCAGGAGATCGTGGCGCGGCTGCCTGTGGGCGGGGCGACCCCGGCCTTCGGCTCGCAGCGCGATGGTCTACGGCTCCTCATCCTCTGCGGCCGCGACGATCCGCCCGCCGGTGGTCCCTCGTTCGACGCGATCTACGCCCAGCTGGCCGACGAACGCGTCAACAGCGCGGCCCGCCGTTATCTTCGGGACCTGCGGCGTGATG
Organism: Sphingomonadaceae bacterium; assembly: GCA_025056155.1. Classification (GTDB taxonomy): domain Bacteria; phylum Pseudomonadota; class Alphaproteobacteria; order Sphingomonadales; family Sphingomonadaceae; genus Thermaurantiacus. Next base: position 384,192 of record JANWWL010000004.1, read on the forward strand.
CGGTCATCGACTATCGTTGAGGACCCCGGCGCGGCCGGGGGGCCCGGAATCGGCCCGGGGCCGTTGGCGGTTACCATGGGCGATCCGGCCGGCATCGGCCCCGAGGTGGTCGCAAAGGCCTGGGCGGTGCGGACGGCCCATGGCCTCGATCCCTTCTTCGCCATCGGCAGCCGGCGAGCGCTGGCCGCGGTCTTTTCCGGCCCCGTCGAGACCATCGCCCACCCAGAGGCGGCGGCCGAGGTCTTCCCCCGAGCCCTGCCGCTTCTGCCCGTCGAGGATCCCGAACCCTTCGCCCCCGGCGTACCCGGCGCCGATTGCGCCCGCACCGCCCTCGATTCGCTGGAGCTCGGCGTGGGCCTGGTGCGGGCCGGGGCCGCCGCCGGCCTGGTGACGGGGCCCGTCGCCAAGGGCGAGCTCCGGGCGATCGGCTTCGTCCACCCGGGGCAGACGGAGTTCGTGGCCGAGCGCTGCGGCGTGGCGGCCGGTGCGGTCGCCATGATGATGGTGGGTCCCGACCTGAAGACCGTGCCGGTCACCATCCATCTTCCCTTGAGCGAGGTGCCCCGCACCCTCACGGTGGAGCTGGTGCTGGCCCGCGCGCGCACCACCGTGAAGGGCCTGCAGCGCGACTTCGGCCTCCCCGCCCCTCGGCTTGCCGTCGCGGGGCTCAACCCCCACGCTGGGGAGGGCGGCATGATGGGCCGCGAGGAGGCGGAGGTCATCGTTCCCGCCATCGAGGCGCTGCGGGCGGAAGGAATCGAGGTCACGGGTCCCCACAGCGCCGACGCCCTGTTCCACGCCGCCGCCCGGGCCGGCTACGACGCGGCCCTGTGCATGTACCACGACCAGGCCCTCATCCCCGTGAAGACGCTCTACTTCGACGAAGGGGTGAACATGACCCTAGGGCTGCCCATCCTGCGCACTTCGCCCGATCATGGCACGGCCTTCGGCATCGCCGGGCGCGGCGTGGCGAGCCCGCGCTCGATGATCGCGGCCATCCGCCTGGCCGGCCAGTGCGCCCGGGCTCGCGCGGCCGGCTGACGCGACCGTGATCGCGGCCGACCTCGACTCGCTTCCCCCCTTGCGCGAGGTCATTCGGGCGGCCGGCCTGTCGGCCCGCCGCCACTTGGGGCAGAACTTCCTGCTCGACCTCAACCTTCTGGACCGGATCGCGCGCCTCGTGCCGCTGCGCCCGGGCGACACGGTCTACGAGGTGGGACCTGGCCCCGGCGGCCTCACGCGGGCGCTCCTCAAGGCGGGGGCGAGGGTCGTGGCGGTCGAACGCGATCCCCGGGCGATCGCTGCGCTTTCGGGGCTTGCGGCGGCGGCCGGTCCGCGCCTCGAGCTCATCGAGGGCGATGCCCTGGCGCTCGACGCGGCTGCCCTGGCCGGCCCCGGCGCCCACATCGCCGCCAACCTGCCCTACCACATCGGCACCGCGCTGCTGATGGGCTGGCTGGCGGCCGAGCCCTGGCCCCCGTGGTGGCGTTCGGCCACGCTCATGTTCCAGCGCGAAGTGGCGGAACGCATCGTGGCGACGCCCGGAACGCCGGCCTACGGCCGTCTGTCGGTGCTGGCTCAGTTCCGCACCCGGGTCCGCATCCGGCTTCGCCTGCCGCCCCAGGCCTTCACGCCTGCCCCCCAGGTGGAAAGCGCGGTCGTCCAGCTGCTGCCCGTGGCGCCCGCCGCGCCCGTGCCGTTCGCCGCGCTGGCCGAAGCCACGCGCCTGGCCTTCGGCCGTCGGCGCAAGACGCTGCGCAACGCCTTGGGCCGCGCGGCCGGAGCGCTGGCGGTGGCGGGGATCGACCCCGCCCGCCGGGCCGAGACGCTGACGGTGGCGGAATTCGCCCGCCTGGCCCAGGCGCTGGCCACCGGCTGAAGCTTCCGGCCGGGTGCGGGCGCTGCTAGGCGCGGCCGGTGCGGCTACCCCTCCTCGACCGCTATCTCTTTCGCCTCACGATCGTGCCGCTGTTCGGCACGCTGGTCCTGGCGGCGATGCTGCTCCTCATCGAGAAGATGCTGAGCTTGTTCGACTTCGTCATCAACGAGGGCGGGCCGGTCTCGGTCGTCTGGCGAATGCTGGGCAACCTGCTGCCGGAGTATCTGGGGCTCGGCATTCCCATCGGCGTGATGCTGGGCGTCCTGCTCGCGTTCCGGCGGCTCGCCCTGTCCTCCGAGCTCGATGCGATGCGCGCGGTGGGCCTGTCCTTCGGGCGGATGCTGCGCGTGCCGCTGCTGATCGCCACGGCTTTCGCCGTGGTGAACTTCGGGATCGTGGGCTTCCTCCAGCCCTTTTCGCGCTACAACTACGAGGAGCTTCGGTACGAATTGCGCTCCGGCGCGCTGGGGGCCAGCATCCGGGTGGGCGAGTTCGCCCGCTTCGGCGATCGGATGACGCTAAGGGTGGAGGAGAGCCTCGACGGCGGCCGCGACCTGCGGGGCATCTTCCTCCGCACGGCCGACGACCGCGGGCGTTCGCTGGCCGTCTCGGCCGCCTCCGGCCGGTTCCTGCGCACCGACGATCCCGACACCATCATCCTCAGGGTCGCGCACGGCACGCTGGTCCACGACGGACCGGGCCTCGTCGCACCCCGTGTGCTGACCTTCGAGCAGCACGACATCCCCATTCCCCTGCCGCCGGTCGACCGCTTCCGGGCGCGGGGCGACGGCACGCTCGAGATGTCGATCCCGGAACTTCTGGAGGCCGCCTATGGCCCCGATGCCCAAGGGCCGCCCGCGGCCTCGGCGGCCGCCACGCTCCATCGCCGGCTCGTCCAATGCGTGGTCGTGTTCGTGGTGCCGTTCCTGGCGATGGCCCTGGGGGTGCCGCCCAAGCGCTCCACCTCGTCGCTCGGCGTGTTCCTCTCGGTCATCCTGCTCGTCACCTATCACAAGATCACCGAATATGGCGAACGGATGGGGGCCATCGGCCGGGTGGATCCGGTGCTCGCCCAATGGCTGCCCTTCGCCCTGTTCGTGGGGCTGTGCGGCTGGCTCTACCACGTGCTCGCCCACCGGCCAGGCGGGCAGCCTATCGGTGCGCTGGAACGCGCGCTCGCCCGGGCGGGGCGCGTCCTGGCCCGGCTGGCCCGGCGCCCGCTCCCGGCCCGCCTGGCCCGCGCCTGACGGGCCGTGTCCCGCCGCTGGTTCCCGTCGGCCACTATCGCCCGCTACGTGGCGCGCTTGTTCCTGTGGCGCACGGCGGGCTTCCTCGTGGGGCTGGTGGGCATCCTCCTCACCCTCGACTTGCTGGGCGAATCGGGGCGGATCCTGGCGGTCCCCGGTAACGGCGAGGCCGAACTGTGGCGCTATGCACTGCTGCGCGCGCCCCAGCTGGTGGCCCTGTTCCTTCCCTTCTCGGTGCTGCTGGCCGCCCTCCTCACCTTCCTCACCCTGAACCAGCACGGCGAGACGGTCATCTTCCGGGCGACGGGTCTGTCGGCCCACCAGATCCTGGGGCCGATGGTGCTGGCCGGGCTCGTGGTGGCGGGCCTCAATTTCCTGTTCAACGAGCTCGTGCTGGTGCGCGTGCGGGCCGAGTTCGACCGCTGGAAGGCGGCCGGCTACGCCCCCATCCCGCCCGATCGCCAGGCCCAGGCCGTTTGGGTGCGCAGCGGCACCGACCTCATCCTGGCCGGAAGCGTCGATGGCACCGGCTTGGCGACCCGTCTGTCCGACGTGACGGTGTTCGTGCGCGCGGAAGGCCGGTTGGCGCGCGTGATCCGGGCCGCCCAGGCCACGCCGGGGCCCGGCGGCTGGCGCCTGCACCAGGTGCGCCTGCTGGACGTCGCGACCGGGCGGGAGCGACGGCAGGAGGTGCTCGAGCTTCGGTCGAGGGCTGGCCCCGAGCAGTTCACCACGCGCGAGGTCCGGCCCGAGACGACCCCGTTCTGGCGCCTCTGGCCGGCCATCCGCGCCCTCAAGGCGGCCGGGCGGCCCACCGACGAGCTCGAGGCCGGTCTGCACCACAAGATTTCGGGCCCCCTCTCGTCGGCCCTGATGCCGCTGCTGGCCGCCGTGGCGGGGTTTGGCCTCGCCCGCTCGGGCCGGTTGTTCCTGCGGGCGGTCGTGGGGCTCGCCATGGGCTTCGCCTTCTTCGTGGCCGACAATTTCGCCATGGCGATGGCCGGGTTCGGCAACCTGCCGCCGGCGCTGGCGGCCTGGGCGCCGCTCCTCCTGTTCCTTCTCATCGGCGAGACGGTGCTGCTGCGCAGCGAGGAATGACCTTCCGTCCCCGAAAATGCCGCATTTGCCGGCAAGGCCGCCACCACCATATCACCGCCGCCGGCCGGCCGGCCGGATCGGGAATGCGGGAGCTTGGCGCGTGAACCTCTTCCTGCGTCGCTCGGGGATCTGGAGCCGGGCCCACTACCTCGACCGGATGACGTTCGGGGAACTCGTGGCGGCCTTCTTCCAACATTATGCGATCCAGGCCTATCTCGTGCTGGCGGCGGCCGCGCTGCTGGCTGCCTGGCGGTGGCAACCGCCGAGCCTTGCGGGCGGACTCGCCTCGGCCGCGGCGGCCGTGCTCGTCTACCCGCTGGTGTGGTACCTGCTCCACCGGTTCGTGCTGCACGGCACCTGGATGTGGCGGGTTCCCTTCCTCGCGCGCACCTGGAAGCGCATCCACTACGACCACCACCAGGACCCCAACCATCTCGAGGTGCTGTTCGGCGCGCTGCACACCACGCTGCCGGCGATCGCGATCGCCACCCTGCCCGTGGGTTGGCTGATCGACGGGGCGGGGGGGGGGCTGGTCGCGCTGGCGGCGGGGCTGCTCACCACGTGCGTCTATGAATTCGTGCACTGCGTGCAGCACCTGGGCTACAAGCCGCGCAACCGCTTCCTGGCCGAGCTCAAGAAGCGCCACATGGCGCATCATTTCCACGATGAGACGGGCAATTTCGGGATCGTGAGCTTTTGGCCCGATCGCCTGTTCGGGACCTTCTATGAACGGGAGGACCGGCCCCGGAAGTCGCCCACCGTGTTCAACCTCGGCTACACCGAAGAGGTCGCCCAACGCTATCCGTGGGTCGCGCGGCTGTCCGGCGGGGTGGTGAGCGGCCATCCACGGCGGCGGCCTGCGCGCGAGCGGGCTTGAGCCTCGAGGTCGCGCCCGTCCGGGGGGAGGGCGACCGCCGGGCCTTCGTGGAGCTGCTCTGGCGGGTCTATGCCCGGGATCCCCACTGGGTGCCCCCGCTGCGGCGCGATGCCCTCGCCTTGATCGGCGGCCCCCGCCGCAACCCCTACTACGGCCATGCGGACGTCCAGCCCTTCCTGGCCTGGCGCGGGGGGCGCGTGGTGGGCCGCATCGCCGCCCATGTCGACCAACTGGTGCTGGAGCGCCGGCCCGGGCTCGGGCTGTGGGGCCTCTTCGAAGTGGAGGGCGAGGATGCCGAGGCCGCCGCCGCGCTGATCGCTGCGGCCGAGGCGTGGCTTCGAGAACGCGGCCTGACCCGCGCCCAGGGCCCCTTCAGCCTGTCGATCTGGGACGAGCCGGGCCTGTTGGTCGACGGGTTCGACCGGCCGCCCACCGTGATGATGGGCCATCATCGCCCGGCCTACGCCCGCTGGATCGAGGCGGCGGGCTACCGGGGGGTCAAGGACCTGCACGCCTGGGAGCTCGACATCGCGCGGCCTTTCCCCGAGCTCGTCCAGCGCATCGTGGCGGCCGGGGAGCGCAACCCCCGCATCCGCATTCGCGAGGCCGACCCCCGCCGCCTGGGCGAGGAAGCCCGGCTGGTGCTGGGCATCCTGAACGAGGCCTGGTCCAACAACTGGGGCTTCGTGCCCCTGACGGATGCCGAGATCGCCCACGCCGCGGCCAAGCTGAAACCGGTGCTGTTCCCCGATCTCGTGCGCATCGCCCTCTACGACGGCGAGCCGGTGGCCTTCATGCTGACCCTGCCCGACGTCAACGAGCTCACCCGTGACCTCAACGGCCGGCTCTTTCCCGTCGGCTGGGCCAAGCTCTGGTGGCGCCTGCGCCGGCCTCGGGTCACGCGCATGCGGGTGCCCCTCATGGGGGTGCGCCGGCAGTTCCAGGGCACGCGTATGGCCTCGTTGCTGGCGTTCATGATGATCGAGTTCACCCGCCGGGCCGCCGTGGCCCACTATGGCGCCACCCGCGCCGAAATCGGCTGGATCCTGGAGGACAACGGGCCCATGCGCTCGATCGCCCGCGCCATCGAGGCGCGGATCACCCGCACCTATCGCATCTTCGAGCGCGACCTTCAGGAATCCTCGAGCACGACCCAGACCGGGACATGATCCGACGGTCGTTCGCCACCGCGCACCGCCGCGTCGACCCCGGCGTCGGTCATGCGGTCGGCGGCGGCGGGAGAGAGCAACAGGTGGTCGATCCTGAGCCCCCAGTTCCGGGCCCATGCGCCATCCTGATAATCCCAGAAGGTGTAGACCTCGTCCTGAGGGAAGCGAGCGCGCAGGGCATCCGTCCACCCCTGCGCCAGCAGCCGGCGGAAGGCCGCCCGCGACTCGGGCCGGCACAGCGCGTCCTCGGCCATCGCCTCGGGCCGGGCGACGTCGCGATCGGTGGGGCACACGTTGAAGTCACCGGCCAGGATAACGGGCGCTTCGAGGTCGAGGAGCGCCCGGGCCCGGGCGAGACACCGTTCCATCCAGGCAATCTTGTAGTCGAACCGGGGGCCGGGGGCCGGATTGCCGTTGGGCGCATAGAGGCCGACGACCCGCAAGCCGCCCACCTGGGCCTCGATCCAGCGGGCCTGTCGGTCGTCGGACCCGCCCGGCAGGCCTCGCTCCACGCCCGCCAGCGGCATGCGCGACAGGAGCGCCACGCCGTTGCGGCCCGGCTCGCCGTGCGTTGCCACGTGATAGCCCTGGGCCTCGAGCTCCGCCCGGGGAAAGCGCGCGTCGGCGACCTTGATTTCCTGCAGCGCCACCAGGTCGGGCCGGGCCTCGGCCAGCCACGCGAGCAGGGCCGGCAGGCGCGCGCCGATCCCGTTCACGTTGAACGTGGCGACCTTCACGGCCTGATGCTCAGACCGAGAAGGACGTGCCGCACCCGCAGGAGGACTGCGCGTTGGGATTGCGGACCTGGAACGAGGCGCCGCCCAGGTTCTCGACGAAATCGACCACGCTGCCGTCCACGAGCGGCAGCGACACGGGATCCACCACCAGCATCACCCCATCGGTTTCGGCCACGAAATCCTCGGGGGCGGGTTCTCCAGCGAGCTCGAACCGGTACTGGAACCCCGCGCACCCCCCGCCTTCCACGGCCAGGCGCAGCCGGGGCGGGCGGCCCTGGCGGCGGGCGATCGCCTCGATCCGGGCGGCAGCGGCAGGCGACAAGGTGACCATGCCCTGCACATAGGCCGTCGGCCGCCGGCCGCAAGCCTGGCCGCCTGGTTCGGCGCCGGTCGATCGGTCAGCGCTGGTCGATGGGAACGTAGTCCCGGCGTTCGGGCCCGATGTAGAGCTGGCGCGGCCGGCCGATCTTGCGCTCGGGATCGCCGATCATCTCGTTCCACTGTGCCACCCAGCCCACCGTGCGGGCCAGGGCGAAGAGGGCCGTGAACATCGAGGTGGGGAAGCCAATCGCCGACAGAATGATGCCAGAATAAAAATCGACATTGGGATAGAGCTTCTTCTCGATGAAATATTCATCGGAGAGTGCGATGCGCTCCAACTCGCGCGCCACGTCGAACAGGGGGTCGTTCACGTTGAGTCGTTCAAGGACCTCCTGGGCCGTCTTCATCATGACCTTGGCCCTGGGATCGTAGTTCTTGTAGACGCGATGCCCGAACCCCATCAGCCGGAAGGGATCGTTCCGATCCTTCGCCCGGGCGATGTAATGGGGGATGCGCTCGGGCCGGCCGATCTCGCGCAGCATGTTGAGGACGGCCTCGTTGGCCCCACCGTGCGCCGGGCCCCACAGGCAGGCGATGCCGGCGGCGATGCAGGCAAAGGGATTGGCGCCCGAGCTCGAGGCGAGCCGCACGGTCGAGGTGGACGCGTTCTGCTCGTGATCGGCGTGCAGGATGAAGATCCGGTCGAGCGCCCGTTCGATGACCGGATCGACCACATAGGGCTCGGCCGGCACCGCGAACGTCATCCGCAGAAAATTCCCGGTGTATGACAGGGAGTTGTCCGGATAGATGAAGGGCTGGCCCACGGCATACTTGTAGGCCATCGCGGCGATCGTCGGCATCTTCGCGATCAGGCGGTGGCTCGCGATCATCCGCTGCTTGGGATCCTCGATGTCGGTCGAGTCGTGATAGAAGGCCGACAGCGCCCCCACCACGCCGCACATGATGGCCATCGGGTGCGCGTCTCGCCGGAAGCCCCGATAGAAGGTGAGCAGCTGTTCGTGCACCATCGTGTGGCGGGTGATGGTGTAGACGAACCGGTCGAGCTCCTCGCGCGTGGGCAGCTCGCCCTCGGTCAAGAGGTAGGCCACCTCCATGAAGCTCGAATGTTCGGCGAGTTGCTCGATGGGATAGCCGCGGTAGAGCAGCACGCCGGCGTCGCCGTCGATGTAGGTGATGCTGCTCGCGCACGCCGCCGTCGACGTGAAGCCGGGATCGTAGGTGAACACGCCCGCCTCGCCGTACAGGCGGCGGATGTCGACGACGTCCGGGCCGATGGTGCCGGGCAGGAGCGGTAGCTCCACCGTGCGGTTGGGAAGCTCGAGCCGTGCCGTCGTCGGAATTCCTCTCATCCGTTCTTCCCCTGTCCCTCGGCCGGCGGGTGCGCCAGCGCGTCCTCGATCCGGGCCAGGCTCTCGTCGCGGCCCAGGACCTCGAGAAGCCCGAACACCGACGGTGCGGCGGCCCGCCCCGTGAGCGCGGCCCGCACCGGCCCCGCCACCTCGCCCAGCCCCAGGCCCTCGGCGTCTGCCACCTGGCGCACGGCCGCCTCGAGCGACGCGCGGCCCCAGTCCGGGACCGCGGCCAAGGCGTCGTGCACGCGGCGCAGCCTCGCCCGACCGGCCGCGTCTAGCAGTCTTGCTGCGGCTGCGTCCATCGCGATCGGGCGCGTGGCGAAGAGGAAGCGGGAAGCCTCTGCCAACGCGTTGAGATCGCGCGCCCGCGGCTTGAGCTCGGGCATGCTGCGCAGCAGCAGGTCCGCCTCGTGGGGGTGCAGGCACCGGCCCAGGTGGCGCTCGATGCGCGGCCGCACCAACGCCACCAGCCGCGCATCGTCCGCCGCCTTGAGGTAGTGGGCGTTGAGGCTCTCCAGCCGGCGGAAGTCAAAGCGGGCCGGGGCGCGCCCCACGCGGTCGAGGTCGAAGAGCCGGACGGCCTCCTCGAGGCTCAGGATCTCCCGGTCCCCGCAGGCCCAGCCCAGCCGAAGCAGATGGTTGAGCAGCGCCTCGGGTAACACGCCGAGTTCGTCGCGGAACGCCTCGACCCCGATGGCGCCGTGGCGCTTCGACAGTTTCTGGCCGTCGGGCCCATGGATCATCGGGAGATGGGCGTAGACCGGTTCGCGCCAGCCCAGCGCCCGGATGAGGGCCAGCTGGCGGGGCGTGTTGCTCAGATGGTCGTCGCCCCGGATCACATGGGTGACCCCCATGTCGAAGTCGTCGACCACGACCGCCAGCATGTAGGTGGGCGTCCCGTCCGAGCGGAGCAGGATGAAGTCGTCGAGTTCCTCGGCCGGCACCGCGATCGGCCCCTGGACCTGGTCGTGGAACCGGATCTCGCCGTTAAGTGGCGCCTTGAGGCGGATGGCGAACGGCTGGTCGGCCGGTCCATCGGCCCGGTCGCGCCAGCGCCGGTCGTAGTGGGGCGGTCGTCCCTCGGCGCGGGCCTGGGCGCGCATCGCCTCGAGCTCTTCGGGCGTCGCCCAGCAGCGATAGGCCCGCCCGGCTGCCACCAGCGCATGGGCCACTTCGGCGTGGCGGGCCGCCCGCTCGGACTGGAAGACGACCGGCCGGTCGGGCTCGAGTCCCAGCCAGGCGAGCGAATCGAGAATGGCCCGGATCGCCGCGTCGGTCGAGCGGGCGCGATCCGTGTCTTCGATGCGCAGCAGGAAGGTTCCGCCGTGGTGGCGGGCATAGAGCCAGTTGAAGAGCGCCGTGCGTGCTCCGCCGACGTGCAGGAAGCCCGTGGGCGAGGGCGCGAACCGGACGACGGGGGGTTTGAGGTCGCTCCAGAGGGGTTTCCGGCTTGCCAGCATCGCGCGCCTGACCGAAGGGAAGGGCAGGGTCGGGCCAGACGGCGGGACAAGCCATGGCCACCCCTGCGTTCGGCGTGTGGCACAAGCGGGCACCGGGGGAAAGGGCGTCGGCGGGCCTTCGGATTTCCGCGATCCTCCTCGGCCAGGCATCCCAGGCGGTGCTGTTCGTGCCGGTCGCCCTGGGGCTTGGCATCTGGTTGTGGTTCGTCCTGCCCTGGGTGGCCCAGCGCCAGGCGGCGCTGGTGGCCGCCGCGGCCGTGGCGATGGCGGGGCTGGCCCTCAAGGGTCCCGCCCGCAGCGCCGTGGTGGGCGGGGCGCTTCTCGTGGCGGCCGGTCTCCTGCTCGCCGAATGGCGCAGCGTCCGCGTGGCCGCCCCGCGGCTTCATCATGTCGTGCCCCCCGCCCTGCAGGAGGGTAAGGTCGAGGACGTGCGCCGCGAGGCGGGCGGTCTTGCGATCGTGCTGCGGCGCGACGACGGGGTTCGCCTGGGCCTCAAGGTGCCCGAGGCATCGGCCTCGCTGCGGCCGGGCGATCGCATCCGCGTGCGCGCGGCCCTCTTGCCCTCCGCCCCGCCCCCGTTGCCGTTCGGGTTCGACCCCGCCCGGCGCGACTGGTTCCTGGGCATCTCGGCCCGGGGCCGGGTTCTGGGGCCGGTCACCGTGGTGGCCCGCAGCCCGCCCGACCTGGCGCAGGGGCTTGGCCGCATGCGCCTTCTCATCGAGGAGCGCCTGGTCGCCCGGTTGGGCCCCGAGCGGGGGGCGATCGCGGCCGCCCTCGTCACCGGCGCACGCGCGCTTATCCCGCCGGAGCTTGCCGAAGCGTTCCGGTTGGCCGGGCTCGCCCACCTCGTCACTGTCTCGGGCTTCCACATTGGCGCCTTGGCCGCCGCCGTGCTGCTCGTGGCCCGCAGACTGCCCCTGCTCCTGGCCCCGCGCGCGTTCGCGGCTCGCTCGCCCCGAGCGCCGGCGGCGCTGGCCGCCATGGGGGCGGCATGGGCCTATGTGCTGCTGTCGGGGGCCGAGGTGCCGGCCGTGCGCGCCGGCATCACGGCCAGCCTCGTCCTCCTGGCGCTGGCGCTGGGCCGCGATCCCTTCTCGCTCCGACTGCTGGCGGCCGCCGCGACCGTCATCCTCGCCCTGCGCCCCGAATCGCTGCTCTCACCCGGCTTCCAGATGAGCTTCGCGGCCGTGACGGCCCTGTTGCTCTTGGCCGACTGGCCGCCGTTCCGGCGTCTGGCGCTCGCCCAGGGCTCCTTGCCTGCCCGGCTTGCAGCACGTGCCGGGGCGCTCGTTGTCTCCTCGCTGGTGGCCGAGGCGGTCCTGACCCCCATCGCCATCGCCCATTTCGGACGCGCCGGCCTCTATGGCGTGCTCGCCAACACCCTGGCCATTCCGCTCGCCGGCCTGGTGCTGATTCCGCTGCTCGCCGTCTTGCTGCTGGCGGCCCCCGTGGGCCTTGACGGGGTGGTGGCGAGCCTCGTGGGGCCGCCGCTCGGGGCGCTGGCGGCCATCGCACGGTGGGTGGCGGGGCTTCCGGGGGCGGGGCTTGCAGTGCCGCTGGGCCCGCCCGCCGCCCACGCGCTCGCCGCCGGCGGCGCGCTCTTGCTCGCCCTCCTCGCAGGCCCCCTGCGCCTGGTCGGCCTGCCGCTCGTCGCGGCCGCCCTGGGGCTGCACCTCGCCCACCGCCGTCCCGACATCCTGGTCTCTCCCGACGCGGCCCAGGTCGGGGTCGTCGAGGCCGACGGCACCTTGTTCCTGGCCCGCGGTCGGGGCGAGAGCCGGCTGGCCCGCGCCTGGGCCGAAGGGATGGGGGCCGAACGCACTCGACCCCTGGCCCGGCACCCGGGCGCCCGGTGCTGGGCCGAGGCCTGCTGGGTGGCCTTGGGCCCGGGCTTCCGCCTGCTCGTGGTCCGCTCCAACCGGCCGCTCGATCCGTCCCGCCTGGCGCGCTGGTGCGCCGTGGCCGATCTGGCGGTGGGGCCTCGCCTCGACCCCTGGCACTGCCGCCCGCGCTGGCACCGCCTCGACCGGGCGGCGCTGGTGCCCTTGGGCGCGGTGGCGGTGAACTTGGGCCCTCCCACGCTGGTGACGGGGCCTGCGGGCGATCATCCCTGGAGCCCTGCCGCGCTTCCGGGGCGGCAGCGCCTGCTGCTAGGGGGCGAGCGATGGATCGCGCCGCTCGCCGAGTGACCGACTTCGATCGGGACGGCGCCCGAGCCGAGATCGAGCGGCTGACGGCTGCCGTCCGCGCGGCCAACCGCGCCTATTATCAAGAGGATGCGCCGCGAATTTCGGATGCCGAGTATGATGCGCTGCTCGCACGCCTGAAGGCGCTGGAAGAGGCCTTCCCCGAATTCGCCCGGCCCGACAGCCCAACCCAAACGGTGGGCGCCCCACCCGCCGAAGGCTTCGCCGAGGTCCGGCACGCCCGGCCCATGCTGAGCCTCGACAACGCCTTCGACGAGGCGGACGTGGCCGACTTCCTGGGCCGCGTGCGCCGGTTCCTCCGGCTTCCCGAGGAGGAGCCCCTGGTGCTGACGGCCGAGGCCAAGATCGACGGCGTATCGCTGTCGTTGCGCTACGAGGAGGGCCGCCTGGTGCAGGCCGCGACCCGGGGCGACGGCCTGCGGGGCGAGAACGTGACGGCCAACGCGCGCACCATCGCCGACATCCCGGCCACTCTTCCCCCCACCGCACCCCGGATCTGCGAGATCCGCGGCGAAGTCTACATGGGCTGGGCCGATTTCGAAGCCCTGAACCGCCAACAGGAGGCTTCCCGTGAGCGCCGGTTCGCCAACCCCCGCAACGCGGCGGCCGGTTCGTTGCGGCAGTTGGATCCAGCCGTGACCGCGCGCCGGCCGCTGCGCTTCCTGGCCCACGGCTGGGGCGAGATGTCGGAGCTGCCGGCCGGCACCCAGTGGGAGATGATGCAGCTAATCGCGGGCTGGGGCGTGCCCGTCTCGGACACGCTCGTCCGCGTGACCTCGCTGGACGAGACGCTGGCCCACTGGCGCCGTCTTCTGGCCCGACGGGCGACGCTGGGGTTCGACATCGATGGGGTCGTCTACAAGGTCGACCGCCTCGACTGGCAGGAGCGGCTGGGGATCCTCTCGCGCAGCCCGCGCTGGGCCATCGCCCACAAGTTCCCGCCGGAACGGGCGATCGCGCGCCTTACGGCCATCGACGTCCAGGTGGGCCGTACCGGGGCGCTCACGCCGGTGGCGCGGCTCGATCCCGTCTCGGTGGGAGGGGTGGTGGTAACGAGCGCCACCTTGCACAACGAGGACGAGATCCGCCGCCGGGACGTGCGCGTGGGCGATCTCGTGCTGGTGCAGCGGGCCGGCGACGTGATTCCCCAGATCGTGGGCGTCGCCACCGATCCGGCCGAGCATGCGCGGCTCGCCCCCTTTGTCTTCCCCGACCGCTGCCCCGAATGCGGGAGCATGGCGGTGCGCGAGGACGGCGAAGTGGTGCGCCGCTGCACGGGCGGGCTCACCTGTCCGGCTCAGCGCGTGGAACGCCTGAAGCATTTCGTGAGCCGCCGGGCCCTGGACATCGAGGGCCTGGGCGAGCGGACCATCGAGGAGTTCGCAGCCCAGGGCTGGCTCGCGGCACCGGCCGACGTCTTCCGACTGCCGCAGCGCGCAGCCGAAATCCGCGCGTTGCCCGGCTGGGGCGACAAGTCGGTGGCCAACTTGCTGGCCGCCATCGAAGCGCGGCGCACGCCACCCCTGGAACGATTCCTCTTCGCCCTCGGCATCCGACACCTGGGCGAAGTGACGGCCCGCGACCTGGCCCGGCGGGTGGGCGATATCCAGGGCTTCCAGCGGCTCTTGGACGAGCTGGTGCGCCTGCCGCCGTCCGAGCGCGCGGCCGCCGTCGGCGTGCAAGGCATCGGCCCCGAGGTGGCGGCCGCCCTGGCCGATTTCTGGGCCGAGCCGCACAACCGCACGGCGTTGGCCGACCTTCTGGACCACGTGCGGCCGCAGCCCGCCGAACGGCCCGCCACCGCCTCGCCGCTTGCGGGCAAGACCGTGGTGTTCACCGGCGCGCTCGAGACCATGAGCCGCGAAGAGGCCAAGGCGTTGGCCGACCGGCTGGGCGCGCGGGTGGCAGGCTCGGTGTCCGCGCGCACCGACCTGGTCGTGGCAGGCCGCGACGCCGGGGCGAAACTCGCCAAGGCCCAGGCCCTGGGCGTGCGGGTGATCGACGAGGCGGCATGGCGCCGTCTGGTGGGCCTATCCGTCGAATGACGGGTGCGACAAGTTTTTCCATGCAACCATCGCATGGCTAATTCGCCCGGCCGTCCCCTCGTCGGGCGCGCGCGTCATCCCATGTCCGGCATGTCGTCATCAACCATCCGCCACAGGAGACCGAGATGACCGCCATTCCCGATCGTCCGGCCCAGCCGGATCCCGTGCTCCGCGAGGCCGAGGGCCGCGCGCCCGCCCCCCGTCGCCGCCCCCGGGTCAAATTGACGTTGCGGTCCGGAGCGCTGCCCCCCTTCCACGCCTGGCGGCCCTGAGGGGGCGGCCGGCGGCAGGTCCCGGCCCTCGGCCGCGCCGGATCAGCAAGAGGACCGGCCACTCGCCGGCACGGCGGGCGCCCCGCCGGAAGCCGGCCTGCCGGTAGCGCGCCGCAACCTGTCGTTCCTGCGCTCCGGCCAGAAGCCCCGCCAGGATGACGGCGCCGCCGGGGCGCACGAGCCCGGCCAGGGCCGTCGCCAGATGAACCAACGGGCCCGCCAGGATGTTGGCGAGCACGAGATCGAAGGGCGCCGCGCGGAGGATGGCTGGCGGCGCCACGCCTGGGCCGCGCGCGAACCGGAGGCTGGCCACCCCGTTCGCGCGGGCGTGAGCGCGCGCGACGGCGAGGGCCTGGGCGTCGAGGTCGCTCGCCAGCACTCGGGCGGCCGGGGCCAACCGCCGGGCGGCCAGCGCCAGGATTCCGGAGCCTGTCCCGAGGTCGAGCACCCGCCTGAGGCGGCGGCGGCGGGCCCACCACTCCATGAGCTGAAGGCAACCCCGCGTCGTGGCGTGATGGCCGGTGCCGAAGGCCCGCGTGTGGGGAAGCCGAAGCGTCCATCGGTGGGGGCTGGGCGGCTGTCGGGCGGCGGGGTCGGGCAGGATCCGGAACCGGCCCGCGCGAAGGGGGCTGAGCCCCTGGGCCGAGCGAGCGAGCCAATCCTCAGGCGGCAATCGCTCGGCCTGGGCGCACGCCCAGCGCGCCTGGAGGCCAGCGGGCAACGCCCGGGGCCAGGCCGATGGCGCGGTGGGGGCCAGCACCTCGATCCACCAACCCTCCGCCCCCTCGAAGGCGGTCAGCGCCCAGCCCTCGGGAAGGTCGGACCGAAGGGCGGCTTCGGCCTCTGCCCGCGTGCACGGCAGGCGCACCACCCACGTCATCGAGGGTTCCTGGGCCGCAACCGCCGGGCCGGAACCTGCCGCCCCGGCATTCCACGGGGTTGGTGCGGGGGCGTGCCCCGCCTAGGAAGGCGCCATGGCATCATCCCGCCCCGATGCGGAACGGAGGGCCGCACGGTCAAATCCGCTCGATCCGGCGGGCCCGGACGGTCGGGCCAGCCTCGAGCGACTGCTCGCCCAGGCCTTGGGGCAGGCCGTTCGGGTCCTGCGCGTGACGGCCCTGTCGGGCGGGGCGTCAAGCCTCACGTGGGCGGTCGACGCCGAAGCCTCTGGGGCGGCCCGCCGCTTCATCCTGCAGCGCGCCGCCACCGACGCCCACGGCCTGCCGCGCGGGCTTCAGGCCGAGGTGATGCGCCGGGCCGGGCGCCTGGGGGTGCCGGTGCCGCCCGTGATCGCCGTCACGTCGCCCGATCATCCGCTGGGCGAGGCGGTGGTGACGGGCTTCGTGGACGGAGAGGCCCTGGCGCCTCGCTGGCTGCGGCAGCCGGAATACGCTGCCGCGCGCGCGCGCCTGGTGGAGGACTGTGCCAACGCACTCGCCCGGCTGCATGCGGCACCGCTCCAATACTGGCAGGGCCTACCACTCTCGGGCGGGTCGGGAGAGGAACTTCTTCACCAACAGTTCGAGACCTACCGCCGGATTGGCGTGGACGTGCCGGCCTTTGACCTCGCCTTCGCCTGGCTCGAGCCACGGATGCCCCGGGATCCGCCGTCGGTCCTGGTCCACGGCGACTTCCGCTCGGGCAACTTCCTCGTGTCCCACGCGGGGCTGGCGGCCGTCCTCGACTGGGAGATCCCGCACTTTTCCGTGCCGGCCGAGGACCTGGGCTGGCTGTGCGCCCAGGCCTGGCGGTTCGGCCAGTGGCGGCTGCCGGTGGGCGGCTTCGCCACGCGCGAGGCCCTTCTTCAGGCCTATCGCGCGGCCGGGGGCCGGATCGATCCGGAGGAACTGCACGTATGGGAAGTCTTCGCCAACCTGCGCTGGGGGATGTCGTGCCTGGTCCTGGCCGACGACCATGTTTCGGGCCGGGTGCCCTCGGTCGAGCGGGCGGCCATCGGCCGGCGGGTGAGCGAGGTAGCGGCCGACCTCGTCCACATCATCGCCTTCGGCGAGCTCTGAGGCGCCGATGAGCCACCCCACCGCCCCGCAACTGTTGGAAGCCGTGGGCCTGTTCCTGAAGGAGGCCGAGGCCGCGCTGACCGGCCGGCTCGCCTTTCACGCCCGCGTGGCGGCCAACGTGGTGGCCATCGTCGTGCGCGAGCTCGCCCAGGATCCCGATGCGGCCGAGGCCCGAGCGCTGAGCCCCTGGGGCGGCGGGGCGGCGGTGTGCCGGGCGTTGCGCGAGGGTCGCCTCGACCCCCAGGATCCAGAGCTGTTGGCCGCGCTGCGCGAGGCCGTGCTGGCGCGGCTTGCGGTCGACAACCCTCGCTACGCCACCTTCGAGCGCCTCAAGGCCCGCCCGGTGATCGCCCGATGAGGGAACGGGCTCGGCATGGCTGCCGTGCCGCGACGGCAGCGCGCACCCCAAGCCACCTGCCTTGCACCCCGCAGGGCGGCTGCGCATAGCCCAGCCAACCCGTTCCGACGGCGAGGCCATGGCATCCCGACCGCTTTCTCCGCACCTGTCGATCTGGCGCTGGCGGCCCAGCATGGCGGTGTCGATCATGCACCGTGTCTCGGGCCATGGCCTGGCCGTGGTGGGTCTCGCCCTCCTCGCCTGGTGGCTCATCGCGGCGGCCACGTCCGACGAGGCCTACGCCATCTTCCAGGAGTTCGCCACGTCGTGGATGGGTCGGATCGTCTGGGTCGGCCTGTCGTGGCTTGCCTTCCAGCACTTGCTCTCGGGCGTGCGCCACCTGTGGCTGGATGCCGGGTTCGGCTACGACTCGCGCGCTGCGCAACGGTCGGCTCTCGCCGTTTTCGTCGGGGCGGTGGTGATGGCAGGCCTCTTCTGGGCCGTTCGCTGGGGGCTTTAGGCGATGGGACCTGCCGCCCGCTCGGGCACCGACCTGAAGCGCGTGCGCGGCCTGGGGGCGGCCCACGCCGGCGTGCACCACTGGTGGGCACAGCGCGTCACGGCCGCGGCCAACCTTCTGCTCGGCATCTGGCTCGTCGCGTCGCTTCTGTGGCTGCCCGACTTCTCGCGCGCGGCCGTGGTGGCGTGGGTCGGCCAGCCATGGGTGGCCGTTCCGCTCGCCCTGCTGGTGGGGTCGGCCACGTGGCACATGCGCCTGGGCGTGCAGGTGATGCTTGAAGACTATGTGCGGGACGAGGGGTTACGGCGGCTCCTCCTCATCCTCCTCGACTTCTATGCCGTGGGCGTGGCGGCCGTGGGCCTGTTCGCGGTTCTGAAGATCGCCTTCGGAGCTGCGGATGCCTGAAGCCTACAAGCTCGTCGATCATGTCTACGACGCCGTCGTCGTGGGTGCCGGAGGGTCGGGCCTTCGGGCCACCATGGGCCTGGCCGAGGCCGGCCTGCGCACCGCCTGCATCACCAAGGTCTTTCCCACGCGCTCCCACACCGTGGCCGCCCAGGGCGGGATCGCGGCCGCCTTGGGCAACATGGGCCCCGACCATTGGACCTGGCACATGTACGACACGGTCAAGGGGTCGGACTGGCTGGGCGATCAGGACGCGATCGAATATTTGTGCCGAGAGGCACCCGCCGCGGTCTACGAGCTCGAGCACTTTGGCGTGCCCTTCAGCCGCACGCCCGACGGGCGGATCTACCAGCGAGCCTTCGGCGGCATGACGCAGAACATGGGGGCGGGCCCGCCCGCACAGCGCACCTGCGCGGCGGCCGACCGCACGGGGCATGCGATGCTGCACGCGCTCTACCAGCAGAGCCTGAAGCACGACGCCGACTTCTTCATCGAATATTTCGCAATCGACCTCATCATGGTGGATGGCGCTTGCCGTGGGGTCGTGGCCCTGTGCATGGAGGACGGCTCGATCCACCGCTTCCGCGCCCACGCCGTGGTGCTGGCGACGGGCGGCTACGGGCGCTGCTACTTCTCGGCCACCTCGGCCCACACCTGCACGGGCGACGGCGGCGGCATGGTGCTGCGCGCGGGCCTGCCGCTCCAGGACATGGAGTTCGTCCAGTTCCACCCCACCGGCATCTATGGGGCCGGCGTGCTCATCACCGAAGGCGCGCGCGGGGAGGGCGGCTACCTCACCAACGCGGCGGGCGAGCGGTTCATGGAACGCTACGCGCCCTCGGCCAAGGATCTCGCCAGCCGCGACGTGGTGAGCCGGGCCATGGCGCAAGAAATCCGCGAGGGCCGCGGCGTGGGCAAGGAACGCGACCACATCCACCTGCACCTCGACCACATCGATCCCCGGATCCTGGCGGAACGTCTGCCCGGGATTACCGAGACGGCTCGAATCTTCGCCGGCGTCGACATCACCCGCGCGCCCATCCCGGTGGTGCCAACGGTGCACTACAACATGGGCGGCATCCCCACGAACTACTGGGGCGAGGTGGTGACCGTGCGCGACGGCGACCCGGATGCCGTGGTGCCGGGCCTGTTCGCCGTGGGCGAGGCGGCCTGCGTGTCGGTGCACGGCGCCAACCGTCTGGGCTCGAACTCGCTCATCGACCTCGTCGTGTTCGGGCGTGCCTGCGCGAAGCGCATCGCCACGCTGGTCAAGCCCATGACCCCTCCGCCCCCGGTGCCCCGCGATTCGGCCGATTTCGCGATCGCCCGCGTCGATGCGTTGCGGCACGCCCGGGGCGGCTCGCCCACGGCGCGGATCCGGCTGGCGATGCAGAAGACGATGCAGGCCAATTGCGGAGTGTTCCGCAACGCCGAAGTGCTGGACGAAGGCTGCGCGCGGATCGATGCGGTCTATCAGCAGATGGCCGACATCGGCCTCGCCGACCGAAGCCTGGTCTTCAACACCGACCTCATCGAGGCGCTGGAACTCGAGAACATGGTGGCGCAGGCGGTGGTGACGATGCATTCGGCGCGCGCGCGCACCGAAAGTCGTGGGGCGCACATGCGCGAGGATTATCCCGCCCGCGACGACGAGAACTGGATGAAGCACTCGCTTGCCTGGTTCCGCGACGGCCGGGTGGAGCTGGGCACGCGGCCCGTCCACACCTGGACCTTCTCGGACGAGGTCGAGTACATCAGGCCCAAGGCGCGGGTGTACTGATGGGCGGACGGACGCAACCACCCGCGGCCGGCGGCGGGTCCACCCCGGATGGTACCGCGCCTGCGGGCCATGCGGCGCCCGTCCGAGCGAGCGCACGGCTGCGGCGCGCAGGGGTGGGCGTTCCGCCCCGGGCCGGCTGGGGCGGCGGCACCACGATGAACGGGATCGCGTGACATGGCACGCTTCACCCTGCCCCCGAACA
Source organism: Sphingomonadaceae bacterium (assembly GCA_025056155.1). Taxonomy (GTDB): domain Bacteria; phylum Pseudomonadota; class Alphaproteobacteria; order Sphingomonadales; family Sphingomonadaceae; genus Thermaurantiacus. The sequence continues at coordinate 404,139 of JANWWL010000004.1, forward strand.
GTCGGATCGCCGCGAACGGCAAGACCCATCCCGCGCCGCCGGGTGCCAAGCGCACCAAGACCTTCCGAATCTACCGCTGGTCTCCCGAGTCGGGCGAAAATCCGCGGTTCGACACCTTTGAGATCGACCTCGACGACTGCGGCCCCATGGTCCTCGACGCTCTCATCAAGATCAAGGGCGAGGTCGACCCGACGCTCACCTTCCGCCGTTCGTGCCGCGAAGGCATCTGCGGCAGCTGCGCCATGAACATCGACGGCACGAACACGCTGGCCTGCACCAAGGCGATCGAGGACATCCGCGGCACCGTCACCATCACGCCCTTGCCCCACCTGGAGGTCATCAAGGACCTCGTGCCCGACCTTCGGCACTTCTACGCCCAATACGCCTCGATCCGGCCATGGCTACAAACCGTGACGCCGGCCCCGCACATGAAGGAGCGGCTGCAGAGCCCCGAAGACCGGGCCAAGCTCGACGGCCTCTACGAATGCATCCTCTGCGCTTGCTGCTCGACATCCTGCCCCAGCTACTGGTGGAACTCCGACCGCTTCCTGGGGCCGGCCATCCTGCTCCAGGCCTACCGGTGGCTGGCCGACAGCCGCGACGAGATGACGGGCGAACGGCTCGACCAGCTGGAGGACCCGTTCCGCCTGTACCGCTGCCACACGATCATGAATTGCGCCACCGTGTGCCCCAAGGGGCTGAACCCGGCCAAGGCGATCGCCGAAATCAAGAAGATGATGCTGGAACGGGCCTAGCCGGGTCCCCCGTCCCCCGGGGCCGGCCACTCCCGCGGGTTGCGGGTGCCACGCGCTCGAACCGGTAGGCCCCCGCCCCCGGCACGCGGAAGGCCAGGCGTCCGTCATCCAGGATGCCTTCCTCGCGATAGACGAGCACATCGCCCTTCAGCCGAACGACGGCCCGCAGCGTCATCGCCCGGCCCGAACGGGCCACGATCCGGCACCCGTCGGGGATGCGGGCCGAAAGGCCCCCCAGGCGGCGGCGCCAGGGCAGGCGGCAGGCCGAGGGATAGCGAGTCACGTCCTTGAGCCCGAGCGATCGGAAGGCCTCGTCCCCGCTTGTCGCCTCGGCCAGGGTCAATCCGTCCCGCAAGGCATGGAAGTCCATGGTCCAGCTGCCGGGCGCAGGGCCGGGCCGGAACACCCACAGCCGCTCGCGGCTCACGGGTCCCTGCGGTCCGCCCGCGCGCCACACGAGGTGGACGACCTTGCCGTCCGCCCCGGCCAGCGTCGGGGCGTCGACGATCCGGAACCCGGCATGCTGCCGGTCGAGCCACGCGACCCCGACCGCCGGCGGGCGCCGGAGCCGAGCGGGCGCGGCGGCGTGTTGGCGCGCGTTGTCCCAGAAGCCTTCCAGCGCGCGGGCGGGATCGAGTGGACGTGCCGTCGGTGTGGCGCAGCCGCTGAGCGCGAGGACGGCCGATGCAAGGGCGCACCTCAGGCCCGTCCGCCCTCCCGCCGCGCCATGAAGGCCAGGCGCTCGAACAGCATCACGTCGGCCTCGTTCTTGAGGAGCGCGCCGTGCAGCGGCGGGATGAGCTTGCGCGGGTCGCGCTCGCGCAGCGTCTCGACCGGCAGGTCCTCGTGCATCAGGAGCTTGAGCCAGTCGAGGAGCTCCGACGTGGAAGGTTTCTTCTTAAGGCCCGGCACCTCGCGGATTTCGAAGAAGATGTTGAGCGCCTCGCGCACGAGCTCGCGGGCGATGTCCGGGAAGTGCACGCGCACGATGCGCTCCATCGTCTCGCGGTCGGGGAACTTGATGTAGTGGAAGAAGCACCGCCTCAGGAACGCGTCGGGCAGCTCCTTCTCGTTGTTTGAGGTGATGACGACGATCGGCCGCTGAGTGGCGCGGATCGTCTCGCCCGTCTCGTAGACGTGGAATTCCATCCGGTCGAGTTCCTGCAGCAGGTCGTTGGGGAACTCGATGTCGGCCTTGTCGATCTCGTCGATGAGGAGCACGGGGGTCTCGGGCGACGTGAAGGCCTGCCACAGCTTGCCGGGCCGGATGTAGTTGCGCACGTCGGCCACGCGCGGGTCGCCCAGCTGGCTGTCGCGCAGACGGCCCACTGCGTCGTATTCGTAGAGGCCCTGGGCCGCCTTGGTGGTCGACTTGATGTGCCATTCGATGAGCGGTGCGCCGAAGGCTTGGGCGATTTCGCGCGCCAGCACCGTCTTGCCGGTCCCAGGCTCGCCCTTTACGAGCAGCGGCCGCCGCAGGGTGGCGGCGGCGTTCACGGCCACCATCAAATCCTCGGTGGCGACGTAGGTCTCGGTTCCTTCGAAGCGCATGGGCGGGCCCTCCGTGACGGCCCCGCTTGTCGCCACGTGGCGGCCGGCGCGCAAGCGCGCATTTCGCAGGGCGGGGCTTGCGATGCGCGGAAAACCGCCGCATCACCGCCGCGTGACGGCGGACGCGGGCAGGGCGGCAGCCAGGGGCACGGTCCTCGGCCATCCGCGCGGGCTCTTCGTCCTGTTCTTCGCCGAGATGTGGGAGCGCTTTTCCTACTATGGGATGCGCGCACTCCTCATCTTCTACCTCACCAAGCACTGGCTCTTTTCGGACGGTGAGGCGACGGTCGTCTACGGCGCCTACACGAGCCTCGTCTACATCACGCCGGTGCTGGGCGGCTGGCTGGCCGACCGCTACCTGGGCCAGCGCCGCGCCGTGCTGATGGGCGCCGTCCTGCTCGCCTGCGGGCATTTGCTGATGGCCGTCGAGGGCCGCGGCGGACAGGACGACCCGACGATCGCCGTCTTCTGGGCAGCCCTTGCCTTCATCATCGTGGGCTCCGGCTTCCTCAAGGCCAACATCTCGGTCATCGTGGGTCAACTCTACTCGTTGACCGATCCGCGCCGGGACGGGGCCTACACGATCTTCTACGTAGGGATCAACTTGGGCGCCGCCCTCGGCACCATCGTCGCCGGCTGGCTGGGCGAGACCTACGGCTGGGCCTATGGCTTCGGCGCGGCGGGGCTCGGCATGCTCCTGGGGCTCCTCGTGTTCATCTGGGGCACCCCCCTGCTCGAAGGCCGGGGGGAAAGCCCCGATCCGGCCGTGCTGGCCCGCCGTGTGGCGGGTCTTCGCCTCGATGCCTGGATCTGGCTCGCCGCGCTGGGGGCGGTCGCCCCCGTGTGGTGGCTCCTCCAGGTCCGTGGGCTCTACGCCCCCCTGCTGCTGGGCGGGGGCGTGGCCTTGCTCGCCTACGTCCTGTGGCAGGCCGCGCGCTTGCCCAAGGAGCCGCGCGAGCGAATCTGGGCCATCCTGTTCCTGATCGCGCTCCAGCCCATCTTCTGGGGCCTCTTCGAGCAGGCGGGCGGCTCGATCAACCTGTTCACCGACCGCTATGTGGATCGCCAGGGCGTGCCCGCCTCGGTCTTCCAGTCGATCAACCCCGTCTACATCATCATTCTGGGCCCGCTGTTCGCGGCCCTGTGGACGGCGCTCGGCCGCCGGGGCCTCGAGCCGTCGGCGCCGGCGAAGTTCGGCCTGGGGCTCATTCAGGTGGGCCTGTCGTTCATCGTTCTGGTGTGGGGGGCGACGCTTGTCGGGCCCCAGGCGATGGTGCCGGTGATCTTCATCTTCCTCCTCTACCTGCTGCAGACGACGGGCGAACTCTGCCTGTCGCCCGTCGGGCTATCGGCCATGAACCGGCTGGCCCCGCCCACCATGGCGAGCCTGGTGATGGGGGCGTGGTTCTACGCGTCGGCGGGCGGGAACTATGTTGCGGGCCTGATCGGGCAGGCCACGGGGGGCGAATCCGGCGAGATGACCCGCGAGGGGGCGCTGGCGGTCTACGCCGAGGTGGGCTGGCTCGCCGTGGCGGTGGGCGTAGCCGTTCTGGCGGTGGCCCCCTTCGTCAAGCGCCTCATGCACCTGGACACGCTGGCCGATGCGGCGCCGGTTCGGCCCGCCCCGGCGTCGGCGGAAGGAGCCCGGGCGTGAAGGCGGCGCTCGCCGCAGTGGGCGCCCTCGCGCTGCTCGCCGCCTGCAGCGGGCCACCGCGCCCGCGGCCGGCCCCGCCCTCGGCGATGGGTCAAGGCGCGGGCGAGGCGGCGTGGGTCTCCACCTACCGGCCCATTCCCGGCGTGCCCACCGTGATCCGCGGGGCCACCATCTTCGACGGCAAGGGTGGCCGGATCGAGGGCGGGGCCATCCGCTTCGAAAAGGGGCGGATCACGGCCGTGGGGCCGACGGTCGAGGAGGCCGATGCGGTCGTGATCGACGGCACGGGCCTCTGGGTCACCCCGGGCATCATCGACATTCACTCGCACTTGGGCAACTATCCCACGCCGGCCGTGCCGGCCCATGAGGACGGCAACGAGGTCACGGGCCCTGTCCGCCCCGAGGCCTGGGCCCTGCACGCCATCTGGCCCCAGGATCCGGGCCTGTCCCGGGCGCTCGCGGGCGGCGTCACGGTGCTGCACGTGTTGCCGGGCTCGGCCAATCTCTTCGGAGGCCGGGGTGCGACCCTCAAGAACGTCTGGGCCCGCACGGCCCAGGACATGCTGATGCCCGGCGCCCCCTTCACCCTGAAGATGGCCTGCGGCGAGAATCCGAAGCGCGTGTACGGGGCCCGCAACCAGATGCCGGGCAGCCGGATGGGCAATTTGGCGCTGGCGCGCCAGACCTGGGCCAACGCCCTGCATTACCGCGCCACGGGCGGCCGGCAGGGGCAGGGTCCACCGCGCCGCGACATCGCCATGGAGACGCTCCTGGGCGTGCTCGACGGCCGCATCCTGATCCAGAACCACTGCTACCGCGCCGACGAGATGATGCACATGATCCAGATGGCCCGCGAATTCGGCTATCGGATCGCGGCGTTCCATCACGCCGTAGAAGCCTACAAGATCGCGGACATCCTGGCGAAGGAAGGCATTTGCGCTGCCCTGTGGGCCGACTGGTGGGGCTTTAAGATGGAAAGCTACGACGCGATCCAGGAGAACTTGCCCTTCGTGCACGCGGCAGGCGGCTGCGCCGTGACCCACTCCGACGATGCGCACGGCATCCAGCGCCTGAACCAGGAAACCGCCAAGGCCCTGGCCAACGCCCGCCGCCTGGGGCTTGCCATCCGCGACGAGGAGGCCTGGACCTGGATTTCGCTGAACCCCGCCCGGGCGCTGGGCATCGCCGAGCGGACGGGCAGCCTCGAGCCCGGCAAGGACGCCGACGTCGTGCTGTGGAACGGCCCGCCCCTCTCGGTCTATTCCCGCCCCCTCAAGGTGTGGATCGACGGCGGGCTGGCCTTCGACGCCGAGGATCCTGCGCGCCGTCCGCTCTCCGACTTCGAGGTGGGCCAACCCGGTTCCGGCGAGCTGAAGTGAGGCGGCAAGCGATTGCCCTGTTGGCGCTCGTCGCCCTGACGGGCGGTCCGGCGGGCGCGCAGGAGCGGTTCGCGCTGGTGGGGGGGCGCGTCGTCACCAACGTGGGGCAACCCGTCGATGGGGGCACCGTGCTCGTGGTGGGGGGGCGGATCGAGCGCGTGCTCCCCCCCGGAAGCGCCGCGCCGCCCGGCTACGTCGTGGTCGACGCCACGGGCCGCTGGGTCACCCCGGGGATCGTCGCCGGCCTCACCCAGCTCGGCCTGTCGGAAGTGACCGGCGGGGCCGAGGCCAACGACACCCGGGCCCCTCGGGCGGCCGTCTCGGCCGCGCTCGATGCGGCGGCCGCCTTCAACCCCCACGAGACCTCAATCCCCATCACGCGCCGGGCCGGGGTGACGACGGCCGCGGTCACCCTGTTTTCGGGCGATTCGGTGTTCGCTGGCCGCGGGCTCGTGGCCTCGCTGGCCGACGGGGCTGCGACGCCGTTGCGCGCGCGCGCCTTCCAATACGTCGCCTTGGGCCAGGCCGGTGGCCGGATCGCGGGCGGGGCCCGCACCGCCGCCTGGGCGGAACTGCTCAACGGTCTCGAGGAAGCCCGCCGGCTGACGGGCGGGGTGGCCATGCCCTTCCGCGACCAGCACCGCGACCTGCGCATCACCCGCGAGGACGCCGAGGCCCTGGTGCCGGTCGTGAAGGGGGAACAGCCGCTCCTCGTGCGCGTGGATCGCGCCTCCGACATTCGCCAGGTCTTGACCTTGCCTCGGATCTATCCGGGCCTGCGGGTCGTGCTGGTGTCGGCCAACGAGGGCTGGCTGGTGGCGCGCGAGATCGCGGAGGCCCGCGTCCCCGTGATCACCCTGGGAATGGAAAATCTGCCCGCCAGCTTCGACCAGGTGGCGGCCAGCCTCAACAACGTCGGCCGGCTCGTGGCGGCCGGTGTCACGGTGGCCCTGGGCACGCCCGATCTCGACGCCAGCTTCCAGCCGCGCCTGCTGCCCCAGTACGCCGGCAACCTGGTGGCGCAGGGGCGGATCCCCGGCGGGGTGGGCCTCTCGTGGGACCAGGCGTTCGCCACCATCACCCGTGCCCCGGCCGACATCCTGGGATTGCCGGACCGCGGCCGGATCGCCCCCGGCGCGGTGGCCGACCTGGTTCTGTGGACCGGGGATCCCCTGGAACTGTCGAGCTGGCCGGAACGCCTGTGGATCGCCGGGCGGGAACAGCCGCTCGAGACGCGCCAGTCGCTCTTGGCCCAGCGCTACCGCCCCGGATCGGCGGACGGCCTGCCACAGGGCTACCGCCGGCCAGGGGCGACGGCACCCGCCGCGACCGGGAGAAGCCCGTGACCCCGTTCGTCCTGCTGCTTTCCGCCTTCGTGGTGAGCCACATCGCGCTGGCGAGCCCACCGTTGCGCGACGTCCTGGTTGCTCGGCTGGGTGAGAACGGCTTTCGCATCGGTTACTCGCTGCTGTCGCTGGTCCTGCTGGTGGGGGCCATCCAGCTCTACCAGGGAGCGCCTGACCGCCAGCTGTGGACGGCTGGGGTGGGGGCCTACCATGCGGCCAACCTCGTGATGCTCTTGGCTTCGATCCTGTTCGTCGGGGCGCTGACGCCCCGCAACAAGGCGCTGGCGGGCCTTCCGCCTGCGGCTGCGGCCGGGGCGCCCACGGGCGTCCTGCGCATCACGCGCCATCCGATGATGTGGGCGTTCGTGCTGTGGGCCGCCACTCACGTGTGGCTGTCGGGCAACCTGCCCACCGTCGTCATGGCGGGCGGCATCGGCGTGCTGGCGCTGGTGGGGCCCCTGTTCCAGGACGCCAAGAAACGTCGCCAGCTGGGGTCCGACTGGCTCGCCTACGAACGCGTCACGAGCTGGATTCCCCTGGGCGCCCAGGTGTCGGGGCGCCAGCCCTGGTCGGCGGTCTGGCCCGGCTGGTGGCCGGTGCTGGGCGGGACGGGCCTGTTCCTGGTGCTCACCTTCCTGCACCCCGCCTTGATGAAGGCGCCCGTCGTGGGGCCCTGGGCGTTCCTCTAGGGACACCCTGCGCCCCGGGTGCACCCGGCGCGCGTCGGCCGGTGCGTTGGGGCCGTGGGCGCTCCGGCCGACATGGAGGCGGGCAGGCCTTCGAGCGGTCTCCGCCCCGCGCGCGCCGGTTGTCGGGCGACCTCGCCCTGGGCCGCAGGGCGCGTCCCCCGCGCGTCCGCAAAGGTGCACGATCGCAAGCCTTGGGCTTGCCGCCGTGCCTTGGGGTTCAACTGGGGCCCAACGGCACGCCGAGCCCTACGAACAGCAACAACAGGACCGTTGCCAGCGTCAGGAAGACGAGGGCATAGGGCCACATCAGCGCAAGGAGCGAGCCCACCCCGAAGCCAGGGCTGAAGCGCTGGGCGGCGGCCACCAGCAGGGGCAGGTAGACCATCGTGGGGGCGATCACGTTCGTGCCCATGTCGCCCACGCGATAGGCGGCCTGGGTGGCGGCCGGCGGAATGCCGGCCGCCATCAGCATCGGCACCAACACGGGGGCGAGGAGCGCCCACTTGGCACTGGCCGAGGGCATGATCAGGTTGAGCGCGCCCGACAGCAGGACGACGCCGGCCAGCAAGGGCAGGGCGCCCACACCCAAGGCCTGCAGCCATCCCCCGCCGGCGATCGCCAGCAGCGCGCCCAGGTTGGACCAGGCGAACAGGGCGAGGAACTGGGCGGCGACGAAGGCCACCAGGATGTAGGTGGCCATGCCGGCCAGCGTGCCTTCTGCCATCCGCACGGCGTCGGCGGCCGCGCGAATGGTGCCGGCCGCCACCCCATAGGCCAATCCCACGATGGCGAAGCCCAGCATCACGAGGGCAGGCAGGGCGGCCAGCAAGGGGGTGAGGCGCCCCGTGGCCGGGTCGCGCAGCACTCCCTCGGGCGGCATGGCAAGCCCAACCCCCAGGGCCAAGAGCCCGACCGCCGCCCATCCGGCGGCCACCAGGCCGCGGCGCACGGTGGCCGGTTCGGGGGCGAGCTCCGGGACGTCCGTCCCGGATGGCTGCCAGGCGCCCAACCGCGGCTCGACGAAGCGGGCGTTCACCCAGGCGCCAGCGGCCGTCAGCACGGGCACGAGGGCCGCCATCAGAGACCAGTTGGCCGTGGCGGGAACGGTGGCGGCGGGCTCGATGAGCCGCGCGGCGGCTTCCGTCAGGCCCGCCAGCAGGGGATCGAGCGCCGTGATGAACAGATTGGCGGAATAGCCGCCCGAAACCCCGGCATAGGCCGCCGCCACGCCGGCCACGGGGTGGCGGCCGGCCGCGGCGAACAGGGCGGCGGCCAAGGGCGGCAGCACGACGAACCCGGCGTCCGACGCAAGGCTTGAGAGGATGCCGGCGAAGACGACCGCGGCCGGCAACAGCGCCGATGGCGCCCGCCGCACGACGGCCGACAACGCCGCGCCGATCAGGCCCGAGCGCTCGGCGATCCCGATCCCGACGAGGACGGTGAGCACCGTCCCCAGCGGCGGGAACTCGGCGAAGGTGCGCGGCATCTCGACGAGCAGGCGGCGCATGAGGTCGGCCGACAGGAGGCTCCGGGCCTCCACGAGGGCTCCCGTGGCCGGATGACGAAGCGCCAGACCTTGGGCCGCGGCCAGTGCCGAGACCATCATCACGGCCAGCGACAAGAGCAGGAACAGGATGGCAGCGTCGGGAAGTCGTCTGAGGGCGGTCATCACGAGGGCCTTGCCGCACGCGGCCGGCAAGGGCGAGCGGTGGTGCGCCAGGGGATCGGCCCGCCTGTTAGGGGGACGGCATGAGTTCCAGGCATCGTGCCGTCGTGCCGATCCTCGGGGGCTCGCCCGGACGATCGGGCGCCAGGGGTTTCCCGCCCGGGCCTTGAGCGGTCTCGCCGTTCTTCTGCGTGTCACATGAATTGCCTATTCTTGAACTTCGATGGCCGACGGCGCGGACGTGCGAAGGACGGAGGGGCAGGCGGATCGGTGGCCTCAACCGACACTCCCGCCGGACCTCATCTCGATTTCGGCGCTGGCCGATCCCGCCATCGTGGTGGGCCGCGACTGGCGCGTGGTGGCGGCCAACGCCTTCGCCTCTGACCTGTTCGCGCCCCGGCTGGTCGGTGCGGACGTGCGCCAGGCCATCCGCCACCCGCTGGTCGTGGAAGCGCTGCGCGAGGTGATGGACGGGCGAGAGGCCGCCGTGCGCGAGGCGACCGCGCTGGGCCACGCCGAGGGCGTGTTCCGAGTGCGGGTGGTGGCCCTGGGCGACGGGCGCTTCCTCGTCACCTTCATCGACATCACCCAGGCTCGGCTGACCGAACGGATGCGGGCCGACTTCGTGGCCAACGCCAGCCACGAGCTGCGCACGCCGCTCGCCAACATCTCGGGCTTCATCGAGACCTTGCTGGGCCCGGCCGCCGACGACGAACCCGCCCGGCGGCGGTTCCTCGAGATCATGGCGCGCGAGGCGGCCCGCATGAGCCGGCTCATCGACGATCTGCTGTCGCTTTCGCGCATCGAACTCGACAAGTATGTCCGACCGCAGGCCCCGCTCGATCTCGCGCCGCTGCTGCACGACGTGGGCAAGACGCTGGCCATGCGGCTCGAGGCCGACGGCCGGCGCCTGATCGTGGAGATCGCCGACGACTTGCCCCAAGTGATCGCCGACCGCGACCAGATCCTGCAGGTGATGCACAACCTGATCTCGAACTCCCTGAAGTACGGCCAATCGGGCACGCCCATCCGCGTGCGCGCCGCCCTGGTGCCGGGGGGGCCGCGCCAGGACCCGATGGTGCGCGTGTCCGTGGAGGACGAGGGCGAGGGAATCGCGCCGGAACACCTGCCGCGGCTGACCGAACGCTTCTACCGCATCGATACGGGCCGGTCGCGCTCGATGGGGGGCACGGGGCTGGGGTTGGCGATCGTCAAGCACATCGTCGACCGCCATCGCGGCCGGCTCGACATCACGAGTCAGCAGGGGGTGGGCACGACCGTGAGCTTCACCCTGCCCGTCGTGCCCGCCCGGGCCGAGCCGGCCCAGGAGCCCAGCGCGCCTGAAGCCTCCGCGCCGTCGGCGCCCAACGCTTATGGTCACAAAAGCGCAACCCTTCCGTAAGAAAGGGGAGACGGGGCACGCGGCACCTGCCGCGGGCCGGGCCTGGCCGCGGCGGCCATCAGTGCGCCGGCCGGCGGATGTCGGGGCCGCGGTTCCGGCGCGACGCCGGGGCCGCGCCCGGAGGGAGCGACCATGAGCGACGCCCAGGATCCCTCGCCGGCCCGCGCCGCACCCCCGCCCACCGTCCACGGCTACGACGAGGAGCTCGAGGGCCTGCGCAACCTGGTGGGCGAGATGGGCGGGCTGGCCGAAGCCCAGGTGGTGGCGGCCGTGGACGCCCTGGTGCGGCGGGATGCCGAGGCGGGGCTGGCCGTGGCCGCGGGCGACGAGGCGCTCGACCGGCTGGAGGCCGAGGCCGAGCGGATGGCCATCGGCATCATCGCCCGCCGCGCGCCCGTGGCCCAGGACCTGCGCGAGCTCGTGGCCGCCCTCAAGATCTCGGCCATCCTCGAGCGGATCGGCGACTATGCCAAGAACATCGGCAAGCGGGCCTGTTCGATCGCGCATGCCTCTCCCGTCCAGCCGGTGGTGATCATCCCCGAGATGGCGCGGCTGGTGGCCGCGATGGTGCGCGACGCCCTCGATTCCTACGTGACCCGGGATGCGGACCTGGCGGCCGAGATCATGTCGCGCGACACCCGGATCGACGATTTCTACAATTCGCTGTTCCGCTCGCTGCTGACCTACATGATGGAAAATCCCCATCACATCACGCAGGCCGCGCACCTGTTGTTCATCGCCAAGAACCTCGAGCGGATCGGCGACCACGCCACCAACATCGCGGAGATGGTGCATTTCCAGGTGACGGGCGAGCGCGGGCCCGAGCGGCCCAAGGCGGACGCCACCCCCCTGTTCGCCGGTGACAAGCGAGGAGAGCCATGAGCCCCAAGGTGCTGCTGGTCGAGGATGACGCCAACCTCGTCGAGCTCATCCGCTACAACCTCGAGAAGGAGAACTTCCGGGTCGTCGTCACCGCCGACGGCGAAGAGGCCTTGGTGATGGCCGAGGAGGAACGGCCCGACGTCGTGGTGCTCGACTGGATGATCGCCAGCCTCTCGGGCATCGAGGTGTGCCGGCGCTTGCGGCGGGCGCCCGAGACGGCGGGCCTTCCCATCATCATGCTGACCGCCCGGGCGGAGGAGGGCGACCGGATCCGAGGGCTGGAGACGGGAGCCGACGACTATGTCACCAAGCCCTTCTCTCCGCGCGAGCTGGTGGCCCGGGTGCGGGCTGTCCTCCGGCGCCTGCGCCCGGCACTGTCGGGCGGGCTCCTGGAATACGGCGGCATCGTCATGGACACCACGGCCCACAAGGTGACGCGCGACGGCGTGCCGGTGCAGCTGGGCCCCACCGAGTTCCGTCTGCTCCGCCACTTCCTCGAGCATCCGGGGCGAGTCTTTTCGCGCGAACAGCTGCTCGATGCCGTGTGGGGCCGCGACGTCTACGTCGAGCAGCGCACGGTCGACGTCCATATCCGGCGCCTGAGGAAGGCGCTCAATGGCGATCGGCTGCCCGACCTCATCCGCACGGTGCGCTCGGCCGGCTACTCGCTGGACGCGGAGGGCGCGGCCACCGCCGTCGCCGCCGACTGAGCGCGGGGCCCTGCGCGGCCGCGACGTCCGCCGGCGGCCCCTTGCCCCATCCGGCCGCCGCGACGTCCGCCCGGCAGCCCCATGTCCCCGCACCGCCGCCCGACGCGCCCTGACGCCTGCCCCGGTGGGCCCGTGCGGCCGCCAACCCCGTGACGCGCGGACCTCCCCAAGACGCCATGGCCACCGGCCCGAGCCCTTGACCGCCGCTCGGGCGGCCGGGTGCTCGCGGCCTCGGCCGCCTACGGCCGTCCGCCGCGCGCCGGATCCTCAAGGCCGGATGTCGAGCCTGCGCGTGGACGACCCGATCGCACCCCTCGGGTATTACGTTCGCGCAACCGTTCGTCACCTGCCGGCGCTGGGCGGGGTCAGGCACGGCGAGCCGCTCCAGCCGGCGCTCGGAGGGTCGGCCGAGCCGCACCCGACGGATGGCCCACCCGTGCCGGGAGTCCTCGTGGAACTGCAGCACGTCGTCGCCGTAGCCCGGGGTCTGCCCGCAGCGGCGCACGAGTTCGAAGCGGCCGACCGGCGTGTCGGCCCCAACGAAAGTCGGCCAGCCCTTGACCGGCGAGCGCCCGGGCCGTTCCTCGAGAAAGCCTTGAGGGTTGAGCCTTCCGGTCTCATCGCCGTGGGGTGCCCGGCGTTGGGGGTCGCCCTGCTGCGCTCAGCGCCCTGCTCCCAGATGGAAGAACTGGCCTGGGACTGGCTTGCACATCGTCCAGGGCAGGGGCCTGCCGACCCCTGTGCGCTTCGCCAAGGTCGCCCAAGGTTCACCTTCGCCGGCCCGAGGGCGGTGTCGGCCGGCCCTCCGTGGTGTCGAGGGGTGCGCGCTGAGGGTCACCGCCGAGGGCTGGGTGCGGATGGCCGGCGCGGGTCCGGCGGGCCCTTCGGCCGGGTCCGGGGCCGGGGTCCCCGGGCCGGGCCGAGCTGACGGCCGGGCGCCGGCCGCGATCGACGGTTACCGCCCGTGGGTCCGAGCCGGCCGGCGCCGCGTCGTCATCGAAGTTTCATCGATGGGACCCCTTGACCGCGTCGGTCGCCCTTCCTAGGTCCGTGTTGGCACTCGCAAAGGTTGAGTGCCAACAGCACCATCGGGGCGGCACACCGGCACGTGGCCCGCCCCGCGAGCACAGAGGGACGAGCCATGCCATTCACTCCGCTGCACGATCGCGTGCTGGTGCGCCGCATCGAGGCCGAGGAGCGCACGGCCGGCGGCATCATCATCCCCGACACCGCCAAGGAAAAGCCCCAGGAAGGCGAAGTGATCGCCGTGGGCGCCGGAGCGCGCGACGAAGACGGCGACCGCATCCCGATGGATGTCAAGGTCGGCGATCGCGTCCTGTTCGGCAAGTGGTCGGGCACCGAGGTCAAGATCGACGGCGAAGAATACGTGATCATGAAGGAAAGCGACATCCTCGGCATCCTGCACCCGGCCGCGGAAGCCCGCAAGGCGGCCTGAGGAGCTGGCCACATCATCCCACACGGAGGTTGAACGATGGCAGCCAAGGACGTGAAGTTCGGGCGCGACGCCCGCGAGCGGATCATGCAAGGGGTCGACATCCTTGCCGATGCGGTGAAGGTGACGCTGGGGCCCAAGGGCCGGAACGTCGTCATCGAAAAGAGCTTCGGCGCTCCGCGCATCACCAAGGACGGCGTCACGGTCGCCAAGGAAATCGAGCTCAAGGACAAGTGGATGAACATCGGCGCGCAGATGGTGCGCGAGGTGGCGTCCAAGACCAACGACGTGGCCGGTGACGGCACGACCACGGCCACCGTGCTCGCCCAGGCGATCGCGCGCGAAGGCATGAAGTCGGTGGCGGCGGGTGTGAACCCCATGGACCTGAAGCGGGGCATCGACTTGGCCGTCGCCAAGGTCGTGGAGGACCTGAAGGCCCGCTCGAAGCCCGTGACCGGCTCGGCCGAGATCGCCCAGGTGGGCATCATCTCCGCCAACGGCGACCGCGAGGTGGGCGAGAAGATCGCCGAGGCGATGGAGAAGGTCGGCAAGGAGGGGGTCATCACGGTCGAGGAAGCCAAGGGCCTCGAATTCGAACTCGAGGTCGTGGAGGGCATGCAGTTCGACCGCGGCTACCTCTCGCCCTACTTCATCACCAACGCCGAGAAGATGCAGGTCGAGCTCGAGGAGCCCTACATCCTCATCCATGAGAAGAAGCTCTCGAACCTGCAGTCGATGCTGCCCATCCTCGAGGCGGTGGTGCAGTCCGGCCGGCCGCTGCTGATCATCGCCGAGGACGTCGAAGGCGAAGCGCTCGCCACGCTCGTCGTCAACAAGCTCCGCGGTGGTCTCAAGGTGGCGGCCGTCAAGGCGCCGGGCTTCGGCGATCGCCGCAAGGCGATGCTGGAGGACATCGCGACGCTCACGGGCGGCGAGCTCATCTCTGAGGACCTCGGCATCAAGCTCGAGAACGTGACGCTCGCCATGCTGGGCCGCGCCAAGAAGGTCGTGATCGACAAGGACAACACGACCATCGTCGATGGGGCGGGCTCGCCCGAGGCCATCAAGGGCCGGGTCGAGCAGATCAAGGCCCAGATCGAGACGACCACCTCCGACTATGACCGCGAAAAGCTGCAAGAGCGGCTGGCCAAGCTCGCGGGTGGCGTCGCGGTGATCAAGGTGGGTGGTGCCACCGAAGTGGAAGTGAAGGAGCGGAAGGACCGCGTGGACGACGCCCTGCACGCCACCCGGGCCGCGGTGGAGGAAGGCATCGTGCCGGGCGGTGGCGTGGCGCTGCTCTACGCCACCCGCGCGCTCGACGGCCTGAAGGGCGCCAACGACGACCAGACCCGCGGGATCGACATCGTCCGTCGTGCGCTGCAGGCGCCGGTGCGGCAGATTGCGGCCAACGCGGGCTGGGACGGCGCGGTGGTCGCCGGCAAGCTCCTCGAGCAGAACGACCCCAACCTGGGCTTCAACGCCCAGACCGAGGTCTACGAGGACCTGGTGAAGGCGGGCGTGATCGACCCCACCAAGGTCGTGCGCACCGCGCTGCAGGACGCGGCCTCGGTGGCGGGCCTCCTCATCACCACGGAAGCCTCGATCGCCGAGGTGCCCGAGGAAAAGGAGAAGAGCTCGCCGGGCGCCGGCATGGGCGGCATGGACTTCTGAGCGCCCCGCCAAGGCGGTTTCAGGGGCCGGAGGCGATCGCCTCCGGCCCCTTCGTCTGTCCAGGGTTCCGGCGCGTTGCTGCGGGCGGCGGGCCCGGCTAGCCTGGCAGGGACTCCGCTCTGGGAGTGAACCCTTGCGCCCACCGGCCGGCCTCATGGCCTTCTTCGTCACGATCGCGGCCTTGGCTCAACCTCTGGAGACCGCTTTGGCCCAGCCCCCGCTCATCCCGCGCGCCACGCTGTTCGGCAACCCGGTGCGGGCCCAGGGGCTCGTCTCGCCCGACGGTCGCTACCTCTCGTGGCTTGCCCCGCGCGACGGCGTCCTCAACGTCTGGGTGGCCCCGGCCGACCGGCCACAGGAAGCGCGACCCCTCACCGCCGAGAAGACGCGGCCCATCCGCCAGCACTTCTGGGCTCCGGACTCCGCGACCGTCCTCTTCCTGAACGACACGGGCGGTGACGAGGACTTCCACCTGTTCGCCGTGCCGGCCGCAGGCGGTCCGGTTCGGGACTTGACTCCCTTTCCCCGCACGCGGGCGCGGCTGGTCGCCCTGTCGTCCAAGGTGTCGGGGCGGATCCTGGTGGGCCTCAACAACCGCGACTCGCGCTGGCATGATGTCCACGCCCTCGACCTTGCGACCGGGGCCCTCACGCTGCTCCAACGAGGCGACGGGTTCGCGGGCTTCCTGGCCGACGAGGAACTGAACCTGCGGGTGGCCATCCGCCCCAATGCCGCCGGAGGCGCCGACTATTTCCGCATCGAGAAAGGGCAGGTGGCGGCGACCCCCTTCCTGTCCCACGGCATCGACGACGCCGCCACCACCGAGCCCCTGGGCTTTTCGGCCGACGGGCGCACCCTGTACTGGATCGACGCCCGAGGGCGCGACACGGCGGGCCTGTTCGCGATGGACTGGGCCACGGGGGCCTGGCGGTTGCTGCATGCCGACGCGCGGGCCGATGTCCAGGCAGTCATCCTCGACCCCGGCACGCGGGAACCTTTGGCCGCCGCTGTCGAGCGCCTGAGGCCCGAGTGGACCGACCTGTCGCCCGAGGTGCGGGACGACCTCGAGTTCCTGACGCGGGAACTCGGCAACTGGTCGCTCTTGTCCCAAACGCTTGCCAACGACCGCTGGACCGTGGCCACCGACAATCCCGACCGGCCCTCCGCGACCTTCCTGTTCGATCGAACGCGCCGAACGCTCGAGCGGCTGTTCGTCTCGCGGCCCGAACTCGATGGCATGCCGCTTGCCCGCATGGACCCGGTCGAAATCCGCGCGCGCGACGGCCTTTCGCTGCCCTCCTACCTCACCCTGCCGGCGGGCACGGGAGAACGGCCGCCAGCGCCGTTGCCGATGGTGCTGCTGGTCCATGGCGGGCCCTGGGCGCGCGACCGCTTCGGCTTCGACCCCTACGCCCAGCTGTTCGCCAACCGCGGCTATGCCGTGCTGCAGGTGAACTTCCGGGGATCCACGGGCTTCGGCAAGGCCTTCGTGAACGCGGGCAACGGCGAGTGGGCCGGGCGCATGCACGACGACCTGATCGATGCCGTCGCGTGGGCCGTGCGCGAGCGGATCGCCGACCCCAGCCGCGTGGCCATCATGGGCGGCTCCTACGGCGGCTACGCCACGCTCGTCGGCCTCAGCTTCACCCCCCAAACGTTCGCGTGCGGCGTCGACATCGTGGGCCCGTCCAACCTCGCAACGCTCCTGGCCACCATCCCGCCCTACTGGGAGGCAGGCCGGCGGCAACTGGCCGCCCGGATGGCCGACCCCGACACGCCGGACGGCCGGGCGTGGCTTGCCGAACGCTCGCCCCTCAACCGAGCCGATCGCATCGTGCGCCCGCTCCTCATCGCCCAGGGGGCCAACGACCCGCGCGTGAAGCAGGC
Organism: Sphingomonadaceae bacterium; assembly: GCA_025056155.1. GTDB lineage: Bacteria > Pseudomonadota > Alphaproteobacteria > Sphingomonadales > Sphingomonadaceae > Thermaurantiacus. Next base: position 421,184 of record JANWWL010000004.1, read on the forward strand.
CGAATCCGATCAGATCGTGGCGGCGCTCAAGGCCCGCGGCATTCCCGTCACCTACGTGCTCTTTCCCGACGAAGGTCACGGCTTCGCCCGGCCCGAGAACAACATCGCCTTCCTGGCGATCGCCGAGAACTTCCTGGCCCGCTGTCTTGGCGGACGCGCCGAGCCCATCGGCCGCGCGCTGGAAGCCTCATCGCTTACCGTGTCCCACGGCGCCGAATTCGCCCCCGGCCTGCTCGAGGCGCTGGGGCGAAGGTAGGGCCTTGCCGAGACCCGGCCGCCCACGGCACGGCAGGCGCGCATGACCGGCCTCTGCACTCGGGCCGCCGTCCTGGCGAACCCCCAGGAGCCGGGGCGGTGCGGGGTGTCGCGAGATCCGGCCGGTCGTGCGCCACGGGGGCGGAACGCCGGGTCGGCCGCCGCCGGGATTGCCCCGGCCCGGCGCCGTTAAGTGCGCAGGGCAGCCCCGGCGGGTCGGCGGGCCGATGCGGGAGGTCGCCCGACGTTCCTGACCGGCCCGGAGGTCCCTGCGCCGGGTGCCGCGCCCTGGGCCGCCGGGGTCCGGCATCGGGGGGCCATGGCCCGCCCCGGGCATCACGAGGGTGGCACGACCGTCGGGCTGGGGTGCGTGCGCCGACCCCAAGGCCGCAGGGCGAAGGCGGTCGGGCGGGCGTTCGATGGCCGCTGGATTCTTCGCCCCGCCCCTCGATCGAAGGCCGTGTGGGACCGGCCCCCAGACGGCGCGGCGTGGGCTCGTCGCGTGGCGCGCGCCCTTGGACGACACCTGGTCGGGCATCCGCGCCGGGTGGCGCGACGGCGGGCCGATCCCATGTGGGGTGACATGAGCGACAACGCCGACCAGATCGCCTTCTGGAACGGACAGGCGGGGGCGACCTGGGCCGCGCTCGCCGACCGGCTGGACCGGCAGATCGAGGCGGTGGGCGAGGCGGCCCTGGCGGCCCTCGGCCCAACGCCGGGGGAACGGATCCTCGACGTCGGCTGCGGCTGCGGTGCCACCAGCATCGCGCTGGCCCGCCGAGTGGTGCCCGGCGGCGAGGTGGTGGGCGTGGACGTGTCGGAACCGATGCTGGCGGTGGCCAGGCGGCGGGGGGCGGGAGTGCCCGGCCTGTCGTTCCAGGAAGGCGACGCAAGCGCGATGGCCTTCGGCTCTCCGTTCGACGCCATCTTCTCGCGCTTCGGGGTTATGTTCTTCGCTCGGCCGGTCGAGGCCTTCGCCCACCTGCGCCAGGGCCTGAAGCCGGATGGCCGGATGGCGTTCGTGTGCTGGCAGGGCCTCGAGCGCAACGACTGGATGCGCCGGCCCCTCGAGGCCGCCTTGCCCCACCTGCCGCCGCCGGCCCCTCCGGACCCGCAGGCGCCCGGCCCCTTCGCCTTGGCCGATCCGGACCGGTTGGGCGCGATCTTGAGGCAGGCGGGCTTCAGGTCGATTCGACTCGTCGCCTGGGAGGGCGAGCTGGGCGCGCAGCCGCTGGGTGAGGCCGTGGAACTGTCGCTTCGCTTGGGCCCCCTGGGCCGCGCGCTCCAGGAGAACCCCGACCGGCACGAGGCGGTGGCTCGGGCCGTGTCCGCAGCGCTGGCGGCCGAGGCCGATGCCATGGGTTGGGTGCGGCCACGGGCCGCGGCCTGGATCGTGACCGCGCGGGCGTCCTAGCTCAGGGGCCGGCGCGCCGTACGTCGGGGCCCACCGGCCAGCCGTCCTCGAGGACGTCCAGATATTCCGACATGCCAAAGCCCAACCGCCCGTTGCAGCGGTATTCCGTGAAGCCTTCGGTGATCCGGGTGGTGCGCTCCACGCCGTCGGGGCCGGTGCGGCGATTGCGCAACGGGATGAGCGAGAGAACCCGGCCTTCGACCTCGTAGGCCGCGCCGCTCTCGGTCGCCACGCGGGCGCGAAGTCCCGTCTGGTAGCCGTGCGCGTCCCAGTCGCTGTCGATCCGGGCCTCGACGATCTCGTCGTATCGGCCTTCGTTCAGGACCATGCCGCCCACGCGCGGCGGGCCGTCGTCGCGGCCCACGATCGAGATCATCATGGCGAAGTCGCGCCCGAAGTTCATGGGGCACCAGCGGTACCAGGGGATCGCTTGCCAGGTGCGCGGGCCCCAGCTCTTGTCCCGCAGGCCGAAGCCGCGAAGCTCGAAGATGCGGTCGCCGATCGTGAGGCGCCCGTGGCCTTCCACATGCTGTTCATAGTGAGCGCGGGCAAAACTGCGCTCCGCGTCCAGGTCAAGCGGCTGGCCGTCGGCCCGCACCGTCTCCCCACCCCAGACGGGGGAGACACCATGGAAATCGAGGTCGATCCGAGCGTTGACCTGGGGATTGGCCGCGAAGGCCTGCCGGGGGTCGGCCATGGCCAGCGGATCGTCCAGGAGCAGCAGCCGGCCTTCGTAGGCAAGGCGCAGGTGGCGGAAGGGCTCCACCACCGCCACTTCGAGCCCGCCGGCCTTCATCCAACGGTTGTCGGCGATCGCCGGGCGGGCGAAGGTGAAGGCCACCTGGCCGCCCGGCAGGTAGACGCAGACCGAAATCTCCGCATGCCCCTCGTTCGGCCGGTTGCCGATGCGGAACCAGCCGCCGATCCGCCGGTCGGGGTCGAACAGGTTGAAGTACATGGATTCGTTGTAGGTCGTGGCCGCTTCGGGCGGGTGGGGGTATTCGTCCTGCGGGTCGAGGCGCAGGCGATAGCCTTCAGGCAGGCGGGGCATGGTGCGGAAACCTCCGGATGACGTGGCGACAGCGTGCCCTCGCCCGGATTCCCCACCGAGGCGACCAGGCGCACATCGGCGCGGCCGGCGCGCATGGTGTGGCCGGCCGTCGGGAAGGGGCGCTTCCGCCTTCGCCTGGCGGGAACGGCAAGACGCGACGGCCGGGCAAGCACCCACGGGGTCTCGACCCGCGGGGCCTCGTCGATCCGACGCCCCGGCCCAGGCGCGCACCGGCGGCACCCGGCCCCATCCTGGAAGCCCAACAGGCCGACGGCCCCGGCCGAGAAGGGACGTGCTGCGCCACCACCTTCGATGATGCCGAAGGGTCGGCCGGGCCGCGCCTGTCAGTCCTGCAGGGTCAGGGCGGCCGACGGCCCGAGCGGGACGCAAAGGGGTGCGGCCGGTCTTGTCGATGGGGTCGGATGGCCCCGACGAGCCCGGCGCGACGGGCCCGTCGGCGGGGGCGCAGTGCCGGGGGCGGTCGCGTCGTGCGTCGGGCGCAGTGCCAGGGGCGGTCGCGTCGTGCGTCGGGCGCATGATGCCGGGGATCCGGCATACGTCTCCGGCCAGCTTTGGAAGGCCGCGGGCGTTCCGCGGCTCAGGCCGCGATGCCGGGTCGACGGCGGCGGGCAGCGGCGCCGACAAGGCCGAAGCCCGGGATCAGCATGGCCCAGGTTTCGGGTTCGGGAATGTAGGCCACCGGCCAGACATTGCCGGAGGGGAAGCGGATGTCGAGCGTGTGGCCGATGTTGCGGCCCGCGGCGTTCAGGAAGGCGATTTCGAGCACGCGGAAGGTGGCATCGTATTCCGCGTCTGCGCCTGCGGCCGAGCCGCCGGACACGATGCTGTTGGTCGCGAAGCGCCACACGAAGTCGACGAGCTCAAGGCCCGGATCGAGCTCGACCGTGAGATCGAAGGTGAAGACCGTGCCGGTCGGCGCGTCGGGGATCGACGTGAACCCGCCCGACACGCCGCGGACCCGGGTCTCGGTTCCAAGCTGGTGGACTTCGACCCCGTCGGTCCACTGCAGCGTTCGCGTCATCGACCGTTCGTCCACGACTGCGGGGTCGGTCGAAAGCCCGCCGCGATAGACCCCCATCTGCATGAAGGCCGCGGTCGAGGCGGTGGCCGGCGGCCGAATGGGGGCCTGGTAGTAGGCCCGCTAGGTGCCCGACATCTGGACCGTGAAACGCGCGACAACCACCGGACCAGGAAGCGGCTCGAACAGGATCCTCTCCGTCCATGCGCCGGTGGCCGTCCCGATCGTCACAGCGGTCTGGGAGCCTGAGCCGGCCGCTGCGGAGCGACCCCGCATCACGCCCTTGGGCTCGGCGCGGGCTTCCGAGATGAAGGCGCTCGCGCTTCCGGCGTAATTGCAAGTGATCGTCACGCCGATGAGACTTGTCGACTGGCATGCGGGCAAGGCAAGTCCATCGAGCTGCCGCCGACTTGCCCGAAATAGCCGATCGCCGCGGCCGGCTGGGCCCACGCCATCATCAGCCCCAGCGCCCCCATGCCCGCCTAGCCCATGGCCGACCCCCGAGTCCCATCGTTCACCATGATGCGTCGTGACGGCCATCCGAGCAAGCCCTCAGTGGGTGACGGGCGGCTCGACCGGCGGGGGGGCTGCGGCGCGTGCCGAAGGGTCGGTAACGGGCAGGGGCTCCAGCGGCCGGACGAAGGCGTGGCGCAGTACCTCGTCCACATGGCCCACCGGCACGATGGCCAGCCCTTGCTTCACGTTGTCGGGGATCTCGGCCAGGTCCTTCTCGTTCTCGGCCGGGATGAGGACGGTCGAGATGCCGCCGCGCAGCGCGGCCAGGAGCTTCTCCTTAAGGCCGCCCACGGCCAGCACTCGCCCGCGCAAGGTGACTTCGCCCGTCATGGCCACGTCCCGTCGCACGGCGATGCCCGTCAAGGTCGAGACGATCGACGTCACCATGGCGATCCCGGCCGACGGGCCGTCCTTCGGCGTGGCCCCTTCGGGCACATGGATGTGGATGTCCTTCGTCTTGAAGACTTCGGGATCGATTCCGTAAGCGGCGCTACGGGCCTTGACGAACGAGAAAGCCGCCGTGATCGATTCCTTCATCACGTCGCCCAGCTTGCCCGTCTGCACCACCTGGCCCTTACCCGGCACGGTCACGCTCTCGATCGTGAGCAGGTCGCCTCCCGACGGCGTCCACGCAAGCCCGGTGACCGCGCCCACCTGGTCCTCGGCTTCCGACATGCCGAAGCGGAACTTGCGGACGCCCAGGAACTCGCCCAGGTTTTCGGGCGTGATGGTGAAGGATTCGGCCTTCTTCTCAAGGATCCGCCGCAGCGACTTGCGCGCCAGCTTGGCGATCTCGCGCTCCAGCGTGCGCACGCCGGCCTCCCGCGTGTAGTAGCGGATGATGTCGCGGATCGCCTCGTCGGTGACGGCGAACTCGCCTTCCTTCAGGCCGTGCGCCTCCATCTGCTTGGGCACCAGGTGGCGCTTGGCGATCTCGACCTTCTCGTCCTCGGTGTAGCCGGGGATCTGGATGATCTCCATCCGATCCACCAGGGGCTGGGGCATGGCCAGGCTGTTGGCCGTCGTCACGAACATCACCTGCGAGAGGTCGAAATCGACCTCGAGATAGTGGTCGGAGAACTTCGAGTTCTGCTCGGGGTCCAGCACCTCGAGCAGGGCCGAGGCCGGGTCGCCCCGGAAATCCTGGCCCAGCTTGTCGATTTCATCCAGCAGGAACAGCGGGTTGGCCGTGCCCGCCTTGCGCAGGTTCTGGATGATCTTGCCCGGCAGCGCGCCGATGTAGGTGCGGCGATGGCCGCGGATCTCGGCCTCGTCGCGCACGCCGCCCAGCGACACCCGCACGAATTCGCGGCCGGTGGCCTTGGCGATGGATCGGCCGAGCGACGTCTTGCCCACCCCCGGCGGGCCCACCAGGCACAGGATGGGCCCCTTGAGCTTCGAGGTGCGGGCCTGGACGGCCAGATACTCGATGATGCGTTCCTTCACCTTCTCAAGGCCATAGTGATCGGCCTCGAGGATGCGTTCGGCCGCGACGATGTCGGTCTTGACCTTCGAGACCTTACCCCAGGGGAGCGACAGCAGCACGTCCAGCCAGTTGCGCACGACCGTCGCTTCGGCCGACATGGGGCTCATGGTCTTGAGCTTCTTGACTTCGGCCTGCGCCTTCTCGCGCGCCTCCTTCGATAGCTTGGTCTTCTTGATCTTCGCCTCGTACTCGGCGATCTCGTTGCTCTCGTCGTCGTCACCCAGCTCGCGCTGGATGGCCTTCAGCTGCTCGTTAAGGTAGTATTCGCGCTGGGTCTTCTCCATCTGCCGCTTGACGCGACTTTTGATCTTCCGTTCGACCTGGATGAGACCCAGCTCGGTTTCCATGTAACCCAGCACCAGCTCGAGCCGCTTGGCCACGTCCGTCTCGGCGAGCAGCGCCTGGCGGTCGGCGATGCGCAGCGTCAGGTTGGCCGCGATGGTGTCGGCGATGCGGCCGGGATCCTCCATCGTGGCCAGCTGCTGCACGAGCTCGGGCGAGGCCTTGCGCGCCTGCTTGGCGTACACGTCGAACTGACGCAGCACCGACCGCTGCAGGGCGAGGCCTTCGGTGCCGGTGGCCGGCACGTCCGCCAGGGGTTCCACGTCGGCCTCGAGGTACCCCTGATTCAGGCGAAGATCGACAAGGCGGGCCCGCCCCTTGCCCTCGACCAGGACCCGGACGGTGCCGTCGGGAAGCTTGAGCAGCTGGACGACGGCCGCGATCGTGCCGACGTCGTAGAGTTGATCGCGCCCCGGGTCCTCGTCGGCCGCATTCTTCTGGGTGAGGAGAAAGAGGGCCTTCTCGCCCTGCATCACCGCTTCGAGGGCGCGCACCGACTTCTCGCGCCCGACGAACAGGGGCACGACCATGTGCGGGAATACGACGATGTCCCGCAGCGGCAGGACGGGAACCTTGACCATCATGGCCGCGATATGGGCTTGGGCTTCGGGCCTTGCAATCCGCCGCTAGCGCTGCGGCCCATCGGGTGCGGGCCCGGGTCGGTCGACGGCTGGTGTGGCCGAGAAGCGAACGGGATGACGGGCGACGCGCACGCGGCCCACCTCGCCCTGGTCCACCTCGACGAGGCAGCCGTTGTGCCGCACCTGGGGATCGTCCAAGACCTCGGCACGGCTGTTGACGCGGCAGCCGACCGCGCCGGCCCGGATGAAACCGTCCATCAGCTCCGCGCACGTCCGCTCCGCGCACAGGCGGGCCATGGTCTTGAGCAGCTCGGCCAACCGCGGGAGCCGGCCCGCCGCCGTCTCGAGCGCGGGATCCATGAGTTCAGGCGGATTTCCCAACGCTTCGCGCAAGGCGCGGAACTCGGAATCCTGCAGCATCGAGCAGGATACCCAGCCGTCCTTGGTGCGCCACAGGCGGGCCAGGCTTGCGTATTCGGGCGCCGGATCCGCCCCCTCAACGAAGGCCAGATTGTACATGCCCTCCACCCAGTTGAAGGCGATCGCCGCGTCCAGCATGGCGATGTCGATGCGCTGCCCTTCGCCGGTGCGGGCGCGATGGAAGAGCGCCGCCGTGATGGCTTGGGCGGCCGTCAACGCCGTCACCTTGTCGCACACCAGCGTGCCAACCAGGCGCGGGGTGCCGTCGGGATCGGCCTGGATGGCGCACAGGCCCGACGCCGCCTGCACGACCGGATCATAGGCCCTGAGGTTGGCGTACGGGCCCGACGGCCCGAACCCCGTGATCGAACACCAGATGAGGCCGGGGTTCAGGGCGCGTGCGCGCTCCCAGGGCCAGCCGAGCCGCTCCATGGTACCGGGCCGGAAGTTCTCGACCAGAACGTCGGCCCAGCCTACCAGCTCGGCGAAGCGGGCGTGCTGGGCCGGATCCTTAAGATCCAGGATCTCGCCCCTCTTGCCGCGGTTGACCGCCACGTGGATGGCCGAGGTCGTGCCCTTGCGCGCGCCCACGAAGCGGACGGGGTCGCCGCTCGGGCTTTCCAGTTTCACGACCTCGGCCCCCTGGTCGGCCAGCCAGGCCGTGGCCATGGGGCCCGAGACGATCTGCGAAAGGTCCAGCACCTTCACGCCGGCCAGTGGTCCTGCCATGGGCTTGCCTCCGCCCTTGTCCTGCCGAGCCACTGGGGCGGCCGCCAGCTCGCGTTCCGGCGAGGCCTGGGATCACGCCTCCGCCCCGCCACGGGCAGCCGGCACGATGAGGTCGAGGCGCGAGACCATTCGGCGGGTTCCACTTGCGCACGCACGCCGCCGGGCCGATCGTCCGGTTCCGGACGGGGGCGCCACCAGTGCCGCCCGCCTGCCCAAGCCTTCCCTCCGGCAGGCCCAGCGCGGGCGGCCCTCGCCGCCGCGGGGCGACCCGTGCGGGCCTAGGGGTGCTCGAGCGCCCGGTCCTTGGTCTCGGGTAGGAAGACGAGGCTTACCACGAACGCCATCGCCACCACGCCCACCGTGTACCAAAGGCCGGCGAAGGCATCTCCCGTCTTTACCACGATGTATTGCGAGATGAAGGGCAGGAAGCCGCCGAAATAGCCCGTGCCGATGTGGTAGGGCACCGACATCGAGGTGTAGCGTACGCGTGCCGGAAACAGTTCGACCAGGATGGCGGCTACCTGGCCGTACGTCATGGCCGACAGGGCCACGAGTACGGCGATGCCCAGGATGATCTTCCAGGGCGTCTTGCGGGCGGGATCGGCACGGTCGGGGTAGCCCGCGGCGGCCAGCGCTGCGGTCCAGCGGGCCGCATCGAGACCTTCGACCCGCGCGCCGCCCACCACCAGCGCCACCCCTGGGGCGTCGCGCCGATCGTAGGAAATGCCGCGCTTGGCCAGGAACGCCAGGGCTTCCCCGCATTCGGCCTCCTGCCGGCGGGCGAAGACGTCGAAGCGGCAGTCGGCCGGAATTTCGAGGGTCACGGGGCGATCGCGCGTGGCCTCCATGAGCGCTGGATTTGCGCCGTCGGCCATCAGCCGGAACAGCGGGAAGACAAGAAGCATCGCGAGCAGGTAGCCCAGCAGCAGGATCTTCTTGCGCCCCACGCGGTCGGAGAGCATGCCGAAGCCCACGTAGAGGGGCGCCGCCAGCAGCGCGCCGAAGGCAAGGTAAAGCAGCGCTTCCTCCTCCTCGAGACGGGCGGTGCCCGTGAGGAAGTAGAGCGTGCCGAACTGGCTGGTGTAGTAGATGACGGTGAGACCCGCCGCCACCCCGAACAGGGCGACGAGCACGTTGCCGATGTTGGCCCGGTCGCGGAAGGCTTCCAGGATGGGGTTGCGCACCACGCCACCCGCCTCCTTGAGGGCCTGGAAGACAGGGCTTTCCTGCAGCCGCAACCGGATGAAGATCGACAGCACGAGCATGAGGAACGAGACGAGGAAGGGAACGCGCCAGCCCCACGCCTCGAACGCCTCGGACGACATCGACCAGCGGCAGGCCAGCACCACGACGAGGCACAGCAGGAAGCCGCCCACGACCGAGATCTGGATCCAGCTCGTGTACTCCCCGCGCCGGCCGGGCGGTGCGTGCTCGCCGACGTAGATGGCCGCCCCGCCATATTCGCCGCCCAGGGCCAGGCCCTGCAGCAGTCGAAGCGCCAACAGGAGGGCGGGCGCCCACAGGCCTGCCTGCGCATAGGTGGGCAGAAGCCCGATCGCCACTGTCGCACCCCCCATCAGCGTGATCGTGATGAGGAAGGTGTACTTCCGCCCGATCCGGTCACCGTAATAGCCGAACAGGACCGCCCCCAGCGGACGGACGGCGAAGCCCGCTCCGAAGGCCGCCAGGCTCGCCAACAGGGCGGCGGTGGGATTGTCGGCCGGGAAGAACAGCCGCCCGATGAGTGAGGCCAGGATCCCGTAGAGGAAGAAATCGTACCATTCGAACACGGTGCCCATGGCGCTGGCCGCGATGACGAGACGGTCCCGCCGGGGGTCGATCACCCGGGGCGCGAAGGCGGTTGCAGAGGACGTGGCCTCGTTCATGGGTGGGCGAACGAGCGGTTAGCGACCACCCCAGGGGCGGGCAAGCGCACCTCGGCGCCAGCAGTCCCCCGTGGGGAGAGCCGCCTGCCCTGCGCACCGGGGGCTGCGGATGCCGCGCGGCCGGCGGGCCGCGCCGTGGCGCGCGGCGCCCTCAGGCGGCCAAGGCCGCGCACGCCTCGCGCGCGGCGATGAACCGGCGGGCGATCTCGTCCGCATCATCCAGCGAATGTTCGGACGAAAGCGAGCATCTGAGAAGATAGACCCCCATGGGCGTGGCGGGCGGGCGGGCCAGATTGCAGTAGATCCCGTGGTCGAGCAGCGCCGACCACAGGACGACCGCGGCTTCCTGGCTCGGCATGAGCACGGCGATGATGGCGCTCTCCGCCCGATCGGTCGCCAGGCGGAACCCGGCGGCCTTCAGGTTGGCGTGCAGGCGGCGCGAGACGGCCCAAAGGCGCTGGCGCTTGTCGTGGGCGTGCATCAGCTTGCGGATGCTGGCCTCGGCGCAGGCCGCCACCGCCGGGGGGAGTGAGGCCGTGAACCGATAGGGATTGCAGACGAGGCGGAGGATCTCGAAGTGCGGATGGTTCGAGACGGCGAATCCTCCGACCGTCCCCACCGACTTCGAGAAGGTGCCGACTACGAAGTCGACCTTGTCTTCAAGACCCTGTTCTTCGTAGACGCCTCGTCCGCGGGGGCCGAAGAAGCCCATGGCGTGCGCTTCGTCCACCAGCACCATCGCCCCGTGCGCCTTGGCGACGGCCACGAGGTCGGCGAGCGGTGCCACGTCGCCCAGCATCGAGTAGACGCCTTCCAGCACCACGAGCCGCCCCTGGCCGGGCGCCACGCGCTTCAGGCGCTTCTCGAGGTCGGCGGCGTCGTTGTGCCGGAAGCGCACCACCTGGGCGTTGCCCAGCCGGCAGCCGTCCCAGATCGAGGCGTGGCTGTCGGCATCGAGGAGGATCACGTCGTCCTTGCCCGCCAGGGTCGAGACGAGCCCCAGGTTCGCTTGATAGCCCGTGGAGAAGACGATGGCCGAACGCGTGCCGTAGAAGTCCTTGAGCGCCTGCTCGACGGCCACGTGCGTCGCAAAAGTACCGTTGAGCACGCGCGAACCGGTCGAGCCCGCGCCGAATTCCCGCAGGGCCCGCTCGCCGGCTGCAATCACGTCGGGATCGAACGTCATCCCCATGTAATTGTAGGTGCCCACCAGGATCGTCTCGCGCCCTCGGATGATGGCCCGCGTAGGCGAGAGCACGCGCTCCATCACCACGCCGAAGGGATCGGACAGGCCCGACGACTGCAGGAATTCGTATTCCCGGCGGATGGGCTCGAACTTGGCCAGAAGGTCGATCATGCCTCGGCCTTGAGCTTCAGGATGGCGTCCGCGACGTCTCCCACCGTTTCGAGTTCGGGGAGGATGTTCAAGGGAATGTTGATATCCCATTCGTCTTCCATGGCCGCCACAAGGTCCATGACGGTCAGGGAATCGAACTCGAGGTCGTCGGCGAACCGGGTCTCCTCCCCGAGGGCCACGCCCGTTCGGTTGAGGGGGGCGATGAGCTCCAGGAGCCGCTTCAGCACGAGGTCGCGGGAGAGGGCCATGGCCCGGCCCGTAGCAGGCGAGGGCGCCCGCTCATAGCCACCCCTGCCGCCGATACCAGGCGGCCGTGAGGGCAAGACCCTGGGCCAAGGGCGTGGCGGGACGCCAGAGGCCGAGCGCTCGCAGCGGGCCGCTGTCGGCCGTCCAGTCGCGGTGGGCGAGATACCGCGCCCGGTCGGACGAGAGGGGCGGAAGCCCGCCCGTCAGGCGGGCCCAGGCCGTCGCGACCCGCCCCCCGGCGCGGAGGAGCACCGGGGGCACGGTCAAGGCCCGCACCCGTCGGCCGAGCGCTTGCCCGAAGGCTTGGGCGAGCGCCCGGGCGTCGTAGCCTTCGGCCCCGTCGTCGATTTCGTAGGTGCCGCCCGCGCTTCGGCCGTCTCCCACCAGATCCTGGGCGAGGGCCACGAGCGCCTGGGCGAGATCTGGTGCATAGAGGAAGGCCGCCCGCTGCCCGGCGGGCAACGGGAGAAACCCGCGCCGGGCGGCTCGGAACACGGGCACGAGCTGCGTGTCGGCCGGGCCGTAGACCGCCGGCGGCCGTACGATGACGAACGGCCCCGCATGGGCCCGCACGGCGTCTTCGCCGTGCGCCTTGCTGGCCCCATAGGCGGAAAGCCGCGGCGTGCGGGCGGCAAGCGACGAGACGTGGACGAACGGCCGCGTGCCGGCCGCGCGCACCATGGCCTGGCTTCCGGCCGCATTGCCGGCCATGAACGCCGCCGTGTCGAGGGCGTTGGTCACTCCGGCCACGTGCACCACGACGTCGGCGCCCGCCACCAGCCGCTCAAGGCTGGTCTGATCGGCCAGGTCGCCCGGCACCCAATCCACGCCCGCGCGCGGCGGTTGTGGCCGACGGGTGAGCGCGCGGATCCGGTGCCCCGCCGTCTGGGCGGCCGCCAGCACGTGGCCGCCCACGAAGCCCGTGGCACCCGTGAGGGCGAGGGTGAGACCCATGGGCAGCATGTAGCCCGAGTGCTAGCGCGCTCGCCATGCGCCAGATCCCGCGCCTGTTCGTGGCCGAGGAGCTGACGGGAGGGCGGCGCCTGGCCCTGCCGCCGGCCGCCACCCACCAGCTGGCCACGGTGCTGCGCCTGGAGCCCGGGGGGGAGCTGCGCCTGTTCGACGACCGCACGGGCGAATGGGCCGCCCGCATCACGGCGGTCGGCCGGCGGGCCGTCGAGGTCGAGGTGGGGGCCTGGCTCCGGCCCCGCGAAGCCCCACCCGACCTGTGGCTGTGCGCTGCACCGCTCAGGCCCGAACGGTTCGCATGGCTGGCCGAGAAGGCGACCGAACTGGGCGTGGCCCGGATCGTGCCGGTGCTGACGGCGCGGACCCAGTTCCATCGGCAGAACCTGGAGCGCCTGCGCGCGCGGATGGTGGAAGCCGCCGAGCAGTGCGGGCGCACGGCCTTGCCTGAGCTGGCCGCGCCGGTCCCCCTGGCCGAGCTTCTGGCGGGCTGGCCCGAGCGCCGCGCCCTGCTGTTCGCCGATGAGGAGGGCGGAGCGCCCCTGCGTTCGGTGTTGGCACCCCCGCCGGCCGCGCTGCTCGTGGGCCCCGAGGGCGGTTTCGCCGCTGCCGAGCGAGCCCTCCTGCTGGCGCATCCCGCCGTGCGGCGCGTGTCGCTGGGGCCCCGGTTGCTGCGGGCCGAAACGGCGGCCGTGGCGGGCGTGGCGCTCTGGCAGGCGACTTCAGGCGATGGCAGTTGAGCCTCGCCGACGACGGGCCGTGACGCCGACGACGCCGAAACCTGCGATCAGCATGGCCCAGGTCGCGGGCTCGGGAATGGGTGCTGGCGTCCGCGGACCTCGAAGCCCATAACGAAGCCCGCTGGCGGCCGTGAACCGCTCGACGCCCAAGGCGCTGCCGTCAAGCCCGGTGATGCGGAAATCGGTGAGACGAACGGAGCTTGCCGCGTCGCACAGCGAGCGGGCCGAACGAGGTTCGGATTCGTGCCACACCCGGCTGACCGACGCCCAGCAGCTCGCCGAAATCGACCAGCCGAACGGCTGGCCCGACTTGAACGGCGCGACAACCGTCCAAGCGTAGCCTTCGAGGGCGAAGGCGTTGGCCACGCCCGTGCGCTGGAAGAACTGGCTCAAGATCACGTTCGTCCACCCGGGGCCCCGCTGGTAGCTACGAAAGTCGTACAAGAGGTTTTCCTGCCCGTCATCGCCCGAGGTCGACGTCTCGAGCTTTAGATTGCCGGTGCCGTACCAAAGGAAGTTCGGAATGAACGTTCGGAACGCGAGGTCGAAGTTCGACGCTGCGAACACGCCCTCAACACCACTCGGCTGGACCGTGACGGGCGCATCGACGCCGAACGTGAAGACGGCGAGCCCTTCGTCGATGCCCGCCGGAAGCTGGATTTCCAGCCGGTCACGGAACGAGGCATCCGGGTTGGCCCACGCCTCGCCGAACCGCGCGTTGGCTCGCCGGACGTCGGAGCGCACGTGCAGCGAAACCCGACCGGCCGTCTGCCGCACGGCAGCATCCAACCGCCATGCTTCGCCTTGGTCCAAGTTTGACGGCGGCCAGAAGAAGTTGCGCTCCCGCGCGCCTTCGAGGGGCAGGGCGAACTCGGCCCCGTCGCGGATGACGAAGTCCTGAAACGGACGGTCGAACATAGCCAGCGCCGCGCTCGGATAGACCAGCGCTTCGGCCGGAGCCGCCGCGCCCAGCACGCCCCCCATGAACGTGACCGCCACGAAACTGCGGCCGCCATGTGGACTGCCGCCATCGAATGCCCCCATCGAACGCGATCGCGCCGAACGCGGGTGACCGGCTCCCTCTAGAAACTACGAGGGTGGGTGTAGACAGACAGGCAAGGTGACCCTTTCGTGAACGCCCGGTCGGGAGCGCCCGCTGGCCAGCGCGCCAGGCGGCCGCTAGGGCCGGCCCCATGACGACCAGGACCGAAGCGGAGGGGGATTCGGTCCCCGTCGAGGGCTTCGCCGACCTGGTGGCCTATCTCGAATCGGGAGGAAAGCCCCCCACTGCCTGGCGAATCGGCACCGAGCACGAGAAGTTCGTCTTCCGGCTGGCCGATCGGCGCGCCCCCACCTGGGAGGAGCCGGGCGGCATTCGCGACCTGCTCTTGGGCTTCACCCGCTACGGCTGGGAGCCCGTCGAAGAGCGGGGTCGGGTCATCGCCCTGCGCGGTGCGGACGGCGGGATCAGCCTCGAACCCGCGGGCCAGCTGGAGCTGTCGGGCGCGCTGCGGCGCACGATCCACGAGACCTGTGCGGAGGTCTCCCGCCACTTGGCGCAGTGCCGGGCGCTGGGCGGGGAGCTGGGGCTGGGGTTCTTGGGGCTGGGTTTTCACCCCACCGCCCGGCGGGACGAGCTGCCGCTGATGCCCAAGGGCCGCTACGCCATCATGCAGCGCTATATGCCGAAGGTGGGTGCGCTCGGGCTCGACATGATGTTCCGCACCTGCACGACACAGGTGAACCTTGACTTCGCCGACGAAGCCGACATGGTGCGGAAGTTCCGCGTGGGCTTGGCCCTCCAGCCTCTGGCCACCGCTCTCTTCGCCAACTCCCCCTTCACCGAAGGCCGCCCCAACGGTTTCTTGAGCTATCGCGCTCACGTCTGGACCGATACCGATCCCGATCGCACGGGGATGCTTCCCTTCGTGTTCGAAGAGGGCTTCGGCTTCGAACGCTACGCGCTTTGGGCACTCGATGTGCCCATGTATTTCGTGTTCCGCGGTGGGCGCTTCGTGGACTGCGCCGGGGCGAGCTTTCGCGATTTCCTGGCGGGGCGCCTGCCCTGCCTTCCGGGCGAACGCCCGACGCTGGGCGACTGGAAGGACCACCTGTCGACCCTGTTTCCCGAAGTGCGCCTGAAGACCTTCCTCGAAATGCGCGGTGCCGACGGGGGGCCGGAGCAGCGCATCTGTGCGCTACCGGCCTTCTGGGTGGGGCTGCTCTACGACGCGGGGGCCCTCGATGCCGCCTGGGATCTCGTGAAGGGCTGGACGGCGGACGACCGTGAGCGGTTGCGACGGCAGGCCCCCCGCCTGGGGCTTGCGACCCCCACGCCCGACGGGCGGACGCTGCGCGACCTGGCGCTCGAAGTGCTGTTCATCGCCGAGGCGGGCCTTGGCCGGCGGGCGGCCCTCGATGCGGGCGGGGCGAGCGAGGCAGGCTTTCTGGCACCCATGTGGGACGTGGCGCAATCGGGTCGCACCTTGGCGGAGCGCCATCTGGAGGCGTTCCACGGGCGCTGGGGCGGCTCGATCGAGCCCGTGTTCGAGGAAGCCCGCTTCTAGCCGGTACGACCGGCGACGGCGTAGAGTGCGATCCCGGCCGCGACCGACACGTTGAGGCTCTCGGCGCCGGGGGTCAGCGGAATGCGGGCCAGAGCGTCGCAATGGGTGCGCGTGTTGCGCCTCAACCCCTCGCCCTCTGCACCCAGCACCAGGGCGACGGGGCCGGCCGGCAGGGCGGAGGCCAGGGTCGCGGGCGCCTCGGCGGCCAGCCCCAGCCGCCAGAAGCCGGCCGCGGCGATGGCATCGAGCGCCCGTGCCAGGTTGACCACCCGCGCCCAGGGCACCCGCTCGAGCGCGCCGGCGGCCGCGCGGGCGAGCGCGCCGGTCTCGGGCGGGCTGTGGCGGTCCTGGGTAACGAGCCCCACCGCGCCGAAGGCCGCTGCCGACCGCAGGACGGCACCGAGGTTCTGCGGATCCGTCACCTGGTCGAGCACGACGAGCGGCCGGGCGGGGTCGGGTGCCACGAGCAGGTCCTCGAGCGTGGCGGGCTCGAGCCGCGCGGCCTCGAGCACCAGGCCCTGGTGCGGGGCTCCGGGCGGCACCAGGCGAGCGAGCGTTGCGGCTTCCGCCAGCTCGACCCGCAGTCCAGGAGGCGGGGAGAGCGTCCGGGCGGCCTGGGGCGAGGCCCACAAGCAGTGCACTCGGCGTCGGGGATTGGCCAGGGCGGCCGCGACGGCATGCCGCCCCCACAGCCGCACGCCCTCCTGACGGGCCGCGCCGCCGACGCGCGCACCGGGACCGCGGGGTGGGAAGGTCACGGTCGTGGAGCGGGTAACGGGACTCGAACCCGTATCGACAGCTTGGAAGGCTGCTGCACTACCCTTGTGCTATACCCGCCTGAGGCTTGAGGGCTTACGCGCCTAAGCCCCCCCCGACAAGACCCGGCCGGCCATGGGCGACGGCATGCGGGGAGCTGGCCCGGCCGCGCTGGGATAAATGGCCGGAGGCTGCCGCCTGGATCACCCACAACGGACCTGGGCCGGCCGCGCAGGGAAGGGCCCGCCGAAGGCCGCATCCCCGGGCGAAGCTGGCGCCCGCCGCCCGGGGCGCCGCGCAAGCCACCACCGCCCCCAAGGTTGCGTGCCGGGCTTGGCGCCCACGGCGGGTGGAGGGGGCAGGATTCGAACCTGCGTAGACGTGACGTCGGCAGATTTACAGTCTGCTGCCTTTGACCGCTCGGCCACCCCTCCGGCCCGGCCGCGGCCGGCGACGAGCGCGCGTTGCCGGAAGCGGGCCTGGGCTGTCAACGCTTGGGGGGGCCGGCGCTTGCGAAGGCCCGCCCCCTCGGCTAACGAACGCCATCCCGCGCTTCCCGACAGGAGTGTAGCTCAGTCGGTAGAGCATCGGTCTCCAAAACCGAGGGCCGGGGGTTCGAGTCCCTCCACTCCTGCCAGGGCGCGCCCGGCCGGGAGCGCGGCATGGGGACTTCGCAGGCCCCGGGATCCGGGCAGTCGAGGCAGGACATGGCGGAGGACAACGCGAGACCCGCGAAGCCCCGGGTGAGCCCGGGCGAATTCGTGCGCCAGGTGCGTAGCGAGGCGGCGAAGGTCGTCTGGCCCACGGGGCGGGAAGTGTTCCAGACCACCGTGCTCGTCCTCGTCATGACGGGTCTTCTCGCCCTGTTCTTCCTGGGCGTGGACCAGGTGCTGGGCCGGGTGGTGAAGTTCCTGTTGGATCTGGGGAGCTGAGGGCATGGCCCGCTGGTACATCATCCACGCCTATTCCGGGTTCGAGAACAAGGTGCGCGACGCGATCCGGGCCGAAGCCCACCGCCTGGGGCTCGACGCCTTCGTCGAGGCCGTCGAGGTGCCGACCGAAAAGGTGACGGAAGTGCGCCGCGGCAAGAAGGTTCAGACCGACCGGAAATTCTTCCCCGGCTACGTGCTGGCCAAGCTCGAGATGAACGACCAAGTCTACCACCTGGTGCGCAACACGCCAAAGGTGACAGGGTTCCTGGGCACCCGGGGGAAGCCGCAGCCGATCTCGGATGCCGAAGCGGCCCGGATCCTGTCCACCAAGCCGGATCCCGCCACCCAGCCCACGCGCGTGCGCCGCAAGGTGAACTTCGAGATCGGCGACCAGGTGAAGGTGCTGGACGGCCCGTTCGCAAGCTTCACGGGCCTTGTCGAGGAGATCGACTTCGAGAAGGGTCGGGTGAAGGTGTCGGTTTCCATCTTCGGCCGTGCTACCCCCGTCGAGCTCGACTTTGACCAGGTGGAGAAGACGAAGTAGGGACCGGCCGCCCCGCGCCGCCCGCGATCGGGCGCGGGGCGCTTCCGTGGGAGGCCCGGCAGGGCCGTTCGCACCACACGATCGCCTGAGCGGCGGGCCGCCACGCCAGTGACCGGCCCGGGAGTGAGGAGGGCCCGATGGCCAAGAAGATCACGGGTTACGTCAAGCTGCAGATCCCGGCCGGGTCGGCCACGCCCAGCCCGCCCATCGGGCCGGCGCTGGGCCAGCGGCAAGTCAACATCATGGAGTTCTGCAAGGCCTTCAACGCGGCGACCCAGGGGCTCGAAAAGGGGATGCCCGTCCCCACCGTCATCACGATCTACGCCGACCGCAGCTTCACCTTCGTCACCAAGACCCCGCCCGCGACCTGGTATCTGAAGCGCGCGGCCGGCATCCAGTCGGGGGCGAAGACTCCGGGGCGGACGAAGGTGGGGCGGGTGACCCGGGCCCAGATCCGCGAGATCGCCGAAGCCAAGATGAAGGACTTGAACGCGCTCGACCTGGAAGCGGCGATGCGCACCATCGAGGGTTCCGCCCGGTCGATGGGGCTCGAGGTGGTG
Organism: Sphingomonadaceae bacterium; assembly: GCA_025056155.1. GTDB lineage: Bacteria > Pseudomonadota > Alphaproteobacteria > Sphingomonadales > Sphingomonadaceae > Thermaurantiacus. Next base: position 439,571 of record JANWWL010000004.1, read on the forward strand.
GAGGGTTGACCATGGCACGCGCATCGAAGCGGCAGAAGGCGCTGGCCGAGACCGTGGATCGCCAGCGGCTCTATCCGGTGGACGAAGCGATCGCGCTCGTGAAGCGCAACGCGACCGCCCGGTTCGACGAGACCATCGAGGTGGCCGTGAACTTGGGCGTGGATCCTCGCCACGCCGACCAGATGGTGCGGGGCGTGGTGACCCTGCCGCGGGGCACCGGCAAGACGGTGCGGGTTGCGGTGTTCGCCCGGGGCCCCAAGGCCGAGGAAGCGCGGGCGGCGGGCGCCGACCGGGTGGGGGCCGAGGATCTGGCCGAGCGGGTGCAGGCGGGCGACATCGACTTCGACCGCTGCATCGCCACCCCCGACATGATGGGCCTGGTGGGCCGGCTGGGGAAGATCCTGGGGCCTAAGGGCCTGATGCCGAATCCCAAGCTCGGCACCGTCACCCTGAACGTCGCCGAGGCGGTCAAGGCCGCCAAGGGCGGGCAGATCGAGTTCCGGGTCGAGAAGGCGGGCATCGTCCACGGCCGGCTCGGCAAGGCGAGCTTTCCGGACGAGGCGCTGCGCGAGAACCTCGTCGCGTTCCTCGACGCCCTCATCAAGGCCAAGCCTTCGGGCGCCAAGGGCCGTTACGTGCAGAAGGTGGCGCTGTCCTCGACGATGGGGAAGGGCGTCAAGGTCGACCCGGCATCGCTCGGCGCTTGAGGCTCCTTCGCCCCATGTCGAGGGCGGGCCGGGGTGGGCCGGCGGTCGGGGCCCTGCGGATTGGCGCGGGAGCGCCAGGGCGCCCTGGAGGGCGGTCGCCTACGAGCTTTGGCGCCGGACGGAGCGGTGCGGCCCAGCCGTCCTGCGGCAGACGGCGAAGGGGGCGGACCGGGGGCCTCGGAGCGTCAGCGACGGCGCGGGGGCGCTGGCACTTCGCCCCCGGAACCGACGTCGGGGGTTGAGGGCAAGCGGTAGGATCGGCGAGGGCCGACCGCCGGCCGGTCCGGGACCTTGCCCGGCTTGACTTCCCACCGCCCCCCCTCTAGCGGCGTGGCATGGCCGGCGGTCTGGCAGACGCCGGCACCGTCCGAGACCGCAGGTGCCGGCTAGCGGCTTAATCCGTCTGGCCTGTGGGAGACGGGATTCCACCCTGCGCTCGTGCAGGGGCGCGCTCCGCCCATGGCGTGGGCGAACGGTTTCCCTTTTCGGGCGGGCGATGGGCGGCCTGGGCGCAAGGCCGGCTGCGGAGGTGTCGCAGCCTGCGCGCGCTCTGGGGTGCTGTGCTGTCCGGGAATGGAAAGTGGGGATGGATCGCAACCAGAAGCGCGAGCTCGTCCGGCAGCTCGCCCAGACCTTCGCGGAAACGCAGGTCGTCATCATCACCCGCAACCACGGGCTCACCGTCGCCCAGGCGTCCGACCTGCGCAACCGCATGCGGGGCGTCGGGGCGCGCTTCAAGGTGACGAAGAACCGGCTGGCCCGGATCGCGCTCGACGGCACGCCGTTCCAGGACATCGCCCCGCTGTTGACCGGGCCGGTCGCCCTGGCGACGGCGTCGGATCCCGTGGCCGCCGCGAAGGTGGCGGTGGAGTTCGCCAAGACCCACGAGAAGTTCGAGATCGTGGGCGGCGCCATGCCGGGGACCCTGCTGGACGCCGGCGGGGTGAAGGCCCTGGCCGAACTGCCCTCGCTCGAGGAACTGCGCGGCAAGCTCGTGGGGCTCTTGCAGGCGCCGGCCGCCAAGCTCGCGCAGCTCATGACGGCACCGGCCGCGAAACTCGCCCGGGTGTTCGCGGCCTTCGGCGATCGCCAGGCGGACTGATCGCACGCAGCAAGGAAGGACCATCATCATGGCGGACATCGCAAGACTCGTGGAGGAGTTGTCGCAGCTGACGGTGCTCGAGGCCGCGGAGCTGGCCAAGGCGCTGGAGGAGAAATGGGGCGTGTCGGCCGCCGCCGCGGTGGCCGTGGCCGCGGTGCCGGGGGCGGGCGCTGGCGCAGCCGCCGCCGCGCCGGTCGAGGAGAAGACCGAGTTCGACGTGATCCTGACCGGCGACGGCGGGAAGAAGATCAACGTCATCAAGGAGGTGCGGGCCATCACCGGGCTCGGCCTGACGGAAGCCAAGACGCTTGTGGAATCGGCGCCCAAGCCGGTGAAGGAGGGCATCTCCAAGGCCGAGGCCGAGAAGATCAAGGCCCAGCTCGAGGCGGCGGGCGCCACGGTTGAAATCCGCTGACCCCTAAGGCGTCTTGGGCGGCGTCGGCCTTGGCCCGCGGATCGGCGGGCCGGTGCTGGTATGGCGCGGCCTGGACGGCGACCGGCGGGCGGTCTTCATCGTTTGTGCGCCGAGCCGCGGCGGGTGGAGGGGAACGGTCGCCCGAGCCCTGATCCGGCCCCTGTTGACAGTCGCGCGTCGGACGCCTAGCGGCCCCGTGTCTGCGCCATCCGGGACAGGCCGCGGCCTGAGCGCCCGCGCGGCCAACGCAGGGGGTGGTTCGCGGCGAGAGCCTCTGAGCGAGAGCTCACAGGCCCGGGCGCCCATCGCGAACCGGAGGCAGCGTCCGACCCATGGCGACCACGGCATCGTCCCCCCGTTTCCGCCCCACTTGGCGTCTGCGCAAGCGCTTCGGCACGGTGGCCGAAGTGGTGGACATGCCCGACCTCATCGAGGTCCAGCGCGAAAGTTACGAGCAGTTCCTCCGCTCGGATCCCGCGCGGGGGCACGTCTCGGGCCTTGAGAAGACGCTGCGTTCTGTCTTTCCGATCCGCGACTTCGCGGGCCTCGCCGAGCTCGACTTCGTCCACTACGAGCTCGAAGATCCGAAGTACGACATCGAGGAATGCCGGCAGCGGGACCTGACGTATGCCGCGCCGATGAAGGTGACCCTTCGCCTCATCGTCTTCGAGCAGGACCCCGACACGGGCGTCCGCTCGGTGGTCGATATCAAGGAACAGGATGTCTATATGGGGGACATGCCGCTCATGACCCCCAACGGCACGTTCATCATCAATGGCACCGAGCGCGTCATCGTGTCGCAGATGCACCGCTCGCCGGGTGTCTTCTTCGATCACGACCGCGGCAAGACGCATTCCTCGGGCAAGTTCCTCTTCGCGGCCCGGGTCATTCCCTATCGGGGTTCGTGGCTCGACTTCGAGTTCGACGCCAAGGACATCGTGAATGTTCGCATCGACCGGAAGCGGAAGCTTCCGGCCACCACGCTCCTGTATGCGCTCGGGCTGAACGCCGAGGAGATCCTGAACCATTTCTACGCCCGCGTGCGTTGGGAGCGCGACGAAGCGACGGGCGGCTGGCGGGTGCCCTACGTGCCCGAGGCCTGGCGCGGCGTGAAACCGGCGTTCGACGTGGTGAACGCCGCCACGGGTGCGGTGGTGTTTCCGGCCGGCACCAAGGTGACGCCGCGGACGGCGCGCAAGGCGCACGCCGACGGCCTGGCCACCATCCTGGTGCCCGAGGCCGAGATCCTGGGCCGCTTCTCGGCCTTCGACCTGATCGACGAGCGCACGGGGGCCATCTTCGTCGAGGCGGGCCAGGAGGTGACGGCCGACGTGCTGGACCGGTTGCTGAAGGCCGGGTTCACGCACCTCGACCTCCTGGACATCGACGGGGTGAGCACGGGTCCCTGGATCCGCAACACCCTGATGGCCGACAAGGCCACTGCGTCCGACAACCCCCGCGACCAGGCGCTGGCCGACATCTATCGCGTCATGCGTCCGGGCGAGCCGCCGACGCGCGAGACGGCCGACGCCCTGTTCCACGGCCTGTTCTTCGATCCCGAGCGCTACGACCTATCCGCTGTGGGGCGCGTGAAGATGAACAAGCGCCTCGGCCTCGACGCGCCCGATGATCAGGTGACGCTGACGCGCGAGGACATTCTGGCCATCCTGCGCACGCTGGTCGACCTGAAGGACGGCAAGGGCGAGATCGACGACATCGACAATCTGGGCAACCGGCGGGTCCGCTCGGTGGGCGAGCTGCTCGAGAACAGCTACCGGGTGGGGCTGTTGCGGATGGAGCGCGCGGTCAAGGAGCGGATGAGCTCCGTGGACGTCTCGACCGTGATGCCCAACGACCTCATCAACGCCAAGCCGGCCGTGGCGGCGGTGAAGGAGTTCTTCGGCTCCTCGCAGCTCAGCCAGTTCATGGACCAGACGAACCCCTTGTCCGAGGTGACGCACAAGCGGCGCGTTTCCGCCCTGGGCCCAGGCGGCCTCACCCGCGAACGGGCGGGATTCGAGGTGCGCGACGTCCATCCCACCCATTATGGCCGGATCTGCCCCATCGAGACGCCCGAGGGGCCCAACATCGGGCTCATCAACTCGCTGGCCACGTACAGCCGGGTCAACAAGTACGGCTTCATCGAGACGCCCTATCGACGCGTGGTGGACGGCCGCGTGACCGACGAGGTGGTCTACCTGTCGGCCATGGACGAAGCGCGCGAGACGATCGCCCAGGCCAACGTTCCCCTGGGCCCCGACGGTCGGTTCGCCGAAGAGCTGGTGTCGGCGCGCCGGGGCGGCGAGTTCCTGATGGCCCGGCGCGAAGACGTGACCCTCCAGGACGTGAGCCCCAAGCAGCTCGTCTCGGTGGCGGCCTCGCTCATCCCGTTCCTCGAGAACGACGACGCGAACCGGGCGCTCATGGGTTCCAACATGCAGCGGCAGGCCGTGCCCTTGGTGCGCACCGAGGCGCCGTTTGTGGGGACCGGCATGGAAGAGACGGTGGCGCGCGATTCCGGTGCCGCCATCGCCGCCCGGCGGGCGGGGATCGTCGACCAGGTGGACGCCGGGCGCATCGTCATCCGCGCCACGGAGGACGTCGCTCCCGGCACCTCGATGGTCGACATCTACCGCCTGCAGAAGTTCCAGCGGTCGAACCAGAACACCTGCATCAACCAGCGGCCGCTGGTGAAGGTGGGCGACGTGGTGGCCAAGGGCGACATCATCGCCGACGGGCCCTCGACCGAATACGGCGAACTGGCGCTGGGGCGGAACGTCCTCGTGGCCTTCATGCCGTGGAACGGCTACAATTTCGAGGATTCGATCCTGATCTCGGAACGGATCGTCAAGGAAGACATCTTTACCTCGATCCACATCGAGGAGTTCGAGGTGATGGCCCGGGACACCAAGCTGGGCCCCGAAGACATCACGCGCGACATCCCGAACGTGGGCGAGGAAGCCCTGCGCAACCTGGACGAGGCCGGGATCGTCTACATCGGCGCCGAAGTGCAGCCGGGCGACATCCTGGTGGGCAAGATCACGCCCAAGGGCGAAAGCCCCATGACTCCGGAGGAGAAGCTGCTGCGCGCCATCTTCGGCGAGAAGGCGTCCGACGTGCGCGACACGTCGCTCAGGCTGCCGCCGGGCGTGTCGGGCACCGTGGTCGAGGTGCGGGTGTTCAACCGGCACGGTATCGACAAGGACGAGCGGGCGCTGGCCATCGAGCGCGAGGAGATCCTGCGGCTCGAGAAGGACGCCCAGGACGAGCGCGCGATCCTCGACCGAGCGACCTATGCGGGGCTTAAGGACATGCTGCTCGGCCAGACGGTCGTGGCGGGCCCCAGGGGCGTGCGCAAGGGCGCGATCATCGACGAAGCGCTTCTCGAGGCGCAGCCGCGGCGCGAATGGTGGAAGTTCGTCGTGGCCGACGACGACGTCCAGGCTCGCATCGAGGCCACCCGGACCCAATGGGAAGAGGCCACGCGCCAGATCAACCTGAAGCTCGAGGACCGGCGCGAGAAGGTGCAGCGCGGCGACGAGCTGCCCCCGGGTGTTCTTAAGATGGTGAAGGTCTTCGTCGCGGTGAAGCGGAAGCTGCAACCGGGCGACAAGATGGCGGGCCGCCACGGTAACAAGGGGGTCATCAGCCGCATCGTGCCCGAAGAGGACATGCCGTTCCTGGAGGACGGCACGCCGGTCGACATCGTGCTGAACCCGCTGGGCGTGCCCAGTCGTATGAACGTGGGTCAGATCTTCGAGACGCACTTGGGCTGGGCCGCCCGCGGGTTGGGCCGCCGGATCGCGGAACTCCTGGAGGGCATCCGCAACCAGAACGCCCAGGCCGTCGCGGCGGCCGACGGCGACCTCGCCCGGCTGCGCGGCTTCCTCAAGGAGATCTATGGCGATCAGGTCGGCATCGACGCGATGTCGGACGAGGACCTGCTGCGGTTTGCGGACAGCCTGACCCCGGGGGTGCCCATGGCCACGCCCGTTTTCGACGGGGCGAAGGAGCCCGACATCACCCGCATGCTCGAATTGGCCGGCCTCGACCGTTCGGGCCAAGTCGAACTCTATGACGGGCGCACCGGCGAGCCCTTCGACCGCAAGGTGACGGTGGGCTACATCTACATGCTGAAGCTTCACCACTTGGTGGACGACAAGATCCACGCCCGCTCGATCGGGCCCTACAGCCTCGTCACCCAGCAGCCGTTGGGTGGGAAGGCACAATTCGGCGGCCAGCGCTTCGGCGAGATGGAGGTCTGGGCGCTCGAGGCCTATGGCGCAGCCTACACGCTGCAAGAGATGCTCACCGTCAAGTCCGACGACGTCGTCGGCCGGACCAAGGTCTACGAGGCCATCGTGAAGGGCGACGACACGTTCGAAGCGGGCATCCCCGAAAGCTTCAACGTGCTGGTGAAGGAAATGCGGTCGCTGGGGCTTGACGTCGAACTGGAGACCGAGGGCGAACAAGGCTGATCATTTCGCAGGATTGCGATGGGCCGGGCGGCCGGCGGGCCGTGGCCGGCAGGGAGTGAGGGCATGAACGACATCGCGCTCAACGTCTTCTCGCCGCTGGCGAAGCCGGAGAGTTTCGATTCCATCCGGATCTCGATCGCCTCGCCGGAGAAGATCCGCAGCTGGTCCTACGGCGAGATCAAGAAGCCCGAGACGATCAACTATCGCACCTTCAAGCCGGAGCGCGATGGCCTGTTCTGCGCGCGCATCTTCGGTCCGATCAAGGACTACGAATGCCTGTGCGGCAAGTACAAGCGCATGAAGTACAAGGGCATCGTGTGCGAGAAGTGCGGCGTGGAGGTGACCGTCACCAAGGTCCGCCGCGAGCGCATGGGCCACATCGAACTCGCCGCGCCGGTCGCCCACATCTGGTTCCTCAAGTCGCTGCCGAGCCGCATCGGCATGCTGCTCGACATGACGCTCAAGGACCTGGAACGCGTCCTCTACTTCGAGAATTACGTCGTCATCGAGCCCGGCATGACGCCGCTGCAGCCCAAGCAGCTTCTGACCGAGGACGAATATCTCGAAGCGCAGGAAGAGTATGGCGAGGAGAACTTCGAAGCCGGCATCGGCGCGGAGGCGATCCGCAAGCTCCTGGAACGGCTGGACCTCGAGGGCGAGCGCCGCCAGCTGATGGAGGAGCTCGCCACGACCCGTTCGGAACTGAAGCCCAAGAAGATCATCAAGCGCCTGAAGATCATCGACAGTTTCCTCGAGAGCGGCAACCGGCCGGAATGGATGGTGATGACGGTGATCCCCGTCATCCCGCCGGAGCTGCGTCCGCTGGTGCCGCTCGACGGCGGCCGGTTCGCGACGTCGGACCTCAACGACCTCTACCGGCGCGTGATCAACCGGAACAACCGCCTGAAGCGGCTGATCGAACTTCGCGCGCCGGACATCATCGTGCGCAACGAGAAGCGGATGCTTCAGGAGGCGGTCGACGCCCTGTTCGACAATGGTCGGCGCGGGCGCACCATCACCGGAGCCAACAAGCGCCCGCTCAAGTCGCTCTCCGACATGCTGAAGGGCAAGCAGGGTCGGTTCCGGCAGAACCTGCTTGGCAAGCGGGTGGACTACTCGGGCCGCTCGGTCATCGTCACCGGCCCCGAGCTCAAGCTCCACCAGTGCGGCCTGCCCAAGAAGATGGCACTGGAGCTGTTCAAGCCGTTCATCTACGCTCGGCTCGACGCCAAGGGCCTGTCGATGACGCTCAAGCAGGCCAAGAAGTACGTCGAAAAGGAACGCCGCGAGGTCTGGGACATCCTGGACGAGGTCATCCGCGAGCACCCGGTGCTGCTCAACCGGGCGCCCACGCTCCACCGCCTGGGCATCCAGGCCTTCGAGCCCGTGCTCATCGAAGGCAAGGCGATCCAGCTCCACCCGCTGGTGTGCGCGGCTTTCAACGCGGACTTCGACGGCGACCAGATGGCCGTCCACGTGCCCTTGTCGCTCGAAGCCCAGCTCGAGGCCCGGGTGCTGATGATGAGCACCAACAACATCCTCTCGCCCGCCAACGGCAAGCCCATCATCGTGCCGAGCCAGGACATGGTGCTGGGCCTTTATTACCTGTCGATGGAACGGAAGGGTGAACCGGGCGAGGGGATGGCCTTTGCCGACGTCGCCGAGGTGCACCGGGCTCTCCACGCCAAGGCGGTGACTCTGCACGCCCGGATCACGGCCCGCGTGCCCCAGGTGGACGAGGAGGGCCGCACCTTCCTGAAGCGGTTCGAGACCACACCCGGGCGCATGCTGATTGGCGAGTGCCTGCCCAAGTCGCACAAGGTGCCTTTCGACGTCGTCAACCGCCTGCTGACGAAGAAGGAGATCGGCGACGTCATCGACACCGTCTATCGGCATACGGGGCAGAAAGAGACGGTGCTCTTCGCCGACGCCATCATGGCGCTGGGCTTCCGCTACGCCTGCCAGGCCGGGATCAGCTTCGGCAAGGACGACATGGTGATTCCGAAGGCCAAGGCCGCGCTGGTCGAGCGCACCCGGGAACTCGTCAAGGACTTCGAGCAGCAGTACCAGGAAGGCCTCATCACGCAGCGCGAGAAGTACAACAAGGTCGTCGACGCCTGGGCGCGCTGCAGCGATGAAGTCGCCGCCGAAATGATGAAGGAGATTTCGGCCCGCCCCATCGATCCCGAAACCGGCCGCGAAGCGCCCGTGAATTCGATTTACATGATGGCGCATTCGGGCGCGCGGGGTTCGACGGCGCAGATGAAGCAACTGGCCGGCATGCGCGGGCTGATGGCCAAGCCCTCGGGCGAGATCATCGAAACCCCCATCATCTCGAACTTCAAGGAGGGGCTGACCGTCCTTGAATACTTCAACTCGACCCACGGCGCCCGCAAGGGGCTGGCCGACACGGCGCTCAAGACGGCGAATTCCGGCTACCTCACGCGTCGCCTGGTCGACGTGAGCCAGGACTGCGTGGTGACCGAGGAGGACTGCGGCACCGCTCGCGGCCTTGTCACTCGTGCGATCGTCGAGGGGGGTCAGACCATCGTCACCTTAGGCGAGCGGATCCTGGGCCGCACGCTGGCCGAGGACTTGCACGACCCGCGCACCGGCGACTTCCTGTTCCCTCGCGATACGCTGGTGGAAGAAGCCCACGTGCAGGCGATCGAGGAGGCGGGCCTCGTCGAGGTCCGCATCCGCTCGCCCCTGACCTGCGAGGCCGCCCGCGGCGTGTGCGCCAAGTGCTACGGGCGTGACCTGGCCCGGGGCACGCCGGTCAACATCGGCGAAGCGGTGGGCGTCATCGCGGCGCAGTCGATCGGTGAACCGGGGACGCAACTGACCATGCGCACCTTCCATGTGGGCGGGGCCGCCCAGGTGTCGGAGCAGTCGTCGGCCGAAGCCCCCGTCGACGGGCTGGTGCGGTTCCGCAACCTGCCCTCGATCACCGACAGCCGCGGGCGACTCATCGGGCTTGCGCCCACGGGCGGCGAAATCGTGGTGGTGGATGCCGAAGGACGCGAGCGCTCGGCGCATCGCATCCCCTTCGGCGCGGTCCTCGCCGTGGCCGATGGCCAGGCGGTGCGCAAGGGCGACCGCCTGGCGAGCTGGGACCCCTACACGCGGCCGATCATCACCGACCGACCGGGGATCGTGAAGTTCCAGGACCTGGTGGAAGGCCAGACGCTCAGGGAAGAAATCGACGAAGGCACGGGCATCGCGAACCGCGTGGTGGCCGAACACAAGAGCCGCGCCAAGGAGGAGCTGCGGCCGCGCATCACGCTGTTCGATCCGGAATCGGGCGAGGCCGGGCGATTCCTGCTGCCGGTGGGGGCCATCCTGTCGGTGACCGAAGGCCAGGCCGTGCAGGCGGGGGATGTGCTGGCGCGGATCCCGCGCGAAGCCGCCAAGACCCGCGACATCACGGGCGGCCTGCCACGAGTGGCCGAACTGTTCGAAGCCCGGGTGCCCAAGGATCACGGGATCATCGCGCGGGTCGACGGCCGGGTGGTGATGGGCAAGGATTACAAGGCCAAGCGGCGCATCCTGATCCAGCCCGAGGATGGGTCGGAGCCCGTGGAATACCTGCTGCCCAAGGGCCGGCACGTCACCGTCCAGGAAGGCGACTTCGTGCGCAAGGGCGATTTCATCGTCGACGGGCCGGCCAACCCCCACGACATCCTGGACGTGCTGGGCGTGGAGAAGCTGGCCGAATATCTGATCGCCGAAATCCAGGAAGTGTATCGCCTGCAGGGCGTCAAGATCAACGACAAGCATATCGAGGTCATCGTTCGCCAGATGCTGCAAAAGGTCGAGATCACGGCCGAAGGCGATTCCACCTTCCTCAAGGGCGAACAGGTGGACCGCGACGAGTTCGAGGCCGAGAACGCCAAACTGGTGGCCGAGGGCCGCCAGCCGGCCGAGGCCAAGCCCGTGCTTCTGGGGATCACCAAGGCGAGCCTGCAGACCCGCAGCTTCATCTCGGCCGCCTCCTTCCAGGAGACGACCCGAGTGCTGACGGAGGCGGCCGTCCAGGGCCGCCGCGACCGGCTGGAGGGGCTTAAGGAGAACGTGATCGTGGGCCGCCTGATCCCGGCCGGCACGGGGGCGGCCATTCAGCGGTTCCGCATCGCCGCCTCCGCACGCGATGCGGCGCTGCGCGCCCAGCAGGCGGCGCTCGCCAGCGCCCAAGCGGCGGGCTGACCGGGTCGCCTGGGCCCGCGGCACCGCTGTCACTGCGGGGCGGTCGCCCGGTGTGCGCGGCAGCGCGGGACTTGTGACGCAGGGTCGAGGTCGCGCGGGCGCGGTCGTCCGGTGTGCGTGGCGGCGCGGCGCTCGCGCGGCCCGACCTCGTCGCGGGGCGTCGTGATTCCCCCATCCTCCCACGCCGTCGGGATCGGGCCGGCGCCATGAACCCTTGCCCAGGGTCGAGCGCGGGCCAGCCGCTGCGGCTGGCGCTGTTCTCGGGCAACTACAACTACGTGAAGGACGGCGCCAACCAGGCGCTCAACCGGCTGGTGGCGCGCATGCTGGCCCGCGGCGACGTGCACCCGCGGGTCTATTCACCCGTGTCGGCCCGTCCCGCCTTCCCTCCCGCGGGCGACCTGGTGCCGGTGCCCTCCGTCCCGATTCCCGGGCGCAGCGAGTATCGGTTGGCCCTGGGCCTCCCACGGTCCGTGCGCCGGGACCTCGAGTCGTTTGCTCCCCAGGTCGTCCATCTGTCGGCGCCCGACCTTCTAGGGCATGCGGCGAAGCGGTGGGCCCGAGCGCGGGGTCTTCCCGTCGTCGCCTCGGTCCACACGCGCTTCGAGACCTACGGCGACTATTATCGGCTGGGCTGGCTGCGCAATCGTGCCGAGGCCCTGCTGCGCCGGTTCTACTTCGACCTTGATGAAGTGTGGGCGCCATCGGAAGGGATGGCGCGCGTCCTGCGCGAGGGAGGGTTCGCCCGACGCGTGGCGATTTGGAGCCGCGGCGTGGACCATGCGGTCTTTCATCCCGCCGTGCGCGATCCCGCCTTTCGCACCCGGCTGGGCCTGTCGGCCGGCGAATTCCTGGTGGGTTTCGTGGGGCGCCTCGTGCTGGAGAAGGGGCTCGACGTGGTGGCGGCCGTCAGCGGCCGGCTGACGGCGCTGGGGGTCGCTCATCGCCTGCTGGTGGTGGGCGACGGGCCCGCCCGCGCTCGTTTCGCGGCTTCGGTGCCGCAGGCCGTATTCACGGGCTTCCTGACCGGACCCGACCTGGCCCGCGCCTACGCGGCGTTCGACGTGTTCTTGAACCCGTCCGTTACCGAGACGTTCGGCAACGTCACCCTCGAGGCCATGGCCTGCGGCATACCCGTCGTGGCGGCCGATGCCGTAGGCAGTAGCTCGCTCGTGGTGGACGGCGCGACCGGCCGGCTCATCCCCCCCGGCGACGTCGAGGCGTTCGCCCGGGCGCTGGCGGCCTATGCCGCCGATCCCGGCTTGCGCCTGGCCCACGGCCGGGCGGGCCACGAGCGCGCGCTGGCCTTCGACTGGGACCGCGTGAACGACGCCGCGATCGACCGCTACCTTGACCTCGCGGCCTCTTTTCCCGCCGGCTGAACGGGCTTATATAACGGGTGTCGCCAGGCGCCGGCCTGGCGAAGATGGCGATGAATGGCGGCGTGGAATGGGCGCGGCGGACCCGGGGGCAGTACCCGGCGGCTCCACCATTCCGGTCGGGCAGGGCAGGGGCGCCGGCCGGCATGATGGGGCCGAACCAGGATCGACGCTGGCTGAAAGACGCCGCTTTCGCCCGGCCTGAACGCGCCGTTAAACCGTTCGAACCCACAAATGCCAACGACAACGAGGCATTTGCGATCGCTGCGTAACGCAAGGCCGATCGGCTGAACGTTACAAGGCTTGAGCAGGGTTGGGGCCGAACCCGGTAACAGAATCGGACTCCAGCGGCCCGCAGGCGCGCCGGGCACCAGAAGCGCCTGCACCCCCCGTCCTAGGACCGTTCTCGCCCGTTCCGCCGCCTTGACCTTCGGCCGGGTGGCCGCCAGGGGTCGGGCCCTGCGATGACCGATCTGCCGGAACCGCCCGACCCGCCCGACAGCCTGATCCCCTATGATCAAATCCTGCAGGACTGTCTGCGCGGGGTCGTCCGGCGGGTGCTGGCCGACGTGGCGGCGACGGGTCTGCCCGGCGCCCACCATTTCTACATCGCCTTCCGCACCGACTATCCCGGCGTGGACATGCCCCGCCACCTGCACGAGCGTTATCCCCAGGAGATGACGATCGTGCTCCAGCACCGCTTCTGGGATCTGGCCGTTTACGACGACCGTTTCGAGGTCGGGCTCACCTTTAACCAGGTGCCGGCCCGCCTGTCGGTGCCCTGGGGGGCCATCACGGGGTTTGCCGACCCGGCGGTCGGCTTCCGCCTGATGTTCTCGGTGACCCTACCCGAGACGCCGGCGCCGCAGCCCGCGCCGGTGGGCGACGACGGGTCGAACGTCGTCTCCCTCGACTTCCGGCGGCGCAAGTAGCCGGTCCTTGGCGTTCGATCCGGTGCGGGCGAACGGAACCGGCCGGCGCGGCCTGATGCTCGTGCTGTCGTCGCCGTCGGGTGCGGGCAAGACGACCCTTTCGCGCGCGCTGCTGGCCGAGGAGCCGGAGCTGACCATGTCGGTGTCGGTCACCACCCGGCCGCCGCGCCCGGGTGAGGTGGACGGGCGCGACTACCGGTTCATCACCGATGCCGAGTTCGATTCGCTCGTGCAATCGGGCGCCTTGCTCGAGTGGGCGCGCGTGTTCGGCCACCGCTACGGCACGCCGCGCGCCCCCGTCGAACGGGCCCTGGCCCAAGGCCGCGACGTGCTGTTCGACATCGACTGGCAGGGAACGCAACAGCTCAAGGCCGCCGCGCGCGACGACCTGGTGTCGATCTTCATCCTGCCGCCCTCGATGGGCGAGCTTCGCCGCCGGCTCGAATGCCGGGCCCAGGATCCACCCGACGTGATCGCAGGCCGCATGGCGCGCGCTGCGGCCGAAATCAGCCACTGGCCGGAGTACGACTACGTCCTCGTGAACGACCGGGTCGAGGACTGCCTCGCGGACATCCGTGCCATCCTGAAGGCCGAGCGCTTGCGCCGGCCCCGCCAGCCGGGCCTGGTCGACTTCGTTCGTGCGCTGGCACCTTAAGGCACGCGCGGTGTTCAGCCCTCGGGCCCGGCGGTCGGGCTGGCCGGCGGGGGCGGGACGGGTTGCCGCCCTTCGTCCCAGCCCGGGGGCGGAGGGCGGATCGCCTCCCACACGGGATTGCCCAGCGAATCGCGCGGCACTTCGCCGGGGACCGCGATGCGCGAATCGCCGCGCTCGTAGAGAAGGGAGGGGGCGCACGCGGCAACCGCGAGCGCAACCGTCGCCACGAGGAAACGGGGCATGACGCCCCCCACCCGGTTTCACCTTTCTGTCACGTGAACGGAGCGGTTCGGGGCGTTCCGGTCGTCCGCCTGGCCGCCCGCGGAGACGGTGTCACGGTCGACGGGCGCTTCGTGCCCGGGGCGGTACCGGGCGATGTCGTGGCGCCCGACGGCCGCGTGTGGCCGGGGCCAGGGCGGGCCCCGCCCGTCTGCCGCCATTTCGGTGCGTGCGGGGGGTGCCGCCTGCAGCACGTGGCCGAACCCGAACTCGCCCGATACGTGCGGGAACGCTGCCTCGAGCCGTTGGGCCGCCTCGGCATCCGTCCGGACGACGTGGCGCCCGTGCACCTCTCACCCTCCGGGGCTCGGCGGCGTGCGACCCTGCGGGCCGTGCGGCGTGGTGGCCGGGTAGAGCTCGGCTTCAGCGCCGAAGGGAGCCACCGGCTGATCGATCTGGCCGAATGTCCCGTGCTGCATCCCGAACTCTGGGCGCTGGTGGGGCCGCTACGCGCCCTGCTGGCCGACCTGCTGCCCGAGGGTGTCGTGGCCGGCGTGACGATGCTCCGCACCGAGGCCGGACCCGACCTTCTGTTGTCGAACGTCGCAGCCGACCGGCCCGACCGCCTCGGCCGGCTGGCCGACTTCGCCCGCGCAACGGGTCTCGCCCGGCTTTCGGTGGAAGGGCCGCTTGGCGTGGAGACGGTCGTCGCCTTCGCATCGCCCGTCGTGTCGTTGGGCGGCGTTCCCGTGGTCGTCCCGCCAGGGGCCTTCCTCCAGGCCACGTCGGACGGAGAGGCCGCCCTGGTGGCGGCAGTGGCGGCGAGCGTCGGTGCGGCCGATTCGGTGGCCGACCTGTTCGCTGGTCTTGGCACCTTCGCGCTTCCGCTGTCGGCCCGGGCCCGAGTGCATGCCGTGGAAGGGGCCCGAGCCATGTGCCAGGCGCTTGACCTCGCCGCCCGGGCGGCGGGTCGGCCGATCGCCGTCGAGCATCGCGACCTGTTCCGTCGGCCGCTCGCCGGGCCGGAGCTCGACCGGTTCGAGGCCGTGGTGATCGACCCTCCGCGCGCCGGGGCCCAGGCGCAGAGCCAGGCGCTCGCTCGGTCGCGGGTCCCCGTCGTGGTGGCCGTAAGCTGCAATCCCGCCACGTTCGCCCGCGACGCCGCGACCCTGGTGGCGGGCGGCTACCGGCTCGCGCGGCTGTGGCCCGTGGGCCAGTTCCGCTGGTCGACCGCGGTGGAGCTGGTGGCCCGCTTCTCGTTGTGCTGAGCAACCTCTGACCGAACGGGCCCGGCCTGTAAAAATTTCCGACAGGCTCTCGAGTGCTGACTCCGTTAACCCTCTGATGTCATGAGCTTGGTACAGTTGGCATGGGTCTTGCAACGGTGGACGGTAGGGCGTGGATAGTCCGCGTCTCTTCTGGGGACTGGAGGGTCTACCGATGAGGAAGCTCTTACTCTCTGCCGCCGGTGCGGCACTCCTCTCTACGCCGGCGTCCGCCGCTGTCACGGTCCTCACGTTCGAGGGCATCGGCAACCTCAACCCGGTCGGCGGCTTCTATGCGCCGAACTATTTCTTCTCCCCGGCGACACTCGCCCTTGTCGACATCGATGCTGGGGGCAGCGGCAATTTCGCGAACGAACCATCCCCCAACACGATCATGTTCTTCCTGGATGCGAACAACGCCATCCTGAACGTGCCGGCTGGCTTTACCACCGGCTTCAGCTTCTTCTATTCGTCAGCGGTCGCGGCCACGGTCACTGTCTACGATGGGCTGAATGCGACGGGCAACGTGCTCGGCGTCATCAACCTCGCTGCTCAGGCCTTCGACAACTGCACTGGTGACCCGACCGGAGCCTTCTGCAACTGGACGCGGGTCGGCGTCGCCTTCGCTGGCACGGCCTATTCGATTGACTTCGCCGGCACGGCGAACTTCACCGGCTTCGACAACATCACCTTCGGGCGGGACAGGCCGGTCATTCCCGAGCCTGGTGTGTGGGCCATGCTGATTGCGGGCTTCGGCCTCGTCGGCTGTGCCGTGCGCCGGCGGCGGACGGCATTGGCCGCCTGATCGGTCAATCGTCCGTCGCCTTGGGGTAGGGGCGGGCCGCAGGGCCCGCCCTTCCATACGTCAATCGAAGATGCGGGCCCAGCGCCGCGGCGTGCGGTTCTTCCAGGCCCCCCGGTGCCAGGCGTCGGATGCGAGCAGGGGCATGACCGAGCCCGCTTCGGCGAAGACCATCTGCTCGACGGCGGTCGACACCTTGCCCCAGCTGGCCGCTTCCTTGAGAGTCGACGACGAACAGGCGCCGTCGCGCACGTCCGCCACCGTGATCTGGACGGCGTACTGGTGGGGCTCCACCCCCTCATGCCCTAGGATCTCGGCGCAAACCACCGTGTCCTGCACGAAGTTCTTCGGAACCCCGCCGCCCACCATCAGGAGCCCCGTGGTGCCAGCACGAATCTTGATTTCGGTGAGCTCACGGAAGTCGGCGATGGAATCCAGGGTGAGGTAGGGCTCGCCCGCCTTCATCCGGTCGGCCTGGTGCTTGACCAGGCCGAAGCCGGCCGATGAATCGGTGAAGGCCGGACAGAAGACGGGCACGTCGTGCTCGTAGGCGAGCTTGACCAGACTGTTCGCCTTCCGGCCGTGCTCCACGAGGTAGCGGCCCATCTCGCGGATGAAGGCGCGGCTGGAATAGGGCCGGGGGGGAAGCGTATCGGCAATCGCCGCCACGGTCAGGTCGCACTGCTGCAGCTCCTCCTCGTCGATATAGGTGTCGTAGATCCGGTCGATGTAGAGTGAGCGCAGCGTGTCGTCGTCGGGGATTTCCTTGGCCTGATAGTGGCGGAACCCCAAACCTTCGAAGAAGTCCATGTCGACGATCGTGGCGCCCGTGGCCACCACCACGTCGACCATGTTCGAGCGGACGAGCTCGGCGTACAGATCCATGCACCCGCCGGCCGACGTCGAGCCGGCGATGGCCAGGAAGATGGTGCAGTCCGGATCTTCCAGCATCCGGTTGTAGATCTGGGTCGCTCGCGCGAGGTCGCGGCTGGTGAAGCTCATGTGCGCCATCCGATCGATGATCGGCCGGGCGTCGAACTCGCGGATGTCGATGTGTTCCACCGTCTTGGCCAGCAGGTCGCGCTTGCGTTGGTCGTTGATGCGGCGTTCGCTCATCGGGAATCGCTCCAACCGGGACGGGCACCCACGCCCTTGGCGTGGGTGCGAGGGTTTCGGCAACCTTCGGCGTCAGGCGCTGAGCCGGGTGGCTGCGGCGGCGGCCTCTGCGGCCTCGACCGGGATGAGCGAGGCAAGCGGCGGATCCGCGACGATCGCCACCTCATGCTCGCCGAACCCGTTGAAGTCGGTGCGCATGGCCTGCCCGTAGGCGCCGATCTGGCCGAACTCGAGGTAATCGCCGGGGCCCACGTCGGCCGGCAGCGGGAAGGGGCCCTTCATGTGATCCATGTCGTCGCAGGTGGGCCCCCACAGCGTGAATTCGGCGAGCGGCGCCGTCGAGGGTTCGGGTCGCACCAGGCGCACCGGATACCGCCATCCCAGATGGGCGGCATCGAACAGCGAGCCGTAGGCGCCGTCGTTGATGAACAGCTCGTGACCGCGGCGCTTCTCCACCCGCACGAGGAGCCCGGCGAAGTCGGCCGCCAGCGCCCGGCCCGGCTCGCACCAGAGCTCGGCCGAGTAGGAAACGGGCAGTGCCTCGAAGCCCCGCTCGATCACCGCGAAATAAGCGCCGAGCGGCGGCGGCTCGAGGCCCGGATAGCGGGAGGGAAAGCCCCCGCCGACGTCGATCACGTCGACCGTCACGCCGGAGGCCACGATCGCGGCCCGCACGTAGGCAAGGGCATCCGCATAGGCCTGAGGGCTCATGGCCTGCGAGCCGACGTGGAAACAGATGCCCAACGTGTCCGCGACCTGGCGGGCGGCCATCAGCAGCGCGGGCGCTTCCGCCACCCCGATCCCGAACTTGGCTCCGAGGCTCAGCTTCGAGTGGGCCGAGGAGACCCTGAGGCGCACGCAGAGCGCCAGATCGCCGGCCGGCGTGCCGTCGGCCCTGGCCGTGGCGCGCACGATCTTGGCCAGCTCTTCGGGGCTGTCGAGCGCGAAGATGCGCACCCCCAGCCGATGGTAGGCCTCGTGGATCGCCTCCTCGGCCTTCACGGGGTGCATGAAGGCGAGCTCGGACTGGGGCAGGAGGCCGCGCACCAGCCGCGCTTCGGCCAGCGAGGCCACGTCGAACTGGCGGATGCCACCCGCCCACAGGTGCCGCAGGAGCAGCGCGTCGGGATTGGCCTTCACGGCGTAGAAGCTGCGGCCGGGAAAGTGGCGGACGAAGTAGCGTGCTGCGGCTTCGGCCGCGTGCGGGCGAAGAAGCATCACCGGCCGGGAGGGCCGGAGCGAGAGCGCTACCCCCAGCGCGTGATGATGCGCGTGCAACTCAAGGGACCTCCACAGGACAAGAGACCGACACGGCTGCCTTGCGGTGGAAGTCCCATGGGGCAGCGGTGCGCGCATATGGTGCGCCGGGCCCCAATGTAAAGGGGAAAAACGCGGCCCGCCCTCAGGGGCGACGGCTTGCCACGAATGCAGCCAGGGTGCCCACGGTGGCGAACAGGCCGGCAGTCACGTCCTCGTCGTCGATCAGGATGCCGAACCGGTCCTCGAGCGCCGTAAGCACCGTGGCGACCGCCATGGAGTCGAGCTCGGGCAGCTGGCCGAACAGCGGCGTGTCGGCCGACAGCCCACCCGCCACCTCGGGGCTCAAGAGCAGGGCGTCAGCCAGCACCTGCAC
Source organism: Sphingomonadaceae bacterium (assembly GCA_025056155.1). GTDB lineage: Bacteria > Pseudomonadota > Alphaproteobacteria > Sphingomonadales > Sphingomonadaceae > Thermaurantiacus. The sequence goes on from JANWWL010000004.1 coordinate 458,480, forward strand.
CACGGCCGCCACGATCGCCGGATCCACGTCTTCGGGTTCCCTGGGCCACGCCCGCGCCCGGCTCGCCATCGCTCCTTCCCCTCACCCGGCCGCAGGGCCGGTTCGTTTACACCCGTGCCTGGCCCGCCTATCGCGCCGCCGTGCCCGTCCCCTTCGTCAAGATGCACGGCCTTGGCAACGACTTCGTCGTGTTCGACGCGCGCCGTCAGCCCGTTCCCCTCGACGCCGACCGCGTGCGGCGCCTGTGCGATCGACGCCTCGGCATCGGCTGCGACCAGCTGTTCCGGCTGGAGCCCAGCGATCGCGCGGACATGTTCCTGAGGATCTGGAACCCCGACGGTTCGGAATCGGGCGCCTGCGGGAACGGCACGCGGTGCGTGGCCGCCTTGACCGGCGCCCGCCGCATCGAGACGGCGGGCGGCCTCCTTGAGGTGGAGGGAGGGGCGGCCCATGCGGTGGTGATGGGTCGGCCGAACTTCGCCTGGCAGGCGGTGCCACTCGCCGAGCCGCTGCCCACCGATCCCCTGCCGGTGGGCTGGGGTCCCCTTGAGCGGCCCTTCGCCCTGTCGATGGGCAACCCCCACGTCGTGGCGGTGGTGGACGACCCCGACCGCGTGCCGCTCGGCGAGCTGGGGCCCCTGATCGAGCGTGACCCGCTGTTTCCGGAACGCGTGAACGTCGGGGTGGCCGCCGTCGAGACTCCGCGCCGCATCCGCCTGAAGGTGTGGGAGCGTGGTGCGGGGCTGACCCCCGCCTGCGGATCGGCGGCGTGCGCCGCCTTCGCGGTCGCCCGGCGCCTGCGCCGGGTGGAGCCTCGGGCCACGGTTGCGCTACCCGGAGGAGAACTCGAGGTGCGCGAGCGCCCGGACGGCGCGCTGGTCCTGGCTGGGCCGGTGGCGATCGTCTTCCGCGGCGAAATCGAGCTTTGAGACGGGCCGGGCGCGTGCGCTCGTGCCCCACCACGACCGGGCCCCGCCCATGAGCGAGACCACGACCGAAGCCTCGTTCCTGGCGCGCCTGCGCGATGGCCTCCGGCAGACCGGGCGCCGCCTGGCGGAGCAGCTGTCGCTCCTCGCCGGGGGTGGTCGCATCGCTGCAGAGGATCTCGAGGAGATCGAGGAGGCGTTGATCGCGGCCGACCTGGGGCCGGCCGTGGCGGCCCGCATCACCGAGGCGCTGCAGGAAAGCCGCGTGATCGGCGAACTCACGCCCGAGCGCGTGCGGGAGGTGGCCGCCCGCGAGATCCTGGCCCTGCTGGGACCCTTGGCCCGCCCGCTCGAGATCACGGCCTTTCCTCGCCCCCACGTGATCCTGGTGGTGGGGGTGAACGGCACGGGGAAGACGACGACGATCGCCAAGCTGGGCTACCTGTTCCGCGAAGCCGACTACGAGGTGATGTTCGCCGCCGGGGACACGTTCCGCGCGGCGGCCGTGGAGCAACTTCAGGTGTGGGGGGAGCGGCTGGGCGTGCCGGTGGTGACCCGACCGCCGGGGGCGGATGCGGCGGGGCTGGTGTTCGACGCGCATGCCGAAGCGCGTGCCAAGGGCGTCGACGTGTTGCTGATCGACACGGCCGGCCGGCTGCAGAACAAGCAGGGCCTTATGGACGAGCTCGCCAAGATCCGCCGGGTGATCGGGCGGCAGGACCCCACGGCACCGCACGATACGGTGCTGGTTCTGGACGCCACCACCGGCCAGAACGCGCTTTCCCAGGTGGAAGTGTTTCGCGAGGTGGCCGGCGTGACGGGGCTCGTGATGACCAAGCTCGACGGCACGGCGCGCGGTGGCGTGCTGGTCGCCCTGGCCGAACGCTTCCGACTGCCGGTGCATGCGCTGGGGGTGGGTGAGCGGCCAGGGGACTTGCGCCCGTTCGACCCCCGGGTCTTCGCCCGCGCGCTGGTGGGGCTGGAGGCATGAGGGAGGAACCTGCCCGGCCCGAGCCGTCGGCTGGGCTTCGCCTGGCGATCGAGGCAGGCCCGCTGCTCGTCTTCCTGCTGGCCTACATGGTGCGCGACCTCTTCGCGGCCACGGCCGCCTTCATGGGGGCGTTCGCCCTGGCGCTGGTGGCAAGCCGCGCGCTGATGGGCCGAGTGCCCGCGGCCATGTGGTTCTCGGCCGCCCTGGTGACGGTGATGGGCTTGCTGACCCTGGCGCTTCGCGACGAGACCTTCATCAAGATGAAGCCCACCGTGCTGTTCGGAAGCCTTGGTGGCCTCCTTGCGGTGGCCGGGCTTTTGGGGCGCAACATTCTCCAGCGGTGGCTGGGGCCGGCGTTGCCCGGCCTTGCGCCCGCCGGCTGGGCGGGGCTGCAATGGCGCTGGTCTCTGTTCCTGCTGGCACTGGCCTTGACGAACGAGGTCCTGTGGCGATCCTTTCCGACCACCGTGTGGGTGCACTTCAAGACCTGGGGGGATACGGCGCTTACGCTTCTGTTCGCGGCAGCCCAGCTGCCTTTCCTCCGCCGGCACGGTCTGAAGCTGGAGTAGGCTTCGTGCCGGGCGCGGAGGACCTCGCCCAGGTTCACGCGCGGCTCAAGGACCGGCAGCGGGCGGAGCGAGACCGACATCCCCGCGCCATGGATCTGAGGGTGCACCGCGCGCTCAGTTGGCTGGGGCGGGCCGCCCAAGAGGCCGACGACGACGACGTGCGCTTCATCCTGCTGTGGGTGGCCTTCAATGCGGCCTTCGCCGCCGACCTGGGCGGCGGGCGGCTATCCACCCGTGACGAGGTGAAGGCGTTCTTCGAACGGGTGTGCCGGCTGGATGCCCAAGGTCGGGTCTACGCTGCGGTCTGGACGCGCTTCTCGCAGGAAATCCGCCTGTTCCTGGGCAATCCCTACGTGTTCCCGCCGTTCTGGGCGCACCACAACGGCGAGCCCGGCTATGCCGACTGGGAAGAGCGGCTGAACACGGAACGCCGGGCGGCCTGGAGCTGTCTGGCACAAAAGGACACGGCCGGGGTGCTCCGTCTGCTGTTCGAGCGGCTTTACGTGCTGAGGAACCAGTTGGTGCACGGCGGGGCCACGTGGGCGAGCTCGGTCAACCGGCAGCAGGTGCGGGACGGTGCTGCGATCCTCGGCACTCTGGTGCCCCTGTTCGTCGAGGTGATGCTCGACCATCCGCACGAGGACTGGGGCCGGCCCTATTACCCGGTGGTCGAGGCCTGAAGGGGGCCGCTCGCCCGATTTCAGAGGTGCCGGCGGGGCCGGTCCGGGCTAGGGGGAAGGCACGGAGGAGACGGGCCATGCGCGAGGCGTTCCGGTTCTACATCGACGGCGAGTGGGTCGAGCCGGTGGAGGGCGTTCGTCCGCTCGAGGTGATCAACCCGGCGACCGAACGGCCCATGGGGCGGATCGCCCTGGGCACGGCCGCTGACGTCGACCGGGCCGTCAAGGCCGCTGCGGCCGCCTTCCCCGCCTTCGCCCGCACGACCCGGCAGGAGCGGCTCGAGCTTCTGGAAGCCGTGCTGGCGGAATACCAGAAGCGCTACGCCGAGATCGCGGCCGTGATCACCGAGGAGATGGGGGCCCCCTCGTGGCTGGCGCAGCAGGCCCAGGCGGCCCTCGGGGCCGGCCACCTGCAGACGGCGATCGCGGTGCTGCGCGACTACCGCTTCGAGGAGGAGCGGGGCACCACGCTCATCCTGAAGGAGCCCGTGGGGGTGTGCGGCTTCATCACGCCCTGGAACTGGCCCATCAACCAGATCGCCTGCAAGGTCGCCCCCGCCCTGGCGGTGGGCTGCACGATGGTGCTGAAGCCTTCGGAAGTGGCACCCTTCAACGCCGTCATCTGGGCCGAGGTGATGCATGCGGCCGGCGTGCCCAAGGGCGTCTTCAACCTGGTGAACGGTGACGGGCCCACCGTGGGGGCAGCGATCGCAGCGCACCCCCTGGTCGACATGGTGAGCTTCACGGGGTCGACCCGGGCCGGGATCGAGGTGGCGCGCACGGCAGCCCCCACGGTCAAGCGCGTGCACCAGGAGCTGGGTGGGAAGTCGCCCAACATCATCCTGCCCTCGGCCGACCTGGCCAAGGCCGTGGCCGGCGGCGTGCAGGCGATGATGTTGAACTCGGGCCAGAGCTGCAACGCGCCCAGCCGGATGTTCGTGCCGCGGCCCCGCCTGGAGGAAGCGAAGGCCATCGCCAAGTCAACCGCCGAGGGGATGAGCGTGGGCGATCCCAAGGGCAACCACCGCCTGGGCCCCGTCGTGTCTAAGACGCAGTTCGATCGCATCCAGGGCTACATCGCGAAGGGGATCGAGGAAGGAGCAACGCTGGTGACGGGCGGGCTCGGCCGTCCGGAGGGGCTGGAGGTGGGCTACTATGTCCGGCCGACGGTCTTCGCCGACGTGCGCAACGACATGACCATCGCGCGCGAGGAGATCTTTGGCCCCGTGCTGTGCATGCTGGCCTACGACACCGTGGACGAGGCCATCGCGCTGGGCAACGACACGCCCTACGGCCTGGCGGCGTACGTCCAGGGGGCGCCCGAGGAAGCGCGCGAAGTGGCTCGGCGCCTGCGGGCGGGCCAGGTGACGCTGAATGGAGCGGGCGTCGACCTGATGGCACCCTTCGGCGGCTACAAGCAGTCGGGCAACGGCCGGGAGTGGGGGGACCACGCCTTCGCCGAGTTCCTCGAAACCAAGGCCGTGATCGGCTGGGGGGCGGCGGCCGCCTGACGTGCGTTCGCCGCGGGGCCGGTTCCTCCGCCGGCTCGCGGTGGGGCTTGGGCTCTTCGCTCTCCCTCCGATGGCCGGGGCGTCGTGGGGTTTCCTCGAGGCCCGGCGCGATCCCGTGGTCGTCCGCCACCGGGCGGCGTTGGCGGGCCTTCCCCCCGGGCCGCGGCTGAAGGTCGTGCTGCTGTCGGACCCCCACGCCGGCAGCTGGGACATGCCCTATCGGCGCCTCGATCGCATCGTGGCCCAAGTCAACGCCCTGGAACCCGACCTGGTGCTGCTGGCCGGCGACTATTTCGCCATCCACCGGATCGGCCAGCCGCCCGAGCGCGACCTCGTGCGCGCACTTCGTCCGCTGGCGGGCCTTCGCGCCCGCTTCGGGGTTTGGGCGGTGCGCGGCAATCACGACAACGCGTGGACGCACCGCATCTTCGCCCAGCAGGCCAGCCCCGTCCTGCTCGTCAATCGCTGGGTTCGCGCCGGTCCGGTCGTGGTGGCCGGGATCGATTCGAGTTCCCTGTCGTCGGATCCCGCCCGCGCGCTGGCGGGCGTTCCGGCCGACCGGCCGCTCATTGTGCTGGTCCACGAACCGGAACAGGCCCTGGCGTTGCCGCCGCTTGAACGCCGGGCGGGCACCCTGGTGCTGGCGGGCCACACCCACGGCGGCCAGGTGTGCCTTCCCCTGCTCGGCTGCCCCGTCACCTGGCGCGAGGGGCCTTATCCATGTCGGCGCGGCTGGTGTCGGCTCGGAGGACACGCCGTGCTGGTGACGTCGGGCGTGGGCACCTCCACCGTGCCGCTGCGGATCGGCGTGCCGCCCGAGGTCGTCGAGCTCCGTCTCTATCCCGCCGGGGGAAGGAACTCGGGCACCGACAGATACCGTTCACCCGTGTCATAGTTGAAGCCGAGGATCCGGGCGTGGGGGGCAAGCTCGGGCAATTTCCGAGCGATGGCGGCAAGCGTCGCCCCCGACGACAGGCCCACCAACAGCCCTTCCTTCCGCGCGCAGGCGAGCGCCCAGTCGCGGGCCTCTTCGGCGGTGACCGCGACGACACCGTCCAGAAGGCGGGTGTCGAGATTGCCCGGAATGAACCCTGCGCCGATGCCCTGGATGGGATGGGGGCCGGGCTGGCCGCCCGAGATGACGGGGGAGGCCGAGGGTTCGACGGCGAAGACCTGGAGCCAGGGCCAGACAGGCTTCAGGCGGCGCGCGCAGCCCGTGATGTGCCCGCCCGTGCCAACTCCCGTGACGATCGCGTCCAATGGTTCGTCGCGAAAGTCATCGAGGATTTCCCGCGCCGTGGCGTCGGCGTGGACCTGGACGTTGGCCGGGTTTTCGAACTGTTGCGGCATCCAGGCACCGGGGGTGTTGGCCACGATTTCGAGCGCGCGTTCGATCGCCCCCCGCATGCCGAGCTCGCGCGGGGTCAGGTCGAAGGTGGCGCCATAGGCCAGCATCAGCCGCCGACGTTCGAGCGACATGCCTTCGGGCATCACGAGGACGAGGCGATACCCCTTCACGGCGGCCACCATCGCCAGCCCGATGCCGGTGTTGCCCGACGTGGGCTCGACGATGAGGCCTCCGGGCTTCAGTTCGCCCGACCGTTCCGCCGCCTCGATCATCGCCAGGGCGATGCGGTCCTTGATCGAGCCGCCGGGATTGGCCCGCTCGGACTTCACCCACACGTCGCGGTCGGGGAACAGGCGGGCGAGCCGGATGTGCGGCGTGCGCCCGATCGTGTCGAGGATGCTGGAAGCGCGCATGAGGATCCTTCTAGGCCTTCACGAGTTCCGGCACTTCCAGCCGGTCCACCCGGCGCAGTTCGGGAAACCACCAGGCCCACAGGCCCGTCACCGCCAGGGCCGCCACGCCGCCCAGCACGGTGGCCGGTACCGCCCCGATGACCGCGGCGAGCGTGCCAGCGCGGAATTCGCCGAGCTCGTTCGACGCCGCGATGAACAAGAGGCTCACCGCCGACACCCGCCCGCGCATGGCATCGGGCGTGTGAAGCTGGATGAGGGAGGCGCGCACGTAGACGGAGACCATGTCGGCGGCCCCCAGCACCACCAGGCTCGCCACGGCAACCGGCAGCGTGGTGGAAAGCCCGAACGCGATCGTGCCCAGCGCGAAGACCGCCACGGCCCCGAACAATCGCTCCCCCACCCGGGTTCGTAACGGAAACCGCGTAAGCCAGAGCGCCATCACCGCGGCGCCCACGGCCGGGGCGGCACGCATCAGGCCGAGGCCGTCAGGCCCCACGTGCAGGATGTCGCGCGCATAGATGGGAAGCATCGCCGTGGCCCCCGCCAGCACCACGGCCGCCAGGTCAAGGCTGATGGCGCCCAGCACCACCCGGTTGGAGCGGACGTAGGCCAGGCCTTCGCGCACCGAGACACGGCCGGCCTCCTGCCGTGGCACCGGGGGGATCGCGAGCAGGGCGATGAGGGCTCCCAGGAACAGCAGGCCGGCGGTTGCGTAGGCGAGGGGAGGAGCGCGGTCATAGAGCAGGCCGCCCACCAGCGGACCCAGCACGGCGCCGGCCTGGAAGCCCATGGACGACCAGGCGATGGCGGTGGGCAGGGCCGGGGGCGGCACCAGGTTGGGGGCGAGTGCTGCGAGCGCCGGGCCGGCGAAGGCCCGCGCCACCCCCAGAAGGGCGGCCACGGCGAACAGCGGCCACAGCGTGCGGCCATCCCCCAGGGCGAGCCCCGCCAAGGCCGCCGCACCGGCCAGCTCCACCAGCACCGCCCCGCGGGCGATCCAGCGCCGGTCGAACCGGTCGGCGATCGCGCCCACCGCGAGGGTCAGGCCGAAGACGGGCAGGAACTGCGCAAGCCCCACGAGGCCCAGGAGCCAAGCCGCGTCGCGCACCGACCGGGTCTGGCGGGCGATGTCGTACACCTCCCACCCGATGACGACGACCAGCATCGTCATGGCCAGCGTCGCGCTGAAGCGCGCGAACAGGAACGCCCGCCACGCCGGATAGGCGAAGGGCGAGGCGGTAGTCATCAGCGGGTCACGAGCGTCGGGAAAAACCCCTCGTGCGCGGCCCGCAACCGCTGCAGCGGGCAGGCCCCGTGGCCGGCCACGGCGACGGCGTCGCCACCCGTGGTGCCGATCCGTCGGATGGGGACCGGAGCGTCGTTAAGGCGCGTGCCGGGCCGCACCGTCAGCACGTAGCGGCCCTGGTCTTCGCCGAAGGCCCAGGCGGCGGCCGGCAGCGCGGGGTCGGGGGTGAGCCGGGCGCCCAGCCCGCCCGCCAGCGCCATCTCGGCCACGGCCACGAGCAATCCCCCGTCGGAGACGTCGTGCACGGCCGTCGCCCGCCCTTCGTGGATCAGGCGGCGCACCCATTCGCCCGCCCGCCGTTCGGCGTCCAGGTCGACGGGCGGCGGCGGGCCTTCGTCCTCACCCCTGCACTCCTTCAGCCACAGCGACCGGCCGAGATGGCCCTGCGTCAGGCCCACGAGCCAGATCTCCTCGCCGGGCGCCTTGAAGGCCGGTGTGGCGGCCAGGCGCCAGTCGTCGATCACGCCCACCGCCCCCACCGACGGGGTGGGCGGGATGGCGAGTCCGCCGCCCGTCGCGCGCGACTCGTTGTAGAGGCTCACGTTGCCGGAGACGACCGGCAGGTCGAGAGCTCGGCAGGCTTCCGCCATGCCGTCGATGCAGCCCACGATCTGGCCCATCACCAACGGATTGGTGGGGGACGCGAAGTTGAGGCAATCGGTGAGCCCCAGGGGCGTGGCCCCCACGGCCGACAGGTTGCGGAACGCCTCGGCCACGGCCTGGCGCCCACCTTCGCGCGGATTGGCCGCACAGTAGCGCGGCGTGCAATCGGTGGTGAGCGCCAGGCCCAGGTCGGTGCCGTGCACCCGCACGAGGGCGGCGTCCGCCCCCGGGCGGAGCACCGTGTCGGCGCCCACCATGTGGTCGTATTGCTCCCACACCCAGCGGCGCGAGGAGAGGTCGGCCGAGCCGACGAGGCGCAACAGGTCGCCCATGAGGTCGGTCGTGTCGGCCACGGGCCGCAGCGGCGGTGGGGGCGGTGGTTCGGCGCGGGGCCGGTCGTAGACGGGGGCGTCCTCCCCCAGCAGGGCGAGCGGCAGGTCGGCCACGGGAGCGCCATGAAAGAAGCATTGCAGGCGGCCCGTGTCGGTGATCCGGCCCACTACGGCGAATTCGAGCCCCCAGCGCCGGAAGATCGCCTCGGCCTCGGCCTCCCGGCCCGGCTTCAGCACCATGAGCATCCGCTCCTGGGATTCCGAGAGCATGAGCTCGTAGGGGCCGAGATCCCTCTCGCGCACCGGCACGCGCTCGAGGTCGAGCCGGATGCCCACTCCACCTTTCAGGGCCATTTCGACCGACGAGGAGGCAAGACCCGCGGCCCCCATGTCCTGGATGGCGACGATGGCGTCGGTCGCCATCAGCTCGAGGCAGGCTTCGATGAGGAGCTTCTCGAGGAAAGGGTCGCCCACCTGCACCGTGGGCCGCTTGGCCTCGGCATCCTCGTCGAACTCGGCCGAGGCCATGGTGGCCCCGTGGATGCCGTCGCGCCCCGTGCGCGCGCCCACGTAGACCACGGGGTTGCCGACGCCGGCGGCCGCCGAGCGGAAGATCCGCTCGGCCGGGGCGATGCCCACGCACATGGCGTTCACCAGGATGTTGCCGTTGTAGCGCGCATCGAAGCGGATCTCGCCCCCTACGGTGGGCACGCCCACGCAATTCCCGTAGCCGCCGATGCCTTGCACCACGCCGCGGACGAAGCGCGGTGTCAGCGGATGGTCGGGCGCGCCGAAGCTTAGCGCGTTCAACAGCGCCACGGGCCGTGCGCCCATCGTGAACACGTCGCGCAGGATGCCGCCCACGCCGGTGGCCGCGCCTTGCGTGGGTTCGATGAAGCTCGGGTGGTTGTGGCTTTCCATCTTGAAGACGGCGGCCAGCGGGCGACCGGCGCGGTCGGTGCCGATGGCGATGGCCCCGGCGTTCTCGCCCGGGCCCTGGATGACCCAGGGAGCGTTGGAGGGGAACCGCCGGAGATGGAGGCGCGTGGACTTGTACGAGCAATGCTCGGACCAAAGGGCCGAGACGATCCCGAGCTCCACCAGGTTCGGGGTCCGGCCCAGCCGTCCCAAGAGATGCGCCCATTCCTCGGCGCTCAGGCCATGCTCAATGGCCAGCCGGGCATCGGCCGCGGCCGGCCGGGGGGCGGTGGACATGGCCGGGCCCTAGCGCGGGCCGGCCGCCCGTGCCAGGTGCCGGGTACGGGAGAGGAGGAATGGCGGATCCCCGTTCGATCGAAGGCTTCGTGGCCCTGGTGACCGGCGCGGCCTCGGGCATCGGGGCGGCCACGGCGCGCGTGCTGGCCGCGGCGGGCGCCCATGTGGCGGTGACTGACGTGAACGAGACCGGCGCGCGGCAGGTGGCGGCCGGGATCGAGGCCGAGGGCGGCTCGGCCCAGGGCTTCCGCCTCGACGTGGCCGACACCCAGGGGGTCGAGGACGCCGTCCACGCGGTCGCGCGCTGGCACGGCCGGCTCGACATCCTGGTGAACAACGCCGGCATTGCCGGCTTCGCTCCCGTCGACGACCCCGGTTACCCGGCGCTTCTTGAGCGGATGCTGCAGGTGAACCTGGTGGGCCAGGTGCGGACGATCCGCGCCGCGCTCGTCCACTTGCGCGCCGCCCCCCATCCCCGGATCGTCAACATCGCCTCGACCGAAGCGCTGGGCGCCACCGCGCGCGATTCCGCCTATTGCGCCGCCAAGGCAGGGGTCGTGGGCCTGACCCGAGCGCTGGCCGTGGAGCTGGGACCCGAAGGCATCACCGTGAACTGCATCTGCCCGGGGCCCATCCTGACGCCCATGACGGCCGGAATCCCCGCCACCGACCGCGAGACCTATGCCCGGCGGCGCACGGCCCTGCGGCGCTACGGCCAGCCGGAGGAAGTGGCGCACCTCGTCCTGTCGCTGGTGCTGCCGGCGGCGGCGTACCTCACCGGCGCGGTGATTCCGGTCGACGGTGGACTCATGGCCCGCAACGCCTAGGGTGAGCGGTCGGAGGAGCGCCAAGCGGCCGCCGCTGCGGCCCGGCGCAGCCGGTCGCGGATCGCCAGGCCCAGGCCTTCGGCCGGGATGGGGGCCACGCCGATGCGCCGTGCTCCGCTCCGCTCCGCCGCGTGCAGGGCGTCGAACAGGTGGCGGGCCGCCTCCTCGGGGTCGCCCCTCGGCGACAGGTTGAAGTCGCCGGCAAGCGCTCCGAATCCGATCCAGAACCGGCCGGGGGCGGGCTCGGTCACGTCAAGGTCCAGGGGCAGGGTAGGGGCGTAGTGGCGGTGGTGCATGCCGGGGGCTTCCGCTCGGGCGGCAGGGCCGGCCGGCACCACGGGCAGGCCAGAGACCTTCGCCAAGGCCTCCGGCGGCAAGGCGCCGGGGCGCAACAGCACCAGCCGGTCGGCCTCGGGCCGCACGATCGTGCTTTCAAGGCCCAGTCGACACGGCCCGCCGTCCAGCACCAGCGGCACGCCGGGCAGGTCGACGTGCTGGGCCCGGGTGGGCGACAGACGCCCCGATCGGTTCGCCGACGGAGCGGCGATCGCACGGCCGAGCTCTTGGATCACGGCCTGCGTGACGGGATGGTCGGGCGCGCGGAGGGCGACGGTGGGCAGCCCTGCCGTCACGGCCGGGACCAGCGGGGCCCCTGCGGCCCGAGGCAGCACGAGGGTCAAGGGCCCCGGCCAGAAGGCCTGCGCCAGCCGAGCGGCTTCGGGCGACCAACGGGCGAGCCCGCGGGCCATGGCCATGTCGGCTACGTGCACGATGAGGGGATTGTCGGGCGGTCGACCCTTGGCCGCGAAGATCCGGGCCACGGCCGCCGCCTGGCAAGCGTCGGCGGCCAGGCCATAGACCGTTTCGGTCGGCAAGGCGACGACCTCGCCTCGGACCAGCCGGGCCACGGCGTCGGCGACGCCGGCCGCGTCGGCGGGGCGCACCCGGGTGGCGGTCGTCATGGGGACCGTGATAGCCAGGAGGGCCTTGGACCGCACGGGGAGCGCCCATGACCTTCACACCGCCGACCGCCGAGCAACGCTTCGTTCTCGAGACGGTGGCCGACCTTCCGGCTCTCGCCCGCCTGCCGGCATTCCAGGCGGCCACGCCCGACGTCGTGAACGCGATCCTCGAACAATCGGGCCGGCTGGCCGCCGAAGTGCTGGAGCCCTTGAACGCGGTGGGCGACCGCCAGGGCGCGCGCCTCGAGGAGGGGCGGGTGACGCTCCCTTCGGGCTTCGCGGAGGCCTTCGCCCGCTACCGCGACGGCGGGTGGACCGGGCTTGCGGCCGATCCCGAATGGGGCGGGCAGGGCCTGCCGTTCACGCTGGCGTGCGCCGTGCAGGAGCAAGTGGCGGCGGCCAACATGGCCTTCTCGCTTTGCCCGATGCTGACCCAGGGGGCCATCGAGGCGCTTCAGGCCCACGCCTCGGACCGGCAGAAGGAGCGCTACCTGCGTCCGCTGGTCGAGGGGCGCTGGACCGCCACCATGTGCCTGACCGAACCGCAGGCTGGCTCGGACGTGGGCGCCCTGCGCACCGAGGCGCAGCCGGGAGGCGACGGCACCTGGCGGCTCAAGGGCACCAAAATCTACATCACCTGGGGCGAGCACGAGCTGGCCCCCAACATCGTGCATCTGGTGTTGGCCCGCACCCCGGGTGCGCCGTCCGGCACCAGGGGTCTAAGCCTGTTCCTCGTGCCCAAGTTCCTGCCCGACGCGGTGGGCCAACCCGGCCGTCGCAACGACCTCGGGGCCACCGCGCTCGAGCACAAGCTGGGCCTGCACGCGAGCCCCACCTGCACCATGGTCTTCGGCGACGGGGATGCATGCGTGGCCGAACTCGTGGGCGAGGAGGGGGCCGGCATGCGCGCCATGTTCACCATGATGAACCACGCGCGGATCAACGTGGGCCTGCAGGGCGTTGGGGTGGGCGAACGCGCCGTGCAGCTGGCCCTGGCCCACGCGCGCCAGCGCATCCAAGGAGCGCCCTTCGGCGAGCCACGGCGGGCGGCCGTGCCCATCGTGCAACATGCCGACGTCCGCCGTCTGCTGCTGACGGCCCGGGCGCTCGTCGAGGCGGCGCGCGCCATCGCCTTCCTGAACGCCGCCGCCGTGGACCGGGCTCGCGCCGAGCCCGAAGCGGCCGCCCGGGCGGAGGCCAAGGGGCTGGCCGATCTCCTCACCCCCGTCACCAAGGCGTTCGGCACCGACGTGGGCGTGGAGGCGGCGGGGCTCGCCATCCAGGTGCTGGGCGGCATGGGCTACATCGAGGAGGCCGGCGCGGCCCGCCTGTGGCGCGACGCTCGCATCGCCCCCATCTACGAAGGCACGAACGGCATCCAGGCCATGGATCTGGTGGGGCGCAAGATCCCCGCCGAAGGCGGACGCCACTGGCGGGCGCTGTTCGAGCGCGAGCGACGGTGGCTGAAGACCCTGCCCGAATCCTGGGGACTCAAGGGGCTGCAGCCCTGGCTCGAAGACGCGCTCGAGGCGCTGCAGACGGCGTCCGTGTGGGTGCTGGGCAACGCGCCGGACCGGCTGCGCGACACGGCCGCCGCCGCCACGCCCTACCTTCGCCTGTTCGGCTTGACCCTGGGCGGCACGCTGCTCGCCCGCCAGGCGGCAGAGGCCGCGCGGCGGCTCGAGGCGGGCGATGGTGACCCACGGTTCCTCAAAGGGCGGATCGCGCTCGCCCGGTTCTACGCCGAACAGATCCTGCCCGCCGCACCCGCCCTGCTGGGGCCCGTCACGCGGGGGGCCGAGGCGTTGGACCGCGCCGCCGAGGAGCTGTTGGCCGCTTGACCGCGGGCGGCGGCCCGGGCGTGCCGTGGACGTCCCTCACGTTCCCGCACCAGGTCGCCAGGGCGCGCCGCGGCTGAGCGCCCGGCACCTCGCGTGGCCTTCGTCAAGGCGCCCAGCGCGCCGGGCCCCGAGGCCTAGCCCGCCCGTGCGCTCGCCATGCCGAAGGGTGGCAGTCGGCGGGCCGCCTCGGGATCGCCCAAAGCCAGGAAGGCCCCGTTGCGGTAGCCGGGCTTGCCATATCTGAGCGGACGGCCGTCGTCCGCCAGGGTGATGCCGCCAGCGGCCCGCAGCAGGGCATCCCCGGCCGCCGTGTCCCACTCCATCGTCCAGCCGAAGCGGGGATAGGCGTCCGCCTCGCCCTCGGCCAGAACGCAAAACTTGATGGACGAGCCGGCGGCCGTTCGCCTCCCTTGGGGCACGGCCTCGGCCCAGGCCCGTGTCTGGGCGTCCAGGTGCGTGTGGCTCACGACCAGGGCGGGTGATGCGGCGAGCGGCCGCGTGCGCACTGGGCGCGCCGGCCCGTCGCGCTCGGCGACGCTGGCGCCCTGGCCCACCACACCCGTCCACAGCCGAGCCGAGGGCGGGTGCAGCACCAGCCCCACCACCGGCACGCCCTCCACCACCAAGGCGAGGTTCACCGTGTAGCTGTCCTTGCCCGAGAGGAATTCGCGCGTACCATCGAGCGGGTCGATGAGCCAGAAGCGGGAGCCCGGTGGGGGAAGCGCCCCGCCTTCGGCCCCCTCCTCGCCGATGATCCGGGCCGCCGGTTCGATCGCCAGCACGGCCTCGCGCAGGATCCGCTCGGCCTCGACGTCGGCGTCGGTCACGGGGCTCGAGTCGGCCTTGTCGCGGGCCACGAGACCCTGGCGTTTCAGTTCCTCGATTCGGCGGCCCGCCGCGCGCATCGCCTGCTCGAGCTGCCGGAGGGCCGCGGGGTCGACGGGGCTTGTGCGGAAGGCCATAGCTCGCCTTAGGCGGGAACGAAGGGGAAGGAAACGCGTGCGCGCGACGATGATCGGGCTGGGCGTGGTGGGCGGGCTCTCAGGCCTGCCGGCCGCGCAGGCCCAGCCGGCCGAGCTCGTCGCGTGCGCCCGGATCGTTGAGGATGCCGAGCGCCTTGCCTGCTACGACCGGGCCGTGCCCCGCGGTTCGGCCGAGGGGCAGCGCGCGGTGGCCGAGCGGACCGCCGAGACCGAACGCCAGGCGTCGGCACGGGCCCGGGCCGAGGCGGCGGCCGCGGAAGAGCGCCGTGTTCAGGAGTTCGGGATGGTCGGGCGAAGGGAAGCCGAGGGCCTTCGCTCGCTCGAGGCAACGGTGGCCGATATCTTCACCGACCGGGCGGGCCTCAAGGTGCTGTTGCTCGAGAACGGGCAGGTCTGGCGGCAGACCGACGGCGTGTTCCGCGGCCGGCTCGAGCCCGGCATGCGCGTCGTGGTGCGCCGCACGGGCCTTGGCGGCTATGTTCTGGGCGCACCCGATTCGCCCCGGGTGCTCCACGTGCGGCGCATCCGCTGATCCCGTCAGTAATGCAGGATCACGTCGTCGGGTGACGGCCGGGGCCGCTCCTCGAGCGGCCGGGTGGCCCGGCCCAGGAACAGGAAGCCCGCGATGCGCCCGCCTGGCACGCCCAGTTCCTCGGCCACGCCGGGCAGGTAGGCGGCCGGTCCCGTGAGCCAGTTGCCCACATAGCCCAGGGCGTGGGCGGCGAGCAGCAGATGGGCGATCGCTGCGCCCATCGACAGCTGCTGCTCCCATTCCGGAATGGCCGAGGGCTTGGGCAAGCTCAGCGCCACGACGAGGGTGGGGGCCTGGTGCACGAAATCGCGCAGCGCTTGCCGCTCGAGCCGGCCCGCCTCCCCGCCCTTGTCGGCCAGGTAGAGCGATTCGATCCGCTCGGCCAGCGCGGCGCGCCGCTCGACCACCACGAAGCGCCAGGGTGCCAGCTTGCCGTGATCCGGCACGCGGATGGCGGCCTTGAGGATCGTCGCGAGCTCCTCCAGCGTGGGCCCGGGCGGCCCCAGATCGCGCGCCTTGCCCGAACGACGCGACAGGAGAAGCGCAAGGGCCGAGGAGCGATCGTTGAGCATGGCTGGCGCGTCCATGCCGGCCGCCCTGCCATGGCGCCGGCCGCTCGGCCAGGGCTCAGAGCGGGCGGTAGGTCTGACGCGTCGTCTGCCGGAAGGTTCCCACCACCGGCACGCGGACCTCGGCCTCGCTCGCTTGCTCGACGAGAAGCGGCCGGCCGTCCGGCCCGCGCTCGTACCGACTCTGGGCCTCGAACCGGTTCATCCGGGCCACCCCCATCAGGGAGAAGGGGGCCGGGGCGAATACCCTCAAGCTTGTCACCGTGGGTTGGCCGGCCACGAGTTCGATCCGGGCGTCGGCCGCCACGTCGGCCGAAATGTCGCCGCGCGCGGTGCGGATGCTGCCCTCGGGCAGCGGCCGGATGCGGTGCACGGTGCGCCCTTGAGCGTCGCGCACCAGGGTGACCCGCCCCCGCAGGATGGTGGCAAGCCGCCAGTAGCCAGGTGGCGGCAGGCCGGCCACTTCCTTGGCGTGCCGACGCCGCTCGTCGGCCGTCGGCGGCCGGCCGTCGACCGCCACCAGCGTCCACGCCCCCTGGCCGCCTGAGCCCGTGGGCATGAAGCGCTCCACCCGGCGGACGACGCCGCCTGAACGATCGGTGGTCTCGCTCGTTCGCTCGAACGCCGTGGGGCCCATGCGGGCCGCTTCGGCCCGCACGGCCTCGAGCCACGCATCCGCCCGTGCGGGAACGGCGGCCAGGCCGGCCGCCACCAGCGCTCCGGCCCGCCACCAGGGCCTCACAGGTCCACGAGGAAGGTCTTGAGTTTGCGCGACCGGCTGGGGTGCTTCAGTTTCCGCAGGGCCTTGGCTTCGATCTGCCGGATCCGCTCGCGAGTGACCGAAAACTGCTGGCCCACCTCTTCCAGCGTGTGATCGGTGTTCATGCCGATGCCGAAGCGCATGCGCAGCACCCGTTCCTCGCGCGGGGTGAGCGAGGCGAGGACGCGCGTGACCGTCTCCTTCAGGTTGGCGTGGATGGCGGCGTCCACGGGGATGACGGCGTTCTTGTCCTCGATGAAGTCGCCCAGGTGGCTGTCCTCCTCGTCCCCGATGGGGGTTTCGAGGCTGATCGGTTCCTTGGCGATCTTGAGGACCTTGCGCACCTTGTCGAGCGGCATCGACAGGCGCTCGGCCAGCTCCTCGGGCGTGGCCTCGCGGCCGGTCTCGTGCAGGTGCTGGCGCGACGCGCGCACCAGCTTGTTGATCGTCTCGATCATGTGCACCGGGATGCGGATGGTGCGCGCCTGGTCGGCGATCGAGCGCGTGATGGCCTGCCGGATCCACCAGGTGGCGTAGGTCGAGAACTTGTAGCCCCGGCGGTACTCGAACTTGTCGACCGCCTTCATGAGGCCGATGTTGCCTTCCTGCACGAGGTCGAGGAACTGGAGGCCGCGATTGGTGTATTTCTTGGCGATTGAGATGACAAGGCGCAGGTTCGCCTCGACCATCTCCTCCTTGGCGATGCGCGCCTCGCGCTCGCCCTTCTTCACCATGTTCACGATCCGGCGATACTCGCCGAGCTCCATGCCCACTTCCCGCGCGATTTCCGACAGCTCGCGCCGGATGCGTTCCACTTCGGCGGCCTCGTTCTGGGCGAAGGCGGCCCAGCGGGCGTCGCGGCCGGCGTTGGCCGCAAGCCAGCCCTCGTCCAGCTCGTGACCCAGGTAGGCGTCGAGGAACTCCTTGCGGGGGATGCGATAGCGGTCGACGAGCTTCATCATCGCCGAGCCCAGCGCGATGAGGCGCTCGTTGTAGCTGTAGAGCTGCTCGACCAGGCCCTCGATCCGGGCGTTGGTGAACTGGACGGCAGCAATCTCCTTCGTCAACTGGGCCCGAAGCTTTTGATACTTGCGCTCGTCAGCGGGGGACAAGCTGCCGCCGGCTTGGATCGCGGCCAGTCGGCGCGCTTGCACTTCGGCAAACTGGGCGTAGACCTGTTCGATCCGGGCGAAGCGTTCCAACGCCTCGGGCTTGAGCTTCTCCTCCATCGCCGCGAGGCTCAGGGCCCCCTCGTCATCGTCGTCGAACGACGGCGGTGGCGTGGCACGGCGTTCGACGAGCTCCGGCTCGTCGTCGTCGGAAGCCGGCGGGGCGGCGTCCTCGGGCTCGTCGTCCTCCTCCTTGAAGGCGACCGGCACGTCCGCTCCCTCGCCCTCCTCGGTGGGGCGGGCCAGCATCGCTTCCAGGTCCAGGATCTCGCGAAGGTTCATGCGGCCTTCGTTGATCGCCCGCGACCATTCGATGATGGCCGCGAACGTCATCGGGCTTTCGCACAAGCCCGCGATCATCGTGTTCCGCCCGGCTTCGATCCGCTTGGCGATCGCGGTCTCGCCCTCGCGCGTCAGCAGCTCGACCGCGCTCATCTCGCGCAAGTACATCCGCACGGGGTCGTCGGTGCGGTCGATCTTCTCCTTGGGCTGGGCCGAGAAGACGGCCGGGCCCAACGGTTCGGCCGCCACCTCCTCGACCGGCTCCTCCTCGTCCTCCGCTTCTTCCTCGCCCTCCAGGCCGTCCTCGCGCTCGACGATATTGATGCCCATGTCCGACAGCGCGGCCATCACGTCCTCGATTTGTTCGGACGTCATTTCGCCCTGGGGCAGGGCCGCGTTCAGTTCGTCGTAGGTGAGATAGCCACGCTTCTTGGCACGGGCGATGAGCCGCTTGAGGCCCGCCTCGTTGAGGTCGATGAGCGGGGCGCCGTCGCCCGGATCGCCCTTGGCTCCGTCGCCTTCCGTCGTCGCCACGTTCCTCGTCGCCATTCCAGTTCCCGTCGCCCCCTCATTCGAACGTCGCTCGTGCCGCCCGCGTCAGGCCCCATCCTCGGGGATGGCCCGGGCGCGGAGCCCTTCCTGACCCGCAATCCACCGGCGCGCCCACCGGACATGCCGCTCCCAGGCTTCGTCGAGACTCCGCCCGTCGCTGGCGGACTCGCCGCGTCGTGCCACATGGGCACGCAGCGCATAGGACGCAAGAGCCGCGCGAACCCGGTCGCGGAACTCTTCGGCCGACGCGTCAGGGGGCACCAGCGGCGTCTCGGTTCCCAAGGCGGCCAAGGCATCGGGCCGGCCGGCCAGCAGCGCGTCCCGCACGGCGGCCAGGCGGGGGTCGTCGATCTCGAGCGCGGCCAGATGCTCGTGAAATTCCGCGGCCAGCTGGGGTCGGTCGGCCAGCGCGCGAAGCAGCCCGGGCAGAGTGGAGACGGGCCTGCGCGCGGCCGCCCGAGTTTCGGGCAGCGGTCCGACCGCCGCGGCGGGCGGGCGCGGGGCGCGGCCGGCCGGTGGCGGGCCCAACAGACGCCAGGCCCGCTCGCGCCACGTGCGGCGGTAGTCGGCGGCGATGCCAGGATCGGCCACTTGGGCGGCCAGCGCGTCGAGCCGGGCCCGCAGCCCCGCGCGCCGTTCCGGCGTGTCGAGCGGGCTTTCGGCCACCTCCGCGTCGAACAGCAGCCGTTCGAGCGGCAGGGCGTTCCGTGCCAGCTCGTCGAGAGCGGCGCGGCCGCCGCGGGCGGCGACATCGTCGGGATCCTCACCCGGCGGCAGCAGCGCGAACGCAAGCGACCGGCCAGGGCGCAAGAGGGGCAACGCGCGCTGGGCGGCGGCGCGGGCGGCACGCCGGCCGGCTGTGTCCCCATCGAACGCGAGCAGGGGTTCGGCCGCCAGCTGCCAGGCGAGCTCGAGCTGCTCGTCGGTGAGCGCCGTGCCCAAGGGAGCCACGGCCTCGCTCACCCCGGCCCGGGCCAGGCCCACGACGTCCATGTAGCCCTCGACGATCCACAGCCGACCCGTGCGCCGGGCCGCGGGGGCGGCGCGGTGGGCGTTGAACAGAAGGCGGCCTTTGTGGAACAAGGGGCCGTCGGGCGAATTCAGGTACTTGGGTTCGCCCGGCCCGATCAGCCGCCCGCCGAACCCCACCACGCGGCCGCGGCCGTCGTGGATGGGAAAGACGATCCGCCGCCGGAACCGCGGCCGGCCGTCGTCGCCCAGCAGCCCGGCCGCCGCCCAGGCGTCGGGGCCGGCCTCGGGCACGCGCCGGGTCAGCGCATCGGACAGGCCCGTGGGGGGTGCCCAGCCCAGGCCGAAGGTTCGGGCGAGCTCGGGCTCCACCCCCCGCCGGGCGAGATAGGCGCGCGCGCCGTCACCTTCGGGTGCGGCCAGCCGCTCGGCGAACCAGCGGGCGGCCGCCGCCAGAAGAGCGCGCGCGGTGGTGAGACGCTCGTCGGCCGTCGGGCCGGCCCGCTCGGGCACCTTGAGGCCCGCCTCGGCGGCCAGCCGGCGGACGGCGGACGCGAAGTCCAGGCGCTCGGTCTCCATCACGAAGCGGATGACGTCGCCGTGGGCGCCGCAGCCGAAACAATGGTAGTGGTCGGCCCAGACGTGGAAGCTTGGCGTCTTCTCCTGATGGAAAGGGCAGCAGCCCTTGAGGTCTCGCCCGGCCCGCACCAGGCGGATTCGCCGCCCCACGACTTCGGGCAGCGACACCCGCGCCTTGAGCTCGTCGAGGAATGCCGGCGCGAACGACATTCAGGGGTCTTCTTGCCCCGAAGCCCGTCGGTCAGCGGATCCGGATCGCCGCCTGGCGCCCGGTGAAGGCGATGAATTCGTAGGACTCACGAGCCAGCACTTCCGTCAAGGCGCGATACTCATGCGCTTTCCAATTCGGATAACCGATGAGCTCGTCGAACGCGATCACGGTGCCGCGCTGAAACCGGGGTTTCGTGGCGTCGAGGAGATGCCGCGCCGGCAGGTAGGTGTCGGTGTCGATGTGCAAGAACGCCAGGGGCTCCCCGGGGTGCCGTTCGAGAAACGGCCCGACGGTCTCCTGCACCCAGCCCTTGTGCAGGCGGACGTTGTCGTGGACCTTCGGCAGGCGCCCCTGCCGCGTGAGGGAGCCCGCCGGCAGCGCCATGCCCGTCCAATTCTCTTCGAGTCCTTCGAAGGCATCGAAGCCGTGAAGCGGCCGCCGATCACCTCGTGCGGCAAGACAGGCTGCGAAGAGGTTGATCGACTCGCCGTGCCGGACGCCCGCTTCCATGATGAGGCCCTTCTCCGGGATCTGGGAAATGACCCATTTCAGGTAGTCCAGCCGTCGATCGAATAGAACGGCGGTTTCCAGGTTTTCCTGGATCAGGTCGGCCGACTCGGCCGCGGCGCGCTCGTAGAGCATCTGAAGGGGGAGATCCCGTCGGACACCCCACTCCCATCGCTTGCGGACCGCCGAAACGAGTTGTCGAGCCGCGATTTCGACCTTGTCCTTCCATCTGCTCATCGAAATCTCCCGAAAGGCCGGCAACGGGCCCAGCGGTGCCCCGAACGCGACGCGAGCCACCCGTCTATCCTCCTCGCCATGCCGTTGGCGAGCGTGATGACGACCTTGCCGGCAATGGGCGACGTTCAGCCGGCTCGCCGACGGGTTTCCGGGCGTCGTCGACTCGAGTTGGGAACGCCGACCGGTGCGGATGCGTGCGCCCGACGACGATCGGCCGGCAGCGTTTTCGTCCACGGGCCCGAGCCGAGCCCCAGCGACTCGCCCGCCCAGGTGCCGACACGGCCGGTGTCGAGCCGACGCCGAACGCTGGCCGCGATCCGACCGGCCGGGGACCGCAACCTGCGACATGCCCGATGAGATGATCTCTTCATGCCCGCCCGAGGGCTACTCCGCCGGGGGACATCGGCCCTAGCCCCGGCGGGCGACGAAGCCCGGGCGGGGGCGAGTGGACCTCGCCGGCGATGCCGCACGGCGCGGACGCCGGCCCACGCGCCGTGACGGCCCGGCAGGCCGCGCGCTTACGCCAACAGCTCACGCACCAGGCGGCTGGCCGTCGCCATGTCGAGTCGGTCGCCCAGCCGTTCGCGGACCAGCCCCATCACCCGGCCCATGTCCTTGGGGCCCTGTGCCCCCGCCTCGGCCACGAGCGTCGCCACGGCGGCCCGCGCTTCGGCCTCGTCCAGGGGTTTGGGCAGGAACCCCTCGATGAGCTCGAGCTCGAAGGCCTCCCGCTCGGCAAGCTCGCACCGCCCGCCCTGGCGGTAGAGGTCGATCGCCTCGCGTCGTTGCTTGGCCAGGCGGCGCAGCACCTCGAGCACGAGCGCATCGTCATCCGCTGGCCGGGGCCCGGTCCGCGCCTCGATGTCGCGGTTGCGAATCGCCGCTTCGATCAGACGCAACGCATCGAGCCGGGGCCGGTCGCGCGCCTTCATGGCCGCCACCAGCGCCTCGCGCACCGCATCGCGGATGGGCATGGCCCCTCCGTTGACCTGTGGGTTCCGCCACCCTAACGCCCAAGGCCGGCCCGACAACCCGAAAGCTGCGCGCAAAGCCCCCGATGCCGTGCGACGATCCCGCGCGCCCACCCGCAGGCGCGACCGGCCTGGTGGCCCTGGCCGACGGCACGCTGCTGTGGGGCCAGGGCTTCGGGGCGGAAGGCGAAGGGGTGGGCGAGCTCTGCTTCAACACCGCCATGACGGGCTATCAGGAGGTGCTGACCGACCCCTCCTACGCCGGGCAAATCGTCACCTTCACCTTCCCGCACATCGGCAATGTCGGCACCAATCCCGACGACGAGGAGGCCGGCACGGCCTACGCCCTGGGCTGCGTGGTGGCGTGGGAGCCGACGGCGCCCTCGAGCTGGCGCGCGCTGCAGCCTTTCGCCTCCTGGCTCGCCGCCCGGGGGCTGGTCGGCGTGGCCGGAATCGACACGCGGGCTCTCACCCGCCGGATCCGACGCCAGGGTGCACCGAACGCCGTCATCGCGCACCGTGCGGACGGGCGCTTCGACATCGCCGCACTGATCGCCAGGGCGCGGGCCTGGCCGGGCCTCAATGGCATGGACCTGGCCCTTCAGGTCTCCACGCGCCAGACCTATCGTTGGGTCGAAGGCCCCTGGGTGGCGGGCGAGGGCCATGCCCAGGTGGCCCTTCCGCCCGATGCCCCGCGGATCGTCGTGGTGGACTATGGGGTCAAGCGGGCCATCCTGCGCCAGCTGGTGGGGGCTGGCGCCCAGGTCACCGTCGTGCCCGCCACGGCAGGCTTCGACGACGTGATGACCCACGCGCCCGATGGTCTGTTCCTGTCGAACGGCCCTGGCGACCCGGCGGCGACCGCGGCCTACGCCCTGCCCCTGATCCAGCGTTGGCTTGACACGGGCCGGCCACTGTTCGGCATTTGCCTCGGCCACCAGCTCCTGGCGCTCGCCGTCGGGGCCCGCACCCTCAAGATGCACCAGGGCCACCGCGGGGCCAACCACCCGGTGAAACGGCTGGCCGATGGCGCGGTGGAAATCACCAGCATGAACCATGGGTTCGCCGTGGACGCCGCGACCCTGCCGGCCGGCGTGCGTCCGACCCACGTGAGCTTGTTTGACGGGTCGAACTGCGGGCTCGAACTCGTCGACCGGCCCGCGTTCTCGGTCCAGTATCACCCTGAGGCGAGCCCGGGGCCCCAGGATTCGCACCATCTGTTCCGCCGCTTCGTGGACCTGGCCCGCGCTCGCTGATGCCCGCTCGACGCGACATCGCCTCGATCCTGGTGATCGGCGCCGGGCCGATCGTGATCGGCCAGGCCTGCGAGTTCGACTATTCGGGAACCCAGGCCATCAAGGCCCTGAAGGCCCATGGCTATCGGGTGGTGCTGGTGAATTCCAATCCGGCCACCATCATGACGGATCCCGAACTGGCCGATGCCACCTACGTCGAGCCCATCACCCCGCAGGTGGTGGCCCGGGTGATCGAGCGGGAGCGGCCGGACGCCCTGTTGCCCACCATGGGCGGGCAGACCGCGCTCAACACGGCGCTTGCCCTCCATCGCGACGGCACACTCGCCCGCTTCCGCGTCGAGCTCATCGGCGCCCGGGCCGAGGCGATCGAGACGGCCGAGGACCGCCTGAAGTTCCGCGAGGCGATGGAGCGGATCGGTCTTGCGTCCCCGCGCTCGGGCCTGGTGCGCAGCCTCGACGAGGCCTGGGCAGTCCTCGAGATGGTGGGGCTGCCGGCCATCATCCGTCCGTCCTTCACCTTGGGCGGCACGGGCGGGGGCATCGCGCACAACCGCGAGGAGTTCGCCCGGATCGTGGCGGGCGGCCTCGAAGCCAGCCCGGCGGGCGAAGTGCTGATCGAGGAATCGGTGCTCGGCTGGAAGGAATTCGAGATGGAGGTCGTGCGCGACCGCGCCGACAACGCCATCATCGTCTGCGCGATCGAGAACGTCGACCCGATGGGTACCCACACCGGCGACTCGATCACGGTGGCCCCGGCGCTCACGCTGACCGACAAGGAATACCAGCGCATGCGCACGGCCGCGATCGCCGTGTTGCGGGCGGTGGGCGTGGAGACGGGGGGCTCCAACGTCCAGTTCGCGATCAACCCCGCCGACGGCCGCATGGTCGTCATCGAAATGAACCCCCGAGTGTCGCGCTCGTCGGCGCTGGCGTCCAAGGCGACGGGCTTTCCCATCGCCAAGGTGGCGGCCCTGTTGGCCGTGGGCTTCACCCTCGACGAGATTCCCAACGAGATCACGGGTGGCGCCATGCCCGCGAGCTTCGAGCCGACTATCGACTATGTGGTGACCAAGATCCCCCGCTTCGCCTTCGAGAAGTTCCGGGGCGCCGAGGCCCGACTCGGCACCTCGATGAAATCGGTGGGCGAAGTGATGGCCATCGGGCGAAGCTTCGCCGAATCGCTGCAGAAGGCGCTGCGCGGGCTGGAGACGGGGCTTCTGGGCCTGGAGTGTCCCGAGGAGCTGGTGGGCCGCGGCAAGGGTGAGGTCCTGGCGCACCTGGCCGAGCGGACGCCGGCCCGGCTGCTGGCGGCGGCCCAGGCGCTGCGGCTCGGCATTCCGGAATCCGAGGTGGTGCGCGTTTCCCGCTACGATCCCTGGTTCGTGGCCCGCCTGGCCGAGATCGTGGCCGCCGAGCGGGAAGTCGAGCGAAGGGGCTTGCCGCAGGAGGCCGCGGCGCTGCGGCGGCTCAAGGCCTTGGGCTTTGCCGACGGGCGGCTGGCCCGGCTTGCCGGCGTGCCGGAAGACGAGGTCCGCGCGCTGCGGCATCGCCTGGGCGTGCGGCCCGTGTTCAAGCGGATCGACACCTGTGCCGCCGAATTCGAGGCGACCACACCCTACATGTATTCCACCTACGCCGGCGACGCGTGCGAGGCCGCACCATCGGACCGGCGGAAGGTCGTCATCCTGGGCGGGGGGCCCAACCGGATCGGCCAAGGCATCGAGTTCGACTATTGCTGCTGCCACGCCTGCTTCGCGCTCTCGGCCGCCGGATTCGAGACAGTGATGGTGAACTGCAATCCAGAGACCGTCTCGACGGACTACGACACCTCCGACCGGCTGTATTTCGAGCCGCTCACGCCTGAGGACGTGCTCGAGGTGCTGGAGGTCGAGCGGTCGGCGGGCACGCTCGAAGGCGTCATCGTGCAGCTGGGCGGGCAGACTCCCTTGAAACTCGCCCACCATCTGGAACGCGCCGGCATCCCCATCCTGGGCACGCCGGTCGATTCCATCGACCTCGCCGAAGACCGCGCGCGCTTTGCCGCCCTCGTCGAGCGGCTGGGCCTCCGGCAGCCGGCGGGCGGCATCGCCCGCTCGGCCGAGGAGGCCACGCGCGTGGCCCAGGCGATCGGCTATCCGGTGCTGATGCGGCCCTCGTACGTGCTCGGCGGCCGGGCCATGGAGATCGTGGAGAATCCGGGGCACCTCGAGGCCTACATCGAGACGGCCGTGCGCGTGTCGGGCGATAGCCCGGTGTTGATCGACCGCTATCTGCGCGATGCGACCGAGGTCGACGTCGACGCCCTGGCCGACGGGAGCGACGTGTTTGTGGCCGGGGTGATGGAGCACATCGAGGAGGCGGGCGTGCATTCGGGCGACAGCGCCTGCGTGCTCCCCCCCCACCGCCTGGGGCCGGCGGTCGTGGCCGAGCTCGAGCGGCAGACCGCGGAACTCGCGCGCGCGCTCAAGGTGCGGGGGCTCATCAACGTCCAGTTCGCGATCCAGGACGGCGTCGTCCACCTTCTGGAAGTCAATCCGCGCGCCAGCCGGACCGTGCCGTTCGTCGCCAAGGCCATGGGCGTGCCCTTCGCCGGCATCGCCGCCCGGGTGATGGCCGGTGCACCGCTCTCCGCGTTCGGGCTCGTCAAGCGCCGTCCGCCCTATGTGGCGGTGAAGGAAGCGGTGTTTCCCTTCGCTCGCTTTCCAGGAACCGATCCGATCCTCAGCCCCGAAATGAAGTCAACTGGCGAGGTCATGGGAATCGATGAGGATTTCGCCATGGCGTTCGCCAAGAGCCAGATCGCGGCCGGAACGCCGCTGCCGCAGTCGGGGACGGTCTTCGTCTCGGTCAAGGATCGGGACAAGCCCGCCATCGTGCCGGCGGTGCGGCGGCTCCTTGAACTGGGGTTCCAAGTCGTGGCGACGCGCGGGACGGCAGCGTTCCTCAAGGCCCGGGGCATGGACGTGGAGGTCGTCAACAAGGTGCTGGAGGGCCGGCCCCATATCGTCGACCGCCTCCTGGACGGGGGCATCGCGCTCGTGTTCAACACGACCGAAGGCGTCCAGTCGCTGAAGGACAGCCAGGCCATCCGGGCCGCCGCCTGGGCGCACCGCGTGCCGATCTACACCACGGCCGCGGCGAGCCTCGCTTCCGTGGAAGCGATCGCCGCGCTGCGCGCGCGCTCGCTCGAAGTTCGCTCGCTGCAGGAGCTCCACCGGCGCCTTGAGCGTCCGGGGCACCTTGCGGCGGGCGCCGTCGCTTCCTAGTATCCAGGGCTCGCCAGACGCGCCCTTCTTCGGACAATCGTAGGCTCCCACGGCCAACCGTGGCCCGGGTGCGCGCCGTCGGAAGGGCGGTCCGGTGATGTCCGCACGAGGTAACGAGAGGCCCTACGGATGGCGACCGTCGAGAAATTCCCCATGCTGGCCGAGGGTCACGAGAAGCTCGTGGCCCAGCTCAAGCGGCTGAAGGAAATCGAGCGCCCCGAGACCGTCGAGGCGATCGAGGAGGCGCGCGCCCATGGCGACCTCTCCGAGAACGCCGAATACCATGCCGCCAAGGAGCGCCAGGGCCAGATCGAAGCGCAGATCGCCGAGCTCGAGGACAAGCTGGCCCGCGCCCACGTGATCGATCCCCGTACGCTCTCGGGCGACCGGGTGGTGTTCGGCGCCACCGTCGACCTGGTGGACGAGGAGGACCGCCGGGTCGTCTACCAGCTCGTGGGCGAACTCGAAGCCGACGCCAAGCGGGGTCGCATCAGCTACAACTCGCCCTTGGGGCGGGCGCTCATCGGTCGGCGCGAGGGAGAGGAGGTGGAGGTCTCCACCCCCAGCGGTGACCGCTGCTACGTGATCGAGAAGGTCCGCTTCGTCTGAGCCGTGCCGGCGGCGGCCCCGTGAAGCCCTGGAAGCCTCCGGCCTCGGCCGCGACCGACGGGCTGGCCGTGGCCTGCGTGGTGCTGCACGTGGCGGCCCTGCTGGCCGGGCTCTCCGACCGGCTCGCCTTCGCGTGGGGGTTGGTCCCGGGGCGGCTGTGGGCGGGGGCGGCGGCTTCGCCCGGCGGTCTGCCGCCCCCCGTCACGCTGCTCAGCTACGCCTTCGTCCACGGCGGGCTGGTCCATCTGGCGCTCAACCTTGTGTTCCTCGTGTGGATCGGCCGCCAGATCGAATGGCTCTTGGGCGCCGGACGAGTCCTCCTCCTGTTCGCGGCGGGTGCCGTGGCGGGCGGCCTTCTCGAGGCCGTGGCCCGACCGTCGTCGGGCGTGCCGGTCGTCGGCGCCTCGGGCGCCGTCTCGGCCCTGTTCGCGACCTATGTGCTGCTCTACGCGCGGGCGCCCGAAGCGCCCGCGCGGATCCTGGGCGTGTCGCTCTCGGACGACACGGTGCGGGCGCTGCGGCTTGCGGCCCTGTGGATCGGCCTGCAGCTCGTCCTCGGGGCGGTCCTCAACCGGCCTGGCGAACCGGGGATCGCCGTGTGGGCGCACGTGGGTGGGTTTCTGGCAGGGCTCGCCTACGGCCTCGGCCAGCGGCGGCGGATCCTCGGCCGTCGCTCCTAGATGCGGCCGGGACCGGGGGCTTGCCCCGACCCAGGCCGAAGCACGCGGTGCAGGTGGACGATCACGAACTTCATCGGGGCGTCGTCCATCGTGCGCTGGGCGTCGGCCCGCCAAGCGCGCTCGGCCGACGCCCAGTCGGGGAGGTGCCCGCGACGGGCAGCCGGTCGGGCGCGACGACGTCAGGCCCCGACGGATCGCGCACGCGGCCACCGACGACGAGGTGGAGCCCGCTCATGCCGGGCTTCGAGCGCGCCGCGGGGCGCCGCGCCACCCGCCGGCCGGCGCCTGGCGGCCTTGCGCGTCAGCCTGCCGGCGCGGCGGCCTCGAGTGCGGCGAACTCGGCCTGCAGGGCTTCCAGCGTGTGCTCGAGCCAGCGTTCGAATTCGGGGCCGTCCCAAGCGCGATGGTCGCCGCGGGCATAGGCCAGGGCGTTGCGGTGGTAGAACAGGGCGTTCATCCGGTTGGCCACCCAGTTGTTGGCCATGCGGATCACCTTCGCGGGCGCTCCCACCACGATCGAGTTGGGCGGCACGATGGTGCCGTCCTTCACGTAGGCGTGTTGGCCGACGATCGAATTGTCGCCGATGTGCGCCCCCCCGTAGATGGTGGCGTTGATGCCCACCAGCACGTTGTGGCCGATCGTCGACCCGTGGATGGTGGCGTGGTGGGTGATCGAGCAATAGTCGCCGATCACCACGGGCCGGCCGGGATCCGTGTGGATCATCACGAAATCCTGGATGTTCGTGAACCGGCCGATCTCGACGTGGGCGGCTTCGGCCCGGATGACGGCGTTGACCCAGATCGAGGTTCCCTCGCGCGCCTTGACCCGCCCGTAGACGTGGGCCGAGGGGTGGACAAAGGCGGCCTCCGACAGATCGACGAGCGACATGGCCGGAGGGCTAGCCCCGCCGGCGCATGAAGTCCACCAGGGCGTCGAAGCCGTGCTGGCGGATGTAGGAATCGAAGTCCGCCTCTTGGGTGAGGGCGATGTTGACCCCGCCCACCGTCAGGTTGAGGATCCGCCAGCCGCCGTCGGGCCAGGGGCGCACCAGCCAGATGGCCTCGATCGGCTTGCCGCCCTTGGGATCCGACACCCGCGTGACGACGTCGACGTCGCCCTGGCTGCCCCGCGGGATCTGGCGCACGACGACGAGGCGGGAATCCGCGAAGTCGTACAGACGATCGGCGTAGGTGTTCACGATGAAATCAGGAAGGGCCGCCCGATAGGCGGCGAGTTGCTGCGGCGATAGGCCGGCCCGATGTCGCCGGATGAGGCGCATTCCCACCTGGTCCACCGCCACGTTCGCGCGCAACAGATCCCGGAACCGACGCTTGGCTTCGTCGCGCGACAGCGAACGGTTGCGGAGGATCGCGAACGTCTCGTCGGAAAGCCGTCTCACGAACTCTGCGGCCTCGGCCCGGCGCTCGGGCGAAGCGGGTTGGGCGGGCAGCGCAACCGGTAGCGTG
Source organism: Sphingomonadaceae bacterium (assembly GCA_025056155.1). Lineage (GTDB taxonomy): Bacteria > Pseudomonadota > Alphaproteobacteria > Sphingomonadales > Sphingomonadaceae > Thermaurantiacus. The sequence goes on from JANWWL010000004.1 coordinate 487,603, forward strand.
CAGAGCAGGCCGGCGGCCACGACGGCCACCGCCCGCACCAGGCGCTCCACGACGCGCCGTCAGCCGTGGCGGCGGCCGCCGCGCGGCAGGAGGGCCGCCAGGATGGCGCCCAGTGCGAAGCCGATGATGACCGACGTCATCGGATGTTCCTGGGGCTGCCGCTTCGCCCAGGCGGCCGCGCGCTCGCCGGCCGCTCGCGCCTCGTCGGCCACCTCGCTGGCCCGGGCCCGGGCCGTCGCCGTGAGCTCGGCCGCTTTGGTGCGTGCCTGCGACAGGGTTTCGCCCGCTTTCTGGGTCAGTTCCTCAGCGCCGTCGCGGATGCGGTCCCAGGCGCGAGGAGCGTCCCCTTCGGTGCCTTCGATCTCGTGCATGGCGGGGTCCTCCGTGTGATAGGCCTCCTCGATCGGCACTCGGGGCCGGCGGGTCAGGCGGTGGCCGAGGGCGGCGGCGGCGCCCAGGGTGGCCGCAAGCGCCGCCAGGAGCCAGGCGTTCGCCCCCAGCCATCGCCCGGCCTCCGCCGCGGCCATCCGCGCCTCCGCCATGGCGGCGTCGCGCGCCCGGGAGACCAGCGTGCGCGCCAACTCGGCCGGATCCAGCCGGCGGGCCAGCCGCTGGGCTGCACCCCGCACCGCCGCCCGCGCGGCCCGCGCCTCGGCCTCGAGGGCCGCCACGTCGGGCGTCATGGCGCCGGCTCCTCGGCGCTGGCGGCGGTCAGCCGGGCCAGCGTTCGCTGCGGAAGGAGGGACGTGGTCCGCAGTCGCCGGCGGCCGCGGTGAAACAGCCAGGCGCCCGAAAGCCCGAGCCCCAGGGCCGATACCGCCAGCGCCGGCGCCCACCCCAGAAACCGGGCCAGGCCGACGAGGCCAGCCGCGGCGGCCAGCAGCCCTGCCGCCGACAGCAGGAGGAAACCGAGCGCCATGCGCTGCAGCGCGTGCCCGGCCGCCTGCAGGTTGGCCTGCGTCTCGAGACGGGCCAGGGTGGCCTCAAGGCGCGCCAGGCGGCCGGCATCGGCCAGCAAGCGCTTCACGCTCTCGGCCAGCCGAGCCTCTTCGTCGGCCGGGGGCAGGTCCTCAGGCCTCGTCGCCATCCTCGCCGCCCGACTTCAGCAGCCGGGCCAGCGCGAAGCCCAGCACGGCGGCCGTTCCAATCGCCAGCCCCGGCCGTTCCCGCACGAAGCGGCGGACGTCTTGGCCCAGCTCTTCGAACGATCGGTCCTTGAGCACGTCCGACAGCCGATCGAGGCCGTCGGCCGCCTTGCGCGCCAGCTCGCCCACGCGCGAACCTTCGGATGGCTCCTTGCCGGCCAGCGTCCGGACCGCCTCGGCCAGGTCGTGCAAGGCGCCCGCCGCCTTCGTCCGGCCGGCCTCCACGGCCCGGCCGAGGGCCTCGCCCGTCCGCTCCACGAACTCGCCCGCCTCGGCCCGGATCTCCTCGACCCGCCGGCCGGGCGATTTCACCTCGCGAATGAGCCCTTCGGCCGCAGGATCCGGAGCCGGCTTCGTGCCCTCCGCCGCCGATGGCGTCGTCTCGTCGCCTGCCATGGGTACTCTCCTCCTCGGGCCCCGCTCCTCTCACCTAGGGGGCGGCGAGGCCGGTGCCAACCCTGGGGAGGGTTCCAGCGCGTGCGAGCCCGCGCGCACCACGGGGCGGCCCGGTCGGCGGCACCGCAAGGGCCTCCCGGGCGGCACGACGCCTCGCCAAGCTCCGCCGCAGGGGTCTGCCCGCAGCTCTGGGCCGCTCTCACCTTAAGCCGTGCGACCGCTTCCTGCCCCGCGACCCGAGGCCTTTGGGATGGCGGGAACGGCGCCGCGGCCACGCGCGGCCGAAGGACAACGCCATGGGCGTCGCGCCATCGTGGCGAGCAGGTGAAACGCGCATCCGTTTGCGCCGCGCGGGATGGCTGTTCCGAAGGCCTCCCTGACACGGCAAGACAAGGACCCGCCGGGCGCCCCCGGGTCAAGCCGATGGGGCGAGATAGACGAGACTGATCCACTCGGCCGCCAAGGCCGGCCGCTCCTCGCCTTCGATTTCGACCGTGACGTCGTAGGTCGCCCGCACCGCAGGCTCCGGCCGCCGCTCGAGCCCCAGCAGGCGAAAGTGGCCGCGCACGCGCCGCCCGGCCCGCACCGGGCTTAGGAAACGCACGCGGTTCAGGCCGTAGTTGAGGCCCATGACCGCCCCGTCGATCTGGGGGAGGGCGGAATAGGCCATCGGGGCCAGCAGCGAGAGGGTGAGGAAGCCATGAGCGATCGTGGTGCCGAAGGGGGTGCGGCGGGCGAGCTCGGGGTCCACGTGGAGGAAGTTGTGGTCGAGCGTGGCGTCCGCGAAGGCGTTAATCCGCGCCTGGTCGATCGGGATCCAGTCGGACACGCCCAAGAGCTGGCCCACGCGCCCTTCAAGGTCCGTGATTGCGATCCGGCCGCCCATCTGCCCGCCCCCCCGATGGTCGTCCGTCGGGCCCTAGGGCCGGCCTCTGGCGCCGGCAAGGCCGGCCGCCCCGCCTACCGCCCCGACGGCGCGCGGGTCGAGGATGCGGCCGTCGGGCCCGGCCACCATCTCCACCTGGACGGGATAGGCGAGCGGCACGTCGAGCGCGCGCAGGCGCTCGAGCAGGCCGATGAGCACGGCCTGACGCGCTGCGCACATCTCGAGGAAGTCCGGAGTTTCGACGAAGAAGACGAGCTCGAATTCCAGCGCGTAGGTGCCAAACGCCACCAGGTGGCAGCGCTCAAACGAGCAGCGGGGAACGGCCTGGACCACCACCTCGACCTCCTGGGGGATCCGGGCGACCGTGGCGGGATCCGTCTCGTAGATGATGCCGAAGCGTTGCAGGATGCGCCGACGCTCGAACGCCGCGTAGTTGGCGAGCGGACCCGACAGAAGCTTCGCGTTGGGGATGACGATCAGCTCGCCGTCGAGCGCGCGCAGCCGGGTCGATTTCACGCCGATTTCTTCCACGCGGCCCAGCCGACCTGGCTCGAAGGTGATCGTGTCGCCCCGGCGAAACGGCTTGTCGAGGAGGATGGCGAAGGCGGCGAACAGGTCGCCCAGCACGCCTTGGGCGGCGAGGCCGATCGTGATCCCGCCGATGCCGAGGCCCGCCACTAGGCCCGTGATGTCGACCCCGAGGTTCGCAAGCAGCGTGAGCGTCGCCACGATCCACACGACGGCCGAAAGGAGCGAGGTGAGCAGGCTGAAGGCCGACTTGTCTTCGGCCTGGGCGCTGCGCTGTTCGACCAATCCGATCAGGATGGTCTGCGCCCACACCGCCGCCTGGACGGTGATGGCGACCGTGAACAGGAGCTCGAACCCACGGCGGACGATGGCCGGAGGCTCGGCTCCCTTGACCACCAGGGCGACGGCCGTGAGCGCCAGGACGACGAGCCCCGTGCGCTCGACCGCCCGGCGCGTGGTGGGAAGCCAGGTCGCGCGCTCCTCGATCCGGCCGAGGAAGCGCGCCAACCAGAGCTTCAGGCCCACGAGCAGAAGGAATACGGCCGCCGCGGCCGCCCCCAGGAGCAGCAGGCGATCCGGATCCGAGCCCAGCCACCGTACCGTCTCGTCGATGGCTGGGGTGATGCCCCCCGCATCCCGGTCGTTGGCGCTGGCCTGCATGCCGGCCGGCCTAGACGAGCGGGCCCGCGACCGTCACCCCTGCCTTGCGTGCCGGTCCCTGGCCGCTAAGGCACCCGGCCCATGCCGGTTCCCCCCGAGTTCGCCCGGTCGGGCCCCGCCCCGCTGGCGCTGGTCACTGGTGCGGCCCGGCGGATCGGCGCCGCCCTGGCCACCACCTTGGCCCGCGACGGTTTTCGGGTGGCCCTTCACTACCACCGCTCGCAGGCCGAGGCCGAGGAGCTGGCCGCCCGGTTGACGGCCGAAGGCTGTCCTCCGCCGCTGTGCGTGGGGGCCGACCTTACGGACCCGCAGGCCGTGGCGGGCCTCATCGACGCCTTGCCTGAGGCCCCCGTCGTCCTCGTGAACAACGCCTCGCTGTTCGAGGAGGACGGCCTCGCGGACTTCACGCTCGAGCGTTGGGAGCGGCAGTTGGCCGTCAACCTGCGCGCACCCGCCCAGCTGACCCAGGCCTTCGCACGCCGCCTGCCGCAGGGGGCGGCGGGCCTGATCGTGAACCTGTCGGATGCGAAGCTTGCGTTTCCCAATCCGGATTTCTTCACGTACACCGTGTCCAAGGGGGGGCTCGCGTGGCTGACCGAACTGGCGGCCCGCGCGCTCGCCCCCTCCATCCGCGTGAACGCGATCGCGCCGGCCGTCACGCTGGTGTCGGGCGCCCAATCCCGCGCGAACTTCGCCCAGGCCCATGTCCGCAACGCGCTGCGCCGCGGCGTCGACGTCGAGCACCTGGCCGGGGCGCTTCGGTACCTCGTGGCGACGCCCACGGTCACGGGCCAGACCCTGGTGGTGGATGCCGGCCAACGCTTCCTGGGGCTCACCCGCGACGTGGCCTACGTGGTGGAGGAGCGGACATGAGCCTCGCCCCCACCGGCCAACGGATCCTGCTCGAGAACCTGTCGCTCGACGTCGACATCGGCTTCCACGATTTCGAGGTGGGCGTGCCCCAGCGGGTCCTCGTGACGGTCGAGGTCGAACTGATGGAGCGGGCCTTCCCGGCCGAGGATCGGCCCGAGGCCGCCTGGGATTACGACCGGGTGCGCGACGGCATCCAGGCCCTGGTGCGCGGCCGCCGGTTCAACCTGCAGGAGACGCTCGCCCGCGAGATCTTCGCCATGGTGGCGGCCTTGCCGGGGGTGAAGGCGTTGACGGTCGTCACGCGCAAGCCCGACGTCTATCCGGACGCCGGTGCGGTGGGGGTGGTGCTGTCGGGCCGGGCCGGCTGAGCGCCGGGGCGGCCGCTCCGGTCGCAAGGGCCGAGGTCGGCCAGCAGGACCTGCCAGTCGCGCTCCAGGCCGGCATCCCCGGCCACGGGCCCCGGCGGATCCCGCGGCAGGTCGCACGCCAGCGCCCGCCAGAGCAGCGTGCGGCGCGCGACGGGCTGGGCCTCGGCGTCGATGAAGTCACCCGTGGCGGCCAGCACCTGCGGGGCTTCCCCCGGCCGCCGGCGGACCACGAGGGTGAGGGGACGGGCCGAGGCGAGCTCGAGGAAGAACTGGCTTTCCGATTCCCCCTCGATGGTGCCCGGCACATGGAATCCCGCGCGCACCGCGGCCACGGCCGGGGCCACGCCGCCGTGGGCGGCGAGATCCTTCAGGATCGCGCGCACGTCCTCGAGCATGGCCGGATCGGCCGGAAACTGGGCTTCGCGACTTGCCAGACGATAATGCACGCGCCCACCCGCGCCCTGGCCCTCCGCCGGGCGGAGGAAGACCAGGACCTCCTGGCCCCGGCCCGCCTCCCGGCCCTTGGGGCCCTGCCACGACCAGGCGGCCTTGTCGGGCAGAAGCCCCGGTGCCTTCAGCACCGTCACCAGCCGGGCCTCGACCAGGTGGCGCACTTCGCCCGGCGGCACGTCGGGGGCCAGGCGGCCACTGAGCCGGCGGGATCTTTCGACGAACGCCTGCACGATGACGGGGCTTGCCACCACCAGGTCGGCGACGTCGACGTAGGACGGTGTCCGGGCGGGTGCAGGCGCCGGTCCCGCCAGCGGCAGGAACAGCGCGAGGGCGAGCCCCGCAACCCGAAAGCGCGCCATCGCCGCGGTTGCCTTGGCCCGAGCGAAGCCGCTACGCGCTCCGCGACGATTCGCGGGGGCCGGTCGTCTCTCCGGTGGCTTGTCATGCCCAGGCGGGCAGGGCATGGCGCGGAAGGGTCGGCAAGGGTTCGGTGCCGCGGCGAGTCGTGGGGCCGGGACCCGGCGCCGAAGAGGGGAGGCGATCGACGCCATGTCGTTCCTGCAGCCGGAGAACGAGGGCCGGACCAAGCTTCGTTCCTGGATCATTGTCGGCCTCCTGCACGTCTTCTTCGGCTGGCTGCTCGTCTCGGGTCTTGCCATCCGCGCGGTCAAGGTCATCACGGGGCCGCTCGAGACGGTGAACATCGAGGACACCGCCCCGCCCCCCGACGAGCCCCCGCCCCCGCCGCCCAAGCTCGAGGACATCCCGCCCTACGTGCCGCCGCCCGACGTCGTGATCGAAACGACGGCGCCGCCGCCGCCCACGATCACGACCCAGTCGGTGGTGGCGGCACCGGAACCGGTCCGCGTGGCCCCGCCCGCCCCGCCGCCTCCCCCGCCGCCCGAGCCGGCCAAGGTGGAGATCACGCGACCCACGCCGCGGGGCGGCACGGTGACCGTGACGACCGACGACTATCCGGCGGCGTCGCTGCGGGCGTGCGAACAAGGTGCGGTCACGGTCCGGGTGACGATCGCGACCGACGGGCGCGTGCGCCAATGCGACGTGGTGCAATCGACCGGGTTTCCCCGGCTGGACGAGAAGACCTGCGAAGTGGCGCTGCGGCGCTGGCGCTACAATCCCGCCAAGGAAGGCAACACGCCGGTCGAAGCGACGATCACGCAGCGGGTGCGCTGGGTGGTCGAGAAGGGGTGCTGACCTACCGGGTTCCCGGGGGTTGGAGGGTGCAGTCAGGAAAGGGAAAGGTGACGGTATGGGTCAGGGTATCCGCAAGGCGCTGACGGTGGCAGGGGCCGCGCTGCCGGCGGTCTTTTGGGCACCGGCGGCCTGGGCTGCGGAAGTGGTCGAGGGCGAGAACCCCTACGGCCTCATCCCGGCGCTGAAGCAGGGCGGGCCCATCGCCTGGGGCCTGTTCGCCATCCTCATCATCATGTCCGTCGTCACCTGGTACATCTTTTTCACGAAGTGGTTCCAGCAAAAGAAGCTTCTGGACGAAGCCGTCGATGTCGAGAAGAAGGTCTGGTCCGCACCTTCGCTCAAGGAAGGGGCGGCCAAGCTCGACAAGGACTCGGCCTTCCGCCAGATCGCCGAGGACGGCCTGCGCGCGTTCGACCATCATGAGGGCCGGCTCACCGACCAGATCGACCAGCACGAATGGGTGACGATGACGCTCAACCGCACCACGGGGCTCATCGGCGCGCGCCTGCAGTCGGGCCTGGCGTTCCTGGCCTCGACGGGGGCCACGGCACCCTTCATCGGCCTTCTGGGCACCGTCGTGGGCATCTATCGGGCGCTCATCAACATCGGAATCGCGGGCCAGGCCTCGATCGACAAGGTGGCGGGGCCCGTGGGCGAGGCCCTCATCATGACGGCCCTGGGCCTGGCGGTGGCCGTGCCGGCGGTGCTGATCTACAACTACCTGAACGGCCGGAACAAACTCGTGATGGAGAAGATCAACACCTTCGCCGCCGACGTGCACGGGTACCTGCTTTCGGGGGCGCGCATGGCCAAGTCGACCCCGGCACCCGCGCCGGCTCCGGCCGCGGCGAAGCCTTGATGGACCGCTAGGCCGGCGCGCGCGGGCGGGAGGACCACCATGGGCATGACGGTCGGGACCGAAGCCGAGGAAGGGGCCATGATGGCCGAGATCAACACCACGCCGCTCGTCGACGTGATGTTGGTCCTCCTCATCATCTTCCTGATCACGGTGCCCGTCGTCATCCAGGTCGTTCCGGTCGAACTGCCCAAGGTGGCGAACATTCCCACGACGACGAAGCCCGAGAACGTTCCCCTCTCCATCAACCGGAACTGCGAAATCTTCTGGGGTCTCACCCGGCTCGACGGGGTGGAGCAGTTGCGGGAACGCGGGGCGGCCTATCTTCTGGCGGAGGTGGAGGCCCAGAAGGCTCGCGGGGCCAAGATCGAACTTCCCGAGGCCCATATCCGGGCCGACAAGGATACCGAGTTCCGCTGCGTGGGCGGGGCCATCTTCGCCCTGCAGCGGGCCGGTTACCAGAAGATCGGGTTCATTTCCGAGCCGCCGCTGGGTGCGGTGACGCGCTGAGCGGCGGACGGCGGAAGCGCGCGAGCGGACGGAGGGCGCATGGCCATCTCGATGGGAAGTGCCGGCGAAGGCGAGCCGATGGGCGACATGAACACCACGCCGCTCATCGACGTGATGCTCGTGCTGCTCATCATGTTCATCGTGACGATCCCCATCCAGACGCACGCGGTGAAACTGGATCTGCCGCCACCCAACCCGAACCCCCAGAACATCGATCCGGTGTTCAACCAGATCAACATCGACTTCCTGAACACCATTTACTGGAATGACCAGGAAGTGACGATGGAACAGCTTGAGACCTACCTGCGGCAGGTGGGGGCCATGCCGACCGATCAGCAGCCCGAGTTGCGCCTGCGGCCCGACGCCATGGCGCGCTACGAGGTGGTGGATGCCGTGATGGCCAAGGCCCAGCAGGCCGGCATCAAGAAGATGGGCTTCGTGGGCAACGAGGCCTACGCGAACCTTTAGGCGCCCGTCGGCGCCGGGGGCCGGCGCCGGGAGGCTTGGCGAGGGGGGACGGCGCGAGGGCCGGCGCGGGGGTCTGGCGAGGGCGTGGGCCTCGGCGTGGCGGGCGGTTGCCACCTTCAGCGGGGGGAACCAGCGCGGTCGCCGGAAGCTTCAGGGTCGCGGCAAACGCCGGCACAGGGGCCTGGCGGCCGCACGCCGCGGCGCAAGGCCGCCAAGCCCCAGATGAACCCTCGAAGCGGGGATTTCTCGATCGCGGCGTTCCCGTCCGTCTCCTCAGGCTTGCGTGCCGCGGCTCTTCGGGCGGGTGGGTCGGCCGCCGGGTCGTGGCGGAACTTAGGCGGCCTCGCCTTCGAGCTGCAGGCGGGCCAGTCGCGCATAAAGGCCGCCCCGGGCCAGCAGCGCCCTGTGTCGACCCTCCTCCACGATTTGGCCTCGATCCATCACCAGGATCCGGTCGGCGTCCCGCACCGTCGACAGGCGATGGGCGATCACCAGCGTGGTGCGGCCGGCCATCAGCCGTTCCAGCGCCTCGGCCACCAGCCGTTCGCTTTCCGCATCCAGGGCCGAGGTCGCCTCGTCGAGCAACAGGATGGGCGAATCCTTGAGAAGCGCCCGGGCGATGGCGAGTCGCTGCCGCTGGCCGCCCGAGAGTCGAACGCCACCCTCGCCCACCAGCGTCTCGAGACCCTCCGGCAGGGCCCGGATGAAGCTCGCGGCGTTGGCCGCCTCCGCCGCGGCCCACAGCTCGGCCTCGCACGCTTCGGGCCGTGCGTAGGCCAGATTGTGCCGAATGGTGCCGGAGAACAGCACGGGTTCCTGGGGCACCAAGGCCAAGCGGGCGCGCACGGCCTCGGGGTCGGCCTCGCGCAGGTCCACCCCGTCGAGCCGCACGCATCCGCTGGTGGGATCGTGGAAGCGGAGCGCCAACTGGAACAGGGTGGACTTCCCCGCACCCGACGGCCCCACGATCGCTACCCGTTCGCCCGCCGCCACCCGGAACGACACGCCGGCCAGCACCTCCACGTCGGGGCGGGCGGGGTAGCGGAATCGCACCTCGGCGAAGGCGAGCTCGCCGCGCGGGGGTGAGGGGAGCGGGCGGGGGGTGGCCGGGGCTGCGATCCGCGGCCGGGTCGCCAGCAGCTCCGCAATCCGCGCCGAGGCGCCCGCCGCGCGCATGAAGTCCCCCCACACCTCCGACAAGGCCCCCACCGCGCCGGCCACGATGGCGCTGGCCAGCACGAAGGCCGCGATCGTGCCGCCCGACAGCCGCCCTTCGATCACGTCGATCGCCCCTTCCCACAGCACCAGGGTGATGGCGCCGAAGGCGAGCAGGATCACGACGGCCGTCATCCAGGCGCGCACCGCGATGCGGCGCCGGGCGGCCTCGAAGGCGCGCTCGGCTGTGGCGGCGAACCGGGCGGCCTCGCGGGCCGACGCTCCGAACGCCTTGACCGTGGCGATGGCCCGCAGCGTTTCCGACACCTGGGCCCCGACGTCGGCCACTCGGTCCTGGCTGCGGCGGGACAGGGTGCGAACGCGCTGGCCCAGCACCATGATGGGCGCGACCACCAGCGGGATTACGAGCAGGATGAGCCCGGTGAGCTTGGGCGACAGCCAGAAGAGATACCCAAGCCCCCCCGCCCCGATCACCAGGTTCCGCAAGGCGACCGAGGCAGACGAGGCCACCACCTGGTCGATGATCGTGGTGTCGGCGGTGAGGCGGGAGGCGATCTCCGACGGTGCGTTGAGTTCGAAGAAGGCCGGGTCGAGCGCCAGCAGATGGGCGTGCACCCGGGCCCTGAGGTCGGCCACGACCCGCTCGCCGATCCACGACACGAAGTAGAAGCGCACCGCCGTGGCCACCGCGAGCACGCCCACGATGCCGAGCAGCAGCAGGAACCAGGGCGCGATGGCCTGCGGGTCCCGGGCGCCGAACCCGCGGTCGATGACCAGCCGGAAACCCTGGGGGATGGCGAGCGTGGCCGCGGCCGCGACCACGAGGGCGAGAAGTGCTGCCGCCAGCGCCCCCGGGTAGCGCCGCGCATGACTCCACAGCAGCGACAGGCTGGAGAGGCGGGCGGCCGCCGACCGAGGACCGTTCACGATGGGCCGCTCTAGCGACTAGGGTGGCAAGCGTCCACGATGGGCGCTTGCCGCGGGCCCCACGCCAGCCTAGCGCCCGCCCTCGTGAACAGGCGCCCGCGCACCCTGCTCGACCGGATCTGGGACGCCCACGAAATCCGGCCGGGCCTGGTAGCCATCGACCGAGTGATGCTTCACGAGCGCACCGGGGCTGCGGCGCTCAAGGCGCTGAAGTCCGCCGGCCGGCCGGTCGTGCGCCCGGCCCACGTGTTCGCCGTGATGGACCACATCGTCGACACCCGCCCGGGCCGCGGCGACGGCACCCTGATGCCAGGAGGAGAAGCCTTCCTGGTCGAGACCCGGGCCGCGGCGCGCGCGGCCGGCATCACACTGTTCGACGTGAACGACCCCGACCAGGGCATCACGCACGTCATTTCGCCAGAGCTCGGCATCGTGCTTCCGGGGCTCACGCTGGTGGCCCCCGACAGCCACACGGGAACGCAAGGGGCCTTCGGCGCGCTGGCCTGGGGCATCGGCAGTTCGGAGGCCGAGCATGCGCTGGCGACCGGCACTCTGCGGGTCGCCCGACCGTCGGCCATGCGCGTGGACGTGCGCGGCCGACTGCGGCCCGGCGTGGTGGCGAAGGACCTGGCGCTCCACCTGATCGCCACCCACGGAGCGCGCGGTGCCGAAGGCATGGTGGTGGAGTTCTCGGGTCCGGCCGTCGCCGCGCTCGACATGGAAGCCCGGATGACGCTCGCCAACATGGCGACGGAGTTCGGCGCCTTCTCGGCCCTCATCGCACCCGATGAGACGACCTTTGCCTGGCTCGAGGGCCGACGCTTCGCCCCGCGCGGGCCCCTGTGGGAGGCTGCCCTGCAGGATTGGCGCGCGTTGCGCTCGGACCCCAATGCGCCCTTCGCGAAGTCGATCGAAGTGGATGCCGACATGGTGGCTCCCATGATCTCGTGGGGGACGAGTCCGCAGCACAGCGTGCCCGTGACCGGCCGAGTGCCCTCGGCCGCGGCGGCGGGCCTGGCCCCGGAAACCCACGCCCGAGCGCTGGCCTACATGGGGTTGGCGGAGGGCCAGCCCCTCATGGGGCTGCCCATCGACGGGGCCTTCATCGGCAGCTGCACCAACAGCCGCCTGTCCGACCTCGAGCGCGCGGCCGCGATCCTCAAGGGCCGGCGCGTGGCCCCCTCGGTGCGCAGGGCCCTGGTGGTGCCGGGTAGCCAGGCGGTGAAGCGTGCGGCGGAGGCCCGAGGGTTGGACCGGATCTTCCGCGACGCCGGCTTCGAATGGCGCGAGCCGGGCTGTTCGCTCTGCTTCTTCGCCGGCGGGGAAAGTTTCGGGGCGGGCGAACGGGTCGTCTCGTCCACCAACCGCAACTTCGAAAGCCGCCAGGGTCCGGGGACCCGAACGCACATCACGAGCCCCGAGGTGGTGGCGGCGAGCGCCGTGGCGGGCCGGATCGCCGCTCCCTGGACGCTACCCTGATGCCCGAGCCCTTCCGGCGCCTCACCGCGGCGGCGCTGCCGTTCTGGCCGGACAACGTGGATACCGACGTCATCATCCCCAGCCGCGAGATGCGCGGCACCGGCAAGACGGGTCTGGCCGCCGGCCTGTTCGCCAATCGCCGCTACCGCAATCCCGACACGAGGGAGGAGGACCCCGACTTCCCCCTGAACTGGCCGGAATTCCGGGCGGCCCGGATTTGGCTGGCCGGAGCGAACGTGGGCTGCGGGTCGAGCCGCGAGCATGCCGCCTGGGCGCTCGCCGAGCATGGCTTCCGCGCCGTCGTCGCGCCGTCGTTCAATCCGATCTTCTTCGGCAATTGTGTGCGCAACGGCATCGTGCCCGTGGTGCTACCGCGCGAGGTCGTGGAGAAGCTGGGCTCACCCGTCACGGTGGACCTCGAGACCATGACCGTGACCGGGGCTGATGGCAGCACCCACCCCTTCGACTTGCCTGAGGAAGCCCGGACGATGTTGCGTGAGGGCCTGGATCCCGTGGCCCTGACGCTCAAGGAGTCCGACGCGATCGCTCGATGGGTCGAGGCCGACCGCCGGCGCCGGCCCTGGGCCTGGCGGGACCTCGTGTCCGCGCCGGCGGCTGGTCCGGCGGATCAGTAAACGAACATGGGCAGGCCTTCGATGCCCGCAAGGCGCGGTCGGAACCGCTCGACGTCGTAGCGACGGGCCACGTCGACCCGGCGCGCTCCTTCCATGATGATCTCGAGGCCTGAGGTCGCGTAGTTGCCGTCAAGTAGGGCCACCAGCCGGCCGAAGCGGCGCTGGTTGACGAGCTCGACCGCAAGCGCACCGAACGCGAACCCCACCATCCGGTCAAGTGCGTCGGGCTCGCCCGCGCGCATGAGATAGGCGAGTTCCTGGACGATCGTGCCGATGCCGGTCGCGGCCTCGAAGGCCCGGGCCAGCCGGCGGCCCACCCCTTCACCCACCCGAGCCGAGCCCGAGAGGTCGAGATCGGCGGGCGTCTCGCCCGACAGGGTCGCCCCTTCCGACACGACGAGCAGCGCATAGCCTTCGGGGTTGGCCCGGCGGTCTTCGGCCAGCAGGGGGAAGAGGCGGGCCGGGTCGACCGGCACTTCGGCGATCGCCGTCCGGTCGGCCTGGGCCAGGAAGCCCGAGAGCAGGGCCGTTTCGCCCGATCGCCGGCCGAACAGCTCGACGACGCCCAGGCGCTCGTGCGAGGCCACGGTGGTCCGCAGCGCGTTGATGGCCGCCACCGAACGAGACACCGCGGTGGCGAAGCCGATGGCATAGTCGGTGCCGTGGACGTCGTTGTCCATGGTCTTGGGAACGGCCACCACGGGCACGCCCAGGCGATGGAAATGCACGGCCGAGCGCAGCGTGCCATCGCCGCCCAGCACCACGAGCGCCCCCAAGCCCAGGCGCTCGATCAGGCGAAGGATGGCCTGGGTGTGGTCGCCGGCGTCGCGGGTGGGGTCGAAGCGGGCCGTGTGCAGGATGGTGCCTCCCTGCCGGTCGATGCCCCGCACGTCGGCCACCCGCAGCGGCCGGACGTGGCCGAGCCTCATGGGATCGTCGCTGAGGGCGGCATCCACCACGCCGCGCCAGCCGCGGCGGAACCCCAGCACTTCGTGCCCGGCTTCGTCGGCGGCCAGCACCACCGCACGGATGCAGGGGTTCAGACCCGGGACGTCACCGCCCCCCGTCAACAGGCCGATGCGCACGCCAGCGCCGCCTCGCCCACCCGCTCAGGCCGCGGCGGGCTCGGCCATCGCCTTCTCGAGGTTGCGCACGATGGCGTCGAAGAATTCCTCGGTGGTGAGCCACGGCTGATCGGGCCCCACGAGCAGGGCCAGATCCTTAGTCATGAGGCCGGATTCCACCGTCTCGACGCACACGCGTTCCAGCGTTTCGGCGAACCGGATCACCTCGGGCGTTCCGTCCAGCTTGCCGCGGTGGAGGAGGCCACGCGTCCAGGCGAAGATCGACGCGATCGGGTTGGTCGACGTCGCCTTGCCCTGCTGGTGCTGGCGGTAATGGCGGGTGACGGTGCCGTGGGCGGCTTCCGCCTCGACGGTCCGGCCGTCGGGGGTCATCAGCACCGAGGTCATGAGCCCCAGCGAGCCGAAGCCCTGGGCCACCATGTCGGACTGCACGTCTCCGTCGTAGTTCTTGGTGGCCCACACGAACGCGCCCGACCATTTGAGGGCGGCCGCCACCATGTCGTCGATCAGGCGATGCTCGTAGCCGATGCCGGCCTTGGTGAAGGCCGACTGGAACTCGCGTTCGTACACCTCCTGGAAGATGTCCTTGAAGCGCCCGTCATAGGCCTTGAGGATCGTGTTCTTGGTCGAAAGATAGACGGGCCAACCCCGCGCCAGACCATAGTTGAAGCAGGCGCGCGCGAAGTCGCGGATGGAATCGTCCAGGTTGTACATGCCCAGCGCCACGCCGGCCGAGGGAAAGTCGAACACTTCGTGTTCGACCGCCTCGCCCCCGTTTTCGGGCGTGAAGCGCAGCGTCAGCCGGCCCGGCCCGGGCACGCGGAAGTCGGTGGCCCGGTATTGGTCGCCGAAGGCGTGCCGGCCCACCACGATGGGCTGCGTCCAGCCCGGGATCAGACGGGGGATGGTCCGGATCACGATGGGCTCGCGGAACACCACCCCACCCAGGATGTTGCGGATGGTGCCGTTCGGGCTCTTCCACATCTTCTTCAGGCCGAACTCGGCCACCCGGGCCTCGTCGGGGGTGATGGTGGCGCATTTCACGCCAACCCCATGGGTGCGGATGGCGTGTGCCGCTTCGACCGTCACGCGGTCGTCGGTGCGGTCGCGGTTCTGGATCCCCAGGTCGAAGTAGATGAGCTCGACGTCGAGGTAGGGCAGGATCAGCCGTTCTCGGATCCATTGCCAGATGATGCGGGTCATCTCGTCGCCGTCCAGCTCGACGAGCGGCCCCTTCACCTTGATCCGTGCCATCCGCCCTCCGTGTCGTGCGCTGCCCCCGGGGCGTGGTCGTCCTAGGCGCGGGTCCGCAGGGCATCAAGCGCAGCGACCGAGGGAAGGACATGAACCGCTCGCATGAGCTTGGCCCGGGACCTCGGCCTGCCGGATGGCGGAGGGGGCCGAGGAACCCGGCTAGGAGGCGGCCCGTTCCGCCCACCAGCCGTCTTCAACCGATGCAATCTTCAACCGACGCCATCCCGGCGGCCGCCACCACCGCGCCGGCCAGGGTTGCGACCGGGTGGGGCCCGCCTCGTCCGCCGCGGAACCCCGGCGGGCACTCGATCTTCGCCCGATCCGGGCGGCCCAGGGGAGGGTTCGGTCACCTGGCCTCCAGGTCGCACGGCCGGGACGGCGCAACGGGCTGCGCTACCATGCCCCTTTGACATCCGGGCCCTGGCCGATAAGGGCAGGTCAGTTTCCAGGAAAGGACCGATGGCCGACGCCCAGACCGCCCAACCCGACATCCCGCGTCGGGATTTCCTCTATATCGCGACCGGCGCCTTTGGGGCGGTCGGCACGGCCGCCGCACTCTGGCCCTTCATCAATCAGATGAACCCGGCCGCCAACGTCCGGGCGCTGGCCAAGACCGAAGTGGACGTCTCCGCCATCGAAGAGGGGATGGCGATCAAGACCATCTGGCAATCGAAGCCTGTGTTCGTGAAGCGCTTGACCGCTGCCGAGATCGCCGAGGCGGAGAAGGTGGACGTGGCCACCCTGCGCGACAAGCAGACGGTGGCCGAGCGGATGCCGGTCAAGCGTGGCTGGCTCGTGAACCTCGGCGTGTGCACGCACCTTGGTTGCGTGCCGCTGGGGGCGGGGCAGGGTGAGCCCAAGGGCGACTATGGCGGGTTCTTCTGTCCCTGCCATGGGTCGCACTACGACCCCCTGGGCCGCATTCGCCGCGGGCCCGCGCCCCTCAACCTCGAGATCCCGCCCTACACCTTCAAGTCGGACACCGTGATCGAGATCGGGTGACACCATGAGCTTTCCCTGGGCCGAACAATACGAACCCAAGTCACCGTTCATGAAGTGGCTGGACAGCCGCCTGCCGCTGCCGCGCCTGGTGTTCAACGCGGTGGGCCCCGGCTATCCCGTGCCGCGCAACCTGAACTTTTTCTACAATTTCGGCGTGCTCGCGGGGTTCGCGCTGCTCGTGCAGATCATAACCGGCATCGTGCTCGCGATGCACTATTCCGCGCACATCGACACCGCCTTCGCGTCGATCGAGCACATCATGCGGGACGTGAACCAGGGCTGGCTCATCCGGTACCTGCACATGAACGGTGCCAGCTTCTTCTTCATCGTGGTCTACGTGCACATTTTCCGCGGACTGTACTATGGCTCGTACAAGGCGCCGCGAGAGATCGTGTGGATGCTGGGGGTCGTGATTCTGCTCCTCATGATGGCCACCGCCTTCATGGGCTACGTGCTGCCCTGGGGTCAGATGAGCTTCTGGGGGGCACAGGTCATCACGTCGCTGTTTTCGGCCATTCCGCTGGTGGGCGAACCCATCCGGCAATGGCTGGTGGGTGGCTTCGCTCCCGACAACGCCACCATCACCCGGTTCTTCTCGCTGCACTACGTGCTACCGTTCGTGATCCTGGGCGTGGTGATCCTGAAGGTCTGGGCCTTGCACATCCCGGGTTCCACGAATCCTACGGGGATTGACGTGAAGGGTCCGCAAGATACGTTGCCGTTTCATCCCTACTTCACGGCCAAGGACTTCTTTACGCTCACGCTCTACCTGATCGCGTTCGTGGCGGTCAGTTTCTTCATCCCGAACGCCCTGGGCCACCCCGACAACTACATTCCGGCCAACCCACTGTCGACGCCCGAGCACATTGTGCCGGAGTGGTATCTCCTGCCCTTCTACGCGATCCTGCGTGCCTTCACGGTGGATCTCCTGTTCGTCCCCGCGAAGCTGTGGGGCGTGATCGCGATGTTTGCGTCGATCCTGCTGCTTCTCTTCCTGCCGTGGCTCGACACGAGCCGGGTCCGGTCGGCCAACTACCGCCCGGTCTATCGGATCTTCTTCTGGCTGCTGGTGGTGGATGTGCTGGTGTTGGGCTACGTGGGGGCGATGCCGGCCGAAGAACCTTACGTGCGGATCGGCCAGCTCGCGACCATGTACTATTTCGCCCACTTCCTCATCATCCTGCCCATCGTCTCGGCGGTGGAGAAGCCGCTCCCGCTGCCCAACAGCATCGCCGAGGCCGTTCTGGGCAAGTCGGCGGCCCAGGTCGCGGCCGCGCCTTCCGGTGGCGTCGTGGCTCAGCCGGCCGAGTAACTCCGGGGGTTTCTGTCGATGGTCCGTCTGGTGGGGATGGCGCTCGGCCTCGTCTTCTGTTTCGTGCTGGCCTGGGCGTTCCTGGTGCCAAGGGAAGCGACGCAACCCGATCCCGTGAAGCTGCTGCACCGGGAGCCCAAGGAGGTATCCTGGCCGCACACGGGGCCGTTCGGCAAGTTCGACCGTGCTCAGCTGCAGCGCGGCTTCCAGGTGTACAAGGAGGTCTGTTCGAGCTGCCACGGCCTCTATCACGTGCACTATCGCGATCTCGAAAAGATCGGTTTCACGCCGGCGCAGGTGAAGGCCATCGCGGCCGAATACGAAGTGCCGGCCATCGATCCCAACACGGGCGAAACCATCACCCGGCCGGCCCTGCCCACGGACAAGTTCTACCGGCCGTTCCCGAACGAACAGGCAGCACGGGCCGCGAACAACAACGCCTATCCACCCGATCTGTCGCTCATCATCAAGGCGCGCAAGAATGGAGAAAGTTACGTCTATTCCCTGCTGACTGGATACGGGGAGGAGCCCCCGCCTGGTTTTGAGGTACCGGACGGTCTCAACTACAACCCCTACTTCCACTCAGTCAACATTGCGATGGCCCAACCGCTGGTGGACGGCCAGGTCGAGTACGCCGACGGCACGCCCGCGACCGTCGACCAAATGGCGAAGGACGTGGTGGCCTTCCTGCGGTGGGCGGCCGAGCCCGAGCTCGAGGTTCGCCGGCGTGTCGGCTTGGCCTCATTGCTGTTCCTGTCGATCCTCGCGGTCCTGTCGTATCTCACCTATCGGCGCGTGTGGGCGGACGTGAAGCCGTGAGCGCCGCCTAGGGGGCGGCACGTTCCGATGGGCGAAGTGCTGGGGATCATCGGCGGCTCGGGGCTTTACGCACTTCCGCTGAGGTCGGCTCGCTGGCGAGCGGTCGAGACGCCCTGGGGCGTGCCGTCCGACGAGCTGCTGGAGGGGGAGCTCGAGGGGCTGCCCGTCGCGTTCCTCCCCCGCCATGGGCGCGGACATCGTCTGTTGCCGTCGGAGGTTCCCCAGCGGGCCAACGTGGCGGCACTCAAGGCGGCGGGCTGCACGGCGGTCCTGTCGGTGGCGGCGGCCGGAAGCTTCCGCGACGAACTCGCGCCCGGCACCCTCGTGTTGGCGACCCAGATCGTCGATGACACCCGTGGCCGCCCGTCGACCTTCTTCGGTGACGGCATCGTGGCGCACGTCAGCCTCGCCCGCCCGGTCGTGCATGAGTTGCTCGACCGGATCGAAGCCGCCGCTCGGGAGGCGAACGTCCGTCTCGTGCGCGGGGGCACCTACTTGTGCATCGAGGGGCCGCGGTTCGCCACACGCGCCGAGAGTTTGGCGCGCCGGGCGGCGGGCCACGACGTCGTCGGGATGACCGCGATGCCCGAAGCGGCGCTGGTGCGCGAGGCCGAGATGGCCTACGCCTTGGTGGCCATGGTGACCGACTTCGACGGCTGGACCGACGCGCCCGTCACGACCGCCGGGGTCCTGGAGGCCATGGCGAACGGGGTCGCGCAAGTGCAGGCGCTGGTTCGGGCGGTCGCAGGGCGGCTGGCGCGGGATCCGCTGCCGCGGCCTTCGGCCGAGGGATGGGAGCGAGCGCTCGACGGGGCGGTGGTGACGGCCCGCGCCGCCTGGCCCGAAGCGACGCGGGCTCGCCTCGCCACGCTCTGCCCCAGGATCTTCGGCTGATGGAGCTGATCCGCGCGCGGATCCGCGACATTCCGGATTTTCCCAAGCCCGGCATCCTGTTCCGTGACCTGACCCCGCTCTTGGCGGACGGCGAGGCCTTTCATCTCGCCACCGAAGCGCTGGCCGCCCAAGCGGGCGAATTCGACCTGATCGCCGGCATCGAGGCCCGGGGCTTCGTGTTCGGCGCTGCGGTCGCCCATCGCACACGCCGCGGCCTGATCCTGATCCGCAAGCCGGGCAAGCTGCCGGCCGAGACGATCGGGTTCGACTATGGCCTGGAGTATGGCCGCGACCGGCTGGAGCTCCACCGCCATGACCTGCCGGCGGGCGCGCGCGTGCTGCTCGTGGACGACGTGCTGGCGACGGGCGGCACCGCCGAGGCGGCGATCCGGCTCGTGACGTCGGCCGGCGCGAAGGTCACGCGGGCGCTGTTCGTGGTGGAGCTGGCCGACCTGGGCGGAGCCTCTCGGCTCACCGTGCCGCATATCAGCCTGGTGCGGTTGTAATCCGTCTTTGGCTCAGGCTTCATCCCAGCGCTCAAGCACGAACCGCCGTGCCGGCGCAGCGACCAGGAGCGACAGCTCGGCCGTCAGCACGACGCGTCGGTCCTGGTTGCGGACCCGCAGGCGTTGGCGAACGACGCCGACGTCGCGGCGCGACAGCAGCAAGTGGGTGCGGACGACTTCGGCTTCGACCGACAGCTGGTCGCCCGGGAAGACGGGACGGACCCAGCGCAGCCGGTCGACTCCCGGCTGGCCCATGACGGCCACGGGATTCGCCCTCAGTTCCTCGACCAGCAGGCGGTTGACAAGGGCCGAGACCAACCAGCCCGAGACGGGAAGTCGGCGGAACAGCGGGTTGCGCTCGGCATCCTCGTCGCAGAGCAGGAAGGGCTGGGGATCGTAGCGGCGGGCGAAGGCGATGGCCTCGGTGCGCTCGACGGTGACCGGGCCAAGCCGCATCCGGTCGCCGATGGTGAAGTCGGTGAAGGTGCGGGCGGGAAGGTGGGCCGACATGCGGACGTTCTTCGTTCCTCTCCCTCGCTTGGCGGTCGCGGCCCAAGATCGCGGCCGCCTGGGCCGGTCGACCAGCGCGGCGCCGCGGCCAGCGCTGCCCGACCCGTCACACCCCACCCTCGGGGCCGGCCGCCGTGCGCCCTCCCCGAGGAATGGGCCCGCCACCCCGAGCCCTCCCATCCGACCTCGCGCCGTGGGAGCGCCCGGAGCAGAGCCGAGGCCGTCGTTTCGCCCCCCCGACCCGTCTCCGGACGGGCGGCGCTGCCCTGGCGCGCCAGTCCTACCGCCCCCGGGGACGAGCTTGGCCCTCCGGTGTCCCGCCCCTTCGTCGCCCCCTGGAGTTGCCACTCGGCCGGGCGCCGCTCGCCCCGCTCAGCCGTCGGTGGCGGCCTTCTCCAGGATCCGGACGCGCGCCGTGGCCAACACTGGTAGGGCGACTTCGGCGACGAGGGCGGGCGTGCCTCGACCGGTGCGGGTCCGCAACGCGACCAGGAGGCGCCCTGTCCCGTCGGGCTCCAACTGACGCGCGATGACCTCGCCCACGATGTCGAGCCGATCCTGTGCGCGCACTGGGGCGGGCAGGCGAAGGCCGTCGATCTGCGGGGCACCCAGCAGGCCGGTGTCGAGGGCCTTGAGCTCGCGGAACAGCGCACCCAGGACCAGCGTGGCGACCAGAAGCGGGCTTGCCACGGGCGTCGCGGGGCCTGCGTCGCCCGGCATCCAGCCCGCTCCGATCGCGTCGTACCGGCGGGCGAAGTCGAGGATTTCGCCTCGCGAGACGAGGACGGGGGCGGGGCGGATCAGGTCGCCCACCTCGAAGTCGTGGAAGGTCCGCACGACTCCATTCACGGCGAGCGCGCGTTAGGGTTTACGGGCGGCGGGCGATGGCGAGCGGGCGGGGCCGGCCGCGGGTGATGGGGGTGCTGAACGTCACCCCGGACAGTTTTTCCGATGGGGGCCGATGGGCCGGCGTGGAGGAGGCCGTGAAGGCCGGCGTGGCCCTCCATCGCGCCGGCGCTGACGTGGTGGACGTGGGCGGCGAATCGACCCGGCCCGGCGCTCGGCCGGTGCCCGAGGAGGAGGAGCTGCGGCGGGTCGTCCCGGTAATCCGGGGCTTGGCCCAGGCCCGCGTTCCCGTGTCGGTCGACACGATGAAGCCCGCCGTGATGCGCGCGGCCGTGAGGGCCGGGGCCGTGATGATCAACGACGTGACCGCCCTCGGCTTCGCGTCCGACAGCCTGGCCACAGCCGCGGCCCTGGGGGTGCCGGTCGTCCTTATGCACATGCAAGGAACGCCCGCCACGATGCAGCAGGCCCCGCACTATGCCGACGTGGTGGGCGAGGTGCTGGAGTTCCTGCGACGCCGGCTTGCCGCCGCCGAGGCGGCCGGCATTCCGCGCGCACGCCTGATCGTCGACCCGGGCATCGGCTTCGGCAAGACGCTGGACCACAACCTCGCGATCCTCCGCCACCTCGAACGGTTCCTGGAGCTCGGCCAGCCGCTGCTCGTCGGGGCGAGCCGCAAGTCCCTCATCCCGGCCATCGCGGGCCCGGCGGCACCCGATGCGCGCCTGGGCGGGAGCCTCGCGCTCGCCCTGCGCGCGGCCGAGGCGGGAGCGGCGTGGGTCAGGGTGCACGACGTGGTCGAGACCGTCCAGGCGCTCGACGTCTGGGCGGCCGTGCGTCCGGCGCGGTGAGGCGACGGGGCCTGCGGCATCCCCCCTCTTGCCGCCGGCGCCCGTCTTCCCCACCAAGGCGGCATGAGTGGGGCGACGCTCACGGGCCAAATGATGCGGTTCGCCCGCGTCGGGGCCGGGCTTGGGGGTTTTGCGGCCGGTGCGGCGGTAGCGCGGGCGGGCGGGCGGGAGTTGGCCGACGCTCGCAACGCCGCCGAACTGCGGCGGATCCTGGGCGACCTCAAGGGCCCCATCATGAAGATCGCCCAAGTACTGGGGAACATCCCCGATGCCGTGCCCCCTCAGTATGCGGCCGAACTGGCGAAGCTCCAGGCCCATGCCCCGCCCATGGGGTCGGGGTTCGTGCGCCGGCGCATGGCAGGTGAGCTCGGCCCCGACTGGGCGCGCCATTTCGCCCATTTCCCGCTTCAGGCCGCCGCCGCCGCCTCGCTGGGCCAGGTGCATCGCGCCCGCCTGGCGTCAGGCAAGGAGGTGGCGGTCAAGCTGCAATATCCCGACATGGCCTCGGCCGTGGAGGCGGATTTGGGTCAGCTCGACCTGCTCCTGGCCCTGTTTCGCCGGATCGACCGGTCGATCGATCCCAGCGAGATCCGTGACGAGCTCGCGGCCCGACTGCGCGAGGAGCTGGACTATGGCCGCGAGGCGCGACACGCGGCCCTGTACCGCGCCCTGCTGGCCGACGACCCGCGGGTGCGGGTGCCGAAGGTTTACGCCGCCCTGTCGACGCCGCGCCTGCTGACGCTCGACTGGCTCGAGGGGCGGCACCTCCTGCAGTTCCGCGAGCACCCGCTGGAGGTCCGAAACCGGATCGCGGAAGCGCTGTTCCTGGCGTGGTATCGGCCGTTCTACTGCACCGGCGTGCTGCACGGCGACCCGCATCTCGGCAACTACAGCGTGGCGGCGGCCGACGGCGATCGCGCGGTCATCAACCTCGTGGACTTCGGCTGCGTGCGAATCTTTCCCCCTCGCTTCCTCGAAGGTGTGAACGAGCTCTACCACGCCATCGAAGCGGACGACGAAGACCGAGCCTTTCACGCCTTCGGCCTTTGGGGGTTTCGGGGCCTCACGCGCGAGACCATGCGGATCCTCCTGGTGTGGGCGCGGTTCCTGTATGGCCCCTTGCTCGACGACCGGGTGCGGCCGATCGACGAGAACCGGCGACCGGGCGAGTATGGTCGGGCGATCGCCATGAAGGTGCACGCCGAGCTGCGGCGGACGGGTACCGTGCGCATTCCGGCCGAGTTCGTGTTCATGGACCGGGCGGCCATCGGGCTGGGCGGGGTGTTCATCCAGCTGGGGGCCGAGCTCAACTGGTCGGCACTGTTCCGGGGCCTGATCGACGGGTTCGACCGCGCTGCGCTGGCCGCCCGCCAGCGGGAAGCCCTGGAGGCCGTGGGCCTGGCCCCGCCGGCCGACCCTCTCTGAACCGCCATTGCAACCGGCTGGCGGCCGTGCGAGGGGGCGCCGTCGCAAGGTTCAGGGGGACGGTGCATGGTCGACTTCGATCGGCTGCCCAAGCAGTCGCTCGACACGTGGAATGCGTTTCTTGCGCTCACCAAGTGGGCCGTCATCGTGGTGGCGATCGTGTTGATCGCCTTGGCCCTGTTCCTGGCCTGAGCCTCGCCCGATGAAGATCGCGGTCATGAAGGAGACCGCGCCCGGGGAACGGCGCGTGGCCGCCACGCCCGAGACGGTGCGCAAGTTCCTGGCGCTGGGAGCGCAGGTGGCAGTGGAGGAAGGGGCGGGGCTCAGGGCCGACGTTCCGGATGCGGAGTTCGCCGCCGCGGGAGCCTTGGTGGGATCGCGGGCCCAGGTCCTGGACGGGGCCGATCTGGTGCTGGCCGTCCAGGGCCCGGCCCCCGAGGGCATTCCGGCCGGTGCCCTGGTGTTGGCCATGCTCAACCCCTATCAGAGCCGGGACCGCCTGGAGGCCTATGCCGCTGTCGGCATCGATGCCGTGGCGCTGGAGTTCATTCCCCGGATCACGCGGGCGCAAAGCATGGACGTGCTCTCGAGCCAGGCCAATCTGGCGGGCTACAAGGCCGT
This sequence comes from Sphingomonadaceae bacterium, assembly GCA_025056155.1. Taxonomy (GTDB): domain Bacteria; phylum Pseudomonadota; class Alphaproteobacteria; order Sphingomonadales; family Sphingomonadaceae; genus Thermaurantiacus. Next base: position 511,303 of record JANWWL010000004.1, read on the forward strand.
CATCGATGCCGCGCACGCCTATGGCCGGGCGTTTCCGATGATGATGACGGCGGCGGGCACCGTGCCGGCTGCGCGCGTGTTCGTGATGGGGGTGGGCGTGGCCGGCCTTCAGGCCATCGCCACGGCCAAGCGGCTGGGGGCCATCGTGTCGGCCACCGACGTGCGCCCGGCCACGCGCGAACAGATCCTGTCGCTGGGGGGCAAGCCCGTCTTCGTGGAGGACGAGGAGGCGGCCGAGGCCGAGACGGCCGGCGGCTATGCGCGCGAAATGTCCGAAGCCTATCGGGCCAAGCAGGCGGCCCTCATCAGCGAGACGATCGCCAAGCAAGACATCGTGATCACTACGGCGCTCATCCCCGGCCGGCCCGCCCCGAGGCTGGTGACGGCCGAGCAGATCGCCACCATGCGGCCGGGTTCGGTCATCGTCGACATGAGCGTGGTGCAAGGGGGCAACGTCGAAGGCTCGCGGGCCGACGAGACGGTCGTGACCGAAAATGGCGTCACGATCCTGGGCTTCTCCAACTATCCCTCGCGCATGGCGTCCACGGCCTCTGCGCTCTTCGCCCGCAACCTTCTGAACTTCGTGCAAACCTTCTGGGACCCGGAGGCGAAGGCCCTGAAGCTTCCTGAGGGGGACGAGATCGTGACGGGGGCCCTCGTCGTGAAGGGCGGCGCCATCATCCACCCGGCGCTTCAGGGCTGATGTCGGCCGCCGTTCCCCTGGTTCGCCTCGTGCCCGAGGACATCCGCGTGGCCTGGCCGGACGAAGCGGCAAACTTCACGCCGTGGCGTGCGGACAATCTCGACCTTCTGAGAGAGGCGCTGGGCCTCGACCTCGACATCGAGGGCATCGAGGTGGAGGTGGGGTCGTTCGCGGCCGACATCCTGGCCTGCGACGGGGGAGGGCGGCCCGTGGTGGTCGAGAACCAGTGCGTCAAAACCGACCATCGGCACTTGGGCCACATCCTCACCTACATGGGGGGGCTCGATGCCCGGATTGCCGTATGGGTGGCGCCGGAGTTTTGCGGGGAGCATCGGGCAACGATCGACTTCCTCAACCGGGCCGCGATACAGGATTATGCGGTTTTCGGTGTGCGAATCCGGCTGTTCCGCGCGGGTGACGCGCGGGCGCCGATGCTGGAGGTGGTGGCCCGGCCCAACGACTGGGTTCGTGCCAGCGGCCGGGCGCTTCGGGCTGCCGAGGAAGGCGCCCAGCGTGAACGTTGGCGGCAATATTGGCAATCGGTTCTCCGGAGTCTGGCCGCCTTATGGCAGGAGTTGAGGTGGGTTATCCCTAACCTTCAGAACCGCCAGCGCATCAGGACCGTTTTTCCACGAAATAAAATCTGGGTCACGCAATGGCTGACGGTCGAGAGAGACGGATCCCTAGGGAATCAGCTTTATTGCTCCACGACAGATCCGAATGCGTTGTTTGCGGCTCTGCGGAGGGTAGAAGACGAGTTGTCTGATCGATGCGGTGCACCCCTTCGGCTACGGGTCGGCCGACAGGGTCGATCGGTCCTTGTGACGGCGATCGGCCCACCTGTCGGAGATCTTGCGAACGCAGCCGTCATCGACCGGAACGTGGCGTGGTACGCAGACTACATGGATCGGCTGCGCGATGCGGTGCTTGCGCACCGGCAGCGGATTGACGAGGAGCTGGACGGAGAGTTCGGGGACGACGATCCTCACGAAGAATAGGGGCTTCGCATGGACATCATCTCGATCCTGTCGATCTTCGTCCTTGCCTGCTTCGTGGGCTATTACGTCGTCTGGTCGGTCACGCCGGCGCTGCACACGCCGCTCATGTCGGTCACCAACGCCATCTCGTCGGTGATCGTGGTGGGCGCGCTCATCGCGGCCGCCTCGGCGGGGTCGGCGGTGGCGAAGTGGTTGGGCCTCGCCGCCGTGGTGCTGGCCAGCGTCAACATCTTCGGCGGCTTCGCCGTCACCGAACGCATGCTCGCCATGTACAAGAAGAAAGACACCACGCCGCGCTCCTGAGGACCTGATTCATGCACGACAGCTCCACCCCGGCCTGGGCGCTCGTCGCCTATCTTCTGGCCGGCGTCTTCTTCATCCTGGCCCTGCGCGGCCTCTCGAGCCCGGAAACCAGCCGGGCGGGCAACCGCTTCGGCATGCTCGGCATGGCGATCGCCGTCACGACCACCCTGGTGACGCACGACCTCGCCGCCCTGCCGGAAATCCTGGCTGCCGTGGCCCTGGGCGGAACGATCGGCTTTCTCATCGCCCGACGCATCGCCATGACGGCCATGCCGCAGCTCGTGGCGGCCTTCCACTCGCTGGTCGGCCTGGCGGCCGTTCTCGTCGCGGCGGCCGCCTTCCTGAACCCGGCCGCCTTCGACCTGCTCGACGCGGCGGGCCAAATCTTCCCGGTCTCTCGCCTGGAGATGGGCCTGGGCTCGGCCATCGGCGCCATCACTTTCTCGGGCTCGGTCATCGCGTTCCTGAAGCTCAACGGCAACATGAGCGGGGCCCCGATCCTGCTTCCCGCCCGCCACGTCATCAACCTCGGCACGCTGGCCGCCATCCTGGCCCTGGTGGCCCTGTTCATGGTGGACGAATCGCCCTGGATCTTCTGGACGATCACCATCCTCGCCTTCGTCGTGGGCGTGCTGCTCATCATCCCCATCGGGGGGGCCGACATGCCGGTCGTCGTCTCGATGCTGAACAGCTATTCGGGATGGGCGGCCGCGGCCATGGGCTTCACGCTCCAGAACACGGCCATGATCATCACGGGGGCGCTCGTGGGCTCCTCGGGCGCCATCCTCAGCTACATCATGTGCAAGGCGATGAACCGGAAGTTCCTGTCCGTCATCGCCGGGGGCTTCGGCGGGGATGTGGTGGCGGCGGGGGCCGCCAAGGCCGACCGGCCCTGGAAGCGCGGCTCGGCCGAGGACGCGGCCTTCATCATGAAGAATGCCTCCAAGGTGATTATCGTGCCGGGCTATGGCATGGCGGTCTCCCAGGCCCAGCACGCCGTGCGCGAGATGGCCGAGTTGCTCAAGAAGGAGGGCGTGGAGGTGAAATACGCCATCCACCCCGTGGCCGGCCGGATGCCCGGGCACATGAACGTGCTGTTGGCCGAAGCCAACGTGCCCTACGACGAGGTCTTCGAGCTCGAGGACATCAACGGCGAGTTCGCCCAGGCCGACGTGGCGTTCGTGATCGGGGCCAACGACGTGACGAACCCGGCCGCCCGCCAGCCGGGCTCGCCCATCTACGGCATGCCGATCCTGGACGTCGACAAGGCGAAGACGGTGCTGTTCGTGAAGCGGTCGATGGGGGGCGTGGGCTACGCCGGCATCGACAACGACCTGTTCTATCGCGAGAACACGATGATGCTGCTGGGCGATGCCAAGAAGATGACGGACGAGATCGTGAAGGCCCTGGGCTAGGCGCCACCCCCCTGGCGCGGGGCCCGAGCGGGAACGCCCCCGTGCGCGGGCACCTTCCAGCCCCAGGCCGTGCGCCGGCGGCAGGCCAGAACAGCAGGCTAGAACAGGATGACGCTGCGCACCGCTTCACCCGAGCGCATCATCGCGAAGCCCCGGTTGATCTCGTCCAGCGACAGGCGATGGGTCACGAGGTCGTCCAGATGGAACTCGCCCGCCACGAACATGTCGACATAGCGGGCCACGTCGGCGCGCTTGGCCCCGCCCATGAACGAACCCGTCCAATGTCGGCCCGTGAGCAGATGGAAGGGTACGGCCGACAGCCGCGCGCCGGCCGGCATCAGGCCCACGTTCACGGCCATTCCCCAGCAGGGGTTGGTGGCGGCCAGCGCCTGGGCGGCGAGTTCGGGCAAGCCCACGCATTCGAACGCGAAATCCGCACCCAACCCGGTGATGGCCATCACCTGGGCCACGGGATCCTCGCCACCGTTGGCCAGGATGAAGTGGGTGGCCCCGGCGGCCAGCGCGACGTCGCGCCGCGCGGGATTGCGGTCGATGGCGATGATGGGCCCGGCGCCGGCGAGCTTCGCACCCTTCACCACCGAAAGCCCCACGCCGCCCACGCCGAACACCGCGACCGACGCCCCGGGCGGCACCCTGGCCGAGTTGAGCACTGCCCCGATCCCGGTCGTGACGCCGCAGCCGATGCAGCAGGCCTGGTCCACCCGCGCTTCCGGGTTCACCTTCACCAGCTGGTCGGCGGGCACCACCGCCATCTCGGCGAAACTGCCGATGCCCATGAACGACTGCAGCGGTTGGCCCCGGTACGCGAAGACGGTGCGCGGATTCTGCCGCCGGGCCGGAAACTGCCGGCAGAAGTTCGTCCGCCCGGATTGGCAGAAGGGACACGTGCCACAGTCGGGCACCAGGAAGGCCATCACCCGGTCGCCCGCGCGGAAATCGCGTACGCCGTCGCCCACCGCCACGACGTCGCCGATCGCCTCATGGCCCGCCACCAGGGGAAAGCGCTCGTCGATCGTGCCCTCGAGCGCGTGGAGGTCGGAATGGCAAAGGCCTGAGGCGAGGAAGCGCACCAGCACTTCGCCGGGCCCAGGGTCCTGAAGCTCGACCTCGATCACCTCGAGTGGCTCGCGGGGAGCGAAACACACCGCCGCACGCACGGTCCTGGCCATGGCCGTCTCCTTGTGGGCCCCCATCCTTACGCGCCCGGCCGGCCCCAGCCGGCTCCCGGAAACGCGAGGGGCGGGGGCCGGCAGTTGACCACCGGCCCGCTCGCCCTCAATCTCGCGGGCCGAGCGAGGGAGACGCGCAATGAACGTGATGGCGATCGAGGCCGCGCGGGCAGCGGCGAACCCGGCCACGGAGCACGTCGACGTGCTGATCGTGGGGGCGGGGATTTCCGGGCTCGGAGCGGCCAAGCACCTGCAGGACCAATGCCCAGGGAAATCCTGGCTCATCCTCGAAGCGTTTGAAAGCTACGGCGGCACCTGGTGGAGCCATCGCTATCCTGGCATCCGCTCGGACTCCGACCTCTATACCTTCGGCTACCGCTTCAAGCCCTGGGTGGGCCCGCCCATCGCCACGCGTGAGGAAATCCTGAAATATCTGGGCGAAGTGATCGCCGAGAACAACCTGGCGCGCGGCATTCGCTATCGGCATCGGGTGGAGACGGCGAGTTGGGACAGCACGAGGCAGCGCTGGACGCTGACCGGCACGTCGCCCGAGGGTCCCTTCACCGTCACGGCCAACTTCCTGTGGATGTGCCAGGGCTACTACCGCCATCTGAAGGGCTATATGCCCGAGTGGGAGGGCATGTCCGACTATCGCGGCATCCTGGTCCATTCGATGGAATGGCCCGAAGACTTGGACCTCAAGGACCGGAACGTCATCGTGATCGGGTCCGGCGCCACGGCTGCCACCATCGTGCCCAACATTCCCGAGGCGCGCCACGTCTGGGTCGTCCAGCGCTCGCCCACCTATTTCTATCCCGCGCCCAACCGGAACGACCTGGCCGACACCATGCGGGCGCTGGGCGTGCCCGAGCCTGTGGTGCACGAGGCGACCCGCCGTAAGATCCTGCACGACCAGGACGTGATCTGCCAGCGCTGCTTCCAGGAGCCGGAGCTCGTCCGCAGCGAGCTGTTGACGGCCGCGCGCTTCTTCCTGGGCGACGACTATCCGATCGACCCGCATTTCACGCCCCGCTATCGGCCTTGGCAGCAGCGCCTGGCCTACATCCCCGACGGCGACATGTTCCTGGGCATCCGATCGGGCCGCGTGACGATGGTGACGGGCGAAATCGAGCGCTTCACGCCCCAGGGCCTGAGGATGAAGGATGGCACCGAGCTGGCTGCCGACGTCATCGTGGCCGCCACGGGCTTCAACCTGTGCATCCTGGGGGACATCGCCTTCACGATCGACGGCCGGCCGCTGAACTTCGCCGACACGGTCACCTACCGCGGGATGATGTTCACCGGCGTGCCCAACATGGTGTGGATCTTCGGCTATTTCCGCGCCTCGTGGACGCTGCGCGTGGACATCGTCGCCGACTTCGTGTGCCGGCTGTTGAACCACATGGACGCCAAGGGGGTTCGGCAGGTCGAGGTGGCCTTGCGGCCCGAAGACCACAACATGCCGCTGTTGCCCTGGATCGACGAGGAGAACTTCAACCCGAACTACCTCAAGCGTGCCCTGCACCTGTTGCCCAAGCGGGGCAACAAGCCCGAGTGGCAGCACAACCAGGACTACTGGCGCGAGAAAGACGAATTTCCGCGCATCGACCTGGACGACGCTGCCTTCCGCTACCGCTGAGGTGGGCGGGCGACGGCCGGGGCCGCCGGATTGGACGCGACCCCACGCCTGAGGCCGCCCTGAGGGCGGGCGTGGCGGAGGGGGTCGGCGAGGTTGATGGACGCTTCGGGGCCGCCCGCGGTGCCGGGGCCCGCTTACATGTGCCCGGCGCACGACAGGCCAGTGGCCGCGAGCGTGCCGATCACCTGAGGGTCGCCCACGCGCCGCAGCGCCCGGAAGGCCTCGGCCACCGTCACTTCGCCCACGGGCCGGCGCGCAAGACGCGCGGCATCGGCCAAGGCCCGCAACTGCGCGACCGACAAGTCCTCCGCCATGGGGCGGGCCATGCAGCGCGCGACCGGCTCGGGCACGCCCGCCTCCATCAGCGCGCGGCGGACGCGCGCTTCCTTGGTGGCCACGCATGCGCCCAGGGCCAGGGCCAGCGCCAGCACACGCCATCCATTTGCCATCATTCCCGCCCTAACAGCGCGGCCCATGCCCACCAAGCCGTCGCGGCTGCCGCCCGCCACCGCCTTCCGCCCCTGGCCGCTCAAGGGCCTGATGCGGGGCCTCGAGCATCTGTGGGACAGGGGGCTCCAGCCGCCGGCCGACCTGTCGTGGGCGCGCATCGTGGAGCGCGCCGAGCGCGAAACGGGCCTTTCCGACCACGGCGACACGGCCTTCCTGCAGGCGCAACGCGACGTGCTGATCCCGGCCCTGCGGGAAGAAGCGCGCCTCAATACGTTGGGGCGAGTCATCGCCCACGGCACGCTTCTGAAGATCGTGAAGGAGCGGCTGTGGGCTGAGGAACTGTTCAAACGGCATCCCGAGATCGATCGCGAGGAGCTCGCCCCGCCGCTCGTCGTCGTGGGGCCGATGCGTTCGGGCACCACGCGGCTTCAGCGCTTGCTGGCGGCGGATCCGATGTTCTCGGGGCTCCGGCTCTACGAATCGGCATGTCCCGTCCCCTGGCCGCGCAGCTTCACGCGGACGCCCGATCCCCGGATCGCGCGCACGCGCTTCGGGCTGAGGGTGATCAGCTGGATCAACCCGGCCACCCTCGACGTCCATCCGACCGGACCCCTCGAAGTGGACGAAGAGCTGGGGATGCTGGAGCACAGTCTGGCGGGTGCCCTCATCGAAGCGCAGCGCCGGGTGCCCAGCTTTGCGCGCCACGGCGAAACGACCGACCTCAAGCCCGCCTACGAGCGGATGCGCCGGCTCCTCAAGTTGCGCCAGTGGTTCACGGGCGACCGTCGGCCCTTGGTGCTCAAGACCCCGCAGACGATGCAGGACCTGGCCACCTTCCACGCCGTTTTCCCCGGGGCCCGTTACGTCTTCACCCACCGCGACCCGGTGGCGATCGTGGCGTCGTCGGCCAGCCTGGCCTGGAACCAGATGGTCGTCCAGTCGGACGAGGTGGATCCCTGCTGGGTGGGCCAGGAGTGGCTTCACAAGACCCGCCTCCGGATCGACCGGTGCCTGCGCGACCGGGCGGCGATCCCGGCCGACCGCCAGATCGACGTGACCTTCGAAGAGGTCGACCGAAACTGGCCCCGCACCGTGGCGCGCATCTACGCCCACTTCGGCTGGGACTGGACGCCTATGGCTCGGGCTGCGATGACGGCCTACGTGCGCCGCGCCGCACGGGAGCATGGCTTCGCCCGGCACCGCTATGCGCCCGAGGACTTCGGCCTTGACGCGGGGGCCGTGGCCGAACGGTTCCGCGACTACGCCGAACGCTTCGACCTGAAACCCCTGGCGCGCGCCGCCTGACGGAAGGGGCCGATGCTGGGCCCATGGGGGTCGCGGCTGGCCGGCGCAGCGGCCGCCGCACTCGCGGCGGCCGCCGGCTGGGCCGCTCCGCTGCCGCGGCTGGGGGGTGTCACGGTCCAGGCCTGGGCGGTCGCCGTCGCCGAGCCCGACGGGCGGATCCTCACCCGGGGGGAAGGTGCCGCCGAGCTCGATTCCGAGGGGCGGCCGATTCGGCCTTTCGGGCCCCGCACGCCGCTGCGCGTCGCTTCGATCTCGAAGGTCGTGGTGGCCTTGGCGGTCCTCAGGCTCGCGGATCAGGGCCGGCTGGGTCTCGACGATGACGTCTCGCTCTGGTTGGGCTGGCCGCTGCGCCATCCGTACCATCCGGATCGGCCCATCCGGGTGCGGCACCTCCTTGCCCACACGGCTGCGCTGTCGGATGCCGGGGGCTACGTGGTTCCGCTGGGCACCGACCTGCGGTCGTACCTGTCGTCCGCCAGCTTTTCGGCCCATCCGCCGGGCGAGGTGTTCGATTACGCCAATCTGGGCAGCGTGGTGTTGGCCACCGTGATTGAGCGCGTGACGGGCGAGCGCTTCGACCGCGCCGCCCAGAGGCTGGTGCTGAAGCCCTTGGGCATCCGCGCCTGCTTCAACTGGTCGGGTTGCCCCGCCGGGTTCGCGCGGCGCGGGGCCGTCCTCCACCGGCCGTCATCGCACGGCGGCTGGACGGCCGAGGCGGATGCCGAGCGGCCGCCCGCCGGCTGCCCGGTGCGGCTCGGGCCCGGGACGTCGTGCCAGGACCTCGAGCGCTACGTGCCCGGCACCAACGGCGGCCTGTTCTCGCCCCAGGGAGGCCTGCGTATCTCGGTGGCCGAGCTCGCGCGGCTGGGCCGGGCCGTGCTCGTCAACCAGGGCCGGTTCCTCAAGACCACCACGCATGCCGCACTGTTCGGAGCGCAGCCCATCCTCGCCCATGGCGCGGGGCCAGAGACGGACCGACGGCTGTTCCGGGCGTGGTCGGAAGGGGGGCTCCATTGCCTCTCGGGCACCGGCGCTGCCGACGGCGACCAGCCCTTGAGCCCCCGACCGACGGCGGGGTGCGGGCATCTGGGGGATGCCTACGGTGTCAAGGCCGCGCTCGTGATGGACCCCAAGACGGGAACGGTGCGGGCCCAGGCCGTGCTGGGCAGCCCGGAACCGCCCCCGCAGGGCCGGGTCTCGGCCTTCGCAGCGCTCGAGGAGGCGCTGTTCGCGCTTGCTCCGACTGCGCCGCCCGCGGAGCGATGACGAAGCGAGGGCCGGGCGAGCCCAGGCCCTGCGAACCGGGCGGGACGGGGCGCGCCGGGCCGTGCGTCGATCGGGCGACGGGCCAGACCGGGCATGCGGTTGCGCTTCGGCACCCGGCCACGCCCCCCAGGATCAGTCGCGGAAGGGATCGCGCACCAGGATGGTGTCGTCCCGCTCGGGGCTCGTCGACACCAGCGCGACCGGGCAGTCGATCAGCTCCTCGATCCGGCGAACGTACTTGATGGCGTTGGCGGGCAGGTCCGCCCAGCGGCGCGCCCCGGCCGTCGACTCCCGCCAGCCCTCGATCCGCTCGTAGATCGGCCGCACGCGGGCCTGGAGCGCGGCCGAGGGCGGCAGGTGATCGATCCGGTGCCCATCGAGCTCGTAGGCGGTGCACACCCACAGCTCCTCAAGCCCGTCCAGCACGTCGAGCTTGGTGAGCGCGATGCCGTCGATGCCCGCCACCTGCACGCTCTGGCGCACCAGCGCGGCATCGAACCAGCCGCAGCGCCGTTTTCGGCCCGTCACCGTGCCGAACTCGCGTCCCCGCTCGCCCAGGCGCTGTCCCACGGCATTGTGCAGTTCGGTGGGAAAGGGCCCCGATCCCACGCGCGTGGTGTAGGCCTTCACGATTCCCAGCACGTAGCCCACCGCCGCTGGCCCCAGGCCCGAGCCGGCCGCCGCTGCTCCCGCCACCGTGTTCGAGGACGTGACGAAGGGGTAGGTGCCGTGATCCACATCCAGCAGCACTCCCTGGGCACCCTCGAACAGGATCCGCGCGCGCTGGCGCCGGTGGCGGGCCAGTGTCGCCCAGACCGGGCCGGCGAAGGGCAGGATCCGGGGCGCAATGGCCGCCAGCTCGGCCACCAGGCGGTCGCGGTCGATCGGGGGCACGCCGAAGCCAGCGCGCAGAGCGTTGTGGTGGGCGAGCAGGCGGTCGATCTGGGGGCCGGCTGCCGCCAGATCGGCCAGGTCGCACAGCCTCAGCGCGCGGCGGCCCACCTTGTCCTCATAGGCCGGGCCGATGCCGCGGCGCGTCGTCCCGATCCGCCCGGCCCCGCTCACATCCTCGCGCAGGGCGTCGAGGTCCCGGTGGAACGGCAGGATCAGCGGGCAGGTTTCGGCGACCTGCAGACGGTCGGGCGTCACCTCCACGCCCTGTCCCGCCAACCGGTCGATCTCCTCCACCAGCGCCCAGGGGTCGAGCACGACGCCGTTGCCGATCAGCGACAGCGTGCCGCGCACGATGCCCGAGGGCAGCAGCGACAGGCGGTAGGTCTGGTTGCCCACCACCAGCGTGTGGCCGGCGTTGTGCCCCCCCTGGAAGCGCACCACGACGTCCGCGCGGGCCGACAACCAGTCAACGATCTTCCCCTTGCCTTCATCACCCCACTGGGCGCCGATCACCACCACGTTCGCCATCAGCCGGCTTCCACGACACGGCCGTCCTGCCAGCGGTGGGTGCAGCCCAGGGCCCGGGCGTCGTCGGCCTCGGTCAGGGCGGCCACGGTGCACCAGCCCTCGGCGCGGAGCCCGCGCGCGACGGCCTCGGGCGTACCGAGCGGCAGGAACAGCCGCGGTGCGGGCGCATCGCCCAGGCCGGCTTCGGCCAGCGGATCGACATAGAGCGAAAAACCGCTTGCCGGCTCTTCCCGACCGTCGGGCCGCAGGATGACGTAGGCCCCACCGCGCCCCACCTCGGTGCGGAACGGCCGGCCACGCGCAGTGCCGAACAGGGTGAAGCCCACCCAGCTATGATAGGCGAAGCCGTGCCGCTCGCAGGGATCGATCGTCACCCGCGCGCGGGGCACGGCCCGCACCACCGCTTCCAGCCGGTCGAACAGGGCGGGGAAGGGGGGCGGCAGGTCGAGCGCGCGCAGGCGCGAAAGCGCCGGCCCGGCCTCGCCCGGCACCTCGAGGAGCGCTCGGTAGGGCCGCCGGTCGGGCGCGTCGAGGGCGGAGAGGTCCCGCATGTCAAGCGCTCGGGCCACGTCCGCGCCTTGGGCCACGGGCCACGGCCCGGCCGCCAGCCGCGGCACCAGGTCGGGCAGGGTCAGGTCGACCGACACGGCTTCCACGCCGCAGGCCTCGAGCGCTTCCAGGGCCACCATGACGACCTCGGCCACCGCGTGCGGCGAGTCGGCGCCCACGAGCTCGGCGCCGGCCTGGGTGCGCTCGCGCGCGGGGTCGAGCTCGGTGCCCCGGGCGCGGAGCACGCGTCCGCCATAGGCCAGGCGCAACGGCCGGGGGGCTTCGGCCAGACGGGTGGCGGCGATTCGCGCGATCTGCCCCGTGATGTCGGGTCGCAACACCAAGGCGCGGCCGCTCGCCGGATCGCTGGCCCGGATGAGGCCGTCGGCCGCGGCACTTGCCAGCCAGCGAGTCAGGCTTTCCTCGAACTCGACGAGCGGCGGCTCGACGCGTTCATAGCCGTGGGCGGAGATGACGCCCAGGATCCGGTCCAGGAGCCGGGCCCGGCGGCCGGCCTCGGGCGGCAGCCGGTCGCGGAAGCCCTCGGGCAGCAGCGCCGGCGCCATGGGGGCGGCGGTCAGAAGCCCAGCGCGCGGGCCGTGCGCACGCCCGGCAAGGCCGCGACCCGGGCGAGAAGGGCGGGCGGAATGGGTTGGTCGACCGACAGCAGCAGGATCGCCTCGCCTCCGGCATGGCGACGGCCCAGGTGGAAGGTGCCGATGTTCACTCCGGCATCGCCCAGCGTGGTCCCCAGCCGGCCGATGAACCCTGGCTTGTCCTCGTTGGCGATGAACAGCATTCGGGGGGCGAAGTCGGCCTCGACCTTGATGCCCAGCATCTCGACCAGGCGCGGGGTGGCGTGGCCGAACAGCGTGCCCGCCACCGAATGGTCGCCCGAGCCAGTGCGCGCCGTCACCCGGATGAGCGTCTGATAGTCGGTGTCGCGCTCGTGGCGCACCTCGGCCACGTCGATGTCGCGTTCGCGCGCCAAGTGAGGAGCGTTCACCATGTTCACGGTGTCGGAGAAGGCGCGCATCACCCCCGCAAGCGCCGCCGCGGTGATGGGCTTGATGTTGAGAAGCGCGGCCGCTCCTTCTGCCTCGACGGTGATCCCCCGCAGGTCCCCGGTCTCGAGCTGGCCCAACAGCTGGCCCAGCTTCTCGGCAAGCGCCATGTAGGGTCTCAGCCGGGGAGCCTCCTCGGCAGTGACCGAGGGCATGTTGAGCGCGTTCGACACCGCCCCCAGGAGCAGGAAGTCGGCCATCTGCTCGGCCACCTGGATGGCGACGTTGACCTGCGCCTCCTCCGTCGAAGCCCCGAGATGGGGGGTGGCGATGAACCCCGGCGTGCCGAAGAGGGGCGAGGCATACGCTGGCTCTTCGGCAAAGACGTCGAGCGCGGCACCGGCGACATGGCCGGAATCAAGGAGTTCCTTCAGCGCCACCTCGTCGATCAGGCCGCCGCGTGCACAGTTCACGATCCGCACGCCCCTCTTGGTCTTCAACAGGTTCTCGCGGCTCAGGATGTTGCGCGTGCTGTCGGTCAAGGGGGCATGCAGCGAGATGAAGTCGGCCCGCGCCAACAGCTCCTCGAGCGTGACCTTCTCCACCCCCAAGGTCTGCGCCCGCTCCGGCGTGAGGAAGGGATCGTAGGCGATCACCTTCATCTTCAGGCCGTGGGCGCGGTCGGCCACGATCGAGCCGATGTTGCCGCAGCCGATGAGCCCCAGGGTCTTGGCGGCCAGCTCTACGCCCATGAAGCGGTTCTTCTCCCACTTTCCGGCCTGGGTCGAGCGATCGGCCTCGGGCAGCTGGCGGGCGAGCGCGAACATCAGGGCGATCGCATGCTCGGCCGTGGTGATCGCGTTGCCGAATGGCGTGTTCATCACCACGATGCCGCGGGCGGAGGCGGCGGCGACGTCGATGTTGTCGACTCCGATGCCCGCCCGCCCGATCACCTTAAGGCGCGTGGCCGCTTCGAGGACGTCGGCCGTCACCTTGGTGGCCGAACGGACCGCAAGCCCGTCATACTCGGCGATGATGCCCTTCAGTTCCTCGCGGGTCAGGCCTGGCCTTTCGTCTACGGCGATGCCGCGGGCGCGAAAGATTTCGGCCGCGCGCGGCGACATCCGGTCGGCGATGAGCACCCGATGGGTCATGGCGCGGGTTCAGGACACCAGATGGGCGCGGGCCCATTCGAGCCACGGGGTCAACGCTTCGATGTCGGCCGTCTCGACGGTCGCGCCGCACCACACTCGCAGCGAAGGCGGCGCGTCGCGGTAGCCGGCGATGTCGAACGCCACCCCCTCGGCTTCCAGCAGGCGGGCGATGGTCTTGGGCAACTCCGGCGGGCCGTCGACCGTGAAGCAGACCGAGGTGTTGGAGCGTGTCGCCGGGTCCTTCGCGAGGTTCGCCGCCCAGGGCACGGAGTCGATCCAGCGCTGGAGGGCCGCGAAGTTGGCATCGGCCCGGGCATGGAGGGCGGGAAGCCCGCCAATCGACTCCGCCCAGGCCAAGGCATCCAACCAGTCCTCCACGCAGAGCATCGAGGGGGTGTTGATCGTCTCGCCCGCGAAGATGCCCTCGATCAGCTGACCGTTCTTCGTGAGGCGGAAGATCTTGGGCAGGGGCCATGGTGGCCGGTAGGAGAGCAGCCGTTCGACTGCGCGGGGCGACAGGATCAGCACCCCGTGCGCGGCCTCGCCGCCCAGCACTTTCTGCCAGCTGAAGGTGACGACGTCGAGCTTGGCGAAGGGCAGGGGTTGGGCGAACGCGGCTGAGGTGGCATCGCACAGCGTGAGCCCGCGGCGATCGTCCGGGATCCAGTCGCCGTGCGGGACGCGCACGCCCGAGGTCGTGCCGTTCCAGGTGAAGACGACGTCGTGGTCGAAGTCGACCGTGCCAAGGTCGGGCAGGTCGCCGTAGGGCGCGCGCAGTACGGTGGGGCCCAGCTTCAGCTGCTTCTCGACGTCCGTCACCCAGCCTTCGCCGAAGCTTTCCCAGGCGAGCGCCGTCACCGGCCGAGCGCCCAGCAGGCTCCACATCGCCATTTCGAACGCTCCGGTGTCGGATGCCGGCACGATTCCGATCCGATAGTCGGCGGGCACGCCCAGAAGCGCGCGCGTGCGCTCGATGGCTTCCTGCAAGCGCGCCTTGCCCAGGCTCGAACGATGCGAGCGGCCAAGCGCCTCCGTCGACAGCGCATCGGGCCTCCAGCCCGGGCGCTTGGCGCAGGGCCCCGAGGAGAAGCAGGGGTTGGCGGGGCGAACGGCAGGGCGGGGGAGGGGGTGGGCCGCCGCGACGGCCGGGGAGGTGGTCATCATGTCTCTCCTTCCAGAGAGCGCGCGCCGCGTTGGGGCGGCGTGGCCCGCCCGCTCCGTGCGGTGCATTCCCCGGGGTGTCAACGCCGATCGGCCGTTTCCTTGGCGGTGGCGTTCCGCCATGGGGGCCGCATGGACCGCATGACGCCCGAACCCCGTCGGCATTCGCTGCGCCAGGCCGACGAGGACGCCCGTCGTTCGCGCGAGGTGGCGCGCACGCCGCAGACCGAACACCCGGCCTATCGCTTGGCCTTCCAGGACCTCGACTTTTTGCTGCGCGACGAGCTCCGGCCCGTCCGCCTGCAGCTCGAGCTGCTGAAGCCCGAGATGCTGCTCCACGAGGCGGGGATCGTTTCGACGTTCGTCTTCTACGGCTCCGCCCGGATCCCGGCCCCGGAGGAGGCGGACGCCTTCGTGGCCTGCGCGCCGCCCGAGCGGCACGCGGCGGCCGCACGGTTGGCGGCCAAGTCCCGCTTCTATGCCGAGGCCAGGCGGCTCGCGTTCCTGGCCTCGTCTTGCCCGTGCCGGGCCGATGGCGGGCGCGAACTCGTGGTGTGCTCGGGCGGTGGTCCGTCGATCATGGAGGCCGCCAACCGGGGGGCGGCCGATGCCGGAGCGCCATCCATCGGGCTCAACGTGGTGCTGCCCCACGAACAGCGGCCGAACGCCTGGGTGACGCCCAGCCTCAGCTTCCAGTTCCACTATTTCGCGATCCGCAAGATGCACTTCTTGATGCGGGCCAGGGCTGTGGCGGTGTTTCCCGGTGGCTATGGGACGCTCGATGAGCTGTTCGAGCTCCTGACGCTGATTCAGACCGGCAAGATGGACCCAGTGCCCATCCTGCTCTTTGGGCGCGACTATTGGGAGGGTATCATCAATTTCTCCGGCCTGGCGGAGGAGGGCGTGATCGATCCCCAAGATCTTTCCCTCTTCACGTTCGTCGAAACGGCCGAGGAGGCCTGGGACATCGTGTGCCGGCACCTGGCCGAGGCCTAGCGCGCCGCGGCCCGCCAGGCACGCGCTAGGCCGACGGCGCGCGCTGCGTAATCAGGCCGATGTCGCGAAGGGCGCAGGTCCCGGCCCGCGAGTCGAGCACCGTCGGTCGTCAGGCCGACTCGCGCAGGCGCTCGGCGATCCGGCGGCGCCACTCCTCGGGGCCCGTTGCGTGCACGCTGGTACCGCGGGCGTCCACGGCCACCGTCACCGGCATGTCCTTCACCTCGAACTCGTAGATGGCCTCCATGCCAAGGTCGGCGAAGGCCACCACCCGCGCGGCGCGGATGGCGCGCGAGACGAGATAGGCCGCCCCGCCCACCGCGATCATGTAGGCCGCCCGATGGTCGCGGATGGCCGCGATGGCCTCGGGGCCGCGCTCGGCCTTGCCCACCATGGCGAGCAGGCCTTCTTCCAGCATCATCCGCGTGAACCGGTCCATCCGCGTGGCCGTCGTGGGGCCGGCCGGCCCCACCACCTCATCGCGCACGGGATCGACGGGCCCGACGTAATAGAGAACGCGGCCCGCGAAGCTCACGGGCAGAGGCTCGCCGCGCTCCTTCAGGTCGGCGATGCGCTTGTGGGCCGCATCCCGGCCCGTCAGCATGCGGCCCGTGAGCAGCAGGCGCTCGCCCGGCTGCCAGCGCGCCACCTCCTCCTTCGTGAGCGTGTCGAGGTCGACGCGCCGCGCCTCGCTCGACGGCGCCCAGCCGACCCGCGGCCAGCGATCGAGGTCGGGCAAGGGCAGATAGGCCGGACCCGACCCGTCGAGCGTGACATGGGCGTGGCGCGTGGCCGCGCAGTTGGGGATCATGGCGACCGGCTTCGAGGCGGCGTGCGTGGGCCAGTCGAGGATCTTGACGTCGAGCACCGTCGACAACCCGCCCAGGCCCTGGGCGCCGATGCCCAGGCGGTTCACTCGGTCGAAGATCTCGACGCGCAGTTCCTCAAGCGCGCTCCTCGGCCCCCGGGCCTTGAGCTCGGCCATGTCGATGGGCGCCATCAGCGCTTCCTTGGCCAGCAGCATCGCCTTCTCCGGCGTGCCGCCGATGCCGATGCCCAGCATGCCGGGCGGGCACCAGCCGGCCCCCATGGTGGGGACGGTCCGCTCCACCCAGTCGGGGATGGAGTCGGCCGGATTCAGCATCGCAAACCGGGCCTTGTTCTCGGAACCGCCACCCTTGGCGGCGAGGATCAGCTCCAGATGCTCGCCCGGCACCAGCGCCACGTGCACGACGGCCGGCGTGTTGTCGCGCGTGTTGACGCGAGTGAAGGCGGGATCGGCCACGATCGATGGGCGCAAGGGGTTGTCGGGATCGCGCCAGGCCTGCCGCACGCCCTCGTCCACGAGTTCCTGGAGCGTTCGGTCGCCCTCGAACCGCGCGCGCATGCCCACCTTGGCGAAGCAGACCACGATGCCGGTGTCCTGGCAGATGGGCCGATGGCCTTCGGCCGACAGGCGGGAATTCGTGAGGATCTGGGCGATCGCGTCGCGCGCGGCCGGGCTTTCCTCGGCTTCGTAGGCGGCGGCCAAGGCTTCAACATAGTCGACCGGGTGGTAGAAGCTGATGTGCTGCAGGGCTGCACGCACGGTCTCGACGATGTCGTCGTTGCGGATCAGGGCCATGGGCGTCTCCTGGCCCGGCGTGGTAGCGGCGGGGTGCCGGCCGCGAAAGCCCTGCTGGTGATGGCCGGCGGGCCGTGGGAGGGGTGCGCGGCGGCGATGGCCTTCCACCGCTCGGGCGGCCGGGGGCACTCGGGCTGCGTGCCGGTTGCCACAGGGGCGCGGCACTGGCCGCTCGGTGGCCGGGCCGAAGCCAGCGCAGGCCCGACGCCGGGCACGGCGGTTGAGGCAGAGGCGATGGGGCACCGGCAGGGGGCCGGGACGGCGTGGGGACCGGCCCGTGCCGCGCGGCCTGACACTTCAGGCGGCATGGTCATCTGCCGCCGGGCGCGCTCCTCATCCGGTGGACCGAGGTCTGGAGCCGACCCGGCCGTTTCGGACCCTCCTGCCGCACCCCACAAGTTCTCGCCCCCTTGCATTCTTCGAGCCTCAACATCTAGAGTCGTGAAGGACGGGGGTTGAGGGCCGGGCCACCCGTCTCCACGCCGGTGTGATGGGGCGTGGCCGCCGGCTCGGGCTGGTGGCCTTGATGGTGAAGGGCGGACACGATGGATTTCGCGCGCAGCGAATCACCGGTTGAGGACACGCCTCCGGCCGCCGCAGGCGCCACCGCGGTGCAGGCGGTGCGCTTTCCGGTGCGGATCGATCCGTCGCGGGATGCGAAGCTCACCGCCTTCGGCAAGGAGACGCTGCGCGACCGCTACCTGCTGCCCGGCGAGGGCTGCCAGGACCTGTTCGCGCGCGTCGCCGCGGCGTATGCCGACGATGCCGCGCACGCCCAGCGTCTGTACGACTACATTTCGAACCTTTGGTTCATGCCGGCCACGCCGGTGCTGTCGAACGGCGGCACGGGCCGGGGCTTGCCCATTTCCTGCTATCTCAACTCGGTCGACGACAGTCTCGAGGGCATCGTCGGCACCTGGACCGAGAACGTCTGGCTCGCCGCTCGCGGCGGGGGCATTGGCACCTACTGGGGCCGCGTGCGCGGGATCGGTGAGCCGGTGGGCCTCAACGGCCGCACGTCGGGCATCATTCCGTTCATTCGCGTGATGGACTCCCTCACCCTCGCCATCAGCCAGGGGTCGTTGCGGCGCGGGTCGGCCGCCGTCTACCTCGACATCTCGCATCCCGAGATCGAGGAGTTCCTCGAGATCCGGAAGCCCTCGGGCGACTTCAACCGCAAGGCGCTCAACCTGCACCACGGCGTCCTCATCACCGACGCCTTCATGGAGGCGGTGCGCGACGGCCGGCCCTTCGACCTTGTTTCGCCGCGCGACGGTTCCAAGCGCGGGCAGGTGGATGCGCGCACCCTGTTCCAGAAGATCGTGGAGACCCGGCTGGCGACCGGCGAACCCTACATCGTCTTCATCGATCATGTGAACCGGGCGATGCCGCGTCACCAGCGCGAGCTGGGGCTGAAGGTCACCACGTCCAACCTCTGTTCCGAGATCGTGTTGCCGACGGGGCCCGATCACCTGGGCCGCGAGCGGACGGCGGTGTGCTGCCTGTCCTCGCTCAACCTCGAGAAGTGGGACGAATGGAGCGGCCACGACCGTTTCCTGGAAGACGTGATGCGCTTCCTGGACAATGTGCTTTCCGACTACATCGCTCGGGCGCCCGAGGAGATGGCGCGGGCTCGTTACGCCGCGAGCCGCGAGCGATCCGTGGGTCTTGGCGTCATGGGCTTCCACAGCTTCCTGCAGGCGCGCGGCATCCCTTTCGAATCGGCGCTCGCCAAGTCGTGGAACCTCAAGATGTTCCGGCACATCCGGGCCAAGGTGGACGAAGCCTCGATGCTGCTGGCCGCCGAACGCGGTCCCTGCCCCGACGCCGAGGAGATGGGGGTGATGGAGCGCTTCAGCTGCAAGATGGCGATTGCGCCGACGGCCTCGATCTCGATCATCTGTGGCGGCACCTCGGCCTGCATCGAGCCCATCCCGGCCAACATCTACACGCACAAGACGCTCTCAGGCTCGTTCGTGATCCGCAATCCGCACCTCGAGCGGCTGTTGGTCGAGAAGGCCAAGAATTCCGAGGCGGTGTGGAATTCGATCCTGGAGAACGGGGGCTCGGTCCAGCACCTCGACTTCCTGTCGGCCGAGGAGAAGGCCGTGTTCCGCACCGCCTTCGAGATCGACCAGCGTTGGCTGCTCGAGCTCGCGGCCGACCGCACCCCCTACATCGACCAGGCGCAGTCGCTGAACCTCTTCCTGCCCGCCGACGTCGACAAGTGGGACCTGTTGATGCTGCACTATCGGGCGTGGGAACTGGGCATCAAGTCGCTGTACTACCTGCGTTCGCGTTCGGTGCAGCGGGCGGGGTTCGTGGGCGGCGGGTTCGGCGGGGTGGAGGCCGACAACACGCCCGAGCCGCGGCGGATTGAGATCGACGTCAACAAGTACGACGAATGCCTGGCGTGCCAGTGACGGGCGCGCTTGCGTTGCGGCGCCGCTCGTTCCATCTTCGTTCCGCTGGCGGGGAGTGAGCGATGCCCCTTCTGGAAGCGAGCCGGACCTACAAGCCCTTCGAGTATCCCTGGGCCTATGAGTTCTGGAAGCGGCAGCAGCAGATCCACTGGATGCCCGAGGAAGTGCCGCTGGGCGAGGACTGCCGGGATTGGGCCCAGAAGCTGACCGATCACGAACGCAACCTGCTGACGCAGATCTTCCGGTTCTTCACGCAAGCGGACGTCGAGGTGCAGGACTGCTACCACGACCGCTACGCACGCGTGTTCAAGCCGACCGAGATCAAGATGATGTTGACGGCGTTCTCCAACATGGAGACGGTGCACATCGCGGCCTACAGCCATCTTCTGGACACGATCGGCATGCCGGAGACGGAATATGCCGCGTTCCTCAACTACAAGGAGATGAAAGACAAGCACGACTATCTGGCGACCTTCGGCGTGGAGACGGATGCGGACATCGCGCGCACGCTGGCGATGTTCGGCGCGTTCACCGAGGGGCTGCAGCTCTTCGCCAGTTTCGCGATGCTGATGAACTTTCCCCGTTTCAACAAGATGAAGGGGATGGGCCAGATCGTCAGCTGGTCGGTGCGGGACGAGACGCTGCACTGCGAGGGCATCATCAAGCTGTTCCACACCTTCTGTGCCGAGCGTCAGTGTCTGACGAAGGCGGTGCGCGACGACATTCTGGACATGTGTCAGCGCACCGTGCGGCTGGAGGACGCGTTCATCGATCTGGCCTTCGAGATGGGGCCGGTGCCGGGCATGCATCCCAAGGACGTGAAGAAGTACATCCGCTTCACGGCCGACTGGCGGCTGAAGCAGCTGGGGTTGCCGCCCATCTACATGATCGAGGAGCATCCGCTGCCGTGGCTGCAGCCGCTGCTGTCGGGGGTGGAGCATGCGAATTTCTTCGAGACGCGGGCGACCGAGTACTCGAAGGCGGCCACGCGGGGGAATTGGCAGGAGGTGTGGGAGAATTTCGACCGCCGCCAGGCCGCCCGCCGCGCCAGCATGCCCAGCAACGCTGCGGACACCGATGGTCTGCCTTTGGAAGTATCGAGCCAGTATAAGTCGGGACTCAACCCCTCTTGATATTCGGTGGATTGAATGCAAAATAGTTCGTGCGAAGATTGCATAGTTCGGATCTGGGAATATGGCACGCAATACTGGAAAGGGCTATCGGACGGGCAGCGTCAGAGGTCGCAGCCAGTTCGAGCGACCCGACGGAGCATGGGTCAAGCGTAATGCAGGCGACGGCCGTTTCATGGACGTGAAATCCGATGGGGCTCCGTTCAAGGGTGTCGCTCGGGAGCCGGATGGACGCCGAAACTAGGCTCTTTCGCACGCCGGCCGTCACGTGTCGCGCGGGAACGGCCAACCTCGAGTGAGCGTTCGGCAACGACCATGGCCGCATCCCGCAGTCGCGGGGAGTTAGAGCAGCTCGGTGAGACCAAGTCGAGCGTCGAGTTGTTGGTCCCCGATCGTATCCTGAGTGAGGTCTCCGAATGGCCTTGGCGGGCGGTATGGAGGTACCGACGTGGGGGAGAGTTTCTAATCCTCCCAGCCGCCCAGCATCTTGCGCACCTTCTGGAGCGCCGCCTTCTTGATCTGGCACACGCGGGCGGCACCCACCCCCAACACCCGGCCGATCTCCTCGAGGTTGAGCTCCTCCACGAAATAGAGCTGCAGCACCATCGCCTCGCGCGGGGGCAGCGTCGCGATCGCCTCGGCCAGCTGTCGCTTCAGCTGCTCGCTCTCGAGCCGGGCGAAGGCGTCCGGCTCGTCGGAGGCGAACCAAAGACTGTGATCGGAATAGACCTCGTCCATCGATTCATGGCGGACGGCCTGTGTGGCCGACACGAGCTCCGCAAGCTCGGCCACTCCGATCCCCAGTTCGCCCGCCAGCTCAGCCTCCGTCGGGGGGCGGCCCAGCCGGCCTTCCAGCCGCTCGCGCGCGGCGTTGAGCTCCCGCCGCCGCCGCAGCGCCGACCGGCACAACGTGGCGTGCTTGCGCAGGGCATCGATCAACGCGCCCCGGATGCGCACCGTGGCATAGGTGGAGAAGGCCGCATGCCCGCGGTCCTCGAACCCGTGGGCCGCCTCGATCAGGGCCACGATGCCAATCTGCACCAGCTCCTCGATGTCGATCGCACTCGAGACGCGCGCGTGAACATGCCAGGCGATCTTGCGCACCAGGGCCAGGTGGTTCTGGATCAGGCGCTCGGGATCCGTGCGCGCTAGGGCCGAGGGCGAATAGACCCCGGGGTCGAGGCCGAGCCGTGCGTCCATCAGCGCACTGCCTCCGTCGCGAGCGTCGCCGACGTGGCTTCACCTCCCACCACGGCCAGCACCTCGATGGCCCGCGCGTCGGGGATCTCGGTGAAGCCAAGGACGGGCAATCCCAGGCCGGCGCTGCGCAACAGCCGCCACAGCGCGCGGCGCGGGGCGGGCTGGGTGACCACGGCGACCGGATCGCCCGTCGCCAGCGCCGGCGCGGCAGCGTCCCGCACGGCTTCGACCACCCGGTTGCCGAGCGCCGGTTCGAAGGGGAAGGGCGCTCCAGGGGCCGCCCGGACGGCCTGGAGCAGCAACGCCTCGAGCTCGGGGGCCAGCGCGATCAGCTTCAGGGGCCGCTCGGGCTCGGCGATGGCGTTCACCACGATTCCCCCCACCTCGGCGCGCACGGCCTCGACGAGTTCGGCGGGATCCTGGGTGCGCGCGGCGGCCTGCACGATGGCTGCGCCGATGCGTCGGAAGTCGCGCAGCGGCACCCCCTCTTCCAGCAGCGCGCGCAGCACCGCCGCCACGGTGGGCAGCGGCACGTGCTTGGGCCCCAGCTGCTGGGCCAGCTGGGGGGCCGCGTCGGCCAGCCGGTCGATCAGGGCTTGGGCTTCGTCGAGGCCGAACAGCAGGGCGGCGTGGGCCTTCAGGAGCTTGTGAAGGTGCGTGGCGATGACGGTGGAAGGATCGACCACGGTGTAGCCGGCCGCCACCGCCCGCGCCTCGAGCGTGGGATCAATCCAGCGGGCGGGCAGCCCGAAGGCGGGATCCTTCGTCTCGCGGCCGGGCACCGGATCGGCGATGGCCTCGGCTTCCAGGGCCAGCAGGTCCTGGGGCCAGGCCTCGCCCTGGCCCACCCGTTCGCCCGCGATGGTGATCCGGTAGGCCTGAGGGGCCAGGGCCATCTCGTCGCGCACGCGCACCATCGGCAGCACGAAGCCCAGCTCGCGCGAGAGCTGGCGCCGCACGCCGGTGATCCGGGCCATCAGCGGCGCACCCGCCGCCTCGTCCACCAGCGGGATGAGACCATAGCCGATCTCGAGGGTGACGGCCGCGGCCTCTCCCACCTCGGACCACTCGATTCGCGGGCTTTCCGCTGGAGCGGTGAGCAACGGGTCGGGCTCGCGCCGGGCCGGGGTGCGCAACCGCCAGGCCACCACGCCCGCCACCACGGCCGCCGGCGCCAGCACCGCGCCTGGCATCGCGGGCAGCAGGGCCATGAGCCCCAGGATGACGGCGGCCGGCCACCAGGCCGCCGCGTGGCCGAACTGCGTGCGCACCTGCAGGTCGAGCCGACGGTCCTCGCTGGTGCGCGTGACGAGGGTGGCGGCGGCGATCGACAGCAGAAGGGCGGGGATCTGCGCCACCAGGGCGTCGCCCACGCTCAACACCAGGTAGAGGCCCGCCGCCTCGCGCGCGGACAGGCCGTGCATCCACGTTCCGATCACCAGCCCGCCCACGATGTTGATGAGGAGGATGAGGATGCCGGCCGCGGCGTCGCCCTTCACGAACTTCGATGCGCCGTCCATGGCGCCGTAGAAGTCCGCCTCGGTGGCCACCTCCTGCCGGCGGGCCTGGGCTTCGGCCGGGGTCAGCATGCCGGCGTTCAGGTCGGCGTCGATCGCCATCTGCTTGCCCGGCAGCGCATCGAGGGTGAAGCGGGCGGACACCTCGGACACCCGCCCCGCCCCGCGCGCGATCACCATCAGGTTGATGATCATGAGGATGGCGAAGACGATGAGGCCCACGACGAAGTTGCCGCCGATCAGCACCTTGCCGAACGCCTCGATCACGCGGCCGGCGGCGTCGGTGCCGGTATGACCTTCCAGCAGCACCACCCGCGTGGAGGCGACGTTGAGGGCGAGCCGGAAAAGGGTGGCGAACAGGAGCACCGTGGGAAAGGCCGAGAAGTCGAGCGGGCGGCCGACGTGGAGGACGACCATCAGCATCACGAGGGCGAGCAGGATGTTGCCCACGAAGAAGAGGTCGAGGAGCGGGGCCGGGATCGGCACCACCATGAGGACCATGACGGCGAGGATCGCCGCGGGCAGCAGCGCGGGCGCACCCCCGGCCAGCCAGGCGCGCCATCGTGCCGGAGACGCCACCGCCATGTCAGCCGCCGAGCCCCGCCAGCAGCAGGCGCGCAAGGCGGCCCACGACGCCGGCGAGTGGCGCCTCCGCGTCAGCCGTCGTCCTCGAGGTTTGGGCCGTCGAGGCTGATGCGGCGCGTGCGGCGGCGGACGCCTCGGGCATCGCGCGACCGAGCCGCCGGGTGAGAAGCGCGTGGACTTCCGCCAACGTGCGGGGACCGTCGGCCCCGTGGAAGATCGCTCGGTTGGCCGCGGCCGCGGCCGGGAAGAGTTCGGCGGCCAAACGCTCTGGGGTGCGGGCCAAGGCCGAAAGAAACCGCACGGCTCCGGCCGGCCCCAGGAAATGGGCGAGATAGAGGTCGGCTGCGTCGGCCGCTCGACCCAGCGCCCCTTCCAGCCGGTGCCGATTTTCGGTCATGAGCTCGGCGGCCATGAGACTCGCGACCAGGGGGTCGCGCCGGAGCTCGAGCGCTGCGGTTCGCGACGGGGGCGCGATCCCGTGCCGGGCGCCGTGCCGGGCGAGGGTGGCAAGCCAGGTCGAATCGATGAACTGGAAGAGCCCGGTGGCCGACGAGGTGGCGGCCTTCGCGTCCGGGTCGAGCCCGGATTCCAGTCGGGCGGTGGCGAACAGCGTGGCGAAGTCGATGCCGGTGCGGGCCGCGGCCGCAGCGATCGCCGCACCCACCCGCCCGGCGGCGGGAGAAAGGGTCACCTCCGTCGCCATCCCCGCTCCGATACCATCCCCGCTCCGACGCCCGCACCTCCCCGCAGGAGGGCGCAGGCCGCGTCGGCCCATCCATCGGGGCGACCGGCATCTGCGCCACCCGCCCCGCGGCCATGCACCCCGCGCCCCCATCGGCTCGCCCCGCGGGCCATGCAGCAAGCGTCGTGCCGGGGGGAGGCGGGGATGGTTCGAAAACGGATGTGTTCAACGTCGAAGTTGCGACATTCCCGCCCCGCCCCTTGACGCGACGCTCCGGCGGACGGAGGGAAGAAACATGCGGTCCGACCTTCTCTCTGGCCTCCCGCCGGCGGTGGCCGGCCTCGTGCCCATCGTCATCGAGCAGTCCTCACGCGGCGAGCGGTCGTTCGACATCTTCTCGCGCCTGCTGCGCGAGCGGATAGTGTTCGTGAACGGCCCGATCGAGGACAACATGGCCGCGCTGGTGGTGGCCCAGCTGCTGTTCCTGGAGGCCGAGAACCCGAAGAAGGACGTCTTCATGTACATCAACTCGCCGGGCGGCATCGTGACGTCGGGCATGGCGATCCACGACACCATGCAATACATCCGGCCCAAGGTCTCGACGGTGTGCGTAGGCCAGGCGGCCTCGATGGGGGCGTTCCTGCTGGCCGCGGGCGAGCCCGGCATGCGGATCGCCCTTCGGAACGCGCGGATCATGATCCATCAACCGTCGGGCGGCGCCCAGGGGCAGGCCACCGACATCGAGATCCAGGCCCGCGAGATCCTGCGCATCCGGGCACGTATGAACGAACTCCTGGCCCAGTACACGGGCCAGCCCCTCAAGGTCATCGAGGACGCGGTTGAGCGCGACAAGTTCCTCGACGCCGAGGAGGCCAAGGCCTTCGGGCTGATCGACCAGGTCATGGACAAGCGGCCGCAGCCGGTCGAGGAGAGCAAGGCGGCCTGAGCGCCGTGCCGACCCCCGACCTCCGGTGCGTCTTGACGCGGACGCACGGCTTGGGGGCCGGGGCCCGAGCGCCGCATCGGGCCATGGACCTGGCTTGCCCCACGCGGGGCCGGTGGCCTTGCGGATCGGAGACCGGGCGCTAACATGGGGCCAGCGAAAGGGCGACGATGACGAAATCGAACGGCGGCGACGGCAAGAACACCCTCTACTGCTCCTTCTGCGGCAAGAGCCAGCACGAGGTGAAGAAGCTCATCGCCGGCCCTACGGTGTTCATTTGTGACGAATGCGTCGAGCTCTGCAACGACATCATCCGCGAGGAGACGAAGTCCACCCTCACCAAGAGCCGTGACGGGGTGCCGACGCCACGCGAGATCTGCGCGGTGCTCGACGATTACGTGATCGGCCAGGATCTGGCGAAGCGGGTGCTGTCGGTTGCCGTCCACAACCACTACAAGCGCCTGGCCCACGGCGCCAAGGGTTCGGACGTGGAGCTCGCCAAGTCGAACATCTTGCTTGTGGGGCCCACCGGTTGCGGGAAGACGCTGCTTGCGCAGACCCTGGCGCGCATCCTCGACGTGCCCTTCACCATGGCCGACGCCACCACGCTGACCGAGGCGGGCTACGTGGGCGAGGATGTCGAGAACATCATCCTGAAGCTGCTCCAGGCTTCGGACTACAACGTGGAGCGCGCCCAGCGCGGGATCGTGTACATCGACGAGATCGACAAGATTTCGCGGAAGTCGGACAACCCGTCGATCACGCGCGACGTCTCGGGCGAAGGCGTGCAGCAGGCCCTCCTCAAGATCATGGAGGGAACGACGGCCAGCGTGCCCCCGCAGGGCGGGCGCAAGCACCCGCAGCAGGAATTCCTGCAGGTGGATACCACCAACATCCTGTTCATCTGCGGCGGCGCCTTCGCGGGACTGGAACGCATCATCTCGGATCGGCTGCAGGGCAAGTCGATCGGCTTCGGCGCGCACGTGGCCCCGCCCGACGAGCGCCGCGTGGGCGAGATCCTGCGCGCCTGCGAGCCGGAGGACCTGCTGCGCTTCGGCCTGATCCCCGAGTTCGTGGGCCGTCTGCCCGTGATCGCGACGCTCGAGGACCTGGACGAGCGCGCGCTGATGCGCATCCTGACCGAACCCAAGAACGCCCTGTGCAAGCAATACGCGAAGCTGTTCGAAATGGAGGGCGTGCGCCTGAAGTTCACCGACGATGCGCTGGCCGCCATCGCGAAGCGGGCGATCGAGCGCAAGACCGGCGCGCGCGGCCTGCGCTCCATCATGGAGTCGATCCTGCTCGACACCATGTTCGAACTGCCGAGTCTCGATTCGGTGGAGGAGGTGGTGGTCGACGCCGACGTCGTGGCCGGCCGGAAGCCGCCGGTGCAGATCCTGCGCGCCGAGAAGGCCGCCTGACCCTCCGCCGGCCGGCCGGCGACGCCGGCCCCCTGCGGAGTGGCGGGATGCGGGGGGTAGCGAGCCATGCGGGGTGGCGATAACAGGCCGGATCCCTGCCGGGGCGGCTGCCCGGCCGATGGGTCGGCTTGGGTTGGCCCCTCTCGGGTTGACCCCTCACGACGTCGGGCCGCCAGGGTCGGCCGTCTTGCCGCGCCACGGCGACGCGGCGGCCACCACGATGCGGGACTGATGGGACGGCCCAGCTTCGCGCACGCGGCGCGGCTGCAGCCTCGACGTGATCCGGGCCGGGCTCTGCCTGGGTCGACGAGGTCAGAGGTCCAGCCGCACCACCGCGACGCGGCGGCTGGCCCGGCCGGCGGCCAGCTCGGCGGCCCGAGCGTCGGGCCCTGTAGCCGCGGCGATGGCCTTGGTCTTAATCCACGAGGCCGCAAGGAGCTCGGCTGCGGTCTGAGCCCTGAGGAGCGCGAGCTCGGCCGGTTCATCGCTCGCGCGACGGCCTTCGATCGTGGCCTCCGGGATCCGCCAGCGGGCGAGCGCCCAGCCCACCAGGCCCACCACCTCCCGGTCCGCGATCGCGGCCGAGCCGTCGGCGAACGGGATGGGGGGAAGCGGGGCGGGGGCCGGCACCAGCTGCAGGTCCCAGCCTGGGAAACGCCGCCGGGCCCGCTCCTCGAGCGCGCGAAGGCCCCGAAGGCCGACCGGCGTGTCCTGCCGGACGCGCGCGATTGCGCGCCGCCGCTCGGCATCGACGGTGACGTCGAGCGGCGGCACGCCCGCCAGCACGGCCAGCAGGTCGCGCACCAGGGCGGCGTCACCGCTCGCCGGCCGCGGATCCGACGCGGCGCGACGCAAGGACGGCTCGTCGGCCGCCACCACCTGCCGCAGGCGCACCGCCACCGGCCGGTCGGTGGCCTGGGCCATGGCCTGGGCGACACGGGCCTCCGCCCCCTCGACATAGGCCGGGACGATCACGATCGCGTGGTAGGTGGGCAGGCGGGCGGCGAAATCGGGGTCCAAGGCCTCGATCCGGGCCTCCGGCCCCATGGCCGCCAGGATCTCCTCGCGCACCTTGCGGGTCGTCAGCGTCTCCCATGCGATTTCGCGCAGCGAAACGGCCAAGGGCACGGCGAGGGCGGCGAACACCGCCAGCATCGCCCAGCCCTGACGGCGGGTCTGTTCGCGCGAGAGGTGGGCGCCGAACCCGAAGACCCGCGCCATCACCGCGGCCGACAGCGCGATGGCCACGAAGTTGGTGACGAACAGGGCCAACGCCCCCCGGAACACGGGGCCGTCGCCCGTCGCCAGGCCGAAGCCCACGACCGCGAGCGGCGGCATGAGCGCGGTGGCGATCGCCACGCCCACGATCGTTTCGCCCCGGCCGCGGATGGTGGCATAGCCACCCGCGAGCGCCGAGAACACCGCGACCAGCAGGTCGAAGAGGTTGGGGCGCGTGCGGGCCAGGATTTCGCCGGTGCGGTCGGTCAAGGGCGAGAGGAACACGATGAGGGCCGAGAAGACGACGGCGAGTGCCGCCCCTGCGGCGAGCGTGCCCAGGCTGCGGCGGACGCCCGCCCAGTCGGCGATCGCGACTGCGAAACCCAGGCCGATGATGGGCCCCATCAGGGGCGAGACGAGCATGGCCCCGATGATGACGGCGGGCGAGGACAGCAGCAGGCCCAGGATGGCGATCCCGGCCGACATCAGCACCATGAACGCATAGCGGCCCGTGAGCGACGCTTCGGCTTCGATGCGGGCGAGGAGGGCCACCCGGTCGATCCCGTCGCTCGAGCTCGTTCGCTTGAGTGAGGCAAAGAACCGCTCGCGGGCCCCTCCCACGGCCGCGCCAGCGCTTCCGGCATCCGACGGCGCCGTAAGCGGAGCTGCCGAGTGCCGCGTCAGGGTTCGCAATCCTGAGGCTGGGCCTTGCGTCCCAGGGCGCGGCCGATGCCTCGGCCGAGCGCGCCGCCCAGCGCCCCACCCACGCCGGCCGACACGTCCTCGACTGCGGACGGCTGGCACTTCGGGCGGCCCGACGGGCTGGCGGCCGCCACGTCCATGCCCGCCAGGGCCCCCGCGCGGCCGGCGAAGCGCACCTTGACGGCCCATTCCTGAACCCAGGGGATCCGGGGATCTTCAGGGCGGGGGGGATGGATGATGTTCACCTCCGGGCCGTGCGCCACCACGCTCACCAGCCCGCCCTGGGTCGCGACGATCGCTTCCTTCGGCACGGTGCACGTCGTCTGGGCCGGCGGCAACAGCGTCCGGCGGGCCACCTGCCGGGCCGCCTCGGCCGGCGCCACATGGTCACCCAGCGCCGAGAAGAAGGTCTGCACCTCCGAGGACGACCAGTAGACCATCGTGAGGTCCTCGCGGCCCGAGCCGCTGCCACCCACCAACTGGGCGAAATGGCCCGTCGTTCCGGGCACGGCGTTCCAATCGAGGCGCAGCGCCCCGGTCGGCAGGCGGGTCTGACGCAGGTCGAGCGGGGCCATCCAGTCCTGCGTCAATTCGAAGGCGATGTCAGGGATGTAGGTGCCCGTCACGCGATGCGCGCCCACGAGCGAGGCACCGGCCGGGATCTCGCGCCGGCCCTCGCGCGTCTCGTTGGGCCAGTGGCCGGTCGTGGGCCAGCGGTCGGGCGAGGGCGGACGGGCGATCCGGACGCGTTCGCCCACGAACAGGTTCGGCGGGATCTGGCCTTCGGCCACCTTCGTGAAGTCGATGACGACGGGCTGACCCGGCCGCGCCGTCTCGCCGCAGCCCCAGAACAGCAGGAGCCGGCCCTTCGGCCGCTCGAAGTCCTCGGGCTCGGACACGGGTCCCGCGGGAGGCGGCGGCCGGTCGCGCTTCGGCGTCACCAGGGGCAGGCTCGCCCCCATGCGCATCGCGGGCGGGATGGCGTGGGCGGCCTCGGGCCGACCCTGGGGCAGCCGGCGGGAGCCAAGGTCCAGGGCAAGGGTGCGGACCACCCCGCCGCCCCGGCCCGAGGCCAGGCGCATCAGCTGGCGGGTGTCCGGCGTGCCCGCCAGGCCGAAGCCAGACTGGGTGACCGCCGTCATCCAATAGACCGTGTCGGGGGGCACGACCTTCTGGGCGGGCGGCGCGGGCTGGGAGCGGGGCTTGCGGCTCTGGGCCGAGGCCGCCGTCGCGGCCAGGCCCAGCGCCAGGAGCCCGGCGGCCATGGTTCGGCGCATCGCTCGCCCTCCCTTCCCGCGGCTCTAGCCCGGTCAGGAAGGGCCGGCAAGGCCGGGCGTCTGGCGCGTCACCCTTGGGGCAGGTAGAGCTCTCCGCCGCGAGCTCGGAACTCGGCGGCCTTCTCCTGCAGCCCCGCCTCGAGCCGAGCGGCCTCCGCGCGCAGGTCCTGCGTGATCTTCATCGAGCAGAACTTGGGCCCGCACATCGAGCAGAAATGGGCCACCTTGGCGCCTTCCGCCGGCAGCGTCTCGTCGTGGAAGGCCTGCGCCGTCTCGGGATCCAGGGCCAGCGCGAACTGGTCGCGCCAGCGGAACTCGAAACGCGCCCGCGAAAGCGCATCATCCCTCAGGCGGGCCGCCGGATGGCCCTTGGCGAGGTCGGCCGCATGCGCGGCGATCCGATAGGCAATGACGCCGGCCTTCACGTCGTCGCGGTCGGGTAGGCCGAGGTGCTCCTTGGGCGTCACATAGCAGAGCATGGCCGTGCCGAACCAGCCGATCATGGCCGCCCCGATGGCGCTCGTGATGTGGTCGTAGCCGGGGGCGATGTCGGTGGTGAGCGGACCCAGCGTATAGAAGGGCGCCTCGCCACAGGTGGCGAGCTGCTTCTCCATATTCTCGCGGATGAGGTGCATGGGCACGTGGCCCGGCCCCTCGATCATCACCTGGCAGTCCATCTCCCAGGCGATGCGCGTGAGCTCGCCCAGCGTCTCGAGCTCGGCGAACTGGGCGGCGTCGTTGGCATCGGCGATCGATCCGGGGCGCAGGCCATCGCCCAGCGAGAACGACACGTCGTAGGCGCGCATGATTTCGCAGATCTCGCGGAAGTGGGTGTAGAGGAAGTTCTCCTGGTGGTGAGCGAGACACCACTTGGCCATGATGGAGCCGCCGCGCGACACGATGCCGGTGAGCCGCCCGGCAGTCAATGGGATGTAGGCGAGCCGCACGCCGGCGTGGATGGTGAAGTAGTCCACCCCCTGCTCGGCCTGCTCGATCAGGGTGTCGCGGAAGATCTCCCAGGTCAGTTCCTCGGGCCTGCCGCCGACCTTCTCCAACGCCTGGTAGATGGGTACCGTGCCGATCGGCACGGGCGAGTTGCGGATGATCCACTCGCGGGTTTCGTGGATGTGGCGGCCGGTGGACAGGTCCATCACCGTGTCCGCGCCCCAGCGGATGGCCCAGGTCATCTTGTCCACCTCCTCGGCGATGGAGGAGGTCACGGCCGAGTTGCCGATGTTGGCGTTGACCTTGACCAGGAAATTGCGCCCGATGATCATCGGCTCGGACTCGGGATGGTTGATGTTGGCTGGGATGATGGCGCGGCCGCGGGCGACCTCCTGGCGCACGAACTCGGGCGTGATCTCCTCGGGGATCTGCGCACCGAAGCCCTGGCCCACGTGCCGGCGGCTGAGGATGGCCGCCAGGCGTTCACCCTGGGGGCCAGTCGAGCGCAGGGCCTCCAGGTATTCCCTGCGCCGCAGATTCTCGCGGATGGCGACGAACTCCATCTCGGGGGTGATGATGCCGCGGCGCGCATAGTGCATCTGCGTGACGTTGCAGCCCGCGCGCGCGCGACGCGGCTGGCGCTTTAGCCCCGGAAAACGCAATGCGGCCAGCTCGGCCGCCCGCGCCCGCTCGCGCCCATAGGCCGAGCTGTAGTCGGGCAGCCGCTCGGTGTCGCCCCGCTCCTCGATCCAGCGCTCGCGCAGCGGCGGCAACCCCCGGCGGATGTCGATCTCGACCGCCGGGTCGGTGTAGGGGCCGGAGGTGTCGTAGACATAGACCGGCGGGTTCTTCTCGCCGCCGAGGCGGGTCGGGGTGTCGGTCTGGCGGATCTCGCGCATGGGCACACGCAGGTCGGGACGGCTGCCCTGCACGTAGATCTTGCGCGAGTTGGGCAGCGGCCCCAGGGCGGCCGCGCCGGCAGGGAATTCGGTCTGGGCGTTCATGGCGACTCCTACACTCCTCGAGTTGGGGCGCGGGCGGCGATGGGTGCAGGAGCGCGCTCCATCGCTTCCCTACGCCGGCATGACCCGGATCAGGTTCCAAGGGTATCTCTCACCGGCGCGCGGCCACCGACCACGCCCCGGACCCCTAGCGATGCCCCCAGCATACACCTTTTGTCGGCCCTGGTGGGGAAAAGGTGCCGCGTCGTGGTGGTGCGCTGCCGGCCGCGGGCACGCTGTGCTAAGATGGACCGGGTTCATCGCGCAGCGCACTGGCCATGGATTACGAATTGGCGCGGCACAACATGATCGAACAGCAGATCCGCCCCTGGGAGGTGTTGGACCAGCGGGTGCTCGATCTGCTCACGCGCGTCAAGCGCGAGGATTACGTACCACCGGTTTACCGCTCGCTCGCCTTCGTGGACATGGAGATCCCGCTCGGTCACGGCGAGGCCATGTGGCAGCCCAAGGTCGAGGCCCGTGTGCTGCAGGCCCTGGCGGTCGAGCGCAGCGAGCGCGTGCTGGAAGTGGGCACGGGCAGCGGCTATTTCACCGCCCTGCTGGCTGCGCTCGCGCAACAAGTGGTGAGCGTCGAATACCATGCCGACCTCAAGCAGGCGGCGGAGGCCAAGCTCAAGGCACACGGTTATGCCAACGTGACGGTGAAACTGGGCGATGCCGCCCGCGATTGGGCGGAGGATGGTCGTTTCGACGTGATCGTGCTGACCGGCTCCACCCCCGTGCTGCCCGAGGCCTTCTTCACCCGGCTCAATCCGGGCGGACGACTGTTTGCGGTGGTGGGCGAGCCGCCGGTGATGCAGGCCCGGCTCGTCACCCTCGTCGAGGGCCAGGCCCGGCGCACCGAGGTGTTGTTCGAGACCCTGCTCAAGCCGCTGGTGAACGCGCTGCAGCCCGAGCGCTTCGTGTTCTGAGATCGTCTGAAGCCGCCGAGCCGATGCAGCACATCCGACCGGCGCAGCTTGCCGACTGGCTCCAGCGCGACGTGGACGAGCGGCCGTTGCTGCTGGACGTGCGCGAACCCTGGGAATATGCACGCTGCCACATCGCCGGCGCCGTCCTCATGCCCATGCACACCCTGCCGGCGCGCCTGCACGAGCTGCCGCGCGAGCGCGACATCGTGGTCATCTGCCACCATGGGGTGCGCAGCTTCTATGCCGGCCGGCTGCTGGAGCTCAACGGCTTTGCGCGGGTGATCAACTTGAGCGGTGGGGTGGACGCCTGGGCTAGGGAGGTGGACCCGACCATGCCGACTTATTAGGAGGACCGCGCCATGCTGCGCCTGTCCCACACCCTGTGCGTCGCCCTGTTGCTGGGCGCGGCCTGGGTCCGGGCCGAGAACCTGAGCGACATCTACCGCCTGGCCCTGGCCAACGACCCACAATACGCCGCGGCGCGCGAGGCCTACCGGGCCGGCCTGGAAAAGCTGCCGCAGGCGCGTGCCGGGCTGCTGCCCAGCCTGAGCCTGACGGCTTTCGCCCGCAACAGCGACACCGAGGTGAGCGGCGGCAGCCCCAGCCACACCTCGAACCAGCCCTATGGCTACGCCCTCGCGCTCACCCAGCCGATCTACCGCAAGCAGAACTTGGAGACCCTGGCGCAGGCGCAACTGCAGGTGACGCTGGCCGAACAGCAGCTCAAGCTGGCCGGACAGGACCTGATGCTGCGCGCGGCCCAGGCTTATTTCGAGCTACTGCAGGCGCAGGACGACCTCGCCCAGGCCCAGGCCCAGCGGCAGGCCTTCGCCGAGCAGCTCAAGCAGGCACGACGCGCCTTCGAGGTGGGAGCGGCCACCATCGTCGACAGCCACGAGGCGCAGGCACGGCACGATCTCGCCCTGGCGCAGGAGATCGCCGCGGCCAACACGCTGGAGGTCAAACGCCGCGCCCTGGAGCGGCTCATCGGCCGGCCGGCCCCCCGTCTGGCCCCGCTCAAGGAGCCGGTCAGTCTGCCCCTGCCCGATCCGCCTCAGGCCGAGCATTGGGAGCGGCGGGCCGAGCAGTCCAACCTCAACGTGTTGGCGCGGATGAGCGCGCATGAGATCGCGCGCCGCGAGGTCGAGCGCCAGCGCGGCGGCCATTACCCGACGCTGGATCTGACCGCCCGCTACGACGACACCCGCCGCACCAGCACCCTGCCCGGCGGCAGCAGCGCCAACCGCAGGGACGGCGTGATCGGGTTGGAAATCAATCTGCCGCTCTACCAGGGTGGAGGGGTCAGCGCTCGGGTGCGCGAGGCGGTCGCCAACCTGGAGAAGGCACGCTACGAGCTGGACGACGCCCGGCGGACGGCGGCCCTCGCGGCCCGCCAGTCCTATCTCGGCGTGGTCTCCGGCGCAGCGCGGGTCAAGGCCCTGGAGCAGGCCCTGGTCTCCAGCGACACCCAGTTGAGATCGACCAAGCTCGGTCTGGAGGTGGGCGTGCGCACGCGCGTGGACGTGCTCAACGCCGAGCAGCAGCGCTACACCACCTTGCGCGACCTCGCCGCCGCACGCTACCAGGTCTTGTTGGCGGGCTTGCAGCTGAAGGCGGCCGCCGGCAGCCTGGACGAGGCCGACCTCAAGGCGATCGACGCCTTGCTCGCGGATCAGCCCTGACCCCCGCACAGGCGTGCCAGCTGGTCCATGACCCGCTGGGTCGCCCCCTGGTGGGCACGGGCGAAGGCCAGGCCCGCCGCCGCCATGGCCCGACGCGCGCCGGCATCGATATACAGGCGGCGCACCTGGGCCGCGAGCGCCTGCACGTCGTGCACGCGTATCGCCGCACCACTGGCCACGGCGGCCTGCGCTGCCTGGGCGAAGTTCCAGGTGTGCGGCCCGATCAGCACCGGCACCCCGGCGGCGGCCGCCTCGATCAGGTTGTGGCCGCCGTGTGGCAACAGGCTGCCGCCGACGAAGGCGAGGTCGGCGGCGCGGTAATAGGC
The DNA here is from genome assembly GCA_025056155.1 of Sphingomonadaceae bacterium. GTDB lineage: Bacteria > Pseudomonadota > Alphaproteobacteria > Sphingomonadales > Sphingomonadaceae > Thermaurantiacus. The sequence continues at coordinate 546,466 of JANWWL010000004.1, forward strand.
GGCCAGCTCGCCCAGGCTGTCGCCCAGGAACACCCGTTCTGCGGCCGCCACCGGCCGATGTTCGCTGCGGCGGGCAAAGCTGAGGCCGCGTGCGGCGATCGTCTGCGCCACCGCGTCGAAACGCTGCGGGTGGCGCGGCACGATGACCAGCAGCAGCCCCGGCAGATCGAGCCTGTCGAGCGCGTCGAGCAGCAAGGCCTCCTCCCCCTCGCGCGTGCTGGCCGCCAGCCACACGAAGCGCGCACCGAACAGGGCGCGCAACTCAGCCGCCCGTTGCGCGGTGTCGGCCGGCGGGGTAACGTCGAACTTGAGATTGCCCGTGACCACCACCTCGCGTGCCCCCAAGGCCCGCAGGCGCGCGGCATCGGCCTCGGTCTGGGCGGCCACCAGGGCAAGGCCCGCCAGGGCCTGACGGGCAAGCCGCCCCAGCCGCGCATAGCCGCGCGCCGAGCGAGCGGACAGGCGGGCGTTGACCAGGCAGACGGGGATCGCGCGCCGGTGGCAGACCTGGATGAGGTTGGGCCAGACCTCCGTCTCCATCAGGATGCACAGCCGCGGCCCGGCGCGGTCGAGGAAACGGCGCAGGCACCAGGGCAGGTCATAGGGCAGATAGGCCTGCACCACCGTGTCCCCGAACAGCTCGGCACCGGTGGCGCGGCCGGTGGGGGTGGTGTGGGTGATGAACAGGGTGTATCCCGGATAGGCCGCCCGCAGGGCGGACACGAGCGGGGCGGCGGCACGGGTCTCGCCCACCGACACCGCATGCAACCAGATCACCGGCCGGTGGCCGAGCCGCGGCGCCGCCCCCAGCCGCTCGCCCCAGTGCCGCAGGTACTCGGGCTGTCGGCGGGCACGCCAGAGCAGATGGAGGAAGACCAGGGGCAGCAGCAGCCACCAGGCGAGGGTGTAGAGCGTGCGCATGGGCGGATTCTAGCCGCTCAAATGCTAGAATCCGCGCCTGATCGACACTGTCCAGGCCCAGACATGAAGATCCTGCTCACCGGCGCCGCCGGTTTCATCGGCCTGCACGTGGCCCTGCGCCTGCTCGAACGCGGCGACGAGGTAGTGGGGGTGGACAACCTCAACGACTACTACGACCCGCGCCTGAAGCTCGCGCGGCTCCGGCTGCTGCAGGCACACGCCAATTTCCGCTTCGTTCAGGCCGATATCTCCGACCGCCTGGCGATGGAGGACCTGTTCGCCCGTGAGCGTTTCCAGCGCGTGGTGAACCTCGCCGCCCAGCCCGGGGTGCGCTATTCGCTGAAGAACCCGCACGCCTACGTGCAGACCAACCTGGTGGGCTTCGCCCACATCCTGGAAGGCTGCCGCCACACGGGGGTGGAGCACCTGGTCTATGCCAGCTCCTCCAGCGTCTATGGCGCCAACACCCGCATGCCCTTCTCGGTGCACGACAACGTCGACCACCCGCTAAGCCTGTACGCCGCCACCAAGAAGGCGAACGAGCTGATGGCGCACACCTACAGCCACCTGTACGGGCTGCCCACCACCGGGCTGCGCTACTTCACCGTCTATGGGCCCTGGGGCCGGCCGGACATGTCGCCCTGGCTGTTCACCGAGGCGATCCTGGCCGGGCGGCCGATCGACGTGTTCAACCACGGCCGCATGCAGCGCGATTTCACCTACATCGACGACATCGCCGAGGGCACGGTGCGCGTGCTGGACCGCATCCCCGCGCCCAACTCGGACTTCGACCCGGCTCAGCCCGACCCCGGCTCCAGCCACGCCCCCTACCGCGTGTACAACATCGGCAACCACCAGCCGGTGGCGCTGATGGATTTCATCCGCACCTTGGAGCAGGCCCTCGGGGTGGAGGCGCAGAAAAACTTCCTGCCCATGCAGCCGGGCGACGTGGTGGCCACCTACGCCGACGTGGACGACCTGCGGCGCGACGTCGGCTTCGAGCCGAAGACGCCGCTTCATGAGGGCCTCGCCCGCTGGGTGGCGTGGTTCAGGGACTATCGGCAAAAGGCGGCGGTCTAGCCCTCGTGCCTGGCCCAGTCGCGCTCGATGGCCCGTGCCGCCGCGATGCCTTGGGCGATGGCGGTGGCCACGCTGGGCTGGGGGCTCACGGTGAGGTCACCGGCGGCGTAGATGCCCGGCACCGAGGTGCGCTGCCAGCCGTCCACCTGCACATGCCCGCTGTCGGTGAGCTGTGGCCGGATGGCAGGATCGAACTGCGCGAGTACCTCGGTGTTGGGCTGGTAGCCGTACATCACCAACAGCCAGTCATAGCGCACCCGCACCGCCCCCCAGTGCACCAGGATGCGGCCATCGGCCTCGGCCACCAAGCGGTCGGGCACGCAGTGCGCTTTGAGCTCGATCTCCGGCCGGCCCCTGCAGGCGGTGAGGAAGGCCTGGCGGGCGGAGAAGTGGCGGCGGGTGCACACCCGCACCGTATTGCCGCGCTCGGCCAGAAACAAGGCATGGTCGAGCGCGTTGTCGCCACCGCCCAGGATGAGTACGCGGGCGTGGCGGACCTCGTCGCGGATGGCGCTGGCGAGCGGGCCGATGATCACTCGCGGCGACTGCTGGGCGAGGGCGGCCAGTTCGGGGGTGGCGCGCGGGCGCATGCCGGTGGCGAGCACGATCGCCCGCGCTTCCAGTTCGCGTCCGCCCTGCGGGGTGTCCAGCCGCAGTGTGAACCCGTGCGCCGCCGCGCCCACCGACTGCACCTGCGTGCGCAGATACAGGGTGAGGTCGAGCTGGCGGAAGTGCTCGGCAAGGCGCCGGGTCATCTGCTCGCCGGTCTCGTCCGGATAGCCCAGCATCCACAGGTTAGGATGGAAATTGCTGCGTTGGGTGCCGCCGATGTGGTCGGTGGCCTCGATCACCACCGGCTCCAGCCCGAACGACAGACAGGCGTTGGCGCAGGACATGCCGGCCGGCCCTGCCCCCAGGATGGCCACCCGCATCAGGGCCTCCACCCAGACAGCGTGCGCGCTGGGGTGCGCAGGGCAGAGCCGGGCGGTGTGCCGCCCGCCAGGGCCCACAGCTCGAATCGCTCGATGCACTCCGCTGCGCCAGACATCACCCATGCACTCTAGCACACCCACCCCCGATGCGGCCGAGGCGCTCAGCCAACGCTTGAGCAGCCTGATCCGCGCCGAGCTCGCCGCCGCCGGCTGGCTGTCTTTCGCCCGCTACATGGAACTCGCCCTATATACGCCGGGGTTGGGCTATTACGCCAACGCGCGACCCAAGTTCGGCTCGACCGGCGACTTCGTCACCGCACCGGAGCTCAGCCCCCTGTTCGGCCAGGCCCTCGCCCGCCAGGTGGCGCAGGTGCTGGAGATGACCAGCGGCGATGTGCTGGAACTGGGGCCGGGCAGCGGCCGGCTAGCGCTGGCTCTGCTGCGCGCCCTGCAGTCCATGGGTCGGCTGCCGGGGTGTTATCTGCTCCATGAAGCGAGTGCTCACTTACGTGAACACCAGCGCGCACTATTTGCTCAGCAGGCGCCGGAGCTGCTACCCAGGCTGCACTGGGTGCCTGCGCCGCCGCCGCGGTTCAGCGGCCTGATGCTCGGCAACGAGCTGCTCGACGCCCTGCCCGTACACCGCGTGCGCTGGGGTGAGGCCGGCCCCGAGGAGCTCGGGGTGGCGCTCGATGCGCACGGCCGCTGGGTCTGGCAACCCCGGCCGATCACCGACCCGGAACTGCTTGCCGCCGCGCGTGCCATCGACGCGCCCGCAGGCTACGAGAGCGAGATCGGCCTGGCGGCGCGGCGGCTGACGGCCGATCTGGCCGCACGGCTACAGCGGGGGGTGATCCTGTTCCTGGACTATGGCTATCCCCGGCGCGAGTACTACCACCCACAACGCACGCAAGGCACCCTCACCTGCCACCACCGCCATCACAGCCATGCCGACCCCTTCGACCGACCGGGTCTGACCGACATCACCGCCCACGTGGACTTCACCGCCATCGCCGAGGCAGGCCACGCGGCAGGCCTCAGACTCCTCGGTTACATCGACCAGGCGGGCTTCCTCGTCAACTGCGGCCTGCCCGAGTTGCTATCGCGCCTCGCCCCGGACGGCGCGGACTACGTGCGCGCGGTCTGCGCCGCGCAGAAACTCCTCCATCCGGCGGAGATGGGGGAACTCATCAAGGTCATCGCCCTGGGCCGGGGGGTAGAGGGGCCGCTGCTCGGTTTCGCCCGCGGCGACCGCAGTGCCCGGCTCTGACCCCCGCGCGCAGCCGGGCCCCACCGCGGCTGCAGCATGGCCCTCACCCCCCGCGGCGCCGGCCGGCGAGCAAGCACCAACCCTCCTCCTGCGCCTCGACCCGCAAGGCGAACCAGGGCGCATAGGCCGCCAGCACCGCGTCGGCCTGGGCGGAGAGGATGCCGGACAAGGCGATGCGGCCGCCGGGCTGCTGGTACCGCGCGAACAGGGGGGCGAGGGCCTTGAGCGGATTGCTGAGGATGTTGGCCACCAGGACGTCGGCCGCCAACGCGGGCAACGCCTCGGGCAGGCAGAACTCAGCCGCCACCGCGTTGCGCGCCGCGTTGTCGCGGGCGCTTTGTAACGCCTGCGCATCGATGTCCACACCGACCACGCGGCCGGCGCCCAGCCTGGCCGCGGCGATGGCCAGAATGCCCGAGCCGCAGCCGTAATCGAGCACCGTTTCGCCACCGCGCAGCTCAGCCAACAGCCAGCGCAGGCACAGGCGGGTGGTGGGGTGGCTGCCGGTGCCGAAGGCCAGGCCCGGATCCAGCACGATGTTGATGGCCTCGGGCTCGGGCGGCGCATGCCAGGAGGGGACGATCCACAGGCGCTCGTCCACCCGGATCGGCTCGAACTGGGCCTGAGTCAGTCGCACCCAGTCCTGCTCCGCCAGCGTCTGCAGCCTGTGCTCGACCTGCGGCGGCAGGCCCAGGCGGGCGAGCAGCGCGACGACGTCCGTGTCCCCGGGCAGCAGGGCGCTGACCCAGTTGCGCCGCCAGGCGCGTGTCTCACCCTCGCCCGGTTCGCCGTACTGGGCTTGCTCGGCCGCGGTGCCGGCGTCGCGGTCCTCCACCGTCACCGCCAGCGCCCCGGCCGCGAGCAAGGCCTCCGACAGGGCCTCGGCCTCTTCCAGGCCGGCGGCGATCTTGAGCTCCAGCCACATGCGCCGGCTCAACTCTTGCCCTTATCTAGGCGCTTTTCCAGGTAGTGAATGCTCACTCCACCATCGACGAAGGCGGCGTCGTTGAGCAGCTCCAGGTGTAGGGGGATGTTGGTCTTGATGCCCTCCACGATCATCTCGGTCAGCGCGATCTTCATGCGCGCGATGGCCTGGGCGCGCGTGGCGCCGTGGGCGATCACCTTGCCGATCATGGAGTCGTAGTAGGGCGGCACGTAATAGTTTTGATACACGTGCGAATCGACCCGGATGCCGGGACCACCGGGGGCATGGTAGAGGCTGATGCGGCCGGGCGAGGGCATGAAGCTGCGCGGATCTTCGGCATTGATGCGGCATTCGATGGCGTGGCCGCGCAGCTGCACGTCCTTCTGCCGGATGGACAGCGGCTCGCCGGCGGCGATGCGGATGGTCTCCTGCACGATGTCCACACCGGTCACCATCTCGGTGACCGGGTGCTCCACCTGCACGCGGGTGTTCATCTCGATGAAGTAGAACTGGCCGTCCTCGTACAGGAACTCGAAGGTGCCGGCGCCGCGGTAGCCGATACGCCGGCAGGCCTCGGCGCAGCGCTCGCCCAGCCTGTTCCTGAGCTTGGCGTCCAGCCCCGGTGCCGGCGCCTCCTCCAACACCTTCTGATGCCGCCGTTGCAGGGAACAGTCGCGCTCGCCCAGATGCACGGCGTTGCCGTGGGCGTCGGCGAGCACCTGGAACTCGATGTGGCGCGGGTTGGCGAGGAACTTCTCCATGTACACGGCGGCATTGCCGAAGGCGGCCTGGGCCTCGGCCTGGGTCAGTTGGATGGCCTGCAGCAGCGCCGCCTCGGTGTGCACCACGCGCATGCCGCGCCCGCCGCCGCCGCCAGCGGCCTTGATGATGACCGGATAGCCGATGTCGCGGGCGATGCGCAGGCACTCATCGGCGTCCTCCGGCAGCGCCCCTTCCGAGCCGGGCACCACCGGCACCCCGGCCGCCTGCATGGCGGCCTTGGCCGAGACCTTGTCGCCCATCAGGCGGATGGTCTCCGGCCGCGGGCCGATGAAGACGAAGCCGGATTGTTCCACCCGTTCGGCGAAGTCGGCGTTCTCCGACAGGAAGCCATAGCCCGGATGGATGGCTTCGGCGTCGGTCACCTCGGCCGCGGCGATGATGGCGGGGATGTGCAGATAGCTCTTGGCCGACGGCGGCGGGCCGATGCAGACCGATTCGTCGGCCAGCTTGACGTATTTGGCATCGCGGTCGGCCTCGGAATACACCGCCACGTTCTTGATGCCCAGCTCGCGGCAGGCGCGCTGGATGCGCAGGGCGATCTCGCCGCGGTTGGCGATGAGGATCTTCTCGAACATGGCTGTCTAACGAGCCGGGAAAGGGTAAGCGTATGTACTGCTGCGCGAACAGACTAGCCGATGATGAACAGCGGTTCGCCGTACTCGACCGGCTGCCCATTCTCCACCAGGATGGCCTTGATCACCCCGCCCAGGTCGGCCTCGATCTCGTTCATGAGCTTCATCGCCTCGATGATGCACAGGGTGTCGCCCGGCTTGACCGTCTGTCCCACCTCGACGAAGGGCCTGGCGCCGGGCGAAGGGGCGCGGTAGAAAGTGCCGACCATGGGTGACTTGACCACGTGGCCCTCCGGCTGGGCGGGCTCGGCGGCCGTTTGCGAGCCGTTGGTGACCTCGGGCGCGGCCGGCACCGGCGGCACGGCATACACCGCTTGCGGCGGCACGGCCATCGGGGCCGCGGCGGCCAGGGCGCGGGTGATGCGCACTCGCTCCTCACCCTCGGTGATCTCCAGCTCGGCGATGCCCGAGGCCTGCACCAGGTCGATCAGTTTCTTCAGCTTGCGCAGATCCATTCATTCCTCCAAGGCATGCAGGGCATAGCCCAGGGCGAACAGGTAGCCCATGGCCCCCAGGCCCGAGATCACCCCCTCCGCCAGGTCGGAGAAATAGGACTGCCGGCGGAAGGGCTCGCGCGCGTGCACGTTGGACAGATGCACCTCGATGAAGGGGATGGCCACCGCCGCCAGGGCGTCGCGCAAGGCCACACTGGTGTGGGTGTAGCCGGCCGGGTTGATGATGATGAATCCCACCCCTTCATCGCGCGCGGCATGGATGCGCTCGATGAGCGCGTGTTCGGCATTGCTCTGGAAACACTCCACCGCCACACCGGCCGCATCGCCCTGCTGCCGCAGGGCGGCGTCGATCTCGGCCAGGCTCTGGCGGCCGTAATGCTCGGGCTCACGACTGCCCAGGAGGTTCAGATTGGGGCCGTGCAGGACCAGGATCTTGCGTTTTGGGGCGGCCGGTGACTGAGCGGGCCTCGGCGTGCGCCGTCGTGTGGGCATGGGTCTAGCCGCAGGTTATCGATGTGGGCGCGAGTTTGCCGCAAATCGTGCACGATTGTCCAGGATACGCCGCCGGATCGCCGCAAGTTCCCCTACTGCGCCCGCCCCTGCGTCCTCGGCGTACAATGCCCCGACCATGCCTGTCCCACATCGAACCGACCAGCGCCCCCTGCAGCTTTGGCGCCTGACCGACGGCAGGCCCGGTCACGAAAAGCAGTCCCTGGGGCTGGCGCAGGCGCTGGCGCGTCGCAGCGCGCTGCAGTGCCTGGACCTGCCCGTGCGCGGCACGGCCGCGACGGGCCTGTGGTCCTGGCTGAGCGGCCGTTTCCCGGCCGGCGCGGCGCTGCCGAGGCCCGACCTGATCCTGGCCGCCGGACACGCCACCCACCTGCCAGCCCTTGCCGCCCGCCGCGCGCACGGCGGACGCATCGTGGTGCTGATGCGCCCCAGCCTGCCGCTGCTGCTGTTCGACCTGTGCCTGATCCCCGCACACGACGACCCACCGCGCCGCGCCAACGTCATCCCCACCCGCGGTGTGCTCAATGCGGTCGCCTCCGGCGGGGTGCACGACCCCGCGCGCGGCCTCATCCTCGTCGGCGGCCCGTCGCGTCATTACCGCTGGGACGGCGCCCGGGTGGCCGCGCAGGTCCGGGCGATCCTGCAGGCGCAGCCGCAGGTGGCCTATACCCTCACCACCTCGCGCCGCACCCCGGACGATTTCCTGGCCGTCCTAGGCGCCCCCGCCGAACTGGACATCCGCCCGCACGAGACCACCCCCGCCGGCTGGATCGAGGCTGAGCTGGCGGCTTGCGGCCAGGCCTGGGTCACGCCGGACAGCGGCTCCATGGTGTACGAGGCCCTCACCGCCGGCTGCCGGGTCGGTCTGCTGGAACTGCCCCCCGTGCGCGGCTCGCGCCTCGCCGAGGACATAGCCGCGCTGGTGCGCGAAGGGCGGGTCGCCCCCTGGTCCCACTTCCTGCACACGGGCACGCTGCCGGCCCCGGACGAGGGCTTCAACGAGGCCGAACGCTGCGCACGGGCGATCATCGAGCGCTGGTATGCCTGAGCGTCTGACCGTGGTGCAGGTCCTGCCCGCACTGGAGTCGGGCGGGGTAGAGCGCGGCACGCTGGAGCTCGCCCGCCACCTGGTCGAGCTGGGCCACCGCAGCATCGTCATTTCCGCCGGCGGCCGTATGGTCGAGTCGCTCATCCGGGCCGGCAGCGAGCACCTTAGCTGGGACGTCGGCCACAAGGGGCTGACCACCCTGCGCTATGTGCCTCGGCTGCGCCGCTATCTGCGCGCGCAGGCGGTGGACATCCTGCACGCGCGTTCGCGCATGCCGGCCTGGGTGGCCTATCTCGCCTGGCGCGGCATGGACCCGATCGCGCGCCCGCGCTTCGTCACCACCGTGCACGGGCTGTACTCCGTCAACCCCTACAGCGCCGTGATGGTCAAGGGCGAGCGGGTGATCGCGGTGTCGGCCGCGGTGCGCGACTACATCCTGCGCGCCTACCCACGCACCGACCCGGCGCGCATCCGTCTGATCCCACGCGGCATCGACCCGGCTCACCATCCCCCCGGCTACCGCCCACCACCCGCGTGGCTCGCGGCCTGGCAGGCACAGTACCCGCAGCTCGCCGGCAAGCGGTTGATCACCCTGCCCGGACGCATCACCCGGCTGAAGGGGCACGAGGACTTCATCGCCTTGGTCTCACGGCTCAAGGCCCTGGGTGAACCGGTACATGGCCTGATCGTGGGCGGGGTGCACCCGCGCAAACGGCGCTATCTCGACGAGCTGCGCGCGCGCATCGCCGCCGCCGGGCTCGAGCGGGACATCAGCTTCACCGGCGCGCGCGACGACCTGCGCGAGATCATGGCCGTCTCCGACCTCGTCCTGTCGCTGTCGGCCCAGCCGGAGTCGTTCGGCCGCACCGTGCTGGAGGCGCTCGCCCTGGGGGTGCCAGTGGCAGGCTACGACCACGGGGGCGTGGGCGAGCAGTTGCGGCGGCATTACCCGCAAGGCTGCGTGCCCCTGCGCGACCTCGACGCGCTGGTCCAGGTCTGCCTCGGCCTGCTGCACACCCCGCCGCCGGTCGATGTGCGTGGGTTGCCTACCCTGGCGGCCATGCTGGCGGCGACCGTCGATCTCTACCGCGAGCTGCTCAGCGCCAGCCCTGCAACAGGGCGCTGAGGGCCGCCTCGTCGACCGGCATGGTGAGCGCCGCGTCGATGCGGAAACGCGCGCGCACCTTGGCCAGGGCCTCGGCATGCGCCGGGTCGTGATAGACCAGCACACGGGTGCCCGCGTGTGGCTGGGCGGCGGCGAGCAGCGACTCCAGGTTGCTCACCCGGTCGCGGAAGTCCGGCTGGAAATAGAAATCGGCCGCGATCACATCGAAGGGCGTGCGGCGCAGCTGGGCGATGGCGCGGCGCACGGTGAACTCCTGCGTGACCGCATAGCCCAGGTCCTCATAAATGGACTTCAGCCGCGCGTGCGCCAGGAACTCCACCACTGCCAGCAGCCGCCCGCCCTGCGCCACGGCCGGCCTCACATCAGCTTGAGCAGCACCCCGACCGCCAGGGCGATCAGACCGGCGGCGAGGATGCGGGTGTCCAGCGAGCGCGCCTGCGCCCGCACCTCGAGCTCCACCCGGTCGAGCCGGATCTGCGCCGCTGCCGCGGGGATGAGCTCCAGGCGGTAGTCGCCCGCCTGTGGGCGGGCGAGCAGCAGCAGCCGCTGTGTGAATTGCGGGTGACTGTCGGCCACCGACGAGGCCGCCAGCTCCACCCCGATGGGTGCGCCGGCCGCCTGGCCGTGGTACAGCACCGCCCGGTAGTGGTCGCGGGGCGGTTGGTCGTCCGGCCTGTTGGGGGCGAAGTCGCCGCTGGCGCGTAACACCAGCCCCAACGGGGCCTGTGAGGGCTCGAGCCGGAATACCGGCGTGCGCCACACCCCGTCCGCGCCTGCCTTCAGTTCGAGCGTCTGCGTCACCCGGCCGGTGAAATGGACGACGTAGATCCAGTAGACCGGACCCAGGACGAGCCCGGCCAGGATCAGGAGCAGGGAAAAGGCCTTGAGCATGACGGCACGCGCTTTCGCCCCGAGCAGCAGCGCCATTGTATCGCGGCTGCGCGCAGTCAGCGCGTGCGCTCTAGATGCGCTTGTGCCGTTTGAGGTGCTGCAGCACCAGGGTGGCCACCTGCACGCGGTTGTGGAAACCGAGTTTCTGCATGATGTTGGCCAGGTGGTTACGCACCGTGTTGTCCGACAGGTTGAGCTTGGCGCCGATGACCTTGTTGCTGTAGCCCTGGGCCACCAGCTCGGCGATCTCCAACTCGCGCTGGGACAGTTTGGCCAGCGGATCGGCGCCGGTGTCACCGCGGGCGATCTTCTGCAGCACGTGCGGCGGGAAGGCGCCGGCGTCCTGCATGACGATGCCGATGGCGTGCAGGATCTGGTCGGTATCGGAGGATTTGAGCAGGTAGCCGTCCACCCCGGTGTCGATGGCGGCGCGGATCTCGGCGTCGTCGTCCTCCACCGTGAGGATGATCACCTTCATCCCGCGCGCCTTCAGCTCCGGCACGATCTCCAGGCCGTCGCCGTCGGGCAGCGAGCGATCGACGATGGCCACCTCTGCACCGCCGCCCGCGGCGAGCCATTGCCGCAGGCCGGCGAGATCGGCGCAATCGGCCACCACCTCGATCCCCTCCTCGCCCTCCAAGGCCCGTTTCAGCCCCAGCCGCAGCAGGGGGTGATCATCCAGCACGACGACACGAATGGTGTCCAAGGCCACGTGTGGTCTCCGTTGATGGTGGATTTGTACCAATCATAGCCGCAACCGGTACTGCCGCAAAGGACACGGGCTGCCCGCACCCCACCGTCGGCGGCTACTGACCAGCGGTTTAGTCCAGTGCCCGGTACTCCACGCGGACGATCTCCAGCGCGCGGCTGCCGCCGGGGACCTGGCAGCGCACCATGTCACCCTCGCGCGCCTTGAGCAACGCACGCGCCAATGGGGAGATCCAGGAGATACGCCCGCGCGCGGGGTCGGCCTCGTCGATGCCGACGATGCTATAGGTGGCCTCTTCGCCCGCCTCGTCCAGCACCGTGACCGTGGCGCCGAAGAAGACCTGATCGGTGGGCTCCCGCGCGGCGGGGTCCACCACCACGGCCGACTCCAGCCGTTTGGTCAGGTAGCGTATGCGCCGGTCGATCTCCCGCAGCCGTTTCTTGCCGTAGATGTAATCGCCGTTCTCGGAGCGGTCGCCGTTGCCTGCGGCCCAGGCCACCACGTTGACCAACTCGGGCCGCTCCACCTTGACCAGGTGCGCCAGCTCCGCTGCAAGCCGCGCATGACCCGCCGGGGTCATGTAATTGGGCGCGCCCGCCGGCAGGGGGGCGGGGGCCTGCTCTTCGGCGTCCTCGATCGCTTCCGCTCGCATGAAGGCCTTGCTCATGGCTCCTCCTGTCGCGGCGGCTGTCCCAGCTGCACCCGGCGGCGTTCCAGATAGAAGTCGCGCGCGAACTCGTAGCCGTCCAAGGCGGCCATGTCCACCGCCGCCTTGGCCTCGATCAGATCGCTGCGGCCGCTGACCACGCGCAGGGCGTACAGCCGGTTGCGTGGGCCGACGGGGTCGAGGTGGCGGGCGGGGTCGAGATATACGTAATCGACGAACAGGCCAATGCCGTCGCGCAAGCTGCTCGGACCGAAGAAGGGCAGCACCAGATAGGGCCCGCCAGGCACGCCCCAGCGCCCCAGGGTGAGGCCGAAATCGTTGCGATTCTTGCGCAGACCCATCTCGGCGGCGACGTCGAACACGCCGAACAGACCGAAGGTGCTGTTCACCGCCACCCGCATCAGGTCCGTCGCCCCATCCTGCAGGCGTGCCTGCAGCAGGTCGTTGGCCAGCACGCGCACGTCGTCGAGGTTGGAGAAGAAGTTGCGCACCCCGGCCTGCACGAAACCGGGCGTGATGGCGCGATAGCCCTTGGCCAGCGGCAGCAGCACGGCCTCGTCCACCGCCTCGTTGAAGGCATGCACCGCCCGGTTGAGCGGCTCCAGCGGGTCGGCGGGGTCGTCCTGCGCCCATGCCGGGCCGGGGCCGAGCAGGATCAACAGGCTCAACAGGGATACGCGCATGGGGATCATGTCCTCTGGTTGGTGCCCGCCCTGTATCGTCGTTTGTGACAGTTTACTTGAGTCCGTATCGTCCGTGAACGGGCCTCCGGCGCCTGGCCCGCGGGCAGGCTTGTTGACCAGTTGGCTGTGCGGGTAGAATACCCTGTTTTCAAGAGTCCATCGGAGATCATCCCCATGTCCCTCGACACCGCGCAAAAGGCGCAGATCGTCAAAGAATACCAGCGCGCCCCCGGTGACACCGGTTCGCCGGAGGTGCAGATCGCGCTGCTGACCGCGCGCATCAACGACCTCACCGGCCACTTCAAGGTGCACGCCAAGGATCATCATTCCCGTCGCGGGCTGCTCAAGCTGGTGTCGCGTCGGCGGCGGCTGCTCGACTATCTGAAGTCGCGCGACAGCGACGCCTATCGCAAACTGATCGACCGGCTCGGCCTGCGCAAGTGAGGCTTCGGCCGCCCCTGCGGTCTGCGGCCGGCCCGGCCCGGACCCGGCGTCAACCTGCAGCGAAGAGGTCAGCGTGAACCCCGTCAAGAAGACGTTCCAATACGGTCGCCACACGGTGACCCTGGAGACGGGCGAGATCGCCCGTCAGGCCGACGGCGCGGTGATGGTCAACATGGACGACACCGTCGTGCTGGTGACCGTGGTGGCGCAGAAAGAGGTCAAGCCCGGACAGGACTTCTTCCCGCTCACCGTCGATTATATCGAGAAGGCCTACGCCGCCGGCCGCATCCCGGGCGGCTTCTTCAAGCGCGAGGGCAAGCCCTCGGAGAAGGAGACCCTGACCTCGCGGCTGATCGACCGGCCCATCCGCCCGCTGTTCCCGGACGGTTTCTTCAACGAGGTGCAGATCATCGCCACCGTGATGTCCTCCAACCCCGAGGTGGATTCGGACATCCCGGCCATGCTGGGCGCCTCGGCCGCACTCGCCCTCTCCGGCGTGCCCTTCAACGGCCCCATCGGTGCGGCCCGCGTCGGTTACATCGACGGCCAGTACGTGCTCAACCCCACCCTGTCGGAGCTGAAGAACTCCAAGCTCGACCTAGTGGTGGCCGGCACCGAAGCGGCGGTCCTGATGGTCGAGTCCGAGGCCGACCAGCTGCCCGAGGACGTCATGCTCGGTGCGGTGATGTTCGGTCACGCGCAGATGCAGGCGGCCATCGCCGCCATCAACGAACTGGCCGACGAGGCCGGCAAGGAGCCCTGGGAATGGACGCCGCCACAGCCTGACACCGAGCTCATCGAGCGCATGCGCGCACTCGCCTGGGAAGACCTGCAGCGCGCCTATTCCATCCGGCAGAAACAGGCACGGGTGGCAGCGGTGGACGAGATCCGCAGCCGTGTTTTGGCCGAGCTCATCAGCCCTGACATGCCCACCGAGCGGGCCAATGTGGTCAAGGACCTATTCCACCAGATGGAGGCCCAGGTGGTGCGCGGCCGCATCCTGGAAGGGCTGCCGCGCATCGACGGGCGCGACACCCGCACCGTGCGCCCCATCCACATCCGCACCGGGGTGTTGCCGCGCACGCACGGCTCGGCCCTGTTCACCCGCGGCGAGACCCAGGCCCTGGTCACCGCCACCCTGGGCACCGGGCGCGACGAGCAGATCATCGATGCGCTCACCGGCGAGTACAGCGAGCGCTTCATGCTGCACTACAACATGCCGCCCTTCGCCACCGGCGAGACCGGCCGCGTGGGGGCGCCCAAACGCCGTGAGATCGGACATGGGCGGCTGGCCAAGCGGGCCCTCTCGGCCTGTCTGCCGAGCAAGGAGGAGTTCGGCTACACCATCCGGGTGGTGTCGGAGATCACGGAGTCGAACGGCTCCAGCTCGATGGCCTCGGTCTGCGGCGGCAGCCTGGCCCTCATGGATGCCGGCGTGCCGATGAAAGACCACGTGGCCGGAGTGGCCATGGGGCTGATCAAGGAGGGTAACCGCTTTGCGGTGCTGACCGACATCCTGGGCGACGAAGACCACCTGGGCGACATGGACTTCAAGGTGGCCGGCACCGTGCGCGGGGTCACCGCCCTGCAGATGGACATCAAGATCCAGGGCATCACCCGCGAGATCATGCAGGTGGCGCTCGCCCAGGCGCGCGAGGCGCGGTTGCACATCCTCAAGCTCATGCAGGAGGCCATCGCCGGTCCGCGCCAGGAGATGAGCGAGTTCGCCCCGCGCATCATCACCATGAAGATCAACCCGGAGAAGATCCGCGATGTCATCGGCAAGGGCGGGGCGGTCATCCGCGCCATCACCGAGGAGACCAACACCCAGATCGACATCGAGGACGACGGCACCGTCAAGATCGCCTGCGTCAGCCAAGAGGCCGGCGAGGCCGCCCGCCGCCGCATCGAGGACATCACCGCCGAGGTCGAGGTGGGGCGCGTCTACGAGGGCACCGTGCTCAAGATCCTTGACTTCGGTGCTATCGTCAACGTGCTGCCGGGCAAGGACGGCCTGCTGCACATCTCGCAGATCGCCCACGAGCGGGTCAATTCCGTCGCCGATTACCTCAAGGAGGGGCAGAGCGTGCGGGTCAAGGTGTTGGAGGCCGACGAGAAAGGCCGGCTGCGCCTGTCCATGAAGGCCTTGATCGAACCGACCGCCAAGGCGGCGGAGGAATCGGCCGCCGGCTGAACCCGCGGCCGCAGCTCAGCGCGGCGAGCCGCCGCGGATTAGGTCGAGGAAGCCCTGCCACCAGCGCCGGCGACTCTGCGGTACGACGTGAACGGGCGTGAGGTCCGACGGCGGCATACGGCTCATCACCCAGCCGGGCAGGATACGGCTGGGGCTGGAGCCGCAAGAGGTCCCCAGGTGGTTGGGATCGTAGATCTTGATCAGCCGCGGTCGTTCGAGGTCGTCGGTGTAGACGATGCCGCAGTAGTCCTCATGGTGCTCCCGGCGCAGCAAGGCGTCGATCGCGCGGATGAAGGCGACGACGTGTTCGGCATCGGCCGCCTCGAGTGGGCGCGGCTCACCCACGGCGTAGAGATACCAACCCCCGGCAGGGTCCAGGCGCTGCCAGAATTCATCCAGCTGCTGCCAGGTGAGCAGGCTGAACAGCGTGCCGTTGAACAGGGCGTCGAACTCTGGGTTGGAGGCCTGCTGGGTCTGGGGCGAGGACATCGGCTGCCGGGCATGCGCACGCGTTGGGGGCATTGTTTCCGATCGTTTTCCGTTTGACAACATCGACCCATCCCAGGACCCGACATGAGCTCACTCAAGGCCTTGTTGTTCGACGTGGACGGCACCCTGGCCGATACCGAGCGCGACGGCCACCGTGTGGCCTTCAACGCCGCCTTCCGCGAGCTGGGCCTCGACTGGCACTGGGACGTATCCCTGTACGGCGAGTTGCTCGCGGTGACCGGAGGCAAGGAACGCATCCGCCACTACGTGGCATGCTACCGCCCCGACTGGACCCCGCCGGCCGATTTCGACGCCCTGGTCGCCCGTCTGCACCAGGCCAAGACCCGGCACTACACCCGCATGCTGGCCGAGGGCGGCATCCCTTTGCGGCCGGGTGTCAAACGGCTGCTCGCCGAGGCGCGCGCGGCAGGCCTCATCCTGGGCATCGCTACCACCACCACGCCGGACAACGTCATCGCCCTGCTCAGACACAGCCTGGCCGAGGACGGGGAGTCGTGGTTTGCGGTGATCGCCGCCGGTGACATCGTGCCGGCCAAGAAGCCCGCCCCTGACATCTACCACTGGGCCCTGCAGCGGTTACACCTATCACCCGGGGAATGCCTCGCCTTCGAGGACTCGGAAAACGGCCTGCGCGCCGCCCGCGCCGCCGGCCTCAAGACCAT
>JANWWL010000008.1 GCA_025056155.1 Sphingomonadaceae bacterium
CCTGAGGCTGCCCTCGACTTGCGGCGCCGACCCCGGCTGGTCGCCAGAGGGCTCCGAGACGACGAACAGCGCCTCGTCCGGCCGCAGGCGGGCCAGCGCCGTGCGCAACGGCTCCGCGCTCCCGCCCACGGTGAGGACGAGCAGCACGGGGCGAGGATCGCCAAACTTGGTCATATTCCTTTGCGGAAGCCGGCCGTCCCGTCGGAAGCCGGTGCCGCCGTCACGCGCCGAGCCTCCGGATCTCATAGGCGCCGAGGCCGAAGCTCGCGTCCTTGCCCACGTGCAGCAGCTCCCCCATGGCCAACAGGGCGTGCACGGCCGGGGGCACGCCCTCCCATTCCCAGCGGCCCACCAGCCCGCCCAAGTTCATCGACCGCTTCTGCCGCGACGAGAAGCGCCACCAGTCCCGCCACACCAGGCCGGGCCGATCGTCGACCCGCTCCGCGGCGGAGAGCCAGTCCGCTACCGGCCACGATCGCACCTCTTCGCGCTCCTGGGGGCCGGCGTGCAGGGCGAGAAGTCGGGCCCGGCGCACGATGGCCGCCACGAATGCCCGGGGCTTGGGCGCGCTCCGCAGCGGTCCCCCTTGGCGGCCGAGGCGGATCGGCGTGCGCGAGACGAGCACGAACCGCCCTTCACCGCTCGGCAGCGGAGGATGGACGACCTCGGGCCAGGTCATCGTGTCACCGTCCCACAGGGGGGCGCCGGTTCGGGCATCGCGGACGCCGACGAGCCGGCCTCGAACGCGCTCAGGCCCCAGGCCCCGCCGGAACACGCGCCGCCAGGCTTCGATGACGTATGCCAGGCGGTCGATCGCGCTGCCCACCAGGCGCATGCCGAACACGAGCCGGCCGTCCGGGCCGGGATCCTCGGCGGGCACGCGCAGGATGAAGGGGGGCGGCAGTCCGTCGTGCGCGCGGGGCAGTCCGACGGCGGCGAGGTCACGGGCCGGCGGCTCGAACAGGGCCCGGTGGGGGCACGTGGCGATCAGCGGGCAACCGGCGCAGGTGCGGAAGCCCGTCATGCACGCCAGCCGGCGCAGCGCGGCGCCGAAGGCCCCCCGCAACAGGCCGCCCGCAAACGGCGGGAGCGCGAGCGGGTCGAACAGTTCGACCTCGAGCTCGAGGTCGAGAATGGGGAAGGGAGACCGCGCGAGGATCATTCGGGCCTCAAATCCTGCGGGCGCGCGTCGACTTCGTCCCCATCGTCGGTCTCGACCGTGAAGACGCCATCTTCCTCGTAAACGATCTTGCCCGCTCGCTCTCCGACGCGGACCCTCATGCCAACCGCGGGGTTAAATCCGGAAGTGGGCATATGACCGGTCAATCGACCCTCGGCGGCCCACCTTTCGCAGAAGCGACCCACTGGCTCGCACGGCGCATCCGCCAGCTCGATGAGGGCCCAGCCGAGCGGCAGGCGATACGCGCCGAGATCGGCGAGCCACAGCGTGTAGGGGTGGAGCACCCACTCCTGACCGCCTGTACGGGCCGCCTGCGGAATCCGCACCGCCCGCCACTCGACCGTCTTGCTTTCGGCGGAGCAGAATTTGCCAAGACGCACGAGCGCCGCCCGGCCCTCGCGGATGGCCGACGCCACCGCTTCCTCGGCCAGAAGCTGGCGCACCGCCCCCAGCCAGCCAGGCGGCAGGTTGCGGTCTGCCCTCTCAAGCTCGCCTTTGAAGAAGTCGAAGAGCCGGAGGTGGAAGGCATGCGCCGTTCTCAGGAGGTCGCCGACCGCGAGGAACTTCTGGTCCCGATCCTTCTCGCCACGCACGCCATGCTCGCGGATGTCGCCGCGCAGCGCGCCCGCAATGAAGGGCGGGATGAGCTCGACACGAACCGGAACACCCTTGGGTCCCCGGCCTTCGACCGGCCGGCGGCGCTCGTTGCGCACTTCGGCGACAAGGCCGCGAAACCTCTGGGCGGGCACGAGGTCGGAGACGAAGAGGCGCGCGAAAGGACTGTCGGCAAACCTTCCCAGCAGTCGATCGGCAGGGTCGTGCCAGACCGGCTTTCCACGATCGGTGGTTTCGTCCACAGGGCGTGGTCCCTCGCCCCGCGGCGCGCCATCCCTGCGGGCCACTTCGGCCGTCCGAAGCGCACCCTTGAGCGACGAACCCGGCACATAGGGCTGCCCCTCGGGCGTCAGCGCGTGCCGGGCGATGGCGATCTCGTTGGCCACCTGGCCGGCGCCCGGCTGGTTGGCCTGCACGTTGCGGCCGAAGCGGTCGCGGATGCGGCCGTATTCGGTTTGGGTCAGGTCGAGCCGCCCAACCTCGCCTTGCTCCAATAACCGGAAGTTGGCGCTCAAGATCCGCTGAAGGCGAATGACGGAATCGGCTTGCCCGCCTTGGATCACCTGCTCCATCTGGTTCAAGGCCTGGTCCGTGAGCGTTAGGCGCAGAGGGTCGAACACCATGAGCTGCGACCGCGCCGGGTCGGGGACGGCCCGCGTCCAGTCGAGCTCCTCGCCCGAGCCGATGTGGATCGGCGACAGCGGCGTCAGGACCACCGGGTGGCGGACGAGCGGCCGCGTCATGCCGCGCACCTTCCCGCATCGGCCCAGCCCGCCACGATGGGCACGACGGGTGCATAGCCCTGATGGACGGTGCCCGGCACCACCGACGAAAGCGAGCCGTCCCCGCCGAGGCCCCGCCCGAGAAACATGGTCTCTGGTCGGAACTCCCTCGGGCAGAGAACCGCACCGGTGTCCATCAGCAGCACCGGCCTCTTGAAAGCGTTTCCGGAGACGGCCGCATCGGCTCCGTGTCGCCCGAAGCGGACGAAGGGCCGGAAGTGGGATCGGGCCTCGTCGAGCGCGCCGACGGCGTGGGAGGAAGGGGCGAGTGCCAGAAATGCATCAGGTGTGGCGGCGCCGGCCGGCCGACCCTCGGCAACGGCTTCGATGGCAAATCGGCCGAGCCCGATCGAGGCATCCCGCCCGAAGCCCCAGCCGCCCACATCGGTGAGCGCCGTTTCGAGTTCGCCGCGCGCGAACCGGGAGGGGTCGACCACCAGGTGGACGTCGAGCCGGACGTCGGCAGACCGCTTGGGCTTCTCTCTGGCCTTCTCTCCCTCCACCCAGCGGAACGGCCAGCGGCGCTCCATCTGGAACGGGTCGGAGCCGGAGCGCGTGGTGCCGGTCAGGCGCGAG
This sequence comes from Sphingomonadaceae bacterium, assembly GCA_025056155.1. Taxonomy (GTDB): domain Bacteria; phylum Pseudomonadota; class Alphaproteobacteria; order Sphingomonadales; family Sphingomonadaceae; genus Thermaurantiacus. The sequence continues at coordinate 3,154 of JANWWL010000008.1, forward strand.
ATGCTGTTGTGGGGCTGCGGGGCGCTTTCGAAAGGATCGCTGGCGACGTCCACTTCAAGCGGTTGCCGCGGCAGCGGCCCCCGGAACACTCGCGCCGCCAGATAACGACCCTTTTTCAACTTCTTGCGGTCCTTCGGCGCGACGGGGGGTGGCGGCAGCTCGGGTCGGGGCAGGAAGCCTGCCGGAAACGCGTCGGATGCGACAAGGAAAGGCCGGCCCGCCGTGTAGCCTTCCAGAAGTTCCGCCAGGCGCCCCTCTCCCCATCGGTGCCGGATGGCCCAGCACAGTTGGCCGAAGAGCGTGTCGCCCTTAAGTGGCGTGCCGAAGGCCGAACGCGGCCGAAGGGTGACGACGAGCCAGTCCACGACGGCACTCAGGCGGCGAGCTGGAACGGGTCGGCGGGTCGCCATTCCGGGCAGGCCTTGCCATCGACCGTCACGTTCTCGAAGCGGACCTTGCCATAGCCGCGCGAGCCCGAGCCGCCCAGCGCGTCGAGCTCGACGAGCGCCATGCCGCGGAACAACAGCGGCATGAGGTCAGGATCGTTCTCGAAGCGCCGCAGCCGGGCATCGAAGCGGAACCGCACGCCCGGCACCACCCGCTCGGTCTGGCGCGGGTGGATGGCCGTGCCGGAGATGCGGTGGATCTGGTTCTCGAACTTGGCCTCGGTGAGGGGGGCGTTGCGCCCGCGATCGGGCCGGCACGCGTCGACGAGGAAGGCGTCCGCGACCGACAGCCGGCTGGGGCCGAAGCCCGGGTCGGCGTCGCCGCCGCCCAGGCCGAAGAGCAGCAGTATCTCGCGCACGCCCGGCTGGCCGGCCTGGCGCAGCCCGAGCGGGCTGTCGCCCACGAGCGCGCCCGTCGTCCATTCGAGCAGCGCGCGCATCCGGCCCTTGAGCGAAGAGCCTGGCACATAGGGAAGCTCGGTCACGGGATCGCGGATCACGGGTCGGTCGATGCCGCCGATCCGCATCTCGAGGTCGCCGGCCCCGATGTGCAGGCCCGTCACCACCTCGAGCTCTGCCTCGATCCGACGGATGGCGACGAGCTTGCCGTGCGGGTTGGTGTCGGTCATGGTGGGTTATCCCCTGTCGGGTGGCATGAAGCCGATCACGGCTTCGAAGAGCGTGCAGGCGTTGGCCAGCGTCCGGCGATCCTTCACTTCCTCGAGCAGTCGGCGAAGGAAGTCGGTAAACTCGCGGCTCACGAGCGTGCCACCTTCGGACTTGCGTTCGGCGGCATAGGCGGCGCGCGCGTTCAGCATGCGGATGAAGGGGAGGGCATTGTGGAACGCCGCGTCAGGCCCGTCCGGCGGGCCGTGGGCTTCGGGGAGGCGCATCCGAAAGCGCAAGAGCTCATCGTAGAAGCGGCGCACCTGCGAGCGCTTGTTGGGGCCATGTTGGGCCGACGGCCGCAAGGCCCTGGCGATCTTCTCTGCAGTAGTGTCGAACAAGTCTGGCGTCGGCTCGGCAAGACGGATCTCGCTAAGCAGCTTTTTGAAATCCCGGCGTTGCTGGTCGTCATCGGACCCGCGCGGCTTCGGGCCGTCCGCGCGGTAAGCTTCACCGCCGGCCCCGGGCGGCCGCGGCCAACCGTCACCGCTTCGTCCTCCTGCGCCATGCCGCGGCGGCTGCGCCATCAGTCCCTCCGTGCGTAGAGCTGGTCGAAAAGGGCGATCCGGAACGCCTCGACCGATCGGCTCAGGCCCTCATGCCCAAAATCCTGGATCATCTTCTGAACCACCTGTTCTTGCTGTTCCCGTGCCGCCTCGTCACGCGCCCGACCGTGCACGCGCTCGACGAACCGGCGAGTCTGGTAGAAGAAATGGCTGCGCCACAGAGCGTCGGCAGGCCGGATGCGCGCGTTCGGTTCCCTCCGCGCCTCCAGCCGCCGCTTCATTTCGGCAAAGCGCAGGAGACTATAGAGGTAGCCCGAGCTCAGGCCGTCGCGCTCGCGATCATCGCCCCCAAGCTCGTCGCCCAAGTGGTGGGAGATCCGGTCCATCATCTCCTCCACGCGGCCCCAGTCGCTCCACCCGATCACGCTGTCGTAAAGCGCGAACGCATCCTTGAGCGGCTTCTCGTCCGCGTCCCTCCGCCCCTTCGCCCGCTCGAGCGCCTCCTCGGCCGCTTCCGCCAACTGGCGCACGGGAAAGCCGGGCTTGGCCATCGCGTAGCCGGCCGAGAAGTGGATCGCCGGGTTGTCCGCCACATAGCGCCGGAAGTCCTCCCGCAGCGCCTGCGCGAACCGGCGGACCGTCCGCCACGGGCCGATGAAGAAGAAATCATCGCCCCCGGCGAACACCGTGTAGATGGTGCGAAATGCCGGTTCGGCCGCCAGCCGGTGGGGCACCCAAAGGGTGAAGAACGCGTTCACCCGCCGCGACAGCTCGGCGTACCGGGCGAAGGTCGGCTTGCCGGGCATCTTGAGGAACAGGGCGCCCAGGTCGTCGATGTCGCCCTTCAGAACCCCCAGTGCCTCGACCCCGACGACGCGAGCGTCCGCGCGGATGAGCTGATCGCAGCGCGCGAGATGCTCGAAGGTCAGCAGCCGGCCGGGTTCGACCCGCTCGAGCCCGTCGAAACGGCGGTTGGCCTCCGGATCATGCCCCGCCACCGGCACATGCGCGGCGATCGCGCGCCGGCTGTAGCCATGCCACGGCACGGCGGCGGCGTCGGCGCCCGGCAGCGACAGGTCGAAGGCCCGCCGCAGCCGCCCGTCGGCGGCGAACTCGCCGAAGTTGCCGGTCGCCTCCGCACTCCCCGTGGCCAGCACCCGGTACCCGAAATAGTCCAGCCGCAGCAGGCCAGCCGCATCGGGCGCGCCGTCCGCGCGAAAGACCAATAGTCGGCGGTCCTCAGGCCGGGCGAGCGCCTCGCCCAGGGCGATGGCGTCGGCCGACAGGGGATGGGCCGGCTCGCCGTCCACGGCAAGTCCCGCCTCCGCCGGCAGCCGGCCGTCGAACCGGCACGCCCCGGCCGGGAAATCGGCCGCGCGCACGGGGGCCGGGGCGTCGGGGCCGGCCATCGCGAACAAGTGCCGCTTGGCGGTCTCGAGCGCGGCCCAAAGCCGCTCCTGAACCTTGGCGAACTGGCCTTCGGCCACGAAATCATCGGCGCTCGCTTCGGTCGTCGCCAAGGCGATGCCAAACAGGCCAAAGGTCTGGGCCAGGAACCAGTCGTCAAGCCGCGTCCGCACCCGCGCCACGGCTTCCTGGGCTGCGGACGTGTTCGGTGCCACGATCAGGAACTTGCCCGCCGCGTTTACGATCTGGCTGGTCGGCGGCAGCGCCAATTCGTCGAGCACGGCCAAGGCCGCCAGCTCCGTCAGCAGCGACACCATGGCCGACCGCCCGCGCAGCAGCCGGGCCGCCTTCCGCTGCGTCTCGGCCGCGCCGCCGAACACGAACTGCTGGATTCCCGTGAAGTCGCCTTGGACCAGAAGGAACTTGGGCGTGTCCCAATCGCTTCGCTCCTTCAGGGCCTCGGCCACCGCCGACGGGTCGTCGCCTCGCTCGTGGTGGAAACGCCAGATCGCCGCGGCGAGCGCCGCCACCGCCTTCGAATGGTCGTAGAGCGACACGTCGGGCCGGGTCCCGAACGCGCTTGCGGCGGGAATGGCGTGCGCCACCGTCAGCCACAGCGTGTCGAAGTGGTCGAGCCACAAGGGCCACTGCCGGCGGTGGCTCATGGGGATCAAGCCAACGCCCGACTGCTCCGCCTCGACCCCCGCCAGCTGCTCCCAGAGCTTGCGATACTCTGCCGTCGCCTCAGCCTCCGTCCGCGGGCGCTTGGGCTCGGGCATCAAGGCGGCCGGCGACAGGGGCTTCAGCGGGTAGCGGAAGCGGAAGTCGTCCTCGCGCGTCACGCGGGCGCTGAGCGCTTCCGGCCCGCCATACTCCTCGAACCGCACCAACAGCCGGGCGGTGCGGAAGTCGTCCCGCTCCTTGGCCTGGTTGTACTTCGTCCACGCCTCCCGCTCGAATCCCGACGCGATCCGATCCGCCGTGGCCACGACCCATTGCAGGAATGTTTCAGGCTTGTGGTGGGCGGCCGCTGCGTTCACCACGCTGTCCGTCACGTTGGCCGACGCCATCGGCGCGAAGGGGAACGGATCGGCGCTCAACAGCTCGGGCAGATGCGGCTCGAGGGCGTCCAGCGCCAAGGCCGTGTCGGCGGCGTGCAGGTGAGTGAAATAGCCCGGATCCTGCGCGTGTGCCCGGTGGTGGGGGCAGTACAGCTGCTGGTTCGCTTCCCGACGCGGATCCGCATCGAACGCCTTCGCCCGCTGCGCGAGCTTGCCCACATCATGCAGGAACGCCGCGAAGGCCACCCGGCAGCTCGCGTCGTGCAAATCCCCCCGTTTCATCCGCACAATCTCAGCAAGCGACATAAGACACCAATGACACCAACGTGGCAAGCCAGGCGCACCACAGCGCGGCCAACAACAGGCGATGCAGGACATCTCCGCGATCCGGCATGGGGGTGCCCTGCTACGGGCCTGGGCCGGCTGGGCCTGCCGCAAGCTTGCGGGGTGTGGGGCAAGTTGGTGGGTGGGGTTGGGGGGTGGGGTGGGGTGGTAGGGGTGGGGGGATGCACCGTCACACCTATCTCGTGGCCTGGGATGTGGCCTGCCCGCGCCGCCTGGTGCGCGTGGGGCGGGTTGCCAAGGGGTGGAAGACCGCGGGCCAGCTGTCGGTGGCGGAGTGTCTGCTGGGGGTGGCCGAGCGCCAGTCGCTGGCGGCCGCGCTGGCGGGCTTGATCGATCCCGCCCGGGATCGTCTGCACCTCATCCGGCTTGATCCGCGCCAGCCGCCGCTGTTGTTCGGGGCGGCCCGCACCCAGGGGCGGCGGCCGTTCGTCGTGGGTTAGGGGCGTGACGAGCCTCTACGTCGATCGGCGCGGGGTGGCGCTGTCGCTGGACGGCGACGCCATCGCCTTTCACGAAGGCGACGCGTGCATTGGCACCGTGCCGCTGGGCCCGGTGGATCGCGTCTACCTGCGGGGTGACGTGCGCTTGTCGGCCGGCGTGCTGGGTCGGCTGGGGGCGTTGGGGGTGGGCGTGGTGGTGCTTTCGGGCCGCCGGGGCGAACCCACGCTGATGCTGCCGCGCCCGCACAACGATGCGCGCATCCGCCTGGCCCAGCTCGATGCGGCGCGCGATGCCGGCCACGCGCTTGCCCTGGCGCGCCTCTTTGTGGCCGGCCGGATCGTGGGCCAACACGACCTGCTCGTCGAGATCCGCGGGGCGCGGCCCGATCTTGCCCACCCGCTCGCCGAGCCCGTGGCCGCCCTGTTCCGCATGCGCTCGCACGCGCACGGCAAGGCGAGCCTGGAGGAGCTGCGCGGGCTCGAGGGGGCGGCCGCCCGCCACTTCTTCGCCGGGCTGACCCACGCCTTCGCTCCGTCGCTGGGCTTTGGCGGGCGCAACCGCCGGCCGCCGCGCGATCCGGTCAACGCCGTGCTGTCGCTGGGCTACACGCTCCTCCACGCCGAGGCGGTGCTGGCCGCCCACGGCCACGGCTTCGACCCGCACGTGGGCTTCCTGCACGGCATCGACTTCGGCCGCGAGAGCTTCGCCTGCGATCTTGTCGAGCCGCTGCGCGGGCTCGTTGAGCGGCTGGCCTGGCGCCTGTTCGCCGAGCAGACGCTGCGCGAGCGCGACTTCACGACCGAGCCGGACGGGGCCTGCCTGCTGCAGAAGGCCGGCCGGGCGCGCTTCTACGAGGCGGTGGACCCCGTGCTGGCCGACGCCCGCCGCCGGCTCGACCGGATCCTGCGCGCTCTTCGCCGCCAGCTGTTGGGCGAAGAGGAGGGGGCCATCGCCCGGGCCCTGTCGGCCGCCGCGGAGGACGAGCCCGATGGCTGAGCGCCAGCCCTTCCTGGTGGCCTACGACATCCGCAAGGCCCGGCGCTGGCGGCGGCTGCATGGGGGCCTGAAGCGGCTGGCCATCCCGGTCCAGTATTCGCTGTTCTACGGCGAGTTCACGCCGGCCACCCTGGCCCGGGTGGTGGCCTTGATTGAAGAGGTGATCGATCCGCGCGTGGACGACGTGCGCATCTACCCCTTGCCCCGCGACGGGTGGATGCGCGTGATCGGCCGGCCCATCCTGCCGGGCGGCCTCATGTTCACGGGCCTGCCGGCACCGTTCCGGGCGCCGGCCGACCCGCCGGCCGCGGCCGCCGCGCC
>JANWWL010000002.1:0-70000 GCA_025056155.1 Sphingomonadaceae bacterium
GTCCGCCGCATCGCGGCCTGGCAAGGGGAAGGGCGCGAGCTCGCTGAGGCGTGCGGGCGCTGGTTCGAGGGCGTGGCGGCCGGGCTGCGGCGCGCGCCGCCCGACCCGCGCGTGGACGCCATCCTGAGCTTTCACGACCGCGTCTCAATCCCCTGAAGATCGGGGTGTCGTTCCGACAGCAGGGTCGGAGAAACCTGAGCGAAATCCAGCGCTTAGAAACAGCGTTAGGCAGATCGGGCAGGCCGCCCGGAGGTATGTCTCCACCAACCCTCTCCGCACCCCAAGCCCGGCCCCCAAGGCGGGGGCCAGCCCGCGGCTCACCGAGCCTAGCGGGCGGAGCCGGAAAAGCAAGCCACGCCGAGCCCCCGGACGCAGCGGCGGAAACGCCGGTCGCCTACGGGGCGGATGCATCGCCGGCCAAGCTCCACGGTCGACCGTGTGCCCAGAGACGCCGGGGACAGAACCGGACACCCCGCCACGACGCGCGGGCATCGCTTGGCGAAGCGGTGTCGGGCCCGGATCGCCCGGAATTGGGCAGCTTGCCAGGCCGGACACCGTCATGCCCCCCATGGCCGGAGGACCGGAACACGGCGAGGGCAGCGCCAACGATCGGGCCGAGGGCTGGCCGGCCGTCGTGCTGGCCGGGGCCGCGGTCTTGTCGGCTTGGGCCAGCTTCCAAAGGGGTGACTGGGAGGGGCGCAAATCGGATCACCTCCACCTTGCCAACGCCGCCCCGACGCGCGCGAGCGAGCTCGCGATCTCGGCAAGCCAGCGGGAGGCCGAGCACATGGGGCTGTTCGTGGCCTGGCTTTCGGCCGTGGCCGAAGGGCAGGTCGCGCGGGCCCGCTACCTCGAGCGGCAGTTCCGGCCGCCGTTCGATGCCGAGTTCGCCCGCTGGCGTGCGACGCTTCCGGCCGACATAGCCGGGGGGGAGATCCAGGTCGGCCGACCGGCCTTCGTTGGTCTTCTCTCGGGCGCTGCCGAGCGGGCGCGGGCGACGGCGCGCGCCGAAAGCGAGGCTGCGAACCGCGCGGGCGCCAATGCCGATCGTTACGACCGCTCGTCGGTCGTGCTTGCGACAGCCCTGTTCCTTGCCGGCATGGCGGCCGTCGTCCGGCGCCTTGGCGCGCAACGGCTGATGGTGGCGCTTGCCGGACTTCTCACGCTCGTCTCGGGCGTGGCGCTGCTGCTCATGCCCGTGAGCTTCGGCGGCTGAGCGGGCGTGGCGCTGCCTGCAGGGCTTCAGGCGAAGGGCCCGATCCGCGCTGCCATGCCCAGGATCGTGACGAGGCCCAACAGGAGGAGCAGGAAGGCCGCAAGACGGACGGCTGGACGCGATGGGGGCGGCTCGGCGGGCATCAGCCCTTCCCGCGTCAATGCCTGGCGGCGTGCGTGGAGCCAGCGCCGGAAGGCCCGGTCGCCGAACAGGCCGTTCGCAAGGACGAGGAGGCCGAACACGACGAGCGTGAGGCCGAACAGGGCGGGCGCTCGCTCGGGAACGGCCTCGCCGAGAAGGTCCTTCGCGGCAAGGGAGCGAAAGAAAGAGAATAGCGTGAAGCCGAACCCGATCATCGAGAAGGATGTGCGCAGCGTGGCCATCATCGTGCGGTCGGCCGACAGGCGCGTCCGCTCGAAAGACAGGGCAGTGCGCTCCTCGGCGAGGCGGATGCTGGCATCCGGTGGTGTTGGTTCGGTCATGGCGACGGGCTCCGGCGCCGCGGAGCTTTGAGCGGGCGACAGGACATGGAAGAGACCTTTCAAACCATTGCAGGAATCGTTGCGCTGCTGATCGAGGCAGCGGTTGTTGCCATCCTCGCCGTGGCCGCGGCGCTGGCGGCTTTCCGGCTGGTGCGCATTGCGCTTGCCGGCGACGATACCATGGCGGTCCGGCGCGAGGTCTGGCTGAAGTTCGGAGTCTCGATCGTGCTGGCGCTCGAGTTTGCGCTGGCAGCCGACATCATCCGCAGCGCGATCGCCCCCAGCTGGGACGCGATCGGGAAGCTCGCCGCAATCGCCGCCGTGCGCACGGTCCTCAACCTGTTCCTCGTGCGGGATCTTGAGACGCTCGGCCGGGCGGAGCGGGACCCGCGGGACTGAGGGCTCACGACTGGCCTTTCGCCCAGCGGAGATAGGGCTGGGAGAGGATCGCCCCGGCCACGAGGTAGAGGAGCACGACGGCAACCACGGGCTGCCGGGCGGCAATCTCGGTCGCGGCTGCAAGGCCGATCGCGACACCGGGGTGGCGCGAGGCGGTCGCGATCGCAAGGCCACGACGGCTTCCCGGGTCGGGCCCGCCGAGCCAGTGTCCGACGGCGAGGCCGAAGGCGGTCATCAGGGCGATGGCGAGCATCGCCGGGCCCGTCGCGACGGCGAGGATGCCGGGCGCCGCCTTCAAGAGGAGGACGCCGAAGCCGAGGCCGAGGAGCAGCGTGGCCAGACGGCGCAGCGTGCTCGCGGCGCGCGCGGCCGGGCCCGGCGCCATAGCGGCCAGCGCGATCCCGGCACCGAGCGGCAGGAGGATGGTGACGAGGACCGTGCGGGCGATCGCGGCCGGATCGGAGCCCAGCTCGCGCCCCAGAATCAGCCCAGCGATGGCGATGAGGAGCGGCGCGGCAATGAGGCAGGCGAGCCCGGCTGCGACCAGCCGGGCAAGGGCCAAGGCGATGTCGCCGCCGAGCCTGGTCTCCTTGGCGGGAAGGATCGGCGGCACCGGCGAGACGGAAAGGGCGAGCAGCGCCGCCCGGGCTGCGGGATCGAGCGGAAGGAGGAAGGTGATCGCGAGCGTGAAGGCCGGCACGAGGACGAACATTGCGAGCATCGACCGGCCGACCGCGGCCCGTTGGCGGAGCCCGGCCCGGAGACTCCTCGGAGGAGCGTCAAGACCGATCGACAGCACGAACAGGACGATGCTGCCGACGATGAGGAGCTTCAGGAGCGCGGCAGGTTCCATCGAGGCGAGTCGGCCCTAACGGGGGAAGAGGAGGACGAGGTTGATACGGACTCCCCAGTCGGGTCCGCCGGCGGGGCTTGCCACATAATAGCGCGCTCCTGCGCCGATCTGGATCGGCTGGTTCCCGGCCTTGAGGAGCTGGGAGACGACCAGGTTGAGCGGGGCGACCCAGACGTCGCCAGTCCAGTCGCGGGTGATCTCCATGTTGATCCCGTAGGTCGTGCCCGACTTCGTGGCATAGGCCGCGAAGGGCTGGAGGAAGGTGACCGAGACGTCGGCGCGGTCGTCGGCCCCGGCGAGCGACCAGATGTGGTTGGCGAGCGCCCCGACGGTCCACGGGCCCTGCTGCTTGAGGACGACCGCCGTGGGGCCGATGCCCCATTTCTCCGACCCGAGGGCGGCTCCGGTGGCGGTGGGCAGCAGGAACACGGGCCCCGCCCCCCACACGAGGCCCGACGCGGCCTTCGGCGGAGAAGAAGAGGCTCTGGACGGTGTCACCAAGGCCGAACTGGCTCTGTCCGGGCGCCGTCAGCCCCTTCTGGTGGACGATCGGCAGGATGGTGCGCGAGATGAGGTTCCAGTCGCGGTTGAGGGAGACGGGCACGACCGGCTGGATATTGGTGGTCGACTTCCAGCCCTCGCCGCCCGGGCCGAATCCGAAGTCGAAGTTCTGCTGGATGGGCACCTGGATGAGGCTCGCGATCGGGTTGGCGAGCGCCTGCGCGAGATCGCCGGCCGAGGGCCCCTGCGCCGCGGCCGGGGCGCCCTCGAGGGCGGCCGCGACGAGGAGGGCGGGGAGCGCAACGAGGCGAAGGGATGGCGCGAGAAGCATGGGCAGGTTGGTTCGTCTGCGTGGGAAGGCCCCGCCGGGCGGCAGGAGGAGAACGCCCGGCGGGGCCGGGGTCTCAGGCGCCGCCCGAGGCCCCGTAGCTGAGCTTTTCCATCACCCGGTCGAGGTTGAAGGCCGCAGCCTTCTGGGCGGGCGGGAACTCCTGGAAGGTCATGAGGAACTGGCCGACGATGTCCTGCGACGGCGTCATCAGGAACAAGTGGTCGATGTACCAGTCCCAGTAAGTGTTGGACGTGATATCGGCCTGCTCGTAGGGGTCGGTGCGCAGGTTGTAGAGTTTGGGTGCGCGCAGCGGCACGAACGGCTCGAACCAGATGCCGAGCTGGCCCGTAACGCGCTGCTCCATGAACACGAGCTTCCAGTTGTCGTAGCGCAGCGCGCAGAGTTCCGCGTCGTCGGTGAAGTAGAAGAAGCTGATGCGCGGGCTGGGCGCCTTGCCCGTGATGTGGTCGAGCTGGTTGAAGCCGTCGAGATGCGCCTTGTAGTGGCGCCCGCCGATCTCAACACCCTTGAGCAGCTCCTCCTTGATGTTGGGACGCCCGGCCATGGCGCACCGGCGCGCGCGTTTTTATGTCTGCCGTTGGCGATTACATGCTCCTCCTTGATGTTGGGACGCCCGGCCATGGCGCACAGGGTCGGGAACCAGTCGAGGTGCGCCACAATCTCGTTGGACACGCTGCCCGGCCGGATGTGGCCCGGCCAGCGCACCATGCAGGGGACGCGGTAGGCGCCCTCCCAGTTGGTGTTCTTCTCCGAGCGGAAGGGCGTGGTCCCGGCATCGGGCCAGCTGTTGCAGTGCGGGCCGTTGTCGGTCGAGTACATGACGAAAGTGTCATCCGCGATCCCGAGCTCGTCGATGAGGTCGAGCATGACGCCGATCGTCTTATCGTGGTCGATCATCACGTCGTGATACTCGCTCTGCCAGCGCCCGGCCTGGCCGCGGCTTTCCGGCTTGATCCGGGTGCGGAAGTGCATGTGGGTGGTGTTGAACCACACGAAGAAGGGCTCGCCGGACGCCACCGCCTTGCGGATGAAAGCGATCGCCTTCTCGGTGATCTCGTCGTCGATCGTCTCCATGCGCTTGCGGGTCAAGGGCCCGGTGTCGACGATCGTCTGCCCGCCCTTGCCGTCCGCATGGCAGTGGAGCACGCCGCGCGGGCCGTACTTCTTGCCGAACTCGGGGAAGTCCTTCGGGTTCGGGAAGTCGGGAAGTTCGGGCTCCTCCTCGGCGTTCAGGTGATAGAGGTTGCCGAAGAACTCGTCGAAGCCGTGCATGGTGGGCAGATGCTCGTCGCGGTCGCCCAGGTGGTTCTTGCCGAACTGGCCGGTGCGGTAGCCTTGGGCCTTGAGCACCGTCGCGATCGTCGGGATGGTGGGCCTCATCCCGGCCTCGGCCCCCGGCAGGCCCACCTTGGTGAGCCCGGTGCGCAGGCCGCACTGGCCGGTGATGAAGCTGGCCCGGCCCGCGGTGCAGCTCTGCTCGCCGTAATAGTCGGTGAACAGCAGGCCCTCGTTGGCCACGCGGTCGATGTTGGGTGTGCGATAGCCCATCATCCCCTTCGTGAAGCAGCTGAGGTTCGACTGGCCGATGTCGTCGCCCCAAAGGATGAGGATGTTCGGCCTTCCGTTCGGCATCGGGCTGTCCTCCCACGAATGGTGATGCGCGCCAGTCGAACCACCCGGCACTTGGGTTCCGGCTTGGCACACCAGCTTGACGCAGGCATCCGGTAGAGGCGGCACATCGTCCGCGTTGCCCAAATCAGGGCAATCGTGCAGAGTGTCATGGGAAGTGTGGGCAGGATACCCCGACGGGATGGTCAGTCGCGCGGCTTTGCTGCACCGGATTCCCGAGCGGGTCGTGGCTGGGCGGGACGCACTGCTCGAGCGGGGCTGGCTCTCGGGGATGCCGCGGGATTTCCAGGAGGCACTGCTGTCCATTGCGATCTGGCGCACCGCCACCCCGGGAGAGACCATCACCCTCGCCGGGGACGAGGATGGCGGCCTCGTCGGGATCGCGGCCGGGACCGTCGAGGTCTCTGCCTTGTCCGGGCACCCGGACGCGCGCTTCGTCCACCTCGCCCATGCCGGCTTCTGGGCGGGCTATCGGCCGCTCATCGGCAAGCCGCGCAACCTCTCGCTGACAGCCCGCACCCACGTGCTGTGGATTCTCGCGCCGAGGCGCGCGATGGAGCAGATGCTGGCCGAGCAGCCGTGCCACTGGCGCCACATCCTTGAGCTCAGTGATTTCGCCTACGAGACGGCGCTCCAGGTGATGGTCGACCTCACGCGCCACAATGGCCTCGTGCGGGTGGCCGCCACCCTCTTGCGACTCGCCGGCTGCCGCGACCGTGACGCCGGCCCCGGCTCCGACATCGAGATCCGGGTTCCGCAGGCGGATATCGCTGCCCTTGCGGTCATGTCGCGCAACACGCCGGGGGCTTATCTCGGCGAACTGGGCGAGCGAGGGCTTGTCGAGGCGGGATATCGCACCATCCGGATCCTCGACCCGGCCCGGCTTCGCGCGGTTGTCGAGGCGGAGGAGTAATTCTCCCGCCTGACCTGACCCCGGAAGCGCGCTCCGGCGCTGACCGCTCCGGCCAGTCGAGCGCGATGGTCACCTTCTCGATCCGCCCGGTGAAGGGGTTGGGGCTGCGGTAGTCGATCGAGACCGGCGTGGCGTCGTCGCGGCCGACGTCCGTGCCCTCGTCGAGGATGAAGGTGCAGCAGGTGGTCGCCTCGATCCGGCCTTCGGCCACCTTCCGCCCGTTGACCGAGCTCGTGCCACTGGGTTCGCACCTCGCCCCTCACCGGGCAACCTTGCGGCCAGCGCAGGATCATGCCGTTGCGGGTGCCGCCAAAGTTGGGCGCCACCTGCTTCGCCCAGCCGAAGGGCGTGTTGGTGGCAATCGCCCAGCCGGCGGTGAAGCGGTCGTGGGTTTCCGGTCCACCCAGCCTGTCGATGTTGGCAAGGCCCACCGCGAGCGGCTCGGGCACGCGGTTGAAAAAGCTGTTCTCGTTGACGACCCCGTCGAAGCCGCCCTCGGCGCTCGCCCCACTGTCGCCCAGGATGAAGTAGATCAACATGTTGTCGAGCTGCCCAGCGCTGCGGATCGGCACCACGGCCCGGTCGAGCGCCGGCTGCCCCGGCAGCGCCGGTGCGGGCGCAGGCGGCAAGAAGTGCTCTGAGGCCAACACGGCGCACCATGCTGCCTCTGTCTGCCAGCGCTTCCTCCACGGGCTGACCAGCTCCGCCTTCCCCCTACCCCGGTCGCCCGGCCGCGATTGCCCGATGCGTGCAACGACCACGGATCAGCGTCAGAGGCGTTGGCTGCGACTGGGGCCCCTCCTCTCACGCCGGCCCGGGCGCGCGGCGGATGCAGCGAAAGCCGATGTGGCTCGTGCCCGTGTCGATCGGATGCGCGTGGCGGGCGGCCGGGCGATAGCGCCGGCAGTAGCTGGGGGCGCAGAGGTGGCTGCCGCCCTTGAGCACCCGGCGGGGGATGGGGATCTCGGGCTGGGCGGGATCGATGCTGCGCGCGCGGGCCTCGGGCGCGCAGCAGGCGCGCGCCAGGGCGTGGCCGGCGGTCCACCAGTCGGCGGTCCATTCCCAGACATTGCCGATCATGTCGAAAAGGCCGAAGCCGTTGGGCGGAAAGACCCCGACGGGCGACGTGCGGATCCAGCCGTCCGCCCCGGTGTTGCCGTGCGGGAATGGCCCCTGCCAGACGTTCGCCATGTGCTGCCCCCCTGGCTCGAGCTCGTCGCCCCAGGCGAACTCGTGGCCGCTCATGCCCCCCCAGGCGGCATATTCCCACTCGGCCTCGGTGGGAAGTTCAACTCCTGCCCAGGCGCAATAGGCCTCGACATCGGCGAGCGCGACATGGACAACCGGATGGTCAGAAAGCCCGTCGAGGCTGCTTTCCGGCCCCGTCGGGTGGCGCCAGTCTGCCCCGAACGTCCATTGCCACCACTGGCTCCAGTCATCGAGGCGGACAGGCCCCGGCGTCGGCGTGAAGACGAGGCTTCCCGGCTTCAGCAGCTCCGGGAGCGCGCCCGGATAGTCCTCGGCGCGCGGCGCCAACTCGGCAACCGTCACATGGCCGGTCGCCTCCACGAACGCAGCGAACTGCCGGTTGGTGACCGGCGTGCGGTCGATCCAGAAACCCCCTACCTCGACCTCGTGCGCCGGCGCCTCCTCAGGATAATGATGATCAGAGCCCATGCGGAACCGCCCGCCGGGAAGCCAGACCATGTCATGACGGGCGCTCATCGCGGCGGGAGAACCCAAGGCTCACCCGCTCGGGAGCGGCCCCGCCGCTCGGGATGCGACGCCCACGGCATCTTCAGCAGTCTTAGGGAAGCCTGCCGCCAGGATGGGCCTGAATTGGGCAATGTGCCCACGACCCTGCGGTTCCTGGCAGGCCAGAGACGGTAAGGTTTGCACCCGATGCCCACGATCCCCAGGCCCCGGTGGAGGGCGCTCGCCCTTGGGGTGATCGTGGCGCTGGCTGGCCTCCCGGCGCTCGCCCAGACGCCTGCACCGAGCGCACCGGCCCTGGAGCCCGAGGCGGCGGCGCTCGACCGCATGGGAGCCTTCCTACGCAGCCTCGAGCGGTTCGAGGTGACCTCGGAAGCGACCTCCGAGCGCGCGTTCACCGATCGCAAGCTCACCTTCGGCCAGGTGACGACCTAGCTCGTCGAGATGCCCGACCGCATGGCGGTCGACATTCGGACCGACGCCGCCCACCGCAAGGTCTTCTACGACGGCAAGAAGATGACGCTGGTGGGCATGACGGCCAGGAAATACGTCGACTTTCCCGTCACGGGCTCGGTCGCCGAGATGGTGACTCGGGCCGCCGACGATTAGGGCCCCTGTTTCCCCCTCCAGGACCTGTGCCGCTGGGGCTCGCCCAACGCGTCGGCCGCCGTCCCGAAATCCGGTTTCGAGGTGGGAAGCGCCCAGGTGGGCGGTCGCGCCGCGACGCATTACGCCTTTCGCAACCCCGGGATCGACCGGGAGATCTGGATCGCCGACGGGCCCCAGCCCTTGCCGCTGCGGCTGGTCATCACCGACACCGGCGACCCGGCGCGTGCGCAATACCAGGCACGCTTTTGCCTGGAACACCGAGCCGAAGATCGCGCGCAATGCGTTCACCTTCACCCCCCGCGGCGAGACCCGCATCGATCTTACCCGTCGCGACACCGCGGCGCGCTGAGGAGATCGGACCGATGCCGTTCCGTTCCCCTGCCCTTCTGGCGCTGGCGCTGGCTGCCGACGCCATGGCCGCCGCGCCGCTCGCCGCGCGGCCCAACGTACCCCAGGCCGGCGCCGCGCGCGCCCGCGCCCCGGCCGGCCGGGCGGCGGGTCGGTCACACGCCCCGGCGGCCGGGGCAACGTGGTCGCCCGCAACAGCGTCGTGGTCGGCAGCGTCGTGGTCGGCCGGCCGGGGGGCGGCTACGACGACGGCCGCCACTACGACCGGCGCGACTGGGACGATGATGACGACGATTTCCTGGAGTTCGTCGGCAAGACGGCGGCAGTGACGGCGGGTGTCAGCGCCATCTCGGCGGCCATCGGCAGCATTATCAAGGACAAGCCGAAGGACTGCCAGCCCGCCGTCTCGGGAGGGCCCCAGTACCTGCTCCGCAACGGCGTCTGTTACGAACCGGTCCAGTGTTACGAAGCGATCCAGTATTGCGAGCCGGTCCAGGCCGGCTACGAGGGGGGCCCCCGCCCCGCTGAGCGGGGCGCGATCGGCCTTCAGATCGGCAGCCGGCGCTGCCGGCCGCAGGCGCACACCAGGCGGTGATGCTCCACGCGGCGGGCGACCTCGTCCACCGCACCGGTGAGCCCGCGCCGGGCGACGTCGGCCCCGACGTCGGCGGCATGCGCCCGCCCTTCGGCGAACAGCCGCCCCCCCACCGAGACGACGAGACCGTCGTCGGGCCAGGCGGCACGGCAGCGGCGAACGGTCTCCGCCAGAGGCCCCAGGGCGCGGGCCCGGGGCATCGCTTCGGACAGGCCGATGTCCAGCGCCTCGGGCTGCAGCGCCAGCAGCTCGCCCACCAGCTCGTCGTCGGTCTGCGGAAAGCACAGGGCCGCGTCCCAGCCCGCCTCGTCGAACAGGTCCGCGAGCAACGCAGGGCCCGTCAGGTGCGGTTCGCCGGGCGCGCTGGCCAGCAGGATGCACGGGCGGTGCGTGCGGTCCACGGGCGGACGGGCGCTGGCCAAGTGCAGCCCATGGCCCGCCCGCTGCAGGGTGCCCAGCGCGATGGTGAGCTCGAGGTCCGTCACCTCGTCCCGCAGCCACAGGTCGCCCAGAGCGCGGGCGGCGGGCTCGAGCACGCGGCCCACCACCTCGGCGGGTGCTAGGCCCTGGCCCACCAGCGCGATCAGTCGGCCGGCCAGTTCCTCCGCGGCGTCGCGGCGGGCCAGCCGCACGGCTTCGGCCTGCTCCGCCGCCAACTCTCGCTCGCCCACCGGCGCGGCCGGGCGGGAATGGCCGCTGCGGGCGAAGAACTGCATGTCCCAGCCGGCGTAGATGCGCACCGGCAGCAACGAACGGTTGAGGACCTCGATGCGCCGATGCCGGGGGTCGCGAGCGATGGACGACCAGACGGCATCGAGCGACTCGGGCGGGCCTTCCAGCACCTGCAGGAAGCGACCGTCCTCGAACAGGAGCATCCCGGTGATGCCGAGACGCCGGTTGCGAACCCGGGCCTGCGCCACGAGCTCGCGCAGGGCGGCTGGCGACGGCCGCCCGCAGGCCTCGCTGCGGTAGGTGAGCGTGCCGAGCCAGGTGCGGGGATCCTCCAGCAGGGGCCCGTCTCTCGGCGCGGCGAGAACCTCCGCCATGCCCACCTCCCCGTCGACCACCCCGTCGACCCTCGACCCAGAGGCTGCGCCGCCGGCCGCGGCCTGTCAAGCGCTCCCGGGACTGATCCGCCCCGGCGACGGCGGCCGTCTTGGCAAGGCGCACGACCCTGACGTAACCCTGCGGCCGGATCGGGAGGACGGCGGATGGCCGGCAGCGTCAACAAGGTGATCCTGGTGGGAAACCTGGGGGCCGACCCGGAAGTGCGCAGCTTTTCGAACGGCGGCCGGATCGCCAACCTGCGGCTTGCTACGTCCGAATCGTGGACGGATCGGAACACGGGCGAGCGGCAGGAGCGCACCGAATGGCACAACGTGGTGATCGACAACGAAAACCTGGTACGCGTGGCGGAACAGTACCTGAAGAAGGGCTCCAAGGTCTACGTCGAGGGACAGTTACGAACCCGCAAGTGGCAGGACCGCGACGGCAACGATCGCTACACGACAGAGGTCTACGTTGGCCGGTTCCGAGGCGAGCTCACGCTTCTTGACCGGCGGGAACCGGGCATGGCGGGCGGTCCGCCCAACACCCGCCCACCGACCCCCAAACCGCCGGGCCCCGCTGGGGACATGGACGACGGCTTCGGCGACGACGAGGTGCCCTTCTGACGGCCGACGTCCGCTGGCCGGGATCCTCGGGCCGGCGTGGAGACGCGCGCCGGTCGTGCGTTGACGGCTTGCCAGCGGGCCGTCCTGGCCCCGCCGGCCGCGAGGCCCGGCGGCTCAGCGACGTTGGGGGCGCATGATCGTCGACCAACTCGTCGAACGCTACGACCGGGCGGTGAGCGCGCTGCGCGAGGCGCTGGCCCGCACGCTGGCGGGCGGCCCACCGCCCGGACCCGAAGAGCGGGCGCGGTTTCGCTATCCCGAGCTGCGCCTGCACTACGCAGGCCAGAACGAACCCGTGCGCCACGCCCGGGCCTTCGCGCGGCTGACCCAACCCGGAACCTACGCGGTCACCATCACCCGCCCCCGGCTCTTCCGTCGCTATCTTCAAGAGCAACTGGACCTATTGGCCCGAGATTACGACGTCCGGGTCGAGGTCGTCACCTCGTCGGTCGAGATCCCGTTCGCTTACGTGCTCGATGGCGCGCCGGACCTGACCGTCGATCCCTCGGCCGTGCGGCACCTCGCGCGCCATTTCGCGACCACGGAACTGCGCCACATCGGTGACGAGCTGGCCGACGGCCTGTGGCGCCAGGACCCGGCCGAGCCTCGCCCGCTCGCCCTGTTCGACGCCCTGCGCACGGATTTCTCGTTGGCTCGTCTGAGGCACTACACGGGCACCCCGCCCGAGGACGTGCAGGCCTTCATCCTGTTCACCAACTATCACCGGTACGTGGACGAGTTCGTGCGCTGGGCGATCGACGAGCTGGCCCGACCCGACACGCCGTGGGTGGGGCTGTCGGCACCGGGCGGGGTTCGCCTCGAGGCCGGCCCGGCGAACCCGGAAGCCGCGACGGCCAACGGCGCCTGGCGCCGACACCAGATGCCGGCCTGGCACCTGATGCGGGCCGACGGGCAGGGCATCAGCCTGGTCAACATCGGCGTGGGCCCCTCGAACGCCAAGACCATCACGGATCATCTGGCGGTGCTGCGGCCCGAGGCCTGGCTGATGATCGGCCACTGCGGGGGGCTCAGGCCGTCGCAGTCGGTGGGAGACTATGTGCTGGCGCACGCCTATCTGCGCGACGACCATGTGCTGGACGAGGTGCTCCCTCCCGAAATCCCGATCCCGCCGATTGCCGAAGTGCAACAGGCGTTGGCTGCCGCGGCCAGCGAGGTGACGGGCCTGCCGCCCGAAGCGTTGAAGCCTCGCCTGCGCACCGGCACGGTGGTCACGACCGACGACCGCAACTGGGAACTGCGCTACGGGCTGTCCGCCCGGCGCTTCAACCTGTCGCGCGCCGTGGCGGTCGACATGGAGTCGGCCACCGTCGCCGCCCAGGGCTACCGCTTCCGCGTCCCCTACGGCACGCTGCTATGCGTGTCCGACAAGCCTCTCCACGGGCAGATCAAGCTGCCGGGCCAGGCCAACCGGTTCTACGACGGCGCCATCTCCGAGCATCTGCGGATCGCGATCGCCGCCATCGAACGGATGCGCCGGGAAGGGGGGCGGCTTCACTCGCGCAAGCTGCGTGCCTTCGACGAACCGCCGTTCCGCTGACGCACTTCGGCCGCTCGTCATCGTGGCAGGCGGGCAGACTGGCGTGGACCGCGCTGGCCTTGCCTTCGCCCGGGCCTTCGGCCTACCCATCGCGGGGTGGTGCCCGCAGGGCGGTTGGGCCGAGGATCTGCCCCACCCGCCCGGCGTGCGGGCGCTGTTTCCCGAGCTCGTCGAGACTCCGGACCGCCGGCCGGCCGAGCGAACGCGGCGCAACGTGGCGTTGGCCGATCGGCTGGTCTTGGTGTGGCCGCGGGGGTTTGCCTCGCCCGGCACGGCGCTGGCCCTCGCCCACGCCCGGGCGCTGGGGCGCCCGGTGACGGCGGTGGACCCGACCGATCCCGCAGCAGCGGCGCAGCTGGCCCAAGCGCTGGGCGCCGGTGGCCTTGTCAACCTGGCGGGCCCACGCGAGAGCGAATGGCCCGGCGCCGAGGCGATGGCTTATGCTCTTCTCGAGCGAGCGTGGCACTCCAGATCGGGCTAAATATCACCCAACGCGTAGCCCAGACGCCGGAAGTCTGCAGCGTAGACCTGTTCGACGAGCCGTCGACACTCAGGCGTGTAGGCGTCGCGGGCCCGCATGGTGGCTTGGCGAGGGGGAGGACCGGCGCGGCGGACCACAGGCGGTGGCCGATCGGGGGCGATCTGGCGGAGGATCGCAGGCAAGTCCTCGTCGATCCGCTCCACGCGGCCGATCACGTCGATCCGGTCGGCCAGGTCCAGAAAGCGAGACTGCGCCATCCAGTGGGCGTTCACGCGCTCACCGCCGCGGGCGAGCCATCGGCAGAATCCGAGGAACGTCACGCGGCCGCCGTCGAGGGCCGCGATCTCCCGACCATGGAAACGGCGATAGCGCACGTGGGTCGACTCGCTCGCCTCGATCAACGAAGGCTCCTCGCCCAGCTTGTCGAGGAAGGCCGAGAGGACGCGGTGGTAGGGGTTGCGCACGAACGTAAACACGAAGAACCCGGCGAGGTCGGCTTCGGCCGGGGCGAGCTCACCAAAAGAGGTCATCGCAACCTTGCGTACGGTATGTCGGGCCTCCTTCATGGCCGGGTCGTCCTCGGGCAGATGTTCGGTGAGCGACATCACGACGGAACTGTTGGCCGCCTTGGGTACGCGGAGATAAACATAGCGCCATCGGCGGGAGACGGCCGTGCGCGGATCGAGTTCCCGCACCGGCGCGGGCCAAAGGCGCGGCCGCCGCACATAGTATGGGCTAAGGCGCAACCCGAGTTCGGCAGCCAGCCTCCTGAACTTCGTTCCGACCACGTCCGCAGCCACGCCATGAAGGGCCAAACATTCGGCAGGGTAGGCGTCACCCTGGCCCAAGGGCAAGGGATGCGCTACTACCGAACGCAAGGGGGGTCGGGGCGGCGTGATGAGGGTGCTGGAGGGCCGGGTGGCCATCGTGACGGGGGCGGCGAGCGGCATTGGCCGGGCCACCGCCATCACGCTCGCCGCCCACGGGGCCAGCGTGCTTGCCACCGACATCGACCGCGACGGCGGTGACGAGACGGTCCGCCGCATCGACGCAGCGGGCGGATGCAGCCGCTTCCTGACCCACGACGTGACCTCCGAGGGCGAATGGCGGGACGTGGTGGCCGCTGCACTCCGCACCCATGGCCGTCTCGACATTCTCGTCAACAACGCGGGCATCGCCATCGGCATGCCGGTGACCGAGACCAGTCTCGAGGCGTGGAACCGGCAGGTCGCGGTCAATCTGACGGGCACGTTCCTCGGCTGTCGATACGCCATTCCGGCCATCCGGCAGGGCGGTAGGGGCGGCGCGATCGTCAACGTGTCGAGCATCGCGGGCCTGGAAGGGGCGGCCGGACTCGCCGCCTATTGCGCCACCAAAGGGGGCGTGCGCGTGTTCACCAAGGCGGTGGCCAAGGAGTGCGCCGCCGCCCGCGACGGCATCCGCGTGAACAGCGTGCACCCCGGGATCATCGATACGCCGATCTGGGCGCGCATGGACCCGGGGCTGCCCGATGTGGACGAGCTGCGCACGCGCCCCGGTGCCAACGCCCTGTCGCCCGACGTAATCGCCGCTCGAGGAGCTCCACTCGGGCGGGCGGGCCGGCCCGAGGAAGTGGCAGCCGCGATCCTGTTCCTGGTCTCCGACGCGGCAAGCTACATCACGGGCGTGGAACTCGTCGTGGACGGGGGCTGGACCGCCTGATTCACCGCGCCTGGCCGGCATCCCGGATGGTCCGGCCAGCGGCACCCAACCTCAGACCGCAAGACAGGCATCGAGCCCGTTGCGCGCCACGACCCGCATGCGGGCTTCGATCCGGCGCGCATGGCGGGCGGTCCAGCGCCCGGGGCGCGCGGGGTCGCGGGCCAGCGGCGAGGGCAGCACGGCGGCCAGCCGTGCGGCCTCGGACGCCGTCAGGGCCCGGGCCGGTTTACCGAAATGGTGGCGGGCCGCGGCCTCGGCCCCGAAGACGCCCGGTCCCCATTCGGCGAGGTTCAGGTAGACTTCCATGATGCGGGCCTTGGGCCACAGCAGCTCGACCCACAGCGTGAACCAGGCTTCGAGCGCCTTGCGGAACCAGGTGCGCCCGGGCCAAAGGAATGCGTTCTTCGCCACCTGCTGGCTGATGGTCGATGCGCCCCGCAGGCGGCCGCCCGCGCGGTTTTCGGCCCAGGCCTCGGCGATCGCGTCGGGGTCGAACCCTGCGTGCCAGCAGAAGCGCGCATCCTCGGCCGCGATCACGGCGCGTGGCAGGTGCCGGCCGAGGTGCGTCAGCGGTCGCACCTCGCGCTCGATGGGCCGGCCAGCCCAACGCTCGACCAGCATCAGGACGGTGACCGGTGGATCGACCACGCGATAGAGGGCGACCCACAGGACACTCAACCCGCCGAGCGCCATCACCACGACCCCAAGCCCCCTCACCAGCCGCCGCATGCGCTAGCCGGCGGAGACGCAAGGTTCCGAAAGTCGAGTGAGCACCGCGCGGACGGCCCGCTCGAGGACGCCGGCCCACCGCTCGATGGCATCCCTCGTTTCCAGGCCATCCTGACGCACCTCGAAGCCCACGTAGGGGATGCCGTTGGCTTCGGCGTGGCGATCCATGGTGTGGTTGAGAACCCGGCCCGAATAGGGCTCGTTGGCGCCTACGGGCCCAGGCACGGCCGGATCCGCCCGCAGGGCGGCCAGTGCGCGGGTGGCCGCGCGGTCGTCGCGGTTCCACAGCACCGCCACCGGCCAGGGACGAGGTGCCGGATCGGTCGCAAGCTGCGGCGTGAAGCTGTGCACGGAGACGAGAAGGCGCGGTGGGGTGCGGGCGATGCGCTCCGCGATCGCCGCGTGGAAGCTGTCGTAGAGCGCCCGGCGGAGGGCGCGCGCCTCGGCGGACAGGTTCCGGTTGCCCGGGATCACCACGCCATCGCTCACCTCGGGGATCCATCCCGGGGTTCCTTCGGGCCGATTGAGGTCGACGACGAGGCGGCTGAACCGGCCCAGGATCGCCTCGGCCCCCAGGCGGCGCGCAAGCCGCCGGGCCAGCGGCCCCGCGCCCAGATCGACGGCCACGTGGGTGGCGAGGACCGATGCGGGCACGCCGAGGTCCGCCCAGCGGGGAAGATCGGCCGAGGCGTGGTCGCACACCACGAGCACCGCCGAATCCACCCCTGGGAGCCCGACGTGGCCCGGTTCGGTCATTCCGGGTGCCGGCGTCGCTTGAGGAACGCCTCGGCGCGCATGCGGAAATCGGGGCCGTCGAAGGCGCCTTCGAACAAGGCATTCGTCTCGGCGTCGTCGTCCGCCTGGCCCGCCAGCACGCGGGCGATCACCGCCTTGGTCCAGCGCTGGCTGTCGGCCGAGGCGGCCAGCAGTTCCTCCACGAGCGCCCGGGCGCGGGCGTCGGGGTCGGCCGCCAGCTCGGTGACGAGGCCGATTCGTTCGGCCGTGGCACCGTCGACGAGCGTGCCGGTCAACAGCAGCCGCTTGGCCCACGACGGCCCCACGAGGTCGACGAGCAGCTTCGTGTCGTGCAGGGGATAGACGAGCCCCAGACGGGCGGGCGTGATGCCGAAGCGACTTGCGGGGCTTGCCACCCGCAGGTCGCAGGCCATGACGAGCCCACAGCCGCCGCCCACGCAGTCGCCGTCGACCACGGCGAGGGTGGGCTTGGGCGCGTGGGCGAGCGCCTGCTGGGCGGCGCGGATGGCCTGCCGATTGCGCGCACGCCACTGCGGGTCAGGGCTCCGGGCGGCGAACTCCGCGATGTCGGCACCGGCCGAGAAGACGCCGGGCACGTCCGAGGCCAGGAGCAACAGGCGGACGTCGGGCCGGCGCATCGCCTCGGCCACCAGGGCCGGGATGGCCTCCCACATCGCGTGGTCGAGCGCGTTGCGCCGGTCCGGCCGGGCGAAGGCGAGGCGGGCGACCCCTTGGGCCACCATCAGACGCACGCGGGGATCCGACATCGCGCCACCCATGGCGGCCCGTCCGCAGCCCGACAAGACGAGGGGCCGGTCGCCGTGGCGGCCGGCCCCTTGGATCGACGGAGCGTGCGATCAGTTGAGCGCGGCGGTGCGCGGCGTGGCCGAGAGCGCTGTCGCGAGATCCGTACCCAGGGCGCGGGCCGCAGCTTCGAACTTGCGCACGGCCTCGAGCCGGTTGCGGGCTTCGCACAGGGCCTCGCCCGTCTTCACGTCGCGCAGGGCGAGGCGCCGCGCGTCGGCCGATGCGTTCTCGGCCAGCGCGCGCAGCGCTTCGGGCGCGCGCGCGCAAGCGTCCGCAGGCCGCACGTCGCCGGCGAGCGCCGGGCCGGCCGAGACGAGCACGGTGAGGAAGGTGGCGGCGAGCGCCAGCGAAAGCGAGCGAAGGATGGTCATGTCGGGTCTCCTGTGGCGCGTGCGGGGTCGCTTCGGCAACCCAGCTGAGCCCGACTTTAAAGTCACACTCGGTTCCCGTCAAGAGGATTCGAGTGGGACCCATATGCTGCGCTGCGGCATGACGTCGCGGCGGGTTCCGCAGGGAATTCCAGCAGCTTGCCAGGCGCTCCCGGCGGCTATGACGCAGCGCAGTAGCGGAGGGGATGCGGCGCGACGCCGCCTCAGGCCTCGCCCAGCGTGTCCACCATGGCGTCGCGCAGCGCGTCGCGCGGGCTCTTTCCGCCCCACACCACGAACTGGAAGGCCGGATAGTGCCGATCGCACTCGTCGATCGCCGCCTCGACGAGCGCACGTGCCTGCTCAAGCGTCAGTCGTGGTTCCTCGTCGGGGTCCAGCAGAACCGTGTGCCGGAACAGGACTCCACCATCGCTCGACCACCACTCGAAGTGGCCCAGCCACAGCTGCTCGTTGACGAGCGCCAGGATCTCGAAGAGGGCGGCCGCCGTGGCCGGCAGGACGGCCGCGCGGTCGACCTTGAGACCCGTATCGGCCAGGACCTGGAGCACACGCTCGTCTTCGCGCCAAAGCGCCCGCAGCTCGTACACCGACCACCCGCCGCGCACGGTGGCCACGATTTCGTCATCGCCGTCGCGCTCGAACGTCCAGTCGAGGCTTGAGAACAAGGCCTCAAGGACGTCAAGCGGGGCCCCCGGCCCCGGCGGCTCGTCGTCGGGAAGCTCGATCAACCGCGGATACCCTGCCGGTTGGGCCTTTTGCCGTGGGCATCGGGCGGGCGCAAGCGCACGGGCCGCCGTCAGCCGGCGGGGTCGGCCGGCGCGTCGGCTTGCGGCGCGGTGGCCTCGGCTGCAAGCCGGGCCTTCAGCGCTTCGAGCTCTTCGCGGGTCGAACGGGCAAGCGCGGCGACGGCCTCGAACTCGTCACGAGGCACGAAGTCGAGATCGACCAGCACCTCGCGCAGCCGCTCCTTAACGCGCGCCTCGGCCTCGCGCCCGGCACCGGCCAGCGTGCCCGTGAGCGCGGACAGCACCCGGGCGAAGTCCTGGAACAGGCGATTTTCCTGCTGCATGTGGGTCGTCCTTCCATGAAGCGCCAGGGGGTCACTCGGCCGGCTGGGCCGCGCGCGCCTTCAACTCGGCCTCGAGTTCGCGCGCGATCGATTGGGGCGAGCGCGTCCGCCGGGCCATCCACGCATAGGCCACCGGCACGACGAACAGGGTCAGCAGGGTGGCCAGACTGACCCCCCACACGATCACGACCCCAATGGCTTGCCGCGAGCCCGCTCCGGCGCCGCTCGCCAACATGAGGGGCATCGCCCCGGCGACGGTGGCGATCGACGTCATGAGCACCGGGCGCAGCCGTCGCCCCGCCGCCTCGAGGATCGCTTCGCGGAACGCCAGGCCCGCATCGCGCAGCTGGTTGGCGAATTCCACGATCAGGATGCCGTTCTTGGCCGCCAGGCCCACCAGGATCACGATCCCGATCTGCGAATAGATGTTGAGCGTGCCCCCCATGGCCACCAGGCCCAGAAGGCCACCCCCCACGGCCAGTGGCACGGTGAGCAGGATGACGAAGGGGTGCACGAAGCTTTCGAACTGGGCGGCGAGTACCAGGAAGACCAGCAGCACGGTGAAGCCCAGGATCAGCACGAGCGACGAGCCCGTCTGGCGCAGGGCCAGGCTTTCGCCCCGGTAGCCGATGGCCGCGACTTCAGGATATTTGCGGGCTTCGGCCTCGAGGAAGTCGAGGGCCTGGCCCAGCGTGGCCCCGGGCGCGAGGTTGCCTTGCAGCGTGATGGCGCGCAGCTTGTTGAAGCGCCCCAGCTCGCCCGCCGCGGCGCGTTCGCGCACCTGGACGAGGTTGGCAAGCGGCACTAGCGCCCCCGACGTCGCCGAGCGGACGTGGACGTTGTCCAGGTCCTCAGGGCTCGCCCGGTCGGAGTCCTCGGCCTGGAGGACGACGTTGTATTCCTCGCCGCGGTCGATGAAGGTCGTCACCCGCCGGCTGCCCATCATCGTCTCGAGCGTGGCCCCGATCTCGGCCACCGGCACCCCGAGCGCACCGGCGCGCGTGGTGTCGATGTCGACCACGAGCTGCGGCCGGGTCTCGCGATAGTCGGAATCGAGGTCGAGGATGAGGCCGCTGCGCTCCGCCGCCGCCATCAAGGCGTCGCGGACGCGGGCCAGCTCCTCGAAACTGGCCCCGGCGATCACGAACTGGATGGGCGCGCCTCGCCCGCGCGACAGGGTGCTGCCCACGGTGGCGAAGGCGCGGACGCGGGGATCCTGGGCCAGAAGGCGCTGCACTTCCGTCACGACGTCACGGGTCGTGAAGTCGCGCTGCTCCCAGGGATGGAGGAAGACGGTCATGCCGCCCGTTGCGAAGTCTTCCGTCGGGCCGAAGGCGGCGGGGGCCCGCGCGAGCAGCCGGCGGATGCGCCCGGCCTCGACCAGCGGCAGGATCCGATCCTGAAGATCCTCCATGTAGCCGGCCATCGTCGCAAAGCCCGTGCCTTCGGCCGCCAGCACCGTCACGAAGAACGCCCCCGTGTCCTCCTCGGGCGCCAGTTCCGCGGGCAAGTCGCGCGCAAGCCAAAGGCAGCCGCCCACGAGCACGAGGGCCACCCCGCCCACCATGACCGGGCGGTCGACGACGCGGGAGAGCGCACGCCGGTAGGCCGCGCGCAGCTGGTCGAACCGGCGGTCGAACGCCCGGTTGAACGCGTTCCGCCCGGCCTCGGCGCGCAAGAGCTTGGAACAGAGCATGGGAGTGAGCGACAGGGCGACGAAGCCCGAAAAGGCGATGGCCCCGATCATGGCTCCGGCGAGCTCGCGGAACAGGAGGCCCACGTTGCCGGCGATGAAGTAAAGGGGCACGAAGACGGCGCAGACGACGACCGTCGAGGCCACGACGGCAAACCCCACCTGGCGCGCCCCGGTGAAGGCCGCAGCCAGCGGCGGCTCGCCCGCCTCGATCCGGTGGTGGATGTTCTCGAGGACCACGATGGCGTCGTCCACCACCAGGCCGATGGCCAGCACGAAGGCAAGAAGGGTGAGGAGGTTGAGCGAGTAGCCCAGCGCCCAGAGCACGGCGAAGGTGGCGATGAGGCAGATTGGAACCGTGACGGCCGGGATGAGCGTGGCGCGCAGGCTGCCCAGGAACACGAAGATCACCGCCACCACGAGCAGGGCGGCCTCCGCCAAGGTCCACCAGACGTTGCGGATGGCCCGATCGATGAAGAGCGAGCTGTCGAAGCTGACCGCGAGCTCCATGCCGGGCGGCAGCAAGGGGCGAACCTCGTCCATTTCGGCCTTGACGTCGCGGGCCACCTGCAGGGTGTTGGCACCCGACTGGCGCACGATGCCGAGGCCGATCGCTCGCTCGCCGTTCGAGCGGAAGAAGCTGTAACGGTTCTCGGGCTCGAAGGTGACGCGCGCCACGTCACCGATGCGCAACAGGTAGCCGTCGGGCCCCTGGCGGATGACGAGCCTGGCGAACGCTTCGGCCGTGGCGAACGGGCGTTCGAGCCGAACGGTGAGGTTGGTGGTGTCGCCTTCGAGCCGGCCGGCCGGCAGTTCGACGTTCTGCCGACGCAGCGCCTCCTCCACGTCGGCCGGTGTCAGGCCGTGGGCGGCGAGCTTGGTGCGCGACAGCCAGATGCGCACCGCCGGCCGCGCTTCGCCCCCCACCTGCACGCGACTCACCCCCTGGATGGCGCTGAACCGATCGACGAGAACGCGCTCGGCGTAGTCGGTCAGCTGCATGGGGGTCCAACCGGGGTGGATGAGGTTCATCCACAGGATGGGCTGGGCGTCGACGTCCACCTTGCCCACTTCCGGCGGGTCGGCATCGACCGGCAGCGAACGCAGCGCGCCGGCGATGCGATCGCGCACGTCGTTGGCGGCGGCGTCCAGGTCGCGGGTGGCCGAGAATTCGATCGTGATGTCGGCGCGCCCGTCGCGCGAACGCGAGACGATGGACTCGATCCCTTCGATGCCCGAGATCCGGTCCTCGAGGATCTGGGTGATCCGGTTCTCGACGACCTGGGCGTTGGCGCCGCGGTAGGTGACGTCGACGGCGATGACCGGCGGCTCGACGGCCGGCAGGTCGCGCACGGGAAGGCGCGTGTAGGCGATGGCGCCCGCCAGCACGAGGAGCAGGCTCAGCACCGCCGCGAAGACCGGCCGTCGGACGGAAAGATCGGAAAGGATCACGGCAGGGGCTCGGGCGCGGCGGCCATGCGCACCGCACGGGTGATCGGCCGCACATTCATGCCGTCGCGCACCTTCACCGTCCCTTCGACGACAACCCGGTCGCCAGGCGACAGGCCCTGCGTGATCTCGACCATCCCGTCGCGGCGCAGGCCGGTACGCACCTCGACGCGCTGGACCCGGTCGTCAGGGCCCAGGCGAAAGACGTACCGACGCTCGCCAAGCCCCACCAAGGCGAGTTCGGGCACCACCACGGCGGTACGCGGTCGCAGGGCGATCTCCACGGTCAAGAGCATGCCGGGTTTCAGCCGGCGGTCAGGGTTGGGGAGGATGGCGCGGACCGTCGCGGCGCGCGTGACGGGATCGACCAGCGGATCGATGGACGCCACGGTGCCGGTGAACAGCTCCCCCGGATAGGCAGCCGCGCGCGCTTGGATCGGGGTGCCCGGCGCGAGCGCCGGCAGGAACGTCTCGGGTACGGGGAAATCGAGCTTGATCCGGGACAGGTCGACGATCGTGGCGATCGTGGTGCCGGCCGTGACCACCGTGCCGGGTGAAATGCGCCGGAGCGACAGCCAGCCCGAGAAGGGGGCGCGGATGATGCGATCGCCCAGCTGCGAGCGTGCCGCCGCCACTTGCCCCTGCGCCACGTCGACCGCGGCCTGCGCTTCCTCGACTTGGGCGCGGGTGGCGAAGCCCCGGCTCTGCAGTTCAAGAAGGCGCTGAAGGCGCTGGCGCGCTTCGGTCAGCCGGGCCTGGGCTTGCCTCAGTTGCGCCCCTTGCTCGGTGCGCACGAGTTCGGCGATCACCGCGCCTTTGGGCACGTAGGCACCGTCGGCGAAGTTCACGCGCGCCAAGCGCTCGGTGACCGTCGAGTTGAGATCGGCCTGCTCGTTGGCGAGCGCGGTGCCCACCGCTTCGACGCGGTCGACGAGCGGGGCGGCTTCCGCAACCCCCACCACGACGGTGGGCGCCGAGTTCGCTGCCCTACCGCCCCCGGCGGCCGCCGCGCCATTGCCGCCCGCCGGCGCATCGCCCAAGAGCGAGCAGGCCGACGCCACGATGGCCCAGGGCACGAGCGTCAAGCCCAAGCGCCGGGCACGAACCGGCCGCTGGCGATGAGACGCGGGGAACATCAGACGACGGCTTTCCGAACTCCGCCCTGCGGCCGGGAGCATGCGCACCCCCTCGGGCCCTCACCCTGCCGCACATGGAGATGTCGCCTGCGTCCGACAAGCCTGCGTGTCCTCACGGGGCGCAACCATTCGTCCCACTTGTTCCCACGGGGCCTCATCCGGTAGGGAGTCACATCCCCATCGGGACGGAACGCTTGCGGGCTGGGCGATGGCGAGGGATCTAGGTCGGGACGAAGAGGGCACGGGCACCGGCGTCGTCACGCGCACGCGGCCCCAGACGAAGAAGCCCTCCCTCTACAAGGTGCTGATGTTGAACGACGACTACACGCCGATGGAGTTCGTCGTGCACGTCTTGCAACGCTTCTTCCGGATGAGCTTGGAGGAGGCCACGCGAGTGATGTTGCACGTCCACCAGAAGGGGGTCGGCGTGTGCGGGATCTTCACCTACGAGGTCGCCGAAACCAAAGTGACGCAGGTGATGGACTTCGCACGCCAGCACCAGCATCCGTTGCAGTGCACCCTTGAAAAGGCCTGACATTGCTTACCTGACTCGCCGGGGCGTGCACCGCGACGGGCACGGCCCCGAGCGAATCCGCGCGCCCGGACGGAGACGCGCGGCCTGGACACTTATTGGCACACCCCGCCGGCACGGCGCCGACGGCCCCGGGCGCCCTGATGTTCACCGCCCGCGCCAGGCGGGCGGTGTGCGGCCTCTTGCGCTGCACACTCTCCCATAGGCCATGCCCATCCCCCCGCCTTGGGCGTCCGGGATTGACGCCACCGGCCGCCACGGACGCTGCGCGCGCGCTGCGCGGGACCTGCCCGTGCCGCCGCCGCGCGAGCGCCTCGAGGGCGATCGAGCACGGTGCGGAACTCTCGGCGCTCCGCACCACGACGTCCCTGGGTTCGGGGGCATGACCATCACCTGGGTCGCCGGAACCGTTGCGGACCCTTCCCCGCAGACGCCGTGACACCAAAACGCCACAAGTGTTAACTGAAGCTGCTGAAGCCATCCGTCTTGACAGCGAGGTCGTTTCTCACTACCGGACGAAGTCATCGCAGAGACAACAGGAGGGACCTGATGCGCGCATTCTTCACGTTGGCAACGCTGGCGCTCGCTTCGTCTGCTGTCAATGCAGGCGTTCTCGTCAAGACTTACGACATGCCGAATGGCAGCGGTCACGCCAGCGGCGGCAGTTGGAACTATTGGGACCTCAGCTACAGCGGAAGCGGATCGAAGACGACTGACGGGGCTTTCCTGTCGGGTGGCAAGGGCGACCTGACCGACGGGCATGTCGCAAGCGACATGTTCATCTTCGTCGAGAATCATGCCGGGACGGGCCCCTACGTCGGCTGGGTCAAGGAACGGACCCCCACGCTGGAGATCCTGTTCACTTTCGAACCCAGCCCCGATCCCGCGTGGATCGACACAATCCGGATTCATGTCGACAATTCAATGCTGGGGGGCGTGTACCAGCCAGCAGGCTATCGCGTGAACGGCGTTCCAGCCATGTTCGCGCCGCTGCCCGACAATACGATCGGCTGGGTGACCCTGACCGGGTTCGGCAAGGTCCCGAGCTCGTCGAGCCTGACGCTCGCGCTCGACTATGCGCCTCACCATCCGACGCGTAGCTGGATCTTCGTGTCCGAGATCGAATTCCTGAGTGGCGTCATCCCTGAACCCCAGAGTTGGGCTTTGATGATTGCGGGGTTCGGGCTCGTGGGGTCGGTCCTGCGCCGCCATCGTGCGCGGCCCGACGGGTGGACCACCCGTACCGCGCCGCGCACTTAGGCGCCGGGATCCGCCTCTTCCCGACCGCGGGACCCTGGGCCGGGCCGACGGGGGCAGGCCGCCGACGGAGCTGGCCCCGCCGTGCTCTGGCCCACGCGGTCCACGCTCCGATCCCGACGCGGCAAGGCGTTGTGGGGCACATGCCGCTGGTGGAAGATGGTTCGGTCTCTCG
Organism: Sphingomonadaceae bacterium; assembly: GCA_025056155.1. Lineage (GTDB taxonomy): Bacteria > Pseudomonadota > Alphaproteobacteria > Sphingomonadales > Sphingomonadaceae > Thermaurantiacus. The sequence goes on from JANWWL010000002.1 coordinate 25,016, forward strand.
ACTTCCCGCCTACCGGCACGGTGAGAGAATGACAGGAGACCCACCATGACCGACCCTGCCCTTGCACATGCCACCCGCCTCGTGGAGGAAACCCGCGCCGGCACCCGACCCACCCCACAGGTGCAGGCCTTCTTCCACGAGCCGACCTTCACCGTGTCCTACGTCGTCTGGTGCCCCCGCACCCGCCGGGCCGCCATCGTCGACTCGGTGCTCGACTTCGACCCCAACTCGGGCCGCACCTCGACCGCCTCGGCCGAGGCCATCGAACGCTTCGTCCGCGACCAGGGGCTTACCGTCGACTGGCAGCTCGAGACCCACGCGCACGCTGACCACCTCTCCGCCGCGCCTTTCCTGAAGGAACGCCTGGGCGGGCGGATCGCCATCGGCCGCGAGATCACGACCGTGCAGAACGCGGTCGGCAACGTGTTCAACCTCGGCCCCGAGTTTCGGCGCGACGGCTCGGACTTCGATCAGCTCTTCACCGACGGCGAGACGTTCCGCATCGGCGAGCTCGATGCGATCGCCCTGCACGTTCCTGGCCATACGCCGGCCGACATGGCCTATGTGGTGGGGGACGCGGTGTTCGCGGGCGACACCATCTTCATGCCCGATTACGGGACGGCCCGCGCCGACTTCCCCGGCGGGAACGCCCGCACCCTCTACCGCTCGATCCGCCGCCTGCTCTCCCTGCCGCGCGAGACCCGGCTCTTCATGTGCCACGACTATGGAGCTCCAGGGCGTGACGCCTTCGCGTGGGAAACGACGGTCGGCGCCGAGCGGGACTGGAACGTCCACGTCCGCGACGGGGTGGGCGAGGACGCCTTCGTCGAGATGCGCGAAGCCCGCGACCGCACGCTTGGCATGCCGCGCCTCATCCTGCCGTCGATCCAGGTGAACGTGCGGGCGGGCCGCCTGCCGCAGCCGGAAGCGAACGGTATCCGCTACCTCAAGATCCCGCTCGACGCGCTCTGAGGCCACCATGCCGGAATACCCGCACGCCGTGCCGCTCGAAGGTTTCCTAGGCGGCCTGCTCGTCGGGCTGGCCGCCGCCCTCATGCTGCTTGTGGGCGGCCGAATCGCCGGCGTCTCGGGGCTCGCCGCCCGCGCCCTCGGCCTCTCCCCCGCCGGCCCCGCGGACCGCGGCACGGCCCTCGCCTTCGTAGCGGGCCTACCGCTCGGCGCACTGGCGGTTGCCCAGTCGTCGGGCGGCCTCGCCGCGACCTACCCCGCCGACCTCGCCACCCTCGTGTTGGGCGGGTTGCTCGTGGGCTACGGCACCCGGCTCGGGTCGGGCTGCACGTCGGGCCACGGGATCTGCGGCCTGGCGCGCCTGTCGCGCCGGTCGGTCGTGGCCACCCTCACCTTCATGGCGACCGGCATTCTCACGGTCGCCTTGAGCCACCTGTTGGGAGCGAACGCATGACCCGGCCGCTCGTCGCCCTCGTCTCGGGCCTGTTGTTCGGCGCCGGCCTCGCCGTCTCGGGGATGGTCGACCCGACCCGGGTGCGCGGCTTCCTCGACCTCTTCGGCCGCTGGGACCCCACCCTCGCCTTCGTCATGGCAGGCGCCCTCTTGCCCATGGTGCTCGCCTGGGCGATCCAACAGCGGATGGCGCGGCCCATCGCCGCGCCATCGTTCGATCTGCCCTCGACCCGCCCTGTCGACGGACGGCTGGTCGCGGGCGCGGCCCTGTTCGGGGTGGGCTGGGGGCTTGCCGGTCTCTGCCCCGGCCCCGCCCTCGCCGGACTCGCCCTGGAGCCGTCATTGGCCGGTCCGGCGGTGGCGGCCATGTGCAGTGGCATGGCGCTCCACGCCTTGGTGCATGGCCCCCGCGCCCGTCGCGTCGCCACCCGGCCGTGACGCAGTCGCGCGGGCTCCCTGGCCTCGACTGGGTTCGGGGCTACACTGCGGCCACCCTGGCCAACGACCTCCTGGCCGCGGCCGTCGTCACCGTCATGCTGGTGCCTCAGAGCCTTGCCTACGCGATGCTGGCCGGGCTGCCGCCGCAGGTCGGGCTCTACGCTTCGATCGCTCCCCTCGTCGCCTACGCGCTCATGGGCACGTCGCGCACGCTGGCCGTCGGGCCCGTCGCCGTGCTCTCGCTCATGACCGCAACTGCCGCCACCTCGGTCGCTGCCCCCGGGACGCCGGCCTACCGCGAGGCGGCGCTCGTCCTTGCCCTCCTGTCGGGGGCGATCTTGCTGGCCATGGGTCTCCTTCGCCTCGGCTTCCTGGCCAGCCTGCTCTCGCATCCGGTGGTCTCGGCTTTCGTTTCGGCCTCGGCCGTCCTCATCGCGCTGTCACAGCTGCGCCACCTCCTGGGGCTGCCGGCGGGTGGCAGGGAAGAAGCGTGGGCCATGGCGCGCCACGTTGCAACACATCTCGAGCAGACCAATCCGGCGACGCTCGCCGTGGGCGGCTTGGCCCTCGTCGTGCTGGCGTTCGCCCGCACCCGAGCCGCGCCCCTGCTTTGTCGTCTGGGCCTCAAGGACCGGGCGGCCGACATGCTCGCGCGCGCCACCCCGGCCATCACCGTCGCGTTTGCCATCCTCGCCGTCGAGGCATTCGATCTGCGCGCCCAGGGTGTGGCCACCGTCGGGTTCATTCCGGCCGGCCTGCCGCCCCTCACCTGGCCCTCGCGTGCCGCCGACATGGTGGAACACCTGCTCCTGCCCGCGTTCCTGATGGCTCTCGTGGGTTTCGTGGAATCGGTCTCGGTCGCCCAGACCCTCGCGGCCCGGCGCCGGCAGGTCGTGGTCCCCGACCGCGAGCTCCTGGCCTTGGGAGCCGCGAATTTGGCGGCCGGCGTAACCGGCGGCTATCCCGTGACCGGAGGATTCGCCCGGTCGGTCGTCAACTTCGACGCAGGGGCCGAAACACCCGCCGCCGGAGCCTTCGCCGCGTTGGGCATCCTGGTGGCCACGCTGCTGCTCACCCCGGCGCTCGCCCCCCTGCCCCATGCGGTGCTGGCGGCCACGATCGTCGTGGCCGTGGTCGCCCTCGTCGACCTCGAGGTCCCCAGGCGGCTGTGGGCCTGGTCGAAGGCCGATTTCGCCGCCTGGGCCGCAACCGCGGCTGCTACTTTGGCGGTGGGCGTCGAAGCGGGTGTGGTGGCGGGCGTGGTGGTGACGCTCGTTGTCACGCTCGCCCGTGCGGCACGCCCGCACGTCGCCATCGTGGGGCAGGTGCCGGGCACCCAGCACTATCGCAACATCCATCGCCACGCGGTGGTGACAAATCCGGAAATCCTGTCCTTGCGGATCGACGAGAGCCTCACCCACCTCAATGCGCGCGTCATCGAGGACCTGGTGCTGCAGGAGGTGGCCGCGCGGCCCCAGCTGCGGCACGTGATCCTGATGGCCTCGGGCATCAACGCGATCGACGCCACGGGGCTCGAGATGCTGGAGACGCTCAACCGGCGCCTCGGCGAGGCGAGGGTGAGGCTGCACCTCTCCGAAGTGAAGGGTCCCGTCATGGACCGGCTTCAGAAGACCGAGTTCCTGCAGCACCTGTCGGGCGAGGTGTTCATGTCGCAGCACGAGGCGGTGACGACCTTGGGCGCGCGGCGGGCCGGCGGGGCGGTCGGTGGGGCGCCGGCGGCGGACCCCACGTTGGCGCGCGACTGGGTCTGAGGCGGCCGAAAGGGCGGCATCCTGCCGGCCCGGGCCGACGGACCACCCCACCGCCTGTCGGAGATTTTTACAGGTGGCCGCCCCCCGGCGCCGCTCCTTGATGGTTTTTCAACGCTGTAGTAGGGCCGTCAACTTGGCACGAGTCTTGCAACGATGATATTGAGGGGAAGGCCCTCCGTGGTTCGAGGAGGAGGAACGACCATGCGCGTTCGAACGACTGCTGCAGCGTTGTTGCTGGCGGCCGTCATGACCCCGCCGGCCAGTGCGACCATCGTGTCAGGCACGCTGACCGGGGGCAGCGCTCAAGCCTCTGGCGGCACATTCCAGATCATCGCCCCCCCGGCCACCGTGGCCGCGAACGCGATCGAAGGTTTCGACTACCTCGGCTGGAACGAAAAGCAGAACGTGGTGCTGACGGCCAATGTGGCCGTGGACTTCCTCTGGGCGACCGGGTCGCCGGGGGTGGTTGCGGCGGGCACCCGCGTGTCGAGCCACGGCTTGCTGTTTGACCCCCCGAACAAGGGGGAGAAGACCGCGATCGGCTGGGTCAAGTTCAACCAGCCCATCGTCGGCGTCATCTTCCGAGACAAGCCGCTCGTCGACAGCGACTTTCTCGGCTCGACCCCACCGACCGTCTACACCAGCTACGCGAACCGCGGCCTGGAGGTGCACCCATTCCATCCCGGAGGCAGGGACAAGATTTTCAAAATCGATGCCTTCACTCTGGGCTTCGACCAAGTTGCGCTGAGCCCCGGTGACAACATGCGGGTGCTGACGGTGGTACCCGAACCCACCACCTGGGCCATGATGATTGCGGGCTTTGGCCTGGTGGGCCTCGCCGCCCGCGCGCGCCGGCGGTCTTTGATCGCCTGACGCCCACAGTTTCCGCTCTCGGGCTGGCCCCGCCTCCGCCGGGAGGCGGGGCCTTTCATTCGGCGGTTGCGCTCGGGGGCGCCTCCTCGAACCCCTTCGCCAGCCCCCGGCGGTCGCCTTCGTGCGTCCTAGCGCGGGTCGTCGTCAGGCCGATCGCACGCCTGGGGAGGGCCCACAAGGCCAAACCGATGCCAGCCCGCGCCTCGCCCTCAACGGACGACACGCCCCGCCCCGAGGACTGGATCCCGACAGATCGGACCCCGGCCGGCCGTGCGGCGCCGAGACCGGGGCGGCCGGCTTCGCGCCCCCGGGCTTCCGTGCTGGCGTGTCGGGAATCTTTACAGGGCAGGCCGACGCGTGGCGCTCCCGACCTATTGTTCTCAGTCAGTTAGGGGAGGATTGCCGCTTGGCACAACGCTTGCACGCCCGCATGGGTGAACGCAGCTTCGAAAGGAGTCATCATGCTCAGGATCGCCACCGCCCTCGGCCTTGTCCTCGCGCCGTCCGCGGCCTCCGCACTCATCGTGACCGGCGCGATCACGGGCGGCACGACGCTGGCCAACGGGGGCACCTTCCAGATCATTGCGCCGCCCCTGGCCGCCGGTGCCAGTTCGTTCCAGCTGCCGCACCTGTTCGCGTGGAACGAAAAGCAGAACTACACGCTGCTGGCGCCGCTGACGCTGGACAGCGGCGGGACGCTGCCCGCCGGGACGCGGGTGGCATCGCATGCCATTGTTTTCGATCCAAAGCCGCGTTCGACGGTTCAGGCCACCGTAGAATTTAACCGGCCAATCCTGGGGATCCTCTGGCGGACGCGCTCGCTCAAGGACACGGATGCGACGCTCAGCGTGCCGCCCACCGTCTGGTCGTCGCCGCCCACCCGCGGCCTGGAGGCAGGGGATATCGCGGGCACCAGCTTTTCGGGCAAGATGCTGACGATCAAGGAATGGACGGCCGGCAACCCGGGCGACAACATTCGGGTGATTACGACCGCCATTCCCGAGCCCACGACCTGGGCGATGCTGATCGCAGGCTTCGGCCTGATCGGCTTCGCGGCCCGGCAGCGGCGGCGCAACGTCACGGTCGCCTGAACCCGTTCGTCACGGCGAGGGACTCCGGGCATGCCCGGTGCCCCTTTCGTTCGGCGCAACGCCCGGGGTCGACCGGCCTCAGCCCGCGGCGCAGCGGGCAAACCCCGGCGCCTCGAACAGGCATTCGACCGACTGGCCGGCCCGGGCCACGCGGAAGCGCGTGCGCCCGGGCGAGGCCTGCAGACGCGCCACCACCTCCTCCACTCGCTGCACGGGGGCGCCATTCACCGCTTCGATCACGTCCCCCGGGCGCGGGCGAGGCAGGACCTGGGCGGGTGACCCGGCGTCGATCCCCACCACCACCACGCCGCGGTCGGGCACGCCGGCGCCCAGCTCCTGCGCAAGCGCGGGCGACAGGTTGGCGATCGTCACGCCCGACAGGATGCTGCCCGGCGGGACCCGCGTGAGGTTGCGGGGCGGCACCTCGGGTGGGATGGCCAGTCGCGCGATGAGCTCCATCCGCCGGCCGGCCCGCACCACGCTCACCCGGCTTTCCGATCCGGGATCGCGGGTGGCCACCAAATAGCGCAGCCCGGCCGGATCGCCCACCTCCCGCCCGTCCACGGCCACGATGATGTCGCCCGCCCGGATGCCGGCGCGGTCGGCGGGAGAGTCGGGGTGCACCTCCACCACCCGAGCACCCAGCGGGCTTTCGAGCCCAGCGCGGCGGGCGTCGTCGGTCGAGAGGGGCTCGGCGTGCGTGCCCAGCCACGCGAACTGCAGCCGGCCGGTGCCGGCCGCGCGCAGGAAGACGCGCACCATGTTCGACGGCACGGCGAAACCGATGCCGACGAAGCCCCCCTGGGCGTCGGGGGTGAGGATCTGCGTGTTGATGCCCAGAAGTTCGCCCTTCAGGTTGACGAGCGCACCCCCGGAATTGCCCTGGTTGATCGCTGCGTCGGTCTGGATGAAGTATTGCGCGTCCGACACGCCGACACCGGATCGCGCGACGGCCGAGATGATGCCTTGCGTCACCGTCTGGCCCAAGCCGAACGGATTGCCGACCGCCAGCACCAGGTCCCCGACCTGCGCCTCGTCGCTGTCCGCAAGCTTAAGGGCGGGAAGGCGCTGGCCGCCCGGGTCCACCCGCAGCAACGCCAGGTCGAGCCGCCGGTCCACAAACTGCACGCGGGCCGGAAACTCGCGCCGGTCCGCGAGCGCCACGATGATCTGGTCGGCATCGCCCGCCACGTGCGCGTTGGTGACGATGAGGCCGGAAGGGTCGACAATGACACCCGAGCCCAATGAGTTCTCGACCCTGGGCACCGACCGGAAGATGGGATGCCAGGGAGACAGCCGCACCTGGTCCTCGACGACCCGAGCGGTGTAGACGTTGACGACCGCCGGGCGGACGGCGCGGGCGACCGGGGCGAAGGACAGGGCGATCTCGGCCCGCGACGCCGGAATCCGGGCGGTGGCCGATTGGGGGGCCGGCGGGCCCGGCGTTGCGTCGCGTTCGGGCAGCGCCTCGGCCAGCGCCCACACGGCGCCCCCCACCACCAACGCGCCCACCACCCAGCCGGCCTTGAGCCCCGCCATCACGTCAGCCCTCACGCGCCGATCCCCCGGGCGCATACCGTCCTGCCGCTTGCGTGAAGACCGGCTGAATGGCCAGGCCTTGCGGTTTTGACAGCCGAGCCGAACCGGCGCAGCATTTCGCGCGGCGGTCGGGGAGGGGCGTCATGATCCACACGAAGCGCAGGCATCGCCGGTGCAGATCATGACCGGTCCCTTCCGCCGGATCGACACCGCCCTGCTACTGAGGGCCTATGCCGCCGGGCTGTTCCCCATGGCCGACCGGCGCGACAGCCCGGATGTCTTCTGGGTCGAGCCGCGGCGCCGCGGCATCATTCCCCTCGAAGCGTTCCATCTGCCCCGATCGCTCGCCCGCACCTTGAAGCGCGAAACCTTCCGCCACACGGTCGATCGCGCCTTCGCCGAGGTGATTGCGGCCTGCGCCGATCCGGCCCCCGGCCGGGAACAGAGCTGGATTAACCGGTCCATCGAGGACGCCTACAACCGGCTCCACCAGGAAGGCCACGCCCATTCGGTCGAGACCTGGGACGCGAACGGCGAATTGGTGGGCGGGCTCTACGGCGTACGGATCGGAGCCGCCTTCTTCGGCGAAAGCATGTTCAGCCGCCGCACCGACGCGAGCAAGGCGGCGCTCGCCCATCTGGTGGCCAGGCTGCGCGCGGGTGGCTTCCGCCTGCTCGACACCCAGTTCTGGACGCCGCACCTGGGCCGCTTCGGCGCGATCGAAGTCAAGCGCAGCCGCTACCTCGCCCTGCTCGAGGAGGCGCTCGCCACCCCGGCCTGCTGGACGGCTTTCGACACCCGGCGCCCGGCCGGGCCCGACACCACGGCGATTTCGGGCAAGGCGATCGTGCAGTTCCTCACCCAGACGTCGTAGGCCGGGTGCACCAGGGGATTGAGCGACGGGGATTCGACGAACATCCAGCCCGAGAAGACCTTGCGCGGGCGCGCCGCCTCTCCGTCGCGACGGGTCGAGGCCACCCAGAGTTCAAGGAAGGCCGCCGTTTCGCGGCGGGCGGGCGGCAGGGTCTGTCGGCAGGTGCGCAGGACACCCGACAGTCGCCCTGCCCGGAACGTCTGGCCCGGCTGCACGGAAAGGTCCACGACGTCCAGGGTGCGCTTGTCGAGTACGGCGATCACCGCGGCGGTGGCGGGGGCCGTCTGGGTCCGGAGCACGCTGGGAGGCGGCGCCAACGCGGGGGACTCGCCTGGCGCCTGGGCCACCAAGGGGCCCGCCCAGAGCCCCCAGCAGGCCCCCGCGGCACCCCGCAGGAGCGTCCTCATGGTGCGGCCGAGGCGCCACCCGACCGATTGAGGACCGCCCCCACGAGCCCCATGAGGTCGGTCGCCCCCTGGGTCTCGACGATTTCGTCGCCGGGCCCCAGGGTGGCTTGCTCGGCACCGGGCACGAGGGCCACGAACGAATCGCCCAGAAGCCCGGCCGAGGTGATGGCGGCCGAGCTGTCGGCCGGAAGCCGCACGCTCCGGTCGACCGACAGCACGAGCACCGCCTCCCAGGTGGCGGGGTCCAGGCGCTGCTCCTCGACTCGACCCACCTTGATGCCGGCCAGCCGGACGTCGGAGCCCACCGCTACGCCCGCCACGTTCGGAAAACGGGCGATCAGGGGATAGCGATCGGTCGGCCCGCCCTGGGTCCTGCCCCAGGCCCACGCGAAGAAGGCGGCCGCCACCGCCACGACGACGAGGCCCACCAACGCTTCGCCGAGCCGAGCCCGGTCCACGCTTAGCCGCCGGGTGTCCAGGGCCGATAGTCGGCGGTCGAGCGCGCGCGTCGCCCGCCGGCCGAAAGCGCGCCGCTCGGCACTTCGCGCGCAGGGGTGCCCGTGGGATTGGGCCGCCACGGCCGCTCCCATGGCCGCACGGGCAGAGGGGCCGCGCTCGGCGGATCCCGCCGGGTGTGGTGCAGCCACAGGTGCCATTCGGGGGGCACCTGGCTCGAATCGTTCTCGCCAGCGTAGAGCACCCAACGGCGGCCGCCCGGCAGCTCGAAATAGCGGTTGCCGAATGCATCGCGCCCCACCTCGTGGCCACGGCGCACGTCGAGCCAGGTGCCCAGCGTCGGCCCCCGCCACCAGCCGAAGACGCGCTCCATCCAGCCCACGCCCTTTCACCTAGCGCCGGGCCGATGGCTGGCCAACCCCGGCCAGCTCACGCGGTCGCCCACCTTAAGCCCGATGCGCTCCGCCTCGCCCCCCTTGAGCTCGAGCACCGCCGCCACCGGCCCAGGCGAGGGATGGAGACGCTCGGACAACGGCTGGGCCCGGTGCACGATCCCCGTCACGCGCCCGTCGGGCCCGATGAACAAGATGTCGAGGGCGACGAGGGTGTTGCGCATCCAGAAGGCGGCCGGCCGGGGGGGCGTGAAGGGGAACAACATGCCGGCGGCCGGTGACACCTCGCGCCGGTGCATCATGCCCACGGCCTGGGCTTCCGGAGTCGACGCGACCTCGGCCTGGTATCGGTGCCGGCCTGAGGCCGTGCGCACTTCGACCGTCACGACGTCGAGCCCGCGGATCGGTTCGCCGGGCGAGCGCGCCGGGGCCGCCGCCGGCGCGGACACCGCCAGGACCAACGCCCAGATGGCTCGACGCAGAGCGAGCATCGTCCGCCTCCCAGCATTCCCGTCCGCAGGGGCGAGCGGGCCCTTGTCAAGCCTCGGGCCTGCCGCCAACAGGCGGCCCCGGAGGTCGGGCCGCGTGGAACTGTCGGGAGAGGAACGCATCGCCGCCCCGCGAGCTGCGGTGTGGGCCGCGCTCAACGATCCCCAGGTGCTCGCCCGCTGCATCGACGGGGTCGAAACCCTCGAGCCCGATGGCGAGAACCGGTTCAAGGGCGTGCTTGACGCCAAGGTGGGCCCCGTGCGCGCCCGCTTTCAGGGGACGGTGACGCTGACCGACATCGAAGCCCCCCATCGCTACACGCTCATCGGGGAAGGCAAGGGCGGGGTGGCAGGCTTTGCCAAGGGATCGGCCGACGTTCGCCTGACCGAGACGGACGACGGCCACACGGTGCTGTCGTGGGTGGCGAAGGCCCAGGTGGGGGGGCGCCTTGCGCAGCTGGGAGCCCGCCTGGTGGAAGGCGCGGCCCGGGGCTACGCAGAGGGTTTCTTCCGCCGCTTCCGCGCAATCGTCGAGGCGCCCGCGGCGGCCCCGGCCGTTGCCGAGGCCGCGCCGGAACCGGCGCCCGAGCGGGGGATCCCGGCCTGGGCGTGGGCCGGGGCGCTGGTGGCCGGGGTGCTCGCCGTGCTGCTGTGGCTGCTCGGTGGCTGAAGTCGCGGACGAGCTCGCCCACCTGGTCGGGCAAGCGCAAGCCTGGCTCGCGCAAGGACACCGGGTGGCGATCGCCACGGTCATCCGCACCTGGGGTTCGGCCCCGCGCCGGGTGGGCGCTCACCTGGTGGTGCGCGAGGACGGGCTGTTCGAGGGTTCGGTCTCGGGCGGCTGCGTCGAGGGCGAGGTGATCCTGGCCGGGCAGGAGGTGGCCAGGACCGGCGGCTTCCGGCGCCTGTCCTTCGGGGTGGCCGACGAGACGGCGTGGGCGGCGGGGCTGGCCTGCGGGGGAGAAATCGACGTCCTGGTCCAGGCGGTGGGCGACGGCGCCTTCCCCCCCGCCCTGCTCGAGCGCATCCGGACCTGCCGCGCGGCAGGCCAGGGCCTGACACTCGCCACCGACCTCGCCACCGGGCGCACGGCCGAGGGCACGGGCGGCGACTTCGTGGAACGCATCGATCCCCCGATGCGCCTGATGATGGTGGGGGCCGTGCACATCGCCCAGCACCTGGTGCCGCTTGCCCGGATGCTGGGCTATGCGCCCTTGCTGTGCGACCCGCGCGGCCTGTTCGCCGCCGAGCCGCGCTTTGCAGGGATCGAAGTGGATGGGCGCTGGCCCGACGAAGCGCTGGCCGACTGGCGGCCCGACGCGGCCTCGGCCGTGGTGGTGCTGACCCACGACCCCAAACTCGACGATCCCGCCCTGAAGGTCGCCCTGGCCTCGCCCGCCTTCTACATCGCGGCCTTGGGCTCGGCCCGCAACCACGAAAGGCGCCTTCAGAGGTTGCGCGCCCAGGGGCTGCCCGAGGATGCGCTGGCCCGAATCAAGGGCCCCGCGGGCCTGCCGATCGGAGCGGCCAACCCGGCCGAAATCGCCCTTGCGATCGCCGCCCAGATGGTGGCGGCATGGCGTACCCGGCCGGCCTTGACCCCATGATCTTCGCCGAGGTCCCGCTGGCCGAGGCCGAGGGCGCCCTTCTGGCCCACGCCGTAACCGTCGGAGCCCGGCGAATCCCCAAGGGAACACCCGTCACGCTGGCCCTGCTGGCCGAACTCAGCACGGCCGGGGTGAGCCGACTGTGGATCGCCCGGCCTGAGCCGTGCGACGTCGGCGAAGCCGATGCGGCCGCCCGGTTGGGCGCCGCGCTGGCGGGCCCGGGTGTTGCGGCGCGCCCGCCCGTCCACGGCCGAACGAACCTGGAAGCCGTGCATCCGGGCCTGCTGCTGATGGAGGGCATCGAGCCCGCCAACGCCGCCGCCGAAGAGGTCGGGATCGCCACCCTGCCCCCCTTCAGTCCGGTCAACGCGGGCGATCTGGTGGCCAGCGTCAAGGTGATTCCCTTCGCGCTTCCGGCCGCCGTTTTGGACCGTGTGCTGGACTTCCGCCCGCGTCTTGAAGTCCGGCCGTGGCGTGCGGGGCTCAAGGCCCGCATCCTCGTCACCCGACTCGAGGGAGCGGAATCCAAAGGAAAGGACAAGGCCATCGACGTCACGACGGCCCGGCTCGCGGCCCTAGGGGTGGCCGCCACCGTCGAGGCCGGCATTCCGCACGCGCCCTCACCCCTCGCCCGAGCGCTGAGCCGGGCGGACGAGCCGTTGGTTCTGGTGGCCGGGGCCACGGCCACGGCCGACCGGCGCGACGTGATCCCGGCCGCCATCGAAGCCGCCGGAGGTCGGGTCGAGCGCGTGGGCATGCCGGTCGATCCGGGCAATCTCCTGGTGCTGGGGCGGCGAGGCGAGACCATGGTGATCGGCCTACCGGGCTGCGCCCGCAGCCCGAAGCGCAACGGCCTCGACTTGGTGCTCGAGCGTTGGGCGGCCGGGCTCGAGGTGCGCTCGGCCGACGTCGCCGGCATGGGGGTCGGCGGTCTCCTCGAGGGGTCGGGCGCCGCCGTCCCCTGGGGCTGGCGATGAGGATGGGCGCGCTGCTGCTGGCGGCCGGCGCTGGCCAGCGCATGGGCGGGCCCAAGCCCGCGCTGCCCTTGGGCGGCGTGCCCTTGGTGGTGCGCGCCTACCAAAGCCTCGGCGAGGCCGGCCTGCCCACCATCGTGGTGACGGGAGCCCACGCCGCGGCCGTCCGCACCTGCCTACCGGACGTGCCCCACGTCCACGCCCTGGCCCACGAGGAAGGTCTGTCGGCCTCGCTGCGCGCGGGGCTCCTGGCCGTTCCCGCGGGATGGCGAGCGGTGCTGGTGGCGTTGGCCGACATGCCGGCCATTGCACCCGCCACCCACGCGGCCGTGGCCTGCGCCCTGGCGGCCGGAGCGCTCGTCGCCCGGCCCGTGCACGCCGGGCGGCCCGGGCACCCGGTGGGCTTCGGCCGAGCCCTGTTCCCGAGTCTTGCAGCCCTCAGGGGCGATCGGGGAGCGCGCGCGCTGTTGGCCCGACTGCCGGTCGTCGAGGTGCCCGTGGACGATGCGGGCATCCACCTCGACCTCGACACGCCCCAGGACCTGACCGCGGCCGAGGCGCGCCTGTCGACCGGCGGTCCGCGCTAGCGACCTTGCATGTTGGCGTGCGCTGGCGGCAGCCGGACTTCGAGGCGGTCGAGTTCCTCGGCGAGGAGGATCTGGCACGACAGCCGCGAGGTGGGGGCCACGTGGGGCGTGAAGTCCAGCATGTCTTCCTCGTGCGGGCTGGCGGGAGGCAAGCGCGCGAAGTCGGCCGGGGCCACGATCACGTGGCAGGTGGAACAGGCCATGGCGCCCTCGCAGGTGCCCTCGAGCGGCAGGCCCAAGGCCTGCGCCAGCTCGAGAAGACGCTGGCCCGGGCGTCCCTCCGCCTCGGCGGCCAGGGACCCATCGGCGCGCAGGAACCGCACACGCGTCATCGCGCGGCAGATTGCATCCGCATGACAGTCTTCGCAATCGCGGAAAAGCCGCGGTCGATCTCGTCGGGGGTGGTGTAGCGGCCAAAGCCCACGCGAATGGTCTCGGCCACGGCCTCGCGCGACAGACCGAGCGCGGCCAGCACATGGCTTGGCCGACCCGCTCCCGACGAGCAGGCCGCTCCCGACGACACCAGCACGTCTCGCAGCTGCGGGATGAGGCGCGTGGCCGGCACGCCCGGAAAGCGCAGCGACAGGTTGGTGGGAAGGCGATCGGGCCCGTCCGGCGGCGGACCGTTGACTTCGAACGCAACGCCCGAGGCGCGCAACAGCTCGAGCGCCCGGGCCTGGAGGGCGCGAGCGTGGGCCTGGTCGGCCTCGAGCCGCTGCATCGCCAGGGTCGCCGCCGCGCCGAAGCCGGCCGCCAGGGCCGGGCTTTGGGTCCCCGAGCGGAACCGCTCCTGCCCGCCCCCGTCGAGCAAGGGGCGCAACTTGAGGTCCGGGGCCACGACGAGCGCGCCAACGCCCTTGGGCCCATAGATCTTGTGGGCCGAAACGCTCACGAGGTCGGCATCCCCCAGATCCTCGATGAGCCGGCAGCCGATCTTCCCGAAGGCCTGCGCGGCATCCGTGTGGAAGCGGGCGCCGGCCCGATGCGCCGCCTGGGCCATGGCGGCCACCGGCCAGATAGCCCCCACCTCGTTGTTGACCCGCATGGCCGACACGAGCGCGACGTCGCCCCGGGCCAGTTCGGCAGCGTAGCGGTCGAGGTCGGGCAGGCCGTCGGGGCGAACCGCAAGGATCGTGACGTCGACGCCGTCGCGCGCAAGCGCTCGCGCCGCTTCCAGCACGCAGCTGTGCTCGGTGGCGAAGGTGAGGAGCCGGCCGCGCGCGCCCGCCCCGAAGAAGCCCTTGAGCGCCAGGTTGTTGGCCTCGGTCGCGCCGGACGTGAACACCACCCGCGCCGGGTCGGTGGCCAAGACCTGGGCGATGCGCGCTCGCGCGGCTTCTACTGCGGCCCGGGCCTGGCGCCCCCCGGCGTGCGCGCTGTGAGGATTCCAGTGCCCCTGCCGGAGCCAGGGCAGCATCGCCGCCAGCGCGTCCGGAGCGAGCGGGGTGGTGGCCTGCTGGTCGAGGTCGATCATGCGGCCGCCCGGCGGGCGAGAGGAGCCAGGGCGTCGAGCAACCGGTCGACGTCGGCCTCGGTGGTCGCCCAGCCGATGGAGACCCGGATTGATTCCCGCGCGGCCGCGCCAAGACCCATCGCCTGAAGAACGGGCGAAGGCCGGAGCGTCCCCGACGAGCAAGCCGACCCTTGGCTGACGGCGATGCCCGCCAGGTCGAGCGCGATGAGCTGCGTGGCGGCCGGCATGCCGGGCAGATGCAGCGAGGAGATGTGGGGCAGCCGCGGGGCGCCCGCCCCGTTCACACGGAACCCCAAGGCCACCGCGCCGGCCTCCAGGCGAACCTGGAGCGCGGCCGCTCGGGACGGGAAATCCCGATCGAAGGCGGCGACCGCGGCCGCGAAGCCCAGGATGCCCGGCAGGTTCTCGGTGCCGCCCCGCAGTCCGCCTTCCTGCCCGCCGCCACGGCGAGACGGCACCAGGCTTGCGCGGTCGCGGACCACGAGCGCCCCCACCCCCATCGGACCGCCCAGCTTGTGGGCGGAAATGGCGACGAGATCCGCCCCGCCCGGAATGGGCAGCCGCCCGGCCGACTGGGCGCAATCGGCAAGGAGCCGGCCCCCGGCCGCATGGACGGCCTGGGCCACGGCCTCCAGGTCTTGCACCACGCCGGTTTCGGAATTGGCCTGCTGCACGGCGACCAGCGCCGACGCCGGAAGCCCCCCAAGCGCCGCGAGCTCCAGCCGGCCCTCAGCGTCCACCGGCAGCCGCAGCGCATCGGGCATCGCCTCCAGCACGGCCGGATGTTCGGTGGCCAGCGCGCAGCGCGCCGGGGCCGGCGTGCCTCGGATCGCCAGTTCGATGGACTCGGTCGCTCCGCTCGTGAAGACGACGGCTTCAGGGTCGACGCCGAGGAACGCGGCCACGGTGGCCCGCGCCTCTTCGAGCGCACGGCGCGCCGCGCGGCCGGGGCCGTGCTGCGAGGACGGGTTGGCCCATTCCCCTTCCGCAAGGCGCCGGCAGGCGTCGGCCATGGCGGCCACCGCCGCCGGATGCAGCGGAGCCGTGGCGGCCCAGTCGAGGTAGATCCGCGATCGCGTCACGCGTGCCGACTCCCGCCACCGATGCCCGGCGCCATTGCCAAGCCGGGGTCGCGTTTCTTTATAGGGTGGACGTCGCGGTCGTGCAGGCCGCCTGCGACGAGAGGATTTCCATGCCCGAGGTGATCTTCCCCGGCCCAGAGGGCCGACTTCACGGTCGCTACCAGCCCTCGCCCCATCCGCGGCCCATGCTGGCCATCGTGCTGCATCCGCATCCCCAGGGCGGCGGCACGATGAACAACCCCATCACGCTCATGCTCTACAACATCTTCGTGAAACGGGGCTTCGCCACCTTGCGCTTCAACTTCCGCGGCGTGGGCCGCTCGGAAGGCGAATTTGACAACGGGGTGGGCGAGCTGTCGGACGCCGCCGCGGCGCTCGATTGGCTGCAGGCGCTCAACCCCGAGTCGTCGGGCACCTGGGTGGCGGGTTTCTCGTTCGGCGCGCTCATCGGCATGCAACTGCTGATGCGGCGGCCTGAAGTGCGAGGCTTCATCTCGATCGCCCCTCCGGCCAACCTCTACGACTTCGGGTTCCTGGCCCCATGCCCCTCGTCGGGGCTCATCGTGCAGGGCACGGCCGACGAGGTGGTGGCCGAACCTGCCGTTCAGAAGCTCGTCGACAAGCTGAAGACCCAGAAGCACATCACGATCGACTATGCGCGGATCGAGGGGGCCAACCACTTCTTCCGCAACGAGATGGACGAGCTGTCGCGAGTGGTGGAGGCCTATCTCGACCGCCGGCTGCGCGAGCCGGTGACGCAGCCTGGCCGCGGGGCGGCCGGCGGCCGCCGATGATTCGCCAACCCGGCTGACACGGTTCCGTTACAGGATGATGACAGTCTCTTGAAAAATGCGTGACAGGTGGTAGGGTCTCCGACGGCCGGATTCCCCGGCCTGAAGGGAGACCCCAGGATGACCACCCGCATCGCCCTCGCCTGCCTTGTCGCGGCGGCCGTCGGGCCCGTACCGGCGGCCGCCTCTGACCTGCGCATGAATTGGCATCCCCGGCCGGCGCTCACGGTGCGCACGGCCGACCTCGACCTCACCACTGCCCAAGGGCGCGCGACGCTCGACCGGCGCATCCACCGCGCCGCCCGCGCCATCTGCACGCCGACCGGCCTTGGCCTGACGCCCGCGCTCGAGGCCCAGCGGATGGCCTGCATCGACGCCACCGTCCGCGCCGCCCGGCCGGCCCGCCTGGCCGCCATCCGCGACCAGGCCGCCCGCTCGCCCGCCGCGCTCGCTTCGGCCAGCCGACCCTAAGCCCGCATCGGGCCGGCCCCGCGCCCGACCGCCTCAGTCCGGCAGCGCCACGCGCCCGCCGCAGACCGGCCAGCGCACGCCGGTCGTCTCCGGCCAGCTCGTGGGCAGGCCGCGGACGACCCGGACGGCGAGCCAGGCGAATGCCTGAGCTTCGAGCGAATCGCCATCGGCCCCTATGGCTTCGATGGGCTCCACGGCCAGGCCGGTGTGGCGCGCAAGCGCGCGCATCAGCGTGGGGTTGCACCGCCCTCCCCCCGTCACGAGCAATCGGCCGAGCCGGACCGGAAGCCCCGCCAGCGCCAGCGCCACGGCCTCGGCCGTGAAGGCGACAAGCGTCGCCGCCCCGTCGGCGAGCGGAAGGCCGCGGACGGGCTGAAGGGTGAAGTCGTCGCGGTCGAGCGAGCGGGGGCCCATCCGGTCGAACCACGGGTTGTCGAGCATCGCGGTCAGCACGTCCTCGCGCACGCGGCCGGCCGCGGAGATCGTCCCGTCGCGATCGCAGGAGCCGGCGCCATGTTCGCGCACCCAGTCGTCGAGCAGCGCATTGCCAGGCCCCGTGTCGAAGGCGCCCCAAGCGCCGTCGGCCAGCCACGTGAGGTTCGCCACCCCACCCACGTTCAGGATGCCCAGCGGGCGGGCGAGACCCGCGGCCAGCGCCCGATGGAAGCCGGGGGCCAAGGGCGCACCCTCGCCGCCGGCGGCGACGTCGGCCGAGCGGAAGTCGTGGACCACGGGCCGGCCAAGCTCCCGGGCGAGCCACCGCGCATCGCCGATCTGCCATGTGAAGCCCCGGTCGGGCCGGTGGGCGACCGTCGCCCCATGAAAGCCGACCAGCTCCGCCTCCTCCCAGCCCGGCAGCGCGCGCACGGCCTCGGCATGCGCTTGGGTCAACAGGCGCTCCGCCTCCGCCACCAGGGGGTCGGGGCGCGGCCGATCGAGCGCCAGGGCCGCGCGCGCCGCGGTCCGCAGCAGCGCCCGCTCGGCCGCCGCGTAGGGGCGGCTGGCCGTGGCGAGCAGGCGAATGGCGGCTTCCCCGTCGGTCTCGACCAGCGCGGCATCGACCCCGTCGGCCGCGGTTCCCGACATCAAGCCCACCACCCGCCGCTTTCCCCCCGCGCCGTCGCCTCCTAGGAGCGGCTCCATGTTCCGGTCGGAATTTCTCGCGCTGCTCACCGAGCGCGGGCATGTGCATCAGATCACCGATCCGCAAGGCCTCGACGCGCTGGCCGCGGCGGGCGGGCTCGTGGCCTACGTCGGCTACGACTGCACGGCCCCGTCGCTCCACGTGGGCAATCTGGCCACGGTCATGCTGCTCAGGCGCCTGCAGCAGACGGGCGGGCGACCCATCGTGCTGTTGGGCGGGGGGACGACGAAGGTCGGAGACCCGTCGGGCCGCGACGAGGCCCGACGCCTGATGGACGACGCGGAAATCGCCGCCAACAAAGCCTCGATCCGGCGAGCCTTCGAGCGGTTCCTGCGCTTCGGCGACGGCCCGAGCGACGCCCTGCTGGTGGACAACGCCGAATGGCTCGACGGCCTTTCCTACATTCCCTTCCTACGGGAGGTGGGACGGCACATCTCGGTCAACGCGATGCTTGCCCGGGATTCGGTCCGCCTGCGGCTCGAACGCGACCAGCCGCTGTCGTTCCTGGAATTCAACTACATGGTGCTCCAGGCCTACGACTTCGTGGAACTCGCCCGCCGTTTCGACTGCCGGCTGCAGATGGGAGGCTCGGACCAGTGGGGAAACATCGTGGCCGGGGTCGACCTGGCCCGCCGGCTGGGCGTGGGCGAGCTGTACGGCCTCACCACCCCCCTCATCACCACGGCGGACGGCGCCAAGATGGGCAAGACGGCCCGCGGGGCGGTTTGGCTCGACCCCGCCCTGCTGTCGGACTGGGACTACTGGCAGTTCTGGCGCAACACGGCTGACGCCGACGTGGGCCGGTTCCTGCGCCTGTTCACCGACCTGCCGCTGGCCGACATCGCGCGGCTCGAAGCGCTGCAGGGGGCCGAGATCAACGCGGCCAAGGTGGTCCTGGCCGACGCCGCCACCGCGCTGTGCCGGGGGGAGGAGGCCGCCCGACGGGCCCACGCCACCGCCGAGGCGACCTTCACGGAGGGTCGGGCAGGCGAGGGCCTGCCCACGGCGCGCCTCGCCCTGCCGGCGGCGCTCGTCGATGCACTGGTGGCGACCGGGCTCGCCGCCTCGAAGGGCGAAGCCCGCCGCAAGATCGCCGAGCGCGCAGTGCGCGTCGACGGGGAGGTGGTGACGGATCCGCACGCGATGGTCGCCGCGCCGGCGCGCCTGTCGGTCGGGCGCAAGCGCCACGCCCTGCTGGACGCCGCCTGAGGGCGCTGCCGCCCTAGGGTCGGCGGGAGGGTCGCCGGCGCGCGTCGAGCGCGGAGGCCCGGGCCTCCAACCGCCACGCGACCTCGGGATCGCGCACCACCCCTTCGCCGCGGCGGAAGGCGTCGGCCAGGGCGCGCAGTGCCGGCACATGGTCGTGTTCGGCTGCCTTGAGGTACCACGCCGCGGCGACCGCGGGGTCGCGCGGTCCGGCCAAGCCCCGCGCGGCCATGAGACCCAGGAGCGTCATGGCATCGGCATCGCCCTCAAGCGCCAGACGCCGCAACAGCGGCCGGGCGGCCGCATACTGCCCCCGCGCCCACAACTCGGCCGCCTGGTCGGCGGTACCGGTTGGCGCGGCGGCCGCGCCCGCCGCGAGGCTCGCCGCGATCCCCCACGCTGCGATCCCCCACGCCGCGATCCCCCACGCCAGCGCCCAAGCCCGCCCGCCCATGCCGTTCGCCTGCCCTCGGCTCAGCCACTGCGCAAGGTGCGCACGGCGGCATCCTTCTCGAACAGATGCAGCAGCACCCGCGCTGCCTCCCCCCGAGGGCCGTCCAGACCGCCGTCGCGCTCGATCAGCAAGCGCGCGTCGGCCTCGGCCGCCCCGATCCAGCGGTGCACCTGCACGTCGCTCGCCAGCCGGAAGGCCGGTTCGCCGGCCTGACGGGTGCCCAGCAGTTCGCCCGTCCCCCGCAGCCTGAGGTCGGCCTCGGCGATGGCGAACCCGTCGTCCGTCGCTCGAAGCAAGGCCAACCGCTCGCGGGCGATCTCTCCAGGATGGTCGCCGACCAGGAGCAGACAGGTGGCGGGGCCGCCGCCGCGGCCTACCCGTCCGCGCAGCTGGTGGAGCTGGGCGAGGCCGAACCGCTCGGCTTGTTCCACCACCATGAGCGAGGCCGCGGGCACGTCGACCCCAACCTCGATGACCGTGGTGGCCACGAGCACGCGCGCTTCGCCGCGGCGGAAGCGGTCCATCGCCGCTTCGCGCTGGGCGGCGGCCATGCGGCCGTGCACCAGCTCCACTCGGCCTGGCCAGCGCGCCCGCAGCATCTCGGCCCGGCGCACGGCCGGCTCGGCGAGGCCTTCGGTCTCGCGGTCAAGGGCGGGGCAGACCCAATAGGCCTGGTGCCCCCGCGCCAAGTGGCGCCCGACGCCCGCCACCACCTCCTCCAGCCGGCCAAGCGCGATGATCCGCGTGTCCACGGGCGTGCGGCCCGGCGGCTTCTCGTCCAGGACGGACACGGCCGTGTGCCCAAAGCGGGCGAGCGCCAAGGTCCGGGGGATGGGGGTCGCCGTCATCACCAATACGTGTGGCGGCACCCAGGCCTTGCGCTGCAGCATCAACCGCTGGGCCACCCCGAACCGGTGCTGCTCGTCGATCACCACGAGCCCCAGGTCGCGGTAGACGACCGAGTCCTGGAAGATGGCGTGCGTGCCCACCAGCACGTCGATGCCGCCCTCGGCCACGGCCCGCAGCAGGAAAGGCCGGCCGGCTTCGCGGCCCGTGAGACAGCCCACCCGCACCGGCGTGCCTTGAAACAGCGCCTCGAGCGTGGCCCGATGCTGCCGGGCCAGGAGTTCGGTGGGCGCGAGCAGGGCGGCCTGCGCCCCTGCCTCCACCGTGGCCGCCATGGCGAGTGCGGCCACCAAGGTCTTGCCCGAGCCCACGTCACCCTGCAGCAGCCGCAGCATCGCCGCTTCGCCCGCGAGGTCGTTCAGGATCTCGGCCAGCGCCCGCTCCTGAGCCGCAGTGAGGGTGAAGGGTAGCCGCGTCCGCACGGCGGCCAGGATCCGCCCGTCGCCGACGATCGGCCGCCCGCGGCGCTGCCGGGCCTGTCGGCGCACCAGCGCCCAGGCAAGTTGTCCGGCCAGAAGCTCGTCGTAGGCGAGGCGGTCGCGCGCCGCCTGTGCGTCGGGATCGGCGTGCACCCGCCGCAAGGCCTGGGCGAAGTCGGGCCAGCCCTGCCGCTGGCGCTGCGCGGGCTCGATCCACTCGGGAAGCCGCGGCACCCGCTCGAGCGCATGGCCCACGAGACGGGCCATCTGCCTGCGGCTGAGCCCTTCGGTCAGCGGATGAACCGGCTCCACGGTCGGTACGGGGGCCTGGGGTGGCGCCGTGTCGGGGTGGACCATGCGCGGCCGCCCTTGAAAGAGCTCGACCGTGCCCGTCACCCGCAACCGCGTGCCGACACCGTGGCGGCCGGCCAGCCGGTCGGCCTGGGGCCCGAAGAACGCCAACGAAAGCGGCTGGCCTTGCGTGTCCACCACCTCGAGCCGGGCGGGCGCGCGGCCCTGCGCGGGCGTGCGGCCCACGACGGTCACCGCCAGGCTCGCGCGCTCGCCCGGCGTCACGTCGGCCAGCCGGTCGGCCAGGCGGGTGCGCAGGAACCCCGTGGGCAGGTGGAACAGAAGGTCCCGCACCCGGGTGATGCCCAACCGCTCGAGCCGACGGGCGAGCACCGGCCCCACCTCGGGCAGGATGGTCACGGGGGCGAAGAGGGGATTGAGCACCTCCGGGCGCACGTCTAGCGGCCTAGCGCAGCCCGGCACCAAGGGCGAACCCCGGTGCCGAGCGACCGGAGCCCGTAGGTCATGCGCGACGTCACCACGGAAGCGGCCCGCCGCCGCGCCCGCTGGCGGGCCCACCACCGGGGCCTGCGCGAGGCCGACCTGGTGCTGGGCGGCTTCGCCGACCGGCACCTCGCTGCGATGGGCCGGGACGAACTCGCCTGGTTCGAGGCCCTGTTGGCCGAGGCCGACCACGACATCCTCGCCTGGGCGTTCGGCCTCAGCCCACCGCCGCCCGAGCTCGCCGGGCCGCTCATGGAACGCTTGCGGGCGCTGGACTATCTGGCCCTGCCGGCGGCGGGGCGGCCGTGATCGATCCGTCCCGTCTGTTCAGCGCTCGCACCCCCCTGGTGCTGGGCGGGCTCCCGGCGGGGCTTCTGCCCTGGTTCCTGGCCGATTGCGCCCGCGCGGCCGTGGTGGCGGGCGGGCGCGTGTGGTGGATCGCCGCCGACGAGCCGTCCGCCCGGGCCACGGCGGCGGCTGCCCCGGTGTTCGCCCCCGAACTCGTCGTCCGAGTGCTGCCGGCCTGGGACTGTCTGCCCTTCGATCGGGCCTCGCCAGCCGCGGCGGTGATGGCCGAGCGGCTGGCGACCCTCGCCGCCCTGCTGGCCCCGCCCAAGGCCCCTGAGCTCGTGGTGACGACGGCCTCGGCCGCGCTCCAGCGGTTGCTGCCCCGCAGCGTGATCGCCGACCACGTCCTCATCCTGCGCGTGGGCGACCGCACGAGCCCCGAAGCGCTGGCCGAGCGGTTGGCACGCCTGGGCCTGTCCCGGGTCGACACGGTGATCGAGGGCGGCGAGTTCGCCCGGCGGGGCGGCCTCATCGACGTGCGCCCGGCCGGAGAGCCGGTCGTCCTGCGGGTCGATTTCCTGGGCGATGAGGTCGAGGCCATCCGCGAGGTCGACCCCGAAACGCAGCGGACCATCGGCCGCCGCGGCGAGGTTCGCCTGCAGCCGGCAAGCGAACTCCTCCTCGACCCCGGCCGGATCCGGGCCTTCCGCCAAGGCTACCTCGAGCGCTTCGGGGCCGAGGCGGCGGGCGATCCCGTCTACCAGGGGGTCTCGGAAGGCCGCCGGGCGGCGGGTGCTGAGCATTTCCTGCCCCTGGTCGAGCCCGGGCTCGTCTCGCTGTTCGACTGGCGAGGGCCGGCCGACCTGGTATTGGCCGATCGCCAGGCGGGCGCCGCCGTGGCCGCCCGGCTCGAGGCGATCCACGAGCACCATCGGGCACGCCTGGAGGCCCTCACCGAGGGTGCCCGGCGGGCCGGCAGCGCCCCCGTGCGGCCCTTGCCACCCGAGGCCCTCTATCTCTCGGCCGAGGAATGGGCCCGTTGGGGCTCGGAGGTGCCACTGCACGTCACCTCGGCACTCCCGGACCCGGACCTCGACCATGGGGGCCGGGTGGCCCCGGACTTCGCGGCCGACCGCACCGCCGCGGAGGCGGCCGGGACCACGCCCTACCGCGCCATCGCCGCCCGGATCGAGGCCGCCCTGCGTTCCGGCCACCGGGTGGTGCTGGCGGCCTACTCGGAAGGATCGCGCGAGCGCCTCATGACCCTGCTGGGCGAGGCCGGAGTTCCGGGGCTTGTGGCGGCGGCGGGCTGGCAGGAAGCGCTGGGGGCTGCCGCGCAGGCCCAGGTGCCCGTGCTGCTCCTGCCCCTCGAGCACGGCTTTCGCCAACACCGCCCCGAAGGCGTCCTCGAACTGTGGACGGAAGCCGACCTTCTGGGCGAGCGCATCGTCGCCCGGCGCCGGCGCGCTCGGTCGGCGGCGGCGTTCCTCGCCGACCTCAAGGTCATGGCCCCAGGAGAACTGGTGGTCCACGAGGACCACGGGATCGGCCGGTTCGTAGGCCTGGTAACGGTCGAGGCGGGCGGCGGCCGCCACGATACCGCCGCCATCGAATACGCAGGCGGCGACCGGCTATACGTGCCGGTCGAGAATCTCGACGTGCTCTCGCGCTATGGCGCGGAGACAGAAGGCGTGGCCCTCGACCGCCTGGGCGGGACCGCCTGGGCCCAGCGCAAGGCGCGAATGAAGGAGCGGATCCGGGCGATCGCCCATGATCTGCTCAAGGTCGCGGCCCGCCGGGCGATCCGCCCGGCGGACGCTCTGGTGGCCGATCCCACGGCCTACGCCGCCTTTGTCGATCGTTTCCCGTGGGTCGAGACCGACGACCAGCTGCGGGCCACCGCCGAGGTGCTGGAGGACCTGGCCTCGGGCCGCCCCATGGACCGGCTGGTCTGCGGCGACGTGGGCTTCGGCAAGACGGAGGTGGCGCTGCGCGCGGCCTTCGTGGCCGCGATGGCGGGCGTGCAGGTGGCCGTGGTGTGCCCCACCACGCTGTTGGCCCGCCAGCACGCGCAGACCTTCTGCGAGCGTTTCCGGGGGTTCCCGGTGAAGGTGGCCCAACTGTCGCGCCTCGTCCCCGCGGCCGAAGCGCGCCGCGTGCGCGCCGGCCTTGCGGATGGCAGCATCGACATCGTGGTGGGCACCCACGCCCTGCTGCAGAAAGGCGTGCAGTTCCGACGGCTGGGGCTCGTCATCGTCGACGAAGAGCAGCATTTTGGCGTGGCGCAGAAGGAGCGGTTGAAGGCGCTGCGGCACGAAACCCACGTGCTCACCCTCACCGCCACCCCCATCCCACGCACGTTGCAGATGGCGCTGTCGGGCCTGCGCGACCTGTCGGTCATCGCCACGCCCCCCGTCGACCGGCTGGCCGTGCGCACGACGGTGGGCCCCTTCGACCCGCTGGCCGTGCGCGAGGCCCTGCTGCGCGAGCATTACCGCGGCGGCCAGAGCTTCCTCGTCGTCCCCCGGATCGCCGACCTGCCCGCCATGGAGGAGTTCTTGAGGTCCAAGGTGCCCGAGCTGCGCTTCACGGTGGCCCATGGGCAGATGGCGGCCGCCGAGCTCGAAGAGCGCATGACGGGCTTCCTCGACGGCCGGTTCGACGTGCTGCTGTCCACCGCCATCGTCGAGTCCGGTCTCGACATTCCCAACGCCAACACGCTGGTGGTCGTTCGGGCCGACCTGTTCGGCCTGGCCCAGCTCTACCAGCTGCGCGGCCGGGTGGGCCGGTCGAAGCGGCGGGCCTTCGCGCTGCTCACGACGCCGGCCGACGGCAGCCTGGCCCCAGCGGCCGAGAAGCGGCTGCAAGTGCTCGCCGGGCTGGAGTCGCTGGGAGCCGGCTTCGAGCTCGCAAGCCACGACCTCGACCAGCGCGGCGCCGGCAACCTCCTGGGCGACGAGCAGTCGGGCCACATCCGCGAGGTGGGCTTCGAACTCTACCAGTCGATGCTGGAAGAGGCGATCGTCGCGGCCCGGGCCGAGGCCGATGGGCTGAGCCCACCTCAGGATCCCCTGTCGCCCACGATCGTCATGGATGCGCCGGTCCTCATCCCCGAGACCTGGATCCCGGATCTCGCAGTGCGCATGGGCCTCTATCGCCGTGCGGCCGAGTTGGCCGATGCCACCGCCCTGGAAGCGTTCGCGGCCGAGCTCGTCGACCGCTTCGGCCGGCTGCCCCCCGAAACCCGCAACCTCCTCAAGGTGGTCGAGGCCAAGATCGCCGCGCGCCAGGCGGGCCTGGCCCGCGTCGAAGCGGGCCCCAAGGGGGTGCTCGTCACCTTCGGGCCGCAGGGCTTTCCCGCCCCGGATCGGCTGGTCGCCTGGCTCGAGGCCCAGAAGGGCGCCGCGCGCCTCAGGCCCGACCAGCGGCTCTTCGTGGCCCGCGCCCTGGGCTCGCCCGAGCAGCGGCTGGCCGGTGCGGTCAGCATCGCACGGACGCTCGCCCGGCTCGTGGCGGGCGCTAGCCCGCAAGCCCTCGCCGCGCCGGCCGCCGCGCCGGCCGCCGCCGTGGCGGCCGGCGCCAGCGCGCGTCCACCCGCCGCTTCACCACCCGCGCGCCCGCACCGTACCGGCACGGTGCGCGCCCGCCGATGAACTTCCGAACGACCGCCCTCCTGGTCGCCGCCCTCAACCTCCTCTGGTTCGGGGTGGAGGTGGCCGTGGCGCTCTCGGTGCGCTCGGTGGCCCTGCTGGCCGACAGCGCCGATTTCCTCGAGGACGCAAGCGTCAACCTTCTGGTGGCGGTGGCCGCCGGCTGGCCGGCACCGGCGCGAGCGCGGGTGGGCATGGGGCTGGCCGCCCTGCTCCTCGTGCCGGTCTTGGCCTTCCTCTGGACGCTGGGCCGCCAGCTGGCCGATCCGCAGGTGCCCGAACCGGCGGCGCTGTCGACCGTGGGGGCGGGGGCCCTGGCCATCAACCTCGCCTGCGCCGTCCTGCTCGCGCGCTTCCGGGCCACGGGCGGCAGCCTGGGGCGGGCTGCGTTCCTGTCCGCGCGCAACGACGCTCTGGCCAACCTGGCCATCATCGCCGCCGGTTTCGTCACCCTCGCGCGGCCGTCGATCTGGCCCGACCTGATGGTGGGCCTCAGCATCGCCGTACTCAACCTCGATTCGGCACGCGAGGTGCTGGCCGCCGCCCGCGCCGAGGCGGGCCGCCCACCACGACCTTGCGCGAAATGAAGGCTGGCGGGCCGGCGGCACGGCGCTAAGGGGCGGTCATGGCGTTCCCTCGCCCCCTGGTGGATGGCTTCGGCCGGCGCATCACCTACGTGCGCCTGTCGGTCACCGACCGCTGCGACTTCCGCTGCATCTACTGCATGCCGCTCGACCAGCGGTTCGTCCCCCGGCCCGAAGTGCTCACACTGGAAGAGATCGCGACCATCGCCGAGGCGTTCATCGCCCGTGGCGTGCGTCGCATCCGCCTGACCGGCGGGGAGCCGCTGGTACGCCGCGGCATCCTCGACCTGGCCCAGGCCATCGGCCGGCACGTGGGCCGGGGGCTCGACGAGCTCACCCTCACCACCAACGGCAGCCAGCTCGCGCGTTTCGCGGAGGGCCTCTACCGAGCCGGCATCCGGCGCGTGAACGTGAGCCTCGACAGCCGCGACCCGGAACGCTTCGCCCGCATCACGCGGCGCGGGCGGCTTGCGCCCGTGCTGGAAGGAATCGCGGCCGCCCGCGCGGCGGGGCTTCGGGTCAAGATCAACATGGTGGCGCTCAAGGGCCTCAACGAAGACGAGATCCTGCCCATGATGCACTGGTGCGCCGCGCACGGCTTCGACCTGACCTTCATCGAGACGATGCCCCTGGGCTGGGTCGAGGAGGACCGGACCGACCGCTACCTGCCGCTGACGGAAGTTCGCCGCCTCCTCGAAGCGCACGTCACCCTGGTGCCGACGGCCGAGCGCACGGGCGGGCCGGCTCGTTACTGGCGGGTGGCCGAGACGGGGCAGCGGCTGGGCTTCATCACGCCCCTGACCCACAACTTTTGCGAGACCTGCAACCGCGTACGCGTGACGGCCACGGGCACGCTCTACATGTGCCTGGGCCAGGAGGACCGCGTGGAACTGCGCGACCTGCTGCGCCAGAAGGGCCCCGCGGCCCTGGACGCAGCGCTCGACCGTGCCATGGCGCTCAAGCCCCGAGGCCACGACTTCGTCATCGAACGCCGGGGCGCTCCACCGGCCGTCAAGCGCTCCATGTCCGTCACGGGCGGCTGACGGGCGTTGCGCGCGGGCCTGGTCGCGTCGGATGCCCCCCTTGCGCGGGCGGGCGAGGAGGAGCTGCGCCGCCGCTATCGCTTCGTGGCCCCGGCCGAGGCCGACGTGCTGGTGGCCCTGGGCGGCGACGGCTTCCTGCTGTCCCTGCTGCACCGCCTGCTCGACGCCGAGCGGCCGGTGCCCGTCTTCGGCATGAACCGCGGCACGGTGGGCTTCCTCATGAACGACTGGTCGCCCGACGGGCTGCCCGAGCGGCTGGCCGCCGCTCGCGCCGTCACCCTGAGGCCGCTGGCCATGACCGCCAGGTCGACCCGTGGCGAGACGGTCAGCTCGCCCGCCTTCAACGAGGTCTCGCTGCTGCGCGAGACGCGCCAGATCGCGCACGTGGAAATCGCCATCGACGGGAAGGTCCGCATGCCCGAGCTGTCGTGCGACGGCGTGCTGGTGGCCACCCCGGCCGGCTCCACGGCCTACAACCTGTCGGTGGGCGGGCCCATCCTGCCGCTCGACTGCGACCTGCTGGCACTGACCGCCATTTCCCCGTTCCGCCCACGACGCTGGCGCGGAGCGCTGATCCCGCACCGATCGGTCGTGGAGTTCCGGATCCTCGAGGCCGAGCGACGTCCCGTCTCGGCGGTCGCCGACCAGGTGGAAGTCCGCGACGTGGCCTGGGTGCAGGTCGCCACCGACTTCGGGCGCCATCTGGAGCTCCTGTTCGATCCCGAATATGCGCTCGACGACCGGATCCTGGCCGAGCAGTTCCAGGGATGAAGGGGGAGGCCATGCCCTACGTGCGCGACGATGTCCGGGCCGTGCTGGCACAGCTGGAAGCGGCCGAAGGCCCCAAGATGCACGAGGTGGACGCACCCACCGCGCGGCAGATGATGCACGCCATGGCCGCCGTGCTCGAACGGCCGGCCCCGCCCGTGCGCCGCAAGGACGACGCGACGGCCCCCGGCCCCGCGGGCCCCGTGCCCATCCGAGTCTACCGCGAGGCACCCGACACGAACGAAGGCCCCGTGCTGGCCTATTTCCACGGCGGGGGTTGGGTGATCGGCAATCTCGACACCCACGATTCGCTCTGCTGCGAGATCGCCCGGCACACGGGCTGGACGGTGGTGTCGGTGGACTACCGGCTGGCGCCGGAGCACCGGTTCCCGGCGGCCGCCGAAGACTGCCTGGCCGTGACCCGATGGCTTGCCGGCTCGCCCGACGTTCTGGGCCACCGGGCCTCGGGCCTCGTGCTGGCGGGCGACTCCGCCGGGGGGAACTTGGCCGCGGTCTGTACGCGCGAGCTGCGGCGCGAGGTGCGGCTCATCGCCCAATGGCTCATCTATCCGGCCGTCGACATGCGCGCCGAGGGCGGGTCGCTCGCCGAGTTCGCCGACGGCTATCTGCTGACCGCGGACAGCATGGCATGGTTCATGCACCACTATGCGGCCGATCCCGACCACCCCTGGGCCTCGCCGCTGCGGGCCCAGGACTGGGACGACCTGCCGCCCGCCCTGGTGTTCACCTGCTCGCTCGATCCCTTGCGCGACCAGGGCCGGGCCTATGCCGCCCGCCTGATCCAGGCCGGGACGCGCGTCGTCTACCGCGAGGCGCGCGGCCAGATCCACGGCGCCATGCAGCTTCGGGGCGGCATCGCTTCGGGGCAGGACGACCTGATGGGCCAGCTCGCCGACCTCGAGGCGCTGCTGCGGTGAACGTCGAATCCCTTCCCTATCGCCCGGGGGTGGGGGTGATGCTGTTGAACCCCCGGGGCCAAGTCTTCGTGGGCCAGCGGATCGATTCCACGCTCGAGGCCTGGCAGATGCCCCAAGGGGGGATCGACGCGGGCGAGGATCCGTTCCAGGCCGCACTGCGCGAGCTGGAGGAGGAAACCGGCATCCGGCCCGAGCTCACCTGCCGGCTGGCCGAAACGCGCGACTGGCTGGCCTACGATCTCCCGCCCGAACTCCAGGGCCGCATCTGGGGCGGCCTTTATCGGGGGCAGCGGCAGAAGTGGTTCGCCCTGCGCTTCCTGGGCCGCGATTCCGACATCGACATCGCCACGGCCCATCCGGAGTTTCGCGCCTGGCGGTGGATCGAGCCTTGCGCGCTCCCCGAGCTCATCGTCCCGTTCAAGCGCGACCTTTACCGACGACTGGTGGCGGAGTTCGCCCCCGTGCTGACCTCGGCCTGAACGGCCGGAGGGCGGGCGGCGGCCAAGCCCCGGCATCCCACCGGCGCGATGCGGCCCGCCGCGTGCCGCTCCGGCCGCCAAGCCGCCCCCCCTCCGACCCGCCCGCCCCGGAGTGGGGGAACGCCGAACCCCACGGGTCTTCCGAACCTTACGGGGGGCGTCAGATGAGGCCGGCGAGCGGGCTCGATGGGTCGGCGTAGCGGCGGGGCTTCATGCGGCCGGCCAGATACGCATCCCGGCCGGCCTCCACCGCAGCCTTCATGGCCCGGGCCATCCGGACCGGATCCCGCGCCTCGGCGATCGCCGTGTTCAAGAGCACGCCGTCGCAGCCCAGCTCCATGGCGATCGTGGCGTCGGAAGCGGTCCCCACCCCGGCGTCCACCAGCACCGGCACCCGCGCCTGCTCGACGATCAGGCGGATGTTGACCCGGTTCTGGATGCCGAGCCCCGAGCCGATGGGTGCGCCCAGGGGCATGATGGCGGCCGCACCGGCATCCTCCAGCCGGCGGGCCATCACCGGATCGTCGGT
The DNA here is from genome assembly GCA_025056155.1 of Sphingomonadaceae bacterium. Taxonomy (GTDB): domain Bacteria; phylum Pseudomonadota; class Alphaproteobacteria; order Sphingomonadales; family Sphingomonadaceae; genus Thermaurantiacus. The sequence continues at coordinate 54,957 of JANWWL010000002.1, forward strand.
CGTGTAGACCATCACGTCGAAGCCCTCGCGCACCAGGAGCTCGGTGGCTCGGAGCGTCTCCACCACGTCGGGATAGAGCGTCTTGGGGTCGGCCAGCACCTCGAGCTTGACGAGCGTCCAGCCCCCCGCTTCGCGGGCCAGCCGCAGCGTGCGCACGGCATCTTCGGCGGTGAAGCAACCCGCGGTGTTGGGGAGATAGGTGAACTCCTCGGGCGGCAGGAAGTCCGGAAGGCGCGGCTGGCCAGGATCGGTCAGGTTCACCCGACGGATGGCCACCGTCACGATCTCGACACCCGCAGCACGCGCGGCCGCGGCGTTCAAGGCGTAGTCGCGATACTTGCCCGTGCCGATGATGAGCCGCGAGCGAAAGCGCCGGCCGGCCACCGTCCAGCCGTCGTCGTCGGCCGGCCCGGCGTCGCCACCGCCCACCACCTGGACGATCTCGACCCGGTCGCCCTCGGCGAGCCGCGTGTCCTCCCACCGGCTGCGCGGGACGACCTCGAGGTTCCGCTCGACCGCAGTGCGCTCGGGCGGCAAGCCAAGGGAACGGACCAACGCTCCCACGGTCGTGCCACAGGCCACACGCCGAGGCTCGCCGTTGAGGTGGATGGTGACTTCCATGCCCTGCCCCTATAGGGGCGGGCCCTATGGCTCAACCGCCGGCCGGCGCTGCGCTCGTGTTCCTCCTGAATGGCCCCAACCTGAACCGGCTGGGCCGGCGCGAGCCCCACGTCTACGGTCGGCAAAGCCTTCACGACATCCTGTCGGAGCTCGAACGCCACGCCCGTAGCCTGGGGCTTGCGCTCGAGGCCCGGCAGTCGAACCACGAAGGAGCGCTTGTCGACTGGCTCCACGAGGCCGAGGATCGGGGCGCGCTGGCCGTGATCCTGAACGCCGGAGCCTTGACGCACACGTCGCTTGCGCTCCGCGACGCCATCGCGGCCATCGCCGTGCCGGTGATCGAGGTGCACCTGTCGAACCCGGCCGCGCGCGAACCCTTCCGCCACAGAAGCCGGATCGCGCCGGTGGTGCGCGGGGTGATCCAGGGGTTCGGCGCGTTGTCCTACCGGCTGGCGCTGGACGCCGTGGCCGCCATGCGGCAGGAGCGGCCCGGGGGCGAGGACCAGCGGCATGACTGATCGGACGGCAGAGCGCATGCGGGTCGAGCTCGAGCTGGTGCGCGAGCTCGCGCTGCTCCTCGACGAAACCAAACTCACCGAGATCGAGGTGAAGGATGGCGAGCGCGCCATCCGTGTGGCGCGGACGGCGCCGACCGTAAGCCACCTGGTGCCCGCCGCCACGCCCGCACCGGCCCCCACTCCACCCCCGGCCCCCACCCCACCCGCAACGGCCGCCGCCCCGCCCGAGAGCCCGCCGGCCGACCACCCGGGCCTCGTGCGCTCGCCGATGGTGGGCACAGTCTACCTGGCGCCGGAACCGGGTGCCGAACCCTTCGTCCGGGAGGGTCAGGCCGTAGCTGAGGGCGACACGCTGCTCATCGTCGAAGCGATGAAGGTGATGAACCCCATCACCGCGCCGCGGGCCGGAACGGTGAGGGCGGTGTTCGTGGCGAACGAACAGCCGGTCGAATACGACCAGCCGCTCGTCCTCATCGACTGACGCGGCCGATGTTCGGCAAGATCCTGATCGCCAACCGGGGAGAGATTGCGCTGCGGATCCAGCGGGCCGCCCGGGATCTGGGCATCCGCACCGTCGCCGTGCACTCGACCGCCGACCAGGCGGCCAAGCACGTCCGCTTGGCCGACGAGGCGATCTGCATCGGCCCCCCGCCGGCGCGCGACAGCTATCTGAACATTCCGGCCATCATCGCCGCTGCCGAGCTCGCGAATGCGGACGCTATTCACCCGGGCTACGGATTCCTGTCCGAGAACGCTCGCTTCGCCGAGATCGTCGAGGAGCACCGCATCACCTGGATCGGGCCGTCGCCCGAACACATCCGCATGATGGGCGACAAGGTGGAGGCCAAGCGCGCGGCCGCCCGGCTGGGCCTGCCCCTGGTGCCGGGCTCCGACGGCCCGGTGGGCTCGGTCGAGGAGGCCCGTGCCGTGGCCGAGCGGATCGGCTATCCCGTGCTGGTGAAGGCGGCAGCCGGCGGCGGCGGTCGGGGCATGAAGGTCGTGAGCGGCCCCGACGCGCTCGAGACCATGCTGGCCCAGGCCCGGGCGGAAGCCCGGGCGGCCTTCGGCGACGACACCGTCTACCTCGAGAAGTACCTCGCCCACCCCCGCCACATCGAGTTCCAGATCCTGGGCGACGGCAAGGGCCAGGCCCTGCACTTGGGCGAGCGGGACTGCTCGCTGCAGCGCCGCCACCAGAAGGTTCTGGAAGAGGCGCCCTCGCCGGTCATCGACGCCGAGGCCCGGCGCGCCATGGGCGAACGCTGCGCCCGGGCGATGGCGGAGCTGGGCTACCGAGGTGCCGGGACCCTCGAATTCCTCTGGGAGGACGGCCAGTTCTACTTCATCGAGATGAACACGCGCCTGCAGGTGGAACACCCCGTGACCGAGATGGTGACGGGGCTTGACCTGGTGCGCGAACAGATCCGCATCGCCGCCGGCCTGCCGCTGTCGCTCCGCCAGGAGGAGGTGACCTTCAAGGGCCATGCCATCGAGTGCCGGATCAACGCCGAGGACCCCGAGACCTTCGCTCCGGCGCCCGGCCTGGTGAGCGAATACCACGCCCCCGGCGGCCCAGCCGTGCGCGTGGACAGCGCACTCTACGCCGGCTGGCGGGTTCCCCCCTATTACGACAGCCTGGTGGCCAAGCTGGTGGTGTGGGCCGAGGACCGGGAGGGAGCGATCCGGCGGATGGCCCGCGCGCTGGACGAGTTCGTGATCGGCGGCATCAAGACGACCATTCCCCTCCACCAGCGGATCCTTCAGGAGCCCGCGTTCCAGGCCGGCCGCTACGACATCAAGTGGCTGGAAGCCTGGCTTACCGAACGGCGCGCCATGGCCGACGCGCCACCGGCCTGACCGGCCGCCCGCCTCAGGCCGCAGCCGCGATGAAGCCTCCACCCAAAACGCGCGATCCGGCGTAACACACGGCCGCCTGGCCGGGCGCCACGCCGTATTGCGCAGCATCGAACCGCAACCGCCAGGGCGAGCCGCGGAATATCCTGGCCGACGCCAGGGGTGCCAGCGAACGCACCTTGGCCTCGACCGGCAGGCCGTCGGGCGGCACCTCGGGCCCCAACCAGTTGACCTCGGTCAGCTCCACGTCGTGCACCGCGAGCGCCGCGCGCGGCCCCACGACCACACGGGCGGCCTCGGGCTCCAACCGGACGACGTAGAGCGGCTCGCCGTGGCCGCCCACGCCCAGCCCGCGCCGCTGGCCCACGGTGAAGCCCGCGATGCCGCCGTGCCGACCCAGCACTCGACCCTCGAGGTCCACGATGTCGCCCGGCCGGTCGGCCTCGGGCCGCAGCCGGCGGACCACGGCGCGATAATCGCCCTGGGGCACGAAACAGATGTCCTGGCTGTCGGGCTTGGCCGCGACCTTCAGGCCGAAATGGCGGGCCAACGCCCGTGTGTCGGCCTTGTCGAGATCGCCCAGCGGAAACCGCAGACGGGCCAGCTGCGCGCGCGTGGTGGCGAACAGGAAATAGCTCTGGTCCTTGGCCGCCACCCGGCCACGGTGGAGCTCGGGGCCGTCCGGCCCGTCCACCCGGCGCACATAGTGGCCGGTCAGCAGCGCCTCGGCCCCCAGGTGCTGCGCTACGGCCAGGAGGTCGCGGAACTTCACCGTCTGGTTGCAGCGGACGCAAGGCACGGGGGTCCGACCCTCGAGGTAGGCCTGCGCGAACTCGTCCATCACCTCGGTCCGGAACGAGTCGCGGTAGTCGAGGACATAATGGGGGATGCCCAGCCGATCGGCCACGGCCCGCGCGTCGCGAATGTCGGTGCCGGCGCAGCACGCCCCCGGCCGAGCTGCGGTCTCGGTGTCCGACAGCCGCAAGGTGACACCCACGGCGTCGCAGCCCCGGGCCACCGCCAGGGCGGCGACCACGCTCGAATCGACCCCGCCGGACATCGCCACGACGACGCGCGCCCCGGCCCCGGGCAGAGTCGCCATCGCGGTCGCCATCGCGCGGGCGAGCGCCTCGTGGGGCACGCCCGCGGAGTCCGCGTCGGTCGGCGACCTCACGATCCTTTGCAACATGTTCACGACGAACGCGCTACCCGGGCGGGCGGGTCGGCTCAAGACCGGCACAACCGTGCCGTTCACTCGGCCGGGAGGGTCAGCCCGGGTATCGGGTCGGCCCGCAAGTCGGGGTTGCCGACGGCCGGCGGCGCGCCGGGGGACGCAGCCCTCCACCGGTGTCCGGGCCCGCCGCGGCCCGCTGAGCTGGTTCGGATCGAGGGGTCGGAGATGGTGGCGCATTTCGATCCAAATGGCGAGAAGACGGCCCGGAGCGACCGGGAGCGGCCGACGACGGTGCCGGGGCCGCTCGGCATCCCGCTCACGCTCGACACCCTGCCGCCCCCTGACACGACGCGCTGGGTCGCCCGTCGGAAGGCCGAGGTGCTGGCGGCCATCGAAGGCGGCTTGCTGACGGTGGAGGAGGCCTGCGCTCGCTATCGCCTGTCGCCCGAGGAGCTGCGGCTTTGGCAGGAGGCGCTCGAGCGAGCGGGCGTCCCGGGCCTCCGGGTCACCCGCATCCAGGTCTACCGCCGCTATCCTCCGCCGCCGCGTTCTACCGACGCCGGCCCCAAGACGGATGGCCGGCACCGCGCTGGGCCTGGCCTTTGACCGACCGGCACCGCGCCATGACCAGCCCGACGAAAGAACGCATGCTGGACCAGCCGAGAGCCGCCCCGTCGGGCGACGAACGGCCAGGCCGGCCGGCGGGATTCGCCAGGACGTCGCTGTCCCCCGATCCCACCGCGCTGCCCGGCCCGGCGGCTGGACGGCGAACCCGTCTGCTGCTCGTCGAAGACGACCGGCTCCTGGCCGAGCTGTTGGCACGCCGGCTGGAGGCGGCCGGCCACCTGGTGCACCTGGCGCAACTGGCCGAGGACGCGCTCGCCCTCCTCGACGCCCACCGGTTCGACGCCGTGATCGTCGACCTGACCCTGCCGGACCTGCCGGGCCAGGCCATCCTGCGCCGACTGCGCGAGGCGGCCCACCCGCCACCCGTCATCATCCTCTCCGGCGAGAGCGCCCTCGACGTGAAGCTCGAGGGCTTCCGCGACGGGGCGGATGACTACGTCGTCAAGCCCGTCCACCCCGACGAACTGGTGGCCCGGGTGGCCGTCGCCTTGCGGCGCAGCCAGGCGGCACCGTCGCTCGAAGTCCGCGTGGGCCCGCTTCTCCTCGACCTGCAGGGGCGTAAGGCTTTCGTCGCCGACCGGCCGGTACCCTTGACCGGCAAGGAATTCCAGTGCCTGGCCTTCCTCGCCCTCAAGCGGGGCACCACCGTGACCAAGGAGATGTTCCTGGCCCACCTGTACGGCGGGCGCGACGAGCCGGAGATGAAGATCATCGACGTCTTCATCTGCAAGATCCGCCGCAAGTTGGCCGAGGCCGGCGCGCCCCCCTTGATCGAGACGGTGTGGGGCCGCGGCTACACGATCGCCGAAGCCTGACCCCACCCCAGGCGGGACCCACGCGCACCTCGACACCCCCTGGCCCGGCCCCACCCCAGGCGGGACCCCGCTCTTCAACGGGCCGTCGCGGCCGGCCCGACCTGATCCCGCATGGGCGCCCCACCCCGTCGCGCCACCACCCGGCTGCCCGCCCCGACTCCGTCGCCCACCGCGCAGGGGCCCCGCGGCCGGAGCCACCTCGCCGTCGCCCCGGGCCCGGGGATCAACCGGTGGCGTCTTGAGGCCGTCGGGCGCGTCGCCCCGACAGCGCCCGGAACACGCCGCGAAGCGTGCGCACTTCCTCCGAGGTGAAGCGCGCGGCCGCGAACAGGCCCGCCAGCGTCCGCCGCGTGGCCGGCGCCCGGTGCGGCGGGAAGAAATAGCCCGCCGCGTCGAGCTCGGCGAACAGCTGGGCCAAAAGTCCATCGAGCTCGGCCTGGGTCGCGGGGATCCGCTCGGGCGAGCGCGGCAACTCGTCCAGCGCTCCCGGTGTCGACAGCCGCCACTCGTAGGCCAGCACCACCACGGCCTGCGCCAGATTGAGCGAGGCGAAGCCGGGCACGGCCGGGATGGTGACGATGCCCTGCGCCGTCAGCATGTCGTGCGTGGCGAGGCCCGATCGTTCGGGCCCGAACAGCAGGCCCGCCTTCACCCCGCTCGCGCGCACCTCGGCCATGGCCGCCCGCGGGCTGAGAACGGGTTTCCTCAAGTCGCGCTGGGCGTGCGCGGTGGCGAACACGATCCGGCAGTCGGCCAGCGCCTCGGACACGGACGCGAACACCCGCGCGGCCTTCAGCACATGGTCCGCCCCGGCGGCCGGTGGGCCGGCCTCGGGATTGGGCCAGCCGTCGCGCGGGGCCACGAGCCTGAGGTCCGACAGACCGAAGTTGGCCATGGCCCGGGCGACCATGCCGATGTTCTGGCCGAGCTGCGGCCGCACGAGGACGATCGCCGGCTCCATGGGTGTCCCCTTGCCCGGGGGGCGAGGCGGGTGCCAAGGCCCGCGCGCCCATGCACCGTCTCGCCATCGCTCTCGGCCTGGGCGCGCTCACGGCGCTGACCTTCCCACCGCTCGGGCTGTGGCCGCTGGCGTTCCTCGGCGTGGCGGGGCTCCTCCACCTCGTGCGGCAGGCGAACGGGCCGACCTTCGGCCTGGGCTGGGCCTTCGGCCTTGGCATGTTCGCCCTGTCACTTGGCTGGATCGCGCGAGCGTTCACCTTCCAGACGGCCATGCCGCCATGGCTGGGGGCCGTGGCCGTGGGGGCGTTGGCGGCGTTCCTGGGGCTCTATTGGGGGCTCGCGGCCTGGGTCGCCCGCCGGCTGGCCCGCGGCCGGCCCGTGGCCCTGGTGGTGGCGCTGGCGGGCGCAGTCGTCGTGGCCGAGTTGCTGCGGGGCGAACTGCTCACGGGCTTTCCCTGGAACCCGCTGGGCCTTGCCCTGATCGACCTGCCCGTCGCGCCGCGGGCGGCAGCCCTGTGGGGTGCGCCGGGCCTTTCGGCCCTGGTGGTGCTGGCGGCCGGGGCCGGCCTCCACCTGCTCGTGAAGCCCAGGACGGCGGCCGCCCTGCCGGCGGCGCTCGCCGCCCTTCTGGCCCTGCCGGGAGGGGTGTGGCCTCTTCCGTCCGCCCCCCCGACGGACGGCCTGTTCCTCTTGGTGCAGCCCATGGCGAGCCAGGCGGACAAGCATGCCGAAGGTGGTACCGAACGCCACCTGAAGGCCCACGTGGAGCTCACCGAACGAACCCTCGCCACCTTAAGGCCGCAGGCCCGCCGGCGGCTTGCGGCCGTCATCTGGCCCGAAGGCGCGATCGAGTTCCCGCTCGAGGAAACACCCTGGCTTCGCACGCTCGTCACCCGCGCCCTGCCGCCCCAGGCCTTCCTGCTGGCCGGCGGGATCGCGGTCGAGCGCGGGCCCACGGGCCAGGCCCTGGGGCTGCGCAACAGCCTGTCGGTGCTGGATGCCGCTGGCCAGCTCCGGGCGCGCTACGACAAGGCCCATCTCGTGCCGGGGGGGGAATATTTGCCGCTGCGCGCGCTGGCCGAGCCGCTCGGACTGCGGCGGCTGGTGCCCGGCACGCTCGACTTCTGGCCGGGTCCCGGCCCACGCACCTTGCACCTGCCCGGCCTGCCGCCGCTGGCCCCCGCCATCTGCTACGAAATCATCTTCCCCGGCGCCGTCGTCGACCGCCGCGACCGGCCGGCCGCCATCGTCACCGTCTCATCGGACGCATGGTTCGGCCCCTGGGGCCCCCCCCAACATTTCGCCCAGGCCCGCCTCAGAGCCATCGAGGAAGGCCTTCCCATCCTGCGGGTGACACCCACCGGCATCACCGGCGTGATCGACGCCCAGGGGCGGGTGGTGGCCAGCCTGCCCGCCGGCCGGGCCGGCACCTTGCTCGTGCCCGCCCCCGGCGCGGCCCCTCCCACGCCCTTCGCGCGCTGGGGCCCCGCCCTGTCGTGGGGGCTTGCCGCCCTGCTGCTGGCCCTGGGGGCGACGCTTGGGCACCGAAAGACTTAAAGCACCCTTGAACTCCCTTGCCAGCAGCGTCCAGCGGGCCTAGCGCAGCCCTCCATGACGCGCGCGCATTTCGTCTTCACCTCGGAATCCGTCTCGGAAGGCCACCCCGACAAGGTGGCCGACCAGATCTCGGACTCGATCGTCGACCTGTTCCTGTCGAAGGATCCCGAAGCCCGCGTCGCCTGCGAGACGTTGGTGACTACGCGGCTCATCGTGCTGGCGGGGGAAATCCGCGTGCGGGAAGGAGCGGAGCCCACCCTGTTCGAGATCGAGGACGCCGCGCGCGAGGCCGTGCGCCGGATCGGCTATCAGCAGGACGGTTTCCACTGGCGCTACGCCAAGTTCGAAAATCTCCTGCACCCCCAGTCGATCGACATCGCGCGGGGAGTGGACGCCTCGGGCAACAAGGACGAAGGGGCGGGCGACCAGGGCATCATGTTCGGCTACGCCACCGACGAAACGCCGAGCCTGATGCCGGCCACCCTCCACTACTGCCACCGGATCCTCGAGCGGCTGGCCGAGCTGCGCCGTTCGGGCGAAGCGCCGTTCCTGGAACCCGACGCCAAGAGCCAGCTTACCCTCGCCTACGAGGACGAACGGCCGGTCAAGGCCGTGAAGCTCGTCGTCTCGCACCAGCACGAGCGGGGCTACTGCCAGTCGCGTCTGCGCCGCTTCATCAAGGACGTGGTGGCCGACGTGCTGCCGCCAGGCTGGATGCCGGCGGATGAGGACATCTACGTGAACCCCACCGGCCGGTTCGAGATCGGCGGGCCCGATGGCGATGCGGGGCTCACCGGCCGCAAGATCATCGTCGACACCTACGGCGGCGCCGCTCCCCACGGGGGTGGGGCCTTCTCGGGCAAGGATCCCACCAAGGTCGACCGCTCGGCCGCCTACATGTGCCGCTACCTTGCGAAGAACGTCGTGGCGGCCGGCCTTGCCCGACGCTGCACCATTCAGATCGCTTACGCGATCGGCGTGTCGGAACCGCTGTCGCTCCACGTTGACCTGCACGGCACCGGCAGGGTGCCCGAGGAACGGCTCGAGCGCCTGCTGCCCGAGCTGGTCTCCCTTACCCCCCGGGGCATCCGCACCCATCTCGGGCTCAACCGGCCCATCTATCGCCCGACGGCCGCATACGGCCATTTCGGCCGCGCGCCCACGCCGGAAGGGCACTTCAGCTGGGAACGGCTCGACCTGGTGGAGCGACTGCAGGCCGCGCTGTAGCCGCGTCGCCGCGGCGCACCAGCGTCCCCGCCCCCGTGCGGGTGAACACCTCCAGAAGCAGCGCGTGGGGCACGCGCCCGTCCAGGATCACGGCCGCCTCGGCCCCTCCCTCCACCGCCGCGATGCAGGTGGCGAGCTTCGGGATCATGCCGCCGCGCACCACGCCCGCCGCGCGCAGGGCCTCGACGTCGGCCGGGGTCAGGTCGGTGAGCAACCGGCCTTCCGCATCGAGCACGCCGGGCACGTCCGTCAGCAGGAAGAGCCGGGCGGCACCCACCGCCGCGGCGATGGCCCCGGCCATCGTGTCGGCGTTGACGTTATAGGTCGCGCCGTCCTCGCCTGGGGCGATGGGGGCGATCACCGGCACGATGTCGGCGGCGGTCAGCACGTCCAGGATCGTGCGGTCCACCCGGGCGGGCTCGCCCACGAACCCCAGGTCGACCGCCCGTTCGAGCAGGCTGCCCGGATCCTTGACCGAGCGCGCAACCTTGCGCGCCACCACGAGCCCGGCGTCCTTGCCTGACAGGCCCACGGCCCGGCCGCCCGCCCGCTGGATCCAGCTCACCAACTCCTTGTTGATGGCCCCCAGCACCATCTCGGCCACTTCGGCGGTGGCCGCATCCGTCACCCGCAGGCCGTCGACGAACCGGCTCTCGATCCCCAGCCGCTCCAGCATCGCCCCGATCTGCGGTCCGCCCCCGTGCACCACGACCGGATGGATGCCGACGGCCTCGAGGAGGACGATGTCCTCGGCGAAGTCCCGCGCGAGGTCTGGGTCGCCCATGGCGTGCCCACCATATTTCACCACGAACGTGCGCCCCCGATAGCGCTGCAGATAGGGCAGCGCTTCGACGAGCGTGGCGGCCTTGAGCAGCAGGTCGGCCGGCGCGCGCGGTGGCGAGCCCGCATGAGGCTTCTGCGTCATGGCCCGCGCCTTGGCAGCCCTCCGGCGCCTGGGAAAGAGCCCAGGCCTTTTTGCTTGCCGGCGGTCGGCTCCTGGGCGAAAGGGGGGTGCAGCGGCAGGAGCTGGCTCATGAACCTCTTGGAAGTGTTGGGCGGCAACCAGGGAATCGCCGCCATGGCCCGCGAGTTGGGACTCGATCCCGCCACCGCCCAGTCGGGTGCGGCGGCCCTGCTGCCCATGGTCATGGGCGGCTTCCGCCAGCAGGCGGGTGCCGACGCGGGCGGGATCGGCGGCTTTCTCGACCTGGTCCGCGGGCTTGGGGGCGGCGGGCTTTTGGATGCCGTCCTGGCGGATGCACCGACCCCCACCGAGCCCGGCCAGCAGCTGCTGGGCCGGATCTTCGGCGGCCAGGAGGTGAGCGCGGCGGTCGCCGAACGAGCGGCGGCCTCGATCGGGCTCGGCGCCGACCTCTTGCAGAAGATGCTGCCGCTGGTGGCCATGGCGGCGGCCGGCTTCATGGCCCGGCAGGCCGACGGTGCCGCAGCGGCGGGTGACGGCGGGCTGGGCGGCCTGGTGGGCCCGCTGATGGGGGCCCTGGGCGGCGCTCAAGGGTCTTCGGGCGGCTTGGGCGGCCTCGCGGCACTGCTGGATGCCGACAAGAACGGCAATCCGCTGGACGACATCCTGAAGATGCTGGGCCGCCAGGCCCGCGCGTCGCCCTAGGGCGGCGACGGGGCCGGCTTCCCAGGGCATCCGGGGCCAGCGCACGGGCGCCGTCGCCTGCTGCGGGGATCCGCCCCGAGCGGTGCGACGGGGCCCCCCGGGCTATCCGCCTGCGGATCAGCGCGGCATGGCCGCCAGGGCCTGTTGGCGGGCCGCGATCCACGCCCGCATTTCCTCCTCCATCAGGTCGAGCGGCAGCGCCCCCTGGCCCAGCAGTGCGTCGTGGAATGCACGCAGGTCGAAGGCTTCGCCCAGCGCGCGCTCAGCCTCGGCCCTGAGCGCCCGGATCTTGAGCTCGCCCACCTTGTAGGCCAGGGCCTGGCCAGGCCAGGCCATGTAGCGGTTCACTTCGGCCTCGACGTTGGCGCGCGAGAGCGCCGTGTTCTCGAGCATGAAGTCGATCGCTTGCTGCCGGCTCCAGCCCAGCGCGTGCAGACCCGTGTCCACCACCAGCCGGCAGGCCCGCCACATCTCGTACGACAGCCGGCCCATGTCGGCCGCCGGCTCGGCGTAGGCCCCCATCTCTAGGCCCAGGTGCTCGGCATAAAGGCCCCAGCCTTCGACGAAGGCCGTGAAGAACGCCGCATGGCGTCGGAAAGGAGGCAGGTCGAGTTCCTGTTGCAGGGCGATCTGGTGATGATGGCCCGGCACCGCCTCGTGCAGCGTAAGGGCCGGAAGTTCGAACAGCGGCCGTTCGTTGAGTTTCGAGGTGTTGACGAAATAGACTCCGGCCCGGCCGGCCGCCGGCGCCCCGGGCTGGTAATAGGCCGTGGTGGTGCCCGGCGCGGTTTCGGCCGGGATCTGGGCCAGGCCATAGGGAAGACGCGGCAGCCGTCCGAACAGGCGCGGCATCCAACCATCGGCAAACTTGGCCCAGTAGGCCGCATGACGCATCAGCTCCTCGGGCGTGCGCGCGTAGTAGCGGGGGTCGGCGCGCAGGTGGGCGACATAGGCCGCCCGATCGGGAAAACCGGCGCGGCGAGCCACCTGCTCCATCTCGTCGCGGATCCGGGCGACCTCGGCGAGGCCCAGCCGGTGGATGTCCTGAGGCGTGAGGTCGGTCGTCGTCTCGGCCGCGACTCGAAAGGCGTAGAAGGCTCGTCCGCCTGGCAGGGCGCCGACGCCGTCCTCCTTCCGGCAGGCGGGGAGGTATTCGCGTTCCAGGAAGTGGGCGAACCGAAGGTAGGCGGGATTCACGCCACGCTCGACCGCTTGCGTGGCCCGTCGCCGGAGGTCGTCCCACCGGCGCTCGGAGACGGCGGCCGGTCGCCGTGCCAAGGGTTTCAGGAACCGCGAGCGTTCAGGCGGCTCGGCCACCTGCCGCACGCTCTGCGGAAGGCCCGCAAGCGTCGCACAGGGCAGCGCCCAGCCGGCCTTGACGCTGGCGCGTGTGGTGGCGATCGCTTGATCCACCTGGGCCGGAAACGCTTCGAGGCGGGCCACGTAGCTTTCGAAGTCGCGAGCGGTGAAGAAGGGGGCGCGCTCAGGCCACGTCGCGAAGGCGGTGTGAAAGCCTTCCCGATGCGTGAACAGGCGGTAGCGGGCGGGATGTCGGCCCCACGCCACCTCTTCCTCGAGCAGCCGCCTCAGGATCCGGGCCGACGTCCGCTCCTCGGCCGAAAGAGCCGCGACGCCGATGGCGTTCGTGCGCGCAAGGAAGCCCTGGGCCTCGGTCGACGCGCGGTCGATGGCGGCCACCGAAAGATCCGCAAGGCGGTCGTCGAAGGCTCGTTCGCCAAGCGCCGTGGCCTCGGTCGGATTGCGAGCAAGCCAAGCCCGCCAATAATCGTCGAGGAGGGCGGCGAACTGAGCCCGAGGCGACGCGACGCCGGCGGACGCCGCGGCCAGCGATATCAAGAGGGCAACGAGACACGCGCGAGCCACCCGCCCCCGCTAGGCGGCGGGCTAGCGTCAGGCAACCGGGGCGCGAGGCGCCGTCAGCCGATGCGGATCTTCCGCGCCGACGGCCGCGCCTCCGGCGCGCGCGGTACCTTCACCGTCAACACGCCCTTGTCGAAGCGGGCTTCGATCTTGCCTTCGTCGGCCACGAAGGGGAGCTGGAAGCGGCGCAGATAGGTGCCGCGCGCCCGCTCGACCAAATGGTACCGGCGCTTGTCGTCCTTTTCCTCGCGCTCGCGGCTCGTCTCGGCCTTCAAGGTCAGCACGCCGTTTTCGATCTCGAGGTCGACATCATTGGCCTCGATGCCCGGGAGTTCGGCGTGGATCTCGAGCCCCTCTTCGGTCTCGACCACGTCGACCTTCGGGGTCAGGAATCCCCCGCCGGTCGGCAGGCCACGGGTAACCTCGTCGAACAGGCGTTCCATTTCGCGCCGCATCGTGGCGAAGGGGTCTGCGGGAAGCCCCGCCGATCCCCAGAAGGGCACCAGCGACTTCAGGTCCATGGGTTGCGCCTCCTTCCCAGCCGGGCAGGGCGAATCACCCCCCTCGCCCTCGCCGTCCTAGCCACAGCAGCATGACCCAGGTTTGACGCGGGTCAACTCCTGCCACGCCGCGGCGGCTCAGAAGCGGACACGGGCCGTCACGCCGAACGTCCTGGGCTCGCCGGGGAAGTTCAGGAACAGCTGGTTGGCGCTGGCGATCCGGCCATCGGCCACCGCCCGGAACGTGCCCGACCCATGGAGCGGCATGTCGGCGGCGATCTGCTGATAGTACACGTCGAACAGGTTCTGGGCCCACAGTTCCAGGGACCAGCGCCGGTCCTCCGACTGCACGCCGATCCGCGCGTTCACGACGATCGTCGAGTCCTGCTCCTTTTCGAGATCGAGGTCGGAACCGGTGTTGACGTCGCCCTGCATCCGGAAGTCGGCGTAGAGGAGCGCCCTCAGCCCGGTGTTGCCGAGCCGGGGATTCCACCCGGCCGAGCCCGTCACCACCAAGGGAACCGCGTTCGAGATTTGCCGCCCGGGCAGCTGGAACAGCACGGGCGACAGCGGCCGACCCTGGGTGCCCACCAGGTCGCGGGCGTACTTCGTGGACGTATAGGTGATCCCGGCGGTCAAGCTCAGATCCTCCACCGGACTTGCGAAGGCTTCGAGCTCCACGCCCTTCGCGATCACCCCTGGCTTCAGCCGGTCGGGGTCGCACGCCCCCGTCGTGGGGCTGGGGTCGGTATCGGCGCCCGCCAGGCTGTCGCGGCAGCCGGCGATGTTCGTCACCTCGAAGTTGACCCCGTTGAACGTGTTGAGCTGGAAGTTCGAGAAGGCCGAGCGAAACAGGGCCAGGTTGGCCGTGAAGCCGGGCCTCGTGAATTTTGCGCCCAGCTCGATCGATTCCACGGTTTCCGGCGCGAACTGTAGGTCGATGGCCTCCGGCCGGGCGTTGCCCACCGTGTTGGCCGGCCGGGCGAGCTGAGCCGCACAGGCTGCCCGCTGCGCCGGCGTGCCGGCGTTGGGATTGCACACGATGTCGAGCGCCGAGGGATCGAGGTTGAAGCCACCCGCCTTGTACCCCCGGGCCCACGAACCGTAGACCATGAGGCCGTCCACGGGCTTCCACGAAAGGACAACCGTGCCCGTGAACTCATCCTCCTTGCGGACCCGGTTGGGGTCGTTGGCGGCGATCCCCGGCCCGGCGGTGCCGTTGATGGCGCAGGGCAGGGCCGCTGCCCCCGACGCCACGTTGCGCAGCGCGGCGCAGAGCGTGTTCGTCATGTTGAAGACGGCGTCGATTTCCTTGCGCTCGTTGGTGTAGCGGCCGCCCAGCGTCAGCTCGAGGCGGTCGGGCACCAGGGCGATGACGTTGTGGGTGAAGAAGGCCCAATTGCGGCTCACGTGATCGAAGAAGGTGCCGGGGCCCACCCCCGTGCCGGGCAATCGCGCAACACCGAACGCCTGCGCGAGCCCCGCATAGCCCGGCCACACGGCGACCGGCAGGATGGTGCAGCGCGGCAGGGCGGGATTGAGGGTGCCCGGGAACTGCGCCTGCAGCCCTGCCACGACCAGACAGTCGCCATAGCGCTCGATGTCGGCGCCGAAGCGCAGGTCGTCTTCCACGCGTAAGGTCTCGCGGGCGAAATAGCCGCCCACCAGCCAGTCCAGCCGGTC
>JANWWL010000002.1:75000-112463 GCA_025056155.1 Sphingomonadaceae bacterium
CTGAACCGACCGTGGCCGGCTGCCTCCCTTGCGGGTTAGCGCACCGTCTTCGGGTCGATCCAACTCCCATGGTGTGACGGGCGGTGTGTACAAGGCCTGGGAACGTATTCACCGCGGCATGCTGATCCGCGATTACTAGCGATTCCGACTTCATGCACTCGAGTTGCAGAGTGCAATCCGAACTGAGACGGCTTTTAGGGATTAGCTCCCCCTCGCGGGGTGGCAGCCCATTGTCACCGCCATTGTAGCACGTGTGTAGCCCAGCCCGTAAGGGCCATGAGGACTTGACGTCATCCCCACCTTCCTCCGGCTTATCACCGGCAGTTTCCTCAGAGTGCTCAACTGAATGGTGGCAACTGAGGACGAGGGTTGCGCTCGTTGCGGGACTTAACCCAACATCTCACGACACGAGCTGACGACAGCCATGCAGCACCTGTGTGCAGGCCCCGAAGGGAGGAACCCGTCTCCGGGAACCGTCCTGCCATGTCAAGGGCTGGTAAGGTTCTGCGCGTTGCTTCGAATTAAACCACATGCTCCACCGCTTGTGCAGGCCCCCGTCAATTCCTTTGAGTTTTAACCTTGCGGCCGTACTCCCCAGGCGGGCGACTTAACGCGTTAGCTGCGCCACTGAAGCCCAAAGGGCCCCAACAGCTAGTCGCCATCGTTTAGGGCGTGGACTACCAGGGTATCTAATCCTGTTTGCTCCCCACGCTTTCGCGCCTCAGCGTCAGCAACGGTCCAGTGAGCCGCCTTCGCCACTGGTGTTCCTCCGAATATCTACGAATTTCACCTCTCCACTCGGAATTCCACTCACCTCTCCCGTGCTCGAGCGATCCAGTTTCAAGGGCAATTCCGGGGTTGAGCCCCGGGCTTTCACCCCTGACTTGGAAAGCCGCCTACGCGCGCTTTACGCCCAGTGATTCCGAACAACGCTAGCCCCCTCCGTATTACCGCGGCTGCTGGCACGGAGTTAGCCGGGGCTTATTCTCCCGGTACGGTCATTATCATCCCGGGCAAAAGGGCTTTACAACCCGAAGGCCTTCTTCACCCACGCGGCATTGCTGGATCAGGCTTGCGCCCATTGTCCAATATTCCCCACTGCTGCCTCCCGTAGGAGTCTGGGCCGTGTCTCAGTCCCAGTGTGGCTGATCATCCTCTCAGACCAGCTAGGGATCGTCGCCTTGGTAGGCCATTACCCCACCAACTAGCTAATCCCACGCGGGCTCATCCCGAGGCGATAAATCTTTGGTCTCACGACATTATACGGTATTAGCCCAAGTTTCCCTGGGTTATTCCGTACCCCGGGGCAGATTCCCACGCGTTACTCACCCGTGCGCCACTGACACCCGAAGGTGCCCGTTCGACTTGCATGTGTTAGGCATGCCGCCAGCGTTCGTTCTGAGCCAGGATCAAACTCTCAAGTTGACGTCCAGATCTGGGGCGCAACGCACCCCACATCCGGTCGAGGAGCCTGTCACCTGTCGATGGACCGCACCAGCACCGCAGTGGCCCGCGGCACCGGCGCAGCGCACCAGGACAGGGACGGCTTGGAACCGGACACCCAGGCCTCGAATCCCGGGGCCGGGACCGCCGTCCGCATGTCCCTTCACCGAAAAACCACCTTGTCAAACAGCGGACCGGCCACCCCTCCGGCACAACGCCGGCGCGGCAGGCGACCTGTCGGAAAAGCCGACCCCGGAACCCCAGTGTCACCACCCCGGGCCCGTCGTCGACCGCGAGCGCGCCATATGGCGCGCCCGCCCGGGTTCGTCAACCACCGTCGTGCGCCTTAGTGGTTGAGCAGGAGGGCCGCCGACGCCCAGGCCCCGAAGGCGATGCCCCTGGCTGCGGACATCACGCCTGGGCGATGTAGTCCCGCAGCGCCAGCGCCTCTTGCTCCACCTCCTCGATCCGCCGCTTGACCAAGTCGCCGATCGACACGATTCCCACCAGACGACCGCCCTCGACCACCGGCAGGTGCCGGATGCGGCGGTCGGTCATCAGCGCCATCGCCGTCGTGACCGAGTCGTGAAGTCCGATCGTGACGATGGGAGTCGTCATCACCTCGCGCACCGGGCGATCCAAGGCGGCCGCCCCCTCCGCCGCCAAAGCCCGGATCACGTCGCGCTCGGACACCAGGCCCACGAGCGATTCGCCTTCCGTCACGGGCAGTGCCCCGATTCGGCGTACCACCAACTCCGACACCACGTCGCGCACGCTGTGGTGGGCCGCGATCGTGACTACCGCGTGGCCCTTGTCGCGCAGGATGGCTGCGATGCCCATGCCGACCTCCCTCTCCTATCTCCCATCTTGAATGTTGCAAAGGTTCAGATTGGGGAAAAGACGTGATGCCTTCGCCCGCGCGCAGCCGCCGGCCGGTCCGGATCGCGCTGGCGGCCGGCGTGGCGGCCGCCCCGGGCGCCGTCGGCTGGTTGGGCGCCACGGGCACGCCGCTTCGCCCGCCGCTGGTGGTGGCGGTGGTCGGCATGGCCCTGGGGATCATGGCGCTTGCGGGCCTCCTGATGGCCCTCCTCTTCTGGTCGAGCCGGAGCGGCCACGATTGGCAGGCCGCCCCACCCGAGCCCTGGCCCTAGGGGACGAGCCAGCGACCCGCCCAGCCATCGCCATGCCGCTCGAACCGGCCGCGGCGATGACCGGTTACGGTAAGGAACAGGAATTCAAGCCTTTGGGCTGCCACCTCGACGACCGCGAAGTGTGGTCGGCCGGCTTCGCTTTCCTCCCAAGTCGGCTCCCGGCTCTCGAGCTCGGGCGGCAGGCCCGACGTGGGGCCCGGGACCTGCGTCCCGGGCGCTTGGGGTGCGGTGTAGCAGCGCCGGCTGAACGGCTTGCTGGCCGCCCAGGCGGCATCGGCCAGCGGGCCCTCAGCCTCCACCCGCCCTTCCCCTTCCAGGCGGAGCTGCAGCCGTGCGGCCGCGTCGTAGAACACGAGCGCGACCCGCGGCTCGCGCGCGAGTTCCACAACCTTGGCCGCGCGGACGTCGGTGTGAAGGCGCAGCCGCGCGGCTCCGGCATCCACGCCGCGCAGCACCATCACGCGCGCTCGTGGTTCCCCGGCCCGGCCCACGGTCGCCACGACGGGTACGTGCCATGGCGACCTGCGGTCCGCCACGGCCCGCGCCAGGCGACGCCACAGCTCGGGCCAGGCGGTTTCGAGCGACTGGAACGCGGCAGCCGGGCCGCGGTCGGCGCCCTTCAACCTTCGGCGGGCGCGGCCTGGCCCCGGCGCCCACGCCCCCGGCGCCGCGTCGGCGTGCGCAGCGTGGGCTCCTCATCCCCCGCGGTCTCGGGCTCGCCCGCCGGACTGCCGTAGGCCGACGTGGCCGCCTCGGCGTCGGCCGACGACGGCAGGCCCTCCACAGGCTCGTCGACGCCGTGGCCGTTCCAGGCAGCCTCGGGCTCAGGAGCGGGTGCAGTGCCCACGGCGGGCAGGGGCCGCGGCTCCGACCCGTCGGCCAACCCGGCCAGATCCTCGTCGTCGGCCTCGTCGGCCAGGGGGTCGAACAGCCCGCGCCGGGCGCGAATCTCCTCGTGGCGGATGCGGGCGTCGTTCAACACCCGGAAATAGTGATCTGCGTGCTGCAGATAATATTCGGCCGCCACGCGGTCTCCCGCTTGGTGGGCATCGCGCGCCAGCTGTCGGTATTTTTCGAGCAGCTGGTGGGCGTTGCCGCGCACGCGCACTTCCAGGCGGTTCGCGCCTTGCCCCATGCCCATCGGGCGGGGCCCACCCCCCCCACCGCCACGGCGCCTGCGTCCGTTCTGCCTATTGTTCATGGGACCTCGCCTGTCGCGCGGGTGGCCCGAGAGCACCCGTCACCGCTTGCGGTCAATCAACATCCGGAAGATGCCCCCGGACTAGCCCGGTGGACGACGAGCGGGCCCGGATCGACCGATCGCGCGGTCCTTCACCTTCCGAAGGCCTCCGCCACACCCGTCGGGTGTCCGGCCCGTGTAGGGCTTCTGCCCGTGCGTCCCGAGCCCACCCGGTGCGGCGGCCGTCCTTCCTTTCCCCCTAGTCGGCCGAATCCGGCTTGCCAAGCCCTGCCGGCGATCGGGTGAGGAGAACCGCCCGGGCAATTCCGGCCAAGTCGGCCAGGAACCGGGGCCGAAAGCCCATCGCCGAGGCGAGCGCCCCCACCACGCCTTGCTGGCCGGCACCCAGCTCGAGCACCGCCACACCCGCGGGCGCGAGCAGCCTCGGCAGCTGCGGCAAGATCCGCCGATAGGCGGCAAGCCCGTCGGGGCCGGCGAACAGGGCCATGGCGGGCTCGTAGAGCCGCACCTCTCGGGGCAGGTCGGCCTCCGTCGGCACATAGGGGGGGTTGGCCAACACCAGATCGAACCGGCCCTCCAGGGCATCCCCCCAGTCGCTGGCCAGGAAGCTGACGCGAGCCCCGAAGCCCAAGGTTCGGGCGTTGCCGCTCGCCACGCGGAGCGCCGCGACGGAGCGGTCGAGCCCCACCCCCCAGGCGTCGGGCCAGACGGAGAGAGCGGCCAGCAGGAGCGCGCCCGAGCCGGTGCCGAGGTCGAGGATCGAGGCCGGCGCGCGCCCCTTCGCGGTGAAGAACGCCACCGCCGCTTCGATCAGCGTTTCGCTTTCGGGCCGGGGCACGAGCACGTCGGGGGTGACGGCGAGGTCGAGCGACCAGAATTCCCGACGGCCCGTGAGGTGCGCCACGGGCTCGCCCTGCCGGCGCCGCGCGATCAAGGCCTGGAAGCGCGCCACGGCCCGTCCGTCGATCGGCCCCCGATCGGCCAGCAGGTCGAGCCGTTCGCAACCCAGCACGTGGGCCAAGAGGACTTCCGCGTCGAGCCGGGCCGTGGGCCCGGGCAAGAGCTCGACGGCGGCACGCAACAGCGCGTGGCGGTCGAACGTCACGCCGGCTCCAGGGCGGCAAGGCGCGCCGCCCGATCTTCGGCGATCAGCGCCTCGACGATCTCGTCGAGGGCCTCCCCGGCCAGCACCTCGGGCAGGCGATGCACGGTGAGGCCGATCCGATGGTCGGTCACGCGCCCTTGCGGGAAGTTGTAGGTGCGGATTCGCTCCGAGCGGTCGCCCGAGCCCACCATGACCCGGCGCGCGTCGGCCCGGGCGGCGGCCTGTCGCGAGCGTTCGAGGTCAAACAGCCGAGCGCGCAACACCTTGAGCGCCTTGGCCCGGTTCCGGTGCTGACTCTTCTCGTCCTGCTGGACGACCACCAGGCCGGTGGGCAGGTGCGTGATCCGAACGGCCGAATCGGTCGTGTTGACCGACTGTCCTCCCGGCCCCGACGCCCGGAACACGTCGATGCGGAGGTCCTTGTCGTCGAGGACCACGTCGATCTCCTCGGGCTCGGGCAGGACGGCCACGGTGGCGGCCGAGGTGTGGATGCGTCCGCCGGCTTCGGTCACCGGCACGCGCTGCACTCGATGGACTCCGGCCTCGAACTTGAGCCGGGCGAACACGCCATCGCCCTCCACGGCGAAGACCACTTCACGGAATCCGCCGAGGTCGGACGCCGAGGCCGACAGCCGCTCGACGTGCCAGCCCTTGAGCTCTGCGTAGCGCTGGTACATGCGGGCGAGGTCGGCGGCAAACAGAGCGGCTTCCTCGCCCCCCGTGCCGGCCCGGATCTCGAGGATGGCCGAGCAGCGGTCGGCCGAATCCCGCGGGATGAGGCGCAGCGCAAGCTCCCGTTCGGCCTCGGGCAGCCGCGCCTTGAGTTGGGCCGCCTCCGCAGCCGCCAGCTCCCGCATCTCGCGGTCGGCATCCGCATCCGCCGCCAGCGCCTCGAGCTCGGCCAGTTCCGCGCGGGCCTTGAGGAGCGCTTCGGCCGCCTGGGCCACGGGTTCGAGGTCGGCATAGTCGCGCGCGAGCGCCACGAACCGTTCGGGCGACAGGCCGGGTTCGGCGAGCTCCCGTGCCAGCGCCTGGTGGCGCTCGAGGATCTGGCGCAGTCGCGAGTCGGCCAAGTTCATGCCGGCTGCCCGCGCCACAGGATGGGGGGTGATCCCGGCAGCGCCCGGCGGAGCGACGCGATCCGAGCCCGGATCGCCTCGTCCGCTTCCCCCTGGCCCACCAGGTTGAGCCGCCAGCCTCCCCCGGCTTCCGGCCCCACGAACAGGAGCTCGCGCGCTCCGGCTCGGCCCGCGAGTTCGCGCCGGCGCTTCTCGGTGCCGCGATGTGCCATGTCGACCGCCTCGCCTGCACGCCGCAGGGCCAGCGTGATGCGCCAGGCCTCGGCTTCCGCCTCGGGCGTTTCCGGGATCACCGCAAGCGCCGGGGCCATAAACGCCGGCTCGGCCATCAGCTCCATCAGCCGTTCGACCCCCCCCGCCCAGCCCACGGCCGGGGTGGCCGGCCCCCCCATCGCCTCGACGAGACCGTCGTAGCGGCCACCGCCGATGACCGTCCCTTGGGCGCCCAGCCGGTCGGTCACGAATTCGAAGGCGGTGTGGCGGTAATAGTCGAAGCCGCGCACGAGGCGCGGGTTGCGCACGTAGGCCACCCCAGCGGCGGTCAAGCCCTCCTCGACCTGCCGGAAGAAGTCCCGGGCGGAGGCCGACAGGAAGGGATCGATGGTCGGGGCCGTGGCAATGGCCGCCTGGTCGGCCGGATCCTTGGAATCGAGGATCCGCAACGGGTTGGTTTCGAGCCGCCGGCGGCTGTCGGCGGAGAGGGCATGACGGTGGGCGGCGAAGTGGTCGACGAGCGCTGCGCGCCAGCGCGCCCGACTGTCGGCGTCGCCCAACGTGTTCAGCTCGAGCCGGACCGCCGAGGCCACGCCCAGCTCCTGGAGGAACAGGTCGGCCAGGATGACGAGCTCGACGTCGGCCGACGGTTCGGCCACCCCCAGCACCTCCACGTCCACCTGATGGAACTGGCGGTAGCGACCCTTCTGCGGCCGCTCGTGGCGGAAGAGGGGGCCCCAGGTGGCGAGCTTCAGCGGCAGGTGCTGCTGCCAGCCGTTGGTGAGGAACGCCCGGCAGATGCCGGCGGTGAATTCGGGCCTCAAGGTGAGGGAGTCGCCCGATCGGTCGATGAAACTGTACATCTCCTTGGCGACGACGTCGGTCGTCTCGCCCAGGCTGCGGGCGAACACGGGCGTCTGCTCGACGACCGGCACGTCGACCCGGCGGAAGGCGAACCGCCGCGTGACATCGCGAAAGACGTCGATCACATGGTCCAGGCGGGCGGCCTCGTCGCCCAGCCGGTCGGGCATGCCGCGTACGGCCTTCAGGGGTTCCATCGGGCGGCGCGCCTAGCAGGGCGGGGCCCCCGCGGCCAGCGGCGGGCGGTTGTGCCGGTGCGGTGGGCCGCCTAGGCTGGTGCCCTGAGGGCTGGCGCGTGCCCGACCGGGAGGAGCAGCCGTGCGGATCGACCAGGTGCCCGTGGGCAAGAACCCGCCGACGGACGTGAACATCATCATCGAGTGCCCGATGGGGGGTGAGCCGGTAAAATACGAGTTCGACAAGGCGTCCGGTGCGCTCTACGTCGACCGCATCGTGCATACGGCGATGCGCTATCCGGCCAACTACGGCTTCATTCCCCACACCCTGGCCGAGGACGGGGATCCCTTGGATGCGCTGGTCGTGGCGGGGGCACCGTTCCTGCCCGGTTGCATCGCCCGGGTGCGGCCGGTGGGCGTCCTCATGATGACCGACGACAAGGGGCCCGACGAGAAGCTCTTGACCGTACCCGTGGACAGCCTGCACCCCTATTATCGCGACGTTTCCGAATTTTCGGACCTGCCGGACATCCTGCTCCGGCAAATCGAGCATTTCTTCACGCACTACAAGGACCTGGAAATAGGCAAATGGGTGCGGTGCGAGGGTTGGCGGGGCCGGGGCAAGGCCGAGAAGCTGATCCTGGCGGCCATCGAACGGGCCGAGCGCGTGAAGGCGGGCGAGATCGAGGTCACGCCCAAGCCGCACCTCGGCGCCCCGGTGTGATGCGACCCGGAAGACCGGCGGCCGAGCGCCGGGTCCGGAGGATGTCGGCCGCGATGCCCGTTCCGGCGGCCAAGACCCGCAAGACCAGTGACCGGGGTGTGGGGCCGCCGCGCAACCGGCCGGAGGGACGGCGGCCGGCCCGCGACCTCGAAGGACAGGGCGGGCGGTCGAGCAGCCACCGCCTTGGCGCCCGGCCACCCAGCGGCCGTGGGGACCGGCCGGCCCGAGTTGCCGCCCAAGCCGGACGTCGTCGCCACGCCCACCGACGTCGGGCCAGAAGTCGTCCGGTTCCCGTCCGGCCGAACTCGCGTCCGGCGGCGTCGCCACGCCCACCGACGTCCGGGCCAGGGCCCGGCTACTCCGCGGCCGCCCGAGTTGCGGATTCGGCTGCGCGGGCGGCCTCGATCTCGGCCGCCTTGCGCTCGACGAGCTCGACGATGTGGTCGATGAGCCGCTCGTCGGTGACCTGATGGTCCGTCACACCCGAAAGATACACCATGTGCCGGCCGTTGCCGCCGCCCGTGAGCCCGATGTCGGTCTCGCGCGCTTCTCCGGGCCCGTTCACCACGCAGCCCAAGACCGACAGCGACAACGGCGTCGTGATGTGCGCAAGGCGCCGTTCCAGGATCTCGACCGTGCGGATGACGTCGAAGCCCTGTCGCGCGCAGCTGGGGCACGAGACGATCTTCACCCCCCGCGCGCGGATCCCGAGGCTCTTGAGGATATGGAAGCCGACCCTCACCTCCTCCTCGGGCTCGGCCGACAGCGACACCCGGATCGTGTCGCCGATCCCTGCCCAGAGCAGCATGCCGAGCCCGATCGACGACTTGACCGTGCCCGGGATCAGGCCGCCGGCTTCGGTGATGCCCAGGTGCAACGGATGATCGGTGCGGGCGGCGATTTCGTTGTAGGCCGCCACCGCCAGGAACACGTCCGAGGCCTTCACCGAAATCTTGAAATTATGAAAGTCGCAATCTTCCAAGATCTTCGCGTGTTCCAGGGCGCTTTCCACCAAGGCTTCGGGGCAGGGTTCGCCGTATTTCTCAAGCAGGTGCTTCTCGAGGCTGCCGGCGTTCACGCCGATGCGAATGGCACAGCCATTCGCTTTGGCCGCCCGCACCACCTCCTTCACGCGCTCCATAGATCCGATGTTGCCCGGATTGATGCGCAGGCCCGCCGCTCCCGCATCCGCGGCTTCCAGCGCGCGGCGATAGTGGAAGTGGATGTCGGCCACGATCGGCACGCGGGCCGCCCGCACGATCTGCCGGAGCGCCCGCGTCGACTCCTCGGTGGGGCAGGAAACCCGGATGATGTCGGCCCCCACCTCCTCGCAGCGGCGGATCTGGTCGACCGTGGCCTTCACGTCCTCGGTCGGCGTGTTCGTCATGGTCTGCACGGTGATCGGGGCGTCCCCGCCCACGGGCACCCGGCCCAGCATGATCTGGCGCGACCGGCGACGCACGATGGTGCGCCAGGGCCTTACACTCATGGCGCTCTCCTGAAGCGTGCACGGCTTCTAGCGAAGGTCGGGCCGCGGGGAAAGCGGCCCGCGCGACGTCGGACCCTGGCGGTCCATTCGCCGCAGCGGTGGCGTCAGCCGGCGGTCCCCGAGACGATCACCGTCACGGCGCGGCGGTTGCGCGCCCAGGCCTCTTCGGTCGAGCCTTCGACCGCCGGGCGCTCCTTGCCGTAGCTGATCGTAGTGATCCGGCTGGCCGCCACCCCGCGCGCCACCAGGTAGGTGCGCGCGGCGTTCGCCCGCCGCTCGCCCAGCGCCAGGTTGTACTCCCGCGTCCCGCGCTCGTCGCAATGGCCTTCGACCGTGACCCGCACGGAGGGATGGCGCACCAGCCACGCCGCCTGGCGATCGAGGATGGCCCGCGCCTCGTCGTCGAGGGCGTAGCTGTCGAAGGCGAAGAGCACCGTGTCGGTGCCCGCCTGGGCCAGGAAGTCCTCGCGGCTGCCTGGGACGGTGGTGGTCGTCACTGGCGGGACCGGCGCCGTGGGGGCCGGTGGCACCACCGATTCCGCGGGCGGCGGCGGAGGTGGAGGCAGCGCTTCCCGGCGCCGGGCACAGCCCGACACGACGAGCGCCCCCGCCACCGACCCCAACACGACCCAGCGACGCCACGCCATCCTCGCGCCCCTTCGACCCTGACCCTGAACGATCCTGGCGCTAGCCGGGACTTCCTGCACCGGACATGAAGAGAGGCGCAACCTCGGGCCCTAGGGCAAGAGCGGCCCCCAGCTCGCATCGCTCGCTTCGAGCGGGGTGGGAATGGCGCGCTCGTTGCGCCCCGTAAGGTCGATCGAGCGCAGGGTCGAACGGCCGTCCCGCTCGGTGCGGGTGAACAGGATGACCCGGCCGTTAGGCGACCAGCTGGGATTCTCGTCCTGCCAACCGTCGGTCAACAGCCGTTCGCCCGTGCCGTCGGGCCGCATCACGGCGATCCGGAACTGGCCCCCACGAATGCGCACGAACGCGATGAGGTCGCCGCGAGGGCTCCACACGGGGCTCGCCGCCCGCCCTTCCCCGAAGCTGATGCGTTCCACCCCCGACCCATCGGCGTTCATCACGTAAAGCTGTTGGGTGCCGCCTCGATCGCTTTCGAAGACGATCCGCCGGCCGTCGGGTGAGAAGCTTGGGGAGGTGTCGATGGCGGCCGCCGAGGTGAGCCGGCGCACCTGGCCCGTGGCCAGGTCCATCACACGAATCGAGGCGTTGCCGGCCGCCATCTGGCTGAAGACCAGCCGCGTGCCATCGGGCGAGAAGCGCGACGCGAACGTCATGGCCGGGAAATCGCCCACCACGCGGGCCCGACCGGCCGCCAGGTCGTAAAGCCAGACCCGGGGGCGGCCGCCCTCGAAACTCATGAAGGTGATGAGCTGCTCGCGCGGCGAAAAGCGCGGCAACAGCACCAGGTTCTGGCCCGAGGTCAGGAAACGGTGGTTGGCGCCGTCCTGGTCCATGATGGCCAGGCGCTTCACGCGTTTCGTGCGCGGGCCCGTTTCCGAGACATAGACGATCCGCGAGTCGAAATAGCCGGCCTCGCCCGTCAGGCGCGTGTAGACCGTATCGGCGCACTTGTGCGCCGCGCGCCGCCACCCGGCCACCGGCACGGTGAAGCCCGTGCGCGACAATTCCTCGCGCGCCAGCACGTCGTGAAGGTAGCAGCCGATGGTGAGCGTGCCGTCGGGGTTGGCCGTGACGAACCCCGAGACAAGCGCCTGCGCGCCAAGCTCGCGGAAGGTCGTAAAGTCGGGCTGCAGCACGCGCGCGACGTCGGGGCGGGGCAGCGCGTCGGCAGGGGCCACCAGCCGGAACAGGCCCGAGCTCTCGAGGTTCGCGGCTACGATCCGGGCCACCTGTCGGCCGAGGCTTGCCGTGTCGCCCGCCGCCGTCGGGGCCGGTGCCGAGGCCGGAAAGTCGGGTATCGCGATTGGCATCGGCGCTTCGATCCCGCCGCGGATGTCGACGCGCAACTGAGCCGCGGCCGGCCATGACACGAGGAACAACAGGATGACAGCACGCCTCAGCATCATGAGCTCACGTGAGCAGCCGGGGGTCGAAGTTGAGTTCGAACTCCCGCCACAGCGAGTAGAGATCGGGCGGAAGCTGAAGCGGCGTGCAACGCAGCACCGCCCGTCGCGCCGCCTCGACGAACGCTCGCGCATAGGCGGCGTTGCCTTCGCTCGCCCCGGTCTGGCTCACGAACTCGGGGGGCGCGGCCAGCGACCCGTCGCGGTGCAGCCGGATGCGCAGCACGACCGTCATGTCCTGCACGTCCGCGCCACCCGCGGGCGGATTCCAACAGAGGAAGATCTGGGCGCGAATGGCGGCTTCAAGGCTGGCCAGCACGCGCGGGTCCGGCCGGCCCGCCGCGGTGCCCCCGGCCTCCGCCGCGCGACCGGCGGCGGGCCGGGCCGGGACGCGACGCAGCGACCGGTCGATGAGCCGCTCGATGGCCCCTGCGTCGAACCGCGACGGCTCGCGCGCGGCCAGGTCTTGCACCGAAGGGTCGGGAAGATCGGGCGGTCGGGCCGGTCCCAGGTCGGGCTGGGCCTGCGGGGTGGCGTCGGGCCGCGACGCGAGTTGGGTGGTGGGAAGGGGTGCCGGCATCGGGGTCGGCGGCGAAGGTCTTGGCGGTGCCGGATCCGGAGCGGTCGTCGCGTCGCCCACCGCCACGAGCTCGACCGGAATCACGTCCCCCTCGGCCGGCAACGCAGGCGCCTGGCGCACGGCCAGCGACAGGAGGCCCAGCAGGAGCAGATGGCCGGCAACCGCAACGAGCAGGGCCTGCCGTTCGGTCATCGGCGCGCCCGGGGCTCGGGTCGGTGGACGAGGGCCACACGCGTGAACCCCGCCGCGGTCACGTCGGCCAGGAGCCTTGCGACTTCACCATAGGGAACGGCCGCGTCCGCACGCACGAACACGGGGGTGTCCTCGCCACGGGCCTCCCGCAGGGCGTTCAGGCGGGCGGCGAAGGCCGCCGGGGCCACCACCTCGTCGCCGATGGTGCGGCGGCCGGCCCGGTCCAGAGTGATGGTGAGCGGCCGGCGCTCGGTGGGCAGGGCCTTGGCACGCGTTTGCGGCAGGTTCACGCTCGTCCCCGTCACCAACAGGGGGGCGGCCACCATGAAGATGATGAGGAGCACCAACATCACGTCGACGAGCGGGGTCACGTTGATGTCGGACATGGGCTGACGCCGGCGGCGGCGCCGCGCCCCGTGGGCGAGGCCGATCGCCATCAGCCGCCCCCCAAGCGGTCGAGCTCGCGCGACATCATGGCGTGAAAGGCGGCCGAGAAGGCGAGCAACCGATCCTCGAGCCGACCGATGGCGTGCTGCAGCCGGTTGTATCCCACCACCGCCGGGATGGCCGCGAACAGGCCGATGGCCGTGGCGAACAGCGCTTCCGCGATCCCCGGCGCCACCACCGCGAGGCTCGTGTCCTGGGTCTGACCGATGGCGACGAACGCGCGCATGATGCCCCACACCGTGCCGAACAGGCCGACGAAGGGTGCGACCGCGCCGATGGTCGCCAGCCAGTTCAGCCGATCCGACAGGTCCGACATGGCCCGCTCGACGGCGGCCGCCATGACGCCCTGCAGGCGGGCGCGCACCCCTTCCCGGTCGACCGCAGCCCGGCCGTGGGTCGAGGCGCGCCATTCATCCATACCGGCGCGAAACACTTGGGCGGCGGGGTTGTCGCTGCGGCCGAGGGGCAGTTCGTCAAGGGAGCCCGCCTTCCAGAACCGCCGTTCGAAGGCCTCCACGTCGCGACGCAGGCGCCGCAGCGTCCGCGACCGTTCGAGGATAATGGCCCAGGACCACACGCTCGCCATCAGCAGGCCGAGCATGACGGCCTTCACCACGATGTCCGCCTGGAGGAACAGGGCGAGCGGCGACAGCTCGGCCGCAGAGGTCAAGGCGAGGCGATCCACGTCCTGAGTTTCCCGAAGAAGCCCCGTGCCGTGCGAACGGCCCGGTGTATGCCCCCTGAACGGAGGGACTCAAGGCGCGCCCGCCAGTTGGCTAGCGGCCGGCCCGCGGGCGAACGGACGGCACCCCGCCCACGCCTCGCCCGGAAGATGCGCGATGCGGCCGTGCTGTCGGCCCCCTAGGCCTCGGAGGTGGAGACAGGCGCCCAGCTGCCCCATGCGCAAGAGGCGTCGCCCCTTGGGATCCTAGCCCATCCGAGCATCAGGCCCGGTTCCGACTCCCACGGCGCCGCCTGAGAACCCGACGCACCATGACGGCCGGCAAGGCCCGTGACGGCATGGGCCCCCGCCCCTGCCGCGACGGCCGCCGGGCGTTCAGGTCGAGGGCCCAGAACCGCCCCAACGCGCGGTCGAAGTCGCGGACCGAGCGGGCGCGTTCCACGACACCCGTGACGTCCATGCGCTTGACGTCGACCTGCGCTGGCCGGGGGCGCGGCCGCCGAGGGGTGCTCAGTCGGCCGTGTCGCTGGGGGCCGCCTCGGGGCGGGCGGAACGACGCTCGGCGATACGCGCCGACTTGCCCGAGCGGCCGCGCAGATAATAGAGCTTCGCCCGCCGCACGTCCCCGCGGCGCACCACCTCGATCGAATCGATGATGGGAGAGTAAAGCGGAAAGACGCGCTCGACCCCTTCGCCGAAACTGATCTTGCGAACGGTGAAGTTGGACCCCATCCCCTTGTTCGAACGGGCGATGCATACGCCTTCGAAGTTCTGGATCCGAATACGGTCCCCTTCCTTCACCTTCACGCCCACCCTGAGCGTATCGCCCGGGCGGAAATCCGGTACGGCGCGCGCGGACGTCAACCGGGCGATCTCCTCGGCCTCGATCCGTTCCAGAAGATTCATCGCCGTTCTCCCTGAGCTCGCCCCCGCGAGCCGCCCGTCCCCGCCATGAGATCGGGCCGCCAGGCCTCCGTGTCCGCTTCGGCCCGTGCTCGCCGCCAGGCGGCGATCGCCGCATGGTTGCCCGAGCGGAGCACCTCGGGGATGGCATGACCCTCGAACTCGAGGGGCCGGGTGAATTGCGGATATTCGAGGAGCCCTCGCTCGAAGCTCTCCTCGGCCCCGCTGGCCGGCGCGCCCATTACGCCCGGCAGCAGGCGAACGCAAGCGTCGAGGAGCGCCATGGCCGGGAGTTCGCCGCCCGAGAGCACGACGTCGGCCAGGGCGAACCGCTCCACCGGGCGCACGGCGAAGATCCGTTCGTCGAGGCCTTCGAACCTGGGGCACAGCAAGATCACGCCCGGGCCTTGGGCCAGGGCCCGCACCCGGCGCTGGTCAAGTCGTGGGGCCCGGGGCGTGGGAATCCACACCGGCAGCTCCGGGTGCGCCGCGCGGGCGGCATCGATCGCCCGAGCCATCACGTCCACCCGCATCACCATGCCGGGCCCGCCGCCCGCCGGCGTATCGTCCACCGCCCGGTGCCGGCCGACCCCGAACTGCCGCAGCGCCATCGTCTCGAGCCGCCAGCGCCCCTCGGCAAGCGCTCGGCCCGCCAGCGAAACGCCGAGCGGCCCCGGGAACATCTCGGGGTGGAGGGTCAGCACGACGGCCGTGAACGTCATCTAGGCTTCGAGCCAGAGGGGATCGACGCAGATCCGGTCGTCCTCGACGCGCGCCGCCTCAGGGATCAGGGGAACGAGCACTCGCCGGCCCCCGGCGAGCTCGACTTCGATGAGGTCGGAGGCGCCGTAGTTCGCCACCGCCACGACGGTGCCCACAGGGCGCCCCGCCGGGTCGACGACGCCACGGCCCATGAGGTCGACCCAATAGACCTCGTCGTCGGCCGGTGGCGGCAGGGCCGAGCGCGGCACGGCCAGCTCCACGCCTTTCAGCGCTTCGGCCGCCGTCCGGTCGGTCACTTCGGCGAAGCGGGCGATGGGGCCGTGCGGGCCCGGACGGACGGCGACCAGGGTGAGGGTGCGTTCCCCAGCCTGGAACGACCGGTGGCGCCCCAAGCTCTCCACGCTTTCGGCGAACAGGCGCAGGCGGACTTCGCCATGGATGCCGTGGGCGCCGGCCACGGCCGCCAGCACCACCGGCCGGTCAGGCGTCGCCACCCTCGGCGGCCGCAGCGCGCGCGGCCTTCTTCGCGGCGCGCTCCTTCGCCTTTTCGCCCGGTTCGCCTTTCTTGGGATTGTGGCGCGGGGCCCGCGGGCGCAATCCCAAGGCGTCGAGGAAGCGCGCCACCCGGTCGGTGGGCTGCGCCCCCACCTTGAGCCAGTAGGCCGCGCGTTCGGCGTTGAGGGTCACGCGCTCGGGTGCGTCCTTGGGCAGCAGCGGGTTGTAGGTGCCGAGCTTTTCCAGGAAGCGGCCGTCGCGGGGGCTGCGGCTGTCGGCCACCACGATGCGGTAGACCGGCCGCTTCTTCGCACCTCCGCGGGCCAGCCGGATCGAAAGCGCCATTCTCTCGTCTCCTCGGTGTCTGATGCAGTGCCCGCCTAGCGCCGGATGCGGAATCCGCCGGGCAGGCCGCCCGGCAGTCCGGCCGGGAAGGGCCCCGTCTCGGCCCCGCCGAACAGCCCGGCCAGCGCCTTGAGCCCGCCCATCTTCCTCAACCGTTTCATCGCCGTTTCCATCTCGGCGTGCATCTTGAGAAGCCGGTTCACCTCCTGCACCGTGGTGCCGGAGCCCTTGGCGATGCGGATCTTGCGCCGGGCGTTCAGGATTTCGGGGCGCTCCCGCTCGCGCGGGGTCATCGCCAGGATGATCGCCTCGAGCCTGGCGAGCGTGCGGTCGTCGATCCCCGCCGCCTTCATCTGGGCCTGGGCCTTGCCCAGCCCGGGCAGGAGCGACGCGAGAAGGCCCAACCCGCCCATCCGCTTCATCTGCCGGAATTGGGCGAGGAGATCGTTGAGGTCGAACCGGCCGGCCGCCAGGCGGGCGGCCATGCGCTCGGCCTCCTGCGCTTCGAGGGTGCGCGCGGCCTTCTCGACCAGGCTCACCACGTCGCCCATGCCCAGGATCCGGCCCGCGGCACGGTTGGGGTGGAACGGCTCGAACGCGTCCAGCTTCTCGCCCGTGCCCACGAACTTGATGGGCCGACCCGTCACCTCGCGCATCGACAGCGCCGCCCCGCCCCGCGCGTCGCCGTCCATGCGCGTCAGCACCACCCCCGTGACGGGCACGCGGGCCAGGAAACTGCGGGCGACGTGGACCGCGTCTTGGCCGGTCAAGGCGTCGACCACGAGCAGGATTTCGGCCGGTTGCGCCACGCGGGCCACGGCCTCCATCTCGGACATCAGCTCTTCGTCCACGTGGAGCCGCCCCGCCGTGTCGAGGAGCAGGACGTCGAAGCCCTGGAGACGCGCCGCCTCCAACGCGCGGCGCGCGATGTCGACCGGCTGCTGGCCTGGGATCACGGGCAAGGTCGCCACGCCGGCCTGTCGCCCCAGTATGGCCAGCTGCTCCTGGGCAGCCGGCCGTCGGGTGTCGAGCGAGGCCATCAGCACCTTCCGCCGCCGTTCCTGCGCCACATGGCGCGCGAGCTTGGCCGTCGTCGTCGTCTTGCCCGAGCCCTGCAGCCCCACCATCATCACGACGGCGGGCGGCGGGCGGTCGATGGCGAGCTCCGCCGTCTCGGCCCCCAGGGTGGCCACGAGCTCGTCGTGGACGATCTTGATCACTTGCTGGCCGGGGGTGACCGACTTCAGGACTTCGGCCCCCACGGCGCGCGCGGTCGCCCGTTCGATGAAGCTCTTGACGACGGGCAGCGCCACGTCGGCCTCGAGCAGGGCCACCCGCACCTCGCGCATCGCGGCGCGCACTTCGAGTTCGCTCAGCGCACCGCGGCCCTTCAGCCGGTCGAGGACCGCCGTCAGCCGTTCCGACAGGCTTTCGAACATCGCGGGTGCGGGATCCCTTCGTTTCTCAAGCACCAAGCGCGCCGGCGGGCGAGCCCTTACGGACCAGCGGGCATCGGTGGACGCGTCCGACCCTTCCGGCAGGCGCGCAGGGCGCCTCAGTGGCCCTGGACTTGCGCCAAGTCAAGAAACGCCCGGTTCGCGGAGTTTCGCAAGCCCTGACGACGGCCGTCCGCGTCGGCACCCTGGCCGCGGCGAAGGTGCCTGTCGCGACCGCTGCCCGCTCCGCCACACCCTCGCGTCGCCGTGTCGGCGAGGTGTGGAGGCCCAGCGCCGGACCCGCGGCCACCGCCGGCCAGCCGGCATCCCCTCCCGGCCCCGTCGCTCGGCATCACGCCCAGTGCTCGGCACACCGCAAGCGCGCCACGGGATCACGCGCCACGGGATCGTCGGTCGGCCACCGGGCATCGCCTTTCGGGGGCGTTCGGATGGGTGAACGGTCGGGCGAACGCGCCAGGGGGTCCGCGTCGGCGTTGCCGCGAGCGGCGTGCCGGCTGCGGGTCGGACGTACCCGCGCGGAACCCGCGTCGGGCCGTCAGGTCGCCGGGCGCGGCTCGGGGCCGAAGCCCCCGGCCGGTCGCCGGCCGGCTCGCGGAATGCCCGCGGCCCCCACCGGAGCGGCCACGGCCCGGCCCGCCGCCGGATCCGGCCGTTCGATGGGCTCACCGACCGCCACCTTGCGGATCTCCTCGCCCGTCAACGTCTCGTACTCGAGGAGCGCCGCCGCGATGGCATGCAGCTTGTCGAGATTGCCGGTGATGATGGTCCGAGCGCGCTCATAGCCTTCCATCACCAGCCGCTTGATTTCCTCGTCGATGATCTCGGCCGTCTTCTCCGAGACGTTCTGCTGGCGGGTCACCGAGTGGCCCAGGAACACTTCCTCCTGGTTCTCCGTGTACTTCAAGGGTCCCAGCCGGTCGGACATGCCCCACTGCGTGACCATCGCACGGGCCAGATCGGTGGCCATCTGGATGTCGCCGGCCGCCCCGCTCGTCACCTTGTCACGCCCGAAGATCACTTCTTCGGCCACTCGGCCGCCCATGGCGACGGAGAGGTTCGCGTACATCTTGTCGCGCGGGAAGGAATAGCTGTCGCGTTCGGGCAGGCGCATCACCATGCCGAGCGCGCGGCCGCGCGGGATGATCGTGGCCTTGTGGATGGGATCCGAGGCCGGCTCGAACAGCGAGACGAGGGCGTGACCCGCCTCGTGATAGGCGGTGAGCTTCTTCTCCTCCTCCGTCATCACCATCGACTTGCGCTCGACCCCCATCATGACCTTGTCCTTGGCGTCCTCGAACTCGGCCATCGAGACGAGGCGCTTGCCCCGGCGGGCGGCGAGCAGCGCGGCCTCGTTGACGAGGTTGGCCAGATCGGCGCCCGAGAAGCCCGGCGTGCCGCGGGCGATGATGCGCGGATCGACGTCCGGAGCGAGCGGGACCTTGCGCATGTGGACCTGCAGGATCTTGACCCGCCCCTCGATGTCCGGCCGGCCCACCACGATCTGCCGGTCGAACCGGCCGGGGCGAAGAAGCGCGGGATCGAGCACGTCCGGCCGATTGGTGGCCGCAATGATGATGATGCCTTCGTTTGATTCGAAACCATCCATCTCCACGAGCAGCTGATTGAGCGTCTGCTCGCGCTCGTCGTTGCCACCCCCCAGCCCAGCGCCGCGATGCCGGCCCACGGCGTCGATCTCGTCGATGAAGATGATGCAGGGCGCGTTCTTCTTGGCTTGTTCGAACATGTCGCGCACACGGCTTGCGCCCACGCCCACGAACATCTCGACAAAGTCCGAACCCGAGATGGTGAAGAACGGCACGTTGGCCTCGCCCGCGATGGCACGCGCCAAGAGCGTCTTGCCCGTGCCAGGCGGACCCACCAGCAGTGCCCCCTTCGGAATCTTACCGCCCAAGCGGTGAAATTTCGAGGGATCCTTGAGGAAGTCGACGATCTCCTGCAATTCCTCGCGCGCTTCGTCGATGCCGGCCACGTCGTCGAAGGTCACGCGGCCATGCTTCTCGGTAAGGAGGCGCGCCCGCGACTTGCCGAAGCCCATGGCCCCACGGCCCTGACCGTTTTGCATCTGGCGCATGAAGAAGATCCAGATGCCGATCATCAGGAGAAACGGGAGCGCCCCCACGATGAATTGCTGCAACAGGCCCGGCCGCTCCTCGGGGATGGCGTCGAACCGGACGTTCTGCGCGCGCAACCGCTCCACCAGCTGGGCGTCGCCGGGGTTGTGGGTGCGGAAGGCCTGGTTGTTGGTGAGAGTGCCCGTGATGGCCCGGCCCGAGATGGCCACTTCCCGCACCTGACCTTCCTCGATTTTCTTGAGGAAGTCGGAATAGGCGATTTCCTGGCCGGTTCGCTCGACGCGCGACGGCCCTTGGACGACCTGCACGACGAGGACCAAGGCGAGGAGGATCCCCGCCCACATGAGAAGATTGCGGACGACGGGCGAGGGTTTGCGGGGTTCGCGCATATGCGTCAACATAGGTGCCCTGGCCCGCCGTGGCAACAAAGCCACCTGCGGCCCCGCGGCGCGCCTTCTCTCCCCTTGAGGCCAGCCCCCAAGTCGGTAGCATGCCGGCCGTGGGGCGAACGCTCAACCTGCGCGAAAAGCTCGCGATCCTGGCCGATGCGGCGAAGTACGACGCGTCGTGCGCGTCCTCGGGCACCATTCGGCGCCATTCGGGCGACGGGCGCGGACTGGGTTCGACCGAGGGCATGGGCATCTGCCACGCCTACACCCCCGACGGTCGTTGCATTTCGCTGCTTAAGATCCTGCTCACCAACTTCTGCATCCTCGACTGCGCCTATTGCATCAACCGCCGCAGTTCCTCCGTCCGCCGGGCGCGCTTCACGGTGGACGAGGTCGTCCGCCTGACCTTGGGCTTCTATCGGCGCAATTACATCGAGGGGCTGTTTCTCTCCTCGGGCATCATCCGTTCCCCCGACTACACGATGGAACAGCTGATCCAGGTGGCCCGCACCTTGCGCGAAGTCCACCACTTCCGCGGCTACATCCATCTGAAGACGATCCCCGACGCCGCGCCAGAGCTGGTGGCGCAGGCCGGCCGGTGGGCCGATCGCCTGTCGATCAACGTCGAGCTGCCCACGGCCGAAGGCCTGGCCCGCCTGGCCCCGGAAAAGGACGGTCAGCGCATCGAACGGGCGATGGCCGACCTTGATGGCCGCATCCGGGAATCGCGCGAGGCCCGCCGGCGTTTCCGCAACGCGCCGACGTTCGCGCCCGCCGGCCAGTCCACCCAGATGATCGTGGGCGCCGACGCAGCCGACGACCGCACGATCCTTGCCCGGGCGGACGCCCTCTACCGCCAGCACGGCCTGCGGCGTGTCTACTATTCGGCCTATAGCCCGATCCCCGACGCCCACCCCAGCCTCCCGCCAGGCGCCCCGCCGCTGGTGCGCGAACACCGGCTCTATCAGGCCGACTGGATGCTGCGCTTCTATGGCTTCGCTCGCTCGGAGCTCGAGGCCATCATGCCGGACGGGCTGCTGCCGCTCGACGTCGATCCCAAGACGGCCTGGGCGCCGGCCCACCGGCAGCTGTTCCCCGTGGACGTGAATCGGGCGCCCCGGGAGCTCCTGCTGCGCGTGCCGGGCATCGGCCCCAAGGTGGCGGGCCGGATCCTCGCCGTGCGGCGACATCGAACGTTGCGCTGGGCCGACCTCGCTCGCCTCGTCGCCTCGCCGCGGGCGGTCCGGCCTTGGGTCGCGACCCCCGATTGGCGACCGACGGCGCTTCTCGATCGCGAAAGCCTGCGCGCGCTCGTCGTGAAGCCCCGGCAGGGGGACCTATTCGCGCCACCTGCCGCCTGATGGAACGGGTCGTCCTGGCCCATCCGGCCGACCTCGACGGATTTCGCCAGGCGGTGCGCCGGCTCGTGGCGCGCCGGATTCCCCCGGCGGCAGTGCAGTGGGAGGTGGAGGGCGAGGCGGGCCTACCCCTGGGCGAGCCCGTGCCACCCGCAGAGGCGCCCGCACTTCGCGTGCCGCGCCGGTTCGCCGATCTGGCGGAAAAGGTCGTCTGCCATGCGGACCCCAGCCGCTTCGTCCTGCTCCACGAAGCGCTGGTTCGCGTGCAGAACGAGCGCCACCTGCTCGACGACCGGGCCGACCCCCTGGTCGACCGGTTGGAGGCGATGGCCAAGGCGGTGGGGCGTGATCTGCACAAGATGCGCGCCTTCGTCCGCTTCCGCGAACTTGAGGACGACGATGGCCCGCACTTCATCGCCTTCTTCGAACCCGCCCACCACATCCTACGGGCGAACGCCGGCTTCTTCGTGCGCCGCTTCGCGAGCCAACGCTGGACGATCCTGACGCCCCGCGAAAGCGCCCACTGGGACGGCCAGGTGCTGCACTTCGGCCCCGGTGCAGCCCGAGGCGAGGTGCCGAGCGAGGATGCGCTGGAGCCGCTGTGGACCACCTATTTTCGGGCGATCTTCAACCCGGCGCGCCTGAAGCCGGCGGCGATGCGCGCCGAGATGCCGAAGAAATATTGGGCCAACTTGCCCGAAGCGGCCCACATCCCCGCGCTGGTGGCCGGAGCGCCGGCCCGCGTGGCCCGGATGCTGGAAGCCGGGCGGGCCGCTACGCTAGCCCGCCTGGCCGAGACCGCGCGCGACTGCACGCTCTGTCCCCTCCACGAGGCGGCCACCCAAACGGTGTTCGGGGAAGGCCCGGCCGACGCCCGCCTGATGCTCGTGGGCGAGCAGCCGGGCGACCAGGAGGACCTGCAGGGTCGGCCGTTCGTAGGGCCGGCAGGCCAGCTCCTCGACCGGGCGCTGCGCGCGGCCGGCATCGACCGGCCCCAAGTCTATATCACCAATGCCGTGAAACACTTCAAGTTCATGGCCATCGGCAAGCGCCGGCTGCACCAGTCGCCCGATGCCCGCGAGATCGAGACGTGCCGCTGGTGGTTGGAGCAGGAGCTCGAGCTGGTGCGGCCCGCCGTGGTCGTGATGTTGGGTGCGAGCGCGGGCCGGGCGCTCCTGGGCCGGGCGGTGGTGGTGGCACGCGAGCGCGGGCGGCCGCTGTCGCTATCGGGCGGGCGCAGGGGCTTGCTCACGGTTCATCCAAGCTATCTGTTGCGCATCGAGCCCGGACCGCGGGCCGAGACCGAATATGCCCGGTTCGTGCGCGACCTCGAATTGGCCCGGCGCCTTACCGAAGCCGCCTGAGCCCGTGCGGCCGCCCGAACGGCCAGGTCCGATCGGTGCCGGCTGGGCTGGGAGGGCCAGCGACCGGGCACCATTCGTGCCAGAGCCCGAACATCGCGTCACTCCCGCGTCTTGCCGTTCCAAGAGGAGCGAGCCAGTGGGAACGCGGATGGGCGATGACCTCACGCACGCCGTCACTCGGGGGCTCTGCCGCCTGTTGTGGCACCATGGCCTCGCCCCCTTGACCGAAGTGCCCCTGCCGGACGGCCATCGCGCCGACGTGATGGCCGTGGGGCCCGACGGACGGCTGTGGATCGCCGAGGTCAAGACCTCTTGGGACGACTTGAGGTTCGATCGGAAGTGGCCGGCCTATCGCGCGTGGTGCGACCTGTTCCTGTGGGCGGTGCCGGTCGATCTCGCTCCGGCGCTCGAGGCGGAGACCTTCCTGCCCGATGCCACGGGACTTGTCGTGGCCGACGCGCACGGGGCGGTGTTCGCTCGCCCCGGACGCTCGATGCCGCTGCCTCCGGCGCGGCGCCGGGCGCTCACGATCCGTCTGGCCCGCGTGGCGGCCACGCGCGCGTTGCGGCTGACCGACCCGGGATTGGACGGCGCGGCCAGTTGACCGCACCGGCGGCAAAGCCGTCCGCCGTGATCGAGACTCCGACCCGGGGGGGTCAACCACGCCGCCTGTTGGCCGCCCAAGCCCCGCCGCGGCTGCCCCGACGACGACGGCGCCACCGCCCGGCCCCGTCGGCCGGCCCGGCTCCGGTCCGGGTGGTGCGCACCCGCCCGCTGACCCCGCCCCGGACCCATGCCGCCGCCAGGCGCCCCCGCACAGCCGGCGGCGGATGGCACCTTCGCGCCGTTCAATCCTCGGGCGCGATGGTGACCGCCAGCCCGTCCAGCTCCTCGGTGAAGCGGATCTGGCACGACAGGCGCGAATTGGGGCGCAGATGGTCCGAACTGTCGAGGAGATCGGCCTCGTCGGGGTGGGGGCCGCCCACCTTGTCCATCCAGGCCTCGTCGACATGGACGTGACAGGTGGCGCAGCTGCACGACCCGCCGCACAGCGCGAGCAGCTCGTCGAAGCCGTTGTCGCGGATGACCTCCATCACCGACAGGCCGGCCTCGCCCTCGACCTCGCGCGTGTTTCCCTTCCGATCGGTGACGATCAGCCTGGGCATCGAACCTCCGTGGCAGGCGGCTGCTTGCCGGCTCATAGCGGCTGACGGCAGGGGCGCAAGCCAGAGACCCGATGGCACTGACGGCCGAACGGATCGGAGAGGGCATCGCCTGGCTCGCGGCCTGCGACCCCCGGCTGGCCGAGGTGGTGCGCCGGGTCGGACCTCCGCCACCGCGGCCCCGACCGCGCGGGCTCGAAGGGCTGCTGCGCGCGATCGTCACCCAACAGATCTCCGCACGCGCGGCCGAGGGCATCTGGAAGCGCCTGCGCGAACGGGCCGATCCGTCCGATCCGGAAGCCCTGCTCGCCCTGGGCCCCGAAGGGCTGCGCCAGGTGGGCTTCTCGCGCGCGAAGGCGGCCTATGCGCTGGGCCTTGCCGCACAGGTGGCGGATGGCCGGATTCGCCTCGAGGCCTTGCCGGTCGACGACGAGGCGGCGATCGCCCTCTTGATGTCGATCAAGGGCCTGGGGCGTTGGTCGGCCGAGATTTATCTGCTGTTCGCCGAGGGTCGGCCCGACGTCCTGCCGGCGGGCGACCTGGCGCTGCGCGTCGAAGCCGCCCGGATCCTGGATGCCCGAGAACGGCTCAGCGAACGGGCCCTGCGCGCCCATGCCGAGCGGTGGCGCCCCTATCGCGGCGTGGCGGCCTTCCTGCTGTGGCACGCCCGCAGCGCCCAGCCGCAGGCCGGCTGATGGTCGAGGTCATTCGCTCGATCGCCAATCCCCGGATCCGGCGGCTGCGCGCGCTGCGGCACAAGAAATACCGGCGCACGGCGGGCTTGTTCCTGGCCGAAGGGTTGCGGTTGGGGCTCGAGGCACTGGACGAGGGCTGGACGCCGGCGGCCGTCGCCTACGCGGCCGGCCGTGAGGAGCATGCGGGCGTGCGCCGCCTGATCCAGGCGGCGGGCGAAGCCCTGCCCTGCACGTCCGAAGTGCTGTCCAGCCTGTCGGGCAAGGACAATCCCCAGGCCGTGGTGTCGGCCTTTCCCGTGCGGCACCGCACCTTGGCGCAGGTGTCCCAGGGGCTCGTGCTGGCGGCGGAACGCCTGCGCGATCCGGGCAACCTGGGCACCCTGCTTCGCGCGTGCGACGGAGCGGGGGCGGTCGCGCTGGTGCTGGTGGGAACCTGTGCGGATCCCTTCTCGCCCGAGGCCGTGCGTGCATCCATGGGGGCCGTCTTCACCGTGCCCGTGGCCATGGCCCAGCCGGCCGAGTTCCTGGAATGGGCCCGCGCGCGGCATCTGGTGGGGGCTGCCCTGGATCCCGCGGCCTGCGACTATCGCGTCGGGCCGTGGCCGCACGACACCGTCATCCTGCTGGGCAACGAAGGCGAAGGCCTGCCGGCCGACCTGAAGGCCGCCTGCCGCCGGCTGGTGCGCATCCCCATGCGAGGCCGGGCCGACAGCCTGAACGTGGCGATGGCCGGCACGCTCTTGCTCTACGAGGCGATCCGCAGCCGCTGACGGAGGGCGGCCAAGTGCGCATGGGCCGCTGGCGCCCACGCCGGACCCGTCTAGAAGGGGGCATGGGCCGTTGGATCCTGCCGCTGGCCGTGGTGCTGGCCGCGCTCGTCGCACTCGTGGTGGCGCTGCGGCCCGCCGTGCCGCCGACGTCGTCGATCCCGGGCCCGGCCGACGAAGCGTTGGGGGACGAGGGCGTGGAGGAGACGGGCGCCCCCCCCCGCACGGTCGTCAGGGACGAAGGCCGCGGCGACGTGAACCGGAACCCCGAGGAATGATCCGGGCCGATCGTCCCGTTGCCCACGAGTGACCGGCCGATTACGGCGAGCGTTCAAGAAGCGGGAGCAGCGTCATGCCCCAGGTGCCTGCATCCTACGCCTGGCTGCTGCAGGAGCCCATCGCGCCCCTGATGGTGCGAGTGGCCCTCGACGCTTACGGCACCACGGAGGTGGCGGGTGCCGGGAGCAACCCCCGCATCCTCGCCTGGGCCGACGAGGTAGCGCGCACCACCGGCCGGCCGTACGACAACTGGGCGGCCGACTTCTACAACGACGACGCCATCCCCTGGTGCGGGCTCTTCATGGCCGTGGTGGCGGTGCGCAGCTGGCAGGGGCGGCCCGAGCGGCTGCCGCCCCGGAATTACCTCGCCGCCCTCGCCTGGGCCGACTGGGGCGTGCCCTGCGCCAAAACCGACATCCTGGTGGGCGACGTGGTGGTGTTGCGGCGCCAGGGCGGCGGCCACGTGACGTTGGCCGTGGGCGTGACGGCCGACGGCAAGGAGTTCATGGGGCTGGGCGGCAACCAGTCGGACCGGGTGAACATCGCCCGCTTCCGGACCGATCGGATCTACGCCGTCCGCCGCCCGCCCTATCGCGAGCGGCCGGCAGGGGCCCGCCGCGTTGTGCTGACGGCGACCGGCCCCCTTTCGACGAACGAGCGGTAGCCGCCGGGCGCGGGTCGCCCCGCCCGGCCGACGCGAGGTTCCGGGGCCCGGCACCACCCGCCCGGCCGATACGGTTCGGGGCGGCGAACGGATCACCCGGCCCCCTTCGGCGAGCGTGCGACGTCGGAACGCGCCGGCCTCCGGCGGTTTGGCGAGGTGACAGCGCCGTCACGCCACGCCAGAGCGGTCCCGCACACCCCACGGCGGAGAGTTGGCCATGGCCACGCACGCGGTCGAGGAGAAGTTCCCCGGCTGGTCCACCGACCGGATCGACGACCGGCTCGTCAATCCCTATCTGTACGCCGAACCCGCCCAGCTGTTCGCCGACTATGCCGAGCTCCGCCGCCGGCCGGGCCTCTACTGGGCCACGCCCGTGGGCTACCGGCCCTTCTGGGCCGTCACCCGGCATGCCGACGTGACCCAAGTGTCGAAGGCCAACGACCGCTTCGTCAACCGGTTCCGCACCTACCTGTCTCCCATCGAAGGCGAGCAGTGGACGCTCAAGGTGGCCGGCGACACCCACTTGTTTCGCACGCTCGTCGACCTGGACGATCCTGAGCACCGGAAGCTGCGCCAGATCACCCACGCCTGGTTCCAACCCGGCGCCATCCGCCAGAACCTCGAGGGCAAGGTGCGGGCGATCGCGCGCGAGCACGTGGAGTTGATGCGCGCCAAGGGAGATGTCCTCGATTTCGTGAACGAGGTCGCCCTGTGGTATCCGCTCCGGGTCATCATGATGATCCTGGGTGTTCCGCGCGAAGACGAACCGCTGATGCTGAAACTGACCCAGGAGCTGTTCGGGGCGATCGACCCCGACGTCGTGGCCCGTTCGCGCCGGATTACGGATTCCGCGGGCTTCTGGGCGCGCAGCGGCAACGCCCAGGTGGACCTGTTCCAGGTCGCCCAGGTGTTCTTCGAATATTTCGGCAAGATGCTTGCCGACCGGCGGGCCCACCCCAAGGACGACGTGGCGACCGTCATCGCCCAAGGCACGATCGACGGCGCCCCCATCCCCGAACGCGAGGCGCTCTCGTACTACGTCATCATCGCGACCGCCGGCCACGACACCACGAGTTCGTCGACCGCCGGCGGCTTCTGCGAACTCGCGCGCAACCCGGCCGAGTTCCGCAAGGTG
Source organism: Sphingomonadaceae bacterium (assembly GCA_025056155.1). Taxonomy (GTDB): domain Bacteria; phylum Pseudomonadota; class Alphaproteobacteria; order Sphingomonadales; family Sphingomonadaceae; genus Thermaurantiacus. Next base: position 102,225 of record JANWWL010000002.1, read on the forward strand.
CGCGACAATCCAGCGCTCATCCCAGCCTTCGTCGAAGAGAGCATCCGCTGGACCACGCCCGTCAAGCACTTCATGCGCACCTGTGTCGCCGACACCGAAGTCGCCGGCACCTTGGTGCGCGCGGGCGAGGCCTTGGCGCTCTTTTACTGGTCGGCCAACCGCGACGAGACGGTGTTCGACGATCCCATGACCTTCCGGGCCGACCGCGATCCCAACCCGCACATCGCCTTCGGCCATGGCGTCCACATCTGTCTTGGCATGCATCTGGCCCGCTTCGAGATGCGGATCCTCTGGGAGGAGCTGTTGCCGAAGCTGGAGTCGGTGGAGCTGGCCGGCGAGCCCAAGCTGTCGATCGCGAACTTCGTCTCGGGCCTCAAGACGCTTCCGGTAAGGGTGAAGTGGCGCTGACGGCCCAGGCCGGGCGGCGCCGCGCCGAGCCCCATCCCGCGGCCGCCTGGTCTCCATCGCCCGCCGTAGATCGGCCGCCCGACGGACGTGGCGATCGCCCGACCGGTCGGAGCGCCCGCCCGAGCCCTCAGATCGCTCTGGACAGCCGGGACCTCCGCCGCGCGCCGGGCGAGGGCAGGGTCGGCCGGTTCACTCCCGACGGCGCGAGCGCGAGGTGCGACCGGGCCGGCCGCCTGCCGAAGGTCGACGTGGCGGGCGTGGGTCGGGCGCGCGGCCGGCCCAGGGCGTCGCTTCAAGGGCCGGCCCGGCTGGCTCGCCGATGCGCCGATGGGGCACCGCCCTGCCATGGAGCCCGAAGTGCCACGCAGCCCGAAGTGCGCCAGGGGCGCACGCGGCAGCGGGCAGACCCATGACGGATGAAGCCCTGATCCGGGCGCTCAACGACGCTTACGCCGACGCGGTGAACCGCCGGGACGCCGACGCCTGGGGGGCGCTCTGGGCGTCGGATGCCGTCTGGATCCTGATGGGCTGGGAGTTTCGCGGCCGCCCGGCCATCGTGCAGGCCTGGAACGAGGCGATGGCCGGTTTCGCGTTCGTGGGCTTCTTCTGCCAGACGGGCTGGGTCGAGGTCCAGGGCGACATGGCCCAGGGCCGCGTGTGGACCCATGAGGTCCTCGAGCGGCGAGACGGGTCGGTCTCGACCCCCCTCGGCCGCTACGACGACGACTATGTGCGGACGGACGGGCGTTGGCGCTTCCACCGTCGCGTCTTTCACGTACGGAGGCCCTGATGGGGATCGTGATCAAGGCGACGATCGATCTTGCGCCTGGCACGCGCACCGAGGTGCTTCGGGAAGCGGCCCGGCTGATCGCCGACGCGCGGGCCGAGGCCGGCTGCCGGGCCTATGACTGGAGTGCTGACCCAGACCTTGCCGACCGAGTGCACGTGTTCGAGGAGTGGGAGAGCCCGGAAGCGCTTGCCGCCCATTTCCGCGCTCCCTCCTTCATGGGGATCCTGGAGCTCCTTGGCCGGTTCGGGATCGTCGGGTCGGATGCGCGAAAGTACCGGTTCGACGCGGTCGAGCCCGTCTACGGGCCAGACGGCACGCCTTCGGCCCGCTTCGCCGACGAGGGGGCGGGCTGACGGGCTATTCGGCCGCGACCAGCCGGTCCGCCGGCGCATCGGCCAGCGGGTGGGGCAGTCGATGCAGCATTTCCTTGGGCACCACCTGCCACAGCCGTGCCCGCGTGTCCGACCAATCCTCGAGGAGGGCGCGGGCATGGCGAGAGCCCGTGAGCTCCGCATGCCGCCCGATGAGCGCGCGCACGACCTCCTCCCAGTGGGCCGAGGCGAGGCGCTGCCAGACCACGGTGTCGGGGTTCACCCGGCGCTCGAACCGGCCGTCCTCGTCGAGCACGAAGGCCATGCCCCCCGTCATTCCGGCGGCGAAGTTGGGCCCCACGGCCCCCAGGATCACGGCCACCCCGCCCGTCATGTATTCGCAGCCGTTGGCCCCGCAGCCCTCCACCACGACCGAGGCTCCTGAGTTGCGCACGGCGAAACGCTCGCCTGCCTGGCCCGCGGCGAACAATTCGCCCGCGGTGGCCCCATAGAGCACCGTGTTGCCGATGATCGTGTTCCGCTGGGTTTCGAGGGAGGAGGAGACCATCGGCCGGACGACGATCGTGGCGCCGGACAAGCCCTTGCCGACATAGTCGTTGGCATCGCCGAACACCTCGAGGTGGAGCCCCTGGACGGCGAAGGCGCCCAGCGACTGCCCGGCCGAGCCGCGCAGGCGGACGTGGAGATGCCCCGGCGCCAGGCCGCGCATGCCGAAGCGGCGCGTGATCTCGGCCGAGACGCGGGTGCCGACCGCCCGGTGGGTATTGCGCACCGTGTAGGTGAGTTGCAACTTTTCCCCGCGTTCGAACAGGGCAGCGGCGTCTTTCAGGATCTGCGCGTCCAGGCTGTCGGGCACCGGGTTGCGCACGAAGTCGCGCGGGGCCTTCCGCAGCCGATCCGGGGCGTCGACCTTGGCGAGGATGGGGTTGAGGTCGAGGTCGTCGAGGTGCTCGGCCCCGCGACTGACCTGGTGGAGAAGTTCCGTGCGCCCGATGACCTCGTCCAGCGACCGCACGCCGAGGCGCGCCAGGATGTCGCGCGTCTCCTCGGCGATGAAGGTCATGAGGTTGATGACCTTCTCGGGCGTGCCGGCGAACTTGGCCCGCAGGGCGGGATCCTGGGTGCACACGCCCACGGGGCAGGTGTTGGAATGGCACTGGCGCACCATGATGCAGCCCATGGCGACCAGCGAGAGCGTGCCGATGCCGAATTCCTCGGCCCCCAGGATGGCCGCGATCACCACGTCGCGCCCCGTCTTGATGCCGCCATCCACCCTGAGCCGCACGCGGTGGCGAAGACCGTTCAGGGTGAGGACCTGGTTGGCCTCGGTCAGCCCCATTTCCCAGGGCGTCCCCGCATACTTGATGCTGGTGAGCGGGCTCGCCCCCGTGCCGCCCACGTGGCCCGAGATCAGGATCACGTCGGCATGGGCCTTGGCCACGCCGGCCGCCACCGTGCCGATGCCGGCCTGCGACACGAGCTTCACGCACACCCGCGCATCCGGGTTGATCTGCTTCAGGTCGTAGATGAGCTGGGCCAGATCCTCGATGGAATAGATGTCGTGGTGGGGTGGTGGGGAGATGAGGGTGACCCCCGGCGTGGAATGCCGCAGCCGGGCGATCATGTCCGTCACCTTGAAGCCGGGCAACTGGCCGCCTTCTCCGGGCTTCGCTCCTTGCGCGATCTTGATCTCGATCTCCTCGCAGGCGTTGAGGTATTCGGCCGTCACGCCGAACCGGCCCGACGCCACCTGCTTGATCGCGGAATTGGCGTTGTCGCCGTTGGGCCGCGGGCGGAACCGCTCGGGATCCTCGCCGCCCTCACCCGAGACCGCCTTGGCCCCGATGCGGTTCATGGCGATGGCCAGGCACTCGTGGGCTTCGGGCGACAGCGCGCCGAGCGACATGCCGGGGGCCACGAAACGCTTGCGGATCTCGGTGATGGACTCGACCTCGTCCACCGGCACGGGGGTCAGCCCCTCGCGGAAGTCGAGCAGGTCGCGCAGCTGAATGGGGGGAAGGTTTTGGAGCCCCTCGGAAAAGCGGCGATAGAGCGAGAAGCTGTCGGTGGCCACCGCTTCTTGCAGCGTGTGGATGAGGCCCGCCTGCCAGCCGTGCGGCTCGCCCCCGGCGCGATAGCGATAGAAGCCGCCAACGGGCAGGACGGTCAGGCCCGCGCGGAAGGCGCGCTCGTGGCGCTGCCGCGCGCTTTCGAACAGCGACAGGAAGCCCTCGCCCGAGATCTTGGAGGGCATGCCAGGGAAGAAATCCTCGACGATGGCGCGGCTCAAGCCCACCGCCTCGAAGTTGTAGCCCCCCCGGTAGCTCGAGAGCACCGAGATGCCCATCTTCGACATGATCTTGAGGAGGCCTTCGTTGACGGCCGTGCGGTAGCGCTCCAGGGCCTGCCGCAGGTCGAGGCCGGGGAAGAGCCCGCGGGCGTGGCGGTCGGCGATCGCCTCTTCGCTCAACCAGGCGTTGACGGTCGTCGCCCCCACGCCGATCAGCACCGCGAAATAGTGCGTGTCCAGGCATTCGGCCGAGCGGACGTTGACCGAGGCGAAGGTCCGCAGGCCCTGGCGGACGAGATGCGTGTGGACGGCCGCCGCCGCCAGGATCATGGTGATGGCCGCCCGCGCCGCCGACTGATGCTCGTCCGTCAGGAAGAGCTGCGTCTTGCCGGTCCGCACCGCTTCCTCGGCCTCGCGGCGGATCCGGGCGATGGCGGCCTTCAGCCCCTCCGGCCCGGCCGCGAACTCGAAGGTGCAGTCGATGACCGCCGCTTGGCTGCCGAAGTGCCGAAGCAGATGTTCCCACTCGGCGTTCAGCAGCACCGGGCTGTCCAGCACCATCACGCCCCCGATGCCCGGTTCGGGATCGAGGATGTTGCCATGGTTGCCGAACCGGGTCTTGAGACTCATCACGCGGGCTTCGCGCAAGGAGTCGATCGGGGGGTTGGTGACCTGGCTGAAGTTCTGGCGAAAGAAGTGGCTCATGCACCGGGCGTTGTCGGAGATGACGGCGAGCGGCGTGTCGTCGCCCATCGAGCCCACGGCTTCCTTCCCGCCCTCCACCATGGGCGCCAGCACGAGCTCCATGTCCTCGAGCGTGAGACCCGCAGCCAGCTGGAACCGCCGCAAGCCTTCGCGGTCGAGGCGGCGGGGGGCGGGGGGCAGGTCGGCCCCGCCGATATCGGCCAGGGTCTGGAAGGTGGCCACCCAGTCGCCATAGGGATGCAACCGGGCGATCCGGTCGAGGAGCTCGCCGTGGCGGAACAGGCGCCCTTCGGCGAGGTCGACCCCCACCATCTCGCCCGGGCCCAGCCGCCCCTTCTCGACGATGCGGTCCTCGGGCAGCACGACCATGCCAGCTTCGGATCCCACGACGAGCAGGCCGTCGGCGGTGACCAGCGTGCGCATGGGCCGCAGCGCGTTCCGGTCCATGCCCGCGACCACCCAGCGGCCGTCGGTCATGGCGAGCGCCGCGGGCCCGTCCCAGGGCTCCATGACGCTGGCGAACCAGGCGTACATGGCCCGGTGCTCGGGCGGCATGTCGGGGCTGTGCTCCCAGGCCTCGGGCACCAGCATGGCCTTGGCCTCGGGGGCGGAACGCCCGGCGCGCACCACGCATTCGAAGACGGCATCAAGCGCGGCCGTGTCGGATGCCCCGGCCGGGATGAGAGGCTTGATGTCTTCCGAGGCATCGCCGAAGTTGTCGGCGGCCATCTTGATCTCGTGGCTCTTCATCCAGTTCCGGTTGCCGCGGATCGTGTTGATCTCGCCGTTGTGGGCCAGGCACCGGAACGGCTGGGCCAGCCACCACTGCGGGAAGGTGTTGGTGGAATAGCGCTGGTGATAGATGGCGAAACGGCTCTGGAACCGGGGGTCCATCAGATCGGGATAGAAGCGCGCCAGGTGCTCGGCCAGGAACAGACCCTTGTAGATGATCGTCCGGCACGAGAGCGAGCAGATATAGAAGCCCTGGATCTGCGCCTGCAAGATCCGTTTCTCGATCCGGCGCCTTAGGATGTAGAGGTCCTTCTCGAAGCGCTCCATGGCTTCGGGCGACGTGTCGGCCGGCCCGCAGATCATGATCTGCTCGATCTCGGGGCGCGTGGCCGCGGCCTTGTCGCCGATCTGGGTCACGTCCACGGGCACCTGCCGCCAGCCGTAGATGGCGAAGCCGCCGGCGATGATCTCGGCTTCGACGATCGTCCGGCAGGTCTCCTGCGCGGCGAGATCCGTGCGCGGCAGGAACACCATGCCCACCGCCAGCAGGTTGGGCTTCACGCGCTGGCCGGCGCGCGCGATCGCCTCGTGGAAGAAGGCGACCGGCAGGTCGAGGTGGATGCCCGCCCCATCGCCCGTCTTGCCGTCGGCATCCACCGCTCCGCGGTGCCATACCGAGCGCAACGCCTCGATGGCGAGCTCCACCACGCGCCGCTGCGGTCGGCCGTCGATGGCGGCCACCAGCCCCACGCCGCAGGCCTCCCCTTCGCATTCGGGGCGATACATGCCCTGGGCCGCAAGCCGGTCGCGCTGCGCGGCCAACATGGCGAGCTCCACGGCGGTGGGTTCGATCATCCCCTTCTCCTGAAGCGGTTCGGCCGACCCGGTCATCCCCCCGGACTCGGGGCCGGGAAAAGCTTCCTCAACTCCGCTTCGATCCGTGGGCCGGCCGACTTGTGTGCGGCTTCCATCCGAGGGCCGAACTGCTGGCCGATCTGCCGGGCCACCTCGGCCTGCACCTGCGGCTGGGTGCGCAGGAACTTCGCACCCGCCGGCGTGCGGTAGAAGGCCGCGATCTGGTCCAGCTCGGCCGCAGTGAAGGCGCGCGCGTAGGCCGCGATCGTGGCCTTGCGCGTGGCGGGCAGCATCTCGCGCATCACCGGGCCCACGGCGTCGGCCTGGATCGCCCCCATGCGGGCGATGGCCTGGTCGAAGGCCGGCGGGTTCTTGGCCGCCTCTTGCCGGAAGCGAGGGTTGCCGGCGAACATGGCGCGGATGGCGGCACCGCTGCGGATCTGGGCCAATTGCCGCTCGAGCTGCTGCCGCTCGACCGCTTCGGGGGCGAGGAGCGCCACGAGGCGGGTGGCCGCCGCCACCGAGTCCGCCCCCTGGGCCGCGGCAGGCGACGCGCCCACCCAGACAAGAGCAAGGAATGCAACGCGGGCGCGCATCAGGCGGCCTCCTTCCGACCGCGGGATGCGGCCTCGGCCAGATACTGACCGATCGCCGCGGCGGCGTCACGCCCGTCGCGCAGGGCCCAGACCACAAGGCTCGCCCCCCGCACGATATCGCCGCCCGCGAACACGCCGGGCAGGCTGGTGCGATAATCCGCTTCCGTACGGATGGTGCCCCATCGTGTGACCCGAAGCGCCGGCTCACCGAACAGCGCGGGGAGGTCCTCCGCATCGAAACCCAGGGCCTTGATCACCATGTCGGCCTTCAGCCGAAACGCCGCGCCAGGCTCGGCCTGGGGCGTGCGGCGGCCGGACGCGTCAGGGGCGCCCAGCCGCATGCGCTGGGCGCGCACCGCCCGCACCCGACCTTGGGGACCTGCCCCTTCGAACGCCAAGGGGGCGGCCAGCCACTCGAAGCGCACGCCCTCTTCCTCGGCGTGGGCCACCTCGCGCGCCGAGCCGGGCATGTTCGCGCGATCCCTGCGGTAGAGGCAGGTGACCGACGCCGCTCCTTGGCGGACGGCCGTGCGCACGCAGTCCATGGCAGTATCCCCCCCGCCCACCACCACCACGTGCCGGCCCCGGGCGTCGAGCGTGCCGTCGGCGAAGGCGGGCACGGCATCGCCGAAACCCACCCGGTTGGCGGCCACCAGATAGTCGAGCGCGTGCACCACGCCCGGCCGATCGGCACCCGGCACTTCGACGTCGCGCGCCCGGTACACTCCGGTCGCCAGGAACAGCGCGTCGTGGCGGGCCCGCAGCTCGGCGAACGCCACGTCGCGCCCCACTTCGCAGTTGAGGTGAAACCGGATCCCGCCCTTCTCGAGCCGGTCGATCCGGCGCATCACCACGGGCTTTTCGAGCTTGAAGCCCGGGATGCCGTAGGTGAGGAGGCCGCCCGCGCGGTCCTGCCGCTCGTAGACGTGGACCTCGTGGCCCTGGCGCCGCAACAATTCGGCGGCCGCCAGGCCCGCGGGCCCCGACCCGACGATACCGACGGACCGCCCGGTGGGTGGGCCCAACGGCACCAGCGGCTCGACCCAGCCCTCCTCCCACGCGGTATCGGCGATGAACCGCTCCACCGCCCCGATGGTGACCGCGCCGTGCCCCGCCTGCTCGATCACGCAATGGCCCTCGCACAGGCGGTCCTGCGGGCAGATGCGCCCACACACCTCGGGCATGGTCGAGGTGGCGGAGGCCACCTCGTAGGCTTCTTCCAGCCGCCCTTCCGCAGCCAGCATCAGCCAATCGGGGATGTTGTTCTGCAGGGGGCAGTGGACCTGACAGAAGGGCACGCCACACTGCGAGCAGCGCCCGGCCTGGGCTTCGGCGGCATCGCGCGCGTACCGGTCGGCGATCTCGCGGAAATCGGCCAGCCGCTCGGCCACGGCGCGCTTGCGGGGTGGCGCGGCTTCGAGGCGGGTGAAGGCGAGCAGGCGGCCGGACGGCATGGGCGAACTCTTCGGGCGGACGAACGGCTACCGCCTAGCCCGCAGCGACCGTCTGTCCAGCCATTGAGGCAGCATGGCTGACCATTCGCTCCCGGACCGGCTTGAAAAATGCTGCGCTGGCCACCGGGTGCCGCGCCGGATCGTCCCGTTTCGGGACAATCAGGGCCCGAGCCACCAGAGCGCTGCCAGCCCCACGGCGATGCGGTACCACGCGAACGGCGCGAAGCCGTAGCGCGCGACGATGGCCACCAGCGATCGGACGACCAGCAGGGCGGACAGGAAGGCACTGCTGAAGCCGATCGCGATCAGCCCGAGGTCGTGGGCGCCGAGCTGGCCGCGTTCCTGCCAGAGGGCGTAGACCGCGGCGGCCAGCATCGTGGGAACGGCCAGGAAGAAGCTGAACTCGGCGGCGGTGCGCCGGTCGAGCCCCATGAGCAGGCCGCCCATGATGGTGGCGCCCGAGCGGGACACGCCGGGCACCATGGCCAGGCATTGCACCAGACCCACTCCGGCCGCGATCCCGGCCGGCATCGTCTCGACCGAGGTGGCCCGCACGCGATGGACCCAGCGTTCGATGAGCAGAATGGCCCCTCCACCCGCCACGAGTGCCACCGCCACGGTCCGCGGGCTGCCCAACAGAGTACGGATCGTTTCGTATGCCAGGGCACCCACCAGCATCGCGGGCAGGAAGCCCAGCGTGATGTTGCGCGCGAAGGCCCAGGCGCCGCGTTCACCCTGCACGAGCCCTGTGGCGACCCCCCAGAACCGGCGCCAGTAAGCCACCACCACGGCCAGGATAGCCCCGAACTGGATGGACACCTTGAAGGCCACCGTCCGCTCGGCAGGCAGGCCCATGAGTTCCGACGCCAGGATCAGGTGGCCGGTGGAGGAGACGGGCAGGAATTCGGTCAGCCCCTCGAGGATCCCGAGCAGCAGCGCGTGCAGCGGGTCGGGCGTGGTCACGCCGGGGTGCGCAGGGCGGCGAAGCGGCCGCCCGGGCGATAGCGCTCGAGCCATTGCGGCGCGGCCGCGGCCAGCGACGTGGGCGTGATGCCCAGCGCCTCGAGGCCAGGTGATGCGGGGTCGACCACGTTGTCGCGCTGCAGCATGAGCCATTGGTCGCGCGTGAGCGAGCCGCCCGGCAGGCGGGCCAGGAGTTCGACCAGCCGGTCGGGCACGTCGACCAGTGGCTTCCGCCGACCCGTCTCGCGCACCAGGAACTCGAAGATCTGCCGCATGGTGAGGACTTCGGGCCCGCCCAGCTCGAACACAGGCGCTGCCTCGCCCTTGAGCTGCCGGTCGATCGCCCGGACGATCGCTTCGGCGACGTCGCCCACGAAGACTGGCTGGAAGCGGGTGCGGGGTGCCACCACGGGCACGATGGGCAGGGTGATGACGAGGCGTGCGAAGCGATTGGTGAAGCCGTCGTCCTCGCCGAACACCAGGCTCGGGCGCAGGATGGTGGCGGTGGGGAAGGCCTCCCGCGTGCGCCGTTCGCCTTCGGCCTTCGAACGGCCGTAGGCCGAGGGCGAGTGGGGATCGGCGCCGATGGCCGAGACGTGCGCCAAGGCCCGCACGCCCGCCCGCGCGGCCGCTTCCGCCACGGCCCCCGCCCCCCGGACGTGGATGGCTTCGAAGCTGGCCGAGCCTTCAGGGGTCAGGGTGCCCGCCAGGTTCACGACGGCATCAGCGCCTGCCACGGCTCGGGTCAGGCTGTCGGGCACGCGCAGGTCGGCCGGCACGATGTCGAGCTGGCCGGGATCGGCCAGGGGCAGCAGGCGCAGGGCGCGTGCCCGGCGCCGGGCGGCGATCCGCAAGCGCGCCCCGCGGCGGGCGAGTTTTTCGGCCACGGCGGCCCCGATGAAGCCCGAGCCGCCGATTAGGCTGACGAGAAGGGGCATCGGGTGGTGGCGTAGCCGGAGCGGGGCCCACCCGCAATGCGGCCACCCGGTTGACAGCCCTAAGGCCCCCCCATAGCTAGGTGGCGCCTGCCCAGGTGGCGGAACTGGTAGACGCGCTGGTTTCAGGTACCAGTGGCCTTGCGGCCGTGAAGGTTCGAGTCCTTTCCTGGGCACCA